>NZ_CP010406.1:1960000-2017500 GCF_000815145.1 Bacillus sp. Pc3 | reverse complement strand
CAGTACTTTACTGATTTAACTATGTATATAGCAGCGGGGGAATTAAAATTAGATGAGCTGAAAACAAAGCTGATACCCGAAGCGGCAAGAAAAGCCGAATTACAAGAACACAATCAAATGGCCGCGCAGGAAGTGAATGATCTTCGCCAGTTTGCCGACCGTCTGGATAAGAGGGTGCATGATCTGCTGCTGAGCAGGCAGATTACGCTTCAGAGTGCGCCGCAAATCCGCCTGATTCAAAACACAAATCAGGCACTGGCAGAGAAAATTCAGTCCTCCATTGTTACGGCTATTCCTTTATGGAAGAATCAAGTCGCCATCGCGCTGACGCTTATGAGGCAGCGGAGTGCGGCAGATGTGCAGCAGAAGGCGGCGGATACGACAAATCAATTGCTGCTGAAAAACGCTGAACTTCTGAAAACAAGTACAGTCGAGACCGCGAAAGCCAATGAGCGCGGACTTGTTGAGGCAGAAACCCTCAAAAAAGTGCAGGAAAGCTTAGTCAGCACACTTGAAGAAATCATGTCTATTCAAGAAGAAGGCAGGATGAAACGCAGGCGTGCCGAGGAGGAGCTTGTTATCATGGAAGGCGATTTAAAAAAGAAGCTGCTTGATATGAGATCCGGCCGGGATAACGGCTAGATGCCAAAAAGTCTTAGCTTTAAGTTGGCTCGCAGGCACGATATAATAAGAAAGACAGGCAAAGGATTTGTTTAAAAATGGACACACCTTTATATACAGCGCTGATGAAGCATGCGCACCGAAATACGTATTCTTTTCATGTTCCGGGACATCACAATGGAGATGTCTTTTTTGATGAAGCCAAATCTGTATATCAATCTCTTTTATCTATTGATATGACTGAGATCACGGGTCTTGATGACTTGCATCACCCGACGGGGGTCATTAAGGAAGCGCAGGATTTGGTGAGCAGATTTTACGGCTCTCAGGAAAGTTTCTTTCTCGTCAATGGAACGACCGCCGGCAATCTGGCGATGATTTTAGCTGTGTGTGAACCGGGTGAACCCATTCTGATCCAGCGTAATTGTCACAAGTCTGTTTTCCATGCGGCGGCATTGGCCGGAGCCAAGCCGGTTTATTTGGCGCCGGAAATCGATGAAAACATGCATGTGCCGGCACATGTATCCCTTTCAGTCATCGAAAAAGCGCTGGCGTCATATCCGAACGCGAAAGGACTTGTTCTGACCAATCCGACTTACTACGGGCATGCTGCCGATTTGACTGCGGCAGTTAACAAAGCCCATTCATACGGCGTTCCTGTACTGGTGGATGAGGCACATGGGGCTCACTTTGTGTTAGGCCGGCCTTTCCCGCCTTCATCATTGGCTATGGGGGCAGACGCCGTTGTTCAATCGGCTCACAAAACGCTTCCGGCTATGACGATGGGGTCTTACTTTCATTTGAACAGCACCAGAATTGACAGAGATCGATTAACTTATTATGTAAGCAGTTTGCAAAGCAGCAGCCCGTCATACCCGATTATGGCATCTTTAGATACGGCGCGCGCTTATGTGCAGGATATTGCTGAAAAAGGGACACTTCCCGTTCATATGGAGCGCATTGAGAAAATCAAACGAAGGTTCGCATCAATTTCTTCTATTGAAATAATCGAGCCTTCCGGATATGGGCTGCGGGCGGACCCGTTAAAATTAATTCTTCGGTCAAAGCTCGGACATTCCGGCTATTCATTACAACGGATTTTGGAGAGTGAAGGCATTGTTGCCGAGCTGGCTGACGAGTACCAAGTATTGCTCGTACTGCCGATAGGCGGCCGGCGGATGATAGAACAGGCAACCGTAAGAAACATACAGCAGAAACTGGAGAATACACCGCCCGATAAATTGCCGGATGCCGTGAAGTGGACATTTCCGTCCATATCGACACTTGAATACCCGCAAAATGAGATGCGGAAGTTTACAAAAGAGCCTGCAGATATAAATAAGGCGGCCGGGCGCTTGCATGCGGGCAACATTATTCCTTATCCGCCGGGAATTCCGCTGATCATGGACGGAGAACGGATAACAGAAGAGATCGTACAAAAGCTTTCCCGTTTAATCGGCATGGACGCGCATATTCAAGGCTTGTTAAACGGGGAACAATTACTTGTCTATATAGAAGAGGAGAAATCATGAGCGGTTTATTTATAACATTTGAAGGTCCTGAAGGTGCAGGGAAAACGACTGTGCTTCAGGAAATGAAAGAGATTTTGTCGGCAGAGGGGCTCCCGGTGACAGCGACAAGAGAACCGGGCGGCATCGACATTGCGGAACAGATCAGAGAAGTGATCTTAAATAAAAACAATACACTGATGGATGCAAAAACGGAGGCGCTGCTTTACGCTGCGGCGAGAAGACAGCATTTAGTCGAAAAGGTGCAGCCTGCATTGAAAGAAGGCCGCATTGTGCTGTGCGATCGTTTCATTGACAGTTCTCTGGCTTACCAAGGCTATGCGAGAGGGCTCGGGATTGATGAAGTTCTTTCTATCAACCAGTTTGCAATCGGCGATACGATGCCTGATGTTACCATCTATTTTTCTATTGAGCCGGAAGAAGGGTTGAAACGGATTACGTCGAATGATTCAAGAGAGAAGAATCGTCTCGATCTTGAGGCCCTGCACTTTCATACGAAAGTACGGGAAGGATACCAAAAGGTCATGCAGCGTTTTCCGGAAAGATTCCATACAATCGACGCATCGAAAAAGAAGGAACTCGTCATTCAGGACGCACTTCAAGTGATAAATGAAGCATTGAAAAAAATTCAGTTGTGACCTGTTTCTCATAAGTTGCTATAATGAATGTAACGATAATGTTCTTTCCAACCTAAAGGGGGCCTAGAGAATGAAACTAATAGTGGCAGTGGTGCAGGATCAGGACAGCAACAGGCTTTTGAAAGTATTAACCGACCACAACTTCAGGGTGACGAAGCTTGCGACAACAGGCGGATTCCTTAAATCAGGCAATACGACGTTTATGATCGGGGTGGAAGATATCCGTGTTGATAAAGCGCTCAGCCTCATTAAAGAGAATGGCTGTAAACGTGATCAGATGATTGCCCCGGTATCCCCGATGGGCGGGAATGCGGATTCCTACGTTCCATATCCCGTCGAAGTGGAAGTCGGCGGAGCGACGGTCTTTGTCCTCCCGGTCGATGAATTTCATCAATTTTAAGGATTTGACGACGTGAAAATAAATTCTGACTTACGTACATTTATTGAGAAAAAGCAGCAGCCTGCTTATAAAGCGGCAGAGCTTTCCGGAACATTTAAAAGTTCAATGGACAGCCAAAGCAGCAAGCTGAAATTTGATCAGCTGAGCAGGTTCTTAACGGATATAGAAACGTTCGGGAAAAGGCTGACGAAGTCGAGAAACTTCAAAGACTTAGCGAAATTCAAAGGATTGGTAAAACGTTTTGTAAAAGAGGCCGTAGACAGCGGATTATCGCATGAGACGGAGAAAAGCTTTGACCTGTACGGAAGCAGCCGGACTCTGGGGCTTGTGAAAGAAATAGATGAAAAACTGCTTCAGCTGACAGAAGAAATGTTAGATCAGGAAAAACCGGCAATTGATTTGCTGGATCGAATCGGAGAAATAAAAGGTTTATTGATTAACCTTTACACATAGAGAGTGATACAATGGCAATATCATGGAAGGAAATGACCGGGCAGCAGCCCAGAGTGATGCGGCTTTTGCATAACAGCATTGAAAAGAAAAGGCTTTCTCACGCATATCTGTTTGAAGGCAAAAAAGGAACGGGCAAATTGGATGCCGCACTGCTTCTCGCAAAAAGCTTTTTTTGCCTTGAAGGCGGGACTGAGCCTTGCGGGGAGTGCCGGAACTGTAAGCGTATTGAATCCGGAAACCATCCCGACCTCCATGTGGTTCAGCCCGACGGATTATCCATTAAAAAGGCTCAGATCCAATCTCTTCAGGAAGAGTTTTCTAAAACAGGACTGGAATCGCATAAAAAGCTGTACATTATATCCCATGCGGATCAAATGACGACAAATGCGGCAAACAGTCTGCTGAAATTTTTAGAGGAGCCGAGTCAAGATACCATCGCAATTCTTATTACTGAGCAGCTTCACCGAATACTGGATACCATCGTTTCGAGATGTCAGGTTCTTCCGTTCCAGCCGCTTCAGCCGAAAGCCATAGAGGAAAGACTGATTGAACAGGAAGTGAGCCTTCACATGGCCCGGCTCTTAGCAAATATGACAAATAATATTGCGGAAGCAGTCGAATTAAGTCGAAATGATGAGTTTGCAGAGTCCAGAGCGAAAGTGATAAAATTGTATGAAGTCTTACATCAGCGGAAAGGACATGCCTTTTTCTTCATTCAGGATCAGTGGGTGCCCTTTTTCAAAGAAAAAACCCATCAAGAAATGGGTCTTGATATGCTCTTATTGATATACCGTGATGTATTATCCATCCAAATTGGAAATGAAGATAAACTGATTTATCAAGACTTATTCCAATCAATAAAACAGCATGCGCTGCAATTTACACAACAAAGCGTTACGAACCAAATTCTCGCTGTTTTAGAAGCAAAAAAACGGCTTCATTCCAATGTGAATGTGCAGGGATTAATGGAGCACTTGGTGTTAACGTTGCAGGAGGGATAAGCTTGTACAACGTAATAGGCGTCCGCTTTAAAAAAGCGGGGAAAATTTATTATTTTGATCCGAACGGATTTGATATAGAACAAGACAGCTGCGTCATTGTTGAAACCGTAAGAGGTGTCGAATACGGGCAGGTTGTCATCGCAAATAAACAAGTGGACGAGCATGATGTTGTGCTTCCGCTTCGAAAGGTCATACGCGTTGCTGATGAACGCGATCTTCTCATTGTAGAAGAAAACAAACAGGAGGCCCTGTCCGCTTTTGAAGTGTGTCAGAAAAAAGTGGCTGACCACGGCTTAGATATGAAGCTGGTTGATGTTGAGTTTACATTTGACCGCAATAAAGTCATTTTTTACTTTACAGCAGACGGACGGGTTGATTTCAGGGAATTGGTCAAAGACTTGGCTTCTATCTTTAAAACGAGAATCGAATTGCGCCAAATCGGGGTGAGGGACGAGGCGAAAATGCTCGGCGGTATCGGACCATGCGGGAGAATGCTTTGCTGCTCCACGTTCCTCGGTGATTTTGAACCGGTGTCCATCAAAATGGCGAAGGATCAAAATTTATCGTTGAACCCAACGAAGATTTCCGGTCTGTGCGGCCGTTTGATGTGCTGTTTGAAGTACGAAAATGATGAGTATGAGACGGCAAAAGAACAGCTGCCGGATTTAGGCGAAATGATTACGACGGCAAACGGCCCCGCAAAGGTTGTCGGTCTTAATATTCTGGAACGGGTGCTTCAGGTGGAACTGAAGAATCGTGAAAAAGTGATAGAATATACTTGGGAAGAGCTCTTGGAAGAGGGCGTCGTATCCGCACAAACCACAGATTAACGAGGTGTGGAACCTTGGATAAAAAAGAGTTATTTGATACTGTCATAAACCTGGAGGAACAAATCGGTTCGCTGTACCGTCAGCTGGGTGACTTAAAGCAGCATATCGGCGAAATGATTGAAGAGAATCACCATCTTCAGCTTGAAAATAAGCATTTGCGTAAACGGCTTGATGATACGACAGAGCAAATTGAGAAATTCAAAGCCGATCAGAAAGAAACAAAAACACAGAAGGCAGAGCAGAGTGATATAGGAGAAGGGTACGACAATCTGGCCCGGCTGTATCAAGAAGGCTTTCATATTTGCAACGTCCATTATGGGAGCGTCCGCAAGGGAGATTGCCTTTTTTGTCTGTCTTTCTTAAATAAAAAATAAGGAAAAGGCTTCCGCTGATGTCGGAAGCCTTTTTCAAAGAGTGCCGAAAGGAATAAGATTATGGTTTCATTACGTGATGATGAAAGATTGGATTACTTATTAGCAGAGGATATGAAAATAGTACAGAGTCCGACGGTTTTCGCTTTTTCATTAGATGCCGTGCTGCTGTCTAAGTTTGCATACGTTCCGATTCAAAAGGGGAACATCGTTGATTTATGCACGGGGAACGGCATTGTGCCGCTTTTGCTCAGCACAAGGTCAAAAGCCGATATCACCGGGGTTGAAATTCAGGAACGCTTGTATGATATGGCGCTCCGAAGCGTGGAATACAACGGGCTGGGCGGTCAGATCAGTCTCATTCATGATGATCTGAAAAATATGCCGGAAAGACTCGGACATAATAAATATGATGTTGTCACCTGCAATCCGCCTTATTTTAAAACACCGAAAGAGGCGGAGCAGAACCTGAACGAGCATCTCAGAATCGCAAGGCACGAAATTCTTTGCACGCTTGAAGATGTGATTTCCGTCAGCAGCAAACTGCTGAAGCAAGGCGGAAAAGCGGCTCTCGTTCATCGGCCGGGGAGGCTTTTGGAAATCTTTGAATTAATGAAAGCGTACCGAATAGAACCGAAACGGGTTCAGTTTATTTATCCGAAACAAGGTAAAGAAGCGAATACCATTTTGGTTGAAGGAATTAAAGGCGGCCGCCCTGATCTCAAAATTCTTCCCCCGCTGTTCGTATACAATGAACAAAATGAATATACGAAAGAGATCCGCACGATTTTATATGGAGACAAATAGTCATTTCTTTTATGTGCTGCTGTGCAATGACAACAGTCTGTATGCCGGTTATACAAATGATCTGCAAAAACGGCTGAAAACCCACAATGAGGGAAAGGGTGCGAAGTACACAAGGGCGCGGCGGCCGGTTTCGTTATGCCATGCGGAATCATTTGAAACAAAACGGGAAGCGATGCAGGCGGAATACCGTTTTAAACAGCTGACCCGAAAGAAAAAAGAGCAATATATAGAAGAAAAACGACGCAGCAAGGAGGCTGTATATGTTAAGACGCCAGATGAGTTTTAACGGAAAATCTGAAATGGGAACTCTGTACCTTGTTCCTACACCGATCGGCAATTTGGAGGACATGACCTTTCGTGCAGTAGAGACGCTGAAATCGGCCGATGTCATAGCTGCCGAAGATACGAGACAGACGAAAAAGCTGTGCCATGTTTATGATATAGAAACATCTCTCATCAGCTATCATGAACATAATAAAGAAAGCAGCGGCCATAAAATCATTGAATGGCTGAAAAACGGAAAGAATGTGGCATTGGTCAGTGATGCCGGCATGCCGACAATTTCCGACCCGGGGGCTGAGATTGTGAGAGATTTCACCCAAATCGGCGGATATGTCGTTCCGCTTCCGGGTGCTAATGCGGCATTAACCGCGCTGACCGCATCAGGCATCACCCCGCAGCCGTTTTTCTTCTACGGATTTTTAAACAGACAGAAAAAAGAAAAGAAGAAAGAACTCGAAATCCTGAAAAAACGGCAGGAAACGATGATATTTTACGAAGCGCCGCACAGATTAAAAGAAACATTAACAGCAATGCATGATGTTTTGGGTAATCGAACCATCGCCGTCACGAGAGAATTAACGAAAAAGTACGAGGAATTCATCAGAGGAACCATCGCCGAGGTGATGGAATGGGCAAATGAAGATCAAATCCGCGGTGAGTTCTGTCTCGTTGTCGAAGGAAATCAAACCGCTGAACCGGATGAAGAGGAAAAGCCTTGGTGGACGGAGCTTTCTGAGAAAGAACATGTGGAGCATTACATAAATGAAGGATCTTCTTCCAAACAGGCCATAAAACAAACAGCGGTAGATCGGGACGTGCCGAAACGCGAGATTTATGACGCTTATCACATTCAATCATAAAAAAAACCGTTCTTGTATCGTAACAAGAACGGTTTTTGTATGAAATAGCTTATTTTTGGTTTTGAAGCTGGTTTTGAATTTCAGAGATGATTTGCTCAGCGCCCTCTTTGCTGAGTACCAATTTGCCGCCGGCAAGTTTAAGGTTATCGTCAGAAACTTCACCAGTTACTTGGCAAGTCATGTTTGGTTTATATTTTTTAAGGATGATTTTTTCATCATCAACATAAATTTCAAGAGCGTCTTTTTCTGCGATGCCCAGTGTACGGCGAAGTTCGATTGGGATAACTACGCGTCCAAGTTCATCAACTTTACGTACGATACCAGTAGATTTCATTAACAGTCTCCTCCCGAGAGATAATTATTTGTAGTTTATATTTTTCTTCGTCATTATTCGACAAAATTCCTTACATTCCTAGCATAACAAGGTTTCCAATAATCGTCAATCTTTTTGTTTGCTATTGTTTGTAAGAATTAGTTCTTATAGTAAGTAAAGCCTTGGAAATCCTGAAATAACAGGCTTTTTGACTGCTTTTTCGAACCTATTATCCTACTGAAAATCCTTTTAAATCAAGACTTTCGAACCAAGATGTTTTATATTAGTAGATTATAAACGACAAAATTCGACATGTTAAGACTTTTTTTAATTTCAATAAAAATTTTTAATTTTATTTACTCTTTTACGCGCAGTACGTATATATCCTTGATCTTAAAGGCTAAGATGGTATCATAGATAGAGGACAAATATCAATATTGTATATCAAATAAAACCGCTCTCGTCCTTTGGGCGTGAGCTTTTCGACATTCTGAATGGGAGGTTGCAACATGCCGCAAGACAATAATACTTTTTATATTACAACCCCGATATATTATCCGAGCGGAAAATTACATATCGGCCATGCTTATACTACCGTGGCCGGCGATGCGATGGCGCGTTACAAAAGATTAAAAGGATTTGACGTACGCTACTTAACCGGAACGGATGAGCACGGACAGAAAATCCAGCAGAAAGCGGAGGAAGAGAATATCACGCCTCAAGCTTATGTGGATCGTGCAGTTGCTGAAATCCAAAAACTATGGAAGCAGCTCGACATTTCTCACGATGATTTCATCCGGACGACGGAAAGCCGGCACAAAGAAATTATCGAGAAAGTGTTTCAAAAACTTCTTGATAATGGTGACATTTACCTGGATGAGTATGAGGGCTGGTACAGCATCCCTGATGAAACATTCTATACGGAAACACAGCTGGTGGATGTGGAAAGAAATGAGAAGGGTGAGGTTGTCGGCGGAAAAAGCCCGGACAGCGGCCATCCGGTCGAATTAATCAAAGAGGAGTCATACTTCTTCCGCATGAGCAAATACGCAGACCGCCTGCTGAAGTTTTATGAGGAAAATCCTTCTTTCATCCAGCCTGAATCACGCAAAAATGAAATGATTAACAACTTCATTAAACCGGGGCTTGAAGACTTGGCCGTTTCCAGAACGACGTTCGACTGGGGCGTAAAAGTGCCGGGAAATCCGAAGCATGTCGTGTATGTATGGATTGACGCACTGTTCAACTATATTACAGCGCTCGGTTATGATACGGAAAATGATGAGCTTTACAAAAAGTACTGGCCGGCTGACGTCCACCTTGTCGGTAAAGAAATTGTCCGTTTTCATACCATTTACTGGCCGATTATGCTGATGGCGCTTGATCTCCCGCTGCCTAAGCAAGTATTCGCGCATGGCTGGTTATTGATGAAAGACGGAAAAATGTCGAAATCAAAAGGAAATGTCGTTGATCCGGTAACGTTAATTGAACGCTACGGATTGGATGAACTTCGCTATTACCTGCTTCGCGAAGTACCGTTCGGTTCAGACGGTGTCTTTACGCCGGAAGGTTTCGTAGAACGGATTAATTATGACTTGGCGAACGACTTAGGAAACCTTCTGAATCGTACAGTTGCAATGATCCAAAAATATTTTGACGGTGAGATTGGTTCATATGAAGGAAATGTGACCGATTTTGATTCAGAGCTTTCTTCTGTAGCCGGTGAAACGGTTAAAGCTTATGAAAAGGCAATGGAAAACATGGAGTTTTCAGTCGCTTTATCAACGCTATGGCAATTAATCAGCCGTACGAACAAATATATTGATGAAACTGCTCCGTGGGTGCTTGCTAAAGATCAGGAAAAAGAAAAAGAATTACGTTCCGTCATGTATCATTTAGCTGAATCTTTACGTATCTCAGCCGTATTGCTCCAGCCTTTCTTGACACAAACGCCTGAAAAAATGTTTGCCCAGCTAGGAGTTGAGGATCAGTCCCTTAAAGCATGGGACAGCATTCAGACATTCGGTCAATTGAAGAACGCGAAAGTGAAAAAAGGGGAACCGCTTTTCCCTCGTCTTGAAGCTGAAGAGGAAGTAGCTTACATCAAGCAAAAAATGCAAGGAACTGCTCCTGCTAAAGAAGAAAAGGCGGAAGAGCCGCAAGAAGCAGAGCGTCTTCCTGAAATTACGTTTGATCAATTTATGGATACAGAACTTCGCGTCGCAGAAGTCTTGTCCGCAGAGCCGGTGAAAAAAGCAGATCGGCTGCTGAAATTGCAAATTGATCTGGGCTTTGAACAGCGCCAAGTTGTATCAGGTATCGCGAAGCATTACACACCTGATCAGCTTGTGGGAATGAAGATCATTTGTGTAACGAATTTAAAACCGGTAAAACTGAGAGGCGAGCTTTCTCAAGGAATGATACTGGCAGGAGAATCAGACGGCGTTCTCAAAGTTGTAGCTGTCGACCAGTCATTACCGAAAGGCACTCGAATTAAATAAATAGATGCAAAAGGTGTTTCACGTGTAACATTCCGTCGAACACCTTTTGTTTTTCAACAAGAAAGGAGTTTTTATGATGCTTTTTGATACACATGCGCACTTAAATGCCGAGCAATTTGACACAGACTTAGAGGAAGTCATTGCGCGTGCAAAGGCTGAAGAAGTTGAACGAATCGTCGTTGTCGGCTTCGACAAACCCACTATCACGCGTGCGATGGAGCTGATTGAGGAATATGACTTTATATACGCTGCGATCGGCTGGCATCCGGTAGACGCAATTGACATGACAGAGGAAGATTTATCATGGATTAAGGAACTGTCCTCTCACGAAAAAGTTGTGGCAATCGGAGAGATGGGCCTTGATTACCACTGGGATAAATCACCAAAAGACATTCAGAAAGAAGTATTCCGGAAACAAATCGCTCTCGCCAAAGAAGTGAACCTTCCAATTATCATTCATAATCGTGATGCAACGGAAGATGTTGTCACGATTTTGAAAGAAGAGGGGGCGGAAGAAGTCGGCGGTATTATGCACTGCTTTACGGGGAGCGCGGAGGTTGCGCGGCAGTGTATGGATATGAATTTTTATATTTCATTCGGCGGACCGGTTACCTTCAAAAATGCAAAGAAACCAAAAGAAGCAGCAAAGGAAATTCCGAATGACCGTTTGCTGATTGAAACGGACTGTCCTTTCCTGACACCGCATCCTTTCCGCGGTAAACGAAATGAGCCAAGCTACGTAAAATATGTTGCTGAACAGCTCGCTGAATTAAAAGGGCTGACATATGAAGAAATTGCCTCAATTACAACTGAAAACGCAAAAAGACTTTTCCGCATGAACTGACAGAATGCGCTGTCGTAACGTGTAAAGGCTTGTCCGATTCAGTGGATATGTAAAACGGTTCTACAAGCTTCCTTCTCCTCATAAGATAGGTTGTCGATATGTCTCTCTTCCTTTTTTTGCTTTGTTTTTGCATAATGAGGGATACGCTGAAGGTTTTTCATCTTCGAGATGGGAGGGTTGACAGCATTTTAGATACTCTATATAATCTCTCCGAGGAGAAGGAGGCGTTTTTCATCACACAAAAAATGAAAAAACTGTTTTCCGTAAAGCTTGGTAAAAGCAAGGTTATTCTTATTGCAGCTATTATTCTGCTGGGCGGAACCGGGACTGCATACGGGGCACATGAGCTCTCAAAACAATCAGTTTCTGTTTCCATCAACGGCAAGAAAAAGCAAATACGCACTCATGCAAAAACGGTTGGGGAACTTCTGGAAGATTTACATATAGAGACGAGAAATGAAGACCGGATTACCCCGTCTAAGCAGACAGCATTGGCAGACAACATGAATGTCGTGTATGAAGCTGCAAAGCAGATCCGTGTGACAAGAGGCGGAGAAGAAAAGACTTTATGGTCAACGGCAAAAACAGTCGGCGCATTTCTGAATGAACAGCATACACCTGTGAATCAGCACGATAAAATAGATCCAGCAGCAGATACGAAAGTGACAAACGGCATGAAAGTCACGGTCGACCCGGCTTTTCGGGTCACTGTAAATGATGCGGGAAAGAAAAAGAAAATATGGACGACTTCGACTACGGTCGCTGACTTTTTAACGCAGCATAAGATGGACATGAAAGACGAAGATAAAGTAAAACCGGCATTACACGAAAAGCTCACAAAAAATCAGGCCGGCATACAAATCACTCGTATCGAAAAAGTCACCGATGTAGTTGAGGAAAAAATAGCGTATCAAGTGAAAGAAAAAGAAGATGCGTCTCTCGACAGCGGGAAAGAAAAGATCGTTCAAAAAGGAAAAGAAGGCAAACTTAAAAAGCATTTTCATGTTGTCAAAGAAAATGGAAAAGAAGTTTCAAGAAAGCTTGTTAAAGAAGAAACATCTGAAAAAAGCAAAGATCAAATCATTGCGGTCGGCACAAAGCGGCACAGTCCCAAGATTGAGCAGCTCAGTGCACCTGTGAAGGCATCTTCTGGCGAAACCGGATCTTCCGGTAAAGTGATTACCGTGTCTTCCACGGCTTATACCGCAAGCTGCAGCGGCTGTTCCGGCCATACGGCTACAGGCGTTAACCTGACAAGCAATCCGAATGCTAAAGTCATTGCGGTAGACCCAAGCGTCATTCCGCTCGGCACAAGAGTCCACGTAGACGGATACGGGGATGCCGTGGCCGCTGATACAGGCTCAGCCATTAAAGGAAGACGGATTGATGTCTTTTTCCCTGAAAAATCTTCAGCTTACCGCTGGGGAAAGAAACAGGTCAAAATAAAAATCTTAAATTAATTCCGATTCACTCAGAGGGTTTTGCGCCCTCTGTTTTTTTCGTTATAATAGGTAAAGTGTATTTTCAGTATATTAGACGTGACATGTAAGCAAAGGTTTCGTTTTGGATATAAAAAGTTTTTTTGGAGGAAGTAATGAAAATTAAAGAAATTATTGTAGTCGAGGGACGCGATGACACTGCGCGCATAAAACTTGCCGTTGATGCGGATACGATCGAGACAAACGGTTCCGCAATCGGAGACGAAGTCATCAGACAGATTCGGCTGGCGCAGGAAACGAGAGGGGTCATCGTACTGACGGACCCGGATTTTCCGGGGGAAAAGATCCGGAAAACCATTTCTGAAGCAGTACCCGGCTGTAAACACGCATTTCTGCCCAAACATCTTGCCAAACCGAAAAACAAGCGCGGCATTGGCGTTGAGCACGCATCCATTGAAAGCATCAGAGCATGTCTGGAAAATGTGCATGAAGAGATGGAGGCAAAGCCGAGTGAGATTTCAGCTGAAGATGTCATACAGGCCGGTCTGATCGGCGGACCGGCTGCCAAAAGACGCCGCGAACGATTGGGCGACCTGCTGAAGATCGGCTATACAAACGGCAAGCAGCTTCAAAAACGGCTGCAAATGTTTCAAATCAAAAGAAGTGATTTTATTGATGCGCTCGATGCTATGAGGCAGGAGGAACAGGATGAACAATAAAGATATCGCGACACCTATCAGAACGAAGGAAATTCTGAAAAAGTACGGTTTCTCTTTTAAAAAGAGTCTGGGGCAGAATTTCTTAATTGATACAAATATATTGGACAGAATTGTGGACCATGCGGAAATTACGGATCGGACCGGAGTCATTGAAATCGGGCCCGGAATCGGCGCGCTGACAGAGCAGCTTGCCAAACGGGCAAAAAAGGTCGTCGCGTTTGAAATTGATCAGCGCCTGCTGCCCATTCTCAATGATACGCTGTCTCCGTATGACAATGTAACGATCATTCATCAAGATGTGCTGAAAGCAGACGTCAAATCTGTCATTGAAGAGCAGTTTCAGGATTGTGATGAAATTATGGTGACGGCGAATCTCCCATATTATGTGACGACGCCGATCATCATGAAGCTTTTGGAAGAACATCTTCCGTTAAAAGGAATTGTCGTGATGCTGCAAAAAGAGGTCGCTGAGCGAATGGCCGCTGATCCTTCCTCTAAGGAGTACGGATCGCTTTCCATTGCGGTTCAGTTCTATACGGAGGCCAAAACCGTCATGACCGTCCCGAAAACGGTGTTTGTGCCTCAGCCTAATGTCGATTCTGCCGTCATCCGTCTCTTGCTTCGTGACGGCCCGGCGGTTGACGTCGATAATGAACCGTTTTTCTTCCAGCTGATTAAAGCAAGCTTCGCACAGCGCCGGAAAACCTTGCTTAACAACCTTGTGAACAATCTTCCGGGCGGAAAAGAGAAAAAAGCTCAAATTGAAGAAGTTCTTCAAGAAACGAATATTGACGGAAAGCGGCGCGGTGAATCCCTGTCCATAGAAGAATTCGCGCTCCTGTCCAACGGATTGCATAAAGCCCTTTTCTAAGAGGGCTTTTTGTTTTGCGTCACCACTTGGACTGCCGCTACATAGGCTAGAGGAGAACCTTATTCATTCAACTGCAAGAAAAGCTTGAAACATCAAGCGCCGCAGCGGAAAGAGGTGTATTTGCCAAGACTTCTTTCATGATGAGGCTTAGTCTATTTGTGGAGTGGGTAACGTGCAATTTCAAATAGGAGATATGGTAGCCAGGAAATCCTATCAAATGGATGTTTTATTTCGCATTATCGGTATAGAACAAACAAGCAACGGAAATTCAATTGCCATCCTGCATGGTGACGAAGTCAGATTGATTGCGGATGCTGATTTTTCTGATTTGGAGCCTGTCAGAAAAGACGAACAGGCCATGAGAAAGAAAAGAGATGAAAGCAGGATGAATGAATCTCTCGAGCTGCTCCGCCAGGATTATAAGCTGCTTCGGGAAAAACAGGAATATTATGCGACAAATCAATATCAGCATCAGGAGCACTACTTTCATATGCCCGGAAAGGTATTGCATCTGGACGGCGATGAGGCCTATTTGAAAAAGTGCCTGAACTTTTATGAAAAAATCGGTGTGCCGGTATACGGAATTCATTGCCATGAGAAAAAAATGCCGGCATCAATTGACGAGCTGCTTGATAAATACAGGCCGGATATTTTAGTCATCACCGGCCATGATGCATATTCCAAGCATAAGGGAGGCGTGAACGATTTAAGCGCCTACAGGCATTCCAAACACTTTGTCGAAACCGTTCAAAGAGCGAGGCGTAAAGTCCCTCATTTGGATCAGCTGGTCATATTCGCGGGGGCGTGCCAATCTCATTTCGAGTCTTTAATCAGAGCGGGCGCGAATTTCGCAAGTTCTCCGTCACGCGTCAATATCCACGCGCTTGACCCGGTATATATTGTCGCGAAAATCAGCTTCACTCCGTTTATGGAGCGGATCAATGTATGGGATGTTCTGAGAAATACGCTGACGAGAGAGAAAGGGCTGGGAGGAATTGAAACGAAGGGTGTGCTGCGTGTCGGTATGCCGTATAAATCAAATGGATGAGTGATAAAACCCGCATATATTTCGCTATGCGGGTTAATTATTTTACATATTGATACATAAATTTCCGGAACTTGTGAAAAATAACGCAGAAATCAATAGAATTTTGTCAAAATAATTTTGTTGACAATGACTTATTAACGTTGATATAATTTAAATTTTATTTGACAAAATTGGGCTCTTGTTGTACAATAAATGTAGTGAGGTGGATGCAATGGCGAAGACGTTGTCCGATATAAAAAGATCGCTTGATGGGAATTTAGGTAAACGGCTTACGTTAAAAGCAAACGGCGGCCGCCGAAAAACGATTGAGCGTTCGGGCATTTTAGCTGAGACGTACCCTTCTGTTTTTGTGATACAACTAGATCAAGACGAGAATTCGTTTGAAAGAGTTTCATACAGTTATGCTGATATTCTGACTGAGACTGTTGAATTGACATTCAATGACGATGCGGCAAGCTCAGTAGCATTTTAATGGGCAGTGAACCTTTTGTTTACTGCTTTTTGTTTTGCCTTCTAAAGCTCTTCTAATTATTCCCTCGAAAGTTTCAGCCGATTAAACGGAAGCTATAAGTGTCACATGTTTTATCGTGGCGTGCACGAATGGTGATCAATTCTATAAAAGGGGTTGTTTCGTTTGGGCAGACGTCGTGGAGTTATGTCAGATGAGTTCAAATATGAGCTGGCGAAGGACCTTGGTTTTTACGATACGGTGAAAAACGAGGGCTGGGGAGGCATTCGGGCGCGTGACGCCGGGAATATGGTAAAGCGCGCGATTGAGATTGCCGAACAGCAGATGGCGGCTCAGAACCAAAATAACCGATAATGCAGTGGCCCGGGGGACAATCCGTTCCCCGGTTTTTTCTATCGGCTGTCAAAACCGGCTTCAATTTCGGATAAGTACCTCCGGGTCTCCAAATGTGATACAATGTTCATACTTATGTTTAGATGGAGAAGTAGGTGAAAGCTATGCGTATTTTAGAAAAAGCGCCGGCCAAAATCAATCTGTCCCTCGATGTGACGAGTAAACGCCCGGATGGTTATCACGAAGTGGAGATGATCATGACGACAATTGATTTGGCAGATCGGATTGAACTGACAGAACTGCCCGAAAACGTTATCAGAGTGGCGTCGCATAATCGCTTTGTTCCGGATGATCAAAGGAATCTGGCTTATCAGGCAGCCAAACTGCTTAAAGAACGATTTCAAGTCAAAAAAGGCGTTTCCATTATGATTACAAAAGTGATCCCTGTAGCGGCAGGGCTTGCCGGCGGAAGCAGCGATGCGGCAGCCACGCTCAGAGGGCTGAACAGGCTTTGGGATTTAAAGCTTTCTGTCGAAGAGCTCGCGGAGCTTGGAGCTGAAATCGGTTCAGACGTGTCCTTCTGTGTATACGGGGGCACTGCTCTGGCAACCGGACGCGGTGAGAAGATCAGGCACATCAGTGCTCCGCCTCATTGCTGGGTCGTGCTTGCCAAACCGACGATCGGGGTATCGACTGCCGAAGTGTACCGCCGGCTGAACTTACAGCAGGTTCGGCATCCTGATGTGCAGGCGATGATTGACGCGATTGAAGAAAAAAGCTTCCAAAAGGTATGCGGACAATTAGGAAACGTATTGGAGTCGGTTACGCTCAGCCTCCATCCCGAGGTGGCGATGATTAAAAATCAAATGAAACGCTTCGGCGCTGATGCGGTGTTAATGAGCGGAAGCGGACCGACTGTATTCGGTTTGGTTCAATACGAATCGAAGGTGCAGCGGATTTATAACGGGTTAAGAGGTTTCTGTGATCAAGTGTACGCGGTGCGGATGATCGGCGAACAGAATGCTCTTGATTAAATCCGTATGTTAAGTTATATTATTTTTAAATTATTCGGATTTTGGGGGTAAGTTCATGAAGTTTCGTCGCAGCGGCAGATTGGTGGACTTAACAAATTATTTGTTAACCCATCCGCATGAATTAATACCGTTAACGTTTTTCTCAGAACGGTATCAATCAGCAAAGTCATCAATCAGTGAAGATTTAACGATTATTAAACAGACCTTTGAACAGCAAGGCATTGGGACGCTGCTTACAGTGCCGGGAGCTGCCGGAGGCGTCAAATACATTCCGAAAGTGAAACAGGCTGAAGCAGAAGCGTTTATACAGGAGCTGGGACAGTCTTTAGTAAATCCTGAGCGTATCCTTCCGGGCGGTTATGTATATTTAACGGATATCTTAGGAAAACCATCTGTCCTCTCTCATGTAGGCAGGCTTTTTGCTTCCGTTTTTGCGGAGCGGGAGATTGATGTGGTGATGACCGTTGCGACAAAAGGAATCCCTCTTGCTTACGCAGCGGCCAGTTATCTGAACGTTCCGGTTGTCATCGTGCGAAAAGACAATAAGGTGACGGAAGGCTCCACGGTGAGCATCAATTATGTATCAGGGTCGTCTAACCGCATTCAAACGATGTCGCTTGCGAAAAGAAGTTTGGCTACGGGTTCGAACGTTTTGATTATTGACGATTTTATGAAAGCCGGCGGCACCATTAACGGCATGATCAGCCTGCTTGATGAGTTTAACGCAAACGTCGCGGGAATAGGCGTCTTGGTTGAAGCCGAGGGAGTGAATGAACGGCTTGTCGATGAATACATGTCACTGCTCACGCTTTCAACCATCAATATGAAAGACAAAACGATTGAGATTCAAAACGGCAATTTTCTGCGATTTTTTAAAGAACAGCATTTAAAGAATGGGGAGACAGAAAAATGACAAAAGCAATCCATACAAAACACGCGCCGGCAGCGATCGGGCCATATTCACAGGGAATCATCGTAAACAACATGTTTTACAGCTCAGGCCAGATTCCTCTTACTGCTGAAGGAGAAATGGTAAACGGTGATATCACAGAACAAACGCATCAGGTGTTCAGCAATTTAAAAGCTGTGCTGAAAGAAGCGGGCGCTTCTCTCGAGACGGTTGTCAAAGCAACGGTGTTTATTGCTGATATGGAGCAGTTTGCGGAAGTGAATGAAGTGTACGGACAATACTTTGATGTACATAAGCCGGCAAGGTCTTGTGTGGAAGTGGCGAGACTGCCGAAAGACGCTCTCGTGGAAATTGAAGTCATTGCGCTGGTGAAATCTTAAATCTCAGAAAAGTGGTTCCGGTCTCCGGGAGCACTTTTTTTATGCAGTATATGATCCCCAAATATGGTTTATCACCTAATTGTGTATGTATATCCTATATTTTCAAAAAAACTTTTTGAAACGTGCAGGAATTTAAAAAGAATCGTGGAATTGTTAGACTAATGCTTTTATATAGGGAAAAGGTGGTGAACTACTGTGGAAGTTACTGACGTAAGATTACGCCGCGTGAATACCGATGGTCGCATGAGAGCGATTGCATCCATCACGCTGGATCACGAATTTGTCGTACATGATATTCGTGTGATTGATGGAAACAATGGTCTTTTCGTTGCGATGCCGAGTAAACGCACCCCTGATGGAGAATTCCGCGATATTGCTCATCCTATTAATTCCAGCACGCGGGGCAAGATCCAGGATGCTGTTTTAAATGAGTATCATCGTTTGGGTGATTCTGAAGCATTAGAATATGAAGAAGCCGGGGCTTCTTAAACATAACAAAATGTAAGGACTGCTGATAAAGGCTGACACAAGGCCTTTTCCGGCAGTCCTTTTTTAAATCTGATTTTTCAGTAATAAAGCGATTACATAGAAAATTCTTGCACTTTTTGATGTCTTCTTGAAATCAACAGCTATTTAGGATATATTTTTCTATGGATAAAAGGGATATTGGAGGCCATTAAATGGATAAGCGGTTTGCAGTGATTTTAGCTGCCGGAAAAGGAACGAGAATGAAATCGAAGCTTTACAAGGTCCTTCATCCGGTATGCGGAAAGCCTATGGTAGAGCACGTCGCAGACGAAGCTCTGAAATTATCTTTAGCGAAGCTTGTCACCATCGTAGGACACGGCGCCGAAGATGTGAAGAAGCAGCTCGGACAGAAAAGCGATTACGCTCTCCAAGCAGAACAGCTCGGTACGGCTCATGCGGTCAAACAGGCAAAACCATTTCTTCACGGAGAAAAGGGTGTCACGATCGTTATTTGCGGCGATACACCGCTTCTGACGGCGGAGACGATGGAAGCCATGCTGAATGAACATACAGACAAAGGTGCAAAAGCCACGGTGTTAACGGCCGTTGCCGACGATCCCGCCGGATACGGAAGAATCATCCGCAGTGAAGACGGCGCCGTTCAAAAAATCGTGGAGCACAAGGATGCTTCGGAGCAAGAACGTCTTGTGAAAGAAATTAACACGGGAACGTACTGTTTTGATAACGAGGCTCTTTTTCGTGTCATCGAACAGGTTTCGAATGAAAATGCCCAAGGCGAGTATTATCTGCCGGATGTGATCGAAATCCTCAAAGACGAAGGCGAAACTGTTGCCGCTTACCAGACTGGTAACTTCCAAGAGACGCTCGGAGTGAATGATAGAGTCGCTCTTTCTCAGGCTGAAATGTATATGAAAGAGCGTATTAACAAACGGCATATGCAGAACGGAGTCACTTTAATCGATCCGATGAATACGTACATCTCACCTGACGCACGTATCGGACAAGATACAGTTATTTATCCCGGAACTGTGTTAAAGGGACAAGCTGAAATCGGCGATGAATGTGTCATCGGCCCCCACACTGAGATAGAGGACAGCTCAATCGGCAGCCGCACTGTGATTAAACAATCCGTTGTCAATCGCAGCAAAGTTGGGAATGATGTAAATATCGGTCCTTTTGCTCACATCAGACCCGATTCCGCAATCGGCAATGAAGTGAAGATCGGAAACTTTGTTGAAATCAAGAAAACACAATTCGGCGACCGAAGCAAAGCATCTCATTTAAGCTATATCGGTGATGCCGAAGTGGGCACGGATGTGAATCTGGGCTGCGGCTCCATCACGGTCAATTATGATGGGAAGAAAAAGTATTTAACCAAAATTGAAGACGGCGCCTTTATTGGCTGCAACTCCAATCTGGTCGCTCCTGTTACAGTGGGAGAAGGCGCGTACGTCGCTGCGGGTTCAACCGTAACTGAAGATGTGCCGGGCGAAGCGCTTGCCATTGCCAGAGCAAGACAAGTAAATAAAGAAGATTATGTGAAAAACATTCATAAAAAATAATCCTAAAATCGGAGGTTTACCATGTCTAACGAATACGGAGATAAGAATTTAAAGATTTTTTCTTTGAATTCAAATCCAGAACTTGCAAAAGAAATCGCGGATAATGTAGGGGTTCAATTAGGAAAGTGCTCTGTTACAAGATTCAGTGACGGAGAGGTCCAGATCAACATAGAAGAAAGTATTCGCGGCTGTGATTGCTATATCATTCAGTCTACAAGTGCGCCGGTCAACGAGCACATCATGGAATTGCTGATTATGGTTGACGCTTTAAAGCGCGCTTCCGCGAAAACAATCAACATTGTCATTCCGTACTACGGTTATGCGCGCCAGGACAGAAAAGCAAGATCACGTGAACCGATTACGGCAAAACTTTTTGCAAACCTGCTTGAAACAGCGGGTGCGACACGCGTGATCGCGCTTGATTTACACGCGCCGCAAATTCAAGGTTTCTTTGATATTCCGATTGACCACTTAATGGGTGTTCCGATTTTAGGCCATTACTTTGAAGGTAAAGACTTGAAAGATATCGTTATTGTTTCTCCTGACCACGGCGGTGTGACGCGCGCCCGCAAACTTGCGGACCGTCTGAAAGCGCCGATCGCGATTATCGACAAACGCCGTCCTAGACCGAATGAGGTAGAAGTGATGAACATCGTCGGTAACGTGGAAGGTAAAACAGCGATTCTGATCGATGATATTATTGATACGGCCGGCACAATCACACTTGCCGCTAACGCGCTGGTTGAAAACGGAGCTGCAGAAGTGTATGCATGCTGTACGCACCCTGTACTGTCAGGCCCTGCCGTTGAGCGGATCAATAACTCTAAAATCAAGGAGCTTGTCGTAACGAACAGCATTAAGCTTCCTGATGAGAAAAAAATCGAACGCTTTAAGCAGCTTTCTGTCGGACCGCTTCTGGCTGAAGCGATTATCCGCGTTCACGAGAAACAATCTGTCAGCTATTTATTCAGCTAAACCGAAACTTTAAGGTTTAAATCCCAGTTATTGTGGGTATTGTTCTAATAGGACGATAAAACGATAATTAGGATGGTGCTGAATATGGCAACTTTAAAAGCAAATGAAAGAACCGATTTTAAACGTTCGACGCTTCGGAAAATCCGTCATTCAGGACATGTTCCAGGGATTATATACGGTAAAGAAACAACGAATACGCCTGTCTCTTTAGACAGTGTCGAATTGCTTAAAACATTGCGGGACGAAGGAAAAAACACGATTATCACAATTGATGTCAACGGAAATCAGCAATCGGTTATGGTGACTGATCTTCAGACAGACCCGCTCAAAAACGAATTGACGCACGCCGATTTTCAAGTCGTGAATATGAGTGAGGAGCTGGAGGCCGAGGTGCCGATTCAGCTGACGGGAGAGGCGAAGGGAGTCAAAGACGGAGGCGTCATCCAGCAGCCGCTGCATGAGCTTTCGATCAAGGCTAAGCCGAAGGACATCCCTCAGACAATCAATGTTGATATTTCCGGGCTTGAAATGAATGATGTGCTGACCATCGCAGATCTGACTGCTGACGGCAATTATACATTTACAAACGACCCGGAAGAAGTCGTGGCTTCCATCCTTCCTCCTAAGCAGGAAGCATTCGAAGAAGATGCAGAACCGTCTCCTGGGGAAGAGCCCGAAGGAGAAAATCAATAAGCGCTTTAAGACGTAACCCGCCCGAGGTTACGTCTTTTGTGCTAGAATGAGAAGAATTACAGCGATGTTGAGGGAGGATTTACGATGCTTGTGATTGCCGGTCTCGGTAACCCCGGGAAAACCTATGAGAACACGAGACATAATGTCGGCTTTATGGCCATTGACGAGCTTTCTAAAGAATGGAATATTGAATTGAATAAAACGAAATTCAACGGACTTTACGGAATCGGTTTTGTTTCCGGAAAAAAAGTTCTACTTGTTAAACCGCTTACATATATGAATTTATCAGGGGAATGTTTGCGGCCGCTACTGGATTATTATGATGCCGATCATGAAGATCTGAAAGTCATATACGATGACCTTGATCTTCCGACGGGAAAAATCAGGCTCCGGACGAAGGGGAGCGCAGGCGGACATAACGGAATTAAATCGCTTATACAGCACCTCGGAACCCCTGAATTTGACCGGGTCAGAATCGGAATCGGCCGCCCCGTCAACGGAATGAAAGTCGTTGACTATGTACTGGGAGCTTTTACGAAGGAAGAAGCGCCGCATATCAATGATGCCGTCTCAAAAACCGTAAAAGCCTGCGAAGCTTCCTTAACGAAACCATTTTTAGAAGTCATGAACGAATTTAATGCAAATGTATAAGATAAATAATGGGAGACCATACTAGGGAAAAATGATTTTTTCACATCAGGAGGTCCAACGTATGGCTTTGCATTATTTCTGCCGCCACTGCGGCTTTAAGGTAGGGAGCCTGGAATATTCGACGGTGCCGACACAGTCACTTGGATTTCAGCACTTAACAAATGAGGAAAGAAACGATATGATTTCATATAAAGACAATGGAGATGTCCATGTTCTTACAATTTGTGAAGACTGCCAAGAGGCGCTGGAGCGCAATCCGCACTACCATGAACACAACACATTTATTCAATAAGAAGCTTTGGTGTAGATTCTAGACCAAAGCGTTTTTCTGTTCTTGCAGAAAATAGAGAGGAGGGCCCATATGGACAACATTCAAACCTTTATTAAAGAAAGCGATGATTTTAAATCCATTGTCAACGGTTTACATGAGGGGCTGAAGGAACAGCTGCTTGCGGGTCTGTCAGGTTCCGCGCGTTCTGTTTTTACCTCCGCCCTTGCACAGGAAACGAAAAGGCCGATTTTCTTTATCACCCATAATTTATATCAGGCCCAAAAAGTGACGGAAGATCTGACGGCGCTACTCGGGGATCAATCTGTTTTTTTATACCCCGTGAATGAATTGATTTCTTCAGAAATTGCGGTAGCGAGCCCTGAACTGCGCGCTCAGCGGCTTGATGTCATTAATAGATTAACAAACGGAGAAGCGCCGGTCGTTGTGGCGCCCGTGGCGGCAGTGAGAAGAATGCTTCCGCCGAAGGAGCTGTGGAAAAGCAGCCAGCTCGTCATTTCACTCGGAGACGAAATAGAACCGGATCAGCTGTCCGCGCGCCTTGTAGAGGTGGGGTATGAGCGTTCCGACATGGTTTCTGCACCCGGTGAATTCAGTATTCGCGGCGGAATTATCGACATTTATCCGCTGACGTCGGAGCATCCGGTGCGAATTGAACTGTTTGATACGGAGGTCGATTCCATCAGAAGCTTCAATTCTGATGACCAGAGATCAATTGAGACGCTCAAACATGTGGCGATCGGACCGGCGAAGGAATTGATCATCAGGGCGGAAGAAAAAGCCCGGGCGATGGAAAGGCTCGATAAAGGGCTTGCCGACAGTCTGAAAAAGCTGAAGCAGGACAAACAAAAGGAAATGCTTCATATCAATATCTCACATGATAAAGAACGGTTATCAACGGGACAGACTGATCAGGAACTTGTGAAGTATCTCTCGTACTTTTACGAAAAACCTGCTAGTTTGCTAGATTATACACCGGCAGACACGTTGTTACTGTTAGACGAGGTCAGCCGCATTCATGAAATGGAGGATCAGCTGCAAAAAGAAGAGGCCGAATTTACGACAAGTCTGCTCGAGGAAGGGAAAATTCTGCATGACATTCATTTATCCTTCAGCTTTCAGGAGCTTATGAGCGAAAAGCGGCGCCCGGCTATTTATTATTCATTATTTTTGCGTCATGTCCAGCATACAAGCCCTCAGAATATCGTGAATGTGACAAGCCGGCAGATGCAGAGTTTTCACGGGCAGATGAATGTGCTCGCAGGTGAAATGGAGCGCTTTAAGAAATCAAACTTCACCGTCGTCTTTTTAGGCGCAAATAAGGACAGAACCGACAGATTGGCATCCGTGCTGGCTGATTACGAAATTGAAGCCGCAAAAACGGACAGCTCCAAAGCGCTTGTGCAAGGACAGGTCTATGTCATGGAAGGCGAGCTGCAATCCGGTTTTGAACTGCCGCTGATGAAGCTGGCCGTCATTACGGAGGAAGAGCTGTTCAAAAACCGAATCAAGAAAAAGCCGAGAAAGCAGAAGCTGACAAATGCCGAACGGATCAAAAGCTATTCCGAGCTTCAGGTCGGTGACTATGTCGTCCACGTCAACCACGGGATCGGTAAGTATTTGGGGATCGAAACACTAGAAATCAAAGGCATTCATAAAGATTACCTCAACATTCATTATCAGGGCAGCGATAAGCTGTACGTCCCTGTAGAACAAATCGACCAGGTGCAGAAGTACGTCGGCTCTGAAGGAAAAGAACCGAAGCTTTATAAACTGGGCGGCAGTGAATGGAAACGGGTGAAGAAAAAAGTTGAAAACTCCGTTCAGGATATTGCCGATGATCTGATTAAGCTTTATGCGGAACGGGAAGCAAGCAAGGGCTATGCGTTCTCGCCGGATCATGAAATGCAGCGGCAGTTCGAATCTGCTTTCCCTTATCAGGAAACAGAGGACCAGCTCCGTTCCATTCAGGAGATTAAAAAGGATATGGAAAGAGAGCGCCCGATGGACCGTTTGCTTTGCGGTGATGTGGGTTACGGGAAGACGGAGGTAGCCATCCGAGCGGCCTTTAAAGCGATCGCAGACGGAAAGCAGGTCGCGCTTCTTGTGCCGACGACAATACTCGCGCAGCAGCATTATGAAACCATTATGGAGCGTTTCCAGGACTATCCGATTAACATCGGTCTTCTCAGCCGATTCAGAACGAGAAAAGAATCCAATGAAACGATTAAAGGCCTGAAAAACGGAACGGTAGACATCGTAATCGGAACCCACAGGCTCTTATCTAAAGACGTCGTCTATAAAGATCTCGGCTTGCTCATCATTGATGAAGAGCAGCGCTTTGGCGTAACGCATAAGGAAAAAATCAAACAGATCAAAGCCAATGTCGATGTGCTGACTCTTACAGCGACGCCGATACCGCGCACGCTTCATATGTCCATGCTCGGTGTGCGGGACTTATCTGTTATTGAAACGCCGCCGGAAAACCGTTTCCCTGTTCAGACATATGTCGTGGAATACAACGGCGCGCTTGTGCGGGAAGCCATCGAAAGAGAACTGGCGCGCGGAGGACAGGTATATTTCTTGTACAACCGCGTGGATGACATCGAGCGGAAGGCTGATGAAATTTCCATGCTTGTTCCCGATGCGAAAGTGGCATATGCCCACGGAAAAATGACCGAAAATGAATTGGAAAGCGTCATGCTCAATTTTCTGGAAGGGGAATCAGACGTCCTTGTCAGCACGACTATTATTGAGACAGGCGTAGATATACCAAATGTCAATACCTTGATTGTGTTCGACGGAGACAAAATGGGGCTGTCTCAGCTGTATCAGCTGAGAGGACGGGTCGGCCGTTCCAACCGCGTCGCTTATGCGTATTTTACGTACCGCAGAGACAAAGTGCTCACTGAGGTGGCGGAAAAACGGCTGCAGGCGATTAAAGAATTTACCGAGCTGGGATCAGGCTTTAAAATCGCCATGCGTGACTTGACGATCAGGGGAGCGGGGAACCTTCTCGGCGCCCAGCAGCACGGCTTTATCGACTCAGTCGGTTTTGACCTGTACTCGCAAATGCTCAAGGAAGCGATTGAAGAGCGGAAAGGCGATATTCCGAAAAGCGAACAGTTTGAGACAGAAATCGATATCGAGCTTGACGCGTATATTCCTGAAAACTATATACAAGACGGCAAGCAAAAAATCGACATGTACAAACGGTTCAGGTCAATCGCCACAATTGAGGAGAAAAATGAGCTTCAAGATGAAATCATCGACAGGTTCGGCAGCTACCCTAAAGAAGTTGAATGGCTGTTTACGGTTGCTGAGATGAAGGTATACGGAAAATATGAACGCGTCGAACTCATCAAGCAGGATAAAGACGCGATCAGATTTACCATTTCTGAAGAGGCCAGCGCACAGATTGACGGTCAGAAATTGTTCGAACTCGGCAATAAATACGGCCGGCAGATCGGACTGGGAATGGAAGGGAAAAAGCTGAAAATCTCAGTACAGACGAAAGGCCGCAAAACGGAAGAGTGGCTGGAGACCGTGCTCGGCATGCTGAAAGGCCTTCAGGATGTGAAGAAAGAAACAATCGCGTCTTCATAAAAATTGTTACTCTCTGGTGTATATTACATTTGATGTGACGGATACTAATTTCAAGCGAGTGGCGGAAGCTACATAAAGTAAAGAGCTTTAGTACTTTCCCTTAAATATCATCACATGAAAGAGAGGCACCAGAGAGATGAAAGCTACAGGTATCGTACGTCGTATTGATGATCTAGGACGGGTCGTCATTCCTAAAGAAATTCGGAGAACACTGCGAATCAGGGAAGGAGACCCGCTTGAAATATTCGTTGACCGCGACGGAGAAGTTATATTGAAAAAATATTCTCCTATCAGTGAGCTTGGCGATTTTGCGAAGGAATATGCAGATGCTTTGTATGACAGTCTCGGCCATTCCGTCTTGATTTGCGACCGTGACGCGTATATTGCCGTTTCAGGCAGTTCGAAAAAAGAATTTCTGAACAAAGCCATCAGCGATTTGCTCGAAAAAACGATGGATCAGCGCAGCTCAGTGGTAGAAAACGACGTGAAGTCCGCGCAGCTTGTTAATGACATTGATGAAGATATGAGCTCCTATACAATAGCTCCGATCGTGGCAAATGGCGATCCTATCGGTGCCGTGGTCATCTTTTCCAAGGAACAGGCACTTGGAGAAGTAGAACATAAAGCAGTAGAAACGGCAGCCAGTTTTTTGGCGAGACAAATGGAGCAGTAGGTCTTATTACCATTATTGAAATAAGAAAACGGAGAAAGAGCAGCTCTTATACAAGTGCTGTTCTTTTTCATATTCATATGTGCTCTCTATCGGTTCGGCCGTTAGGATTGTGATATAATAAGCTCGTTTTATAGACGTAATTTTCTAGCGGCTGGAAGGAGCTTTTGGATGAACGATTCAGTTGGCGCCAAGCGGCAATCGGCATGGAAAGGTGCTTTTGTGCTCGTCGTTGCGGGTATCGTAACGAAGATATTAAGCGCCGTGTACAGGGTTCCTTTTCAGAATATTGTCGGTGACGTCGGATTTTACATTTATCAGCAGGTGTATCCGTTTTTAGGGATCGCGGTCATGCTGTCAACATCCGGTTTTCCGGTTATCATCTCAAAATTAATGAACGATTATAGCGATCAGAAACAAAAAATACTGAAAATTTCCGCCCTTTATGTCGCGGCGGCCGGACTTGTTCTGTTTGCGCTCATGTATGCCGGCGCGGCGCCGTTGGCCGGTTTTATGGGTGACGCCCGCCTTGTGATGCTGATAAGGGTCGCGGCGTTCGCTTTCATACTGTTTCCGTTTACGGCGGTTTTCCGGGGGTATTTCCAAGGCGTGCATGATATGATGCCGTCAGCCTTATCCCAGATTACGGAACAGCTTCTTCGCGTGGCGGTGCTTCTCGGTTTATCCTTCTGGCTTTTGAAAAGCGGCCGTTCATTATACGCGGCTGGTGCGGGGGCGGCCTCGGGATCAATTGCCGGAAGCTTGGCAGCCCTTTGTGTATTGGCTGTTTTCTGGTATAAGCGGGAAGAAACCAAGAAAGACGGCGGACATATCGAAACGGCCGTCATTGTAAAAAAGCTGCTGCTTTATTCAGTCACCATCTGTATCAGCAGTGTACTCATGCTTTTGATTCAGCTTGTAGACGCCTTAAACTTATATTCACTGCTTTCAGACGGGACGGAGAGCCATGCCGCGAAACAGCTGAAAGGCATATATGACCGCGGACAGCCGCTCCTTCAGCTGGGAACCGTGTTTGCCGTCAGTATCGCCGCGTCATTGGTTCCTTCAATTTCAAAAGCGGTGCATGAGAATAAGCCGTTTATCATAAAAGAGAAAGCGACATCAGCCGTCAAGCTCTGCCTTGCGGTAGGGATCGGTGCATCAGCCGGGCTTTTTTGCATTCTAGAGCCGGTGAATATCATGCTTTTCCAAAACAGTGAGGGGACGCAGACCTTACAAATATTCAGCTTATCTATCTTTTTTGCCTCGATTGCGCTTACGGCAGCCGCGATTCTGCAAGGAGCGGGACATACCGTTTTCCCCGCCGTATCCGTTTTGGCGGGAGGGGCGCTGAAATGGGTGCTGAATGTTTGGCTGGTCCCCGGCTGGGGTATTACAGGAGCGGCACTGGCGACCGTCTTGGCATTTGCCGCAGTTGCGTGCCTGAATTTCCGGAGAATTTGGTCGAAGGGCTGGCTGACGAATATCGGCGGCGTGATTGCCCGTCTGTGCTGGTGCAGTCTGCTGATGGTCTTCTTTCTGCTCGTATATATGAAGCTATGGCAGTTATTTGTTCCCGTCAGCAGGGCCGGAGCTGTATGTGAGAGTCTGTCTGCGTCAGTCATCGGAGGGCTATTGTTTATTTATTGTATGATAAGAATGAAGATTTTCACGGACGAAGAGCTGAGCGGCCTTCCTTTCGGCAGTGCTTTAAGCAAATTGAAAAAGAGGAGAGAAAAACATGGCAGGTAACATTACGGTCGTCGGCCTCGGCGCCGGAGACATGGATCAGTTGACAGTGGGCGTACATAAGCTGCTGACTCAGGCGAAGCATTTATATATAAGAACGAAAGACCACCCTTTGATTCCGGAATTAGAGCAAGAGACGGAAGCGGACATTCGGTATTTTGATGATATTTATGAAAAACATGATCAGTTTGAAGCGGTCTATGAAGAGATCGCGGACATTCTGTTTGAAAAAGCGAAGCAAGAGGATGTCGTCTACGCTGTGCCCGGGCATCCGTTTGTCGCTGAGAAAACCGTTCAGCTGTTATTTGAACGCCGGGAAGAACAACAGGCAGCTGTTCATACTGCCGGAGGGCAAAGCTTTTTGGATGCCACTTTTAATGCATTGCGAATTGATCCGATTGAAGGGTTTCAATTTACGGATGCGCAAACAATGACGCCGGATGAGCTCGAACTCCGCCATCACCTGATCATTTGCCAGGTTTATGACCAAATGACGGCCTCTGAGGTCAAGCTGACGCTTATGGAGAAATTGCCTGACGACTATGAAGTGGTCATCGTCACGGCAGCCGGAAGCAAGGGAGAAAAGATGACCAAGGTGCCTTTGTTTGAGCTTGACCGCAATGTAGAAATAAATAACTTAACAAGCGTGTATGTTCCGCCGATTAAAAAAGAAGAACTCCTTTACCAGGAATTTTCTGCATTCCGAAGTATTATTCGCGAGCTTCGCGGGCCGAACGGCTGTCCGTGGGATCAAAAGCAGACACACCAGTCATTAAAGAAATATATGATTGAGGAATGCTACGAACTGCTTGAGGCCATTGACGAAGAGGACACGGGTCACATGATAGAAGAACTCGGGGACGTCATGCTTCAGGTTATGCTGCACGCCCAGATCGGAGAAGACGAGGGGTATTTCTCAATTGATGATGTCATCAGAGACATCAGTGCGAAGATGGTCAGACGGCACCCGCACGTGTTTAAGGATGTTAAGGTTCAGGATGAACATGATGTCGTCGCCAACTGGGAAGAAATCAAAAAGGCGGAAAAGCAAACAACATCCTCTTCATTGCTGGATGCCGTGCCGAAAACACTGCCTTCTCTTGCAAAAGCGGTCAAGCTTCAGAAAAAAGCCGCAAAAACCGGCTTTGACTGGGATGACGTTCAGGATATATGGGATAAAGTAAATGAAGAGCTGAAGGAATTTTCTGCAGAGGCTTCCGCCGAATCAGCAGATGAAATCAGCTTAAAAGCTGAATTCGGCGATGTTTTATTTGCATTGGTCAATATCGGCCGATACTATAAAATTGAGCCTGAGGAAGCGCTCGCCATGACAAATGACAAATTCCGCAGACGCTTTGCTTATATTGAGAAAGAAGCGGCAGCAAAGGGACTTGAATTGACCGCAATGTCACTTGAGGAAATGGACAAATTGTGGGATGAAGCAAAAGAAATGGAGAGGAGATTCTGATATGAGACTTGATAAGTTTTTAAAAGTATCCAGATTAATTAAACGCCGCACATTGGCGAAAGAGGTCGCCGATCAAGGGAGAATCACCGTTAACGGGAATCAGGCGAAAGCCAGCTCAGACGTAAAAGCCGGTGATGAACTGACGGTCCGCTTCGGCCAGAAGCTTGTCACCGTGAAGGTAAACGAATTGAAAGAAACAACGAAAAAAGAAGAAGCCGCGGGCATGTATACAATCGTCAAAGAAGAAAAACTCGGCGAATAGGCTTGTTCTAAACAAGGCTCCCGCCTCATACAATGCAGTAATAATGCTAAAAGTATCGAGGATATGGGGGCTGAATAGATGAATTCATATTATGAGCAAAAAGGTTCTTCTTCTGTTCCGGAACAGCATGATGTAACGATGAAAGGGAGAAAGCATTTAGACATTTCGGGCGTCAAGCATGTAGAAAGTTTTGACAACGAAGAGTTTTTGCTGGAAACGGTTATGGGAATGCTTTCCGTCAGAGGCGAGAACCTGCAGATGAAAAATCTTGATGTGGAAAAAGGGATTGTATCTATAAAAGGCAGGGTGTTCGACCTTGTATATTTAGACGAGCAGCAAGGGGATAAAGCTAAAGGGTTTTTTAGCAAGTTGTTTAAATGACGCTGACCACCCAATTTTATACGATGCTGGCAATGACCGGTATGGGCGCCTGGCTCGGAGCGTCGCTTGATACATACAGGCTGTTTGTCAGCCGCGCCAAAACGGCCAGATGGCTGTTATTCATTCATGACATTCTCTTTTGGATTGTACAAGGTCTGCTGTTTTTCTATGTGCTGCTCAACGTGAATGAAGGGGAACTCAGGGTATACATTTTCTTGGCTGTCTTACTGGGGATTGCGACGTACCAAAGCCTGTTTAAACGAATGTATATAAAAATACTGAAATTTGCCATTCATCTTGCGGTGTCTCTTTACCAATTCGCAAAAAAGCTCATTCAGCACGTGCTGTTCCGTCCGGTGCTTCTGCTCTTTAAGCTGCTCATCGGGCTGATCACGGTTATTTCTTTATACTCCTATCGGGTGAGTGCCTTTTTTGCGAAGTGTCTTTTTAAGATCGTAACGTTTTTGCTGTATCCGCTGTTTTTCCTGTTGAAACAATTATTGAAACTTCTTCCTGAAAAGTGGCGTCTTACTTTCAAACGATATTTTCAAAAAAGTGCAGGATTTTTACAAAAGAGCAAGAAACTAATCATAACAATCAGATCGACCATGATACGTATTTTGAAAAGGTGAAAGGAGGACCGTCTGGTTTGAATCTATCTAGAGAACGTACAATAACTGAAATCCAAAACGACTATAAAGAGCAGGTTGAACGGCAATCCCAGCTTATGAAAAGAAGGCGGAAAGGGCTTTTCAGACGGTTGGTCGTATTCGGCGCCCTTGTGTTGTTGACGGCTATTGTCTTAGCGGGTTCTCTGTGGTCACAGACCTCTTCCCTTAGCGCAAACGAAGAAAAGAAAGCTCAGCTGGAAAAACAAGTGAAAGAATTGAACGCGAAACAGGCTGATTTAAAAGATGAAATTTCCAAATTAAAGGATGAGGATTACGTCACAGAGCTTGCCAGAAGAGACTTGTTTATGTCAGGAAATGGTGAGATACTCTTCAATGTAGAAAAGAAGAGCAAGTAGCCTTGTTGACACTTAAATTTTTATTTAGGTATAATTAAACAAACGATCTTTTTATAAGCCTAAGGAGGAGCACTTTTTTTATGTCGATTGAAGTTGGCAGCAAGTTGCAAGGGAAAATAACAGGTATTACAAATTTCGGAGCATTTGTTGAATTGCCTGGAGGCTCAACCGGTCTCGTTCATATCAGTGAGGTAGCCGATAATTATGTTAAAGACATTAACGAGCATTTAAAAGTCGGCGATCAAGTTGAAGTGAAAGTCATCAACGTTGAAAAAGACGGGAAAATTGGTTTATCAATTAAAAAAGCTAAAGACCGTCCGCAAGCCAGACCTAGAAATGATTTCCGTCCGAAAGAATCTTTTGAACAGAAAATGAACAAGTTTCTTAAAGATAGCGAAGACCGCTTATCATCTTTAAAACGAAACACGGAATCAAAACGTGGAGGGCGCGGAGCAAGAAGAGGATAACTTGCTGCTTTCTATAAATACATGGAGCATCCGTCTATCCCAGCGGGTGCTTTTTTTGTATGCGTCATTATAGTCAGAAAATTAAAACTTCAAAGTTTCTGTTGACGGAATGAAGAAACCTTTGTATTATATAACTTGTGCTTATAAGCATCTTATATGGCGGTGTAGCTCAGCTGGCTAGAGCGTACGGTTCATACCCGTGAGGTCGGGGGTTCGATCCCCTCCGCCGCTACCATATATATCTGGCCCGTTGGTCAAGCGGTTAAGACACCGCCCTTTCACGGCGGTAACACGGGTTCGAATCCCGTACGGGTCATCAAGCGAATCGGCTTCTGTTGCAGAAGCCGATTTTTTCATATTTAGACAACTTTTTGAGAAATGTCGGAGGAAATACGAAAGGAAAGGGGAACAAGGGAGAAAGCGTCGAAGAGTTCTTTGGAATTGTTACCTTCTTTTGACAAAATCCTATCTGGGCTTTCATTTATAATGACAAGCAACGAATAAAACAGGTGGGGGATGAGAGCAATGGAAAAAGCGGAAAGAAGAGTGAACGGGCCGATGGCGGGACAAGCTCTGGAAAAACTGCAATCGTTTTTTGAAAAGGCGGCAAAGCTTACAGTCCATCAAGCGCATTCACTTTTTTTCTATAAGGGTTTCATTTATGTCGTGATCGGTTTTTTACTTGGACGGGCTTTCATATTATCTGAGGTTCTTCCGTTTGCGCTGCCGTTTTTCGGAGCGATGCTTTTGATCAGAAGAGATAAAGCCTTCTATGCTTGTCTGTCTTTACTTGCGGGCGCTTTAACCATTTCGCCGAAACACTCTTTATTGATTCTCACAGCTTTGGCCGTCTTCACTCTATTTTCAAAAATCGGTACATATATCGTGCAGGACCGGGTGAAGATGCTGCCGATCGTGGTGTTTTTCTCTATGGCTGCGGCGAGAATCGGATTTGTTTATTTTGAGAGCGGCGCTTTTACCACCTATGATTATGTGATGGCTGTTGTCGAGGCGGGCCTGGCCTTTATTTTGACGCTGATCTTTTTGCAAAGCCTGCCGATCTTCACGATCAAAAAAGTGAAGCAATCGTTAAAAATAGAAGAAATCATCTGTTTTATGATCTTGATCGCATCCGTTTTAACCGGGCTTGCCGGTGTTTCATTTCAGGGAATGCAGGCTGAACATATCCTGGCCCGCTATGTCGTGCTGAGTTTTTCCTTTGTCGGCGGGGCAAGCATCGGCTGTACGGTCGGTGTGGTGACCGGACTGATCCTCGGGCTTGCGAATATCGGGAATCTCTATCAAATGAGTCTGCTTGCGTTTTCCGGGCTTCTTGGCGGGCTGCTGAAAGAAGGAAAGAAAGCTGGAGCCGCAGTCGGGTTAGTGATCGGCTCACTGCTGATTTCATTATATGGAGAAGGGTCTGCCGGATTAATGACCACTCTTTATGAATCTTTGATTGCCGTTGTTTTGTTTTTGATTACGCCCCAATCGATTACGAAAAAGGTGGCGCGATACATACCGGGCACTGCTGAGCATAGTCAGGAACAGCAGCAGTACGCGAGGAAAATCAGAGATGTCACCGCCCAGAAAGTAGACCAGTTTTCCAATGTGTTTCATGCCTTGTCGGAGAGCTTCGCCACCTTTCATCAGACGTCTTCTGATGAGCAGGCGGAAGAAGGGGAAGTGGATCTCTTTTTAAGCAAAATCACCGAGCATTCCTGCCAATCCTGCTATAAGAAAAGCAAATGCTGGGTTCAAAACTTTGATAAAACATATGACTTAATGAAACAAGTTATGCATGAAACAGAAGAAAAACAGTATGCCTCAAACCGCAGATTAAAAAAGGAGTTTCAACAGCACTGTTCCAAATCCAGACAGGTGGAAGAGCTGATTGAGGACGAACTTGCCCACCATCACGCCCATCTGACACTGAAGAGAAAAGTTCAGGACAGCAGAAGGCTTGTTGCCGAGCAGCTGTTGGGGGTTTCTGAGGTCATGGCGGACTTTTCTCGGGAAATAAAACGGGAGAGGGAGCAGCATTTTATTCAGGAAGAACAAATGATAGAGGCGCTTCAGCATTTCGGAATCGAGATTCAGCATGTCGAGATATACAGCTTGGAGCAGGGCAATATTGATATCGAAATGACAATCCCGTTCAGCGGAGGACACGGCGAGAGTGAGAAAATTATCGCCCCGATGCTGTCTGACATTCTTGAGGAGCAGATACTTGTCAAAAGCGAACAGCACTCGACTCATCCGAATGGCTACAGCCATGTTGCGTTCGGTTCGACCAAGTCGTACCGGGTATCGACAGGCGCGGCTCATGCGGCAAAAGGCGGCGGCCTTGTCTCCGGCGACAGCTACAGCATGATGGAACTGGGGGCGAGAAAATATGCGGCCGCGATCAGTGACGGCATGGGCAATGGGGCGAGGGCCCATTATGAGAGCAATGAAACGATTAAGCTGCTCGAAAAAATTCTCGAATCAGGTATTGATGAAAAAATAGCGATCAAAACGATCAACAGTATTCTGTCTTTACGGACGACAGACGAAATCTACTCAACTCTCGATCTTTCTATCATTGATCTTCAGGATGCAAGCTGCAAATTCTTGAAGGTCGGTTCAACGCCGAGTTTTATCAAGCGGGGAGATCAAGTCATGAAAGTGCAGGCCAGTAATCTGCCGATCGGCATCATCAATGAATTTGATGTGGAGGTTGTAAGTGAACAGTTAAAAGCGGGAGATCTGCTCGTCATGATGAGTGACGGTATTTTTGAAGGGCCGAAGCACGTTGAAAACCACGACCTGTGGATGAAGCGGAAAATGAAAGGGCTGAAAACCGAAGATCCGCAGGAAATCGCTGATATATTAATGGAAGAGGTCATCAGAACGCGTTCCGGCCAAATCGAAGACGATATGACAGTGGTTGTTGTCCGGATTGATCACAACACGCCGAAATGGGCTTCCATACCGGTGCCGGCGGTTTTCCAAAATAAAAAGGAGATTTCTTAATCCATTCGTATAAATCACTTTCCTTCTGGCGAAGATGGGACTAATCGTATCACCGGGAGGAATGTATGTGAATAAGGGACATTTAAATCAAGTTCTGCTGATTACAGATGGCTGCTCCAATCATGGTGAAGACCCGATCGCAATGGCGGCTTTCGCCAAGGAGCAGGGGATTACGGTGAATGTTATAGGAATTATGGAAGAAAACGCGATTGACCAAGAGGCAATGAAGGAAGTTGAAGGCATCGCCATGGCCGGAGGCGGCGTCCATCAAGTTGTGTATGCGTCACAATTGTCTCAGACGGTTCAAATGGTGACGAAAAAAGCAATGACCCAGACGCTGCAAGGTGTCGTCAATCAAGAGCTTAAACAAATCTTAGGGAAAAACGTTGAAATGGAAGAGCTTTCTCCTGAAAAACGCGGAGAAGTGATGGAAGTGGTTGATGAACTCGGCGAAACGGTTCATCTGCAAGTGCTTGTACTGGTTGATACGAGTGCCAGTATGGCGCCGAAACTGCCGACGGTGAAAGAAGCGCTGATCGATCTTTCCATCAGTTTAAATTCCCGGGCCGGGCAAAATGAATTTGCAATGTGTATATTTCCCGGGAAAAGCCAGGAAGTTGAGCTTGTGCTGAATTGGACGCCGAAGCTTGAATCCCTTTCTGCACTCTTTGCGAAGCTGTCGACCGGCGGTATCACCCCTACGGGCCCCGCTATCCGGGAAGCGACGCAGCAGTTTGAGAGAATCCGCTCAAGAAGGAGCATGTTGGCAGATGATGAACGACGCTTTAACGAGTTTGGCATGTAGTCTGGCACCGGGGACGGCAATTCAGGGCAAATGGAACGGCAAATCCTACAGATTGCTCAAACAGCTTGGAAAAGGGGCTAACGGTATTGTATATCTGGCAGAAGCATCAGGCGGACAGGTCGCTTTGAAAATAAGCAGCGACAGCATGTCTGTTACCTCTGAAGTGAATGTCTTAAAATCCTTTTCAAAGGCCCGGTCGCAAACGATGGGGCCTTCTTTTTTTGATGCGGACGACGCGTTTATTCCGCAGCTGAATAAAAATGTCTCTTTTTACGTGATGGAGTACATAGAAGGGCCGCTTCTTCCGCAATATATCAGCAGTAAGGGAGCGGAGTGGATTCCGGTGCTGATGGTGCAGCTTCTTTCCAGCCTGTCAGTCCTTCATCAGCAAGGGTGGGTTTTTGGCGACCTCAAACCGGACAATCTCATTGTAACCGGACCACCGGCTGCCATTCGCTGCATTGATGTAGGGGGAACGACAAAACAGGGCCGCGCGATTAAAGAGTATACGGAGTTTTACGACAGGGGCTATTGGGGGTATGGAACAAGAAAAGCAGAACCATCCTATGACCTGTTTGCTGTCGCAATGATCATGATCCACTGTGTCCAGAAGAAAGAGTGCAAAAAGTCAGTACAGCCGAAAGAACAGCTTCGTTCTATCATTGAAGGCCACCCGTTTCTGAATAAGTATAAGAAGGTTCTGTTTTCTGCTTTAAACGGCCAATATCCGTCTGCGGAAGCCATGAAGCATGACATCCTGACGGCGGGGCAGAGTGCCGGGAGCAAAAGGAAAGCCGCCGCCAAGCCTAAGCCGCCGCAATCAAAACCGCGGCAGGGCACTGTATCTCAAACGCGGTATAAACCTAAACAAAAACCCGCAAAGCACAATGGTTTGTTTGAAACAACACTTATTTTAATCAGCGTTCTCGCCCTTTATTTCGCTTACATCGTCTTTTTTCTCATCTAGTGTCGGCCGGACGCCTGCGCTCATGCTTCTTCTTTGCTTGGAGGGAATGAAAGTGATAGGATATGTATATCTTTAAAAAACCTGCTCATTGTGAGGGGGACATTGTGAAAAGCGTGGAAGATTTTTTCAAAACATATCATCTTCAGGCGGAGGGAGAAACGATTATTGCCGGGGTCTCCGGAGGCCCTGATTCAATGGCGCTTCTCAGTATGCTGAATAAGCACTTCGGGCATTCCTCCGTTATCATAGCGGCGCATGTCGACCATCAGTTCAGGGGTCCTGAATCTGAAGAAGATATGAAGTTTGTGCAGTCATATTGCGAAGCGGAACACATCCTCTGCGAAACGGTACAGATTGATGTTTCTGCATACGCAAAGAAGAATAAGCTGAACAAGCAGGCTGCCGCGCGTGATTGCAGATATCAGTTTTTCGAAGATCTGATGACAAAACACCAAGCGAAGTTTTTGGCGCTGGCTCATCACGGCGATGACCAGGTTGAGACAATGCTCATGAGGCTTGCGAAAGGTACGCTCGGGGCAGGGCTTGCGGGAATGCAGCCCGTCCGCGAATTTGCATCCGGCTGGCTGATCAGGCCTTTCCTCTATGCGGCAAAGGATGAAATCCTTGAATACTGCCGTCAAGAAGGGCTCAGCTACAGAACGGATGAGAGCAATGCAAAAGACGATTATACAAGAAACAGATTCAGAAAGACCGTGCTTCCTTTTTTAAAACATGAATCACCTGACGTTCATAAAATGTTTCAAAAGGTGAGTGAAGCACTGACAGAAGACGAACAATACCTGCAGTCATTAACGAAAGAACGAATGAATAAGGTTATTACAAGCAAGTCTGACACATCGGTTGAAGTCAATTCCTCTCAATTGCTTGCCCTTCCGATACCTTTACAAAGAAGAGGAGTTCAACTAATATTAAACTATCTTTATGAAAACGTTCCATCGTCGTTTTCCGCCCGCCACATACAGCAGTTTCTCGAATGGGCGGAAAATGGAAGCGCCTCGGGAGTGCTTGATTTTCCGAAAGGGCTGAAGGTGGTCAAATCATATCAGACATGTTTGTTTACATTTGAACAATGGCAATGTGAAAAAGTTCCCTTTGAGCTGCAGCTGCAAGGAGCGGAAGGCGAGACTGCTGTTCTCCCCAACGGCTTTATGATAGAGGTGGCCGATCAGGCTGACCCTCATATCAAAAATGGGAATGCTGTTTTTATGACAAGCAGAAACAAGGTGCAATTTCCTTTAACAATCCGGACGAGAAAAATCGGCGACCGGATCAAACTTAAAGGGATGAATGGCTCGAAAAAGGTGAAAGATATATTTATTGATCATAAACTGCCTCTGCGGGATCGGGACGAATGGCCGATTGTAACGGATGCGAGCGGTGAAATTATCTGGCTGCCTGGCTTGAAAAAATCCATCTTTGACGATCTTGTGATTTCAAACAGTGACCGCATTGTATTACAATATAGACAGCATGAAAAGTGTAGGGGGCAAGCATTAACATGAAACAGGATATCGAAAAAGTGCTGATCTCAGAAGATGAGATCCAGCAGAAAGTAAAACAGCTTGGAGAACAATTAACAAGCGAGTACAGCGACACGTTTCCGTTGGCAATCGGTGTGTTAAAGGGAGCGCTTCCTTTTATGGCTGATCTTATAAAGCATATTGATACATATTTGGAAATGGACTTCATGGATGTATCAAGCTACGGAAATTCCACGGTTTCTTCCGGAGAAGTCAAAATCATCAAAGATTTGGATACATCTGTAGAAGGCCGGGACATCTTAATCATTGAAGATATTATCGACAGTGGGTTAACCTTGAGCTATCTCGTAGAACTCTTCCGATATCGTAAAGCGAAATCAATTAAGATTGTTACCCTGTTGGATAAACCAAGCGGAAGAAAAGCGGACATTAAAGCAGACTTCGTAGGCTTTGAAGTTCCTGACGCGTTTGTTGTGGGTTACGGACTTGATTATGCCGAACGCTATCGCAATCTGCCTTACATCGGAGTATTAAAACCGGCGATTTATGAAAGCTGATCGGCTGCCTGCTTCCGAGATGGTTATCGGTTGTATTGGAATGATTTTCTATGGTACTATTGAACATAGTTGTGCTTACTGTGGGAGGAGGTAAGGAATGAATCGGGTCTTCCGTAATACCATTTTTTATTTACTTATTTTATTAGTAGTAATCGGGGTTGTGAGTTACTTCCAGACTTCAAACCCGAAAACAGAAAATATGTCGTACAGTACGTTTATCAAGAACCTTGATGAAGGGAAAGTTGATAGCGTATCGGTTCAGCCTGTCAGAGGTGTTTATGAGGTAAAAGGACAGCTGAAAAAATACGACAAAGACCAGTACTTTTTAACACATGTTCCTGAAGGAAAAGGAGCAGACCAGATATTTGACGCAATTAAAAAGACGGACGTAAAAGTTGATCCCGCACAGGAAACAAGCGGGTGGGTGACGTTCTTAACGACGATCATTCCGTTTGTCATCATCTTTATTCTGTTTTTCTTCCTGCTCAATCAGGCTCAGGGCGGCGGCAGCCGTGTCATGAACTTCGGAAAGAGCAAAGCGAAGCTGTATACGGAAGAAAAGAAACGCGTGAAGTTTAAAGATGTAGCCGGCGCGGATGAGGAGAAGCAGGAGCTTGTTGAGGTTGTTGAGTTTCTGAAAGATCCTCGCAAATTCGCCGAGCTTGGCGCCAGAATCCCTAAAGGCGTGCTGTTGGTCGGACCTCCGGGAACCGGTAAGACGCTGCTTGCGAGAGCCTCAGCCGGTGAAGCGGGCGTTCCTTTCTTCAGCATCAGCGGATCTGACTTCGTTGAAATGTTTGTCGGTGTCGGTGCGTCCCGTGTGCGTGATTTATTCGAAAATGCGAAAAAGAATGCGCCTTGTCTGATCTTCATTGATGAGATCGACGCGGTGGGACGTCAGCGCGGCGCAGGTCTTGGCGGCGGGCATGATGAACGCGAACAGACGCTGAACCAGCTGCTTGTTGAGATGGACGGTTTCAGTGCGAATGAAGGAATCATTATTATCGCTGCGACAAACCGTGCGGACATTCTTGACCCTGCATTGCTCCGTCCGGGACGTTTTGACCGTCAGATTACGGTAGACCGTCCGGATGTCATCGGCCGTGAAGCCGTATTACAGGTGCATGCGAGAAACAAACCGCTTGATGAAACGGTGAACTTAAAAGCAATCGCTTCAAGAACACCCGGTTTCTCAGGCGCAGATTTAGAAAACCTTCTTAACGAAGCGGCACTCGTTGCTGCCCGTCAAAACAAGAAGAAAATTGATATGCGCGACATTGATGAAGCAACGGACCGTGTCATTGCGGGTCCTGCGAAGAAGAGCCGCGTCATATCGAAAAAAGAACGCAATATCGTGGCGTACCACGAGGGCGGTCACACCGTTATCGGACTTGTGCTGGATGAAGCCGATATGGTTCATAAAGTAACGATCGTTCCGAGGGGGCAGGCTGGCGGATACGCGGTCATGCTTCCGAGAGAAGACCGTTACTTCCAGACAAAACCTGAACTTCTCGATAAAATTGTCGGTCTTCTGGGCGGACGCGTTGCCGAGGAAATTATCTTCGGTGAAGTCAGCACGGGCGCTCACAATGACTTCCAGCGGGCAACGAACATTGCCAGAAGAATGGTGACAGAGTTCGGTATGTCAGAAAAACTCGGACCGCTTCAGTTCGGTCAATCTCAAGGCGGTCAAGTATTCCTGGGCCGGGATTTCAACAACGAGCAAAACTACAGTGATCAGATCGCTTACGAAATCGATCAGGAAATTCAGCGCATCATTAAAGAATGTTATGAGCGTGCGAAAACCATCCTGACTGAAAATCGCGATAAGCTTGAATTGATTGCTCAGACATTGCTTGATGTGGAAACATTAGATGCGGAACAAATCAAGCATCTCGTGGATCACGGAAAACTCCCTGAGCGCAATTTCTCAGATGACCATCTTCAAAAAGACGATGTGAAAGTAAACATCCTGTCTAAAACAGAAGACGAAAAGAAAGACGAGCCGAAAGAATAGTTCGCTTTCTGATATGAAAACCGCCGGCATATACCGGCGGTTTTTTTACTGGTTTCGTTTTGTTTACAAAAGAGCCGCAGATCGTGTATGGTATTGTAGAATGTTGAAAATGTTATGATTAGAAACTATTCAAAAGTGGTGATAGAGGTTGTTACTGGTTATAGATGTGGGGAACACCAACACCGTGATTGGTGTATATCATGATGGGGAATTAGAATATCATTGGCGCATAGAAACGAGCAGGCACAAAACAGAAGACGAATTCGGCATGCTGCTCCGCTCCTTATTTGAACATTCCGGACTCATGTTTGAACAGATTGAAGGGATTATCATCTCATCCGTGGTGCCGCCGATTATGTTTTCTTTAGAAAGAATGTGCACAAAATACTTTCACATCGAGCCGCAAGTTGTCGGCCCGGGAATGAAAACAGGTTTAAATATAAAGTATGACAATCCGAAAGAAGTGGGAGCTGACAGGATCGTCAATGCCGTTGCGGCGATCCAGCAGTATGGAGGCCCCTTAATTGTTGTGGATTTCGGAACGGCGACGACGTATTGCTACATTGATGAAAACAAACAATACATGGGCGGCGCGATTGCTCCCGGCATTACGATTTCGACGGAAGCGCTGTACTCACGTGCGGCGAAGCTTCCAAGAATTGAAATTGCCCGTCCGGACAATATCATCGGCAAAAACACGGTAAGCGCTATGCAGTCCGGCATCCTTTTCGGCTATGTCGGACAAGTTGAAGGCATTGTAAAGCGGATGAAATGGCAGGCAACACAGGAACCGAAAGTCATTGCGACAGGCGGGCTTGCGTCATTAATCGCAAACGAATCAGACTGTATTGATATTGTTGACCCGTTTCTCACTCTGAAAGGGCTGGAAATCATTTATGAGCGAAATCGCGTGGGTCACGTATAGGAGGTAAACGATGGATTATTTAATTAAAGCAATTGCATATGACGGTAAAGTGCGGGCTTATGCAGCCAGAACGACAGATATGGTTAATGAAGCGCAAAGAAGGCATGACACGTGGCCGACGGCATCAGCCGCAATCGGCCGGACGATGACAGCTTCTCTGATGCTCGGAGCGATGCTTAAGGGTGAAGATAAGCTGACAGTCAAAATAGAAGGCGGCGGCCCGATCGGAGCCATTGTCGCAGATGCGAACGCAAAGGGTGAGGTAAGAGCATACGTATCAAACCCGCACGTTCATTTTGACCTCAATGAACAAGGGAAACTGGATGTCAGACGGGCGGTCGGAACTGACGGAACACTCAGTGTCGTAAAAGATTTGGGCTTGCGTGATTATTTTACGGGACAAGTAGAGATTGTCTCGGGTGAACTCGGTGATGACTTCACGTATTACCTTGTTTCTTCTGAACAAGTCCCTTCATCTGTCGGCGTAGGTGTTCTAGTAAATCCTGATAACACGATTCTCGCTGCGGGCGGATTCATCATTCAGCTTCTTCCGGGGACTGATGAAGAAACCATTTCAACAATTGAAAAGCAATTATCTCAAATCGAACCGATTTCAAAATTGATTCAAAAAGGCCTGACACCGGAAGAAATCTTAGAAGAAGTTCTGGGTCAAAAACCGGACGTTCTCGAAACAATGCCGGTCAAATTTCACTGTTCTTGTTCAAAAGATCGATTCGAAACGGCCATTTTAGGACTAGGCAAAAAAGAAATACAAGATATGATAGAAGAAGACGGAAAAGCCGAAGCGGTTTGCCATTTTTGTAATGAGAAATATTTATTTACAAAAGAAGAACTGGAAGAGCTTCGTGACGAAACAACCCGCTAGCTCTTTAGCGGGTTGTTCTATTTTATAAAAGGGATGGGGTAGATTTTGAAATCGAGAACACTTTTGACGATTATTGTAGCGGCGCTGTTAGTATGCAGTGTGACAGTGGCGTATAAGTTAACAAAATCCCAAGCCGCGGGGTCATCTGAAGAATCCATCGCGACAATCGGTGATAAACATATCACACGGCAAGACTGGATGAAAAAGATGGAAGACCAGTACGGAAAATCAACTCTGGAAGACATGATTAATGCGGAAGTAGTGGAAGAGCTTGCGAAAAAGAATAAACTTACAGTTTCAAACAGCGAATTGGAGCGGGAATTTCTTTTAATCAAAGCGGTAGATAATTCATTTTATGAAGACAGCCATATTACCGAAAAAGAATGGAGAGACCAGATCCGCTACAACATTCTTCTTGAAGAACTGCTGACGAAGGACATCGATATATCGGATAAGGAAATGCAATCATTTTATAATAAAAATAAAGAATTGTACCATTTCGATGATTCCTACAGAATCCGGCACATTGTCGTCAAAAACAAAGATGAGGCGGACAGGGTGCTTGCTGATTTGAAAGGCGGTTCCAGCTTTGAAGCCGTCGCCGCTGAACGTTCCACGGACAGATATACGTCTCAGTATGGCGGAGACCTCGGCTTTGTGACAGAAAACCAGGAAAATATCCCGCAGGCATATATCACAGAAGCTAAAAGTCTTAAAGAAGATGAATGGTCCGCTGAACCGATTAAAGTTTCTTCAGGATACGCCGTCATTCAGCTGAAAGAAAAGCTTAAATCGAGAACTTTCTCATATAATGAAGTGAAGAGCCAAATCAGACGCCAGATCGCGATGGATCAATTAGGTGACAAGGCGACAGTCAAAACGCTGTGGAAAGAGGCGGGGGTCTCTTGGTTCTACGGGGAAAAAAGAACTAAATGATTGACAAAAAATTTTGAAATTGATAACTTATATTTATAATACCAATAAATTTAGTCGGAAATTGAGGTGTCCAACATGGTGCGTATTGCAAATTCTATTACTGAACTAATCGGAAATACTCCTATTGTGAAATTGAATCGCCTGACGGATGAAAACAGTGCAGATGTATATCTGAAGCTTGAATACATGAATCCGGGCAGCAGCGTAAAAGACCGTATCGGAGTGGCGATGATTGAAGCGGCTGAAAAAGAAGGAAAATTAAAAGCCGGCGACACAATCATTGAACCGACAAGCGGAAATACAGGAATCGGTCTTGCGATGGTGGCAGCGGCTAAAGGTCTCAGAGCCATTCTCGTTATGCCTGATACGATGAGTATGGAACGACGCAATCTGCTGCGCGCATACGGAGCGGAGCTTGTGCTGACTCCCGGCGCAGAAGGAATGAAGGGCGCCATTAAAAAGGCGGAAGAACTTGCCGAGGAACACGGATACTTTGTGCCTCAGCAATTCAACAATGCGGCAAACCCGGAAATTCACCGCCAAACGACGGGGAAAGAAATCGTAGAACAGTTTGGTGACGACCAGCTTGATGCGTTCGTGGCCGGAATCGGTACCGGCGGAACCATCACGGGAGCGGGCGAAGTGCTGAAAGAATCATATCCATCCATAAAAATCTATGCGGTAGAGCCGGCGGATTCTCCAGTTCTTTCCGGCGGAAAACCGGGCCCGCATAAAATTCAGGGTATCGGAGCGGGATTTGTCCCTGAAACATTGAATACGGACATCTATGATCAGATCATTCCCGTCAAAAACGAGGATGCATTTGAATATGCCCGTAAAACGGCAAAAGAAGAAGGGATTCTCGGCGGCATTTCTTCCGGAGCAGCCATTTACGCGGCACTGGAAATCGCGAAAAAATTGGGGAAAGGCAAGAAAGTGCTTGCGATCATCCCTAGTAACGGGGAACGTTACTTAAGCACACCGCTTTATCAGTTTGAATAGAGACATACACACGGCTCCCGGCTGTATCCGGGAGTTTTTTTGTGCCTGAAGCATCGGAAATCCAAAAAACGTTTCGAATTTTATGGTTGGAAGTGAAATTCACTTTTTTCACCAGTGTGATTGCTTTAAAATAAAACTACAGTAAAACGAAGCAGAGGATTGATATGATGGCACAACGCAGACCGGCAGGAAGAAAAATACCTTTTACGAAACAAGCATTTTTACAGCGATATGAAAACCTTTCGAAATCGAGAAAACGGCATGTTCTGCTCGAAAGCGCGAGAGGGGGAAGATTCAGTATAGCCGGTCTAGATCCGATTGCGTCCGTCAGAGGGAAAGACGGAATTACAACGATCAAGCATGAGGGGGAAACACTGTTTAAAGAAGGTGACCCGCTGCGGGCCTTTCATGAATGGTTTGGAACGCTCGGAACGGAAACAAACGTTGAGTTTCCGGACTTTCAGGGCGGTGCGATTGGTTTTATCAGTTACGACTACGCCCGATATATTGAGAATTTTAAGATGCTGTCGTTAGATGATCTGGAAACACCTGATATTTACTTTCTTGTTTTTGATGATGTGGCCGTTTATGACCATGAGGAAGAGGCGTTATGGCTCATTACCCATACTGAAGCGGAAGAAGCGGATCTTGCGGAAGAAAAGCTGTCCCGCTTAGAGGACATGTGGTGTTCCCTCCAAACGGCGGACGAGCCTTTTTCACCGCTGAATCGGAATGGGGACGGATCGTACGCCGCTCCGTTCACTGAAGAAGGATTTTCGCAGGCTGTAGAACAAATTAAACAATATATCGCGAGCGGCGATGTGTTCCAGGTTAATTTGTCCATCAGGCAGTCTCAGTCCTTATCCGTTCATCCGTATGAGGTGTATAAACACTTGAGAAACGTCAATCCGTCTCCTTACATGGCCTATCTCGAGACACCGGGGTTTCAAGTGATATGCGGGTCGCCGGAGCTATTGGTGACAAAGAAGGGGAAGAAGCTTGAAACGAGACCCATCGCGGGTACGCGTTCAAGAGGAAAAGACGATGCTGAAGACAAGGCTTTGGCTGATGAATTAATTCACAACGAAAAAGAACGTGCGGAACACGTCATGCTTGTTGATCTTGAGCGCAATGACCTCGGGCGCGTATCGCGCTACGGCTCCGTGCGGGTTAACGAATTTATGGCGATCGAAAAGTATTCCCACGTCATGCATATCGTGTCAAACGTACAGGGAGAGCTGCAGGACGGATATGACGCGACAGACATTATTCATGCGGTGTTCCCGGGGGGCACCATCACGGGAGCGCCCAAAGTGAGAACGATGGAAATTATAGAAGAGCTTGAGCCGACAAGACGGGGGCTTTATACTGGATCTATAGGCTGGTTCGGATTCAACGGAGATTTGCAGTTTAACATTGTGATCCGGACGATCTATGCAGCCGGCGGACATGCTTTCATGCAGTCCGGAGCAGGAGTAGTCATTGATTCGGTTCCGAAGCATGAATACAAGGAATCGTTCAAAAAAGCTTTTGCGATGAAAAAGGCGTTAGAGCTGAGCGAAGAAGAGACAAAAAATCAGACGAGGTGAGCAGAGATGATTTTAATGATTGACAATTATGATTCATTTACGTACAACTTGGTTCAATATTTGGGTGAACTCGGGGAGGAACTGATCGTCAGACGGAATGACGAGATTACGATTGAGCAGATTGAAGAGCTGGGTCCGGACTTCTTAATGATTTCACCCGGGCCGTGCAGTCCTGATGAAGCGGGGATCAGCCTCGAAGCGATCAAACATTTTGCCGGCAGTATTCCTATTTTCGGCGTATGTCTCGGACATCAGTCGATTGCGCAAGTATTCGGCGGCGACGTCGTCAGAGCGGAGCGGCTCATGCACGGCAAAACGTCAGAAGTTATGCATGACGGACAGACGATTTTTAAAGGCCTGCAAAATCCGCTTGTCGCCACCCGGTACCATTCACTTATTGTCAAAGCGGACACGCTGCCGGATTGTTTTACGGTATCCGCTCAAACCAAAGAAGGAGAAATTATGGCAATCCGCCATAATGAGCTGCCTGTTGAAGGTGTTCAGTTCCATCCGGAATCCATCATGACCTCCTTCGGCAAAGAGATGCTCAGAAACTTTATAGAGACACACCGCAAAAAGGAAGTGACGGTGTGATTATATATTTGAATGGTCAATATATAGAGGAGAAAGAAGCGGCGCTTTCTCCTTTTGACCATGGTTATCTGTACGGGATCGGCGCGTTCGAGACGTTCAGGCTTTACAGCGGCCGGCCGTTTCTGCCGGATGCGCATGTCGCCAGGCTCAACAGGGCGCTTCGGGATCTGCAGATTGCATATGAGGTGAACAAACAGGAGCTGCTTGATATGCTCCGGAGACTGTTGCTCCTCAATGACATCAAGGACGGCAGCGCGCGTGTCCGGCTTAACATCTCGGCAGGCGTCAGCGATAAAGGGTTTGCCGCGCAGACTTATGAAAAGCCGACCGTCCTTTGTTTCGTCAACCGGCTCAATCCGGAAACTCTGCCTGTTCAAAAAGAAGGCAGGCTTCTCTCTATCAGGAGAAATACGCCTGAAGGAACTTTTCGGTTAAAATCCCATCACTATTTAAACAACATGTATGCTAAACGGGAGATCGGGAATGATCCCAATCTTGAAGGCATTTTCCTGACCGGAGAAGGAGATGTCGCGGAAGGCATTGTCTCCAACGTGTTTTGGCGAAAAGGAGACAAGGTCTTTACGCCATCCTTGGATACGGGAATTCTCGATGGTGTAACGAGACAGTTTGTCATTGATGAATTGAAACGGCAGGGGACAGAAGTCACCGAAGGCCGATTCCGTTTTCAATCAATGCTTGAAGCGGATGAAGCATGGTTGACAAACTCCGTGCTTGAAATCATTCCGTTTTCTAAAATAGAGGAAGTGCCGCTGCCCGGAGTGAGCGGAAAAACGGTGCAATTGCTCCGTAAGCATTATCAGCAGGAAATAAACAAAACGAATGTACAGGAGGAGGAACAAAATGGCGCAGCAAACAATTGAACAGCCTAAACTGATTCATACAAAAAAAGGCGCTCTGTCCTATAAAGAGAAGACGCTCGTTATGGGGATATTAAATGTAACGCCAGACTCCTTCTCTGACGGCGGTAAATACGACAGTACGGAAAGGGCGCTTCTGCATGCGGCGAAGATGGCTGAAGAAGGGGCGCATATCATAGATATCGGCGGCGAATCGACAAGACCCGGCGCATCACTCGTGTCGGCTGATGAGGAAATGTCACGAGTCATCCCAGTCATAGAGCGGATCACAAGCGAGCTGGACATTCCGCTTTCAATCGATACGTACAAAGCGTCCGTGGCAGACGAAGCGGTCAAGGCGGGAGCCTCTATCCTTAATGACATCTGGGGGGCGAAAGGTGACCCTGACATGGCGTCAGTAGCCGCCGCACACGGGGTTCCGATTATCTTAATGCATAATCGCATGGAAAGAAACTACAACGATCTTATTCCTGATATGCTTGCAGACTTGATGGAAAGCGTAAAAATTGCCGCGGAAGCCGGCGTCACAGATGAAAACATGATTCTGGATCCGGGGATCGGCTTTGCGAAAAACTATGAGGACAATCTGGCTGTCATGAACAAGCTGGAGGTGTTCAGCGGGTTAGGTTATCCGCTGCTCCTGGCGACATCGAGAAAAAGGTTCATCGGCCGTGTGCTTGACCTTCCTCCTGAAGAACGTGCCGAGGGGACGGGAGCGACAGTATGCCTTGGCGTCCAAAAAGGCTGCGATATTGTGAGGGTGCACGATGTCAAAGAGATCGCAAGAATGACGAAGATGATGGATGCTATGTTGAACAAAGGAGGCGTACATTATGGATAAAGTATATGTGGAAGGTATGGAGTTTTACGGATATCACGGCGTGTTCGAAGAAGAAAACAAACTCGGCCAGCGCTTCAAAGTAGACCTGACTGCCGAACTGGATTTGAGCAAAGCGGGAAAAACGGATGACCTTTCTTATACCATTAACTATGCGGAATTGTACAGTGTCTGCCGCGGCATTGTTGAGGGCGAGCCCGTTAATTTGGTCGAGACCCTTGCGGAACGGATCGCAGACACCGTCCTTAAGAAATTTGAGCCGGTGCAGCAATGTACGGTAAAGGTTGTTAAGCCTGACCCGCCGATTCCCGGCCATTATAAATCAGTGGCCATAGAAATGACGAGAAAGAAATCATGAACAATACGGCATATATCGGCCTCGGCTCCAATATGGGCGACCGTGAACATTATTTGCGTCAGGCAGTGGCCATGCTCAGCCGGCATCATGGCGTGACGGTGTCAAAGGTGTCCTCCATATATGAAACAGATCCCGTGGGCTATGAGGATCAAGATCAGTTTCTCAATATGGCGGTTGAAGTGAAAACGTCGTTATCTCCTTTTGAACTTCTTGATGTAACGCAGAGCATTGAAGCTGAATTAGGCAGAACGAGAGAGATTCGCTGGGGACCGCGGACGGCAGACCTTGACATTTTGCTGTATAATCGTGAAAATATTGAAACAGAGCGGCTGATTGTTCCGCATCCGAGAATGTATGAGCGCTTATTTGTCCTTGCGCCGTTAAAAGAAATATGTCCGCAGGCGGATCATATCACGATAAGCGCTGAAACAAACCAAGAAGGTGTAAGAGTATGGAAGCAGAAATCTGGGGTAGGCGAATTCGTGCATTCAGAAAGCTGAAAGGTTATACTCAAGAAGGATTTGCAAAAGCATTAGGTATATCAGTTTCTATTGTCGGTGAAATTGAACGCGGAAACCGATTGCCGTCAGATGCCATCATTCAAGATGCGGCAGATGTTTTAAATATAAGTGCGGACGAATTGGCCCCGCCTGAAAAATAGACAAATGAAAGGAGGGGAAAAATGTTTAAAATCGGTGATATTCAATTGAAAAACCGGGTTGTGCTTGCCCCTATGGCCGGTGTCTGCAACTCAGCGTTCAGATTGACTGTAAAGGAATTCGGAGCCGGATTGGTATGCGCTGAAATGGTCAGTGACAAAGCGATTCTTTACAACAACGCAAGAACAATGGGGATGCTTTACATTGATGAACGTGAAAAACCGCTCAGCCTTCAGATTTTTGGAGGGAAAAAGGAAACCCTTGTGGAAGCGGCGAAGTTTGTAGATCAAAACACGACTGCTGATATTATTGATATTAACATGGGATGTCCCGTACCCAAGATTACAAAATGTGACGCGGGCGCCAAATGGCTTCTCGATCCCGATAAGATTTATGAAATGGTATCCGCAGTAGTAGATGCTGTTGATAAGCCGGTTACAGTGAAGATGAGAATGGGCTGGGATGAAGAGCACATTTATGCGGTGAAAAACGCCCAAGCCGTTGAACGTGCCGGCGGAAAAGCCGTTGCCCTGCACGGCCGCACAAGAGTGCAAATGTATGAAGGCACTGCGAACTGGGATATCATTAAAGAAGTGAAGCAATCCGTCTCTATTCCCGTCATCGGAAACGGTGATGTCAAAACGCCTCAGGACGCGAAACGCATGCTTGAGGAAACAGGAGTTGACGGCGTCATGATCGGCCGGGCCGCACTCGGCAACCCGTGGATGATTTACCGTACGGTGCACTACCTTGAAACCGGCGAGTTAAAAGACGAACCGAAAGTCCGTGAAAAAATGTCGGTATGCAAACTGCACTTAGACCGCCTGATTAAGTTAAAAGGCGAAAATGTGGCAGTCAGAGAAATGAGAAAACACGCTGCCTGGTATCTGAAAGGTGTCAGAGGCAATGCGAATGTACGCAACGAAATTAACCAATGTGAGACGCGTGAAGAAGTTGTGCAGCTTTTAGATGCATTTACCGCCGAAGCAGAGGCAAAAGAGCTTCAAGATGCAAAAGTAGGTTAATATACACCCTCTATTGCTGCTCACTGCCAGCTTACCGCTGGCAGTTTTTCTGCTTTTTCGTGAAATCAAAATGTAACGGAGTGATACCAATGAGTCAAGAAGAGCAAAATCATGAGGAATTGAACGACCAGCTGCAAGTCAGACGAGATAAAATGAACCAGCTGAGAGAAAACGGCATTGACCCTTTCGGCGAACGTTTCGAGAGAACGCATCAATCTCAACAGATCATTGACGCCTACCAGGAGCTTTCTAAAGAAGAACTGGAAGAAAAAGCGATCGAAGTGACCATTGCAGGCCGTATGATGACAAAGCGCGGAAAAGGGAAAGCCGGCTTTGCGCATCTGCAGGACCTAGAAGGTCAAATTCAAATTTACGTAAGAAAAGACAGTGTCGGCGAACAACAATATGAAATCTTTAAATCTTCAGACCTCGGAGACGTTATCGGCATCACGGGGAAAGTTTTCAAAACAAACGTAGGCGAGCTTTCTGTCAAAGCGACATCTTTTGAACTGCTGACAAAAGCACTGCGTCCTCTTCCTGATAAATATCATGGGTTAAAAGACGTTGAACAGCGTTACCGCCAGCGCTATCTCGATCTCATCGTAAACCCTGACAGCAAACAAACGTTTATCACACGCAGCAAAATCATCCAAGCGATGAGAAGATACTTAGATGACCATGGATACTTAGAAGTTGAAACACCTACGATGCACAGCATACCGGGAGGAGCGTCTGCACGCCCGTTCATCACGCACCATAACGCGCTCGATATGCCTCTTTATATGCGTATTGCGATTGAACTGCACCTGAAACGCCTGATTGTCGGCGGATTGGAAAAAGTCTACGAAATCGGCCGCGTGTTCCGTAATGAAGGTGTTTCTACACGCCATAACCCTGAATTCACGATGATCGAGCTGTATGAAGCGTACGCCGATTATAAAGATATTATGAGCCTTACGGAAAACCTCGTTGCACATATTGCGCAGGAAGTGCTTGGAAGCACCACAATCCAGTACGGCGAAGAGCAGATTGATCTGAAACCTGAGTGGAAACGACTCCACATGGTAGATGCGGTCAAAGAAGCGACAGGTGTAGATTTCTGGAATGAGATGACTGTTGAAGAAGCGCGCGGTCATGCAAAAGAGCATGGTATCGAGATCACAAACTCAATGACGGTGGGTCATATCATCAATGAATTCTTCGAACAAAAAATTGAAGAAACACTCATTCAGCCTACATTTATTTACGGCCACCCTGTAGAGATTTCTCCTCTTGCTAAGAAAAATCCGGAGGACCCTCGCTTTACAGACCGTTTTGAACTGTTTATCGTCGGCCGTGAGCACGCTAATGCGTTTACGGAGCTGAATGACCCTATTGACCAGAGGGAACGCTTTGAAGCGCAGTTAAAAGAAAGAGAAGAAGGAAACGATGAAGCGCATATGATGGATGAAGACTTCGTTGAAGCTCTTGAATACGGCATGCCGCCGACCGGGGGATTGGGTATCGGTATCGACCGCCTTGTCATGCTGTTAACAAATGCTCCGTCTATCAGAGACGTTTTATTATTCCCTCAAATGAGACAACGCTAATAAAAGGGAAGGCGCCGTTTCTGCTTATCGCAGTACGGCGCTTTTTTAGAAACAAGCCGCTCGTAAAACTTTTTTGATTTTCTTTTAAAAAACTATTGCACTATTATTTGTGAGGTGGTATATTATTATTCGTTGCCGCTAAACAAGGCGCTGACGAAAAAAGAAATTTAAAAAGTTGTTGACTTCAAGAGATTGATAAGATATAATAATAAAGTCGCTTGAACGAAAGACAAAATGATCTTTGAAAACTAAACAAGACAAAACGTACCTGTTAATTCAAAGTTTTAAATAAATCGCACAGCGATGTGCGTAGTCAGTCAAACACTTTATCGGAGAGTTTGATCCTGGCTCAGGACGAACGCTGGCGGCGTGCCTAATACATGCAAGTCGAGCGGACAGATGGGAGCTTGCTCCCTGATGTTAGCGGCGGACGGGTGAGTAACACGTGGGTAACCTGCCTGTAAGACTGGGATAACTCCGGGAAACCGGGGCTAATACCGGATGGTTGTTTGAACCGCATGGTTCAGACATAAAAGGTGGCTTCGGCTACCACTTACAGATGGACCCGCGGCGCATTAGCTAGTTGGTGAGGTAACGGCTCACCAAGGCGACGATGCGTAGCCGACCTGAGAGGGTGATCGGCCACACTGGGACTGAGACACGGCCCAGACTCCTACGGGAGGCAGCAGTAGGGAATCTTCCGCAATGGACGAAAGTCTGACGGAGCAACGCCGCGTGAGTGATGAAGGTTTTCGGATCGTAAAGCTCTGTTGTTAGGGAAGAACAAGTGCCGTTCAAATAGGGCGGCACCTTGACGGTACCTAACCAGAAAGCCACGGCTAACTACGTGCCAGCAGCCGCGGTAATACGTAGGTGGCAAGCGTTGTCCGGAATTATTGGGCGTAAAGGGCTCGCAGGCGGTTTCTTAAGTCTGATGTGAAAGCCCCCGGCTCAACCGGGGAGGGTCATTGGAAACTGGGGAACTTGAGTGCAGAAGAGGAGAGTGGAATTCCACGTGTAGCGGTGAAATGCGTAGAGATGTGGAGGAACACCAGTGGCGAAGGCGACTCTCTGGTCTGTAACTGACGCTGAGGAGCGAAAGCGTGGGGAGCGAACAGGATTAGATACCCTGGTAGTCCACGCCGTAAACGATGAGTGCTAAGTGTTAGGGGGTTTCCGCCCCTTAGTGCTGCAGCTAACGCATTAAGCACTCCGCCTGGGGAGTACGGTCGCAAGACTGAAACTCAAAGGAATTGACGGGGGCCCGCACAAGCGGTGGAGCATGTGGTTTAATTCGAAGCAACGCGAAGAACCTTACCAGGTCTTGACATCCTCTGACAATCCTAGAGATAGGACGTCCCCTTCGGGGGCAGAGTGACAGGTGGTGCATGGTTGTCGTCAGCTCGTGTCGTGAGATGTTGGGTTAAGTCCCGCAACGAGCGCAACCCTTGATCTTAGTTGCCAGCATTCAGTTGGGCACTCTAAGGTGACTGCCGGTGACAAACCGGAGGAAGGTGGGGATGACGTCAAATCATCATGCCCCTTATGACCTGGGCTACACACGTGCTACAATGGACAGAACAAAGGGCAGCGAAACCGCGAGGTTAAGCCAATCCCACAAATCTGTTCTCAGTTCGGATCGCAGTCTGCAACTCGACTGCGTGAAGCTGGAATCGCTAGTAATCGCGGATCAGCATGCCGCGGTGAATACGTTCCCGGGCCTTGTACACACCGCCCGTCACACCACGAGAGTTTGTAACACCCGAAGTCGGTGAGGTAACCTTTATGGAGCCAGCCGCCGAAGGTGGGACAGATGATTGGGGTGAAGTCGTAACAAGGTAGCCGTATCGGAAGGTGCGGCTGGATCACCTCCTTTCTAAGGATTTTAACGGAATATAAGACCTTGGGTCTTATAAACAGAACGTTCCCTGTCTTGTTTAGTTTTGAAGGAACTTTGATTCTTTCATATGGTAGATGGGCCTGTAGCTCAGCTGGTTAGAGCGCACGCCTGATAAGCGTGAGGTCGGTGGTTCGAGTCCACTCAGGCCCACCATCTTTACCCAATACGGGGCCTTAGCTCAGCTGGGAGAGCATCTGCCTTACAAGCAGAGGGTCGGCGGTTCGAGCCCGTCATCCTCCACCATATTTGCCGGCCTAGCTCAATTGGTAGAGCAACTGACTTGTAATCAGTAGGTTGGGGGTTCAAGTCCTCTGGCCGGCACCATTTTTGGACAAGATAATAACATAAGTCTTTTAAAAAGAGCCATTAGCTCAGTTGGTAGAGCATCTGACTTTTAATCAGAGGGTCGAAGGTTCGAGTCCTTCATGGCTCACCATGTTACGCGGGTGTGGCGGAATTGGCAGACGCGCTAGACTTAGGATCTAGTGTCTTATGACGTGGGGGTTCAAGTCCCTTCACCCGCATTATACAGGATAGTTATCCTGTATGCGGAAGTAGTTCAGTGGTAGAACACCACCTTGCCAAGGTGGGGGTCGCGGGTTCGAATCCCGTCTTCCGCTCCAACTATACCATCCGCGCCGGGGTGGTGGAATTGGCAGACACACAGGACTTAAAATCCTGCGGTAGGTGACTACCGTGCCGGTTCAAGTCCGGCCCTCGGCATTCATTGTTATGCGCCCGTAGCTCAATTGGATAGAGCGTTTGACTACGGATCAAAAGGTTAGGGGTTCGACTCCTCTCGGGCGCGCCATAATATTTTTAAAAATCGGGAAGTAGCTCAGCTTGGTAGAGCACATGGTTTGGGACCATGGGGTCGCAGGTTCGAATCCTGTCTTCCCGACCACTTCGGGGCCTTAGCTCAGCTGGGAGAGCGCCTGCTTTGCACGCAGGAGGTCAGCGGTTCGATCCCGCTAGGCTCCACCATTTATAAAAAATATGTTGACTTTAAAAGAAACTTATTATATACTTAAAAAGTTGCTTGAGAAAGTGAACAAAATGATCTTTGAAAACTAAACAAGACAAAACGTACCTGTTAATTCAAAGTTTTAAATAAATCGCACAGCGATGTGCGTAGTCAGTCAAACTACTTTATCGGAGAGTTTGATCCTGGCTCAGGACGAACGCTGGCGGCGTGCCTAATACATGCAAGTCGAGCGGACAGATGGGAGCTTGCTCCCTGATGTTAGCGGCGGACGGGTGAGTAACACGTGGGTAACCTGCCTGTAAGACTGGGATAACTCCGGGAAACCGGGGCTAATACCGGATGGTTGTTTGAACCGCATGGTTCAGACATAAAAGGTGGCTTCGGCTACCACTTACAGATGGACCCGCGGCGCATTAGCTAGTTGGTGAGGTAACGGCTCACCAAGGCGACGATGCGTAGCCGACCTGAGAGGGTGATCGGCCACACTGGGACTGAGACACGGCCCAGACTCCTACGGGAGGCAGCAGTAGGGAATCTTCCGCAATGGACGAAAGTCTGACGGAGCAACGCCGCGTGAGTGATGAAGGTTTTCGGATCGTAAAGCTCTGTTGTTAGGGAAGAACAAGTGCCGTTCAAATAGGGCGGCACCTTGACGGTACCTAACCAGAAAGCCACGGCTAACTACGTGCCAGCAGCCGCGGTAATACGTAGGTGGCAAGCGTTGTCCGGAATTATTGGGCGTAAAGGGCTCGCAGGCGGTTTCTTAAGTCTGATGTGAAAGCCCCCGGCTCAACCGGGGAGGGTCATTGGAAACTGGGGAACTTGAGTGCAGAAGAGGAGAGTGGAATTCCACGTGTAGCGGTGAAATGCGTAGAGATGTGGAGGAACACCAGTGGCGAAGGCGACTCTCTGGTCTGTAACTGACGCTGAGGAGCGAAAGCGTGGGGAGCGAACAGGATTAGATACCCTGGTAGTCCACGCCGTAAACGATGAGTGCTAAGTGTTAGGGGGTTTCCGCCCCTTAGTGCTGCAGCTAACGCATTAAGCACTCCGCCTGGGGAGTACGGTCGCAAGACTGAAACTCAAAGGAATTGACGGGGGCCCGCACAAGCGGTGGAGCATGTGGTTTAATTCGAAGCAACGCGAAGAACCTTACCAGGTCTTGACATCCTCTGACAATCCTAGAGATAGGACGTCCCCTTCGGGGGCAGAGTGACAGGTGGTGCATGGTTGTCGTCAGCTCGTGTCGTGAGATGTTGGGTTAAGTCCCGCAACGAGCGCAACCCTTGATCTTAGTTGCCAGCATTCAGTTGGGCACTCTAAGGTGACTGCCGGTGACAAACCGGAGGAAGGTGGGGATGACGTCAAATCATCATGCCCCTTATGACCTGGGCTACACACGTGCTACAATGGACAGAACAAAGGGCAGCGAAACCGCGAGGTTAAGCCAATCCCACAAATCTGTTCTCAGTTCGGATCGCAGTCTGCAACTCGACTGCGTGAAGCTGGAATCGCTAGTAATCGCGGATCA
>NZ_CP010406.1:1890000-1955000 GCF_000815145.1 Bacillus sp. Pc3 | reverse complement strand
CCGAATTTAACGGAATCTCCTTTTGGCGGCTGTCTGCTTTCTGAAAATGAAGAAGTCAGCATTATGTTAAATGAAGAAGATCATATCAGAATTCAATGCCTCTTCCCCGGCTTCCAGCTTCTCAATGCTATAAAAGCGGCGAACCAGGTTGATGACTGGATTGAGGAGAAAGTGGATTACGCCTTTGGAGAGAAGAGAGGGTACTTAACAAGCTGTCCTACAAATGTAGGGACGGGACTAAGGGCTTCAGTCATGATGCATTTGCCGGGCCTTGTATTAACTAGGCAAATGAATCGAATTATACCGGCAATTAACCAATTAGGTTTAGTTGTTAGAGGAATTTACGGTGAAGGCAGCGAAGCATTAGGAAATATCTTTCAAATTTCAAATCAAATCACACTCGGAAAATCAGAACAGGACATTGTAGATGATTTAAACAGTGTGGCTGCCCAGCTGATTGAGCAGGAACGTTCAGCCCGAGAAGCGCTTTACCAAACCTCGAAAATTGAATTGGAGGACCGGGTATTCAGGTCTTACGGTGTTTTATCCAACTGCCGTATGATTGAATCAAAGGAAACGGCGAAATGCCTTTCTGACGTTCGGCTGGGGATAGACCTGGGGATCATTAAAGGGCTATCAAGCAATATACTTAATGAACTGATGATTTTGACACAGCCGGGTTTTCTCCAGCAATATTCGGGCGGTGCATTACGGCCGAACGAAAGAGACGCGAGAAGAGCGGCTCTTATCAGGGAAAGGCTGCATTTAGAAATGAGTGCAAATAGACAGGAGGATGATTCGATATGATGTTTGGAAGGTTTACAGAGCGAGCTCAAAAGGTATTGGCACTGGCACAGGAAGAAGCACTGCGCTTAGGCCATAACAATATTGGAACTGAACATATCTTATTAGGTCTGGTTCGTGAAGGAGAAGGGATTGCGGCTAAAGCACTCCAAGCACTCGGACTCGGTTCGGATAAAATTCAGAAAGAAGTGGAGAGCTTAATCGGACGGGGACAGGAAATGTCTCAAACGATTCATTATACGCCAAGAGCAAAAAAAGTCATTGAGCTCAGCATGGATGAAGCCAGAAAGCTAGGACATTCTTATGTGGGAACAGAACACATACTTCTCGGACTGATTCGTGAAGGAGAAGGCGTAGCGGCGAGAGTTCTGAATAATCTCGGTGTCAGCTTGAATAAGGCGAGACAGCAAGTGCTGCAGCTTCTGGGAAGCAATGAGACGGGATCTTCTGCATCCGGTACGAACAGCAATGCAAACACGCCGACGCTGGACAGTCTGGCGCGTGATTTAACTGCGATTGCGAAGGAAGACAGTCTTGATCCGGTTATCGGCCGAAGCAAAGAAATTCAGCGTGTTATTGAGGTATTAAGCCGCAGAACGAAGAATAACCCCGTTCTTATCGGAGAACCGGGTGTCGGTAAAACCGCGATTGCTGAAGGCCTTGCACAGCAGATCATCAATAATGAAGTGCCGGAAATTTTACGTGATAAACGCGTAATGACATTAGACATGGGTACGGTTGTAGCCGGTACGAAATACCGCGGAGAATTTGAAGACCGCTTGAAAAAAGTAATGGATGAAATACGTCAGGCCGGCAATATTATTTTATTCATTGACGAACTGCATACACTGATCGGAGCGGGGGGAGCAGAAGGTGCGATTGACGCGTCGAATATCTTAAAACCTTCACTGGCCCGCGGAGAGCTTCAATGCATCGGCGCGACAACGCTTGATGAATACCGTAAATATATCGAAAAAGACGCGGCTCTCGAGCGCCGTTTCCAGCCGATTCAGGTGGATCAGCCGTCAGCCGATGAAAGCATTCAAATTTTAAAAGGACTCCGTGACCGCTATGAAGCGCATCACCGCGTATCCATTACCGATGAAGCGATTGAAGCGGCGGTAAAATTGTCCGACCGTTATATTTCTGACCGCTTCCTTCCGGATAAAGCGATCGATTTAATTGATGAAGCCGGTTCAAAAGTGCGTCTCCGTTCTTTCACAACGCCTCCGAACTTAAAAGAGCTTGAGCAGAAACTCGATGAAGTTCGCAAGGAAAAAGACGCTGCTGTTCAGAGCCAGGAGTTTGAAAAAGCGGCTTCCCTTCGTGATACGGAGCAGCGCCTGAGAGAACAGGTGGAAGACACGAAAAAAACGTGGAAAGAAAAACAAGGCCAGGAGAACTCCGAAGTTTCTGTAGAGGATATCGCAATGGTTGTATCCAGCTGGACCGGGGTGCCTGTATCTAAAATTGCCCAAACGGAAACAGATAAGCTTCTCAATATGGAAAGCATTCTGCACTCCCGCGTCATCGGCCAGGATGAAGCCGTTGTAGCCGTTGCAAAGGCTGTCAGACGTGCAAGAGCCGGTCTGAAGGACCCGAAACGCCCGATTGGTTCATTCATCTTCCTAGGCCCTACAGGCGTTGGGAAGACAGAGCTGGCAAGAGCGCTGGCGGAATCCATTTTCGGTGATGAGGAAGCGATGATCAGAGTGGATATGTCCGAATACATGGAGAAACACTCAACTTCACGTCTTGTCGGTTCTCCTCCGGGATATGTCGGCTATGATGAAGGCGGCCAGCTGACAGAAAAAGTGAGAAGAAAACCTTACTCTGTCGTACTGCTTGATGAAATTGAAAAAGCGCACCCTGATGTGTTTAACATACTCCTGCAAGTGCTTGAAGACGGACGATTGACTGATTCAAAAGGACGCACTGTGGATTTCCGCAACACGATCCTGATTATGACGTCAAACGTCGGAGCGAGCGAGCTGAAACGCAACAAATATGTGGGCTTCAATGTGCAGGATGAATCACAAAACCATAAAGACATGAAAGACAAAGTCATGGGAGAGCTGAAGCGTGCCTTCAGACCTGAGTTTATCAACCGGATTGACGAAATTATCGTCTTCCACTCCCTTGAGAAAAAACATCTTACAGACATCGTGTCGCTTATGTCTGATCAGTTAACAAAACGTCTGAAAGAACAAGATCTCTCTATCGAGCTGACGGATGCTGCAAAAGCAAAAGTGGCAGAAGAGGGCGTCGATTTGGAATACGGCGCACGTCCGTTAAGAAGAGCGATTCAAAAGCATGTGGAGGACCGGTTATCAGAAGAACTCCTCAGAGGCAATATTGATAAAGGCCAGCACATTGTTCTTGATGTTGTGGACGGCGAATTTGTCGTAAAAACAACTGCTAAAACGAACTAATATAGTGACAAACATGAGGCATACGTAAGCGAGTGTATGCCTCACTTTGTTATATAGAGAAATATTCGATAAGGAAGAGGTCTTACAACATATATGGCTAAATCAAAAACAAAATTCATCTGCCACTCATGCGGTTATGAATCCGCAAAATGGATGGGAAAGTGCCCGGGCTGCGGGGCTTGGAATACAATGGTGGAAGAAACCATAAAAAAAGCGCCGGCGAATCGGCGGGCGGCTTTCTCCCACTCCGTTCAAACCGTCCAGAAACCATCACCCATTACATCAATTGAAACATCAGAAGAACCCCGCGTTCAAACAAAGCTCGAAGAATTCAACAGAGTGCTTGGCGGCGGCGTTGTGAAAGGCTCGTTAGTATTAATCGGCGGCGATCCCGGGATCGGAAAATCAACGCTCCTTCTCCAAGTATCCGCACAATTAGCAGATACGGCCGGCAGTGTGCTTTACATTTCAGGGGAAGAATCCGTGAAGCAAACGAAGCTGCGCGCCGACAGACTTGGAATCAACAGCCAAATGTTACATGTTTTATCTGAAACCGATATGGAGTATATTTCGTCTGCTATACAAGAGATGAAACCCGCATTTGTTGTCGTAGACTCCATTCAGACCGTTTATCAAAGTGATATCACCTCGGCTCCCGGCAGTGTATCACAAGTAAGAGAATGTACGGCTGAATTGATGAAAATCGCGAAAACAAACGGCATACCTATTTTTATCGTCGGGCACGTCACAAAAGAAGGATCGATCGCAGGGCCGAGATTGCTTGAGCACATGGTCGATACCGTTCTATACTTTGAAGGAGAGCGGCACCATACATTCCGTATTTTGCGGGCCGTAAAAAACCGTTTCGGCTCCACAAATGAAATGGGCATCTTTGAAATGCGGGAAGAGGGGCTTACGGAAGTGCTGAACCCTTCTGAAATTTTCTTGGAAGAGCGTTCTGCCGGGGCATCGGGTTCGAGTATCGTTGCGTCAATGGAAGGAACGAGACCGATTCTGGTTGAAATTCAGGCGCTCATATCACCGACCAGTTTTGGAAACCCGCGCCGTATGGCTACAGGCATTGACCACAACAGGGTATCGTTAATTATGGCTGTGCTTGAGAAGCGGGTGGGTCTTTTGCTTCAAAATCAAGATGCGTATTTAAAGGTCGCCGGCGGGGTCAAACTGGATGAACCGGCGATTGATTTGGCAGTAGCCGTCAGCATTGCCTCAAGCTTCAGAGATACACCGCCGAATCCCGCAGATTGCTTTATCGGTGAAGTGGGTCTGACAGGAGAAGTCCGCAGGGTGTCAAGAATCGAACAGCGCGTAAAGGAAGCGGCGAAACTCGGCTTCAAGCGCATGATCATACCTGAGGCGAATGCAGACGGGTGGACAATACCAAAAGGGATTGAGGTTGTCGGAGTAGCAAATGTTGCAGAAGCGCTTCGTACTTCATTAGGAGGATCATAATAGATGGAAAAAGAGAAAAAAGGGGCGAAACAAGAGCTTGACCTGTCTGCAATTCTGCAGTTCGTTGCACCGGGCACCCCGCTCAGAGCCGGGATAGAGAATGTACTTCGGGCAAATACAGGCGGCCTGATTGTTGTCGGATACAATGATAAGGTAAAGCAAGTCGTGGATGGCGGTTTTCATATTAATACATCATTTGCGCCCGCTCACTTATACGAGCTGGCCAAAATGGACGGTGCCATTATTTTAAGTGATTCCGGCCAGAAAATTCTTTATGCGAATACGCAGCTTATGCCGGAGGCGACCATTTCTTCTTCAGAAACGGGAATGAGGCACCGTACGGCGGAACGGGTGGCGAAGCAGACCGGCTGTCTCGTCATCGCCATTTCTGAGCGCAGAAATGTCATTACGTTATATCAGGACAGCATGAAGTACACACTAAAGGACATAGGATTTATTTTAACAAAGGCAAATCAGGCCATTCAAACGCTCGAGAAGTATAAAACCATTTTAGACAAAACGATTACGGCTTTAAACGCATTAGAGTTTGAGGAGCTTGTGACATTCAGTGACGTGCTGTCCGTCATGCATCGATATGAAATGGTGCTCCGAATAAAAAATGAAATCAATATGTATATTAAAGAACTCGGAACGGAAGGCCACTTAATCCGTCTGCAGGTGATTGAACTGATTACGGACATGGAAGAAGAGGCGGCACTTTTCATCAAAGACTATGTCAAAGAAAAAATCAAAGATCCGTTCGTGCTGTTAAAAGAGCTTCAGGATATGTCCAGCTATGATCTGCTTGATGATTCCATTCTGTTTAAGCTGCTTGGATATCCGGCTTCTACCAATCTTGATGATTATGTGCTCCCGAGAGGATACAGGCTGCTGAACAAAATTCCGCGTCTGCCGATGCCGATTGTTGAAAATGTCGTTGAGGCGTTCGGATTTTTGCCAAGCATAACGGAAGCCACTGTAGAAGAGCTTGATGATGTCGAAGGTATCGGCGAAGTGCGCGCCAAAAAAATCAAAAAAGGCTTAAAACGCCTTCAGGAAAAACACTATATAGATAGACAGCTTTAAGAATCGCTTAAACCTGTCGGAATCCGGGTATATTATTGTTAGTTTTTGTTTATTCTGAATTTGTAGGCTCTGACAGTCTGCTGAAAAAATGCTACTTAAAAGGAGGTGGAGGTATGTTAAAACGAATAGTTCAGGCGTTCTTCATTATTGTGGGCGGCGTTGTCGGTATCTTTTTAATACCTGAATTGTTTGTGCTGTCATATATACAGGACATACCTTTAATAACAAACGCATATACGTCTGCTGCAATTGGTGCTATTATCTTTTTTCTCATCAGTATATGGACGACAGAATATGTGATTAATTGGGTAAAATGGATTGAAGATTCTTTGCTGAGAGCTCCGGTGCCGGATCTGTTATTCGGGAGTCTCGGATTGGTTTTTGGACTTATCATCGCATATCTCATTGTAAACGTGATTCCGCTGGACAATATTCCGTACCGTATATTCAGCACGATCATTCCGGTCTTTCTGGCTTTCTTTCTCGGTTACCTGGGCTTCCAAGTCGGATTTAAGAAAAAGGATGAACTGATCAGTCTTTTCTCCATTTCTGCAAGAATGCAGAAGAAAAAGGGAAGTGCTGATGAGGAGCAGGAGGAACAGGATAAAAGGCTGAAAATCTTGGATACAAGTGTTATTATTGATGGGAGAATTGCAGATATTTGTCAGACGGGCTTTTTAGAAGGCGTCATTGTCATTCCTCAATTTGTGCTGGAGGAATTACAGCATATCGCTGATTCTTCAGATGTTTTAAAACGTAACAGAGGACGCCGCGGACTGGATATCTTGAATCGCATTCAAAAGGAACTGGATATTACGGTTGAAATTTATGAAGGCGACTTCGAAGACATTCAGGAGGTTGACAGCAAGCTTGTCAAACTTGCGAAGCTGACATCCGGCGTCGTTGTGACGAATGATTTTAATTTAAATAAAGTATGTGAGCTTCAGAAGGTTGCAGTACTGAATATTAATGACCTTGCAAACGCGGTGAAGCCGGTTGTGCTTCCGGGCGAAGAGATGAATGTGCAGGTGATTAAGGACGGGAAAGAGCATAATCAAGGTGTGGCTTACTTGGATGACGGGACGATGATTGTTGTGGAAGAAGGCCGCAATTATATAGGGAAACATATTGATGTGCTCGTAACCAGCGTACTGCAGACAGCGGCGGGACGAATGATTTTTGCCAAGCCCAAGCTGCTTGAGAAAGCTCTTTAAGAGGGAGTTTATATGGAGTATGTTGTCGTTATTCCGGCTGCCGGACAAGGAAAACGGATGAAGGCCGGGAAAAATAAGCTGTTCATCAGCTTAAAAGGTGCGCCTGTTATTATACACACACTGCGGGTTTTTGAAAGCCACGCACCCTGTCAGAAAATAATCCTGGTGATAAACGAGAGTGAACGGGAAGATTTTCGCCAGCTGCTGGCCCAATTTCCGATTCAGACGGAAATTGAGCTTGTTACCGGAGGTGCGGAGCGTCAGCACAGTGTATACGAAGGACTGAAAATGATTGATAAGGAATCGGTCGTCCTTGTTCATGACGGAGCGCGCCCGTTTGTCACACATCAGCATATCGATAAGCTCGTGGAAACAGCAGAGGAGGCGGGAGCGGCTGTCCTGGCTGTTCCTGTGAAAGACACGATAAAACGGGCGGAAGGCTCCCGGGTTGCGGAGACCTTTGATCGTTCAAGCTTGTGGGCCGTTCAAACGCCGCAGGCTTTTCGTCTTTCTTTATTGAAGACGGCGCATATGGAAGCGGAAAACAAAGGCTTCTTAGGGACGGATGACGCCAGCCTCGTCGAGCGTCTTGATGGATATCAGGTGAGTATCGTTGAAGGCAGCTATACCAATATTAAGCTGACAACGCCGGATGACCTGATATTTGCGGAAGCAATCATGAAAGCGGAAAGTGGGAATCATAATGTTTAGAATCGGACAAGGATTTGATGTGCATCAATTAACGGAAGGCCGTCCTCTCATCATCGGCGGAATTGAAATTCCTTATGAAAAGGGGCTGCTCGGACATTCAGATGCTGATGTATTGCTGCATACAGTCGCAGACGCGTGTCTCGGAGCGGCAGGTGAAGGAGATATCGGCAAGCATTTCCCGGATACTGATCCGGAATTCAAGGATGCGGATTCTTTTAAGCTGCTTCAGCATGTCTGGAACATTGTAAAAGAAAAAGGGTACGTACTCGGAAATATAGACTGCACGATTATTGCGCAAAAGCCGAAAATGGCGCCGCATATTGATGCTATGAGAAAACGGATAGCGGAAGGCCTTGAGGCGGACGTCTCTCAAGTAAACGTAAAAGCGACGACGACAGAAAAGCTCGGGTTTACCGGAAGAGCCGAAGGAATTGCCGCTCAGGCGACCGTTCTGATCCAAAAAGCCTGATCATTGTTTTGATGCCCGGTCTATTTGGTGGTAGAATAGATACATATATTCGGCTAGAGGCTACAGACGAGATGAAAGGAAGTATTTGAACATGGGAAATGAAGTACGCGTTCGTTATGCACCGAGTCCGACCGGACATTTGCATATCGGTAACGCCAGAACGGCGCTTTTTAACTATTTATTTGCCCGCAGCCAAGGCGGAAAGTTTATTATCCGGATTGAGGATACGGACAAAAAGCGAAATATTGAAGGCGGAGAGCAAAGCCAGCTCAACTATTTGAAATGGCTCGGCATGGACTGGGATGAAAGTGTGGATATCGGCGGAGAATACGGCCCGTACCGCCAGTCTGAGCGTAACGACATTTACAAAAAGTACTATGAAGAGCTTCTTGAAAAAGGGCTTGCTTATAAATGTTTCTGTACGGAAGAAGAACTTGAGAAAGAACGTGAAGAGCAAATCGCCCGCGGGGAAATGCCGCGCTATTCCGGCAAACACAGAAACCTGACTCAGGAAGAGCAGGAGCAGTTTTTAGCCGAAGGCAGACAGCCGAGCATCCGTTTCCGCGTGCCGGAAGGGAAAATCATCGCATTTAACGATATCGTAAAAGGCGAGATTTCTTTTGAATCAGACGGCATCGGCGACTTTGTCATCGTCAAAAAAGACGGAACACCGACGTATAACTTTGCCGTCGCGATTGACGATTACTTAATGAAAATGACGCACGTGCTCCGCGGTGAGGATCACATTTCAAATACACCGAAACAGATCATGATTTTCCAGGCATTCGGCTGGGATGTTCCTGTCTTCGGACATATGACGCTTATCGTAAACGAAAGCCGCAAAAAATTAAGTAAACGTGATGAATCAATTATCCAGTTTATTGAGCAGTATGATGAGCTGGGTTACCTGCCTGAAGCGCTCTTTAACTTTATCGGACTTCTCGGCTGGTCTCCCGTCGGTGAAGAAGAGCTTTTCACAAGAGAACAATTCATTGAAATTTTTGATGTAAATCGTTTGTCTAAGTCACCGGCTCTGTTTGATATGCATAAACTGAAATGGGTCAACAACCAATACGTCAAAGCGCTGGATCTTGATCAAGTGGTTGAGCTGACCCTGCCGCACCTGCAAAAAGCAGGAAAAGTCGGCACTGAGCTTTCTGCCGAGGAGCAGGAATGGGTTCGTAAATTAATTTCTCTTTACCATGAGCAATTGAGCTACGGCGCTGAAATTGTCGAGCTGACTGATTTGTTCTTTAAAGATGAGATCGAGTATAATCAAGAGGCAAAAGCCGTTCTGGAAGAGGAACAGGTGCCTGAAGTGCTCAGCGTATTTGCTGCGAAGCTTGAAGAGCTTGAAGAATTTACGCCTGAGCTGATCAAAGCCTCAATCAAAGCTGTTCAGAAAGAAACAGGCCATAAAGGCAAAAAGCTGTTCATGCCGATTCGTGTAGCGGTTACCGGTCAGACACACGGTCCTGAGCTTCCGCAGGCCATTGAGCTGATCGGCAGAGAAACAGCCGTCAGACGCCTGAAAAGCATTTAAATATACGATTGTTGACAGGGAAGAGTATAAAACAATGACCATTACAGAAAGAATCTTCATCGGCTGAGAGAGATTCATGCGTCATGTTTTAGAAGTGCGCCCTTAAGACCTTTGAAGAACATTTCTGCGGAAATCAGTATTTAAAGGCGGCCGCCGCCGTTACCGGCTTTTAAGTTGGGAAAACAGTGACTTGTTTTTCAAACAGAGTGGAACCGCGCGGTAAAAGCGTCTCTGTCATGTTTACATGCAGAGACGCTTTTTTTATAGGCGGAAAAACAGACTGGAGCGGGGAGAGAATGGGGGGAAGCATGTGTTTTTTAAAATGCTAAAAGAAGACATAGATACAGTGTTCGATCAAGATCCGGCAGCAAGAAGCTATTTCGAAGTTGTTTTAACTTATTCTGGTTTACATGCTATATGGGCGCATCGGATTGCACATGCTTTATATAAACGGAGATTTTTCTTCCTGGCGCGCCTGATATCACAGATTGCCCGTTTCTTTACCGGAATTGAAATCCATCCCGGCGCGACCATCGGGAGAAGGTTTTTCATTGACCACGGTATGGGGGTCGTCATAGGGGAAACATGTGAAATCGGCAATAACGTGACGGTATTCCAAGGTGTCACTCTCGGGGGAACGGGAAAAGAAAAGGGGAAGCGGCATCCGACCATAAAGGATGATGCTTTAATTGCAACCGGAGCGAAGGTGCTCGGCTCTATTACGGTCGGGCAGGGTTCTAAAGTAGGGGCCGGTTCCGTTGTGCTTCGTGATGTTCCCGACTTTTCGACCGTTGTCGGCATACCGGGGAAAGTCGTCATTCAGAACGGAAGAAAAATCAAACGCGATCTCAATCACCAAGACTTGCCCGATCCGGTTGCTGACCGGTTAAGAGCATTGGAGCAGCAGATTTTTGAGCTGCAGGCTGAACTGGAAGATAAAAAAGAAAGGATCAACCAAAAATGACCATTACACTTTATAATACATTGACACGGAAAAAGGAAACATTCGTTCCTCTTGAGGAAGGAAAAGTAAAAATGTACGTGTGCGGACCGACTGTATACAACTATATTCATATCGGAAACGCCCGTCCGGCGATTGTGTATGATACCGTACGCAACTATTTGGAGTATAAAGGATACGATGTTCAATACGTATCGAATTTCACCGATGTTGACGACAAACTGATTAAGGCGGCCAACGAGCTCGGCGAGGACGTCCCGACCGTTTCTGAACGGTTCATTAAAGCGTATTTTGAAGACGTGGGCGCCCTCGGATGCCGGAAAGCGGATCTTCACCCCCGGGTCATGGAAAACATGGACGCCATTATTGAATTTGTCAGCGAGCTGATTAAAAAAGGCTACGCTTATGAATCAGAAGGCGACGTCTATTTCAAAACAAGGGCCTTCGAAGGGTACGGCAAGCTATCTCAGCAATCAATTGATGAACTCAGATCAGGCGCGCGTATCCGTGTCGGCGAGAAGAAAGAGGATGCGCTGGACTTTGCTCTTTGGAAAGCTGCTAAGGACGGAGAAATTTCATGGGATAGCCCTTGGGGAAAAGGCCGCCCGGGCTGGCATATTGAATGCTCCGCAATGGTGAAAAAGTATTTGGGTGACGAAATCGATATTCATGCCGGCGGTCAGGACCTGACATTCCCGCACCATGAAAACGAAATCGCCCAATCTGAAGCATTAACAGGCAAGACATTCGCAAAATACTGGCTTCACAACGGATATATCAATATCGATAATGAGAAAATGTCAAAATCGCTCGGCAACTTTGTTTTGGTGCACGATATCATTAAGCAACATGACCCGCAGCTTTTGAGATTTTTCATGCTGTCCGTTCATTACCGCCACCCGATCAACTATTCGGAAGAGCTGCTTGAGAAAACAAAAAACGCGTTTAACCGCCTGAAGACGGCCTACAGTAATTTAAACCATCGTTTGATTAGCAGCACGAATCTGACTGACAATGATGAGGAATGGCTCGCTAAAATCGAAGAGCACCGCACTGCGTTTGAAGAAGCAATGGATGATGATTTTAATACGGCGAATGCAATTTCCGTTTGGTTTGATCTGGCGAAGCTCGCCAATTACTACATGCAGGAAGACAATACGGCGGATCACGTCATTAAAGCCTTTATCAGCATGTTTGACAGAATCGGATCTGTTCTCGGACTTACGCTCGGCGAAGAAGAGCTTGTCGACGAAGAGATTGAAGAGTTGATTGAGAAGAGAAATGAAGCCCGCCGCAATCGCGATTTTGCTTTGTCAGACCAGATTCGCGATCAGCTGAAAAGCATGAATATCATTCTTGAAGATACGGCCCAGGGAACTCGCTGGAAGCGGGGAGAGTAAGCGGATGCTTCAATTTGAACAAATCAAAGATTCAAAGCAGTTAAACGGTCTTGCGCTTGCTTATATGGGTGATGCCATTTTTGAAATATACGTCCGGCATCACCTGCTTAAGCAGGGCTTTACGAAACCGAATGACCTTCATAAGAAGGCGAGCCGGATTGTATCGGCAAAATCACAGGCAGACATATTGTTCCGCCTTCAGGACGAATCCTTTTTCACGGAGGAAGAGGAAGCCGTGCTGAGAAGAGGCAGAAACGCGAAATCAGGGACGACGCCTAAAAACACAGATGTACAGACGTACCGCCATAGTACAGCTTTTGAGGCTTTACTCGGATACCTTTTTCTTGAGAAAAGAGAAGAAAGACTGAATCAGCTGATTGCTGAGGCTATACAAGTCGGGACGTCAGGGAGGAAAACAAATGAGTCAGCAACATGATTACGTCATAGGAAAAAACGCGGTGATTGAGACGTTAAAGTCAGATCGCAAGCTGTATAAGTTATGGATGGCGGAAAACACAGTAAAAGGACAGGCCCAGCAAGTTATGGAGCTTGCTAAAAAGCGCGGCGTCACCATTCAATTTGTACCGAGGAAAAAACTCGATCAGATGGTGGAGGGGCAGCATCAGGGTGTTGTCGCCCAGGTGGCGGCATATGAATATGCACAATTAGACGAATTATATAAAAGAGCGGAAGAGAGAAACGAACAGCCTTTCTTTCTCATACTGGACGAGCTGGAAGACCCTCATAATCTCGGTTCCATCATGAGAACGGCTGACGCTGTCGGTGCACACGGCATCGTAATTCCGAAACGCAGAGCGGTCGGACTGACTTCGACGGTCGCAAAAGCTTCGACCGGTGCGATTGAACACATTCCCGTCGTGAAGGTGACCAACCTTGCCCGGACACTTGATGAAATGAAGGAGCGGGGGATTTGGGTCGTCGGAACGGATGCATCTGCCCGGGAAGACTACCGCTCTATGGACGGCAAGATGCCTTTGGCGCTCGTTATCGGAAGCGAAGGCAGAGGAATGGGCCGGCTTGTGAAAGAGAAATGTGATTTTCTCATTAAGCTTCCGATGGCCGGAAAAGTCACTTCTCTGAATGCGTCGGTAGCGGCCGGCCTTCTCATGTATGAAGTCTACCGGAAGCGCAATCCTTTAGGGGAATGAAGACAGATGGACATCCTGTTAGTAGACGGATACAACATGATTGGAGCTTGGCCGCAGCTAAAGGATTTAAAAGCGAACAGTTTTGAAGAAGCGAGAGATGTACTGATCCAGAAGATGGCGGAATATCAGTCCTACACGGGAATCAGAGTCATTGTGGTGTTTGATGCACACCTGGTAAAAGGCATAGAGAAAAAACAAACGAATCACAGAGTCGAAGTGATTTTCACACGGGAGAATGAAACGGCGGATGAACGGATCGAGAAGCTTGCCCAGGCGCTGAATAATATTGCGACACAGATTCATGTCGCAACCTCCGATTATACGGAGCAGTGGGCGATTTTCGGACAAGGGGCTCTCCGCAAATCCGCCCGGGAGCTCCTGAGGGAAGTGGATACGATAGAACGCCGGATTCAAAGGCGGGTTTCAAAGATCACTTCTGAAAAACCACCGGGTAAAATCGAGCTGTCCGAAGAGGTTTTGAAAACGTTTGAAAAGTGGCGCCGAGGCGGTCTGGATTAGGTTGACGCTTTTTCGCCCATTAATGTATAATATTTCTATCTACGTGCGCCGGGGGGATCGCAGTGAATCTACAGAACAGCAAGGGAAAGTTCAACAAAGTGCAATTTTGCCAGTTGGAGGACGAGCAGGTCATTGAAAAGGTTCATGTTGGGGATAGTGATGCGTTAGATTACTTGATTACGAAGTACCGTAATTTTGTACGGGCGAAAGCAAGGTCTTATTTTTTAATAGGGGCCGACAGAGAAGATATTGTACAGGAAGGGATGATAGGCTTATATAAGTCTATCCGAGACTTTAGAGAGGACAAGCTTACTTCATTTAAAGCTTTTGCAGAATTATGCATTACCCGCCAGATTATTACCGCAATAAAGACAGCTACCCGTCAGAAACACATTCCTTTAAATTCCTATGTTTCTTTAGACAAACCTATTTTTGATGAAGAATCTGACAGAACACTGCTTGATGTCATTTCAGGCGCTAAAACGTTAAATCCTGAAGAGATGATTATTAATCAGGAAGAATTTGATGATATCGAAATGAAAATGGGAGAACTGCTGAGCGATCTGGAGAGAAAGGTGCTTGTTTTGTACTTGGACGGAAGAAGTTACCAAGAGATTTCAGATGACTTAAACCGACACGTAAAATCAATCGATAATGCCCTGCAGCGCGTGAAGCGCAAGCTTGAAAAGTATTTAGAAATAAGAGAGATCAGCCTGTAGCAGGTTTCTGTGTCATATTGACAGAATTTTTCTGACTGTGCTATTTTATTAAGATAAATGAATGTTTAGGAAAAGGTGTAACGACATGAGAAAAAAGATTACGCTGGCATGCAAAACATGCGGAAATCGTAATTATACGACAATGAAAAGCTCTGCATCAGCGGCTGAGCGGTTAGAAGTTAAGAAGTACTGCAGCACTTGCAATTCACATACAGCTCATTTAGAAACAAAATAGTGTTCGCTTTTTAAATTGTGGAGGTCTTTTACATGCGCATGATGAGTTTCTTTAAAGATGTTGGGAAAGAAATGAAAAAGGTTAGCTGGCCTAAAGGCAAAGAGTTAACGCGCTATACGATCACGGTGATTTCAACGGTTATCTTTTTTGTTATCTTTTTTGCCCTCCTTGATACAGGAATTTCTCAATTAATTCGTTTAATAGTTGAATAATGATCAGCAATACGTGCTATAATAGATCATAATATCGTTTGCCAAAACCCGTTCAGCGGGTTTTTTATTGTGTTGTTGAAAAAAGGATTCATAGGCCCTGAGCCTATTTTTTGTTTTACACTTCATTTTTAAATGCGGGGAGGGAAGGACTGCAGAGTCCTGATAGAATGGAAAAGAATTGGTATGTTGTTCATACGTATTCCGGTTATGAAAACAAAGTAAAAGCGAACCTTGAAAAACGTGTGGAATCAATGGGAATGCAGGATAAAATTTTCCGCGTTGTCGTCCCTGAAGAAGAAGAGACTGATATTAAGAACGGCAAGAAAAAAGTAGTCAAAAAGAAAGTGTTCCCGGGTTATGTGCTTGTTGAAATCGTCATGACTGATGATTCCTGGTATGTGGTCCGCAACACGCCGGGCGTTACCGGATTCGTCGGATCAGCCGGTTCAGGCTCAAAGCCGACTCCGCTTCTTCCTGGCGAAGCGGAAACCATCTTAAAGCGGATGGGCATGGATGAGCGGAAAACCGACATTGATTTTGAATTAAATGAGACAGTCAAAGTCATAGACGGACCTTTCGCCAACTTTACAGGATCAATTGAAGAGATTGATTATGATAAGAGCAAAGTGAAAGTATTCGTTAACATGTTCGGCCGTGAAACGCCGGTTGAACTGGAATTTACCCAGATCGACAAATTGTAATGTGAAAAAACTTGAAATTGCTATATATTAATGATAATATAGCAAAGGTACGTCTTGGACTAATCCAAGGCAGCTAGCTTGATATTTCGTCATTCATATAAAGAATGAAACCTTGAGTGGGAGGGTTTACCCTATTACCACATCACGGACTTAAGGAGGTGTGTCTCGTGGCTAAAAAAGTAGTAAAAGTTGTAAAATTGCAAATTCCTGCTGGAAAAGCTAACCCAGCGCCGCCAGTTGGACCTGCACTAGGTCAAGCCGGTGTAAATATCATGGGATTCTGTAAGGAGTTTAACGCTCGTACAGCTGACCAAGCTGGTTTAATCATTCCTGTTGAAATTTCGGTTTACGAAGACCGTTCATTTACATTTATTACAAAAACTCCGCCTGCTGCAGTATTGCTTAAAAAAGCAGCTGGAATTGAGTCTGGTTCTGGTGAACCAAACCGTAATAAAGTGGCAACCGTTAAGCGCGATAAGGTTCGCGAAATCGCTGAAACGAAAATGCCTGACTTAAACGCAGCAGACGTTGAAGCGGCAATGCGCATGGTTGAAGGTACTGCCCGCAGTATGGGTATCGTTATCGAGGATTAATTTGTTTCTTGTCGGGTTGCGAGTTTTCACAAGTTCGCAACCCTTATTCGTGGGAGGTTATTCCGCTATAACCACATAAGGAGGAAATTTTAAAATGGCTAAAAAAGGTAAAAAGTACGTTGAAGCTGCGAAGCTTGTAGACCGTGCGAAAGCTTACGATGTCGCTGAAGCAGTGGCGCTTACTAAAAAAACAAACACAGCTAAATTCGACGCTACAGTTGAAGTTGCTTTTCGTTTAGGGGTTGACCCTCGTAAAAACGATCAGCAAATCCGCGGTGCAGTTGTACTTCCTAACGGAACTGGTAAAACTCAGCGCGTGCTTGTATTCGCTAAAGGCGAAAAAGCAAAAGAAGCTGAAGCTGCCGGTGCAGACTACGTTGGCGATTCTGATTACATCGCGAAAATCCAGCAAGGCTGGTTCGAATTCGATGTAATCGTTGCGACTCCTGACATGATGGGTGAAGTCGGTAAAATCGGCCGTGTGCTTGGACCAAAAGGTCTTATGCCAAACCCTAAAACAGGAACTGTTACATTCGAAGTGGAAAAAGCAATCGGCGAAATCAAAGCTGGTAAAGTAGAATACCGCGTTGACAAAGCTGGTAACATCCATGTTCCGATCGGAAAAGTTTCTTTCGAGGATGAAAAACTTGTTGAGAACTTCACAACAATGTATGATACAATCCTGAAAGCAAAACCGGCTGCGGCTAAAGGTGTTTACGTGAAAAACGTTGCCGTTACTTCTACTATGGGCCCTGGTGTCAAAGTAGACGCTTCTACTTTCAACGTAAAATAATATTTGACTTTAGATCAGCATTCTGATATGATTCAAAATGTTGTAAAATAGAATATCATTTATACCGTAGACAGCAGGGGCCGTTGAGGCTTAATATCCTGCCGAGGTGTATATATATCACAGCTATTACGTTACGTATGCTTGTATATACAGCCTCCATGTCCACATGGAGGCTTTTTATATGAAATCGTCGTCACAGTCGTGATCACCTAGCGGTATAAGTGTTACACAAAATCTACAGGAGGTGTAACCATGAGCAGCGCAATTGATACAAAAAAAGTTGTTGTTGAAGAGATTGCTTCTAAACTGAAAGAAAGCAAATCAACGATCATCGTTGACTACCGCGGACTTAACGTTTCTGAAGTAACTGAACTCCGTAAACAGCTTCGCGAAGCTAACGTAGAGTTCAAAGTGTACAAAAACACAATGACTCGCCGTGCGGTTGAACAAGCTGAACTTGATGGTTTGAATGATGTCTTAACTGGACCGAATGCGATCGCATTCAGTACTGAAGATGTTGTCGCTCCGGCAAAAGTTCTTAACGAGTTCGCGAAGAATCACGAAGCTCTGGAAATCAAAGCGGGCGTTATCGAAGGAAAAGTATCTTCTGTTGAAGAAGTGAAAGCTCTTGCTGAACTTCCTTCACGCGATGGCTTACTTTCTATGTTGCTTAGCGTACTTCAAGCTCCAGTTCGCAACCTTGCACTTGCAGCTAAAGCAGTTGCAGAACAAAAGGAAGAACAAGGCGCTTAATCTGATTTTACCCTAAAATAAAACAAATGGAGGAATTTCAAATGGCTTTAAATATCGAAGAAATCATTGCTTCCGTTAAAGAAGCAACTGTACTTGAATTGAACGACCTAGTAAAAGCAATCGAAGAAGAATTTGGCGTAACTGCTGCTGCTCCTGTAGCTGTAGCTGGCGGAGCTGCTGCTGGCGGAGCTGCTGAAGAGCAAAGCGAATTCGACCTTATCCTTGCTGGTGCAGGTTCTCAGAAAATCAAAGTTATCAAAGTTGTTCGTGAAATCACTGGTCTTGGCTTGAAAGAAGCTAAAGAACTTGTTGACAACACTCCAAAACCACTTAAAGAAGGTATTGCGAAAGAAGAAGCTGAAGAGCTTAAAGCTAAACTTGAAGAAGTTGGCGCTTCTGTAGAAGTTAAGTAATCTTCACTTGCCTGTAGGGGAAGCTCGCTTTTATGAGGCGGGCTTTTTCTTTGCTTTTCTTTAAGTGCCATTATAAAAGGAGGTTCTAATAATGAGTGATCACTATTATTCAGAAAAACCTTCAGTTAAAAGCGATAAACAGACATGGTCATTTACACTGCGGAACAGATCTTATACATTCACAAGTGACAGCGGCGTTTTCTCGAAAAAGGAAGTTGATTTCGGTTCGCGTGTCTTAATTGAAGCGTTTGAAGAGCCGGAGATCGATGGTGACTTCCTGGATGCAGGCTGCGGTTACGGCCCGATCGGTCTGTCACTCGCCGGTGCATTTACAGACCGGACCGTGCACATGATTGACGTGAATGAAAGAGCCGTAGAGCTGTCAAATGAAAATGCAGAAAAAAACGGAATAAAAAACGTTCGAATTTATCAGAGTGATTTATTTTCAAATATTGATTCTGCTCAAACATTTGCTTCTATTATTACAAACCCCCCAATCCGCGCCGGAAAAAAAGTTGTCCATGCCATTTTTGAAAAAAGCGCTGAGCATTTAAGGGCTTCAGGTGAATTGTGGATCGTTATACAGAAAAAACAGGGCGGGCCTTCTGCCATTGAAAAACTGAAGGAGCTTTTTGACGAAGTTTCTGTGGTTCAAAAAAAGAAAGGCTATTATATCATAAAAGCAAAAAAAGTTTGACTTGAATTTTCAGCTATGTTAATATTGTAAAATGCCAATGTATATATTTTGCATGATATGCTGAAATAATCATAGTGCATGTATAAATTATACAAACATGGAAATGCTAATAAAATCGGTATTTGTTTTTGGATGTGGTTTTCTTAATTAGAAACCCTTTTTTCTTTTGTCTTGTAAAAGTATTTCTTTATCGTAAGAGATGCTTATTACACATATAATACGCATGATTTGAGGGGTGAATCAGTTGACAGGTCAACTAGTTCAGTATGGACGACACCGCCAGCGCAGAAGCTATGCTCGCATTAGCGAAGTGTTAGAATTACCAAATCTCATTGAAATTCAAACCTCTTCTTATCAGTGGTTTCTTGATGAGGGTCTTAGAGAGATGTTTCAAGACATATCACCAATTGAGGATTTCACTGGTAACCTCTCTCTAGAGTTCATTGACTACAGTTTAGGAGATCCTAAGTATCCCGTTGAAGAGTCAAAAGAACGTGATGTGACTTACTCAGCTCCGCTGAGAGTGAAGGTTCGTTTAATTAACAAAGAAACTGGAGAGGTAAAAGACCAGGATGTCTTCATGGGTGATTTCCCTATTATGACAGATACCGGTACTTTTATCATCAACGGTGCAGAACGTGTTATCGTATCTCAGCTTGTTCGGTCTCCAAGTGTATATTTCAGTGGTAAAGTAGACAAGAACGGTAAAAAAGGTTTTACCGCGACTGTCATTCCAAACCGTGGCGCATGGTTAGAATACGAAACTGATGCGAAAGATGTTGTGTATGTCCGCATTGATCGCACACGTAAGTTGCCGGTTACGGTTCTTTTGCGTGCTCTCGGCTTCGGTTCCGACCAAGAGATTCTCGATCTCATTGGTGAGAACGAATATCTCCGCAATACACTGGATAAGGACAACACTGAAAACAGTGACAAAGCGCTTCTTGAAATCTATGAGCGCCTTCGTCCCGGAGAGCCGCCTACAGTAGAAAACGCAAAAAGCTTGCTGGATTCCCGTTTCTTCGATCCGAAGCGATACGACCTTGCGAATGTAGGACGCTATAAAATTAATAAAAAGCTTCATATCAAGAACCGCCTGTTTAACCAGCGCCTTGCAGAAACACTGGTGGATCCGGAAACCGGTGAAATTCTCGCTGAAAAAGGGCAGATTCTTGACAGAAGAACACTTGATAAAGTACTGCCATACTTAGAAAATGGAATCGGCTTCAGAAAACTTTATCCTAACGGCGGCGTTGTCGAGGATGAAGTGATGCTTCAATCCATTAAAATCTATGCTCCTACCGATGCAGAAGGAGAGCAGACGATCAATGTGATCGGCAATGCTTACATCGAAGAGGCGATTAAAAACATTACGCCTGCTGATATTATTTCTTCTATCAGCTACTTCTTCAACCTCCTGCACGGAGTGGGTGACACTGATGATATCGACCATCTCGGAAACCGCCGTCTGCGTTCTGTAGGTGAGCTCCTGCAAAACCAATTCCGTATCGGTTTAAGCCGGATGGAACGTGTCGTTCGTGAAAGAATGTCTATTCAAGACACGAATACAATTACGCCGCAGCAGCTGATTAACATCAGACCTGTTATTGCGTCTATTAAAGAGTTCTTCGGAAGCTCACAGCTTTCTCAATTCATGGATCAGACGAACCCGCTTGCTGAATTGACGCACAAACGCCGTCTGTCAGCTCTCGGACCGGGCGGTTTGACACGTGAGCGCGCAGGTATGGAAGTACGTGACGTTCACTACTCTCACTATGGCCGTATGTGTCCGATTGAAACGCCTGAGGGCCCGAACATCGGTTTGATCAACTCATTGTCATCATTTGCGAAAGTAAACCGCTTTGGTTTCATTGAGACGCCATACCGCCGCGTTGATCCTGAAACAGGAAAAGTAACGCCTAGAATCGACTACCTGACTGCTGATGAAGAGGATAACTATGTCGTAGCCCAAGCGAATGCTAAGCTGAGCGATGACGGTTCTTTCTTGGATGACAGCATCGTAGCGCGTTTCAGAGGGGAAAACACCGTTGTAGCCCGCAACCGAGTGGATTACATGGACGTATCTCCTAAACAGGTTGTATCTGCTGCGACAGCATGTATTCCGTTCTTGGAAAACGATGACTCGAACCGCGCCCTCATGGGAGCGAACATGCAGCGTCAGGCTGTGCCTTTGATGCAGCCGGAAGCTCCGATCGTCGGAACGGGTATGGAATACGTATCCGGTAAAGACTCCGGTGCAGCCGTTATTTGTAAACACCCTGGTATCGTTGAACGGGTGGAAGCGAAAAACGTATGGGTGCGCCGCTATGAAGAAATTGACGGCCAAAAAGTAAAAGGCAACCTGGATAAGTACAGCTTGCTGAAATTTGTCCGCTCCAACCAAGGTACGTGCTACAATCAGCGTCCGATCGTCAGTGTCGGCGACGAAGTAGTCAAAGGAGAAATCCTTGCTGACGGACCTTCAATGGAGCTTGGTGAACTTGCTCTCGGCCGCAACGTAATGGTCGGCTTCATGACATGGGATGGTTACAACTATGAGGATGCCATCATCATGAGTGAACGCCTTGTGAAAGATGATGTATACACATCTATTCACATTGAAGAATATGAATCAGAAGCACGTGATACAAAGCTTGGGCCGGAAGAGATCACCCGCGATATTCCAAACGTAGGGGAAGATGCGCTTCGCAATCTTGATGACCGCGGAATTATCCGTATCGGTGCGGAAGTCAACGACGGAGACCTTCTCGTAGGTAAAGTAACGCCTAAAGGTGTAACTGAGCTTACGGCTGAAGAACGCCTTCTTCATGCGATCTTTGGAGAAAAAGCGCGTGAAGTCCGTGATACTTCTCTCCGTGTGCCTCACGGCGGCGGCGGAATTATCCACGACGTAAAAGTCTTCAACCGTGAAGACGGCGACGAACTTCCTCCGGGAGTGAACCAGCTTGTACGCGTATATATCGTTCAGAAACGTAAGATTTCTGAAGGTGATAAAATGGCCGGACGTCACGGAAACAAAGGGGTTATCTCGAAGATTCTTCCTGAAGAAGATATGCCTTACCTTCCTGACGGCACGCCGATCGATATCATGCTTAACCCGCTGGGTGTACCATCACGTATGAATATCGGTCAGGTATTAGAACTTCACATGGGTATGGCTGCCCGCTACCTCGGCATTCACATCGCGTCACCTGTATTTGACGGCGCGCGTGAAGAAGATGTGTGGGAAACACTTGAAGAAGCAGGCATGTCAAGAGACGCTAAAACAGTTCTTTATGACGGCCGTACGGGAGAACCGTTTGACAACCGTGTATCTGTCGGAATCATGTACATGATCAAACTGGCACACATGGTTGATGATAAACTTCATGCCCGTTCTACAGGTCCTTACTCACTTGTTACGCAGCAGCCTCTCGGCGGTAAAGCCCAATTCGGCGGACAGCGTTTCGGTGAGATGGAGGTTTGGGCGCTTGAAGCTTACGGCGCAGCTTACACGCTTCAAGAAATCCTGACTGTGAAGTCCGATGACGTGGTCGGACGTGTGAAAACATATGAAGCCATCGTCAAAGGCGACAATGTTCCAGAGCCTGGTGTTCCGGAATCATTCAAAGTATTGATCAAAGAGCTTCAAAGCTTAGGTATGGACGTGAAAATCCTTTCAGGCGATGAAGAAGAAATAGAAATGAGAGATCTAGAAGACGAGGAAGATGCGAAACAAGCTGACGGCCTTGCATTATCAGGTGATGAAGCGCCGGAAGAAACAGCATCTCCAGACGTTGAACGTGACGCAGTAACGAAAGAGTAGTCTCTGATTGATAAAGGCAAGTGACATCGGTTAATCCGAAGATAAAAAGGGAGGTAGGCCCCTTGCTAGATGTGAACAATTTTGAGTATATGAACATCGGTCTTGCTTCACCGGATAAAATCCGTTCATGGTCTTTTGGTGAAGTGAAAAAGCCTGAAACGATAAACTATCGTACATTGAAACCTGAAAAGGACGGCCTGTTCTGCGAACGCATTTTCGGACCGACTAAGGACTGGGAATGTCATTGCGGCAAGTACAAGCGGGTTCGTTATAAAGGCGTAGTTTGTGACCGTTGCGGAGTTGAAGTAACGCGGGCTAAAGTCCGTCGTGAGAGAATGGGGCATATTGAACTGGCTGCCCCGGTTTCTCACATTTGGTATTTCAAAGGTATTCCGAGCCGTATGGGTCTTGTATTGGATATGTCACCGCGTGCGCTGGAAGAAGTTATTTACTTTGCTTCTTACGTCGTAACTGACCCGGCCAATACACCGCTCGAAAAGAAACAGCTTTTATCTGAAAAGGAATACCGTGCGTATCTGGATAAGTACGGAAACAAATTCCAAGCCTCTATGGGTGCGGAAGCCATTAATAAACTTCTGCAGGACATCGACCTTGTCAAAGAAGTTGATATGTTAAAAGAAGAGCTGAAGACTTCTCAAGGACAGCGCCGTACACGTGCGATCAAACGCCTTGAAGTGCTTGAAGCCTTCCGTAATTCAGGAAACAAGCCGTCTTGGATGATCCTCGACGTGCTTCCGGTTATTCCGCCTGAATTAAGACCGATGGTTCAGCTTGACGGCGGACGTTTCGCAACGTCTGATCTGAACGACCTTTACCGTCGTGTCATCAACCGTAATAACCGTTTAAAACGTCTGTTAGACCTCGGCGCGCCAAGCATCATCGTTCAGAACGAAAAACGTATGCTTCAGGAAGCAGTCGATGCTCTGATTGACAACGGACGCCGCGGCCGTCCGGTTACCGGACCGGGTAACCGTCCGCTTAAATCTCTTTCTCACATGCTGAAAGGGAAACAAGGGCGTTTCCGTCAGAACCTTCTCGGTAAACGTGTAGACTACTCAGGCCGTTCCGTTATCGTCGTAGGTCCGCATCTGAAAATGTATCAGTGCGGTTTGCCGAAGGAAATGGCGCTTGAGCTCTTCAAGCCTTTCGTCATGAAAGAGCTTGTTGAAAAAGGCCTTGCTCACAATATCAAGAGCGCAAAACGCAAAATCGAACGCGTGCAGCCTGAAGTATGGGATGTACTTGAATCTGTCATTAAGGAGCATCCGGTCTTACTGAACCGTGCCCCTACTCTTCACAGATTAGGTATCCAGGCTTTCGAACCGACGCTTGTTGAAGGACGCGCCATCCGTCTTCACCCGTTAGTATGTACAGCTTATAACGCTGACTTTGACGGTGACCAAATGGCGGTTCACGTACCTTTATCAGCTGAGGCTCAAGCTGAGGCGCGCATTCTGATGCTTGCGGCCCAAAACATCTTGAACCCTAAAGATGGTAAACCGGTTGTTACGCCGTCTCAGGATATGGTATTAGGAAACTACTACCTGACGCTTGAGCGCGCCGGAGCAGTCGGCGAGGGTATGGTTTTCAAAAATACGGACGAAGCGCTTCTTGCTTATCAAAACGGTTATGTTCACCTTCATACGAGAGTTGCTGTTGCGGCGAACTCCCTTAAGAATGTGACATTTACTGAAGAACAGCGTTCAAAATTGTTAATTACAACTGTCGGTAAGCTCGTCTTCAATGAAATTCTTCCGGAATCATTCCCTTACATGAATGAACCAACGAAGAGCAACATTGAAGAGAAGACACCTGACCGTTTCTTCTTAGATAAAGGTGCTGACGTAAAAGCTGTGATTGCTGAGCAGCCGATCAACGCACCGTTTAAAAAAGGCATTCTCGGTAAAATCATCGCGGAAATCTTTAAACGATTCCATATCACGGAAACGTCTAAAATGCTTGACCGCATGAAAAACCTCGGTTTCAGATATTCAACGAAAGCCGGCATCACAGTAGGGGTTTCTGATATCGTCGTTCTCGATGACAAACAGGAAATCCTTGAAGAAGCACAAAGCAAAGTTGATAATGTCCTGAAACAGTTCAGACGCGGTTTAATCACCGAAGAAGAACGTTATGAAAGAGTCATTTCAATTTGGAGTTCAGCGAAAGATGTTATCCAAGGCAAACTGATGAAATCATTAGACGAAGTCAACCCGATCTACATGATGAGTGACTCAGGAGCCCGTGGTAACGCATCTAACTTTACACAGCTTGCGGGTATGCGCGGTCTGATGGCCAACCCGGCTGGACGAATCATTGAATTGCCGATTAAATCAAGTTTCCGTGAAGGCCTGACAGTTTTGGAGTACTTTATCTCCACTCACGGTGCGCGTAAAGGTCTTGCCGATACCGCCCTGAAAACAGCTGACTCAGGTTACCTTACACGCCGTCTTGTTGATGTTGCGCAGGATGTTATCATTCGTGAAACAGATTGCGGAACAGACCGCGGTATTCTTGCAAAACCGCTCAAAGAAGGCACGGAAATCATCGAGCGTCTGGAAGAGCGTCTGATCGGACGTTTCGCCAGAAAACAGATCAAACATCCTGAAACGGGTGCTGTGCTCATTAACGAAAATGAATTGATCGATGAAGATAAAGCGCTGGAAATCGTTGAAGCCGGAATCGAAGAAGTGTGGATCCGTTCTGCGTTCACATGTAACACTCCTCATGGTGTATGTAAACGATGCTACGGACGTAACCTTGCAACCGGAACTGATGTTGAAGTCGGCGAAGCAGTAGGTATTATCGCCGCTCAATCTATCGGTGAGCCTGGAACACAGTTAACAATGCGTACGTTCCACACAGGCGGGGTTGCCGGAGACGATATCACACAAGGTCTTCCGCGTATCCAAGAGCTTTTCGAAGCGCGTAATCCGAAAGGTCAAGCGACGATTTCTGAGATTGACGGTACAATTGCCGAAATCAATGAAGTCCGCGACAAACAGCAGGAGATTGTTGTTCAGGGCGCTGTTGAGACACGTTCATACACGGCACCTTACAACTCACGCCTGAAAGTGGCTGAGGGTGATCAGATTACCCGCGGCCAAGTGCTGACAGAAGGTTCTATCGATCCGAAAGAACTTCTTAAAGTCACTGACCTGACAACGGTTCAGGAATATCTTCTGCATGAGGTTCAGAAGGTTTACCGTATGCAGGGGGTTGAAATCGGCGATAAACACGTAGAAGTAATGGTTCGCCAGATGCTTCGCAAAGTCCGTGTGATCGATGCCGGAGATACTGATGTTCTCCCTGGCACATTGCTAGATATTCACCAATTCACAGAAGCGAACAAAAAAGTGCTGCTTGAAGGCAATCGACCTGCTACAGGCCGTCCTGTCCTTCTCGGTATCACAAAAGCTTCACTCGAGACGGATTCATTCTTGTCTGCCGCATCATTCCAAGAAACAACACGCGTTCTTACAGATGCTGCGATTAAAGGCAAGCGCGATGAACTTCTCGGCCTGAAAGAGAATGTTATCATCGGTAAGCTGGTTCCGGCCGGTACCGGTATGATGAATTACAGAAAAGTAAAACCTGTTTCAAACGTTCAGCCTTCGGAAGATATGGTTCCGGCTGAATAATAGAAACTGCTGCAGGAAAGGCTGTTTCGACAGCTTTTCCTCAGTATTACAATTATTCTGGCGGTGGACTGCACTAAAAAATGTCATACGTTGTTGACATCCGCCCCGCAGAGTGATAATATAACCAAGGTGCTCGAAATAAAACCTGTTACTTTGGAGGATATGTTTATGTCTTATGATAAAGTATCACAGGCCAAATCAATTATTATTGGTACGAAGCAAACAGTGAAAGCTCTAAAACGAGGTTCAGTGAAGGAAGTCGTCGTGGCAAAAGACGCGGATTCAGTTCTTACAGCTGGCGTTATCCAGCTTGCAAAGAACCAAAATACCGCTGTCTGTATGGTGGATTCCATGAAAAAGCTCGGCAAAGCCTGCGGAATTGAAGTGGGAGCAGCAGCTGTTGCCATTATGTTATAGCGTACTTTTTGTTTTTATATAAGATATCAATCTTGTGTAAAGACATTGTTTTTTGCCTAATGATGAACCACCTGGGTATGTGGGTTATAAAACGTAATGAAGGGAGGAACACAACATGCCTACAATTAATCAGCTAATTCGCAAGGGACGCGTGAGCAAAGTTGAAAACTCTAAGTCACCTGCACTAAACAAAGGATACAACAGCTTTAAAAAAGAGCACACTAACGTATCTTCTCCACAAAAACGCGGGGTATGTACTCGTGTGGGTACAATGACACCGAAAAAACCGAACTCAGCACTTCGTAAATATGCTCGTGTTCGTTTGACTAACGGAATCGAGGTTACTGCCTACATTCCTGGTATCGGTCACAACCTGCAAGAGCACAGCGTTGTACTGATCCGCGGCGGACGTGTAAAAGACTTACCGGGGGTACGCTACCACATCGTTCGTGGCGCACTTGATACTGCCGGAGTTGAAAACCGTGCGCAAGGCCGTTCTAAATACGGTACGAAACGTCCTAAAGCAAAGTAATCAAATAAATCATTAAAACTATGAAGGGAGGATATTCAGATGCCACGTAAAGGTCCTGTAGCAAAAAGAGATGTTTTACCTGATCCGCTTTACAACTCTAAGCTGGTATCCCGCCTGATCAACAAAATGATGATCGACGGTAAAAAAGGTAAATCTCAAACAATCCTATACAAGTCATTCGATATCATTAAAGAACGCACTGGCAATGATGCAATGGAGGTTTTCGAACAAGCATTGAAAAACATCATGCCTGTACTTGAAGTAAAAGCACGCCGTGTAGGTGGAGCTAACTACCAAGTGCCTGTAGAAGTTCGTCCTGAACGCCGTACAACTCTTGGTCTTCGCTGGTTGGTTAACTATGCGCGTCTTCGCGGAGAAAAAACAATGGAAGAGCGCCTGGCTAACGAAATTCTTGATGCAGCTAACAACACTGGTGCTGCCGTTAAGAAACGTGAAGACACTCACAAGATGGCAGAAGCGAACAAAGCATTTGCTCACTACCGCTGGTAGGATTCATATAATCAAAATAATAATTCCCTAATAAGGAAGGAGAAATTACCCAATGGCAAGAGAGTTCTCCTTAGAAAAAACTCGTAATATCGGGATCATGGCTCACATCGATGCCGGTAAAACGACTACTACAGAACGGATCTTGTTCTACACAGGCCGTATCCACAAAATTGGCGAAACTCACGAAGGTGCTTCGCAAATGGACTGGATGGAGCAGGAACAAGAACGCGGTATCACAATCACTTCTGCAGCAACGACTGCACAGTGGAAAGGTTACCGTGTAAACATCATCGATACACCGGGACACGTAGACTTCACAGTTGAAGTTGAACGTTCACTCCGTGTACTTGATGGTGCGGTTGCCGTACTTGATGCTCAATCAGGTGTTGAGCCTCAGACAGAAACAGTATGGCGCCAAGCAACAACTTACGGAGTACCGCGCGTTGTATTTGTCAACAAAATGGACAAAATCGGCGCAGACTTCCTTTACTCTGTAGGCACTTTAAGAGACCGTCTTCAAGCTAACGCTCACGCAATTCAATTGCCGATCGGCGCTGAAGACAACTTCGAAGGTATCATTGACTTAGTAGAAAACGTTGCGTATTTCTACGAAGATGACCTTGGAACTCGTTCAGATGCGAAAGAAATCCCTGAAGAGTACAAAGAGCAAGCTGAAGAGCTTCGCAGCAGCCTGATTGAAGCTGTAGCTGAGCTTGATGAAGAGCTTATGGAAAAGTACCTTGAAGGTGAAGAAATCACTATCCCTGAACTGAAAGCTGCTATCCGTAAAGGTACACTGAATGTTGAATTCTACCCTGTACTTGTTGGATCTGCTTTCAAAAACAAAGGTGTTCAGCTTGTACTTGATGCTGTTCTTGACTACCTTCCTGCGCCAACTGATGTTGCTGCAATCAAAGGTGTACGTCCTGACACAGATGAAGAGATCGTTCGTCATTCTTCTGATGAAGAGCCATTCTCTGCACTTGCATTTAAAGTTATGACTGACCCTTATGTCGGTAAGCTGACATTCTTCCGCGTATATTCCGGTACACTTGATTCCGGTTCATATGTAAAGAACTCTACAAAAGGCAAGCGTGAGCGCGTAGGACGTATCCTTCAAATGCACGCAAACAGCCGTGAAGAGATCTCTACTGTTTACGCTGGAGACATCGCAGCTGCTGTAGGTCTAAAAGATACTTCTACTGGAGATACTCTATGTGATGAGAAGGATCTTGTAATCCTTGAATCAATGGAATTCCCAGAGCCTGTTATCGACGTAGCGATTGAGCCTAAATCAAAAGCTGACCAAGATAAAATGGGTATCGCTTTAGCGAAACTTGCTGAAGAAGATCCTACATTCCGTACACAAACAAACCCTGAAACGGGTCAAACAATCATCTCTGGTATGGGTGAGCTTCACCTTGATATCATTGTTGATCGTATGAAGCGTGAGTTCAAAGTTGAAGCTAACGTTGGTGCTCCTCAAGTTGCGTACCGTGAGACATTCCGTACCGGTGCAAAAGTTGAAGGTAAATTCGTACGTCAATCAGGCGGACGCGGTCAGTTCGGTCACGTTTGGATCGAGTTTGAACCGAACGAAGAAGGCGCTGGCTTTGAATTCGAAAACGCAATCGTCGGTGGTGTTGTTCCTCGTGAATACATCCCAGCCGTACAAGCAGGTCTTGAAGACTCTCTTGAAAATGGTGTCCTAGCCGGATTCCCGCTAATCGACATCAAGGCGAAACTTTTTGATGGATCTTACCATGATGTTGACTCAAACGAAATGGCGTTTAAAGTCGCTGCTTCTATGGCATTGAAAAATGCAGTCAGCAAATGTAACCCAGTTCTTCTTGAACCAATCATGAAAGTTGAAGTTGTTATTCCTGAAGAATACATGGGAGACATCATGGGTGATGTTACTTCTCGTCGCGGACGCGTAGAAGGTATGGAAGCTCGCGGTAACGCTCAAGTTGTGCGTGCGATGGTACCTCTTGCTGAAATGTTCGGTTACGCTACTGCCCTTCGTTCTAACACGCAAGGACGCGGTACGTTCACAATGTTCATGGATCACTACGAAGAAGTGCCGAAGAGCATCGCTGAAGAAATTATCAAAAAAAATAAAGGCGAATAATTGATTTTGCCACTTAACTCAAGTATAACTACTATTGTAAGATGAGGAAGTGAGAGCTTGCTTTCACTTTCTATCACTCTATACATTACTAATTAAAAGCTCTTAAGGAGGATTTTAGAATGGCTAAAGAAAAATTCGACCGTTCCAAATCACATGCCAATATCGGTACAATTGGACACGTTGACCATGGTAAAACAACATTAACTGCTGCTATCTCAACAGTACTTCATAAGAAATCTGGTAAAGGTACAGCTATGGCGTACGATCAAATTGATGGTGCTCCAGAAGAACGTGAGCGCGGTATCACAATCTCTACTGCACACGTTGAGTACGAAACTGACACTCGTCACTATGCACACGTTGACTGCCCAGGACACGCTGACTATGTTAAAAACATGATCACTGGTGCTGCGCAAATGGACGGAGCTATCCTTGTAGTATCTGCTGCTGATGGCCCAATGCCACAAACTCGTGAGCACATCCTTCTTTCTAAAAACGTTGGTGTACCATACATCGTAGTATTCCTTAACAAATGCGACATGGTAGACGACGAAGAGCTTCTTGAGCTTGTTGAAATGGAAGTTCGCGATCTTCTTAGCGAATACGACTTCCCTGGTGATGATGTACCAGTTGTTAAAGGTTCTGCTCTTAAAGCTCTTGAAGGTGACGCTGAGTACGAAGAAAAAATTCTTGAACTTATGGCTGCAGTTGACGAGTACATCCCAACTCCAGAACGCGACACTGACAAACCATTCATGATGCCGGTTGAGGACGTATTCTCAATCACTGGTCGTGGTACAGTTGCTACTGGCCGTGTAGAACGCGGACAAGTTAAAGTCGGTGACGAAGTTGAAATCATCGGTCTTCAAGAAGAAAACAGCAAAACAACTGTTACAGGTGTTGAAATGTTCCGTAAGCTTCTTGACTACGCTGAAGCTGGAGACAACATCGGTGCACTTCTTCGCGGTGTAGCTCGTGAAGATATCCAACGTGGACAAGTACTTGCTAAACCAGGTACAATCACTCCACACAGCAAATTCAAAGCTGAAGTTTACGTTCTTTCTAAAGAAGAGGGTGGACGTCATACTCCATTCTTCTCTAACTACCGTCCTCAGTTCTACTTCCGTACAACTGACGTAACTGGTATCATCAATCTTCCAGAAGGCGTAGAAATGGTTATGCCTGGAGATAACACTGAAATGATCGTTGAACTTATCTCTACAATCGCTATCGAAGAAGGAACTCGTTTCTCTATTCGTGAAGGCGGACGTACAGTTGGTTCAGGCGTTGTTTCTACAATCACTGAGTAATCGACTCGTTCATTAATGCGGGGTCCCTTATGGGGCCTCGTTTTTTTGTTTCCCCGCTGATTCCATGTATAATAGAACGTATACAAATTTTAGGAGCAGAGCGATGAACGATAACTTCAAGAAAACCAATCGTATTTCAATGCTTCAGCAATTGCTGATTAATGGCAGTGAACAAACCATTATGATTAATGGTGATGACAGGAGTAATCCGCTGCTTTTGTTTTTGCACGGCGGTCCCGGCACGCCCCAAATCGGCTATGCGAGAAAATACCAGAATAAGCTGGAAAAGCATTTCACCGTTGTGAACTGGGATCAGAGAGGGGCGGGTCTCTCTTATTCAAAGGAAATTCCGGCTTCATCTATGACCTTGGATCAGCTGACAGCCGATACCATTCATTTGACCGAACGCTTATGCAAGCAATTCAGCAGGCAAAAAATATATATCGCCGGCTATTCGTGGGGTTCAGTTCTGGCGCTTCATGTTCTTCAAGAGAGGCCTGATTTGTATTATGCGTATATCGGTATCAGTCAGGTGGTTAATATTCAAAAGGAAGAAACGGAAGCTTACCGGCTGATGATGGAATGGAGCAGGCGACGCAAACATTTCCTGCTGGAAAAGACGCTTAGCTTTATCGGAGCGCCTCCATGGGAGAAACAGCTGCAGCGAACGTTGTTTCTGCTTTGTATCGAGATGAGGGGAGGGGGCTTTACCCATCATCCGATCGGTGCTCTTAAAGCAGGGGGGCGAATGCTGTTTGGTGAACCGTACGGTGTGAGAGGGAGTTTCTTAGCCGCGCGGGGACAAATGTTCAGCCTGAAACACCTGTGGGAGGATCTCATTTTCTTTAATGCCGGGGAATCAGTTTCTTCTATTATAATACCATGCTGTTTTATGTCAGGGAGATACGATTTGACGGTCCCGGGGACGACGTCTTATGAATATTATCAGAAGGTTGATGCGCCGTATAAAGAATGGCATTGGTTTGAGAACTCAGCCCATTCGCCTCACTTGGAGGAACCGGATCGCTTTGCCGAAGTTGTCAGCCGGTTCGCATCGTTCCATCTTTGAAAGAAAACAGGCATATCCTTGATTAATCATGGTATCACCTGTATAATAATCAAAGTGTGAAAACCACAAGGTTCTTTAAATAAACCTTGCAACATACGTCTATTTTCTGTATAATAGTGTATGTTGGTCTTTGACTGCGATGAAGTGAGAGGTTGCTGACACACCCGGCCGCTTTGCCATGGCAAGGTGATCAGGTTTTTCTCACGGAGAACTGTCTAACGTGATGTAGGCGAAAAGGAGGGAAAATAATGGCAAAACAAAAAATTCGTATTCGTTTAAAAGCATATGATCATAGAATCCTTGATCAATCTGCAGAGAAGATTGTTGAAACGGCAAAACGTTCTGGTGCCAGCGTATCTGGTCCGATTCCGTTGCCAACTGAAAAATCAGTTTACACAATCCTTCGTGCGGTGCACAAATACAAAGATTCTCGTGAGCAATTTGAAATGCGTACACATAAACGTTTAATCGACATTGTGAACCCAACACCACAAACTGTTGATGCTCTCATGCGATTAGACTTACCATCTGGTGTCGATATCGAAATCAAACTTTAATTCTAAAATATAGAATGATCTTAATAGGAGGTGTGACGAATGACCAAAGGAATCTTAGGAAGAAAAATTGGTATGACGCAAGTATTCGCAGAGAACGGTGATCTTATCCCGGTAACTGTTATTGAAGCAGCTCCAAACGTTGTTCTTCAAAAGAAAACAGCTGAAAATGATGGCTATGAAGCGATCCAGCTTGGTTTTGACGATAAGCGTGAAAAGCTTTCAAACAAACCGGAAAAAGGACACGTTGCAAAAGCGGAAACTGCTCCTAAGCGCTTCGTTAAAGAATTACGCGGCGTGGATATGGATGCGTATGAAATTGGTCAGGAAGTCAAGGTTGAAATTTTCTCTGCAGGAGAAATCGTAGATGTAACAGGAGTATCTAAAGGTAAAGGTTTCCAAGGTGCAATCAAGCGCCACGGACAATCTCGCGGACCTATGTCTCACGGTTCACGCTACCACCGTCGTCCTGGTTCAATGGGACCTGTAGATCCTAACCGTGTATTCAAAGGTAAACTATTACCTGGACGCATGGGCGGAGATCAAATCACTGTCCAAAACCTTGAAATCGTAAAAGTAGATGCTGAGCGCAATCTTCTTTTGATTAAAGGTAACGTACCTGGTGCGAGAAAAACTTTAATCACTGTTAAAAGTGCTGTTAAATCTAAATAAGTCTCTTAGGAAAGGAGGAAATTGATCATGCCAAAAGTAGCATTATACAACCAAAACGGTTCTACTGCTGGTGATATCGAATTAAACGCGTCTGTATTTGGAATTGAGCCAAATGAGAGCGTAGTATTCGACGCTATTCTTATGCAAAGAGCTTCCTTACGTCAAGGATCTCACAAAGTAAAAAATCGTTCTGAAGTACGCGGCGGAGGTCGCAAACCATGGCGTCAAAAAGGTACAGGTCGTGCCCGTCAAGGTTCAATCCGTTCACCGCAATGGCGCGGAGGTGGTGTCGTATTCGGCCCAACACCACGCAGCTATTCTTACAAATTACCTAAAAAAGTTCGCCGCTTGGCAATCAAATCAGTATTGTCTTCTAAAGTGAACGACAACAACATTATTGTTCTTGAAGATCTTACTCTTGATACGGTTAAAACAAAAGAAATGGCAGCTATCCTTAAAGGATTATCTGTTGAGAAAAAAGCTTTAATCGTAACTGCGGATGCAAACGAAGCAGTATCTCTTTCTGCACGCAACATCCCTGGAGTTACAGTTGTTCAAGCTAACGGAATCAACGTGTTAGACGTTGTCAACCACGAGAAGCTTCTGATTACAAAAGCTGCGGTTGAAAAAGTAGAGGAGGTGCTTGCATAATGAAAGATCCTCGTGATGTTCTTAAGCGCCCCGTCATTACTGAACGTTCTGCTGATTTAATGACTGAAAAAAAATATACTTTTGAAGTTGATGTAAGAGCTAATAAAACAGAAGTGAAAGATGCAGTTGAAAGTATCTTTGGAGTGAAAGTTGACAAAGTCAACATCATGAACTACAAAGGGAAATCAAAACGTGTCGGCCGCTACACTGGTATGACTAGCCGTCGCAGAAAAGCGATCGTAAAACTTACTGCAGACAGCAAAGAAATCGAAATTTTTGAAGCTTAATTATCTGTAAAAAGAAGGAGGGAAATTCAAAATGGCGATTAAAAAGTATAAACCGACCTCTAACGGACGTCGTGGCATGACAACTTCAGATTTTGCTGAAATCACGACTGACCAGCCGGAAAAATCCTTGCTTGCGCCCCTTCACAAAAAAGGCGGACGTAACAACCAAGGTAAATTGACTGTACGTCACCAAGGTGGCGGACACAAACGCCAATACCGTGTTATCGACTTCAAACGCGATAAAGATGGTATACCTGGACGCGTTGCTACAGTTGAGTACGATCCAAACCGTTCAGCTAACATTGCACTAATCAACTATGTAGACGGAGAAAAACGTTACATTCTTGCACCAAAAGGAATTCAAGTAGGTACTGAAATCATGTCCGGCCCTGAAGCTGACATCAAAGTAGGTAACGCACTTCCGCTTATCAACATCCCTGTTGGTACAGTTGTGCATAACATTGAATTAAAACCTGGTAAAGGCGGACAGCTTGTACGTTCAGCTGGTACATCTGCTCAGGTTCTTGGTAAAGAAGGCAAATACGTTCTTGTACGTCTTAACTCTGGTGAAGTTCGCATGATCCTTTCTGCTTGCCGCGCTTCTATCGGTCAAGTAGGTAACGAGCAGCACGAACTTATCAACGTTGGTAAAGCAGGACGCTCTCGCTGGAAAGGCATCCGCCCTACAGTCCGCGGTTCTGTAATGAACCCTAACGATCACCCGCACGGTGGTGGTGAAGGTCGCGCGCCAATCGGACGCAAATCACCAATGTCTCCTTGGGGCAAACCGACTCTTGGATTCAAGACACGTAAGAAAAAGAACAAATCTGATAAATTTATCGTACGTCGTCGTAAAAATAAATAACGGGGTTGTCTACGGTTCATTTCGGACCGTAGTGCAATCACGAAGGGAGGTTCCAAAATGGCTCGCAGCTTGAAAAAAGGACCATTTGTCGATGGACACTTGATGACAAAAATCGAGAAATTAAATGAAACGGACAAGAAACAAGTTGTAAAAACTTGGTCTCGCCGTTCAACTATTTTCCCACAATTTATCGGTCACACTATCGCAGTATATGACGGACGTAAACACGTGCCTGTATTCATTTCTGAAGACATGGTAGGCCACAAGTTGGGCGAATTCGCACCGACTCGTACTTACAAAGGCCACGCCAGTGACGATAAAAAAACAAGACGCTAAGAGAGGAGGCTTTTAAATGCAAGCTAAAGCTGTTGCAAGAACAGTCCGTATTGCTCCTCGTAAAGCACGTCTAGTAATGGACCTGATTCGAGGTAAGCAAGTAGGCGAAGCAGTATCTATCCTGAACTTAACTCCGAGAGCTGCTTCTCCGATCATCGAAAAAGTTTTAAAATCTGCTATCGCAAATGCTGAGCACAACTACGAGATGGACGCTAACAATCTGGTTATTTCTCAGGCATTTGTTGACGAAGGCCCAACGTTAAAAAGATTCCGCCCGCGTGCTATGGGACGTGCGAGCCAAATCAACAAACGTACGAGCCACATTACAATCGTTGTATCAGAAAAGAAGGAGGGATAAGTAGTGGGTCAAAAGGTAAATCCAGTCGGTCTTCGTATCGGAGTCATTCGTGATTGGGAATCTAAGTGGTACGCTGGTAAAGATTACGCTGACTTCCTGCACGAAGATTTAAAAATTCGTGAATTCATTAGCAAACGCCTTTCTGACGCTTCTGTTTCTAAAGTAGAAATCGAGCGCGCAGCAAACCGCGTTAACATTACGATCCACACTGCTAAGCCTGGTATGGTAATCGGTAAAGGCGGATCTGAAGTTGAAGCACTTCGTAAAGCCCTTAACAGCCTTACTGGCAAGCGTGTACACATTAACATTCTTGAAATCAAAAGAGCAGATCTTGATGCTCAGCTTGTAGCTGACAACATCGCTCGTCAACTAGAAAACCGTATTTCTTTCCGCCGTGCGCAGAAACAACAAATCCAACGCACTATGCGTGCTGGAGCACAAGGTGTGAAAACAATGGTTTCCGGCCGTCTTGGCGGAGCTGACATTGCTCGTTCTGAATACTACAGTGAAGGAACTGTTCCATTGCACACTTTACGTGCTGACATCGACTATGCAACATCTGAAGCTGACACAACTTACGGTAAGCTTGGTGTAAAAGTCTGGATCTATCGTGGAGAGGTTCTTCCTACTAAGAAGAAAACTGAGGAAGGAGGAAAATAATATGTTATTACCAAAACGCGTTAAATATCGCAGAGAGCATCGCGGAAAAATGCGCGGTCGCGCTAAAGGCGGTACTGAAGTACATTTTGGTGAGTACGGTATCCAGGCTCTTGAAGCTTCTTGGATCACAAACCGCCAAATCGAAGCTGCACGTATTGCGATGACTCGTTACATGAAACGTGGCGGTAAAGTTTGGATTAAAATTTTCCCTTCAAAACCTTACACTGCTAAACCGCTTGAGGTACGGATGGGTTCCGGTAAAGGGGCTCCTGAAGGCTGGGTAGCTGTTGTAAAACCGGGCAAAGTTTTATTTGAAATTTCTGGTGTGTCTGAAGAGGTAGCTCGTGAAGCTCTTCGTCTTGCATCTCACAAATTGCCAATTAAAACGAAGTTCGTAAAACGTGAAGAAATTGGTGGTGAATCAAATGAAAGCTAATGAAATTCGTGACCTTACCACTGCTGAAATTGAACAAAAAGTAAAGTCTCTTAAAGAAGAACTTTTCAATCTTCGCTTTCAATTAGCGACAGGACAACTTGAAAATACTGCTCGCATTCGTGAAGTGCGCAAAGCTATCGCGCGCATGAAAACTGTGATTCGTGAAAGAGAAATTGCTGCCAACAAATAATCACTGAGGGGAGGTCGTGAGCATGAGCGAACGTAACCAACGCAAAGTTTACCAAGGCCGTGTTGTTTCTGACAAAATGGATAAAACCATCACTGTTGTTGTTGAAACATACAAAAAGGATCCTATTTACGGTAAACGCGTAAAATACTCAAAGAAATTCAAAGCACATGATGAAAATAACCAAGCTAAAATCGGAGACATCGTAAAGATCATGGAAACTCGTCCATTATCTGCAACTAAGCGTTTTCGTCTAGTAGAAGTTGTCGAAGAAGCTGTTATTATCTAATAAAGTTCGGAATTCTTTTTCCGAAGGGAGGTAACAAATAATGATTCAACAAGAGACTCGTTTAAAAGTTGCTGACAACTCCGGTGCGCGTGAGGTACTTACTATTAAAGTTCTTGGCGGTTCTGGACGTAAAACGGCTAACATTGGTGATGTAATTGTTTGCACGGTTAAACAAGCAACACCAGGAGGCGTTGTCAAAAAAGGTGAAGTCGTAAGAGCTGTTATCGTTCGCACAAAAAGCGGAGCACGCAGAACTGACGGATCATACATCAGCTTCGATGAGAATGCATGTGTTATCATCCGTGACGACAAGAGCCCGCGTGGAACTCGTATCTTCGGACCGGTTGCCCGTGAATTACGTGAAAACAACTTCATGAAAATTGTTTCTCTGGCTCCAGAAGTTATCTAATGAAATAAATGCCTTACTCAAGGAGGTGCGATCAGGATGCATGTGAAAAAAGGCGATAAAGTAATGGTTATCTCTGGTAAAGATAAAGGCAAACAAGGTACGATCCTTGCTGCTTTCCCTAAAAAGGACCGCGTTCTAGTTGAGGGCGTAAACATGGTGAAGAAGCACTCTAAACCAACTCAAGCAAACCCTCAAGGCGGTATTTCTAATCAAGAGGCGCCAATTCATGTATCAAACGTTATGCCGCTCGATCCTAAAACAGGTGAAGTGACTCGCGTAGGATACAAAGTGGAAGATGGCAAAAAAGTTCGTGTTGCAAAAAAATCTGGGCAAGTCTTAGATAAATAGTATTTAAAGGAAGGGAGGTCTATCTCATGAACCGCCTTAAAGAAAAGTACAATAAAGAAATTTCACCTGCTTTAATGACGAAGTTCAACTACGACTCTGTTATGCAGGTGCCAAAAATCGAAAAAATCGTAATCAACATGGGTGTCGGTGATGCTGTTCAAAACGCAAAAGCAATCGACAGTGCTGTTGAAGAATTAACGTTTATCGCAGGTCAAAAACCTGTCGTTACTCGTGCGAAGAAATCAATTGCTGGATTCCGTCTTCGTGAGGGAATGCCTATCGGTGCGAAAGTAACTCTTCGCGGAGAGCGCATGTATGATTTCCTTGATAAACTTATTTCTGTATCTTTACCGCGTGTACGTGACTTCCGCGGGATTTCTAAGAAATCTTTCGACGGTCGCGGAAACTACACTCTTGGTATTAAAGAACAGTTAATCTTCCCTGAAATTGACTACGATAAAGTAACAAAGGTTCGCGGAATGGACATCGTTATCGTAACGACTGCTAACTCTGACGAAGAGGCTCGTGAGCTATTAACTCAAGTAGGTATGCCGTTCCAGAAATAATCAATGAAAGGGAGGCGAAATCGTGGCTAAAAAGTCAATGATTGCGAAACAACAACGTACACCAAAGTTTAAAGTGCAAGAGTACACTCGCTGTGAACGCTGCGGACGTCCGCACTCAGTCATTCGTAAATTTAAACTTTGCCGTATTTGTTTCCGTGAGCTTGCATATAAAGGACAAATTCCTGGCGTGAAAAAAGCCAGCTGGTAATCCCCAAGAATGGGAAGGAGGTAATTATATAATGGTTATGACAGATCCAATTGCAGATATGCTGACTCGTATTCGCAATGCAAACATGGTACGTCATGAGAAGCTTGAAATTCCTGCTTCTAAATTGAAAAGAGAAATTGCTGACATTTTAAAGCGTGAAGGTTTCATTCGTGACGTTGAGTTCGTAGAAGACAGCAAACAAGGTATCATCCGCGTTTTCTTGAAATACGGACAAAACAACGAGCGCGTTATCACTGGTCTTAAAAGAATCAGCAAACCAGGTTTGCGTGTATACGCTAAATCAAATGAAGTACCTCGCGTACTTAACGGTCTTGGAATCGCGATTATTTCTACATCACAAGGTGTTTTAACGGACAAAGAAGCCCGTGCAAAACAAGCTGGTGGAGAAGTTCTAGCATACGTTTGGTAAGAAGTTTAACAAGAATGGAGGTGTTTTAGTATGTCTCGTGTAGGTAAAAAACTGCTTGAGATCCCTTCTGGAGTTACAGTAACGCTGAACGAAGGCAACACTGTAGCTGTAAAAGGACCAAAAGGAGAATTAACTCGTACTTTCCATCCTGATATGGAAATCAAAATTGAGGACAACGTGCTTACAGTTACTCGTCCTTCTGATCACAAAGAGCACCGTGCGCTGCATGGTACGACTCGCAGTCTGCTTGGAAACATGGTTGAAGGCGTATCTAAAGGATTTGAAAGAGGTTTGGAATTAGTCGGTGTCGGTTATCGTGCGGCTAAATCCGGAAACAAACTTGTTTTAAACGTTGGATACTCTCACCCTGTTGAGATCGTTCCTGAAGAGGGCATCGAAATCGAAGTTCCTTCTCAAACTAAAGTAGTTGTAAAAGGTACAGACAAAGAGCGTGTAGGAGCTATCGCTGCTAACATCCGCGCTGTACGTTCTCCAGAGCCTTACAAAGGTAAAGGAATCCGCTACGAAGGTGAAGTTGTTCGCCGTAAAGAAGGTAAATCTGCTAAGTAAGACCGCTTAAAGTGAAGAAAGGAGTGACCTAAGGATGATTACGAAAACTAGCAAAAATGCTGCTCGTCAAAAAAGACATGCCCGTGTTCGTGCTAAACTTTCAGGCACAGCTGAAAGACCTCGTCTGAATGTGTTCCGTTCAAACAAACACATTTATGCTCAAATCATCGATGATGTAAATGGCGTTACACTTGCTAGTGCCTCTACTCTCGATAAAGATTTGAACGTGGAAAGCACTGGTGACAGCGCTGCTGCTGCTAAAGTCGGTGAACTCGTTGCGAAACGCGCTTCTGAGAAAGGTGTTTCTGACGTAGTATTTGACCGCGGCGGATACTTATACCATGGACGTGTAAAAGCTCTGGCCGATGCAGCTCGTGAAGCCGGACTGAAATTTTAATAAAAAAAGGAGGGACACATGATTATGCGTCGTATTGACCCAAGCAAATTAGAGTTAGAAGAACGCTTAGTTACGGTTAACCGCGTAGCGAAAGTTGTTAAAGGTGGTCGTCGTTTCCGTTTCGCAGCTCTAGTCGTTGTCGGTGACAAAAACGGTCACGTAGGTTTCGGTACTGGTAAAGCACAAGAAGTACCTGAAGCAATCCGCAAAGCTGTTGAAGATGCGAAAAAGAATTTGATTGAAGTACCAATGGTTGGAACTACGATTCCACACGAAATCATCGGACGTTTCGGTGCAGGCAATATCTTGTTGAAACCTGCTTCTGAAGGTACTGGAGTTATCGCTGGAGGCCCTGTACGTGCGGTACTTGAGCTTGCTGGCGTTGCTGATATCCTTTCTAAGTCTTTAGGTTCTAACACACCGATCAACATGATCCGTGCAACACTTCAAGGTTTAAGTGAGCTTAAACGTGCCGAAGAGGTTGCGAAGCTTCGTGGAAAATCTGTAGAAGAACTGTTAGGATAAGGAGGGAACATTAATGGCTAAATTAGAAATTACCCTCAAACGCAGTGTAATCGGTCGCCCGGAAGATCAGCGCGTTACTGTAAGAACACTTGGTTTAAAGAAAACAAACCAAACTGTCGTTCATGAAGATAACGCTGCGATCCGCGGTATGATTAATAAAGTATCTCATCTAGTTTCTGTTAAAGAACAATAAAAATAAATTATAGGCTAAGGAGGTGTCCTAATGAAACTTCATGAATTAAAGCCTTCAGAAGGTTCACGTAAAGTACGCAATCGCGTAGGTCGTGGTATTGGTTCTGGTAACGGTAAAACAGCTGGTAAAGGTCACAAAGGTCAAAACGCTCGTTCTGGCGGCGGTGTACGCCCTGGATTCGAGGGGGGACAAATGCCTTTATTCCAACGTCTTCCTAAACGCGGTTTTACAAACATCAACCGTAAGGATTACGCTATTGTGAACGTAGACAAATTGAACGGTTTTGCGGAAGGAACGGAAGTCACTCCTGAACTTCTTCTTGAGACTGGTGTTATTAGCAAACTTAATGCAGGAGTAAAGATTCTTGGCAACGGTAAATTAGAGAAAAAATTAACTGTAAAAGCCAATAAATTCTCTGCTTCTGCGAAAGAAGCTGTTGAAGCTGCTGGCGGTACAGCTGAGGTGATCTAACTTGTTTAAGACAATCTCCAACTTTATGCGTGTGAGTGATATTCGGAATAAAATCATTTTTACATTACTCATGCTTATCGTCTTTCGCATAGGTGCGTTTATCCCTGTGCCATATGTAAATGCTCAGGCGTTGCAGACACAAAGTTCGATGGGGGTTTTTGATCTCCTTAACACATTTGGCGGCGGTGCGCTTTATCAGTTCTCCATTTTTGCGATGGGAATTACGCCTTACATCACTGCTTCAATCATCATTCAGCTGCTTCAGATGGATGTTGTGCCGAAGTTTACCGAGTGGTCTAAGCAAGGTGAAGTCGGCCGCCGTAAATTAGCTCAGTTCACGAGATATTTTACAATTGTGCTTGGTTTTATCCAGGCATTAGGTATGTCTTACGGGTTTAACAACCTGGCAAACGGTATGCTGATTGAAAAATCCGGCATATCGACATATCTGATTATTGCTTTAGTACTCACTGGAGGAACTGCTTTTTTAATGTGGCTGGGAGAACAAATTACTTCCAATGGAGTAGGTAACGGAATTTCGATCATCATCTTCGCGGGGATTGTGGCTAGTATTCCGAAAACTGTTGGGCAGATTTATGAGACTCAATTTGTCGGCAGCAGCGATCAGCTGTTTATTCATATTGTAAAAATCGCTTTACTGGTGATTGCGATTTTGGCCGTTATTGTTGGTGTTATTTTCATTCAGCAGGCCGTACGCAAAATCGCGATTCAATATGCAAAAGGGCAAGGTCGTTCACCTGTTGGCGGAGGCCAGTCAACTCACCTTCCGCTTAAAGTGAATCCGGCAGGGGTTATTCCGGTAATCTTTGCGGTTGCGTTTCTTATTACGCCGCGTACTATCGCGTCATTTTTCGGAGAGAACGATGTGACAAAGTGGATTCAAGCCAACTTTGACAATACACATCCGGTGGGCATGGCGGTTTATGTCGCATTAATTATCGCCTTTACGTACTTCTATGCTTTTGTGCAGGTAAACCCTGAACAAATGGCTGATAACCTTAAAAAACAGGGTGGCTATATCCCGGGGGTTCGTCCAGGGAAAATGACTCAAGATAGAATTACGAGCATTTTGTATCGACTTACGTTTGTGGGTTCTATATTCTTAGCCGTGATTTCCATTCTTCCTATCTTTTTCATTCAATTCGCTGGATTGCCTCAAAGTGCACAGATTGGCGGAACATCATTGTTAATTGTCGTCGGGGTAGCCTTGGAGACAATGAAGCAGCTGGAGAGCCAGTTAGTGAAACGTAATTACCGAGGATTTATGAAAAATTAGAGGACTGGTTTTAACCATTCCTCTAAATAAGAGAGGACGGGGGAAATCCGAATGAACTTAGTCTTAATGGGACTTCCTGGAGCCGGTAAAGGCACACAGGGAGAACGAATTGTTGAGGATTATGGGATACCTCATATCTCAACGGGAGATATGTTCCGTGCTGCTATGAAAGAAGAAACACCACTCGGACTCGAAGCAAAGTCTTATATTGATAAAGGCGAGCTCGTACCGGACGAAGTCACAATCGGCATTGTCAAAGAAAGACTAGGCAAAGATGATTGTGAAAGAGGTTTTCTTCTGGACGGATTTCCGCGAACAGTCGCTCAGGCTGAAGCTCTTGAAAACATTCTTGAGGAATACGGCAAGCCGATTGATTATGTCATTAACATTAAAGTAGACAAAGACTCTTTAATGGAACGTTTGACTGGACGCAGAATTTGCAGTGTTTGCGGCACAACCTATCATTTGGTTTTCAATCCGCCGAAAACGCCGGATGTTTGTGATAAAGACGGAGGAGACCTTTATCAACGGGCAGATGATAATGAGGAAACCGTCTCAAAACGGCTTGAGGTCAACATGAAGCAGACTCAGCCTTTACTCGATTTTTATTCTGAGAAAGGGTATCTTGTCAACGTCAATGGCCAGCAGGACATTAACGACGTGTACAAAGATGTGAAAGAGCTTCTTGGAGGATTGAGCAAATGATTATCTGTAAGACCCCTCGTGAGCTTGGCATCATGCGGGAAGCAGGGCGAATCGTGGCTTTGACTCATGAAGAGATGAAAAAGCACATTAAACCAGGAATCTCGACAAAAGAATTGGATCAAATTGCCGAACGTTTTATTGAGAAGCAGGGTGCAATCCCATCTTTTAAGGGGTATAATGGGTTTCGCGGGAGCATCTGTGTATCAGTTAATGAAGAACTCGTTCACGGAATACCCGGTAAAAGGGTTTTACGTGACGGTGACATTATCAGCATTGATATCGGTGCTAAATTAAATGGTTATCATGGTGACTCTGCTTGGACATATCCGGTAGGAAACATCAGTGATGATGATAAACGACTGCTGGAAGTAACAGAGGAGTCTTTATATAAAGGCTTGAAGGAAGCAAAACCAGGTGAACGTTTGTCGAATATTTCCCACGCAATACAAACGTATGTCGAAAATGAGCAGTTTTCAGTTGTTAGGGAGTATGTCGGACATGGTGTTGGTCAAGACTTGCATGAGGATCCGCAAATTCCTCATTACGGTCCGCCAAACAAAGGACCTAGGCTGAAGCCTGGTATGGTTCTCGCTATAGAACCGATGGTTAACGCTGGCAGCCGATATGTGAAAACATTGGCTGATAACTGGACGGTTGTAACGGTAGATGGGAAAAAGTGTGCTCATTTTGAACATACGATTGCGATTACGGAAACGGGTTTTGATATACTGACAAAAGTCTAGATGATGAAATGAATTCCTTGACACATGTTTTCATTCCGCACCTGGGCAGATTGTAGGTTTACAATTGGTCGGAAGAAAAACAGGCTAGCTGCTGTCATCGGAATGAAGATTCATCATCGTGTACTAAAGCAGACGGAGAAAAGCGTACATTTCATTCTCCTTAGAAAAAGAATATCAATCATTCACCCTTTATGATTGCGTATCTCCGGAAGTTCAGAACAGTATAAACGAAACAGGGCGTGTGACAAACGGATAACTGAGATTTTCTCTTTTGAAATTTGTCAGAGAGCAAGTTACTGATTTGAAGAAGGGAGAACACTTGAATGGCGAAAGACGATGTAATTGAAGTGGAAGGTACGATTGTCGAAACACTGCCAAACGCGATGTTCAAAGTTGAACTCGAAAATGGCCATACGGTTTTGGCTCACGTATCTGGTAAAATCCGCATGCACTTCATTCGCATTTTACCTGGAGACAAAGTTACGGTAGAATTATCTCCATATGACTTAACTCGTGGCAGGATTACGTACCGTTACAAATAAAGCACTCCGGAAACTGAAGGAGGTTGGAAACACATGAAAGTGAGACCATCAGTTAAACCAATCTGCGAGAAATGTAAAGTTATTCGCAGAAAAGGAAAAGTAATGGTGATCTGTGAAAATCCAAAGCATAAACAAAAACAAGGATAATTAATAAGGAGGTGCCCAGAGAATGGCTCGTATTGCTGGTGTAGATATCCCACGTGACAAACGTGTTGTTATTTCTTTAACATATGTCTTCGGAATTGGCCGCACAACGGCTCAGCAAGTCTTGAAAGAGGCTGGTGTTTCTGAAGATACTCGTGTGCGTGATCTTACTGAAGAAGAACTTGGTAAAATCCGTGATGTTATTGACAAACTGAAAGTAGAAGGTGACCTTCGCCGTGAAGTTTCTCTTAACATCAAGCGTCTGATCGAAATCGGAAGCTACCGCGGAATCCGCCATCGCAGAGGTTTGCCTGTTCGCGGACAAAACTCTAAAAACAATGCGCGTACTCGTAAAGGTCCGCGTCGTACTGTAGCTAACAAGAAAAAATAAGTAAGGGAGGTACCTAAACAATGGCTGCTGCTCGTAAACAAAACACGCGTAAACGTCGCGTGAAAAAGAATATTGAGTCAGGAATCGCTCATATTCGTTCAACTTTCAACAACACGATCGTTACGATCACTGATACTCATGGTAATGCTCTTTCTTGGTCAAGTGCCGGAGCTCTAGGATTCAGAGGTTCTCGTAAATCTACTCCTTTTGCTGCGCAAATGGCTGCTGAAACAGCTGCTAAAGGTTCAATCGAACACGGACTTAAAACTCTTGAAGTAACTGTTAAAGGACCAGGTTCTGGCCGTGAAGCTGCAATCCGTGCTTTACAAGCTGCCGGACTTGAAGTTACAGCTATCAGAGACGTAACTCCTGTTCCTCATAATGGATGCCGTCCACCAAAACGTCGCCGCGTGTAATTTGTTTGTATAGATTTTGTGTCCCTGTCAATAATGGGTTATGATACAGTTATTTATGAAACGAATGCACCGACTCGTTGCCTGAGCACATACGGGACTAAACAATGGGGAATTTCGGATGGAATCTCATATGATTCTATTCGAGGTTTCGACGTTTTGAAGGAGGGTTTTAAGTAATGATCGAGATTGAAAAACCAAAAATCGAAACGGTTGAAATCAGCGACGATGCCAAATTTGGTAAGTTTGTCGTAGAGCCGCTTGAGCGTGGATATGGTACAACTCTGGGTAACTCCTTACGTCGTATCCTCTTATCCTCACTCCCTGGTGCCGCTGTAACATCGATCCAGATAGATGGTGTACTGCACGAATTCTCGACAATCGAAGGCGTTGTGGAAGATGTTACAACGATAATCTTGCACATTAAAAAGCTTGCATTGAAAATCTACTCTGATGAAGAGAAGACGCTTGAAATTGATGTACAGGGCGAAGGAACTGTCACAGCAGCTGATATTACACACGACAGCGATGTTGAAATCCTTAATCCGGATCTTCATATCGCGACTCTTGGTGAGAATGCGAGTTTCCGAGTTCGCCTTACTGCACAAAGAGGACGTGGGTATACACCTGCTGATTCGAACAAAAGAGACGATCAGCCAATCGGCGTGATTCCGATCGATTCAATCTTTACGCCAGTTTCTCGTTTATCTTATCAGGTAGAAAACACTCGTGTAGGCCAGGTTGCAAACTATGACAAACTTACACTTGATGTTTGGACTGACGGAAGCACTGGACCGAAGGAAGCAATTGCTCTCGGTTCAAAGATTTTAACTGAACACCTTAATATATTCGTCGGTTTAACTGACGAAGCTCAGCATGCTGAAATCATGGTTGAAAAAGAAGAGGATCAAAAAGAAAAAGTTCTTGAAATGACGATTGAGGAACTTGACCTTTCTGTCCGTTCTTACAACTGCTTGAAGCGTGCGGGCATTAACACGGTTCAAGAACTTGCGAACAAGACGGAAGAAGATATGATGAAAGTTCGCAACCTGGGACGCAAATCACTTGAAGAAGTGAAAGCGAAACTAGAAGAACTTGGACTCGGCCTTCGCAAAGACGATTGATCTAGTTTCCATGTGAACTAGGATTTTCGTGTGTTTTTTATTTAGAAACAGCATTCCATTAAAGGAGGGGACATCACATGTCATACAGAAAACTAGGACGTACGAGTTCACAGCGTAAAGCTATGCTTCGTGATCTTACAACAGATTTGATCATCAACGAAAGAATTGAAACAACTGAAACACGTGCGAAAGAACTTCGCTCTGTTGTTGAAAAGATGATCACTCTTGGTAAGCGCGGTGACTTGCATGCTCGTCGTCAAGCAGCTGCATACATTCGCAACGAGGTTGCTAATGAAGAAAATAACCAAGATGCACTTCAAAAATTATTCTCTGACATTGCAACTCGTTACGAGGAGCGCCAAGGCGGATACACACGTATTATGAAGCTTGGTCCTCGCCGTGGTGACGGTGCACCAATGGCAATCATCGAATTGGTTTAATCACATATTTTTGTGTATCTAAAGAAGGGCGGGACAGTTTCTAACTGGATCTATGCCCTTTTTTTAGATATCAGAACTTTTTATCATGAGACAGAAAAGCAGAGCTATAGCTGAGAGGAGGTCAGGCGCCCGTGGATCAAAAACAGCTTATATCCGTAAAAGACATTCTATTCCGCTACCGCAAAGATGCAGAAAGACCGGCGTTGGACGGTGTGAGTCTGGAGGTATACGAAGGAGAATGGCTTGCTATCGTAGGCCACAACGGTTCAGGGAAGTCGACTTTGGCCAGAGCACTGAACGGACTGATTTTGCCCGAGGCCGGAGAAATTGAAGTCGGCGGCATCAAACTGACTGAGGATACCGTGTGGGATGTGCGAAAAAAAATAGGGATGGTCTTTCAGAATCCCGATAACCAATTTGTCGGAACGACTGTTCGCGATGATGTGGCTTTTGGTTTAGAAAACAATGGTGTTCCGCGCGAAGAAATGATTGAGAGAGTAGATTGGGCTGTCACACAAGTCAATATGCAGGATTTTCTTGATCAAGAGCCGCACCATCTCTCCGGAGGTCAAAAACAAAGAGTGGCGATCGCGGGAATTATTGCCGCGCGTCCTGATATTATGATTTTGGATGAAGCGACATCCATGCTTGACCCGATTGGGAGAGAAGAAGTCCTTGATACTGTCAGACGCTTAAAAGATCAGGGCATGGCCACCGTCATTTCGATAACACATGACCTGGAAGAAGCCGCAAGGGCGGACAGGATCATTGTGATGAACGGCGGCAGGAAATATGCAGAGGGCACGCCTGAAGAGATTTTTAAATTAAACGAAGACTTGGTTCGCATCGGTCTTGATTTGCCTTTCTCATTCCAGCTCAGCCTGCTTTTGAAAGAAAGCGGACTGGCGTTAACGAAAAACCATCTGACTCAGGAAGGGCTGGTGAATGAGCTGTGGACATTAAAATCAAAGATGTAGAACACCGCTATCAAATGAAGACACCGTTTGAACGGCTGGCTCTGTATGATATCAATGCCGTGATAAAAGAGGGCAGCTACGTTGCCGTCATCGGGCATACAGGGTCGGGCAAATCGACGCTCCTGCAGCATTTAAACGGGTTGCTGAAACCGACTAAAGGACAGCTTGAACTCGGGAGCACGATTCTGGCAGCCGGTAAAAAGAATAAAGATCTTAAGACTTTGCGAAAAAAAGTCGGAATCGTTTTCCAATTTCCCGAACATCAGCTGTTTGAAGAGACTGTGCTGAAGGACATCGCATTCGGACCGATGAATTTTGGTGTAAAAAAAGAAGACGCTGAACGGAAAGCAAAAGAAATGCTGGGGCTTGTGGGCCTTCCGGAAGACATTTTGGATCGTTCACCATTTGAGCTCAGCGGCGGCCAGATGCGCAGAGTGGCGATTGCCGGCGTTCTCGCGATGGAGCCGGAAGTGCTGGTTTTGGATGAACCGACGGCCGGTCTTGATCCGAGAGGGCGCCAGGACATTATGGACATGTTCTATGCGCTTCATCAGCGGGGAAACCTGACTACCGTTCTCGTCACCCATAGCATGGAGGACGCCGCCCGTTATGCCGACGAAATGATCGTCATGCACAAAGGGACCATTAAAGCGACGGGGAGTCCGCGTGACTTGTTTGTAAAAGGTGAAGAGATGGCCGAAATGGGACTGGATCTTCCTGAATCGGTGAAGTTTCAGAGACGGCTTGAGGAGGCTCTCGGAGTCAAGTATGAAAAACCCATGCTGACCCTGCAGGATGCCGCCAGTGAAATCAAGGCTTTCTTTCAGGAGGAAAAGGACCAATGATGGACAGCATGATTATCGGAAAGTATGTTCCCGGATCATCGCTTATTCACCGATTGGACCCGCGAACAAAACTTGTCAGCATCTTTCTTTTTGTATGTATCGTTTTTTTGGCAAACAACGTACAGACGTACGCTTTGCTCGGTTTGTTTACATTCGGGGTGATCGCCTTGACTCGCGTGCCGTTCAGCTTTTTGCTGAAGGGGCTTAAGCCGATTATCTGGATTGTGGCGTTTACCTTTTTATTACACATTTTCATGACGCATGAAGGATCTGTCATTTTTCAGCTTGGCTGGTTTAAAGTGTATGAGGGCGGACTTATACAGGGGATTTTTATCTCCCTCCGTTTCGTTTACCTTATCTTTATGACGACGCTGCTGACGCTGACAACAACGCCGATTGAAATAACGGATGGAATGGAGCAGCTCCTGAATCCTTTTAAAAAGGTGAAGCTGCCCGTACACGAACTCGCATTGATGATGTCGATATCATTGCGATTTATCCCGACATTGATGGAAGAGACAGATAAAATCATGAAGGCGCAAATGGCGAGGGGTGCGGACTTTACAAGCGGCCCGGTGAAAGACAGAATCAAAGCGGTTGTTCCGCTGCTTGTCCCGCTGTTTGTCAGCGCCTTTAAACGTGCGGAAGAGCTTGCGGTCGCCATGGAGGCGAGAGGCTACCGGGGCGGTGAGGGGAGAACGAAATACAGAAAGCTCGTCTGGACCGGAAAGGATACCGGAGCCATTCTGCTCATCATCGTATTAGCCGTGTTATTGTTTTTCTTAAGAAGTTAGAGGTGCTGCTGAATGAGAGTGAAATGTACCATTGCTTATGACGGGCATTTATTTAACGGATATCAGGTTCAGCCTGGAAAGCGGACCGTTCAAAGTGAATTGGAAAAAGCGCTGGCCGTCATCCATAAAACGGACGGCAGAGTGCCTGTGTACTCATCCGGCCGCACGGACAGCGATGTTCATGCTGCCGGGCAGGTCATTCATTTTGATACACCGCTGTCCATCCCGGCTGAGAAATGGCCGTTTGCGCTCAATGCCCTGCTGCCTGATGATATTGCCGTCAAAACAGCAGAGATTGCGGATGATGGGTTCCATGCACGATTTAGCGCGGTCCAAAAGGAATATCGCTACTTTGTATATACGGAGAAACACCCGGACGTATTTAAACGACATTACGCTTACCATTTTGCATATCCGCTTAATGTGCAGAAAATGAGGGAAGCTTCAAGGCACCTCGTCGGGACACATGATTTCACAAGCTTTTGCGCGGCTGATACCGCGGTTCAGGATAAAGTCAGAACGATTTACGAGCTGGATTGGACTGAGACCGGAGACGGCCTGCAGATGCGGATCACCGGAAACGGTTTTCTCTATAATATGGTCAGAATCATTGCCGGAACGTTATTGGATACAGGAGCTGGAAAATTTTCTCCCGATGATGTAAAAGCAATGCTCGAAGCGAAGGATCGCGAAGCCGCGGGGCGCACCGCACCGGGGCACGGGCTGTATTTATGGAGCGTTTGCTATGACAACTAAACCAGGTGTAACATTTTCTTGACAGAGTCTGCATAAAGTTATAAGATATCATATGGTATGTATTTCAACCCCACGATAAGCCCCGGAACTTATTGTGTTGTGAAATAGAACGTAATCGAAGATTATTGAAAATGACAGATTATTTAGGAGGGAAATTCAATGCGTACAACACCTATGGCTAACGCAAGTACTATTGAACGCAAGTGGTTAGTTGTTGATGCAGCAGGCAAGACTTTAGGACGTCTTTCTACAGAAGTTGCATCTATCCTTCGCGGGAAACACAAACCGACTTACACACCGCACGTTGATACTGGAGATCATGTGATCATCATCAACGCTGAAAAAATCGAGTTAACTGGTAAAAAGTTAACTGACAAAATCTACTACCGTCACACTCAACATCCAGGCGGATTAAAATCAAGAACTGCTCTTGAAATGCGTACAAACTACCCTGAGAAAATGCTTGAGCTTGCTATCAAAGGCATGCTTCCAAAAGGTTCTCTAGGTCGTCAAATGTTCAAGAAATTGAACGTATACCGTGGATCTGAGCATCCACATGAAGCACAAAAACCTGAAGTTTACGAACTTCGCGGTTAATTAAAAAGGAGGTTACCAATTTGGCACAGGTTCAATATTACGGTACTGGCCGTCGTAAAAGTTCTGTAGCGCGTGTGCGCTTAGTTCCAGGTGAAGGTCGTATCGTCGTTAATAATCGTGAAATCAGCGAGCACATTCCATCTCCAGCTCTAATCGAAGATATCAAACAACCATTAACTTTAACTGAAACAGCTGGTACTTATGATGTTTTAGTAAACGTACATGGAGGCGGCTTATCTGGTCAAGCTGGAGCAATCCGTCATGGTATCGCTCGTGCTTTGCTTGAAGCAGATCCAGAATACCGTGCAACACTTAAACGTGCTGGTCTTCTGACTCGTGACGCTCGTATGAAAGAACGTAAAAAATACGGTCTTAAAGGCGCTCGTCGTGCACCTCAGTTCTCAAAACGTTAATCGTTTTGGATGGCAAAAACCACAACTTCTTGGTTGTGGTTTTTTTGTATTTTTTTCTCATATTCAAGAGGTTATCCGATGTTTTTCTAGAATTGTTTGTTATACTCTATTCATTACCAATAAGGAGCGCAGTTATAATGAATAAGTTAGTCATACATAACAGCAAGGCATGGGATAAAAAAGTCGAAACAGGCAATGAATGGACGGTTGCGGTTGATTCTCATACGATTGGTGAAGCGAAAAAAGGCAATTGGAGCATCAGAATGACCCCCGGAAAAGATGTGCCGGCGGATTGGTTTCCGCCCATAGACGGTCTGAAGGTTCTTTGTCTCGCTTCAGGAGGCGGACAGCAAGGGCCGGTTCTTGCTGCTGCAGGAGCGGACGTGACCATCTTTGACAATTCGGAAAAACAGCTTGCGCAAGACAGAATGGTTGCCGAGCGGGACGATCTTACGCTGCGGACTGTCAAAGGCAGCATGAATGATCTGAGCTGTTTTGATGATGAGTCATTTGATTTTATCGTGCACCCGGTATCGAATTGCTTTGTTGATACGGTTCTTCCGGTATGGAAAGAAGCTCATCGCGTATTGAAAAAAGGCGGGTCTTTAGTCTCCGGTTTTGTAAATCCCGTCGTGTTCTTATTTGATATGGATTTAGAGCAGGAAGGCGTACTAAAAGTAAAGTATTCCATTCCGTTTTCGGATGAAAAAGATCTGAGTAAGAAAAAGGTAAAGGAACTTATTGATAATCATGAAGCGCTTGAATTCGGTCATACGCTGGAGGATCAAATTAAAGGTCAGATTGACGCAGGCTTCATGGTTGCCGGTTTTTACGAGGACAAAGGCGGCCTCGTGCTGGATGAATACATTAATACATACTCCGTAACAAGAAGCATTAAAATATAAAAACGGCATCCCGTCAGAGGTGCTGTTTTTTTGCGGCTTTTTCCTGCGGACGGCTGATCACATTAGCCGAAACCGGTTCTACTCCAATTTCTCTGGCCCAAACCGACAGTTGTCCCATATGGTGAATCTCATGCGCAAGGATGTGGCGGAGAATATCTTCTTTAGGAAAGGTTTGGTCCATCCAGCCCGGCTTAACAAGATCCGATCCTTTGAGGGAGACCGCATGAATGACATCCTCCCGATACTGTTCAGACAGTTTTCTGAGATCCTGAATGCTCGTATAGTCAGACTCAGCAGGTAAAACATCATCTTTACCTAAAATGGCACGAGCCCAGCTGATCTCGACATCAATGATATGAAATAAAGTGCGCAAGATGCTCTTCATTCCGCCCGTCCGGGTTTTCGTCAGTTCCTCCCGGCTCAGCTTTTCACATATCATAAACCACTCGTCACGCACCGTCCAATTGTATTGAAACAGCTTTTTCATAACGTCACCTCAGCTCTTTATTCTTCCAGTTAACATAAAACTCCTTCATTTGGGAGGATTTCCACTATCAACAAAGCATGCTTTTTCCCTTTTCCTTTCAAAATAACAGTAAAAAGGAGCGTGGCTGGCAATGGCAGAAGTATTATCTTTTTCAGACGTGAAACGCCAGAAGGATTTTGAGCTTGAGAAGAGTTTACTAAAGGAGCTGTCACTGACGCAGATCATTCAGTCCGTAAAAGCATGTCTTACCCCTTTGTTTCCCTTTCTTCAAGACGAAAACGGCATTCTGAGTGAAGGATGCATAGATTTTGCAATTGAAGCGTATTTATTAGGCGGCCGGTTCGGCGTCTTTGGCTATTATGGTGAGTCTTTGCAGAGGGCAAACGCCCGTTCGGCTGAAGAAGAGGAAGAACTGACGGTCGATTTTTTTGAATATCTTTGCAATTGGACGCATGAGCAATATTCTTCCGTTGAACAAAAAGAAATCTATGAAGCGTCTTGCCGGTTTATCAACAGCTGGTGGACGGAAGGATTTCTGCAAAGAGAAAAACAATGTAAGCTCCGCATGAGGTAATCATAATTTCTTCCCTTGTCCCATACTTATTAATAACGGGGACAAGCGGGAGGGAAAGGTATGACAAAAAAGCTGAAATGGCTCGGTTTTTTACTTGGCTTTATCATATTATTGTGTTTATTCCGGTTTCAATTCCATAATGATGATTCCTGGCGGCCGTGGAGTCTGCCGCTGAGCGGGAAAATCATCTATCTCGATCCGGGACACGGCGGGCCGGACGGAGGCGCCACGGGAGGCAGTCACCTTGAAAAGGACATTACTCTCGAAGTGGCCTCCAGGGTCAGAGACTATTTGCAGGAGCAGGGAGCTTTGGTCATTATGACGCGGGAGACGGATACTGATTTAGCTCCTGAAGGGACGAAAGGCTACAGCAGACGCAAAGCGGAAGATCTGAGAAAGCGCGTGGAAATCATCAACCGTTCAGAGGCGGAGCTTTATATCAGCATTCATCTGAACGCCATACCGTCACCGAGATGGAGCGGCGCCCAAAGCTTCTACTATGGAAAATACGAAGAAAATGAAAAAGTGGCAAAATATATACAGGACGAATTGAGAATCAATTTGGAGAATACAACGAGAAAGGCGAAACGGATACACGGCATTTACTTAATGCAGAATGTAACCAAACCGGGCGCGCTGGTGGAGATCGGATTTCTGTCCAATCCCGCGGAAGCGAAAAGGCTCGGCCAGCCCAAATATCAGGACAAAATCGCTTCTTCCGTGTATAAGGGCGTATTGAGATACTTCACAGAGAAAGGAGACCCTCCCGAGTAAGGAGGGTTTTTCGCCGATTCTATGTTTAATATATGGTATAATACCATTTGTAAACGAATACACAAAGGGTGAGGGTTCGATGATAAGAGAAGATGAAGTAAGAAATATAGTCGGAAACATGCGCGAACCTTTTCTTCATAGACCGCTGGGAGAATTGGATGCCATTAAAGAAGTAAAGATCAAGCCGGAAAAACGGCATGTCAGTGTGAAAATTGCATTGGCAAAAACGGGGACGGCTGAACAGATGGGTATTCAGCAGGAAATCGTATCCGTTCTGAAAGAAGCGGGTGCGGAAACTGTGGGACTGCGGTTTGAAGAGCTGCCGGAAGAAACATTGGCGAAATTCAGCCGGCCGGCTGCTGAAAGCGAAACCCTGCTGAATAGGAAACATCCGCCGGTCTTTCTTGCGGTGGCAAGCGGAAAAGGCGGTGTCGGCAAATCAACGGTTTCCGTCAACCTGGCCATTTCTCTTGCGCGGCTCGGAAAAAAAGTCGGCTTGATCGATGCGGATATATACGGATTCAGCGTGCCGGACATGATGGGTATTACAGTTCGCCCGACAGTAGAAGGAGAAAAACTGCTTCCTGTCGAAAGATTTGGAGTAAAGGTTATGTCGATGGGCTTTTTCGTCGAAGAAAACGCTCCGGTTGTGTGGAGAGGGCCGATGCTGGGCAAGATGCTGAATAACTTCTTCCATGAAGTTGACTGGGGAGAGGTTGACTATATCGTTCTTGATCTGCCGCCCGGCACTGGTGATGTGGCGCTCGATGTACACACGATGCTTCCGAGCTGCAAAGAGATTATCGTATCAACGCCGCACCCTACAGCCGCATTTGTAGCGGCGAGAGCGGGTTCTATGGCGATTAAGACCGATCATGAAGTTGTAGGGGTCATTGAAAATATGGCTTACTATGAAAGTGCAAAAACCGGCGAGAGAGAATATGTGTTCGGTCAAGGCGGTGGAGATAAGCTTGCAGAGGAATTGCAAGTGCCGCTGCTTGGCAGAATTCCTTTAAAACAGCCTGATTGGGACAAGGATCAGTTTGCGCCTTCTGTCTATGACAGAAGTCATCCGATCGGGGAAATTTATATGGGGATCGCCCAGAAAGTCATTGAAAAAACAGCTGAATAAAAAAGGGGCCGGGATCAACACGGCCCGGCCTTTTATTGGCTTTCTTTTTCAGAGCTTGAAGCTGCTTTTTTCAATTCATCCTCGAATTGCTTTTTGAAAAGCGGGCTGGAAAGTGTCTCTGTAATTACATCTTCTAAGTAACTGCGGAACTTTTGGCTTTTCACCAGCTCATAGTATTTTTTATCCATGCCGGGGTCCTGCATGATCTGCATAAAACTTTTCTGATAATCAGGGTCTTTCATCAGTTTTTTTATGATTTTTTCATGCTCGGGCTGAAGAGTTTTTGCAAAGCTCTCGGCGAATTTTGAGTCTTCAAAAATGGTTTTCCAGAACTCCGCCCCTTTTTTAGAGGTGAGGGTTTTCTCTATTGTGCCTTTAATGGCATTTTGATCAATCACCAATGCCTCATTCATCGCATCATCATTTAATATTTCCTTAATTGCCTTTTTTCCATCATCGGTCTTTAATATATCAACAACCATTTTTTTAGTCTGGTCATAATCCATATCCGCTGCTTGGTCTTTTGGAGCACAAGCTGTTACAGATAATAAAACAAAACAGCTTATCAATAGCGTTTTGGCTTTTGACATGCATAAGCTCCTTCCTTACTTGTACTTATTTTTAATATGATTCATCGGAATGGATTTATACATAACAAAATATCGCTGAACGCGATTGTCAGGGGGATGAATAAGAGATGAAAAGCCGCGGGCTTGTTCGATTTTTCTTTTCGATTTTAGCTGTGGGCGCTCTTATTACAAGCGTCGTGGGATTTGCTCTGAAGTGGGGGGAGTACAAGGGGTTCTTTCTGAATTTTGAGGCCGGTCAGATTTTCTCCGTTCTGATCTGGTTTATCGGGGTGGGCATGATTTTCAGTGTGATCAGCCAGATGGGATTCTTCGTTTTTCTGACGGTGCACCGGTTTGCCCTTGAAATTCTCAGATCAAGCTCGCTTTGGAATCTGCTTCAGCTGTTTATCATTCTGTTTGTCGCTTTTGATTTAATGTACGTCAGATTTTTGTTTTTCGGAGAGCGGGATGACTCGATTGCGGGGTTTGTCTGGCTGCCGCTGGCTCTGCTTGCCGTCGGCCTGTTGACGGCGTATATAAAACAAAAGCAGTCCTCAAAAAATACGTTCGTTTCATCATTATTTTTAATGGTTGTTATTACAGCGCTTGAATGGGTTCCTGCGCTACGAGTGAATAATGAGGACTGGCTTTATTTGATGCTGATTCCGCTGATGGGCTGCAATGCGTTTCAGCTGCTAATGCTGCCGAAGTTTGCCCAGAGGTAATTATTTCACTTCTGATGACTTGACGTCAGTATTTGCGATCAGGTCGCCGACGGTCACGTTTTTCAGTCCTTTTTGCTTTAAATTGTGAATGATGGCGGGGAGCGCTTCTTCAGTCTGTGTTGCTGAATCAGAGGCGTGCAGCAGAACAATGTCGCCGCCTTTTATATGACTGTTTACATTTTCAATGATTTTATCAGGACCGGGATTTTTCCAATCCTGCGAGTTAACACTGTAATGAACCACTGAATAGTGGTACTGCTGTGCAATGGTAAGAACCTTTTTATTAAATTGTCCGGTCGGCGGGCGGAGTAAATGAACATTCTTCACACCCAGCTTTTTAAATGCGGTCTGGGCCCGGAGGATATCTTTTTTTATTTCATTGTCCTCTAGGTTGGTATAATTCTTATACGCATATCCCATGCTGCCGATTTGATGTCCGTCTTTTACCATACGTTCAACTGTGTCCGGGTGCCGTTCCGCCCAAGAAGCTGATAGAAAAAAAGTAGCGTTTTTAATACCGTTTGCTTTTAGCGCGTTCAGAATCGGAACCGCCTTTTCATCGCCCCAGCTGATATCGAATGTTAATGCGACTTCCCCCGCTCTCGTCTCCCCTTTTGAAATAGCCTTTGGGCCGCTATCAGTTAAAAATACAGGAAGGGGGACGGCTCTCTGTATATAAAAAAAGCTGGCTGCTGCAAATGCGGCAATGATAATAATAAGCAGCTGTTTTATCCTTCTGATGTGCCACACGTAGAAGTGATTCACTGATGACGCCTCCTTATCTTGTCCATGCTTGATTACATCGTATGCCGCGGCGGAGATGAATATAACGAAATACGTTTTAAAAAAATGAAAAAAACACTTGCTAAATTTAAAGAATGCATGGTATATTATTAAACGTCGCTGATGAACAGCAGACAACAACAAAAAGCTTCGGGAACAACGTAAAAAAAGTTGTTGACATAAAAGAAGCTGAGTGGTAAGATAATAAAGCTGCTTCAACAAGCGGTAATGATCTTTGAAAACTAAACAAGACAAAACGTACCTGTTAATTCAAAGTTTTAAATAAATCGCACAGCGATGTGCGTAGTCAGTCAAACTACTTTATCGGAGAGTTTGATCCTGGCTCAGGACGAACGCTGGCGGCGTGCCTAATACATGCAAGTCGAGCGGACAGATGGGAGCTTGCTCCCTGATGTTAGCGGCGGACGGGTGAGTAACACGTGGGTAACCTGCCTGTAAGACTGGGATAACTCCGGGAAACCGGGGCTAATACCGGATGGTTGTCTGAACCGCATGGTTCAGACATAAAAGGTGGCTTCGGCTACCACTTACAGATGGACCCGCGGCGCATTAGCTAGTTGGTGAGGTAACGGCTCACCAAGGCGACGATGCGTAGCCGACCTGAGAGGGTGATCGGCCACACTGGGACTGAGACACGGCCCAGACTCCTACGGGAGGCAGCAGTAGGGAATCTTCCGCAATGGACGAAAGTCTGACGGAGCAACGCCGCGTGAGTGATGAAGGTTTTCGGATCGTAAAGCTCTGTTGTTAGGGAAGAACAAGTGCCGTTCAAATAGGGCGGCACCTTGACGGTACCTAACCAGAAAGCCACGGCTAACTACGTGCCAGCAGCCGCGGTAATACGTAGGTGGCAAGCGTTGTCCGGAATTATTGGGCGTAAAGGGCTCGCAGGCGGTTTCTTAAGTCTGATGTGAAAGCCCCCGGCTCAACCGGGGAGGGTCATTGGAAACTGGGGAACTTGAGTGCAGAAGAGGAGAGTGGAATTCCACGTGTAGCGGTGAAATGCGTAGAGATGTGGAGGAACACCAGTGGCGAAGGCGACTCTCTGGTCTGTAACTGACGCTGAGGAGCGAAAGCGTGGGGAGCGAACAGGATTAGATACCCTGGTAGTCCACGCCGTAAACGATGAGTGCTAAGTGTTAGGGGGTTTCCGCCCCTTAGTGCTGCAGCTAACGCATTAAGCACTCCGCCTGGGGAGTACGGTCGCAAGACTGAAACTCAAAGGAATTGACGGGGGCCCGCACAAGCGGTGGAGCATGTGGTTTAATTCGAAGCAACGCGAAGAACCTTACCAGGTCTTGACATCCTCTGACAATCCTAGAGATAGGACGTCCCCTTCGGGGGCAGAGTGACAGGTGGTGCATGGTTGTCGTCAGCTCGTGTCGTGAGATGTTGGGTTAAGTCCCGCAACGAGCGCAACCCTTGATCTTAGTTGCCAGCATTCAGTTGGGCACTCTAAGGTGACTGCCGGTGACAAACCGGAGGAAGGTGGGGATGACGTCAAATCATCATGCCCCTTATGACCTGGGCTACACACGTGCTACAATGGACAGAACAAAGGGCAGCGAAACCGCGAGGTTAAGCCAATCCCACAAATCTGTTCTCAGTTCGGATCGCAGTCTGCAACTCGACTGCGTGAAGCTGGAATCGCTAGTAATCGCGGATCAGCATGCCGCGGTGAATACGTTCCCGGGCCTTGTACACACCGCCCGTCACACCACGAGAGTTTGTAACACCCGAAGTCGGTGAGGTAACCTTTATGGAGCCAGCCGCCGAAGGTGGGACAGATGATTGGGGTGAAGTCGTAACAAGGTAGCCGTATCGGAAGGTGCGGCTGGATCACCTCCTTTCTAAGGATTTTAACGGAATATAAGACCTTGGGTCTTATAAACAGAACGTTCCCTGTCTTGTTTAGTTTTGAAGGATCATTCGATTCTTCGAGATGTTGTTCTTTGAAAACTAGATAACAGAAGTAATTCACATTCAATTAGTAATGCAAGATATCACGTAGTGATTCTTTTTAACGGTTAAGTTAGAAAGGGCGCACGGTGGATGCCTTGGCACTAGGAGCCGATGAAGGACGGGACGAACACCGATATGCTTCGGGGAGCTGTAAGCAAGCTTTGATCCGGAGATTTCCGAATGGGGAAACCCACCACTCGTAATGGAGTGGTATCCATATCTGAATACATAGGATATGAGAAGGCAGACCCGGGGAACTGAAACATCTAAGTACCCGGAGGAAGAGAAAGCAAATGCGATTCCCTGAGTAGCGGCGAGCGAAACGGGACCAGCCCAAACCAAGAGGCTTGCCTCTTGGGGTTGTAGGACACTCTGTACGGAGTTACAAAGGAACGAGGTAGATGAAGAGGTCTGGAAAGGCCCGCCATAGGAGGTAACAGCCCTGTAGTCAAAACTTCGTTCTCTCCTGAGTGGATCCTGAGTACGGCGGAACACGTGAAATTCCGTCGGAATCCGGGAGGACCATCTCCCAAGGCTAAATACTCCCTAGTGACCGATAGTGAACCAGTACCGTGAGGGAAAGGTGAAAAGCACCCCGGAAGGGGAGTGAAAGAGATCCTGAAACCGTGTGCCTACAAGTAGTCAGAGCCCGTTAACGGGTGATGGCGTGCCTTTTGTAGAATGAACCGGCGAGTTACGATCCCGTGCAAGGTTAAGCAGAAGATGCGGAGCCGCAGCGAAAGCGAGTCTGAATAGGGCGAATTGAGTACGTGGTCGTAGACCCGAAACCAGGTGATCTACCCATGTCCAGGGTGAAGTTCAGGTAACACTGAATGGAGGCCCGAACCCACGCACGTTGAAAAGTGCGGGGATGAGGTGTGGGTAGGGGTGAAATGCCAATCGAACCTGGAGATAGCTGGTTCTCTCCGAAATAGCTTTAGGGCTAGCCTCAAGGTAAGAGTCTCGGAGGTAGAGCACTGATTGGACTAGGGGCCCCTACCGGGTTACCGAATTCAGTCAAACTCCGAATGCCGATGACTTATCCTTGGGAGTCAGACTGCGAGTGATAAGATCCGTAGTCGAAAGGGAAACAGCCCAGACCGCCAGCTAAGGTCCCAAAGTATACGTTAAGTGGAAAAGGATGTGGAGTTGCTTAGACAACCAGGATGTTGGCTTAGAAGCAGCCACCATTTAAAGAGTGCGTAATAGCTCACTGGTCGAGTGACTCTGCGCCGAAAATGTACCGGGGCTAAACGTATCACCGAAGCTGCGGACTGTTCTTCGAACAGTGGTAGGAGAGCGTTCTAAGGGCTGTGAAGCAAGACCGGAAGGACTTGTGGAGCGCTTAGAAGTGAGAATGCCGGTATGAGTAGCGAAAGAGGGGTGAGAATCCCCTCCACCGAATGCCTAAGGTTTCCTGAGGAAGGCTCGTCCGCTCAGGGTTAGTCGGGACCTAAGCCGAGGCCGAAAGGCGTAGGCGATGGATAACAGGTTGATATTCCTGTACCACCTCCTCACCATTTGAGCAATGGGGGGACGCAGGAGGATAGGGTAAGCGCGGTATTGGATATCCGCGTCCAAGCAGTTAGGCTGGGAAATAGGCAAATCCGTTTCCCGTGAAGGCTGAGCTGTGATGGCGAGCGAATTATAGTAGCGAAGTTCCTGATTCCACACTGCCAAGAAAAGCCTCTAGCGAGGTGAGAGGTGCCCGTACCGCAAACCGACACAGGTAGGCGAGGAGAGAATCCTAAGGTGATCGAGAGAACTCTCGTTAAGGAACTCGGCAAAATGACCCCGTAACTTCGGGAGAAGGGGTGCTCTGTTAGGGTGCAAGCCCGAGAGAGCCGCAGTGAATAGGCCCAGGCGACTGTTTAGCAAAAACACAGGTCTCTGCGAAGCCGTAAGGCGAAGTATAGGGGCTGACGCCTGCCCGGTGCTGGAAGGTTAAGAGGAGCGCTTAGCGTAAGCGAAGGTGCGAATTGAAGCCCCAGTAAACGGCGGCCGTAACTATAACGGTCCTAAGGTAGCGAAATTCCTTGTCGGGTAAGTTCCGACCCGCACGAAAGGCGCAACGATCTGGGCACTGTCTCAACGAGAGACTCGGTGAAATTATAGTACCTGTGAAGATGCAGGTTACCCGCGACAGGACGGAAAGACCCCGTGGAGCTTTACTGCAGCCTGATATTGAATGTTGGTACAGCTTGTACAGGATAGGTAGGAGCCTTGGAAACCGGAGCGCCAGCTTCGGTGGAGGCATCGGTGGGATACTACCCTGGCTGTATTGACCTTCTAACCCGCCGCCCTTATCGGGCGGGGAGACAGTGTCAGGTGGGCAGTTTGACTGGGGCGGTCGCCTCCTAAAAGGTAACGGAGGCGCCCAAAGGTTCCCTCAGAATGGTTGGAAATCATTCGCAGAGTGTAAAGGCACAAGGGAGCTTGACTGCGAGACCTACAAGTCGAGCAGGGACGAAAGTCGGGCTTAGTGATCCGGTGGTTCCGCATGGAAGGGCCATCGCTCAACGGATAAAAGCTACCCCGGGGATAACAGGCTTATCTCCCCCAAGAGTCCACATCGACGGGGAGGTTTGGCACCTCGATGTCGGCTCATCGCATCCTGGGGCTGTAGTCGGTCCCAAGGGTTGGGCTGTTCGCCCATTAAAGCGGTACGCGAGCTGGGTTCAGAACGTCGTGAGACAGTTCGGTCCCTATCCGTCGCGGGCGCAGGAAATTTGAGAGGAGCTGTCCTTAGTACGAGAGGACCGGGATGGACGCACCGCTGGTGTACCAGTTGTTCTGCCAAGGGCATCGCTGGGTAGCTATGTGCGGACGGGATAAGTGCTGAAAGCATCTAAGCATGAAGCCCCCCTCAAGATGAGATTTCCCATTCCGCAAGGAAGTAAGATCCCTGAAAGATGATCAGGTTGATAGGTCTGAGGTGGAAGTGTGGCGACACATGGAGCTGACAGATACTAATCGATCGAGGACTTAACCAATTTGAATGTATGCTTACTGTTATCTAGTTTTGAGAGAACACTCTCAATGGTTTGGTGGCGATAGCGAAGAGGTCACACCCGTTCCCATGCCGAACACGGAAGTTAAGCTCTTCAGCGCCGATGGTAGTCGGGGGGTTCCCCCTGTGAGAGTAGGACGCCGCCAAGCTTTTTTATTTTATCTACCATGTTTTTGTTTATGAAGCTTATAATATTCCGCAGTAGCTCAGTGGTAGAGCTATCGGCTGTTAACCGATCGGTCGTAGGTTCGAGTCCTACCTGCGGAGCCATTGCTTCCATAGCTCAGCAGGTAGAGCACTTCCATGGTAAGGAAGAGGTCAGCGGTTCGAGCCCGCTTGGAAGCTTATCTAAATACGTTGATCTGAAGCAGTTTCCGCATGTTATGGAACTGTTATTTTTTTGTTCAGTTCAGTAAAAATCTGTTACTGATTGTACCAGTTAAGGTATAGGTATTTAGCGCGTCTTCAGATGAAGCCTTTCTTCAAGGGTGCAAAAGAGATTAACATAATTAATTGTTAATCGGTATTGACTTTTATCAAAACCTTGATATAATTACTTTTGTCATAATGAACAGTATGCTTTAGATTATTCTGCGGGTTATACCGTTTGGAGTTTTACTGAATAAATAACAATACAGTTTTTGGGTTATCTGATGCTGTATTCTGGCTGTACATCTTGCGGAAGTAGTTCAGTGGTAGAACATCACCTTGCCAAGGTGGGGGTCGCGGGTTCGAATCCCGTCTTCCGCTCCATTTTATCCCAACGGGATATTGTGAAATTGATTGCGCCCGTAGCTCAATTGGATAGAGCGTTTGACTACGGATCAAAAGGTTAGGGGTTCGACTCCTCTCGGGCGCGCCATAATATATTTAAAAATCGGGAAGTAGCTCAGCTTGGTAGAGCACATGGTTTGGGACCATGGGGTCGCAGGTTCGAATCCTGTCTTCCCGACCATTCTCAAACTTTAAAGATAATATACTGGTTTTCTTTTTTTCTCTGTTTTAAAAAAATGCTTGATTTATAGAGAGACACCGTGGTATATTATTAAACGTCGCTGATGAACAGCAGACAACAACTAAAAGCTTCGGAAACAACTTGAAAAAAGTTGTTGACATAAAAGAAGCTGAGTGGTAAGATAATAAAGCTGCTTCAACAAGCGGTAATGATCTTTGAAAACTAAACAAGACAAAACGTACCTGTTAATTCAAAGTTTTAAATAAATCGCACAGCGATGTGCGTAGTCAGTCAAACTACTTTATCGGAGAGTTTGATCCTGGCTCAGGACGAACGCTGGCGGCGTGCCTAATACATGCAAGTCGAGCGGACAGATGGGAGCTTGCTCCCTGATGTTAGCGGCGGACGGGTGAGTAACACGTGGGTAACCTGCCTGTAAGACTGGGATAACTCCGGGAAACCGGGGCTAATACCGGATGGTTGTCTGAACCGCATGGTTCAGACATAAAAGGTGGCTTCGGCTACCACTTACAGATGGACCCGCGGCGCATTAGCTAGTTGGTGAGGTAACGGCTCACCAAGGCGACGATGCGTAGCCGACCTGAGAGGGTGATCGGCCACACTGGGACTGAGACACGGCCCAGACTCCTACGGGAGGCAGCAGTAGGGAATCTTCCGCAATGGACGAAAGTCTGACGGAGCAACGCCGCGTGAGTGATGAAGGTTTTCGGATCGTAAAGCTCTGTTGTTAGGGAAGAACAAGTGCCGTTCAAATAGGGCGGCACCTTGACGGTACCTAACCAGAAAGCCACGGCTAACTACGTGCCAGCAGCCGCGGTAATACGTAGGTGGCAAGCGTTGTCCGGAATTATTGGGCGTAAAGGGCTCGCAGGCGGTTTCTTAAGTCTGATGTGAAAGCCCCCGGCTCAACCGGGGAGGGTCATTGGAAACTGGGGAACTTGAGTGCAGAAGAGGAGAGTGGAATTCCACGTGTAGCGGTGAAATGCGTAGAGATGTGGAGGAACACCAGTGGCGAAGGCGACTCTCTGGTCTGTAACTGACGCTGAGGAGCGAAAGCGTGGGGAGCGAACAGGATTAGATACCCTGGTAGTCCACGCCGTAAACGATGAGTGCTAAGTGTTAGGGGGTTTCCGCC
>NZ_CP010406.1:1467500-1885000 GCF_000815145.1 Bacillus sp. Pc3 | reverse complement strand
CCAGGGCGGCAGGAAGGTGATGAACATTTCACAGCTGATGAGTGCCATGCCAAAGATAACAACGTTTTTGCGCCCAAGCTTTTTCACCATGTAAGGCATTCCGATGACACCGATGAGAAAGCCCATGAACTGAGAGAATACCAACACACCGCCATTACTGTAGCTTTGTGAATAATGTGTGAGTAACTCAGGCAGTACGGCTCCCAGAATAACAAGTGTAAAAGCAATCGATCCATAAGAAAAACAGCTTATCCACAGCAGACGAGTTTTCATCATTTTATCTCCTTATTGGTAAAATAATATTTCTCTCTACTCGTATGACATGACGTTTTTACAAAAAATCCAAGTATTGTTACTATATCACATAACTTTTTCTCATACATCCCTTATGGTAACGTTAACAAATTGTTAACATTTTTTACAAGAAAGATCGTTGACATTATTTTCAATAATTAATACGATAAAAAGCGAAATTCTAATAATTTCATAGGGGTGGTATTTGTGGGAACGAAGGAAATCACGAATCCAGACAGCTTGTATTACAGTGTTGACGATGTAGTAATGGAGCGCGGAGAAGGGATTTACCTGTACGATCAAGAGGGGAATGAGTACATTGATTGCGCTTCTGCCACATTTAACTTGAATTTAGGATACGGTAACAAAGAAGTCATTGATACGGTTAAAGAACAAGCCGATAAGCTGATCCATGTGACATCATCTTTTCAAACAGACGCCGTAAATAAACTGGCAGAAAAACTAGTAGAAATCGCCCCCGATAATCTCACAAAAGTACACCCTAAAGTCAGCAGCGGTTCCGGTGCAAATGAAGGAGCTATTAAAATGGCTCAGTATTACTCCGGAAAAACCGATGTCATCTCCTTATTTCGAAGCCACCTCGGACAAACGTATATGACTTCCGCTTTGTCCGGCAACTCATTCAGAAAAGAACCTTTCCCGCCGCAAATTTCTTTTGGCCTTCAAGTCCCCGATCCGTATTGCAGCCGCTGTTTTTATAATCAGAAACCTGATTCATGCGGTATGCTGTGCGTAGAAAGAATTAATGATTTTATTGAGTATGCGAGCAATGGAAAAATTGCCGCCATGATTATTGAACCGATATCCGGCAACGGTGGAAACGTCGTTCCGCCTAAAGAGTATTTTAAACAGCTGAGACAGCTTTGTGATGAACACGATATCGCCCTGATTTTTGATGAAATTCAGACCGGGTTCGGACGGACGGGCAAAATGTTTGCCGCGGACCACTTCGATGTGAAACCTAATATGATGACGGTAGCAAAAGGGCTCGGGGGCACAGGCTTCCAAGTCGCCGCCACTCTGACGGAGGACAAGTATACCGGGCTTCCGGGGTATACGCACTCCTTCACGTACGGCTCAAATGTGATGGCCGCCGCTGCCGCGTGTAAAACCATAGATATCATGCAGCGTCCGGGATTTTTGGAAAATGTAACGACGGTCGGTCATTATATTATGGATCGCTTAGAAACGATGAAAGAGGAGTTCGCTTTTATTTCTGAGGTAAGAGGCGTCGGTCTTATGATCGGTGTGGAGATTGTCAAAGAGAACAATGAACCGGATGTGGAGCTGACCAATTATATTGCAAAACGGGCGATGGATTACGGGCTGATTCTCCGGACATCCCGTTACGGGTTCGGAAATGTATTTAAAATCCGTCCGCCTTTAACCATTACACTTAGTGAAGCCGAAGTGCTCTGCTACAGACTTCGCAAGCTATTGGAGGAAATCAAGTGAGAGACTATATCATTGGGCTTGGACAATTTGTTTATCAAAAGGTGAAAAATCAAAAAGGCACGCTGAAAAACCGGCTCGTAAACGGCTATTCTCCGGGAGGCGACGCCCAATTTAACATAGACGCCGCTGCTGAGGAGGCGGTGCTGGATTATATTCAAGAAAAGGGCCATCCGGTTGCTTTTTACACGGAGGATGGCGGCCTGAAGCTGATTGGAGAAGATCCGCAATATATTTTAATTGTAGATCCGATAGACGGAACGCGCCCGGCCGCCGCGGGGCTTGAAATGTCGTGTATTTCGATTGCGCTTGCTTCATATAAGCCAAACGCAAAGATTAAGGATATCGAATTTGCTTTTTTGCTTGAATTGAAATCGGGCGCTTATATGTACGGTGATATTTACAGCGATGTCATTCAATTTGAGGGGTATCAGGGAGATTTGCCGAATTTGAGCGGAGTGCGGGATATTAAGAATATGTTTTGGAGCCTTGAATTTAACGGGCATCCGGCGAAGCTGATGACGGACGCATACGGCCATCTGATTGACCAATCGGCTAATAATGGCGGGGTTTTTGTTTTCAACAGCGCTTCTTATTCGATTTCACGAATTATCACGGGGCAGATGGATGCTTATGTGGATATCGGCAATCGTCTGCTGAAAGATGATCCGAAGCTGCTTTCAGATTTTCAGCAGGTCGGGAACGGACAGGTGCTGCATTTGTTTCCTTATGATATTGCCGCAAGCGTCTTTTTGGCGAAGAAGGCGGGAGTGGTCATTACGGATGCGTACGGCCGGTCTTTGGACGAAACGCTTCTGACAGATTTAAGTTATCAGAATCAGCAATCATGTATTGCGGCTTCAACGAAGGAGCTTCATCAAACATTGTTAGACCAAATCCGCTGGGGCAGAAAGGAAGAGAAATATGAAGGCGTTGGTCTGGACTCCTAATGATAAGCTTGAATATCAAGAGGTGGACGAGCCTCAAATTCGGAAATCCAATGATGTGAAAGTGAAAATTTTCGGTACCGGTATCTGCGGAACGGACTTAAATGTGCTGAAAGGAAAAATGAATGCAACCCATCATATGATTATGGGGCATGAATCGGTGGGAGCGGTCGTGGAAATCGGACCGGACGTGACAAATGTAAAAGTCGGAGACCGCGTCGTGATAGATCCTACGCAGTTTTGCGGGAAATGTCATTATTGCCGGAGAGGGCTGACGTGTTATTGCGAAACCTTCGAGGATTGGCAGCTCGGAATCGGGGCGCACGGAACGTTTGCGGAATATTACGTGGGGGAAGACAGGTTCATGTACAGAATTCCGGATTCAATGGAATGGGAGCGGGCCACATTGGTTGAGCCTCTCTCTTGTGTGCTGAATGTTGTGGACAAGGCTTCGATTCAGCCGGAGGACTCGGTCTTGGTTTTGGGGTCGGGACCGATCGGACTGCTTGTGCAAATGATGGTGAAAAAACTGGCGCGATTGACGGTTGCGACTGAAATAGGCAGTTTCCGAAGCGAGGCGGCAAGCCGGATATCTGATTATGTCTACCACCCTGAAGCATTAACCGTGGATGAAGTGAAACGGATTAATCAAGGAAGAAAATTTGATGTGATTTTTGACGCGATCGGCAACCAGCTTGATTGGGCTTATCCTTTTATTGAAAAGGGAGGCAGAATCGTGCCGATGGGCTTTGATGATACGTATGAGATGACGATCAGGCCGTACCAGCTGCTGTCAAACGGCGTAACGATTGTGGGCACAGGTGAAGCCCGCCAGATCATGGAAGCCGCGTTAGCATGCGCGTCCGACCTTCCGCAGCTCTATGATTTTATTACGGAAAAGACGGAACTGAAGAATTATGAAGAAGCCATTGATCATCTCATGGGCATCGACCCGGTGACAAAAGAAAGAAAGGATATCAGCGCAATAAAAACGATTCTTGTGTCTGATCCGGAACTTTTATAAAAGCGGAAACGGCTCCAGTGAGGGCCGTTTTCTTTTCTTATTTATACGGCTTGCACATTTCTTTAAAGTTTAATATGATACTCTTTGTTAACAATTCCTTTCCTCAACGACATTATACTCTGAGCGTGTCCTCTTTTCCCCGTAAGCTTGCCTCATATTCCCCAGATAAAATCAATGTTTCCAACTGATAGGGTGCGGATTTTTATAGTGAAAAGGAGTCGTTATCATTTGAAAGATTATACGTTACAGCAGCAATGGTTCGGGAATGTCCGTAAAGACATTCTGGCCGGTATTCTGGTTGCTCTCGCTCTGATCCCTGAGGCGATCGGATTTTCAATTATTGCAGGTGTCGATCCGATGGTCGGCCTTTATGCATCATTTTGTATCGCGATTATTATTTCTATCTTCGGCGGCAGACCGGGAATGATTTCAGCCGCTACGGGTTCAATGGCGGTTGTCATGGTGACATTGGTGGCTGATTACGGGCTGCAGTATTTGTTTGCGGCAACCATTTTGACAGGTATTATTCAATTTATTCTTGGTGTCAGTAAGATAGCGAAATTGATGAAATTTATTCCGCGTTCGGTCATGATCGGATTTGTGAATGCTTTGGCGATCTTGATTTTTTCTGCGCAGCTGCCGCAGTTCAAAGGAGCTTCATGGGTCATGTATGCCATGCTTGCCGGATCACTGGCTATCATATATCTATTGCCGAAGGTTACGACGGCTGTGCCGTCTCCGCTGGTGGCGATTATTGTCATGACGATCATTGCGGTGGTCTTCCATGCGGATGTCCGCACGGTCGGTGATATGGGCGGGATCACAAGTTCACTTCCGCATTTCTTGATACCGGATGTTCCGTGGACGTTTGAGACATTGCGGATTATTTTCCCGTATTCTCTGGCGCTTGCTTTCGTCGGATTACTCGAGTCATTGCTGACAGCCCAGATCATTGATGAAATGACGGATACGGATAGTGATAAGAACAAAGAAAGCCGCGGACAAGGCATCGCCAATATTGTGAACGGATTTTTCGGAGGCATGGCCGGATGCGCCATGATCGGCCAGTCTGTCATTAATACGAAAGCCGGCGGACGCGGCCGATTATCGGCTTTTACCGCCGGCGCGTTTTTAATGTTTTTAATTGCCGTATTAAGCGGTATCGTCGTGAAAATTCCGATGGCTGCGCTGGTGGCCGTGATGGTTATGGTGTCTATCGGCACGTTCGACTGGTCATCGATTAAAGGTTTGCGGAAAGCGCCCCTTACTGATTCGATCGTTATGGTTATTACCGTCGTGACGGTCGTCCTGACAAATGATTTATCAAAGGGTGTCTTCGCGGGTGTGATATTAAGCGCGATCTTTTTTACGGCGAAAATTTCTAAGCTGAAGATTGTGTCACATTCCGAACAGAAAGATGTCAGAACTTATAAGGTAACGGGACAGATCTTTTTTGCTTCCGTGTCTGAGCTCATGAATGCCATCGTTTATGATGAAGACGTGAAACGGATTGTCATTGATTTGACCGACGCCCACGTGTGGGATGATTCGGGAGCGGCGGCTCTTGAGAAAATTGTCGCCAAATGTAAAGAATACGGAATTGAGGCTGAATTAAAGGGATTAAATCAGAAAAGCCGAGATTTAATGAAACAAATGGCATAGAATTTGTGAAGTCCGGATGAATATATCCGGGCTTTTGGCTTTTTTTCGGTTAAATTTGCCGGGGGGCATTGTTATAATGAATGAGACTTGAAAACCGTATATAGGAGACTTGCATATGATGTGGCTTCAGAAGTTGAACCAAGTGTTGGGGAGAATCATGCCGCTTTTGACTCCGTCAAGTGTGGCGGCGGGTGTGCTGTTATCTCAGCATATCAGCTGGATGGCCGGCGCTGTGCCGTGGATATTTGCATTTATTACATTTACGGGCAGTCTGAGTGCCAATTTTCATTCGCTGAAGCGCAGTATCGAGAAGCCGCTCCCGATGATCATGGCATTGTTTGTTCTGCATATTTTCATGCCTGTTTTTGCATGGGGAAGCGGCCATCTGATTTTCAGCGGTGACCCTTTAACTGTGACGGGGCTGATTATGGGTGTGGTGATTCCGACCGGAATTACGAGTTTGATTTGGGCTGCGATGTATAAGGGGAATGTCGGATTGACGCTGTCTATTATCCTGGTTGATACCGTGCTTTCTCCTTTTATCGTACCGTTAAGCCTGTCTGTCCTGGCCGGGGCGAATGTTCAGATGGATGTGTGGGGAATGATGAAAGGGCTGGCGGAGATGGTGGTGATTCCATCCATCGCAGGGATGATAGTCAACCAGTTTTCCCCGCCGGTAAGGACTCAGGCAATAAGCCGGTCGCTGTCTCCTTTTTCAAAAATCTGTCTGATGATTGTCATTGCCATTAACAGTTCGGAAATCGCGCCGTATGTCACGCACGTGGATATCAAATTTGCGGGCATCGCTGGCATGGTATTTTTTATTGCCATGACGGGTTATGCCGTGGCATGGCTGATCGGAAGGCTGATGAAGCGGAGCCAGGATGAAATTGTGTCTCTGATTTATACGGGGGGCATGCGCAATATCAGCGCCGGAGCCGTTCTCGCCGTTTCTTTTTTTCCGTCTCAAGTGGCGGTTCCGGTCGTCATCGGGATGCTTTTTCAGCAAATCCTTGCCGCTTTGTTCGGCTATTTGCTGAGACGCTTTGAACTTAAGCCGGTCGTGATGAAGTATGAAAAAAACCGCTCAGCTACGTGAGCGGTTTTTTCCGTACAGCCAGCTTAGTGCTGCATTGAATTGTCGTTTGAATGCTTCTTGATGGTGCACGGCGCCCTCTTCGATCGTGAAAGAGAGCTGAGATTGAGAAAAGCCTTTTTGCTTGAGGCTTTCGTACACGTCTTTATTTAGTCGGATCATGTTGTTTTGGATGTTGTTTTTATGCTCAGCTTCGCGGCTGCCGACAGACATAAAGATACGCCGCCGTGCCGGACGCAAAGATGCGGAGCGGACATAATCTGCTGATTTTTCATACCAGAAGGAACCGGAAATACAACCGATTCTGCCGAATGTTTCAGGCTTTTGGAGCATCGCGTATATCGAAAACAGTCCGCCTAATGACGCGCCGATCAGTCCTCTCGTTTCCGGATGTGCAGAAATGTGATGCATATCTTCAACAGTGGGAATGATGACATTTGTCAGCTCCTCGAGAAAGAGCCTCCCTTTGCCGCCGAAATCATGAAACGCAGGGCTCAGGGAGGGCGCGGGCCACGGCGTGTACTCATCGAGCCTGTCAGCCGGTTTGATGCCGATGAAAATCAATTCGGGAAGTGTTCCGTTCGCAAATTGGGATTCAAGCTTATCCATCTGTTCTAAAAACAAAAAACCCCCGTCCAGTACGTACACACAGGGTAAAGCCCCTGTTTGAACCGAATAGGAGGGAGGAAGATACACAGTGCATTCCTTTCCGTTTATCCGGTGTTCTGTAAGGGTGCCTCTCATGCATCCAGCCCCTTCTTTTGCTTAAACAGAAGAAAAAAGAAATAAGGAACGCCGAGAATCGCAAGAATAATTCCCGCCGGCACTTCTGAAGGCTGAAAGAACAATTTGCCCGCAAAGTCGGCGGATATGACGAGGAGCATACCGACCAATCCGCTGACCGGTAATGAGTATCTGTGCTCAATCCCGGCGAGCCTGCGGGAAATATGGGGCGCGATCAGTCCGACAAATGCCATGCTGCCCGCTGCGGTTACACATGCGCTGATCAAAGCGATGCAGGCAATGAGTAAAATCGTTTTTTCTTTATTGGTTGAAACACCGAGGCTTTTCACCGTGTCCTCATCGAAACGAATGGTATCCAGCAATGACGTTTTCGCCATAAGCAGAGGAATGAACACGATCAGCCACGGAAGGATCGCCGTAATGGTCAACCAGTTTGCCGACCAGATGCTGCCGTTTTTCCAAACCATCGCCATCTCATAATCCTGCGGGTCCATTTTTAATGAAAGAAATAAAGACAGCGCGCTGAATCCGGAATTCATGGCGATCCCGACGAGAATAATTCTGCCCGATTCCAGATGCCCCCGGTGCCAGGCGAAAATATAGATCAGCACGGCCGCCATCAATCCTCCGATGAGGCCGAAGACAGGCATACCCATCGCAGAGGCAAGTGCCGTCGCTTCAGATTGTCCCTGAAACAGAAGCATAAACGTGACGATTCCGGCTCCGGCTCCTGCATTAATGCCCAAAATACCGGGATCGGCAAGACCGTTTTTGGTAATGGCCTGAATAACGGCTCCGGCTATCCCCAACCCGAGTCCGATGGCAGCAGCCATGACAATGCGCGGCAGCCTCAGCTGAAACAGCAAAATGTCATATTGCGGATTCGGATGGATGCGGAAAAGCGTACTGAGCAGTTCACCCGGCTTTGCGGAAAAAGAACCGCTTGTCATGCTGAAATAGCTTACGAGCAATATGAGAGCAATCAGAATGATATAAATTCCGGCCATTTTACGTACCACGCTGATCCCCTCCTTTTCTTTTAATCAAATAAAGAAAGAAAGGAACACCGATGATAGAAGTGACAACTTCAATAGGCGTCTCAAACGGATAATTGATGAATCGGCTGGCAAGATCGCAAAGGGTCAGGAAGACGCCGCCGATGATGCACGCGCATGGGATCAGCCTGCTGTAGTCCGATCCGACGAGAAAACGTGTAATGTGCGGAACGACCAAACCGACAAATGCAATTTTTCCGGCGAGTGCCACCGAGCTTCCGGTCAATATGACAACGGCCGTCATCGCCATGAGTTTGATGGTTCTTTTCTGCTGTCCCAGACTTTTTGAAATGTCGTCTCCTAATGATACGGCAGTGACCTTTTTGCTGAGAATCATGGCCGTGATGATTCCGATCGCAAAAAACGGGACGGCCAGTTTCAAAAAATCAGGGTTCATTTGATGCAGTCTCGCACTGTACCAAAAACTGAGATCCTGCGAAATTTGAAAATAAATCGAAAGCGCAGCCGACAGACTGCTGAGAAGCATACTTGTCACCGTTCCGATGATGGCAAGCTGCACCGGGGTAAAACCGCCGGGAAGAATGGAGGCCAGCCCGAAAACAAGAGCAGCGCCGAATGCGGAACCGATAAACGAGTATATGATCATTTCAATGGATGTCGATTGAGGGAGCAATACCATGCAAAGGGTGATGATAAAAGCGGAGCCGTCCGACACACCCATGATTGAAGGCGAGGCCAGATAGTTCCGTGTGATTCCCTGCATGAGCGCTCCGGAAACAGCAAGGGCTGCGCCGATAAACATAGCGCCGGCAGCCCTCGGGATTCTTGAATGCCATATGATCTGATGGTCGGTATTCTCCGGATTAAAGTGCAGCAATGCGGAGAACACGGTATGGATGTCAAGCTGCTTTGCGCCGTATAAAACGGAAAGCAGCAGTGACAGAACAATGGCAATCGGTGAAGCAATGATAATCATGTGTGTCCGCCGTTTTGCATACATGTGAAAAACCTACTCTTTATTAGTCTTGAGTCAATTTGTCAGCCGCAACCTGTAAGAAGCTGATTTTACTCCACGCGGTTCCGCCTTGGGCTAACGGATCAATCGTATTGACGTATACATGGTCTTTTTTGACTGCCTTCAGGCTCTTCCAGATCGGATTTTTCTCTAAGTCTTTCAAAGCGTCCGGCTTATCTGCGTTTTCGTCATCAGAGAATTGTACGAAGATATGGTCAGGGTTCATTTCGCTTAATTTTTCAAGAGAAATCAGTTCCTGCGCTTTCGCCGCTTTGACTTCGTCCGGCGCCTTCAGGCCTAAATCACCGTAAAGCGTGGAGTTGAAATATACTTGTTCAGGATAAATATAAATATTGCCTTGTCTGATTCTGATGACCAGCGCGTTTGACTGTTTCGCTTTGCTGTTGATCTTTGTTTTTGTCTTTTTCAGGTCCTGTTCGTAATCTGCGATGATTTTTTTCGCTTTTTTCTCTTTATCTGTAAGCTGGGCGAGCAGCATCATGTTTTCTTTCCAGTTTGATGAGATATGAGAGACAGGGATCGTTTCAGCGGTGCCGCTCAATTTTTTCAACGTTTTTTCCGGGAATTTGGTTGATGCCAGAATGACGTCCGGCTGCAGCTCAAGAATTTTTTCCATATTCGGCTGCATTTTTTCCCCCGTTGATACGGATTTATCTGTAATATCTTTAAACAGTTCCGGGAATTTGCCCGAGAAAGAAATTGCTCCTGCTGGATGAACGTCAAGCAATTTGGCGTCTTCCATTGATTCTACGCTGCCTGTAATGGCGATTTTGTCAGTCGGCGCTTTGACTTCATATGTTTTTCCGAGATATTCGATTTTCTTTTTATCTGAAGAAGCGTCCTTTCCTTTACTTGCTGTATCAGATGTTTCTGAGCTTCCGCAAGCCGCGGCCGTGAAAGCCAAAAGCAAAATCATGAAAGCGAATGCCAATTTCTTCATCTATTGTTCCTCCTGTTCAATTGATAACTATTATCAATTGGAATTATAGAGAATGAACAGGGATAAGACCATGGATAATTTCCGGCATTACCATGGACGATCTTCGGAAAAAATAGAAATGCTTTGCTCGATCATCCGCTGATGTCCGCTTGGAGAATATTCAATCCACGGGTCAGATGATATAGGAAACACGCGTTTATTGCTGACGGCTCTAAGGTTCTGCCATATCCCGGTCTGCTGAATCCGCTGAAAATAACGAAGCGTTTCCGGTTCTTTACAAGTGAAAAGCATGATGCAGTCAGCCTGGCAATCCGCCAGCATGTCCAAGGAAATCTTTTCGTCAGGAGCAAAAGATTCCGGTTTTGCGGAGGCAAAGCCTAAATCACCGAAGAAGACATCCTCAATACTGTTGTTATGGGCGATGTACATATTTTCTTTATATACACGGACAAATAAGAACCGCTGATGCCGCACGTGTTTCAGAGCATCTTTCGCTGAATGGGCGAGACTTTGATAAGCTTTAAGCCAGTGCCGCGCTTCCTGCTCTTCATTCAAATATGCGGCTGTGCGAAGAAACTGGTCTCTCCAATTTTCTTGAGCCGGAAGGTAAAAAACGTCAGTGATGTCATTCAGGCGCTGTTTTTCTTCTTCACTGACAGAATCAAGACTGAAAATGATGTCCGGGGCAGCTTGGGAAAGCGTGTGCAGGTTCTCTTCCCAATTTGCATTATAGCGGTAAGCACTCAGGTGAACCGGAATATCGGAAGAGAATTGTTTGTAATAATAGGCCGTCCATTTCGGGTGCAGCGCCGCAGCATAAGGCACGTGATGCAGAGGAATCAGATGCCCCATCGTTTCTTTTCCGTACGCGGCCATTTTTGTGCGCCTTTTTTTCATATAGCTTGTGGGTGAGCTGCCGGTATGTTTTTTAAAGATGCGGCTGAAATAAAATTCATCTTGGTAGCCGATTTGATGAGCGATTTCCCGCAGTTTGCAGTTTGCCTTGGCCATCAGTTTTTTCGCATTGGTTATGCGGATGTCTGTGATATATTCAGTTACGCTCTGCCCGTATAGTTTTTTAAAGGTTTCACTGTAATGCTTGGGACTGATTCCCGCCATATGAGCGAGCTGGGTGAGCGTGATTTTTGTGTCGGACTGAGCATGAATGAATTGTTTTGTCTGTTCGATCGCCGCTTTCGTATTATTTTGATGGCATACTTTTGCGGCATAAAGGTCGTACATCAGCTGCTGAAAGTCGGCTGTATATTTCATTTTCTGCAATGCATCCGCCGATCGCGCATTTTCAGAAAGTGACTGAAGCCGGCTTGTCAAATGATCAACCGTTTGTAAATTCATTTGCTGAAGTCCGTGGAAGATGTCTTCCCCGTTATCCGGAAGCATCGCTTCATCATCTGATGAATAGGAGAAAACACGGAGTCTGACGATATACAAATGGATGCCGCCTGACGGTATAGGGGCAATATTGAATGTCTCATCACAAGGACAGATGTAGAGCGTTTCCTTCTGCAGCGGAAAGCTGTCTGTTCCGATATCAATTTGTCCCTCGCCTTTCACATGAAAGATCAATACGGGGGAATTAGTGAGCTGATGCTCTGACAGAAGGTCGGCTGTTTTTTTTACGGAGATGATATCAATGGGCTGAAAGAATAATGTGTTTTTCATGAGAAACCACCTTTTAGGAAACATTCATTTAAATGATAACTGTTATCATTTAAATTGTACCAAATAAATGAATGTTTTCCTATAAAAAGCGGAAATGTGAAATGCGTCAAAATGTTACACGTGTAACACGAATGTTGTCAGTATATGAGGTATTGTTTTCTTAGAGTTTTGAATTGGTCCAGCCGGCGTTGATATGTGCCGGTGATGTCTTCAATGGAAGTGCCTTTTTCTATTTTTTTGCGTACCCAGCCGTTACCGATCAACTTGTCAAAAGAGCCTGTCGTCAAGAAGGAAAAGTCATTCGGATATAAGTCATGCATGGTTTTCAGAATGGAAAGCCCTGTTTTTGCCGCTTCAAATGTGTTTCTGTTTGTTACGTAGACTTGTACGCCGTGGCACAGCTTGCCCTGGTGCTTGGAGAAGCTGGGGATAAATGATGCGGCTCTGAAGGTGACGCCCGGAAGCTTGAGACTGTTCAGGCGTTCTTCGAGCTCGGTGCTTTTCATATAAGGCGCGCCGATCAGTTCAAACGGCTTTGTCGTGCCCCTTCCTTCGGATACGTTTGTGCCTTCGATTAGTCCTGTCGCCGAATATGCGAATATGCTGTCCGGAGTCGGGATATTAGGCGAAGGGAGGACGAACGGCAGACCGGTATCTTCAATCGTCATCGTCCGCTTCCAGCGCTTCATTTTTACGACGGTGAGGTCGGCGCCAATATGAAACTCTTTATTGAATAAAAGAGCAAGCTCACCGATCGTCATGCCGTGCCTCAGCGGGATCGGATACAGTCCGACAAATGAAGCGTAATCCGGTTCAAGAACCGGGCCGTCCGGATTTCGTCCGCCTTGCGGATTCGGCCGGTCCAATACATAAAAAGGTATGCCTTTTTCTTTTGCCGCTTCCATGGCATAGGCCATTGTATAAATGTAGGTGTAGTATCGCGTTCCGACATCCTGAATATCGAAAATCAGTACATCTGTATCTTTCAGCATGTCAGGCGTCGGTTTCCTCGTTTCCCCGTATAGGCTGTAGACGGGAAGCCCTGTTTTTTCGTCTATATAGGATGTGACTTTGTCTCCGGCCTGAGCATCGCCGCGGACACCGTGCTCCGGTCCGAATAATGCGGTCAAGTGGATGTCTGGCGCCTCATACAGCACGTCAACGCTGCTTTTCAATGACGCGTTCACACCGGTCGGGTTGGTGATCAGCCCGACCCTTTTTCCCTTCAGTTCCTGTTTATAATCTTTCAGCAGGCGGTCGATGCCTGTTTGGATGCTTGGTTTCTTGGCGGTATGAAGGTTTCTGTCAGAAGCCGCCGAGACTGCCGTCATAGCACTGATGACGACAAGTCCGGCAAGAAGCGCAGCCGTTTGTGTTTTCATGATCAGTCCTCCTGTTTAAAGCGGTTTTCCGGTCTTCAGATTGATACCGAAACCATAAGGATACAGTGTCGTTCCCGGATGCGTGACGGAAGGAATGTCAGCGGGCAGCCTGCCTTGCGGTTTTGTCTGTCCGAATATCGCTTCAACGCCTGCCGGAATGTTTGGCTGGAGAAATTGTCCGTCTGTATATCCTTTAAAGCCGTAGACTGCGATAAGGGCTTCAGCTTCTTCAAAGTTCGCAGCGTCATATGGATTACGCAGGCTCATCAGCACAAAGGGTTTTTGGTTCGATTGTGCGGCTTTCATGACGGCCCGCGGAAATGCAGTCGTCCACTTGCCGGGATCTGTGACGGAATCGTCAATCACGCCGTCGTTTACGACAGGATCATTTTTCACAACATATGAGCCTGTAATCACGTAATCAGCGTCAGATATCTGCTTTTTGTGTTCATCATGAAATGTGCGTTCGGCGAAGTTCATTTTACTGATGGTTACCGGCCGGATTTTTTTCTTCTTGATGAGCTGCCGAATGGTTTGTTCCATTGACGCTGTTTGATCTTCATATGGAGCTGCAATGAGAACGCGGCTGTTCTTTTTCGGTTTGAATGGGAGGGTGCGGTTTTTGTTTTGTAAGACGGTGACGGACCTTTCCGCGATTTGTTTTTCAGCTTTCAGGTGATTTTTGCTGCCGACGGTTTTCTTTGCTTTTGCAATCTTCTTTTTCAGATTTGTCTCTTTCGGTGCGGGATATATCCCTCGTTTTATTTTCAGGGAAATGATGCGTTCCGCCGATTTGTTAATTTGCTGCAGCGGAATATCCCCTTTTTGTACTGCCTTTTTTAAAGCGGAATGAACCCGGGCAAAGCGGTTTTCCGTTTGCAGCGATGTCACTTGGGCCGGCATCAGGGCAATATCGACGCCTGCTTTTACGGCCATGACGACCGCCTCTTCCTGGCCGAAATGATCGGCAATGGCTTTCATATTTAATGCATCCGTGACGATGACGCCGTTAAAGCCCATTTCCTCACGGAGAAGATGAGTCATCACTTTTTTCGAGAGCGTGGCGGGTACGAGGATGTCTGAACCGTCCAGCTTGCTTTTATAGGTTGTATCGTCAAACGCGGGAAATTGCACATGGGCTGTCATGATCATATCAGCTCCGGCCTGAATGGCCTTCCGGAACGGATAAAGTTCAATCTGACGCAGCCTTTCTTGATTGTGGGTGACAAGCGGAAGGCCGTAGTGGCTGTCGACATCCGTGTCGCCGTGTCCCGGGAAATGTTTGACGGCGGCAGCGACATCCTGCTTTTGCTGAGCCTTTATTGAGGCAAGACCGAGTGAAGCTGTCAGATCTCGGTCTGAACTGAACGACCTGACGCCGATGACAGGGTTTCCGGGATTATTATTGATATCGAGAACGGGAGCGAAGTTCGTATTAATGCCCAGTGCTTTCAGTTCTTTCCCGATAATGGCGCCGGTCTGGGACGCGTAGGCTGTTTTTCTAGCGGCTCCGAGCGCCATATTGCCTGGGAAATGAGTGCCCTCACCAAGTCTGGTTACGATGCCGCCCTCCTGATCAATGCTTAATAATAGCGGAATGTCAGGGCTCGCCTTTTGAAAGGCATCTGTCAGGCGTACCGTTTGTTCAGTGTTTTTTACATTTTCTGCAAATAAGATAACGCCGCCGAACCGGTACTTTTGAATAAGCCCTGCGACTTCGTCATTCATTTTGGTAAGAGCCTCAGGTGATGACTGCCCCTTTTTTTGCCAATTGCGAAAATCAGGCATGAGCATCTGCCCTAATTTTTCATCTAATGTCATACGGGATACCGCTTGTTCCGCCTGTGACGGAATGTCCGGTTTTGTCGATGCATGATGCGTGCCGAAAACAATGAACAACAGTAATACAGCTGAGATGACAAGTTTCATGATGGTGCCCTCCTGCCGTCATAGTTTGGACAAAAGACATGGGTTGTCATTCAATGGCTTCATAAATCGTTTTTATGACGCTGCCGTAGCTTCCGGTCGGAAAAAGATCCCCTTCAAAAACATTCGGGTTTTCACCGGGACTGACGACGGGGGAATGCTTTTTATTGGTCAAAAGTGCGATCCCCAGCTTATAAGCGGGATCAATAATCGTGACGGTGCCGGTCCATCCCGTATGGCCGTATGCCTGCCTGCTTGCATAAGGGCCGAACATCCACTCCATATCCGGGCTGCCGTTTTTCCGCCAGCCGAGAGCGAAAGTCGGATCAGAGGATGCCGCCGTTGTGAACAAATCGGCCGTTCTTTTATTGAAGAGAGAAACGTGTTTATAACTGCCTCCGTTCAGCATGACTTGAAGAAGGACGGCCATGTCGTCAGCTCTGGAAAACAGCCCGGCGTGACCGGACACCCCTCCCATTGAGTAAAATGCTTTTTCATCGTGAACTTCCCCCTGCAGCGTATACGTCCTGATGTGAGGAAAATGGATGACTCCGTCACGTGTGTTGCCTAAACGTTCAGTAGCTGCGAATGCTTTTTCTTTAAAGCCTTTTTGCAGCGGATTGAACAGTGTGTGCGTCAGTTTCAGCGGTTTGTACAGTTCTTGTTCCGCATAGGCATCAAGGGTTTTTCCGGTTATGTTTTCAATGATGCAGCCGAGAAGCATGTAACCGATATCGCTGTATACGTGTTTTGTTCCCGGTTTGTATGCAAGCGGGATTTGAGTGAGAAAACGGATCGTTTTATCCCGTTCTTGTGAATACAAAGGGCCTGCGGTGTCCGGCTGATAGAAATAAAAGCTTGCCGGCAGACCGGATTGATGCTGGAGCACATCGATGACGCGAATGCGGTCTTTTTCTTGAATCGGATCGCTTTTTCTGTCTTTGAAATCAGGAAGGTAAGCCGAGACTTTTTGATACACATCAAGCTTTCCCTGGCTGACGAGTCGCTGTAATGCAAAATTCGCCGCGTACATTTTTGTATTGGAAGCTAGATCAAACATGGTTGATGTTTTCATTTTTTTCGGACGGGATAAAAGGGTGTTCCCGTCATATTTTTTGCTGTAGCCGTATGCTTTCTTTTTGATCACCCGTCCGTCCTTTACGACGACGAGGACGGCTCCGGGGAATCCTTCTGCGATGTCTTTTTCAATCATTTGATCAACCTTTCTGAGCTTTGCTGCGTCGTATAATTTGGATTGGGCTTCGGCTTTGTGCTGCGGCAGAAAAGAGAGGCTGATGACCATTGTGAGTATGGCGGCTGTCAGTGTTTTCATATTCTGATCCCTCCCGGTTTAGTCAAATTCAGCAGCCATTTCATCCTTAAATCCGAACGCATAAGTGAAGACAAAGCCCGCCGCGTAAGAGATGAAGAGACCGATGATATACAAAACGATTTGAGCCGGCTGTACGAGAAACGAGAGCGGAAGGCCGGAGACACCGATTGAAAAAGTAGCCACCTGAAAATGGGCTTGAAAGGCGCCGCCGATTCCCGCCCCTAAACACGCCGTCAAAAACGGCCGGCCGAGCGGGAGCGTGACGCCGAAGATGAGCGGCTCTCCGATTCCGAGCAGACCGGATGGAAGTCCGCCGCCGATCGCTCTTTTCAATGAGGCTTTTTTTGTTTTCATAAAGATGGCGAAGGCCGCCCCTACCTGACCCGCGCCTCCCATCGCGAGAATCGGAAGAAGCGGGTCATCTCCGATTGATCGGATTAATTCCAAATGTACGGGGGTCAAGCCTTGATGCAGGCCGGTGACGACAAGCGGCAGGAAGGCGGCTCCCAGTACAAACCCTGAGAGCACTCCCCCGACATTCAGCAGCGACAATAAACCTGATGTAATGAGATCAGAAATAAAACCGCCTGCAGGGATAAAAACGACATATGTCACCAGCCCGGTGATAAGTAAAGACAATGTAGGCGTGACGATAATGTCGATGGATTGATGGACGTACTTTCTGATAAACCGTTCGGTATAAGCGATAAAAACCGCAGCGAAAAGAACGCCGATTAATCCTCCCCTGCCAGGGAGCAGATTCTCTCCGAACAAACTGATATTGGCGATCTCAGGGTTAAGGATCAATATGCCCGCAAGGCCGCCCATCGCGGGTGTCCCGCCGAATTCCTTCGCCGCATTGATGCCGACAAGGACGCCGAGGTAAGCGAATAAGCCTGAACCGATAACCGTTAAAATAAGTGCGATTTGGGATTCTTTCGGGAGCCAGCCGGCCTGAATGACGGCTTTCGTAATACCGGTGATTAAACCTGATGCAATGAGTGCGGGAATAAGGGGAATGAAGATGCTTGATATTTTTCTCAGAAACAGTCTGATGGGTGTGGTGTTTTTTCTGTTGAGATCGGCTTTTTTCCGTGAGGCGGCTTCTTTTAAATCAATGTTTTTTCCGGATGGCATAAGTTTTGCGAAAGCGTCGGCGACATGATTGACGACACCCGTGCCGAGAATGATCTGCAGTGTTTCGGCTTCGACGACGCCTATTACCCCGTCAAGCTGTTTCAGCGCTTCAATATCCGTTTTGTCCCGATCTAAAGGTGTAATCCTCAGGCGTGTCATACAGTGGGTAAAGCCTGAAATATTCGATGAACCGCCGCAATTGTCCAGGATATCTTTGGCCAGTGACTGATAAAATGCCTCTTTGCTCATGGAGATCCTCCTTTTTCCGTGCGATTTTTCCCGGGGAGCTGTGCCTGAAACGCGTCCTAAAAGCGCCTGCGCCGATCATGAAAACGGCGCGGGCTCGTAAAAGCACATTATTTTTCACCAAAGAACGATCAGCGTTCTTTTTCCTTTGAAACGTGCTGTTCAATGGCTTTGTCAATGAAGCCGTCTGCTTCTTTGAGCAGTGCCTTCGCGTGTGTTTCGTCTGAATTCGTCTTCAGCATGACGATTGCCGTTTTGACATGGCTGCCTGCGGCCTCAAGCGTTTCTTTTGCCTTGTCGTACGGAACGCCCGTGATGCTTTGGATAATGCCGATTGCGCGTTCTTTCAATTTTTCGTTGCTGACATGAACGTCCACCATTAAATTTTCGTACACTTTGCCGCTTTTGATCATCACGGCCGTGGAAATCATGTTCAGAATCATTTTATGTGCCGTCGCCGCTTTCATTCGTGTTGACCCTGTAATCACTTCGGGGCCGACGACGACTTCAATGCTGTGATCGGCATAAGTGCTGATCAATGAGTGTTTATTGCATGTGAGCGCGACGGTTTTGGCGCCGATTGTTTTTGCGTATTTCAGCGCACCGGCCGCATACGGCGTGCGCCCGCTTGCCGCGATGGCGATTACGGTGTCTTCTGCGGTAAGCCCAATCGTTTTGAGATCGAGAGCGCCGGTTTCCTCGCTGTCTTCTATACCTTCAGCCGCTTGCAAAAAGGCGTCTGCTCCTCCGGCCATCAGACCGATGACGGTGTCGGGACTTACGCTGTATGTAGGCGGGCATTCAACCGCATCCAGTACACCGAGTCTGCCGCTTGTGCCCGCTCCCGCATAAATCAGCCTGCCGTTTCGCCGTAATGATTGATGGGCGAATTGAACGGCAATCTGAATATCGGGCAGCACCTGCTGAACGGCTTCAGCCACTTTGAAATCCTCTTCGTTAATGATGCGGAGAATTTCCATCGTGTCTGCTTGATGGATTGAAGCGGTCTGCGGATTTCTGGTTTCTGTGGTCAATCTGTGAATGTTAAGCCGGTCTGTCATGATTGTACCCTCCCAAGTCGTTAATACTTGAAGTATATGGGCTTCTGAATAGATGTTTCAAGAAAAATCGGCAGGGGTGAGATGAATAATCAAGCGCTTTCACAAAAAATGATGCAGAATGTGCTGTTCACCGATGGGGCCGATCCTGCGACGACCTTTATCAATAAAACCGGAAGACCGGTACAGGTTCTTTGCACGATGATTGCGATGGTTTACAGCAAGCACGATTTCATCACACCAAGGAAAGTAATTTGCGACAAAAGCGGGGAGCTGCAGCATCGCTTGTTTGGCATAACCTTTTCCCTGATGCGGCGCATGTAAGGACAGCGCACTCAGCAAAATGGCAGACACATTGTTCGAATACGGGGCAATGGTTTCTTTTGAGGTATGTAAAATAAAAAAACCGACGGGGCGGTCTTCTTTTAAAATGACTGTCGGGTAGCGATCCCGGATGACAAGAGCCTGCGGCAGTACATCCTTCGGGAGAGCTGTGAACTTTTTATCTTCTTCACTCAGCACAAACCCGTTCAGTCCGTCTGCATGCTCCGGTTTATAAAAGGACAGGGCTACATCCATGATATCTACTCTCCTTTTTTATAATTGATCCAATTCATCTTCTGATAGAACACGGCAGCCTGCCCGTTTTAAAAGAGCGGAAGTGATGCCGTCTCCGATTATTTTTTTTCCTGAGAAAGTGCCGTCATAGATAAAGCTGCTGCCGCAGGACGGACTGTTTTCTTTAAGGATGACCGTTGCGGCGCCTATTTCTTTTGCGTATGCTAACGTTTTTTCCGCGCCATCCATATATAAAGCCGTAACGTCTTCGCCTGATGCCGTTACGATTCTTGCTGTTCCGTTCAGCACGTCTTCGCCCGTGCCGCCGATGATTTCCGCCGGTTCGCGGGGAGTGGTGAAGCCGCCCAAAAGTTCGGGGCAGACCATAACAGCTTTCTTTTCTTCTACGAGTCTGCGGATTTTTTCCGAAGCGGCGTGAGAGCCGTTATACCTGCATTCGATACCGCCGAGACAAGAGCTGACTAAGATCATCTGTGTCCATTCCCTTCAATATTTTGATACTTTCATCATAAATGAAATAAGAGAGGAGGGATGAGTTTTTCAGTTAAAAAACGGGTAAAAAAGTTTGAAAATAAAAAAAATAATTTTTCTCTTTACAAATGGGGTACAACCTGTATATAATAACTTTTGTCAGCTCGACGCGGACACAACGGCCCGTTGGTCAAGCGGTTAAGACACCGCCCTTTCACGGCGGTAACACGGGTTCGAATCCCGTACGGGTCATATGGAGGATTAGCTCAGCTGGGAGAGCATCTGCCTTACAAGCAGAGGGTCGGCGGTTCGAGCCCGTCATCCTCCACCATATTTGCCGGCCTAGCTCAATTGGTAGAGCAACTGACTTGTAATCAGTAGGTTGGGGGTTCAAGTCCTCTGGCCGGCACTGTTTTTCAAAAAAATACGGAGGGGTAGCGAAGTGGCTAAACGCGGCGGACTGTAAATCCGCTCCCTCAGGGTTCGGCAGTTCGAATCTGCCCCCCTCCACCATTTTTGGGCTATAGCCAAGCGGTAAGGCAACGGACTTTGACTCCGTCATGCGTTGGTTCGAATCCAGCTAGCCCAGTCTCAGACACCTTTTGCATAAAGGTGTCTTTTTTTTATCAGCATTTTGTTTCGATTTCTGATTGTTCATCAGATATACTATTTTTAAGCTGCTGTTAAGGCAGTATATTCTGTATTTTCCATCTACACCCTGCCTGAAATTTGGTAAAATAAATGTAATAAAAAAATGAAACCTTTTAAAACAATCAACGTATAGATACAGACCGGTGAAGGGCAGAGGTAAGATAAAACATGGAAAACCTGATTAAAAAAAGAATCAAGCAAGTCAAAAAAGGCGATCAAAATGCGTTTGCAGAAATCGTTGACCTTTATAAAGATAAGATTTACCAGCTTTGCTACCGCATGCTCGGCAATGTTCACGAAGCGGAAGATATTGCGCAGGAAGCTTTTATCAGAGCGTATGTCAATATCGACAGTTTCGATATCAACAGAAAGTTTTCAACGTGGCTTTACAGAATTGCGACCAACCTGACCATTGACCGCATCCGCAAGAAAAAGCCTGATTACTATCTGGACGCAGAAGTAGCGGGAACAGAAGGGCTGACGATGTATTCGCAGATCGCCGCGGACGGGGTTCTCCCTGAAGACGCCGTATTGTCATTGGAGCTGTCGGACACAATTCAGAAAAAGATTTTAAAGCTGCCTGACAAGTACAGAACGGTTATTGTATTAAAGTATATTGACGAACTCTCTTTAATTGAAATCGGGGAGATTCTGAATATCCCTGTCGGCACCGTCAAGACAAGGATACACAGAGGCAGAGAGGCTCTTAGAAAACAATTGAGGGATCTTTAAGTGGGGTGATGAAATGAGCTGTCCTGAACAGATCGTGCAGCTTATGCATAAGCATCTTGATGGAGATATCCTTCCTGAAGATGAAAACGTATTAAAACAACATTTGCAGTCATGCGGGAATTGCAAACGGCATTTTCATGAAATGGAGAAATCCGTAGCACTCGTCCGAAGCACATCGCATGTCACGGCCCCTGCTGATTTTACTGCCAAAGTTATGGCGAATCTTCCAAAAGAGAAAAAACGCGCTTCTGTAAAACGATGGATAAAAACTCATCCGATGATTGCAGCCGCAGCGGTTTTTGTGATTTTAATGGGCGGCGGTTTTTTCAACAGCTGGCATAATGACCACAATTTCAGTGTGTCCAAACAGCCGAACCTTGTCGTGCAGAATCACACGGTCACCGTCCCTGAAGGCGAGACCGTAAAGGGCGATGTCACAGTAAAAAACGGCAAGCTGTTCATTGAAGGAAAAGTCGACGGCAATGTGACCGTCGTCAACGGAGAAAAATACATGGCCTCAGCCGGACAAGTCACCGGGCAGATTGAAGAGATTAACCAATTGTTTGACTGGGTCTGGTACGAACTGAAATCGGCGGGCCAGGGCGTCGTGAGCGCTTTGGACCCGAGTGAAGATGAGTAAAGCGTATAATCGCTTTACTCTTTTTTTTGTGCATCGCCGCTCTGGCTCATTTCACTTGAGAAATCAAAATGTGGTATAATGAGCACGCTATATGATGTACATATTGCTCATGCAGCACAATTCATAACAGAAAAACGAAATGACTGAATTCTTGGAGGACGAGGAAATGGCTTTTGAGGACATCCCATTTTTGCAATACCTCGGCAATGCCGTTGATATTCTCCTTGTTTGGTATGTGATATATAAATTAATCATGGTCATACGCGGGACGAAGGCGGTTCAGCTTTTAAAAGGAATCGTCGTCATCGTATTGGTCCGGATGGCCAGTTCATATTTGGGACTCAGCACGCTTCAGTGGCTGATGGACCAAGCGATAACATGGGGATTTTTAGCGATCATCATTATATTCCAGCCTGAGCTGAGACGGGCGCTTGAACAGCTCGGACGGGGCCGGTTCTTTTCCAGGAGCGGAACCCCCGTGGAGGAAGCGCAGCATAAGACAATTGAAGCGATTACAAAATCGATCAGCTACATGGCGAAACGCCGCATCGGCGCACTCATCGCCATTGAGCGCGATACGGGAATGGGCGATTATATTGAGACGGGCATCCCGCTTAATGCGCAGGTCAGCTCGGAGCTTTTGATTAATATCTTCATCCCGAATACACCGCTGCATGATGGAGCGGTCATTATGAAAAATAACGAGATTGCGGCGGCTGCCTGTTATCTGCCGCTTTCTGAAAGCCCGTTTATTTCAAAGGAGCTGGGGACGCGTCACAGAGCGGCTGTCGGCATCAGTGAAGTGACGGACAGCTTAACCATTATTGTATCTGAAGAGACGGGCGCCATCAGTGTGGCCAAAAACGGAGACCTTCACAGAGAATTGACGGAAGAAGCACTGAAAGAAATGCTTGAAGCCGAGTTTAAGAAAAACGCCAGAGATACTTCTTCTAACCGCTGGTACTGGAGGGGCAAGAAAAATGGATAAATTCTTAAACAACCGCTGGGCTGTAAAGATCATTGCATTGCTCTTTGCGCTGCTGCTTTACGTTGCGGTTAACAACAACCAGGCGCCGACTCCGAAAAAGCCGGGGGAATCCTTTTTTCCGACATCAACGACTGACGAGGCTACGCTTACTGATATTCCTGTAAAAGCATACTATGATGAAGCGAACTATGTCGTCACCGGCGTGCCCCAGACCGTAAATGTCACGATTAAAGGCTCGACAAGCGCGGTGAAAAAGGCGAGACAGACGAAGAATTTTGAGATATACGCCGATATGAATAAGCTGAAGACCGGGACTCATAAGGTCGAATTGAAGGCGAAAAACGTATCGGACGGACTGACGGTCTCCATTAACCCGTCAGTCACGACGGTTACGATTCAGGAAAAAACGGCTGAGAGTTTTCCCGTGGAAGTTGAATACTACAATAAAAGCAAAATGAAAAAGGGATATACCCCTCAGCAGCCGATTATCAGCCCGAAAAACGTGCAGATTACAGGTTCGAAAAATGTGATTGATAACATTTCACTTGTCAAAGCATCCGTGAACCTAGAAAATGCAAATGAGACCATTGAAAAGGAAGTGAAGGTGACCGTCTATGACAAAGACGGCAACGCACTTCCTGTTGATGTTGAACCGTCAGTCATTAAAGTGACGGTTCCCGTAGCCAGTCCGAGCAAAAAGCTTCCTTTCAAAATCGAAAGGAAGGGAAGTCTTCCGGACGGGGTGAGCGTTGCGAGCATTGACTCGAATCCGAGTGAGGTGACGGTTTACGGCCCGCAGGATGTGCTGGATTCACTTGAATTTATTGACGGCGTATCTCTTGATTTAGGCAAAATTGATAAAGATACCGATATCAATGCCGATATCCCGCTTCCTAAGGGTGTCACTAAGGTATCACCGGAAAAAATCACGCTTCATGTTAAAGTGGACAGTGAAGACAAAAAGGATTTTGACAATGTCGGAATCAAGACGGTCGGACTGGGAGGCTCACAGCAGATTGAGTTTCTCGATCCTGAATCGCAGGCGATAAATATTACGGCCAAAGGCTCTCCCGCCAACATTAAGGCGCTGAAAAAGTCGGACATTGAACTGTATGCCAATGTCTCGGACTTGGATGACGGAGAGCACTCTGTAAAGCTTGAAGTAAACGGCCCGCAAAACGTCACATGGTCCCTGTCAAAAGACACGGTTAAGATCAAGCTGACTTCTAAGAAAAACACAAGTTCAAATAAAAATGACGGCGGCTCCGCTGATTCCGGCAATAAGAACGGCACAAGCGGAGACGCAGACAAAGACAAGAACAAGAACCGGGAAGACGACACTGACAGCGATCAGAATAAAAGTCAAAACCAGGATCAAAATCAAGACCAGGATGAAGACGGATCAAGCGCTGATTCTTCTTCAACAGAATGAAAAAGGAGCGATACAAAATGGGCAAGTATTTTGGAACAGATGGTGTAAGAGGTGTTGCCAACAGCGAGCTTACGCCAGAGCTGGCCTTTAAAGTTGGGCGTTTTGGCGGTTATGTCCTGACCAAAGATAAGCAGCGCCCGAAAGTGCTGATCGGCCGTGATACACGTATCTCCGGACATATGCTGGAGGGAGCCCTTGTCGCCGGACTTTTATCGATCGGAGCTGAAGTGATGCGCCTCGGCGTTATTTCTACGCCGGGGGTATCCTATTTAACGAAAGCCATGGATGCTGAGGCGGGCGTCATGATCTCCGCTTCTCACAACCCCGTACAGGATAACGGAATTAAATTTTTCGGAGGGGACGGCTTTAAGCTTTCTGATGAGCAGGAGGCCGAGATTGAACGTCTTATGGATGAACCGGAAGATAAGCTGCCGAGACCGACAGGCGCGGACCTCGGGCTTGTAAACGATTATTTTGAAGGCGTTCAAAAGTATCTGCAATTTTTAAAGCAGACGGCGGACGAAGATTTCACAGGCATTCATGTAGCGCTTGACTGCGCTCATGGTGCGACATCATCCATTGCGACGCACCTTTTTGCCGATCTCGATGCTGACGTGTCTACAATGGGGACGTCTCCGAACGGATTAAACATTAATGATGGCGTCGGGTCTACACACCCGGAAGCGCTGAGTGCTTTCGTCAAAGAAAAAAACGCCGATATCGGCCTTGCGTTTGACGGCGACGGCGACCGCCTCATTGCCGTTGATGAAAAAGGAAACATCGTCGACGGTGATCAGATTATGTACATATGCGCGAAGTATTTGAAATCAGAGGGCCGTCTGAAGGATGATACCGTCGTATCGACTGTGATGAGCAACCTCGGTTTCTACAAAGCGCTTGAAAAAGAAGAAATCAAAAGCGTTCAAACGGCAGTCGGCGACCGCTATGTCGTAGAAGCGATGAAAAAAGACGGCTATAATGTCGGCGGCGAGCAGTCAGGGCACCTTATTTTCCTTGATTACAACACTACTGGCGACGGTCTTTTGTCCGCGATCATGCTTGTGAATACGCTGAAGGCGTCCGGCAAAACCCTTTCAGAACTTGCGGATGAAATGAAAAAATTCCCGCAGCTCTTAGTGAACGTGAAAGTGACGGATAAATATAAGGTAGAAGAAAACGCTAAGGTGAAGGCCGTTATTTCTGAAGTGGAAAAAGAAATGAACGGAGACGGCCGGATTTTAGTGCGCCCGTCAGGCACCGAACCGCTCGTCCGCGTGATGGCTGAAGCGAGAACAAAAGAGCTTTGTGACGAATATGTCACAAAAATCGTGGATGTCGTGCGGACAGAAATGGGAGCGGAGTAGCGAAGTTTATAAGCAGAGAGCGAACAAGACAAGTGCGATCAGCATAATATGATAGTAAACATGATGCCGGGGCGGCAAAAAATAATTGACCGTCCTTGGCACATGCTGTAAAATCAAGCTTGTTCAGCCTTTGTTTTTCACTTGCAGGAAAGGCGGGATTGTTTGCATCTTTTATAATTACAGCGCCCGAACTAAGCGCCCGAAAAACGGCTTAGTTGACGAGGATGGAGGTTATCGAATTTTCGGCGGATGCCTCCCGGCTGATTCATTTAGATCACAGCCGTAAGGATTTCTTCAAACCGGAGGGGCGACTCTCCGAACAAAGAGAAATCACATGATCTTCCAAAAAAACATGTGGGAGGGGACGATTGAAAGTCCCCTTGTAATTTGACTTTCTTCGTCTCCTTTTGCACCTTTAGGAGGAAGAAAATATGTGTGGAATTGTAGGTTACATCGGTCAGCTTGATGCGAAAGAGATTTTGTTAAAAGGATTAGAGAAGCTTGAGTACCGCGGTTATGACTCTGCCGGTATCGCTGTGGCGAATGAGCAGGGCGTGCATGTGTACAAAGAAAAAGGCCGCATCGCCGACCTTCGTGAAGTGGTAGATCACTCGGTTGAATCTCAAGCGGGAATCGGCCATACACGCTGGGCGACTCACGGCGAACCAAGCTTCCTGAACGCTCATCCGCATCAAAGCGCACTCGGCCGCTTTACACTTGTTCACAACGGTGTGATCGAGAACTATGTTCAGCTGAAGCGCGAATATCTTGAAAACGTTGAACTGAAAAGCGACACGGACACTGAAGTAGTCGTTCAAATGATCGAGCAATTTGTGGCGGGAGGACTTAACACAGAAGAAGCGTTCCGCAAAACACTGACTCTGTTAAAAGGCTCTTACGCAATTGCATTATTTGACGGTGAAAACACAGACACCATTTACGTTGCAAAAAACAAAAGCCCTCTGTTAATCGGCCTTGGAGATACGTTTAACGTCGTGGCATCTGACGCGATGGCTATGCTTCAAGTAACGAATGAATACGTTGAGCTTTTGGACAAAGAAATGGTGATCGTGACAAAAGACGAAGCCGTGATTAAAAACCTTGACGGTGAAGTCATGACACGTGCGTCTTATATCGCTGAGCTTGACGCCAGTGATATCGAAAAAGGCACATACCCTCACTACATGTTAAAAGAAACGGATGAGCAGCCGCTTGTTATGCGCAAAATCATCCAAACGTATCAGGACGAAAACGGCAGACTGGCCGTGGCCGGCGATGTCGCTGACGCCGTGGCGGAAGCGGACCGCATTTATATCGTGGCTTGCGGAACGAGCTACCATGCCGGTCTTGTCGGGAAACAATATATTGAAATGTGGGCAAACGTACCGGTTGAAGTGCATGTAGCGAGTGAATTCTCTTACAACATGCCGCTTCTGTCTAAGAAGCCGCTCTTTATCTTCCTTTCTCAAAGCGGAGAAACAGCGGACAGCCGCGCCGTGCTTGTTCAAGTCAAAGCGCTGGGTCACAAAGCGCTGACAATTACAAACGTTCCGGGATCAACGCTTTCTCGTGAAGCGGATTACACATTGCTTCTGCACGCAGGCCCTGAGATCGCTGTTGCATCAACAAAAGCGTATACGGCTCAGATTGCCGTGCTTGCGATCCTTGCGTCCGTTGCAGCAGAACGCAACGGTGTTGATATCGGTTTTGATTTAGTCAAAGAATTAGGTATCGCGGCAAACGCCATGGAAGCCCTCTGCGACCAGAAGGACGAAATGGAAATGATCGCGCGTGAGTACCTGACTGTTTCAAGAAACGCTTTCTTCATCGGCCGCGGCCTCGACTACTTCGTATGTGTCGAAGGCGCCCTGAAGCTGAAAGAGATTTCTTACATCCAGGCGGAAGGCTTCGCCGGCGGCGAGCTGAAGCACGGAACAATCGCTCTGATCGAAGAAGGAACACCGGTCTTTGCGCTGGCGACACAAGAACACGTCAACCTGAGCATCCGCGGAAACGTGAAGGAAGTCGCAGCCCGCGGCGCCAACACTTGCATCATCTCGCTGAAAGGCTTAGAAGACGCAGACGACAGATTCATCCTGCCGGAAGTCAACCCTGCACTTGCTCCGCTGGTATCTGTTGTGCCATTGCAGCTGATCGCTTACTACGCTGCGCTGCACCGCGGCTGTGATGTTGATAAACCGCGCAACCTTGCGAAGAGTGTTACGGTGGAATAATATATTTAACCCCTTTGGTTATTAGCCAGAGGGGTTTTTTAATGCGGAAATTAGAAATACATACTCTTTGCGATTGTAAAGAAATCCCCTTTTATATATTGAAAAGGATTAACACCTGCTTTATAATACGAGATGCATTCCGGTTAACATCCATAAATGTAATCATTAGTAAATCGTTTTGTGCATGCCTCATCGGAAAGTAATCATCTCCAGCAATTTTCATCATGAATATCCATTATATAAACGTAATCAATCGATTACACATCCACATTATGCTTAAGACTTTAAAATCCCTTTTGTATTTGTCGGCTCCTGCCTCTTTATGAATACCTCGACTAGATATGAAAATAACAACATTTTTGCAATAATCCGGTTCAATCCTTAAAAAAGTCCTGACGACACTGATAGGAGTGGAATGATGTCAAACCTTTTAGAAATCAGAAACATCAGCAAATCTTTTGGCCATAAAGCTGTTTTAAAGGATGTTACATTCAATGTGCCTGCCGGATCAATTGTCGGATTTATCGGTGATAACGGCGCAGGCAAGTCAACAACATTTAAAACGATATTAGGATTAATCTCTCAGGATAGAGGTAAAGTGAAAATCTTTGGTAAAGAGAATCTGGATAAACATATAAAGTTCAAAGAAAATATTGGGGTCGTATTTGATGCGATGAATCTTCCTGCGCACCTTACGATAAAGCAGCTGAATCATGTATTTAAGAAACTATTCGGTGCTTGGGACCAAGATCATTTTTACCGGTTGGTTCATTCTTTCTCTTTACCTATGGACAAAAAAGTGAATACATTCTCGCGCGGCATGTCAATGAAGTTATCCGTAGCTGTTGCTTTGTCGCATAATGCAAAATTATTACTCCTGGATGAAGCAACGGGAGGGCTTGATCCCTCTTCAAGAGATGATCTGTTAAATGAATTAAAAAGCTTTGTGAGCAAAAGCAACGGCGGTATTTTACTTTCATCGCACATTATGACTGATGTCGAGAAGATAGCCAGCCATATCGTTATTATGAAAGATGGCGAAATTTTATTAAATGAAGAGAAAGATAAGGTTCTTGAAAGCTATACTGTTATAGATGTTGATGAAGGCCGATTGGCTGAGCTTGACGAAGATATCGTTCTAGCAAAAAGGAATCATGGATCTTATTGGAGTGTGCTTGTATCGGATCAACAGAAATTGCCGAATGGCGTAACGGCCAACACCATTTCCATAGAAGAAATCAGCGTCTTTTTAACGAGGAGTGAAAAAATTGAGAGGTCTGTTACTGACTAACTATTACCTGGTTTATCGAAGTTTCTTTGCATACACGGGGTTGGCCATATTGGTATCAGCAGTCATTTTTTATTTTGGGGATGCTTCAATGCATCGTTTTGTTGCTATGCTGATTATTTTGTTTGTCGTCATGCCCGCACTTGAGGTTATAAAGTATGAGAGCAAGTCTGGCTATGACAGGTATGTCCTGACTTTACCGGTCAGCAGAACAAATATTGTTCAAAGCCACTATGTCTTTTATCTTTTGATTGTTGTGATCGGAGCTGTAATATCTTATGGTATTTTCCTTGTATACAGCCTGGGTTCTGATGAACCAATTGACGGCATATTTAATATTGTCTCTTTTGGAACGTTCATCGTTCTCTTTGCCGGTGCAATCGTTTATCCTCTTCTCTACATGATAGGCCCGGAAAAATCCGATGCTATCGTGATTGGAGGAGCAATGGGGGGACTTTTTGCTACGTTTGGATTGCAAAGTGTCGTTGGGTATGTAGCAGAACAAGTACCGCTGTCATTTTTGCACATAAATCCTTCTTTATATGTCCCGATTATATATCTCATGATCGGCGTTATCTTATATATCATTTCATTTTTCATTGCCGCAGCTATATATCATAAAAAAGAATTTTAGCAACTGATCAAGTTACAACAGGATAAGACATGGCACGGGCTCATAAATTCACTTTAACTCCAAGCAGACAGCCGCCCGCACAATGGGCGGCTGTTCTTCTAATTAAAACTGCGTTGTCACATCGTACTCATAATCAATCTTCAATTTCACATTTTTCATAGTCGATTTTGCTGTTGCGAGTGTGTTGTATTTAAAATTCCAGATGCTTGAGACTGAGAGGTTATCATCCAGTGTGATACCGTAATTTCCTTGAGTGGAGCTGTTTGCAAGTGCACGGTGCCACACTTTATTTTCTTCCGACATGATGTAGTGGCTTGTATTTCCTTGGCTTGGTGTTTGGGTTGCGGTGGTGTTGATTCTTTTCACTGTGGCGTCTCTTGGAATGCTTGTCTGTTTGGTTAAGTCGAGTCTAAGAACAGTTGAATCTGATCCATTCGGACTGAGGCTTGTGTTCCCTTTATTTTCAGCTGTACCGCTGAATGAGAAGGTCTCACTGCCGGATTTGATTCGGTCGTAAATAGAGAGAGTAAAGTACATATCGTCAGTGTAGGAGCCGCGGGACACTTTCACGTAGAACGTCTCGTTATTTTCTTTCGCATCTGTATCCGCATAGATAAAAGGTAGCGCCGTATCAGGATTTATCACTTCTGTGCCTTTACTGATCAGTACTTTATTTTTATTATAAATTTCAATGTCCATTCCCTTGTATTCACTTCTTGTTGAACTCCTGACATAAAGTCTTTCTCCCTTATTTGCCGTGAAAGTGAAATACGAATCTTTTTCCCCTTTTGGCAATATGGCAGTATCAATATTTTTATATTTCCAGTAGCCTACCGGATTGGCAGTTTCAAATGAATGATTTCCTGTAATGGCGCTTATTTGTAACGAGTTCTTTTGAGACGCAGAGGCTGAAGGTGAAGATGCAAACAATGCGCCTGATAATACGATTGCACTGACAAATAGAATCAATATACACTTCTTCATGGAAAAATCCCCCTTTTTGACTACATCATACATAAAAACATTAGCTATGTAAACATTTGTTATTTAAGGTTAAAATCTACTGGAAGACAGCCGATAAAAACACTAGAACATCATCTCAAGCGGAGGTTAAAAACATGCGCCTAAACGCTCGATATATAAAAAATCAAGTAATGGCTCAGCAAGTGCTTCAGCGGTATTCTTCCAAAACAAATGTGAAAGATGCGGCAAAAGGATCGGACAGCTTATTGATTCAGACAGGCGGGAGCCGCGATCTGAGCCAGGTGAATTATTCAAGGAGCGGTGTCACTGAGAAAGGGAGCAGCCTGTCCCGTTTATATCAATCTGCAAATCAGAAAACGATTACGGATAATGGGAATGAGACGGTAATAGACGCTAATAATCCATATGAGTCTGAGAGTGATATTGCGAGCAAGATTCTTGATGAGAAATACAGCCGTATCAATGAAATCAATAAACGAAAACCAGATCCTTTGCATTATATTAAGGACAAATACCAGCGTGCCGATTCACCTTATTTCAGAAGTGATTTATCAGAATCGGAGCGTCAGGCCGCTTATCATAATGAAACGGAATGGCTGTTTAAGGGGAAAGCCCAGAGCTATGATTTCCGTGATGCGGCGTTTCGGGGTGAAACGCTCAACGGAGAGATTCAAGTCGAAAATGAAAAGGTGTTTCAGCGCGGGCAGGTGAATCAGCAGATTGAGATGCTTTTCCATCGGAATCATATTCAGATTCCGGAGGGTGCGAATCTTACATTTACGATATCACCGATTGATTATCTGTTAAAAGTGAGCGGGACTGACGATAAAGAGCTCACTCAGCAGATTGAAGCTGTCTTAAACTCCGGGGAAAACAGCAAAGAGCTGTTTGCGCACATCATTCGCAGCCGGAGTGATGACTCCTCGCAGTTTACGCCGGAAACATATGAGAAATATCAAGTCGTTCGGGAAATGTACGAGGTGACCGGCTATCATCTGAAAGACTTGCAGATCGTGGACGGAAAGTACGTCACAGAAGACGGACGCGACCTTTTAGACGTCTATAAGGAAGCGCTGCAGCAAGATCCTTTGTTGAGACATACGGCGGCAGAAGCGGCCGCCCATTACGGACAGGCGCTCACGAAGCTGGCGAGAACGGGTTATGATGCCATTCCTGATTTGGTTCTGTCCATTGAGTATAAAAACGGATCTCTGCGTGATGTCGGCCAAAGCAGGCAATACGGATCTGGGGATACAGATTGGCTTTCTGAATGGAAACGGGAGCTGGGTGTGCGTATATAAAATGAGAAAAAAGCTGACGAATGATGCCGTCAGCTTTTCTTTATGTGTTTACTTAAAACTCCTCATACTCCGCCGGATCTTGGCCGTTTATGCGTCCGTCGGGGCGGGTAAGCGAGTCGATAATGCTCATGTCGTTTTCATCAAGGGAGAAATCAAAAACGGAGATGTTTTCAAGCTGGCGCTCGGGCGATGCTGATTTTGGAATCGGGATGGCGCCCAGCTGGATATGCCAGCGTAAAATGACTTGAGAAATGGTTTTGCCGTATTTGTCCGCAATCTGTCCGAGTTTTTGATCGTTCAATACTTCGCCGGCCCGGGATAACGGACTCCATGATTCTGTCACGATGCCCTGTTCTTCGTGCCATTGGCGCTGCTGCTGCTGATTAAAAGCGGGATGCAGTTCAATTTGGTTGATGCCAGGCTTTACGCCGGTTTCACGTTCGAGCCGTTCGATATGCTCAGGCAGGAAATTGCAGACGCCGATGGATCGGATCAGGCCCCATTTTTTCGCATCAATCAGTGCCTGCCATGCTTCCGTGTAGCGGTCTTGTTTCGGGTTCGGCCAATGGACGAGATACAGGTCATAGTAGTCCAGACCGGCGCGGTATAAAGATTCTTGGATGGTTTGTACAGCTTTGTCATAGTCATGGTAGCGCCCGGGCAGCTTGGACGTCACGTATAGCTGTTCTCTCGGAACAGAGCTTCTCTTGATGGCTTCTCCGACCGATCCTTCATTTTCATAGTTATAAGCGGTGTCAATCAGACGGTAGCCGATATCAATGGCGCTGGTAATGGCATGAACGCCGTTGTTTCCATTAAGAGCGTATGTACCGAAGCCGATCACGGGAATGCTTGTCCCATCCAGCAGTTTCTTTTGCGGAATTGCTCCAGTCATCATTAAATCCCTCCTTGTTTTCTACTTTACCATTATTCTTACAAATGAAACATAATAATGGAAGGAAATGAGATGATCCGCACATGAAAAAAGCTGACGGAGAACCGTCAGCTTTAAATTTGAAACATCCATACTACGACGGGGCCGAAGACCGATCCTAACACGGCGCAGAGCGTCATGGAAACAGAACTCATGGAGACCGTTAATTCTCCGTACTCCATTGCTTTTGAGGTGCCGAGCGCATGGGAAGCGCTCCCGAATGCAATTCCTTTCCCGAGTGAGCTGCGGATGCGGATCCACTTGAGAAGCAGCGGTCCTAAGATAACGCCGGAAAACCCTGCGATCATGACGAACACGACTGTCATGGAAGGGACACCGCCGATACCGGACGCAATCTGTATGGCGACAGGCGTCGTAATTGATTTTGGGATAATTGACAAAATCAAACTCCGACTGATGCCGAACAGCTCTGCAAATAGCAGGCCGCTGACCATTCCGGAGAATAAACCGGCCAACACGCCGCCGATGATCGGAAACATATACTTGATTAACACCCGGCGCTGCTTATAAAGCGGGTATGCCAAAGCCACCACGGCGGGTCCGAGCAGTGAATTGATCCATTGTCCGCCGATCATATAGTCATTATACGAAATATGAAAAACAAGCAGCACGGCAATAATGAAAATCGTAGTCGTCAAAACCGGTATGAGAAAGGGATATGGAAAGCGCACATATAATTTCACCATAGCCAGATAGGCGGCGGCCGTGAACAAAATTATAAGGATTGCGATACATGCTTGCTGCACTTCTTTTTCTCCTTTCTCTGATTGGCTTTGTGCTCTAACAGCTGGCTGGCGTACCCTGCGGCGATCATTGTGACGATGGTGCTCAGCACGATGATCAGAAACAGAGCAGCCCCGCTGGCGGAAAACAGTGACGGGTAATTGATGACGCCCGTCATGGCCGGAATGAATAACAGCGGAAGAAAAGACAGCAAAAATCCGGCTCCGTCTTCAATCATTTTGACGGGAATGATCTTAACCGATAAACATATGATCAGCAGGATCAAACCGATGATACTTCCGGGAATGGGCAGGTGAAAGAACTGCTGAACGGCTCCCCCGATAAAGGAAAATGCGAATAAAATAATGATTTGCAGTATGATGCGTATGACTTTCACGACAATGCTGTTCTTTGGAGAAGAGCAGCTTCCCCCTTTCTTGATGCTTCGGTAAGTTTCTTTACTTTTTACGCATATATTTGTACTATACAAATATATGTATGCAAAATCTTTCTATATGTTTTCTGAGTAAATGTGCATATGTTTGTATTATACAACTAATATTGCTGTTGTCAATGTAAGGAGTGAGGCTGTTTGTCAAAACAAGATCCGATTGAATTAATTGAATATGAGCTCACCACTTTTATCAGGAGAGCTGTTTATCTTGATAACTCCGACCGTAAAATCGGACATCTGGAAAGGGCTGCGTATTTGTTATTACGGCAGCTGGATGAATTCGGACCGGCGCGTGTAAAGGAATTAGCCGAATCTTTTAAGCTGGATATTTCCACATTGTCACGCCAAGCCGCGGCCTTGGAGTCGAAAGAGCTGATCCAGCGTTTTTCCGATCCTTCTGACGGGCGGGTCAGTCTGTTTGCGATTACGAAGCTTGGCAGACAGAGGTTAAAAACTGATAAAAAGATGCGTCTTGAGCGGTATCATCGTATGCTTGACGATTGGTCAGGCGATGAAAAAGAAATGTTCGGCCGGCTTTTGCTGCGGCTGAATGAGGCATTTATCGATTAATGCATGATTTTTGCCGAGTTAAGCAGGATTATGGCGTATACAAGGGAGAATGGAAGAGGGTAAGGCTTTACGCCATTCTGCTTAGCAAAAATAATATTGAATAGGGGGCGGAACATGTTTCTCCAGGGGACATCCTGTTTCTCGGAGGCTGCGGCATTTATTATCTCAATATTCATAATTCAATAAAAATGAAAGCGCTTTATTTTTAGTTTGTTGATTTAGGGTGCAAGGTGTTTACCTGAAAAAAACAATTGTATTTTCCACGGAAATTTATTATGATGGAATAAGGAAATTGGAGATTATATAACAATAGAAAGATAGAATATTTCTAATATTGCGGGAAATGAAGAGTGAGTTAGGTTCAACAGGTGCACCTTCTGCTTCATTATTTCACATATATCAGAGCTGTTAAGAGGAGGAAGCGAAGTGGCAAACAAAGAATTAAAGAGAGGCTTAGGCGCGCGTCATATACAGATGATTGCGCTGGGCGGCACGATCGGTGTCGGTTTATTCATGGGGTCATCCAGCACGATCGGATGGACCGGGCCGTCTGTCCTGCTGGCTTATGCGATCTCGGGTATCTTTATCTTTTTTATCATGCGTGCGATGGGCGAAATGCTCTATGTAGAGCCGAGTACAGGGTCGTTTGCGACGTTCGGCCATAAGTATATACATCCGTTAGCCGGCTATATGACGGCGTGGAGCAACTGGTTTCAATGGGTGATCGTCGGGATGTCTGAAATTATCGCCGTCGGTTCGTATATGAAATATTGGTTTCCTGATCTGCCGGCATGGATTCCCGGCATTATCGCCATGGCCATTCTCGGTGCGGCGAATTTAATTTCGGTAAAATCTTTCGGTGAGTTTGAATTTTGGTTTGCCATGATCAAAATCGTCACCATTATTCTGATGATTGTGGCCGGAATCGGGATTATTTTCTTCGGTTTCGGTAACGGAGGGCATGCAATCGGATTATCTAATTTATGGTCGCACGGCGGTTTCTTTACGAATGGTTTTTCAGGATTTTTCTTTGCCTTGTCTTTGGTCGTTGCGGCCTATCAAGGGGTCGAACTGATCGGGATTACGGCAGGGGAAGCGAAGGACCCGCAAAAAACGCTGCGAAGCGCGATTCAGAGTATTATTTGGCGGATTTTAATTTTCTACATCGGTGCGATTTTCGTAATCGTTACCGTATATCCGTGGAATGAGCTTCACTCACTCGGCAGTCCGTTTGTTTCGACATTTGCGAAAGTCGGGATTACGGCGGCGGCCGGTTTGATTAACTTTGTTGTGATTACCGCTGCGATGTCCGGATGCAACAGCGGGATATTCAGTGCGGGACGCATGCTTTATACATTGGGCGTGAACGGACAGGCCCCGAAATTCTTTAAGAAAGTTTCTTCGAGCGGTGTGCCGATATTCGGTACGTTTGCCGTATTAATCGGACTTGTGATCGGTGTCGTGCTGAACTACATCGCGCCTCCGAAAATTTTTGTCTATGTGTACAGCGCGAGTGTGCTGCCGGGAATGATTCCGTGGTTCGTCATTTTAATCAGCCATCTCGGTTTCAGAAGAGCGAAGGGCGCTGAGCTTGATAAGCATCCATTTAAAATGCCTTTTGCGCCGTTTACAAACTATTTGACGATCGCTTTCTTACTCATGGTATTGATCGGCATGTGGTTTAACAAAGATACGCGGATTTCTTTGGTTGTCGGGGTGATTTTCCTGGCGATTGTGACGGTCAGCTATTATGCGTTCGGTATCGGCAAGCGCATGCCTGGTGAAAAATCGAAAATAGAAGACGCTGTATAATTCAAAAAGACACCTCTCTTACAGGGGTGTCTTTTTCGGCTTGTCCGCGAGTGGTATACTGGTTAAAAAAAGCAGAACCGGGGGAAACATCGATGAGTCATTACCGTACGTTATTATTTGATATAGACAATACGCTGCTGGATTTTACCGCTTCAGAAACCGATGCCCTTCAAAAATTGTTTCAAGGTTCAAAGCTGGAGCTGACGGCAGAGGTGGAAGCCCGTTATAAAGCGTTAAATCAAGGGCTGTGGAAGGCGTTTGAAGAGGGGGAAATGACCCGCGATGAAGTGGTCAATACACGGTTTGCCCTTTTGTTTAAAGAATACGGCCTCGAAGCCGACGGCGTGCTGATGAATCAGGCGTACCGCCAATACTTAGAAGAAGGGCACCAGATGATAGACGGAGCTTATGAGCTGATTGAACGGCTGAGTCCTTTATTTGATTTATACATCGTGACGAACGGCGTCTCAAGATCACAATATAAGCGGCTGGGCGACTCCGGTCTGTATCCGTTCTTTAAAGATGTGTTTGTATCTGAGGACACGGGTTTTCAAAAGCCGATGAAGGAATACTTTGATTACGTGTTTGCGAGAATTCCCGATTTTTCTGCCGAGGGCGGACTTATTATCGGCGATTCACTGAGCGCGGACATAAAAGGCGGTCAGATGGCGGGAATGGATACGTGCTGGTTTAATCCCGGAAAGAAAGCAAATGAGTCCGGAATCATCCCGACGTACGAGATTCATTCGCTTGATGAGCTGTATGATGTGCTGAACGTGGAGCGGAAAGCCGCCGCTCATTTGTAAGGAGAATTCGATGAAGATTGCACATACGAAGTTACTGATCAGGGGTTTTGCATTACTATCAATCTTTCATGCGATTCTTCAGCTTCCTCCCGGCCGGGGGGAGCTGAAGGTTTTTTTGTCTGTGCTCGTGATGATGCTGACGGCTAATGACTGCCTGCGGCCGCTATATATGAAGAGAAGGCCGGCTGTATATCAAGGCTCTTTTCTCCTGAGCAACGTTATCGCGGGAGTACTTTTGTACAATGTCTATAGTGTGGGGGCACAGGCCGTAATGGTGCTTTTATTGGCGGAGGTGCTTATTACTGATAAGGAGATTTCGGCTGTTTTGTTAACGATGAATGCCGCCGCATTTGCCGCAGCTTTATACGCCGGCGGAGCGGGTGTCAGTGATATCGTGCCGCCATACTTCATCATGTTTGCGGTGATTTATTTATATCGGAAAAACCTGCAGGAGAAGTCGAAGGTTGAATTGCTGAACCGAGAGCTGAAGATCGCTAATGACACACTGAAGGAATATTCAGACCGGATTGAGGAACTGGCCGTTACGAAAGAAAGAACTAGAATTGCGCAGGAGCTGCATGATTCTCTCGGTCATTATCTGGCTGCTCTGAAAATGAATTTGGAATTTGCCGGGAAGACAGCCGGGCATCAGCCGGACAAAGTGAAGCAGATCATTCATAAGGCGCATGATCTTACGAAAGAATCCATTTTAAAGCTTCGCCAGGCCGTTATGCTGCTGCAGGGCTCTTTGCCGGGGCGGGGATTTGAGCAAGAGCTCCGTGACATTTTCAGCCATTTTCAAGAGGCGGGAGGCATACGCTTCGAGCTGGAGATGGACGCGGCCATAGAAGCGGAACAGCCGGATGTGAAGCATTGTCTTTATCAATCCGTTCAGGAAACGATTACGAATGCGATAAAACATGGACATGCTTCATATGTTTCTGTCCGGATTCAAAAAAACCGAAACATGATATTGGCGCATATTCATAATAACGGCTCAGCCTGCGGAACGATCATAAAATCAAATGGTCTGAAAGGAATTGAGAAAAGAGCGGCCGCACTTGGCGGAGAGGCTGTTTTCTCGTCCGGGAAGGAAACGGGTTTTGACGTGAAAATAAGGATTCCATGCAAGGAGGAATAATCAAGTGAATGTCATGATTGCAGACGACCAGTCCATTGTGAGAGAGGGGCTGAAAATGATTCTGAGTCTTCATGAAGGAATTCAAATATCGGGAGAGGCTTCTTGCGGCGAAGAGGTTCTCCGGCTGCTTTCTCAAACTGAAACCGATGTGATTTTGATGGATATCAGAATGCCCGGTATGGACGGAATCGAAACGACAAAAGCGGTAAAAGCGCGATATCCGTCCGTAAAAGTCATCATTCTGACAACGTTTGAAGATGATCACTATATTTTTGCCGGGCTGAAAAGCGGAGCCGACGGCTATCTCTTGAAGGATGCTGATTCAGATGAAATTACCGCCTCCCTTCAAGCCGTTTATGAAGGGAAGATGATGCTGAATCCCAAAATCACGGTTTCCGTCGTAAAAGCGCTGAACAATATGGAGATCCCTGCGGTGCAGAAAGAGCCGCGGACAAAGCTGAAGGAGATTCTCACGCCGAGAGAGCTTGATGTGGCGAAACACATTATGGAAGGCAAAAGCAATAAACGCATTGCCGCAGACTTATTTCTGACTGAAGGCACTGTGAAAAACTATGTATCCAGAATCCTCGATAAACTTGAAGTGTCAAACAGAACCGAGCTTACCTTATATTTGCAAAAACTGCTATAACCCCGCTTCACCCTCCTCTCTCCCTTTTTATCACTAAACATATGACGAAAGTAATACCCATATCGAGTACGAAAGTGAATAGAAAACAAGGATCGCCAAGAGTAGAATAAGTGCAGATATGACACAAGGAGTGCTGCACGAATGCTCGAATTAACGGATTTGACAAAGAAGTACGGCGATTTTACCGCTGTCAATCATATATCACTGCGCGTCGAAAAAGGAGAGATATTCGGTCTCCTGGGACCAAACGGCGCCGGTAAATCAACAACGGTGTCGATGATCAGCACCGTGCTCCCGCCGACGGGTGGAACAATCTGCATTGACGGAACCTCATTACAGGAGCAGCCTGCGGCCATAAAAAAAGTGATGGGAGTCGTCCCGCAGGAAATCGCTTTATATCAAGCGTTAAGCGCAAAGGATAATTTGGCTTTTTTCGGGAGTCTGTACGGACTTTCCGGTAAGGAACTTTGTAAACGGGTTGATGAAGTGCTGGACATCATCGAATTAAAGGAACAGCGAAATCAAAGGATATCTGAGTTTTCAGGCGGCATGAAAAGACGGGTGAATATCGGAGCCGCGCTAATGAATGAACCGAAACTATTCATTTTAGATGAACCGACCGTCGGAATTGATCCGCAATCCAGACACCATATTCTTGAAACCGTGAAGACGTTAAATCAAGAAAAAGGGATGACCGTCATCTACACGAGTCATTACATGGAAGAGGTCGAATACCTCTGTGAAAAAGCGGCGATCATGGATCACGGCTCAATCATTGCCTGCGGGACGAAAGACGAATTGAAGCAGTCAGCCAAAGCCTCTGATACCCTGATCGTGAATGCAGAGGGTCTGAATGATGATGCCGTTAAAAAAATCCGCCGCATTCCCGGTGTTGCCGAGGCTGCTGTCAGCCAGCAGACCATTACGATGCTCGTCTCTGCGGCAGATCGCAATATCCTTGATATTGCGGATGATATCAGGGAGACCGGTATCACCATTAAGGGCATTCATTTCGAGGAAGCCAATCTGGAAAGCATTTTCCTCCGGCTCACCGGCAAAACGCTGCGGGATTCATAGGGGGCGTCATGAAAATATTATTCAGGCTGATCTTATTAGATTTTCGGTTATTGGCCGGAGCAAAGTCTTTCTATATAAAACTGATTCTGTTTCCGGCACTGATGATTTTTATTTTAGGAACGGTTTTTCACGGCGATTCGAAAGTGAAGCCATTTCAGACCGCGTTTTATAATGCGGATCACGCGCAGAGTTCTTTGGGCGACGTATTAAAGAATGACGTGCTGAAACAAACTGATCTCATCCGTGTAAAAGACATAGGCAGTTACCAAGAAGGGAAACAGCTTGTCGAAAGCGGCAAAGTCTCCGTTTTTGTATATGTGCCGAAAGGCTTTGCAAAAGCGGCAGAACACAATGAAAAAACAAGTATCAAAGTCATCTCGAACCAACAAGGCTCTGTAAACGGAGACATTGTGGAAATGATGGCCGATTCGTTTGTCACCAGAGTAAAAGCGGAGATCAGTGAAGAAAAAGCGGTGCTGAAGCAGTCGGGACATCTGTCAAAGGGAGATGCCCGCAAAATCATCAGCGGCCTTTCGGGTGAACAGGCTGTCACCATTCCGAAACAGTCGGCCGGCAATCACGCGGCTCCGATTGATGCGATGCAGTATTATTCAATCGCAATGGTCGTCATGTTCTCCATTATGACCGCGTTTGCGCTCATTCACGGGATAGTGGAAGAGAGACAGCAGCACACGTTATTCAGAATCAAATCAATGCCTGTTTTACGTATCCAGTATGTGGCGGGTAAGCTTTTGGGAATCATGCTTGCCATCCTTATGCAAATGGCTGCCGTCATCATCGCAAGCAGCATCTTGTATCAGGTAAAATGGGGCAATTTGTTTGAAATATTGCTGGTTACGATTGTTTATTCATTTGCGATCGGCAGTATCGTGCTTCTTTGGGGGTTTACTGCAAAAAATCACGAGACCGTCTCAAGCATGGCGGCTCCCATTTTATACGGATTCAGTTTTTTAGGCGGAAGCTTTATCGCAAAAGACAGCTTGCCTGACAGTTTGAAAATCGTGCAGGAGCTGATACCGAACGGCAAAGCGATCAACAGCTATGTCAGTGTCACGCAGCATGCCGGTCTGAGCGGTATTTCGACGGATTTGGCAGAGCTTGCCGCCATCGGCGCCGTGTTTTTATGTTTGACCATCTGGGTGTTTAAACGGAAGGAGGCTGTTTCATGACGCAGCTGTTATTCATGATCAGACATCAGCTGAAACTGATGCTGCAAAATCGGGCTGCCATCTTTGCGACGATTTCCGCCCCGCTCCTTCTCACATATTTCTTTTCCTTTTCTGCGGATGGCAGTCAGCAGAAGGAAGTATATGTAGCTGATAAGGATCAGAGCGCCTATTCAGCGCAATTTATGAAAATGATTCAGACAGCCGGCCATATAAAAGTCACGAAGGTCACGGAGGACGTATTAAAAACAAAGGTTAATCATCAGGATATTTCCTTCGGATTGCTGATCGGCTCTCATTTTGAAGAAAAATTATTTTCCGGAGATGAATTGAACGTTTCATTTATTCAGAATGAAGAAAAGGGTGATGCTGTTTTGACAGAGCAGCTGATTGCGCAGCAGGCGGGCGCGCTGAAAAAAATAGTCCGCGATGCAAAAGTGATATCCCGCACGCTGCACACCGACGGGAAGCAGGTGGCAGCTGATCTCTTGAAGGATATTCAGGGGCATTCCGCCGTCAATGTTGACCGCCATCACGTTTATGAAGGCGGACAGGCAGCCGACAGACTTATCGGATTTTTAGTGATGTTTATCTGGTTTGTTGCAGTCCAAAGCCTGCGATCATTTATAGATGAACATGAAAATCATACATATGACAGATTGCTGAGCACACCCGTTTCCTATACGGCATATGCAATCTCTAAGTTTGCGGCGGCGTATCTTTTCGGACTTCTCCATATCATTGTAATCCTCGCTGCCGGAACATTCATGCTGCATATCCGTTTTGCTGATCATGTTTTTGCTGCGGGAGCGGTGCTTGCGGCCTGCTCGTTTGCGCTGACTGCTGTAACGATGGCCGTGATACCGTTCATGAAGAGCCAAAAGCAATTCACGTCGCTTGCTTCGGTTTTTATAGCTGTCACGGGTTTATTGGGAGGGGCTTTCTTCACATTAGACACGGCTCCGGAGTACATGCGGATGCTGTCATTGTTTACCCCTGAAAAATGGGCGATCGGTGCATTTCAAAACAATGGCGGAGGCAGCATGCAGATCGTGCCGCTGAGCCTGTTTCTTGCTGCCGGTGCAGCGTCATTGGTCTTATCACTTTATATGATAAACCGTCATATGAAAAAAAACGGTTAGAAGGGTGGCTGCTTTGTATATGGCAGAAATAATCGGAATCATAGAATTGCTCGCGGGAGCCGCAATGAACCTATGGATCGGCTGGCTCGGAAAAACCTTTTTCGGTAAGGATGACAGAAGTTCAAGAGTCGTGTTAAGAATCTGCGGCATCTTTCTCATAATCAATGGCGTTTCCAGAGCGTTTCATATCTAGTTCACAAAATATTCCGGACTCTTTTATGAAATGTAATCTTTTTCCTTGGGAATCATGTAAAATAGTATAGGATTCTACGAAAAGATTAAGAGGAGGAAGAAACATGAAAAAGAGACTCGTTATGCTATTTGCCGCGGCCGCCGCTGCTTTGTTGCTTGTGAGCGGGTTGTGGGCTCCGTCAGCGTCTGCGGCGCCGGCTCCTGCTTTAACACAAATCCGTATTATCGGTGTGACGTCTGACGGTCAGAATTACCAATGGGAAAATATCGGGCCGAACCAAATCAGCGCATCAAAACCGATGAAGGGGACAACGGGTTATTTAGCCGTATATTTCCAAGGGTATCCGAACAATAACTCGATCCAGGCATTTAACAACGGAACGAATATTACAAATCTTACGTCAAAAGCGCTGGAAGATGAATATACAAAAAACGGCAATATCGTTACAGGCTATATTAAATATTACAGCGTTCCTCTTTCTTATGTCAGTTCAGGAACGTTCTCTTTCTCCGCAACGGGGCTGAACGGGCCGTACACGCCGTTAAGCAGCGGATTTTTCTCCATTCAGGTACAGAGTTAAAACAGCCGCCCGGTGCTTTCATGTATAGTTTTTCTCTCTTTCCGGGAAGCTATTCCTAAAGAAAAGGGAGGGCTTACATGATGGACAGGACACTCGGATATTTGCGCGAGTCGCTTTCGAACCACTTGGAGCATGATGTGTGCCGAGGGATTTATAAAAAGCTTCAGGTGAAGCATTATGCAAATGAGGGCGAGTTTGTGAAAGATCTAAATGATTTGGAAATGGATGCGCTGAATCAACTGCTTGAAAAGGAAATCAAATATGCTGAGAACGAGCAGGATGAGAAGCGCACGATGGAATTGAATGAAGTATATGAGCTCCTGTTTTAAAAAGCCTCCCGGCGGTCGGGAGGCTTTTTATTGTTTCGGAAACAGTTTACAGAATCATCCAACCCTTTGTATAATGGATAGTTGTGAAAAACACAGACGGAGGAGAAACATGAACGAAATAAAAAAACAGACGGTTCTTGAGTTGTCATCGGTTGAAAAAGCTTTGGTTTTTCTGGTGCCGCCATTATTTGGGCTGGTCATCGGATGGTTTCTGCCGGTCATTGCGAAGTGGGCCGTAACATTGGATTGGCTGCCTTTTCACGGGCCGCTGGAAATAATCGCTTCTTTTCACGGATGGAAGGCTGCGGCTGCAACTGCCGTTATCGGCTTAATCGGGGGAGTGTGGCTGACGCGGGCAGCTTTTAAAGAAACTCTTGTGGCAGTCGTGACGGACAGCGAGGTGTCCTTAACCATATATAATGAAGAAAGCGTGTTTTCGAAAGACAGCATTTCCGGTGTGTTTACGGATGAAAAGCATCTTGTCTTATTGGGGACTGAAGGGCAGGAGCTTTTTCGGGAGAAGCTTGAGCCGGCGGTTGAAAAAGCGGCTGATGCGTTTCGCGCGCATGGGTATGTCTGGCTGGGGACGGAAGATCCTTTTAAAGAAGAATACAAACGGTGGGTGCCGGACACGCCGGATTTGGAGCCAGGGGCAAATGCTCTTTTAAAAGCGAGAGAAAAGGCGCTGAAAGAGGAGGAAAAGGCTGATGCGAAAGAACTGAAAGCGGAAATATCCAAACTGGGCATTACCGTGCGGGATAAAGGCTCGCGCCAATATTGGCGGTTCTATCAAACGCCGTCTGCATAAAAAAGCTGCCGCCGTTTGATACGGCCGGGCAGCCCGGGAACAGATTATTTCTTCTTGTCATCATAATATTGAACCGGGTACATGGAGCCTTCGGATACCATTTTGTTATCTTCAATATCTTCGGGATGCGGGTTGCCTGCTTTGTTGACGGGGAATGATTCAATATCCTGCTTCCCGGAGAGCGATGTTTTCATATTGCGGATAAAGTTCATCACCTTTTGGCGGTTTGATTTATCTTTGAGCAGGTAGGAAGTCACTCCGACAGTCGACACGGCAATTCCTGAAATGAGCAGTTTTTGTTTCACGATAAAAACTCCTTTCTATTTCTGGCTTGCAGTAGTTATTCCCGCTTAACGGCTGTTTAAACATCGGAAGGTTAATTTTGGCTTGCCGCTTTAATGCGATAAAGATTGACAAAACTATTTTCAGAATAATATTATAAATATATGATAGCGCTGGAGTCATATTTTAATTGAAAGGTGTTAACTTTATGAATCAATTACATCGCAGAATGGGAACGTTTGCACTCATGATGGTCGGACTTGGGTCGATGATTGGCTCCGGCTGGTTATTCGGGGCGTGGCGGGCGGCTCAGATTGCGGGACCTGCCGCAATTATTTCCTGGATTATCGGTATGATCGTTATTTTGTTTATCGCACTTTCTTACAGTGAATTGGGTTCAATGTTCCCGGAAGCCGGGGGAATGGTAAAATATACTCAATATTCTCATGGATCATTTATTGGATTTATCGCAGGATGGGCAAACTGGATTGCGATTGTTTCCGTTATTCCGGTGGAAGCGGTTGCGTCTGTTCAATACATGAGCTCATGGCCGTGGGAATGGGCAAAATGGACAAGTAATCTCGTTCACAACGGCACTCTTACGGGAGAGGGGCTCGGCTTCGCATCCGTATTACTGATTATTTACTTTTTACTGAATTATTGGACAGTTAACTTATTTTCAAAAGCGAATTCATTGATTACCATCTTTAAAATCATTATTCCGGGACTGACAATCGGAGCGCTGCTGTTTACCGGTTTTCACGGCGAAAACTTCACATCCGGTTCAAGCATTGCGCCGAACGGCTGGGCGAGCGTGCTGACGGCGGTGGCCACATCAGGTATCGTATTTGCGTTTAACGGGTTTCAAAGCCCGATTAACATGGCCGGAGAAGCAAAAAATCCCGGCAAATCGATTCCGATTGCGGTTGTCGGTTCGCTGTTGGTCGCAACCGTCATTTACGTCCTATTGCAAATCGCATTTATCGGTGCGGTTGAACCTTCCATGATTGTTCACGGCTGGAGTCACCTGAACTTCAACTCTCCATTTGCCGATTTGGCGATCGCATTGAATATCAACTGGCTTGTCATTATTCTTTATGCGGATGCGTTCGTATCTCCGTCAGGAACGGGTATCACTTATACCGCTACGACGTCCCGCATGATTTACGGCATGGAAAAAAATAAATATATGCCGAGCATTTTCGGAAAGCTTCATCCGCTGTACGGCGTGCCGCGCCAAGCGATGATTTTCAACCTGATCGTATCGTTTATCTTTCTGTTTTTATTCAGAGGATGGGGCGTGCTTGCTGAAATCATTTCCGTTGCGACGCTGATTTCTTATATCACGGGTCCCGTGACGGTGATGACGCTGCGGCGGACGGCGGCGGATTTGTACCGGCCTCTCCGTCTGAAAGGCCTCAGCGTGGTTGCACCGCTCGGCTTCGTGTTCGCGTCTCTCGTGCTGTATTGGGCGCGCTGGCCGTTAACAGGGCAGGTGCTGTTTATCATTTTGATCGGCCTTCCGATTTATTTCTACTACCAAGCGAAAGCGAAGTGGAAAGGATTCCGCAGAAACTTTAAAGGCGGCGTCTGGATGGTTGTCTATCTGCTCAGCATGATGGTCATTTCATGGCTCGGAAGTGAAAAATTCGGCGGTCTGAACATCATTCCGTACGGATGGGATATGGGGCTGATCGCAATCGTTGCCCTTGCCTTCTATGCGTGGGCGCTGAAGAGCGGCTTCAAGACTGAGTATTTGAAAGACGCCAAAGCAATTAACGATCAATTAAAAGGCGGACAGGCTGAAGCCGCTGCCGGAAAAGAATAATGATTGATAAAAACCTTGCGGTAACATTCCCGCAAGGTTTTTTGATCGGGCAAAAAAACATGGGGTCGATACAGACGTGACGATGAATGAGAAAGCCTAACGACAGGCAACCACGGACAGTATTCTTTTTTTCTCATGATTTCTCCGCCTTATCAATAACTGTCTTCCATATTAAACAATGAATGTAAAAGATATGTTGGGCAACTTCTTTCTTCTCCGTAACTTCATCCGTTTTCCTGTACTTCAAGTCAAAGTTTTAGCGATAAAACAAATAATTAACCATATAGAAAATACAGTACGTAAGTTGTGTTTACAATAATTGTATAATAAATTAAAATATAGGATAATAAACAAATAGTTGGAGGTAATAAGTATGAAAATGAGGAAATTTTTTGCAAGATTATGCATCGTTACTCCCTTAGTATTTGGAGGTTTTACGAGTGTTAAGGCTGTGGACTCGTATAATTCAGAAACAGTAAACTACATATTGAAAATGAATCCGAATCTGTCGAAAAAAGAATTAATTGAATCCGTTAATGATCTAGTTAAACAAGATAATAAAACATCTAATGAGATCTTAGAGGAAATTAAAACTGAATTAAAGAAGCAAGAAAAGCTAGATAAAGAAGAAGATAAAAGTAATAGAATGAGCACAATGGGCAAGAATAGCGGGCCGAAAATTATAGGATCAAGCTCTAAAGGTAATGTTTACTATACACCTGCATCTACTTTTGGGCTTCCGCATGGACACGTCGGTATGTACTATAAGGGAAATCAAATTGTCGAATCGGTCCCTAAAAAAGGTGTTCGTGCAATAGCTTCCTCGAAACGTAAGGTCGAAAAAAATGCTGTAATTCAAAATGTGAAAGTGTCTAGTTCTAAAAAAAATAATTCAGTAAATTGGGGTTACAGCAGGGTTGGGAAGGATGGTTATTCATATAATTTTGCAACAAATAGAAAATCGAGTCATTATGGTGATAAAAACTGTTCAAAACTATTATGGTCAGCTTTTAAGCTAAAGGCTGGTATAGATATGGATAAAGATAAAGGTCTGGGTGTCTATCCAAGAGACATCAGAGATTCCAATTATACAAAAACTATTAAAACATTTTGATGAATTATTTTCACTCCCTAAGTTTATTTAGGGAGTCATATTATTTTAAGGAGTGAGATTATATTTGAACAAGATTAAGTGGCTTATTATAATTGCGGTCATAGTATTAATAGGTATATTTATATGTATCGGAACATTTAAATATACTAATTCAGTTTCTGACGTTAAACAAACTGAAACAGAAAAAGAAAAGAATTTCTTGAATGATAAAATTGCAGCTATATATTATTCAGCAACAATAGATTACCCTAAAGATGGGAGTTACACTGTATACATTGATGAAAAAGGAGCAGCAACAGCTGTAAAAGGAGATGCTATTGAGGTTGGAACCATTGCACAAGATGAAAAAAACATAGTTAGACAGGACAAAAAAGAAGTTTATATGATAGGCGATAACTTTAAAAAATTCCCGATGCAGCATCAAGTACATACAAGTTATGGGCAATCATCAGGCCATTTAATAAAAGAAAATATCTTTTATTTTTTGAATAATCAAGGAGTCGGTGAAAACCATTATAATAGTTTAATTAGATGGGGTAACGGCAATGGATTTCATGAAAAAATTATTCCGGGTTTCTATACAAGTACCGGTAATGACGGTGAATATATTTACGTGATAAATGAAGACTCTTCAATCAAAACACCGACTTTCCAGGATGTTAAAATAGATAAAGATAAAGTTACAGTAGGGAAAGGAACAACAATTCCTATATTAAATGAAGAAAATTGGAGTGTTTATTCACAAATAATAGTTAAAAAAAGCTCAGCCTTTTTTATACTATATAACCAAACGGATAAATCAAACAAAGTACAATTCAAAGTAGCAGAAATTGATTTAAAGCATAATAAGTTTAAAGGGGCATATCCTTTAGGCAGTTATCATATCCCTGATGAAATTTCTCAACTGGCAATTCCTCTTTCCACTAATAACTTTTTTGTGAAAAATGACACTTTATATCATTTGGCAGCTAATTCAATACTTTATACTTTTGATCTGAAAAGTATGAAGCCGGGAAAAAAAATCCCGTTAAATAGGTCGACAAAATTTGAAAACCAAGCAAAATTCACTTATTTTGACGAATCTAAAATTTTCTTGTTAGAAATAAGCAAGGGTGGGAAATATGTGATTAATTCTTACTCTTATAAAAACGGAAAAAAATTAAAATCTACTCCTATCAGAGGACTTGAAAAAATTATTAACAATACCCATGTTTCTGAATATGACTTTTTTATGATTAAGAAAAACAAAGAAGTATGGAGTGGATAGATACATTTTTTAAATCGCTAGACAGCTGAGTGAGTATATTTAAAGGGAAAAATTAAATTCACAAAGGAGAATAATAATGGATGAGCTAGATCTTGCTTTTGGTATTTTACCACTTTCTATTATCGTCTTATCGATTATATTCACTTATATTTTCAAAAAAGTGTATATAATGCCGCTTGTCAGTATAGTTGTTTCAGTCATATTAATGTTCACTGTTTTTAATCTATCCTTCTGGGGATGGGTGGTTGTCTATGGTTTAGTATCACTTGTATTATCGTCTATTACAAATAGTATAAGAAAGAAAATAGATAATAGAAATAAATAATTATATCCTTTTGTTTGTAAGGTATCATAGGTAATTCACAATTACAGTGATACCTTTAATTAATATAAAGGTGAATGTAAGCTTTAATAATATGCTCCGCCCGCTACATAACCCATGACGGCGTTTGCATGATCGGGCAAAAAAAATGGGTTCGGCATCATCTCCGAACCCATGCTGGCTTTATGATTTGTATTCTTTTTTAACCTTTTGGAATATATCCGCATAGTTGGTAAACACACCGGTTACGCCCCAATTCAGCAGACGGCGCATGTCCGCCTCGCTGTTTACGGTGTAAGGATGAAGCAGAAGGCCGTGGCTGCGAATGTTTCGGACATTTTGAGCGTTCAGCGCTTTGTAATCCGGTCCGATTCCGACGGCATATGTTTTAATGTCCGTTAAATCTGCGTCAGTCATTGACGTCATCTGTTCCGCTTCAAGCAATTGGACAGCGGGAAGTTTCGGATCGAGCTGTTTGATTTTCAGAAGGCTGTCCCTGCTGAAAGACTGAATGATAACTTGTCCAAGTTTCGCATGCTTACCTGCCAATTTGTATTTTTTCAGTGAAGCGATCAGTTTTTCTTCCATACCCGGATATGTTTCGGGCGCCTTTGTTTCAATATAATAGTTTGCATGTCTGCCGAACCGTTTTAACACGTCATCAAGTGTGGGAACGCGAAGTCCGGCGTAATTCGGTTTTGCTTTTTCCGGATAGGCCTTATTGAACCAAGAGCCGGCGTCGAGCTTTTGAATCTCGGCTAATGTATGATCCTTCACCCAGCCTTGTCCGTTTGTGGTGCGGTCCAGTTTTTCATCATGCATGACGATCAGCTTGCCGTCTTTTGTCATTTGTAAATCCAGCTCAATATAGTCAGCCTTCATTTTTTGCGCAGTTTCATAAGAAAGGATCGTGTGCTCCGGGACATACCCCGAAGCACCGCGATGGGCAATGGTCAAAATTCTGTCAGGAGACAAGAGGTTTCCTTTTCCCGCCGCCGATACAGGCGTGACGATGAATGACAATAAACCGAATGAAAGCAATACCAAAGCAAACAATTTATGTTTCCGCATGTTTTCTTCCCCCTTAAAAATCAATATCTGTCTCTAGCGTAGAAAATCGTTGTAAATGCTGTACTGCAAAAATATTAATCTTTTATGTTGTTTTCTTACACATGCTCCGCCCGCTTGCCCGTATTCCACGTCATAGCCAAGAAGACGATGGACAGCACGCATGAGGAGATAAGCATGATAAAGCCGCCGTTCCAGTCAAAGCGGTCTACGACATAACCCATGATGGCGTTGGCGAAAGCAGAGCCTCCGATGTAGCCGAAAAACCCGGTTAAGCCGGCTGCCGTTCCCGCCGCTTTTTTAGGCGCAAGGTCAATGGCCTGAAGCCCGATCAGCATGACAGGTCCATAGATTAAGAAGCCGATGCTGATCAGCGCGATATTATCGATGAGCGGATGACCGGCAGGGTTAAGCCAGTAGACCAATACAGCGATAAATACGCCGGCCATGAACAGTACGCCTGCCGGCGCGCGGCGGCTTTTGAAAAACCGGTCGCTGATCCAGCCGCACAAAATCGTTCCCGGAATTCCCGCATATTCATAAAGGAAATAAGACCATCTGGAATCTTCAGGAGAGAACCCTTTCGCTTCCGTCAAATAAGTCGGCGCCCAGTCAACGACACCGTACCGCACGAAATAAACAAAGACATTGGCAAATGCGATATACCACAGAAACTTATTATTCAGCACGTATTTGAAAAGAATTTCTTTGGTCGTCATCTCTTTTTCCTGGTCTTTGAACGCATGTTTCGGATAGTCATTCCGGTATTCTTCAATCGGCGGAAGCCCGCAGGATTGCGGCGTGTCCCGAACGAGAAGAACAATCACAAATGAAATGACGATGGCGATAATCGCCGGAAAGAAAAACACGCTTTTCCAAGTAACAAACATGGCGATGCCGAGAGTCACGAGCGGGGCGAGAATACCTCCGCCTATGTTATGGGCGACATTCCATATCGACATTTTCGTGCCGCGTTCACTGATGGAAAACCAATGAGCCATCGTCCGTCCGCAAGGCGGCCAGCCCATTCCTTGAAACCACCCGTTAATAAACATAAAAATAAACATAATCGTCACGCTTGACGTGACCCACGGCATGGAAACAAATAAAATGTTTACGACACCTGACAAAAACAGACCCGTCGCAAGGAAATATCTCGGGTTGCAGCGGTCAGACACCATCCCCATAATAAATTTACTGAAGCCGTAAGCGATTGATACGGCCGCAAGCACCAAGCCAAGTTCCCCTTTTGAAAACCCTTGTTCCTGAAAATAAGGAATAGCGAAGGCAAAGTTTTTGCGAAGCAAATAATACCCGGCATACCCGATGAAAATCCCCAAAAATACTTGCAGCCTGAGCCGTTTATAGGCCGCATCCGTCTTTGAATCATCCAATCTCTCAATATGCGGAGCCGGCTTAAACAATTGAAACATCATATCCTCCCCTTTGCTGAACGTCTATCATGATGTATGTATGACTCCTTTCCTTGAAAATGACAAAAAGAACCAGAAATCACCCTTGTGAAAGGGCGGGGTTTCCTGGTTCTCCTCATCTCCATCCAAAAATCATTAACTTGTGTATGATAGCGCTTTCTTAAATTATCACAGTCTGACGTGAATGTAAACGCTTTAAGGAAAGTTTTCATTTTTTTGAATAAATAACCGGAGGGAAAATCAGCCGGAGCGCGAAAGATTTGAAGTACTCGATTTTGTACTCAGGCATAAGATGTGTTAGGCCGCACTAAGAAAAGCGAAGGGAGTGCATCTGTTGATTGATGAATTGGATTTTGCGTTCGGTGTTCTGCCGCTTTGTATCATCATCTTGTCAGTCGCCGGAACGTACCTGTTTAAAAACGCGTTCATTATGCCGGCTGCCGCTTTGGCCGTTTGCCTTATATGCACCTTTACCGTATTGAATTTCTCGTTTATCGGGTGGGCCGTTGTGTATACGCTTGTCTCTTTCGCGTTATCGCATATTACGATGGTGGTGATCAGCCAAAATAAAAAATAGGATCGGCGGCAGCCGATCCAGCTATCATAAGCAGAGATGCGCTCTCTGCTTTGTTTTATTTATGAATGTGCAGGAATTCCTTGATGACCGCGGTCTGTTCTTCTTTCGGATAGCTTCTGTACAGATGGCTGGCTAAGCGGACGGGGTCACCGAAGAAGTACCGCTCATATTGTGTCTGTCTTGTTCCAAAGGGGCTCATGGTCAAATCCCATGCGAGGCGGAACACTTTTACCCGGTCCTCAGCGTTCAATTCGGCCGCCTGCAAATATTGGTCAAGGTCTCCTCTGATGTCAGAACGGAACGCTTTTTCAGTCGGCAAAGTCACCATTCCGCTTGCCCCGATCAGCTGAATGATTTCCGTGAAGCGCGGGTAGATGTCGGGAAAAATCGCGCTGACCACACGAAGCGGAGTGACACTCGGACGCATATAACCCCATTCATCTGTTTCCGCATCATTCTCCGACTTTTCCAAAAGGGCTTTCATCGTTTCCAGACCGGTGATGATTTCAGCCATCTTAGCCTGAATATGCTGATATTCGCCCACATCTATCGCTTCGACAAGCGTTTGGGCGAGGCCCAGGAGAAACTCCGTCTTTACAATTTGTCTCGTGATGACTTGATGAAATGCGAAGGCGTTAAAAGAGCTTTTCATATTAAAATCAAAAGCCGCCTCGTAATTATTATAAAAAAATACGCGTTCCCAAGGGACCAAAACGTGATCAAATACAACGATAGAATCCATTTCTTCATATCTTGAGCTGAGCGGATAATCAAACGATGATTTTCCGAGTACGAAAGATTCCCTGCAGATGAATTTTACTCCCTTTGTATTGGAAGGGATTGAAAAAGCGAACGCTTCATCCGATTCAAAATACATTTTAGGCAGAGAAACCACGAGCACTTCATCCGTCAGGCCGCCTTGTGTGGCTAAAATCCGGGCGCCGTGTATGATGAGGCCTTTTTCATTTTTATCGACGACTTTTGCCGAGATAGGTGTCGGCGATACGTTTACACCCATTTGTGAACGATTCACCTGAGGGGTGATAAACGTGTGCGTAAAAGAAAGATCCTGTGCAGCAGCGCGTTCGTACAGCGCTTGAACATGTTCCGGAAAACAATGCTCGCGGTCTTTCAAAAGCGCGGCGGAGGAGGCGAAGCTCATCAGCACGGTATTCATATAATCCGGGCTTCGTCCCATCATTCCGTGCGTGTGTCTGGCCCAATGTTCGAACATGTTTCTTCTTCTTTTTACGTCTTCTTTCGTTTTCGGCTGCAGGTATGAAAGCCCGGCCCGTTCTTTTTTACCGGGAAGACTGTAAGTCATTTGATCTTTCATATCCGGTTTCGTTTGCAAATCATAAAGAGAGCGCTTCGTTTCCAGAAGGCCCTTAAATGCGGGATGCTCAGAAATCTGTCCCTCGATCTTTTCACCATCAAGCCAAATCTCATTTCCAAGCTGATTTAATCGGTCAATGAACATTTTGCCATTAATGATACCCATCATGTCGCCCTTCTTTCTTTGCGGATCCACTACCTCATTATATTGAAAACGAAATTGGGTGTTCCGGTTATTTCCAAAGGAGAAGAGCCTTTTTTGATAAGGGGGGTGAAGGGATTGCATAATAAAAAACCCCTTAAGCAGAGGGGTTTTAACTGATCATGTCTTTGTATCGTTGTTCGAGGACAAAGTCTATCATTCCGGTGATACGGGTGTTTTCAGCGTTCTTTGTAAAGTGAGGAATGGAGTGCAAAGGCCCTTTTTGGTACAGTTTCAGCAGTTTTATTAGATATATTAAGCCCCTGGCGAATAAAAAAAGCAGAAGATATGGAAGTAGGCGGGGAACATGAACATAGCTGACTTGACCTGAGAAAAGTGCAGTCAGAAACATAGCAATAATGCTTCCGATAAAAATCCATTTCATAAAATCCAATAATGAGAAGTCGGGTTTGGAAAACTGATTTTTCAGCTTGAATAACTTCTCTGTATCTTGTTCTTCAAGACATTTCATCAGTTCTTCATCATTTTTACAAGAGCTAATCTGCTTCATGCTTTCTTCGAGTGTATCATCACTTTGTTTACCGCCCGCTAAAGAAGCCAGTGTACGATATTTCTTTTCCAGATTTGTATTTATCATATTTATAACCCGGAAGGAGTAAGTGTTTCTTCTTAAGCGGCTGTCAGGTAACCGGTCTTTCTTTTCGCGCGAAAAAAACATATAAAACGCGACAATACATCCGATTGTAAACAGTGAAAACACTGCCGGCAACAGATCAGATAAAATGGGAAAAGGTATGAGTGTTTTGACTTGAATAAACAAGAATGAAGTGAAGATCAACGCCATCGCTATACAGCAAAAAGCAATCTTCATGAGCATTTGAAAAGGAAGAGCCGGGGCAGAGTAATAGTACTTTAAAAGACTGAGCGTATGTACATCCTGTTCAGATAAAAAGTCCATCATTTCTTGTTCATTCTTACATTTTAACAATCTTTGTGCAGTTTGCTTTGCTGTGTTAAATGCGGATTGATTTTCATTCAATGAGTGAAACCTCCAAAAAAATAATAGGAATAAAACTGCATGAATGAGATATTCATGCAGTTTTTCTTTGATTAGTAGAGATCCGTCATATAAGCGTAAAGGGCTAGTAAAACTGCGGCGAATTCAGTTACCGCTTCTACTGTTTTATTCCCGGTCGGTTTTTCAGTAAGGATCTTAGAGGTGAAATAGAAAGCAGACACCCCTGCAACAATAACGAGAGTTGAAGGGAGAAGATCCCAGTCCTTCGCTAATTCACTTTCTGCAGCTGAAACCGGTACACCTTTATACGTTTTAATTCTAAACGTAAACATGGTCGTAAGTCCAGTTGTGGATCCATCGGCAACTGGAATGTCAGGTGTATAGATTTTAATTGAAACATCTAAAGATTGAGCAGAAGGGGTCACTGCCATTTCCAGATAACCGTTTCTTACAGATAGGCTCAGATTGTCTAATAAATTTTGATAAGAACGGATGTCTGAAGCCGTAAGTATTGTTTGTGTATCTCCCAGTAAACCAGTAACATATGCCCCGGGCTTTCCATTTGTTATTGTCATTGTATTAGCAGACCCCTCACTTGGGATCGTATACAGAATTGAAGTAGACAATAAGATATCTAAAGTTGGGGAAGTTAAAATGGTTTCGGTTGTACCGAATTCGAACATCATATTGGCAAGACCGGATATATTCTCTAAATCCGGAATTGTTGACAGGATATTGGTTAATGTGTTTAGTCTTGCATCATACACAGGATCAGAAGGCGGATGGACGCTGCTTGCACCCGAGTCTTTTCCGGAGTATCCGTCTTTGTCAATGGCGACTTTTCCCGCTCCGCTTCCGATTGTCCCTTCATAAAATTGATCAAAAGCCCAGTTTTTCGGCATCGGGTATCCGAGGTTGCCGCTGAATCCGGTCGACATGTTAGCCGTAAAGCTATATTTGGTCAGACCTGCTTCTGACGTCCGGATACAAATGTTTCTCGGTCCGTATACCCCGATTTCATATTTCGGCGCAGTAGAGAACGCCTGCATTTTCATAAAAGCTGACTTGATTTCTTGGAAGTAAGGAATGATTTTATCCGTGACTTCATAATCATACGCATCAAAATCGACCGCAAAGTAAATGGTCGTTCCTGACGGAAAACCTAATCTTCGGGCGGCTGATGCAGCGCTGTACGCATCTCTCGTTCCTTGGTCTTTTACAAAATAAGAAGATTCATAGCCGCCGTCCTGATAAATCGGAAACACGCTTAAGCCGGCATTGAAAATCGTGGAAAGTTCTTTTGACGTTAACGCTTTCGATGTCAGTCCGCTGCTTGTCCGCACATTCCCGGTCAGATATCTTCCCACGATCTTATAGCCATTCTCACGCAAAGTTTTGGCCGTATCTGCCGTCAAAATGGCAGCGGTGTCACAAGCTGAAGCAGCCCGCGTTGTGTCGCCGGAGCTTGATAATAAAGCTTTAATCGTCGGCATGTCCGCATAACCGGTCTGCGGCAGGCACATAAACTTTTGGAAAGCTTTCACTGCCGATACAACTCCGACGCCGTATTTTCCGTCGAATTCACCGGGATCAAACGCTTCCCCATTACAGTAAAGCGCGTATTGAACAATCAAAACAAAGCCTGTCCGTGAATCGCCGGGAGTCAAGGTAGGGCATAAGCTGGTCGTCCCGTTTCCGAAAAATCCATTGGCGACGCTTGTGCTCATGCCTTCTTCTTTTTGCAGAGCATAAATGAGAGCCTTGTTTGTATCGCGGGCGTATAAGCCGTCACAAGGCATCAAGCCGATGTAGTCATTGTAATCCCGGTTCAGGTTCTGCTGGATTTGGCGGATTCTTTTGTCGCCTCCCGCTACTAACCGAAAAGCGCTCATATCCAGCAAGGCTTTCATAATGAGAGCCGTGACGATGCCGTCTTGCTTAGTGAGCCCGGCCGCTTTTTGAAACTCTTTTACAGCGCTTTCGGTATTTTCATAGAAAACGCCTGAAAATCCGCCGGGGTTAAAACCTTTACACCACAGCGCCCCTTGCAGAATGTAATTCATGTTTGTCGGCTTTGAATCGGGAGCCTGCTTTTTCAACGGCTTAAACAATCTTTGTGTCGTCGGTCCGAAGTTATCGGCAGGTTCTGAAATACCAAGCTCAATTTGAAGCGCCCGTGTCAGACCGTAAATGGTATCCCAGCCCGTTTTTCCGTTTTCCGGCACTTTGTTGTACCCGTGTCTGCCTTTGTACGTCTCATTCAGCCATTGTTGTGTTTCCAGGACCATTTCGTCCATTGTAATCCCTCCATTGCGTGTAGTGTGCGTTCATTCATAGGTGGCAAACGTATGACAGTTTGTCATGGGTGCAGGAGTTTATCCAAGGAGAGCCCCATCATACAGCCGCAGAACAAACGCCGAAAGAGAGGCATTGATAGGAAAAGACCTCGCTATGACAATTGATATAAAAACAACAAAATGAATAGCGGTTTAAAGTAACTTTATCACTTAATCAAAAATAACAAGAATCATAAGTAGTAGTCATATAGTCATTTTAAGGGCTGTTCACATCTCTTCCTGCGGTCAAAATGGTTAGTTGGACGGATTTATGATTGGCTATATTGTCATTAACATAAATAGGGTAAATAGTTACAGGAAGGAAGGATTTTCTCGATGAAAAGCAAAAAGATTTTTAAGTCGCTCATCATTATTTTCACTCTTTTAATCAGCGGAATTGGTTTTATGGGTTTTTCTTCTCCGCAAAAAGCAGAGGCTAAAGACTGGCTTCATACTTATAAAAGCGGGTATTTCACTAACTATGTGATCAATACATATCACCCTAAATTCACTAAAACGACAAAAAAGTACACCTTGAGAGCCGTGACTTTTAAATCCAACAGTAAAGGGAAGGGCACGTATAAAATATACGTCCAAAAGCAAGTCAACGGCAAAGGTGCCTGGAAAACAATCAAAACCGCCAATGCAAAGAAAAATGGAACGACTTATTTTGAAACACCTTCGTTAAAAAAAGGAGATTCATACAGATTTAAAATGGTCAATCAGGGTTCGAAAAAACGTGTCAATTATAGTGCAAGATGGATTGTATTCGCTTCATAATGCTGATTTTCCGGTCTATAAAGTTTTAGCTGCTGCAGCTGCGGCAGCTTTTTATTTTGTCCGGAGCTCAACCGCCAGGGAGCCTGCACCTGTCTATTCGGGCGTACGTTTGTATTCACCGCATCATTCTGGATTATGCGGAAAGGTACATCGCTTCAATGATAAGCCAATCCCGGGTTCTTTTGATTCGTTTGAAAATGTTCTGATATAAAAAAGGCGTGCCGCGGTGTAAAATGGCTATATTGATAAATATGGAGGTTGAGATGGATCAAGATTATATGACTGAGCTTGTCTCGGTCCAGCTGAAGAAAATCCGGTCGGAGAGAGGCTATACGCAAGAGAAAATGGCGGACGTGATCGGCCTTTCTAAAAAGTCGCTGGTGCAGATTGAGAAAGGGCGGGCGCTTGCGGAATGGCCGCACGTTGTGGCGGTTTGCGCGCTTTTCAGATCAAGTGAAACACTGCAATCCGTATTAGGAGATGATCCGCTGGAAGTCATTGAAACGGTTGCTCACCGCACAATTGACAGGCCGAAGGGGAAGACGATGGGCGGCAAGGTGTGGTGGAAAGCCATCGAGAAAAAAGGCGAGTTCCGCTTGCAGCAGCATTTGATTTCCCACCATTACCGCATCCTTGATTCCTATGATGATCTGTGGTTCAGCAGTTTTGAAAAGGCAGAGGCTTTGGAGCGGCTTGATGAGCTGTTTTTGGAGGCGGAAGAAGCGAAGCGCTGACGCACCTCCGGTTGATGTATTTTCTGATAAGTGGGAAAATATATATAAATTCCAGCCAAAGGAGAGATTCGAATGAAGCCTGAAGATATCGTCCGAAGCGGCCCGAATCAGTACATATGCAAGGAAGGAATCGCAAAAGAACTTCCGGGGCTGCTGGAGACATTCAGAAAACCCGTTATTGTGACCGGAATCAAATCCTATCAGGCGTTCTCCGATTACAGCGGCGGTTCTTCCTGGGATGTGATTCAGCATAAAGGATACTGTTCACCTGAGGCGGTGCGTAAGGTCTGTGAGCAGGCGGAAGACGCGGATGTGATCATCGGTATCGGAGGCGGCACGATTTTGGATTTGGCAAAAGCGGCGGCAGACCGGCTTGATATTGAAGCTGTGATGGTTCCTTCCATTGCGGGGACGTGTGCGGCAAGTACGCCGTTGAGTGTCATATATGATGAGAGCGGCAATTTTATCAGAGTTGATTATCATAAGCGTTCAAGCTATTTGACGCTTGTTGATCCGCTGTTTTTGCTTTCCTCTCCCATTGAATATATGAAAAGCGGGATCGGTGATACGCTGGCGAAATGGTATGAGGCTGAGGCGGTCATCAGAAATACGGAGGAGGCGGCGCCGCTGATGGCGCAGGCGGGGCTGAGACAGGCGGAATATATCCGTAATCTGTTATTGCGTTACAGTGAAGCGGCCGTCGGAAGCATGGAGAAAGGCGAGCTGTCCGTGCCGTTCATCCATACGGCGGAAACGATCATTATGCTTGCGGGAACGGTCGGCGGGTATGGCGGCCGTTTGTGCAGGATGGCAGGGGCGCATGCGGTCCACAACGGACTCAGTTTTCTTCAGGAGACACATCAGGTGCTGCATGGCCAGAAGGTTGCTTACGGCATATTGGTGCAGCTCGCGCTTGAGAATCGGAGACCTGAGATTGAAGAGCTGCTTCCGTTTTACCTCCGGCTCGGTTTCCCCGTCAGCCTCTGTGATCTCGGCATCCTTGACAACCATGAGGAAGCCAAGCGCCGCATTGCTTCTCACGCCTGCCGGGCGGAAGAATCGTTATGTTTAATGGGGCAATATTGCGAGAAGGACGTGTCAGCGGCGATTGAATCGCTCGAATCAGCGCAAAAGACAGGATAGAGCTTGTCATCTATCTTGTCTTTATTTTTTGAATATTTCCGTTATAATGAGTGGGGTATAGAAAGGGAGGGGCCAAAGGACATGTATCAGGCGAAGAAGATGTTGTTATTAGGATCAGGCGAGCTGGGGAAAGAAGTCGTCATTGAAGCGCAACGGCTCGGGGTTGTCACTGTAGCCGTTGACAGCTATGAGCATGCTCCCGCCATGCAGGCCGCGCACAAAAGCTATGTGATTGATATGCTTGATAAAGCGCAGGTCAGAGAAGTCATTGAGAAAGAAAAACCGGACTTGATCGTGCCGGAAGTGGAAGCCATTGCGACGGATGAGCTGCTGAAGCTTGAGGAAGAAGGTTTTCACGTCATTCCGAATGCGCGTGCGGCAAAGCTGACGATGGACCGTGAAGGCATCAGACGGCTTGCGGCAGAGACGCTTCATCTTCCGACTGCCGGCTATGAATTCGCGAATACATATGAAGAATTTAAAGAAGCGGCGGAAACAATCGGCTTTCCGTGCGTGGTAAAACCGCTGATGAGCTCTTCCGGAAAAGGGCAAAGCGTGTGCCGCTCGGCTTCCGGGCTGAAAAGCTGCTGGGACATGGCGATGGAAGGCGGCCGAGTGAAAAACGGCCGGGTCATCGTTGAGGAATTCATTCCGTTTGAATCAGAAATCACTCTTCTGACAGTGCGTGCGGCGAACGGTACGTCCTTTTGCGCGCCGATCGGACATGAACAAAAAGACGGTGACTATATTGAATCATGGCAGCCTCATCATATGACGGAACAGCAGATCAAAGAGGCGAAACACATTGCGAAAAGCATAACGGACGAGCTCGGCGGATACGGTTTGTTCGGTGTGGAGCTTTTCCTTACTGAAGATAAAGTATATTTCAGCGAGGTGTCTCCCCGTCCGCATGATACGGGGCTCGTTACGCTTGTAACGCAAAATTTGTCAGAGTTTGCGCTGCATGTCCGCGCGGTCTTGGGATTCCCGATTCCGGAAATCATTCAGCTGTCGCCGGGGGCAAGCCGTCCGCTGAAGGCGCCAAAAGAGCTTGCTGATTATGCGGTTGAAGGTTTGGAGAAAGCTTTGGCAGTAAAAAGCACTCAGATCCGCGTATTCGGTAAACCCGTCACGAAAGTAGGACGCCGTATGGCGGTTGCGCTTTCTGCAGCTGAGACCGTTGAAGAAGCCAGGGAAAGAGCGGCCGAAGCACTCAGCCATTTATCAATTACATAAAATGATCTTAAAAGGCGTTTTTACCGTAATGGTAAGGCGCCTTTTTTGTTTGGCAGACTATATACTGGAAAACGGGGTTGTGAGATAATGTATGAGGCCGTTTTGTGCCGGCTTTTGAATTCATGAAACTTTTTATGTCCGCAATCGTTATATGTAATGTTCTCATTTCACGGAGAAGGAAATAACAATACATCATACGGCTTTTCATTCATCAAGAACGGACAATCCGGATCGCGGCATGGAATATTGAAGCAGGGTAATCCGGAATAGAGGCATGCATGATTGCTTACCTTAATATGAACGGCGAAAAAACAAAAATCACCAGATTAGATTGTTCAAATAACACCAAATGCTGTATAATAAAAGAATTTGAATGATAGCATTGAAAGAATTTCATTTTATGTTTCCGTAAAATGGAGCCTTTATGCATACGCAGTCCGATTTGATATGGTTTTAATTGGGGGTTTGTGTAAACTGTGAATTATATACCTAGTATGATTACAATTGGAAATTTTATTTGCGGGCTCTTATCGATTCATTCCCTTTTGTATCATAATATACACTCTGCGGTGATCTTTATTTTCACCGGGATGTTTCTTGATTTCTTTGACGGTTTGGCCGCCCGTAAGCTGAACGCGGTATCGGAGATGGGAAGGGAGCTTGACTCTTTTGCTGATCTCGTGACGTTCGGCGTGGCGCCGTCTATGCTCGCTTACAGTGTTTCATTATATACGATTCCGTTCATCGGAATTTTAATCGCGCTTTCCTACAGCATCTGCGGGATGATCCGTCTTTCCAGATTTAATATTGAACAAAGCAAGCTGCCGACGTTTATCGGGATGCCGATTCCGTTTGCGGGTATGTGTCTTGTCATTTTGAGCTTTATCAATAACGCTTTTCTTCTGGGGGCGGGAACGATCGCGCTCGGTTATTTAATGGTCAGCAACATTAAATTTCCGCACTTTAAAAAACAGGCGCCTGAAAACCTGGAGAGCAGAAGATGGAATTAGTTCAGCAATTAATATCCGATTACGGATATATCGCGATTTTTCTTATGCTGACACTCGGTATTATCGGATTGCCTATTCCGGATGAAGTCATGATGACACTTGTGGGCTACTTCGCTCATATAAACGTGCTGAATTACGGGCTCTCCATTCTGATCAGCTTTATCGGAGCGCTCCTTGGGATGATTATCAGCTACTTCATCGGCAGAAAAGCCGGCCGGCCGTTTATTAATAAGTTCGGGAAATGGGTCGGCCTGAAGGAAAAGAGGATGGAGAAAGTAGACAGGTGGATGAAGAAGTACGGGCCGTACACCATTATTTTAGGTTATTTCATCCCCGGCATCAGACACGTGACCTGCTACTTTTCCGGAATCGGCAGAATGGAATTCAAAACCTACTTATGCTTCGCCGCCATCGGAGCGTTTTTATGGTGTTTTATTTTTATTACTATAGGAAAATTCATAGGAGTAATCAATGTTTAATACTGCCGCTAAAGTTCTTTACCGTTCATTGATTGAACTGACTAATAATCGATTGACGTCTTATCTCATTAAAAACTTCTGTGAATCGAAACTGAGCAAGCCGATGATTCCGCTGTTTTCCAAACACTATCGCATTAACTGGAATGAAACGGAACGCACGGCTTCTGACTTTGATTCACTGGCGTCATTTTTCATTCGTGATATTAATTTGAATCTCCGCCCCGTGGCAAAAGAGAAGAACGCCATCGTCAGCCCGGTGGACGGCGTCGTTCAGACGGTGGGCATGATTAATCCTAATCAAACTTTCATGGTAAAAGGGAAGGATTATTCGTTCGCCGAACTGACGGGGTTTAAAAGCGCCGATCACAAGTATAACGGCGGGTGTTTTGCCGTGCTTTACCTGAGCCCGAGACATTACCACCGCTTCCATTCTCCCGTCAGCTGCACGTATCAGAAGCTGGCCGAGCTGGGGAAACGCTCCTATCCCGTTAATACGATGGGGTTAAAGTACGGGAAAGACGTGCTCTCAAAAAATTACCGTTATGTGTACGAGCTGACCCGTGCTGACCAGCAGATGCTCATGATTCCGGTAGGTGCGATGAATATTAACTCGATCGTTCAGACAAACACCGGAAACAGGCTTGAGACGGGGGAAGAGCTGGGCTATTTTTCATTTGGATCGACCGTTATTTTAGTATTCGAGAAAGATATGTTTACCCCTTCGGATAACCTGACTGAAGGCCGTGAATTACAGGTCGGCCAGATCATCGGTTATGCGGAGTCACAGGAGGAGGCGTCCGCTTTATAAAAGCTGCTCCTCTTTTTTATATGGTGTAAGGAAGTGAACATTATGGAAGAAAAGGATTTGGCAAAGCTGATAGAACAGTACCGGCATACAGGGGATCAGCAAATGCTTGAAGCCGTGCGGGACGCATGCCGGCCTGTCGTTGAGGCGCTCATCTCAGAACTGGCTGAAGACAGCGCCGATCTTCTGCGGGCAAAAGGCCGTGACCGTTTTCCGTTTATTATCGGCAAGTATCAGACCGCGGCCGGCCTTTCGCTTGAGACCTTTTTGCGCAACACATATCGGTTTTATTTTCAGCAGGTTTTAAAAGGCGAAGCGTGACTGGAAGAAAGAGTACGGACGGAAATGTTCATCTTTCGCCCGTTTTCCTGTATGATATAGTAGAGTGTGCGATCATTAATATAATTGAACAGGGTGTATAAATCATGGAAAAACAATATAGAGTTTTACTTTATTATAAATATGTAAAGATTGATGAGCCTGAGGAGTTCACGGCTCAGCATTTGAAGTTTTGTAAGGAGCTCGGTCTGTTAGGCCGTATTTTGATTTCTGAGGAAGGCATTAACGGTACGGTGTCCGGAACGGTTGAACAGACGGAACAATACATGAATGCGCTGAAAGCTGATCCGCGCTTTGCCGACATGCCGATCAAAATTGACGAGGCTGACGGACATGCATTCCGCAAAATGTTTGTGCGCCATAAAAAAGAATTGGTGACGCTTCGTCTCGAAGATGATGTTGATCCGAATGTCACGACGGGCAAGCATTTGAAACCGAAAGACTTTTATGAGCAAATGCAGGATCCTGACACGATCGTGATCGACGCCAGAAACGACTATGAGTATGATCTCGGTCATTTCCGCGGAGCGGTCAGACCTGATATTGAGGCGTTCCGTGAGCTGCCGGACTGGATTGAAGAGCATAAAGACATGCTTGAAGGCAAAAAAATCCTCACGTACTGCACAGGCGGCGTACGCTGTGAAAAATTTTCCGGCTGGCTGCTGAAGAAGGGCTTTGAAGACGTGTCCCAGCTTGACGGCGGTATCGTCACTTACGGTAAAGATCCTGAAGTGAAAGGGCAGCTGTGGGACGGACAGTGCTACGTGTTTGACGAAAGAATCAGCGTACCGGTCAACCGCGTAGAGCACGTTATCATCGGAAAAGACTATTTCACGGGCGAGCCGTGCGAGCGTTATGTGAACTGCGCAAATCCGGCATGTAATAAAAAAATGATCTGCACACCTGAGAATGAATACAAATACATGCGCAGCTGCAGTCACGAATGCCGTACGAACGAACGCAACATGTATGTGAAAGAGCACGAAATGACTCAGGAAGAAATCAATGAACGCCTTGCTTTGATTGAGAAAGAGGATCATGCGGCGATTGATTAATAGAAAAGACCACCAATAAGGTGGTCTTTTTTGTGTTTACATACTTTCTGTCCGGGCGGTCTGGTCTGCCGTGACGGGTCCTTTATATTTGAATGCTTTTTCCCACTTGGACACGACGATGCAGGCGACCGCATGGCCGGGCACGTTGACGCCGGTTCTCGCCATGTCCATGACGCGGTCGACACCGGCAATGATGGCGACGCCTTCCGCGGGGAGACCGACGGCATTCGCTGTCGCCAGAAGGACGACGAGTGAGCCTGACGGGACGGCGGCAATGCCTTTGCTTGTCATGACGAGGACAAGCATCATCAGAAGCTGCTGAGAAAGCGGCATCTCTACATGAAACGCCTGCGCCAGAAAAATACAGGACACCGATAAATAGAGGCTTGAGCCGTCACAGTTCAGCGATAAACCTGACGGAACCACAAAGGAGACGACCCGCTTCGGACAGCCGTATTTCTCCATCCGATCCATCAGCTGAGGCAGAATGGTTTCTGTGCTTGTCGTGGAGAAAGCGATCAAAAACAGATCCCAAATCATTTTCAGCACTTCAAAGTATTTGATTTTAAAGATAAGCCCCACGATCGGAAACAGAACGAAGAGTATCAGGAACAGCCCGAGGAACACAGTGCCGATCAGCTTCAGCATCGGAAGCAAAAGCGCGATTCCGAATTGCCCGACAGAGGCGGCCATCAGGGCGAGAACGCCGATCGGAGCGGTGACCATTACCATTTGCGTCAGCTTGAACATAATATTTGCCGTGGATTCGAAGAAACTCATGACAGGTGCGGAGGCTTTGCCGATGCCGGCTGCGGCAACACCGAATAAAATCGCGAAAAAAATGACGGCGAGAAGATCGTTTTTCGCCATGACGTCAATGATGTTAACGGGGATAATATCAAGAAGCATTTGTTTCAGGTCGACTACTTTTTCCGTATAGCCGGAAAGCTCGTGAATATCTTTTTTAGCAAGATGAGAGAGGTTAAGTCCGACTCCCGGCTTCAGCACGTTCGCCAATAACAGACCGAGCGCCAGAACAAGCGTCGTAATCACTTCAAACCAAATAATCGTTTTGATGCCGAGACTGCCCATCTTTTTCATACTGCCGCTGCCGGCGGCTCCGATGACAATGGTTGAAAACACGATCGGCACGACAATCATTTTAATCAGGCGGATAAATCCGTCTCCGACGGGCCGCAGCGCCATCCCGAAATCCGGGAAGAAATGGCCGATCAATGCTCCGATGGCTAAAGCGATCAAAATCTGGAATGCGATAAATTTTTTCAAGCGAATCCCCCTTTTACTTGCGCATTTCATACGTAATTCGTGAAGCAGGCGGCAACCACCTTCCTATCCGCCATAAATTTGTCACATGATTGACTGTGCGAAAGAAAGGATTGCTTTACATTATGTAAGCGCAATCATTCAATATGACAGAAAGTCCTCATTGAAAAAAATCAAGCAGAATAAAATAAAGTTAGATTTTCGTTTGAAAATATCAAAAATTTTGATAATTATCCCCTTATAAGTGGTATATTTGATATGATACGGTCAACTGCATCCTCATATATCTGTGCATACACGATTCAGGCAGAGAAAACAGGCAGCTTATAAAAGACTGAAAATTTTAACAATTATAAGAAAGGTGTGCTTTTGTTGAATCAACTGATTGAAAGACGTAAGGTCACAGCAAGAAAAGAAAAACCGGACTCCGCTTCATTGGGGTTTGGCAAGTACTTCACAGATTACATGTTTGTCATGGATTACGAAGAGGAGAGAGGGTGGCATGATCCGAGAATCACCCCTTATGAACCGGTCCATCTGGATCCTTCCGCATCGGTTTTCCATTACGGGCAGGCCGTATTTGAAGGGCTGAAGGCTTACAGGTCAGAAGACGGACGGGTGTTGATGTTCCGTCCTGACCAAAATATAAAACGGCTGAATAAATCGTTACGGCGGATGAGCATGCCGCCTCTTGACGAGAAGCTGGCACTGGAGGCATTGATACAATTGGTGGAGCTGGAGCAGGAATGGATACCGATAGAAAAAGGAACCTCTTTATATATCCGTCCGTTTGTAATTGCGACTGAGCCTTCTTTAGGCGTCCGGCCGTCAAAGCGTTACAAGTTCATGGTTGTTCTGACGCCTGTCGGTTCGTATTACGGCGATCAGCTGAAACCGATCCGAATTTATGTGGAGGATGAGTATGTGCGTGCCGTCACCGGCGGAGTGGGCGACGTCAAAACGTCCGGAAATTATGCGGCCAGCTTACAGGCTCAGCGGAAAGCCGAAGAACTGGGGTATGATCAGGTGCTTTGGCTCGACGGGGTGGAAAAGAAATATGTCGAAGAGGTAGGGAGTATGAATATCTTTTTCATCATAAACGGAGAGGCCGTAACGCCGGCGTTAAACGGAAGTATTCTCGGGGGCATCACACGCGCATCTGTGATAGAGCTGTTAAAAAGCTGGGGCATCCGCGTAAGGGAAGAACAGGTCGCCATTGATGACATCTATGAGGCTGCGATGAGAGGCGAGGTGTCAGAGGTATTCGGTACGGGAACCGCGGCCGTCATCTCGCCGGTCGGCGCGCTGCACATTCACGGAGAAACGATTGAACTGAATAACGGTTTGATCGGTGAAGTGTCAGAAAGGCTCTATGAAACGATTGCCGGCATCCAAGTCGGGAAGGTGCGGGATTCGTTCAGGTGGGTGGTTGAAGTATAAATGAAAAAAGAACCCTTGCGCTGCAGGGTTCTTTTTTTGGTTATTGGGATTTTACGGCTTGCACGCGGGCTCTGCTTTTCCGGTTTTTCAAGTAATAAGCGGTGTAGCAAACGGCCATAAATGCAATTCCGCAATAAAGGGCGATGGCCTGGTTCGGATCAAAAGCGATGCCGATACAGGAGGCGAGGCACAGGAGAAAGGCCGCTATCGGTACGGCCGGATATCCCGGCGTCCTGTATTTCAAGTCTGAAGGCTGGTGCCCTTCTGTAAGAAACCGTCTTCGGAACAAAAATTGCGATGCGGCGATGCTCATCCACACAGCCACTACCGCAAATCCTGAGACGGAGACGAGAACAAGATAGACTGTATCCGCTGCAAATACGCTTGACAACAACGACAGAATGCCGCCGATCATACTGAAGATCAGAGCGTTAAAAGGAATGCCTTTAGAGGTCAGCCTGGCAAAGGCGGGATGAAGCTCCCCTTCTTTAGACAGGGACCACAGCATACGTGATGACGCGTACAGCCCTGAATTGGCCGCAGACAGTAGCGCCGTTAAAATGACGAAATTCATCAGATCGGCCGCATAAGGCACGCCGACTCTGTCAAATACCGTGACGAACGGGCTTTCAATCACACCGGCTTCCTTGATGGAGATCATCCCTGACAGCACAAAAATCGTTCCGATAAAGAAAAGCGCCAGCCGCCAGACTGTGGTCTTAATGGCGCGCGGAACGGTTTTTTCCGGATCGGCGCTTTCCCCGGCGGCGATTCCGATCAATTCCGTCCCTGAAAAAGCGAAGTTTACTGAAAGCATCGTCATCAGTATCGGGAAAAAGCCATTTGGAAAAAGGCTGCCGCCATCCGTAAAGTTCGATAGCATAGGTGCGGCCTCACCGCTTTTCATCGGGACGATGCCGAACATCGCCGCTCCGCCCAATAAAATAAACAGTAAGATGGCTAAGACTTTAATGCTTGAGAACCAAAACTCCGATTCAGCAAAAAATTTCACGGAGAAGGCGTTTAATAAAAAGATGAAAAGAGCGAATACCGCACTCCACATCCAAACTGAAGTATGCGGGAACCAACGCTGCATGAAAAGCCCGGCCGCCGTGAATTCAGAGCCCAGCGCCACCGCCCACGTCAGCCAGTACAGCCATGCGACCGTAAAGCCCGTCGCCGGCCCGATATAGGTCTTCGCATAGGTGTGGAATGCGCCCGTCACCGGCATGGCCACTGACAGTTCACCAAGGCAAAGCATGACAAGATAGACGATGCCCGCGCCCAAAAGGTAAGCGAAAATGGTGCCCGCCGGACCCGCCTGATGAATGGTATACCCAGAGCTTAAAAACAGCCCCGTTCCGATCACACCTCCGAGTGATAGCATAAAGAGGTGTCTGCTTTTCATACTTCTCTGAAAATTCGTCTCGTTCTTGTTGTTCATTGTTTTCCAACTTTCTGCGAGGGCCGTCCTAATAAAAAATCTCATGCCGGCGAACGGCACGAGATTCCGGCGAACCGGCTTTTTGAATAGAATATACAAACTATTCCGATTAGTCAAGTTGTTTTTAAGGTCTTGGCCCAATCGGCAATGGCCTGAATGTCCGCAGGTTTCGTCCGGCAGCAGCCTCCGATCAGGCTCACGCCGTTTTCGTACCAGCCTTGCGCGCTTTTTCCGAAATGGTTTTCGCACGCTGCGCCTTTCCAGGTTTTTGTCACTGGGTCATATTGTTCGCCGGAGTTCGGATAGGCGATAATCGGTTTGGATGCTGACCGTTTGATTTCTTCTATCAGCGGCGGAATATGTTCAATCGGTGTGCAGTTGATGCCGATCGCTGCGATTTGGCTGCAGGAGTCAAGCAGGGCCGCGCATTCGGAAATTGGCGTGCCTTCGCTGATATGCCGTCCGTCTTTGGCGCTGAAGCTGATCCATGCATAAGTGCCGGGGAATTCCTCCAGCAGCCTTGTGATCGCTTTTGCTTCTGACAGGCACGGAATGGTCTCACAGGCCAAAAGATCGGCGCCGGATTCTATAAGGGCTTTCATCCGGGGGCGGTGAAAGCTGATCAGCTCATCCTCCGTCAGTCCGTAATGCCCGCGATATTCTGAGCCGTCAGCGAGGCTCGCGCCGTAAGGCCCGATAGAAGCGGCGACCAAAGGTTTGGGCCGGTGTAAACGGTTTTCTTCATGCGCCCAAAATTCATCGCGTGCTTGTGCGGCAAGTTCAACAGATGTCTGAATGAGACGTATCGCATCGGTTTCCGGGATGCCGCGCGCTGCAAATCCTTCAATTGTCGATTGATAACTGGCGGTGATCGCGCAATCAGTGCCTGCGGCAAAATATTCTGCATGCACCTGTTTGATCAGTTCTGGCCTCTCCAAAAGAATTTTGGCCGACCACAGATCATCATGTAAATCACAGCCCATCCGCTCAAGCTCGGTTGCCATCGCGCCGTCTATGATCATAACCGGGTATTCATTTAATATTTGTGTAATGGGATTCATAGGCCTTCCTTTCTGACTTTACTGAAAATATATAAAAAGGGTAATGGACGCTATTCTCTTTGTCAATGAACCGGCAGAAAAAAGGTGTTCAGGACGCTGCCCGAACACCTTTTGTTTAGGAAATGTGTTTGCCTTTCGCACTTTTCGCGATGTCTGAATACTCCCAGCAGTCGATCCCATCATCATCAGGGAGCACATCTCTGTAAAAGACGGGGTCTTTTCCGGCTTTCTTTTGCCGGACATAATCGCTCAAAGCGGCAAACGCTTTTTTCGACAGAAGGAAAATCGCGATTAAGTTCACAACCACCATTAAGCCCATGAATAAGTCAGCCATATCCCACACAAGCTGGACTTTGGAAATACAGCCGAACAGTACCATTCCGAGCACGCAGATGCGGTAAATGAACAGCCATTTTTTGTTCTGGCTTAAAAATCCGATATTGGTTTCTCCGTAATAATAGTTGCCCATCAGAGCACTGAAGCCGAACAAAAGCATTAAGACGGCAAGGAAACCTGACGCCCATGCGCCGACATGATCGCTCAAGGCGGCCTGAGAAAGCGCGATGCCGCTCAGTCCCGGCTGGTGATACGCGTCTGAAAATAAAATGATAAGCGCCGTGCTTGTACAAATGACGAGCGTATCCGTCAGGACGCCGAATGCCTGAATGAGCCCCTGTTTCACCGGGTGGCTCGTTGTAGCTGTCGCCGCTGCGTTCGGAGCGCTTCCCATACCCGCTTCATTTGAGAAAATCCCGCGCCTTACACCTTGCATCAAGGCCGCACCTAAAGCGCCGCCCGCTGCCTGATCAATGCCGAACGCATTTTTTACGATTAGCGACAGAACGCCGGGCAATTGGGTGATGTTCGTCAGAATGACAAAGAAAGCGACACCGATATATAAAACGGCCAAGACGACTACGATGTATTCCGCCATTTTCGCAATTCGTTTGACGCCGCCGAAGATTACGCCGCCGAAAACCACGATTAAAATAATGCCCAATGTAAGCCGGCTGGTGCCGAATGCGTTTTGAAAGGCGACGCTGATCGTATTGGATTGAACGGAATTAAAAACTACCCCGAATGACAGTGTGATTAATACGGCGAACAGCGCGCCCATCCAGCGTTTCTTCAGGCCCTTTTCCATGTAATAGGCCGGGCCTCCGCGGAATCCGTTTTGATCTTTTACTTTATAAATTTGGGCCAGCGTGCTTTCAACAAAGCTTGAAGCCGAACCGATGACTGCGATAATCCACATCCAGAAAATAGCGCCCGGACCGCCGAGTGCGATCGCAATGGCGATTCCGGTAATATTCCCGGTTCCGACACGCGCCGCCATACTGATGCAAAATGCCTGAAACGGGGAAATGGTGTTTTTTGTCCGGGCGGCCGCGCCTTCCTTCAAAACCCGGATCATTTCCTTCAGCATGCGGACTTGCAGACCCTTTGATCTGAACGTAAAAAACAGTCCCAGAGAAAGAAGCAGTACGATTAACAGTTTTGACCATAAAAAATCATTTGCCGAGCCGATTACATTTTCAAGGAATTCCTGCATCCAATCACCTCTTGGTTCGTTTGATTAAAAAATACTGAGCTCCCACTCCTGTGCGATATGTTTCAGCAGCATGCCGCCGGTCAGGCTGTTGCCGTATTCATCAATGGCCGGACCGTAAATGCCGATGCCGCAGCCGTTATGAAAAGGCTGTTCTCTTCTGGCGCTTGGGGGAACCAATGCCATAATGCCGCCGGATACCCCGCTTTTGGCCGGGACGCCGACGAAAGCCGCATATTTGCCTGACGCATTGTACATTCCGCACGTCAGCATCAGGGCTTTGGCGAGTTTCGCGACATCTTTCGGAATGACCTGTTCCCGTCGGATCGGATGGTAGCCGTCATGCGCAAGTATCAATCCGATTAAAGCGATGTCCTCGGTTGTACCCTCCATGGCGCACTGCTTTAAATACACTTCAAGCGTTTCTTCCACATCCGCCTCTAGAAAGTTCGTTTCTTTTAAATAGTAGGCGAGCGCTCTGTTCCGATGCGCGGTCTGCCATTCAGAACGGAAGACCTCCTCGTGAATGTGAGGCCGTTTTCCTATTAATTTTTCAAAAACGGAAAAGAGATATTCTAATTTATCATGCGCCGTTTCACCCGGAAGCAGCGAGGCGACGGTAATGGCGCCGGCATTGATCATCGGGTTGAAGGGCTTCCCGGGTTTATGGATTTCAAGCCGGATGATAGAATTAAACGCATCACCCGTCGGTTCCACGTCCACACGATCCAGCACGTAAGAAATGCCTCTGTTCATGCAGGCGGCAATAAAGCTGATGACTTTTGAGATGCTCTGCAATGTGAACGGGACATTCCATTCACCGGCATGAATCATTGAGCCATCCGGCTCTAATATGCAAATGCCCAGCTGAGAGTCGTTGATTTCTCCGAGGGCGGGTATATAATTTGCGCTTTTTCCATTGACGGAAAACGGTCGGTAATGCTCGACCCAATCTTGTAAAAGTGAAGCCAGTTCCTCTTTTTCAAGGCGCTCTCTGACCATATCTTTCATAACATTCCTCCTCTATTGCAAGCCTGTCCGAAGCGGAAACCGGTCTTGGAAAACGTTTTCAAAAATAGCGTGTTCCATGTTAATGTATAATGACATCTACAGAATCATACAAAATACGACAAAATCATTCTTAAAATAAGCCGATAGATTTATAAATCAGCCGGAGTGTCCCGCCATTCGGGTCTAAAGAAATTTGCGGACTGTATCGGTCTTGTTCAAAATAGACAGAAGAAGGAAGTGATTATGATCAGGCTCGACTATTTACTGAAAAAAGACGGCTATCTTTTCGCCCTTATGCTGATCACCGTGCCGTTGGCGGGGGAACTGAAATTTTACCCCCTGAATGAGGTATATCGGATCAGCTTCGGCGCCCCGGCTTTTTTCTTTTTTCTGCTGCTGCTTCGGCATGTGCCGGCAGTATTGTCAGGGCTGTTGACAGGTGCAGCCGTTGTGGCATTCCGGATCGGCCTGGCGTGCTGGGGAGGAGAGCATGCCGGCTTTACGGAGGTTTTTTTCAGCCAATATCCCAGTTTCTTTTTTTACTTTACATATGCCTGCTTGTTTTATGTGCTGAAGGTCAGGCTTTTTTGGGATCGGCCGCTTATGATCGGTTTTCTCGGTTTTCTCATTGAAATTGCGTCCGATGCCGTTGAAATGACGGTTCAGTTTTCCGGCGGCCGGCAGATTATGATGCCGGACAAGCTGGCGGATATTGCGGTTATCGCTGTTTCTCACACATTTATTGTGCTGAGTTTTTTCAACGTGATGAAGCTGCACGAATCTCAGGTCAGGGAAAAACAAACGAGAAAGCAGCATGAGCACATGCTGATGATTGTGTCCAACTTATATGAAGAAACGATTCATTTGAAAAAAACGCTGAAAACGACGGAGCATGTGACGAAAGAATCCTATCAGCTATATCGGGAAATGAGCGGGAACGACCGGGAGCTCGGGAGCCGAATGCTGCGCCTTGCGGGAGAGATTCATGAAGTGAAAAAAGACAATCAGCGAATATTCGCCGGCCTGTCGAAGCTGATTTCCAATGAGAGATTCCGGGATTACATGAATGCCGCCGCTCTGGTCGGCATCGTCATCCGAATCAATGAAAAATACGCCGAATCTTTAGGCAAGGACATTCAATTCCGGAGCGTGATTGAAGGAGAGCATCCCGATTATCACGTCTTTACCGTCCTGTCGATCTTAAATAACCTGACCGCCAATGCCGTCGAAGCCATGGGAGACAGGGGTGAGATCCGCCTCGCGCTGCGCAGGACGGAAGGAGAAAAGGCTGAATTTCAGGCGGAAGATGACGGTCCCGGCATTCCGGAAAAAATCGGAGAGGTCGTTTATGATCCCGGGTTTACATCCAAATACGATGAATTCGGCACACCTTCAACGGGCATCGGGCTTACTTACGTGAAGGAAATTGTAACTGAACTTGAAGGAGACATTTCCTTTCATAACAAGCCAAAAGGCGTCATATTTACGATTAAACTGCCGGTGAAGCATTTGATTGCAGAAAGGATGAACTCATAATATGCGTTTTTTTATAGCTGATGATGACCGGGCGATCCGTTCCATTTTAAAACAGATGATCGAGGACGAGGACTTAGGAGAAGTCGTCGGTGAGGCAGAGGACGGAAGCCAGATTGAAGGGCATTATCTCCATTTTAAACAAGTCGATATTTTATTAATTGATCTGCTGATGCCGGGTCGGGACGGGATTGAGACGATCCGGCATCTTCAGGGATCGTACAACGGAAAAGCGGTGATGATATCGCAGGTGGAGGCAAAGGAAATGGTGGGAGAAGCTTATTCTCTCGGCATCGAATACTTTATCCACAAACCGATCAACAAAATCGAGATCGTCACCGTTTTGGGAAAAGTAAAAGAGCGGATTGAACTGGAAACCTCGATCGGCGACATCCAACACTCGTTAAGCCGTCTTATTCAGCGGAATGAGCCGAAAAAAAGCGGGCCGGGGGGGATGCACGAGAAATCAATCAAAGAAACAGGAAAATTTCTTTTATCGGAATTAGGCATCGTGGGAGAAAGCGGGGCGCATGACCTCATGGCCGTCCTTCACTATTTATTTGAGGATGAACAGGCGGAAAGAAACATCCCGTCTTTAAAGCAGATGTTTACAAACGTCGCCATCCGGAAGCTGGGGCCTGCGGCGGCACAAGCCGAGGTTAACAGGGAAATCAAAGCCTCGGAACAGCGGATCAGAAGGGCCGTCATTCATTCGTTAAACCATTTCGCTTCATTGGGCACAACTGATTTTTCAAACCCCAAATTTGAATATTACGCCTCGAAATTCTTTGATTTCCCCGCTGTCAGCAAGAGAATGAAAGAAATGCAGGCTAAGGAAACCGTGCCGCTTTCTCCGGTTAAAGTGAATATGAAAAAATTCATTCACGTCTTCTTTTTGGAGGCGAAAGATTTACGCGAAGGATCAAAATTTGTCAGCGGAGGCAGCCGGTAAGCTGGCTTTGGAAAAGATGGCAAACGTGGATAAATGACAGTTCGTACTGGCCTGATTTTTCCGCGCTGATCCATGGCGACTTGCATCCTCCGCATATTTTGATCGGCGAAAATCAGCGTGTGACGGGTCTCCTCGATTGGACGGAGGCAAAGGTTGCCGATCCGCCCAAGGATTTTGTCCTTTATCAAGTGATATTAGGAGAAAAAGAAACAAAACGGCTGATGAAGAGCTGCGAAGCTGAAGGCGGGCGCGTCTGGCCGAAAATCCAGGAGCATGTGACAGAATGGCAGGCCGCTTACCCTGCGGAAACGGCGAAGTTCGCGCTTCAGACGGGGCAAGAGGAGCATATGCAAATGGCGCGGGACATGCTCGGCCTGACCGATCCGAAAGGTTATTGACTTCCGCCGGATGACAGCGTATGATACATTTTAAAATAAAAGAACGGATGAACAATGCTGAGGAAGAGTAAGTACGCATCAGCGCGCGGGGTTCAGAGAGCCGGTGGCCGCTGTGAACCGATCCCCGTCCGGTGCCGAATGGGCTTCTGAATTGCTGCGCTGAAATGACAGTAGGCGGTGCCGGGATTCTTTCCCCGTTATCAAGAAAGGAGTATTGAAACCGTGTGTTTCTGTACTTTTTGAGAGAATGGCTCTTCAGCCGTTAATAAAGGTGGCACCGCGAAAACCTCGTCCTTTGATGGACGGGGTTTTTTGTATTGTTAAGGAGGTGATGGCCATGGAAAGTGACTGGAGACGGACAGACAATCAAAAAGGAGGGATATTCATGGTGATCGCAACCGACGATCTTGAGCTCACGTGTCCGCATTGTGAAGGAACCGGCGAGGAGAAAGAAGGGACGCCCTGTCCGAAGTGCGGCGCGAAGGGCGTCATATTGACCGCTCAAGGAAACACGCTGCTGCATTTTATCAGAAAGCATATTGATCAGTGAAATCAAACGAAAAAGGCCGTTATCCGGCCTTCAGGCTGTCGAGAAAATCTCGACAGCCTTTATGTTTCTCTTGTCATAAAATAAAAGAAAGACTGAAAAAACGGTGTCTTTTCATTCTCATGTTCCACACAAGAAATTTTTCTCGAAACACAGCCGAATTCGTTCTGTTTGACCAACTCGTCGAAGAGGATCACCTTCTTCGAAAAATTGATAAATACATAGACTTCTCTTTCATCGTTGAAAAGGTCAAACCTTACTGCAGCGCTCACTTGATCCGCTGATCTTATTCAAAATGATGTGGAAGATTGCCACATACCCAGCCAAGCAAGGCTAGGCATGCGGGAGTGCTTTTTCTGCACCTGAAATCAAATGAATATGTAAAGAAACAGCACAAAACAAAAAAGCTTGTAGAAAAACATCATTTTCTCTACAAGCTGCTTTTTCATTCTTCAAAATAAGGATTCACATGGATGAGCACTTCTTCAACATCTGAAAAGTGTCTTTGGATTTCATTTCGGATTTCGCGGGCAATATCGTGTCCCTGCTTAATCGTCAAATCATGATCCAAAGATAACCGGACATCAAGCAATTTATAGTGGCCGTGTTCTCTTGCTCGGATTTTATCGAGCCGTTTGACTTGAGGGCAGTGCAAAATAACGGCTTTATATTCCTCTATCAGTTCGGGATCAACACTTTTTTCCATGAGAACGTCAACAGACGGCCTGATTAATTCCATTGAAATCTTAAAAATGAGGTACGCCACGATGACACTGGCAATTGCATCGGCGTACAACAGATAGGACCATCCGCGTGTGTTCCCGATAATCGCCAATAGGACGCCGATAAAAGCGGCAAGAGAGGCAACGATATCGCCTTTATGATCGTATGCAATCGCTATAATCGCTTTACTGTTCCATTTTTCCCCTTGTTTGATCGAATAACGATATAAGATCTGCTTAGCCGCGTAGGATATCAGAGCCGCAAACAATGCGCTGTATTGCGGGATGCTTGGACCTTCAACAAAGGACGAAATCGCTTCTATCAGAATATACACGGAAACGAGCACTAATATGATTCCTACAATCGCTTCGCTGATGACCTCAGCTTTGCCATGCCCGAAAGGATGGTCTTGATCGGGCGGCTTATTAGAAATGCCGATGACGGCCAGGACAGCAATTGAAGCCGCGACATCCGCTGCAGAATGTATACCGTCGGCAAAAACTGCTTCACTATCGCCTATCAGTCCAAAAAAGATCTTTCCTGCCATTAAGATCAGATTGGCTATCAATGCAATCAAAGCAACTTTTTTGCTTATTTGTTCTCTTTCACTTGTCATTTTTTCCTCCTATAAAACTGCACAAAAAAATAGAGGCGCTTTTGATTCGCTCTCCGTATCCTTTCTTGTGTAATCACTTTGCTTATCGTACCAATTCAGTTTCGAGTGGGTCTATAGCAAGGTTGTTTCCTGTTTACTAATAAATAAGGTGACAGAAAAAAAGTTGGAGCAGGGCTAAACAGTACACAGACAAATTGGGGCTGAATTAAAAAAAGAACTGTTGACATTTGAGTATTTATCTTTTATCATTATCTCGAATTCGAGATTTTTTAATTCAAGATAATTTAATTAGAGTGCAGGATAAGAACCTGCCGATCGTTTGAATCACGAAAAGATCAGTGAAGAGAACGTTTCGTTTTTTAATCATACGTTATTTGATTTTTTATACGATAATATCTCGAATTCGAGATAAAAGGGGTGCGAGAGAAATGGCTGAATTTGTACAGCTAGTGAATGAAAGAAGATCTGCAAGCAACTTTCTTCCAGAACATCCAATCACAAGAGATGAGCTCAACGAAATGTTTGAATTGGTTGCGTTGGCTCCATCAGCTTTTAATTTGCAGCATACAAAATATGTGACGGTTCTTGACCCGGATGTAAAAGAAAAGCTGAAGCAGGCCGCAAACGGACAATATAAAGTGTTTAGCTCATCAGCTGTTCTTTTGGTTTTAGGGGATAAGCAGGCATATCAGCAAGCGGCTGACATCTATGAAGGATTGAAGATGCTGGGGGTATTAAATAAACAAGAGTATGATCACATGGTTCAAGACACCGTTTCGTTTTATGAAAACAGGGGAGAACCATTTAAGAGAGATGAGGCGATAAGAAATGCTTCACTTTCTGCGATGATGTTTATGCTGAGTGCTAAGGAAAAAGGCTGGGACACCTGTCCGATGATAGGGTTTGATGCTGAAGCCGTGAAACAGATTTTGAAGATAGGTGATCAATTTGAGGTCGTCATGATGATTACAATCGGGAAAGAAAAAATAGAAAGCAGAAGGCCGCGCGGCTACCGAAAGCCTGTGAATGAGTTTGTGGAGTATATTTAACTATTTGTAAAGGAGCAAATAAAAATGGCGAAAAAAACGATGGGCATCCATCATATTACGGCAATTGTCGGTCACCCTCAAGAGAATGCTGATTTCTACGCTGGAGTGCTGGGGCTGCGATTGGTTAAGCAAACGGTCAATTTTGATGATCCGGGTACGTATCACCTTTATTTTGGGGATGAAGGCGGGAAGCCGGGAACAATCATCACATTCTTTCCGTGGGCGGGCGCCCGCCAAGGCATCATTGGAGACGGACAGGTTGGTGTGACATCTTACGCCGTGCCGAAGGGTGCCGTGGCGTTTTGGGAAAAGAGACTTGAAAAGTTCAACATTCCATACACAAAAATCGAGCGTTTTGGAGAACAATATATAGAATTTGATGACCCGCACGGTCTGCACTTGGAAATCGTGGAAAGAGAAGAAGGAGAAGCCAATACGTGGACGTTCGGAGACATAACCCCGGATGTTGCCATTAAAGGCTTTGGCGGTGCGACCCTGTTATCAGCACAGCCTGAAAAAACAGGTAAACTGCTAGAAAACATCATGGGGCTTGAGCGAGTCGGTAAAGAAGGAGACTTCGTTCGTTATCGTTCTGCCGGTGATATCGGAAATGTGATTGACCTTAAGTTAACGCCTATCGGCCGCGGGCAAATGGGTATCGGCACGGTCCATCACATCGCTTGGCGGGCTCAGGATGACGAAGATCAATTAGATTGGCAAAGGTTCATTGCTGCGCACGGATATGGTGTAACTCCTGTTCAGGATAGAAACTATTTTAATGCAGTTTACTTCAGAGAACACGGGGAAATCTTATTTGAGATCGCAACTGATCCGCCGGGCTTTGCCCATGATGAGTCACAAGAAAAAATGGGCGGAAAACTGATGCTCCCTGAGCAGTATGAACCGCACCGGGCACAAATTGAACTAGGGCTGCTGCCGTTTGAAGTGAGAGAATTAGATTGATTGATAGATGAACGTGAAGCATGAAGAAAAATAACAAGACATACATTTAACAGATGTTTGCTGGAAGCGACTGTTGGTAAACAGCTGCCTTGCAGACATCATATAATATGAAAAATAAGGAGAGATAAAAATGGAAGATGCAGGACTATTACTTATTCGAATCATAATTGGTGTGGTGTTTCTGTTTTATGGATCACAAAAATTATTCGGCTGGTTTGGCGGATACGGAATTAAAGGAACCGGACAGTGGTTCGAGTCAATTGGAGTTAAACCGGGCAATGCCGCGGCCGCTTTATCAGGTCTCGGGGAACTCGCAAGCGGAATTCTATTTATTTTAGGTGTTTTCCTCCCGCTCGGAGCTGCTATTATAACGATTATTATGTTAGGTGCCATCGTAAAAGTCCATGGAGCGAAAGGATTTGCCAACGGTGCCGGCGGTTTTGAATATAACTTGGTGCTGATTGCAGTCTCCATCGGAGTTGCACTCATCGGTTCAGGGGCGTACGCTTTGCATTTTTAATATAAGTATCTAAGAACAGTTACTGAAAAGCGGTAACTGTTCTTTTATTTTCAAGCACAACGTTCAGGTGCTCTGAATAGCAAAAAAGCGGATATGTTCAATATAAATGTGTATAGTGGATGTACGCGTATTGATGAGCTTGGTCATGAAAGACGAGCCGATTTGGAGGAGGGTTTTGATGAAAGAGATGGCAGAATTACATTCATTAGATTCTATCGAGAATTTTATTAAACAGCATCAATTCAGTTTTATCTACATTTCAAGACCCGCCTGTACAGTATGTCACGCTGTTCTGCCGCAGCTCAGAAACGTATTGGATCAGTTTCCGAATATCAAATTGGGGCATATCAATGCTGACGAGGTAGAAGAGGTGGCCGGCAGATTTTCAGTCTTCACTGTCCCCGTGCTTCTTTTGTTCATTGATGGGACTGAGTTTCTGAGAGAAGCCCGCTTTGTTCATTTTGAACAGCTCGAAGAAAGGCTGAAAAGGGTTTATCAGTTATATCAAGATGTATAAAGCGTTTATACTTTACAAATAAAAAGCCCCCTTTAAAGGGGCTTTTATCCGGCCTTTTTTACGTTATTCGGACCGGGGTTCTAAAAAACGGGACCCGCCCAAGTCTTTTCTCATCAGATAGATATGGAAAAAATATTCTCCGACGGCGATGATGACGGCGGAAATAAGAGCGGCAAACGCCAGTCTTCCTCCGGAAATGCCCATGGACAGCGGCATTCCCATCAGCCAGACAACAAGAAACGCGATTCCGAAATCAGCGGACGCCGCCGTGATATTATTCCATCTTGGAAGCACGTACAGGTCGCCCGTAAAGTAGGAAACGGCTCCCAGCACAATGGTCATCAGCAGCACGTCGCCGAATGTAAAGCGAAAACCTAAGCCGAGTATCAGGTACAGAATAATGATGGTCATAATGCCTTTAATGGCAAGCGCTTTAATGTGTTCCATGCGAATTCCTCCTTATGGAAATCATGTTAATATGTTTCCTCATAACGTGAAATATAAACCCTTTTTTCGTGAACATTTGTTTTCTGGCTTTTGTCTGTCATCACTGGGCCGCGGCTGAATATGATGAAGGGAGAAAATACGGGAGGTGTCATGATGGCAGTCGTAAAAGCGTCGAGCGCCGATCTGGATCTAATGGCAAGGCTGCTCAGGGCGGAAGCGGAAGGCGAAGGGAAGCAGGGAATGCTTTTGGTCGGCAATGTGGGAATCAATCGGGTGCGGGCGAATTGTTCTGATTTTAAAGGCCTGCGCACCATCAGGCAGATGGTGTTTCAGCCGCACGCGTTTGAAGCGGTGACTCACGGATACTTTTACCAGAGACCGCGTGAATCCGAGCGGAGGCTTGCCCGCCGGACGATTAACGGAGAACGGTTTTGGCCGGCTAAATTCAGCCTGTGGTATTTTAAGCCTCCGGGCAACTGCCCGCAGACTTGGTATGGCCAGCCGTTTGTCGCCAGATTCAAATCCCACTGCTTCTATCAGCCGACAGGTGAGACGTGCGAAAACGTGTACAATACATTTTAATCCCGGGCGCACCGTTCTGAGAATGAACGGTGTTTTTTTAATTTTTTGTGAAGAAAAATAGGAAAAAAGTGCGCTTGACGGATGACAAGCCAAAAACAAACAGAGGGGGTTTTCTCCCGGCGGGGCAAGGTTTGTCGAAACAATGTGAAAAATGTCTCCCGCCGTCCATTTTTCAGCCTTACAAACCCTTCACACTTCTTCATAGCGGTTTAACATTTCTTTTTTATAATAAGGGCGATCAATGAGACGAAAGGGGAACTGACATGACACATGACGGCCGTTTAGATGAATGGATCAAGGAATTGGAGAACAAAAGCTTTCAGAACAATACGTTTGACCGCCGCGCATTTATACAGGGCGCCGGGAAAATCGCCGGTCTTTCCCTCGGGTTAGCGATCGCGCAATCCATCGGCGCGTTTGAAGTGAATGCCGCTCCGAAATTTTCAAACTATCCGTTCACCCTCGGCGTAGCCTCCGGCGACCCGCTGTCTGACAGCGTCATTCTCTGGACGCGTCTTGCCCCTGACCCGCTGAATGGGGGCGGCATGCCGAAGCAGGCCGTGCCGGTAAAATGGGAAATCGCCGCTGATGAACATTTTCGTCACATCGTCAAACGCGGAACGGAAATGGCCAAGCCGAATCTCGGACACTCCGTCCATGTCGAGGCGGACGGGCTTAAGCCCAATAAAGTGTACTATTACCGGTTTAAAAGCGGGCATGAGCTCAGTCCTGTCGGCCGGACGAAAACGCTGCCCGCTCCCGGTGCTGACGTATCCGCCATGACGTTTGCATTTGCTTCATGCCAGCAGTATGAACACGGCTATTATACGGCGTATAAACATATGGCGAAGGAAAAGCTTGATCTCGTGTTCCATCTCGGAGATTACATTTATGAATACGGACCGAACGAATATGTGTCAAAAACGGGAAATGTCAGGACGCACAGCAGCGCTGAAGTGTATACACTGTCAGATTACCGCAACCGTCATGCCCAATACCGCTCTGATGCCAATCTGAAAGCCGCCCACGCCGCATTTCCGTGGGTCGTGACGTGGGACGATCATGAGGTGGAAAACAATTATGCCAATATTATCCCTGAAAAAGGCCAATCCGTTGAAGCGTTTGTGCTCAGGAGGGCCGCAGCTTATCAGGCTTATTATGAACACATGCCGCTCAGGCGCATGTCATTGCCGAACGGTCCTGATATGCGGCTGTACAGGCAATTTTCTTATGGCAATTTAGCATCGTTCAATGTGCTTGATACAAGACAGTACAGAGATGATCAGGCCAACGGCGACGGGAATAAGCCGCCTTCTGATGAGTGGAGAGATCCGAAGCGTACATTGATGGGGACAGAACAGGAGCAATGGCTCTTCGGAAATTTAGCCGCCTCAAAAGCGAAGTGGAATGTGCTGGCGCAGCAAATCTTTTTCGCGCAATGGAATTTCGGAACAACCGCCAATCCGATATACAGCATGGATTCATGGGACGGCTACCCGGCTCAGCGGGAGCGGGTCATCAATTTTATAAAAAGCAAAAACCTGAACAATGTCATCGTGCTGACGGGTGATGTTCACGCAAGCTGGGCGTCAAACCTGCATACCGATTTTAATCAAACGAATTCAAAGATTTTCGGAGCCGAATTCGTCGGAACTTCCATTACATCTGGAGGAAACGGAGCGGATAAACGGGCCGATACGGATCAGATCTTAAAACAAAACCCGCATATTAAGTTTTTCAACGATTACCGCGGCTATGTCCGCTGTACGGTGACCCCTGCCCAATGGAGAGCGGATTACAGAGTGGTGCCGTACGTGACGGAGCCGGGGGCTGAGGTATCCACGCGGGCTTCATTCATTTATCAGAAAGACCAGACGGGGATTCGGAAGGTCTCTCAAGCTGCGGTTGCAGGCGGTGTAAAGCAGTCAAATGAGGTGGAAGAGGATCGTTTCTTCGCCCATAACAATGCGCATGAAAAGCAAATGAGAAAGAAACGGGCCAAAATCTCACAATAAGGAGGCACACTCATGTTTTCTAATATCGGCATTCCCGGGTTGATCCTGATCTTCGTCATCGCTCTCATCATTTTCGGGCCTTCAAAGCTTCCGGAAATCGGCCGTGCCGCCGGCCGCACGCTGCTTGAATTTAAAAGCGCCGCAAAAACACTGGTCTCAAATGAAGAGCCGGACAAGCAGACGGCTGAGAAAGACAAAACGGCAGGCTGAATCCTGACATGGGGGCAGACGAATCCGCTTCTGCCTCTTTCTCTATAAGGAGGATGTACGATTGGATAAAAAAGAAACCCACTTGATCGGGCATTTAGAGGAAGTCCGGCAGCGTCTCATTAAAACCGTTATCGCCTTTCTCGTGTTTTTTATCGGCGCCTGCTGGTTTGTGCAGGATATTTATGACTGGCTGATCAAGGATTTGGATGGCAGGCTGGCCGTTTTAGGGCCGAGCGAGATTTTATGGGTGTATATGATGATTGCGGGAATATGCGCCCTTACGGCAACGATTCCGGTTGCCGCTTTTCAGCTCTGGCGTTTTACGGCGCCGGCTTTGACCCCGTTTGAACGCCGCGCCGCTTTGCTTTACATTCCGGGGCTTTCGGTTTTGTTTATTATCGGAATTTCCTTCGGGTATTTTGTGCTGTTTCCGATTGTGCTCGGATTTTTAACACAATTATCCGCCGGCCATTTTGACATGGTATTTACGGCGGACAAGTATTTTACCTTTATGCTGAATCTTACATTGCCGTTCGGATTTTTGTTTGAAATGCCTCTGGCCGTCATGTTTCTGACACGGCTCGGAATCGTGAATCCAACCCGGCTGGCAAAGGCGCGGAAGCTTTCGTATTTTGTGCTGATCGTCGTCTCGGTGCTGATTACGCCTCCGGATTTTATGTCTGACTTTCTCGTCATGATTCCGCTGCTCGTCCTCTATGAAATCAGTGTGACGCTGTCCCGCATCGTTTACCGGAAGAAATGGGCCGAGGCGGCGTCTGCAGCTTAGTGAAGTTCGCCTCCGCCAGTCTCAATATCGTCCTCATGCGCCGCGGCGGTCACCGCGGCGATTTTGAGCGCTTTTGTCACGAGATCCAGGCTGAGGCTCGGCGCAGACTTTTGCAAGGTTTGCTCCGGAATGTACGGGATGTGTATAAACCCGCCGCGGATGGGCGGATGATGGCGGCTGATTTCATCCATCAGCCCGTAAAAGAGGTGATTGCATACAAACGTCCCCGCCGTGTAGGATACAGCCGCGGGAATGCCTTCCTTTTTGATTTCCTCAACGATCCGTTTGATCGGAAGGCCGGTCCAATAAGCCGCGGGACCGTCTTGAGAAATGTTTTCCCCGACAGGCTGGTTTCCTTCGTTATCCGGTATGCGCGCCTCATTGAGATTGATCGCGACCCGTTCCGGCGTGATCTGCATTCTGCCGCCTGCCTGTCCGACACAGATGATAATGTCAGGCTGATGCTTTTTGATCGCCTCGCGCAGCACGGCAAGAGACTTATAAAAAACGGTCGGCACTTGTTCAGATACGATAGAGGCGGGGCCCTCAGCGGCACCATTCAGCCGTTTGACCGCTTCCCATGAAGGATTGACCGTTTCCCCGCCGAAGGGGTCAAAGCCTGTCAGCAATACTTTTTTCTCCATATAAAACCCTCCTTTTCTTTTTACCATACTCTATAATGGACATATATTCCTGCCGAAGGGGGAAACATGTCTTGAATTCGCCTCTGGTGCAATACCGATCTTTATTTCCGGCGCTCCGCACACATACGATGCTCGCCAGCTGCTCTCAAAGCGCTCTTGCCCTGCCGGTTTCAAAAGCGATCAATGACTATCAGGAAAGCCTGCTTCAGCATGGCGGAAACTGGGAAGAAGCCATTGGACGAACGGAGCAGGCAAGGTGTGAATTTGCGAAATTGATCGGCGCCCATCCTGAAGAAATCGCCGTTTTACCTTCAGTAACGGCTGCTGTCTCTGCCGTCGTTTCTGCTTTACCGGATTGCCGAAAGAAACAGGCGGTGTATACGGAATTGGATTTTCCGGCGATCGCCCACATTTTGAAGGCACAGACTGAGATGGAGCTTTCAGTCGTGCCGTCTGAAGACGGAATGATCCCGTTAGAGCGGTATGAGACGTACATATCGGAACAGACGCTTTTCACCTGTGTGCCCCATGTGTCATATACGTCCGGTTTTGTCCAGGATATGAAGCGCATTGCCGAGATATCCGCAAAGAAGGGATCGCTTCTTTTTGTCGATGCTTATCAATCGGCGGGGCACATCCCGATTGATGTAAAAGAATGGGGAGTTGATATGCTGGCCGCGGGTGCGAGAAAGTATATGCTCGGCATACCGGGAACGGCGTTTCTTTATGTCAGAAAGGAACTCGCCGAACAGCTGAAGCCGAAAGTCACCGGGTGGTTCGGGCAGCAGCGGGCGTCGATGCTGGATATAACCCGTTTTTCTTATGCGGACGGAGCCAAACGCTTTGAGACCGGAACCCCGGCATTTATCAGCATATATGCGGCACAGGCGGCTTTATCTCTAGTGAACGATGCCGGCACAGACCGCATTCACCGGGAAGTAAAAAAACTCAGCACATTTGCGTATGAATACGCTTCTGAAAAAGGATTGAATCTCACAGGCCCTCCGTCTGCCGATGACAGACCCGGCATGATTTCCATACGGGATGAAAAAGTGGCGGAAACGGCTGCGCTGTTGAGGCGGAAAAACATCGTATGCGCACCCAGCGGACATATCATCCGGCTGGCGCCTCATTTCTATAACACGGCCGATGATCTGATGTATGCGATTGATGAACTGGCTGAAGCGCGCGGTATATAAAAAAACAGCAGACTCACGGGGAGCCTGCTGTTTTCTTATGAGTGATTCACTTTGACCCGTTTCATAAAGAAGGCGCTGATCAAGCCGATAACAGCGACAATCATCGCGAAGATAAAGGCGTGCTGGACGCCCGCAATCAGCGCGTGAGAGTATGCGGAAGGATCATTCGGGTTTTTCACGGTGCTCATATAATTCTTCTGCCCGGCTGCCATGATGCTGACCGCCACCGCAGTGCCGATTGCGCCGGCCATCTGCTGGAGCGTATTCATAATGGCCGTTCCGTCCGGGTAAAATTCCGGCGGCAGCTGGTTTAAGCCGTTCGTTTGCGCCGGCATCATGATCATGGAAATGCCGATCATCAGGCATGTGTGGAGCACGACGATGAGAATGGCCGTTGAAGTGCCGGTAATGTTTGAGAAAAACCAAAGTACGGCGGCCGTGATGACAAACCCGGGAATGACAAGCCACTTCGGTCCGTATTTATCAAACAGGCGCCCCGTCACCGGAGACATAAAGCCGTTTAAAATACCGCCCGGCAGCAGGATGAGCCCGGACGTAAACGCCGTCAGCATCAGTCCGCTTTGTAAATACATAGGCAATAGGAGCATTGTTGATAAGATAACCATCATACAGATAAATACAATCACGACACCGAGAACAAACATCGGATAGCGGAAAGCGCGCAGATTCATCATCGGCTGCTTCATTGTCAGCTGCCTGATGGAAAATAAGATGAGCGCGATCGCACCGACAGTGAGCGAACCGATAACCGTCGGGCTTGACCAGCCGTCTGATCCTTCGCCCGCATTGCTGAATCCGAATACGATGCCGCCAAATCCGATCGTAGACAGAATAATGGAAAGCACGTCAATTTTCGGTTTTGTAATGTCAGACACGTTCTGCATGTAGGCGATGCCGAATAAAAGAGCCAACACAAGAAACGGCAGGGAAATCCAGAAAATCCAATGCCAGTTCAAATGCTCTAACACAAGCCCTGAAAATGTCGGACCGATCGCAGGAGCGAACATGATGACAAGCCCGATCGTCCCCATCGCCGCTCCGCGCCTATGCGGCGGAAAGATGACGAGGATTGTATTAAACATCAGCGGCAGCAGCAGCCCGGTTCCTAAAGCCTGCACGATTCTTGCCGCCAAAAGAAACGGAAAGCTCGGCGCAAGCGCTGCAATCAGCGTGCCGATAATGGAAAAAGCAAGTGAAACGATAAACAGCTGTCTCGTCGTAAACCATTGCAAAAGCAGACCCGATACCGGGACAAGAATACCGAGAACGAGCAGATAGCCCGTCGTCAGCCACTGGACGGTCGCAGGAGTGATATGTAACTCCTTCATCAGGTCAGTCAGGGCGATATTCAGCGCCGTTTCACTGAACATGCCGATAAACCCTGCCGTCAGTAAAGAAATCATGATCGGCATGACTTTATATTGTTTGGAAGGCTGAGCGTTTTCCAAAATCATTCTCCTCTCTTTCTATACGTACATGTCTCTCGTATTTTATGTCTTCAGCAGGTTCGGGATTTGTTTAGAAATATGGAGGATCGGCATTTTGTCTTTTTTGGCTAAGGACACAATGATGCCGCCTTCTATCATGGCATTTAAAACAGTGCTGATTTCCGCCGCTTTCTCATCAGAAAAACCGGCTGATCTCAATTTGCCCGCGAACAGATTCTCCCATTCCTGATAAGCGCTTTGACAGGCCTGCTGGAGCTTTTCGCTCTTTAAAGCAGTCTCGGCAGCCAGTAAACCGACAGGAAACCCTTCAAAGTTTTCCGGACATGTGAATTGGCTTGATAAGTCCTGTAAAAACGCTTGAATGCTTTCCGCAGGATCAGGATGGGCATCAAGGCTTTCTTTTATTTTCATACGGATATAATGGCTCATTTCATTGACAGCCTCAATGGCGAGCTGCTCTTTGCCGTCCGGAAAATGATAGTAAAGAGAACCTTTCGGCGCACCGCTTTCTTTAATAATCTGATTCAGCCCCGTGCCGTAATATCCCTGAAGCTGAAACAGCCTGGTTGCCGCGGCGAGGATTTTTTCACGAGAATCTCCATAGCTCATAATGTTCCCACCTTACTGATTTTTGACAAATTTAAAATATAGTGACTGGTCTATTATCTTGATTTCACATGACGGTGTCAAGGTTTTTTAACGGTTATTTTCTTCGGGAGGTTGCCTGACAAGCGCGTTGACCGGTGAGAGGAAAATCTTCATAAATAAAGAAAAGGAGAGAAAAGAATGAAAAAACAATTTATGCCCTTCATTACATTTATCACGGCTCTGCTCTTCATCGCGGCCGGCTGCTCCCAATCTCCTCAAGCGAAAGAAACACCGCCCCGGATGGCAGCCGCAGCCCCAGCGAAAAAAGACGGACTTCCGAATGTTAAAATTCTTGCCACCGGCGGCACAATTGCAGGCGCTGCTCCTTCAAAGACGTCCGCTACGGAGTACACGGCGGGGGCAATCGGAGTTGATGCCCTGATTCAGGCCGTTCCGGAGATAAAAGAGGTCGCGCATGTGAGCGGAGAACAGGTTGTGAATATAGGCAGCCAGAATATGAATAACGAGACACTGCTGAAACTTGCAAAACGGGTAAACAAGCTGCTCAAGTCTGATGATACAGACGGCATTGTCATTACACATGGAACAGACACACTTGAGGAAACCGCCTACTTTCTCAATCTGACGGTCAAAAGTGACAAGCCCGTTGTTGTCGCCGGGTCAATGAGGCCGTCCACGGCGATCGGAGCAGACGGGCCGTCCAACTTATATAACGCTGTAAAAACAGCGGCTGCGCCTGATGCGAAAGGTAAGGGGACGCTTGTCGTATTAAATGACAGAATCGCTTCGGCGCGCTATGTGACAAAAACCAATACAACCGCGGCAGACACATTCAAATCGGAAGAGATGGGTTATATCGGAACAATTGCTGATGACATCTATTTTAATAACATCATGACCCGAAAGCATACGAAGGATACAGATTTCAAGATAGACAAACTTGATAAACTGCCGCAAGTCGATATTATATACGGCTATCAAAATGACGGAAGCTATCTCTTTGAAGCTGCCGTAAAATCAGGGGCGCAAGGCATTATTTTTGCAGGCCCGGGAAACGGCTCAATGTCTGATGCGGCGCATAAAGGCGCCGTAAAGTCGGTCAAAAGCGGGCTGGCGGTCGTCCGCTCCACAAGGACGGGAAACGGAACGGTAACACCTAATCGAGAGTATGAAAAAGACCATTTGACAGCTTCAAACTCTCTCAACCCTCAAAAAGCGCGGATTCTGCTGATGCTCGCGCTGACAAAAACGCATGACCCTAAGCGGATTCAAACCTATTTCAATGAGTACTAGGAGAAGAGAACCGGGTGTTCTCTCCTTTTTTTGTTTGCCGTATTAAAGTATAAGTGTGCTTTCGGGAAAGGGGCGTCTTTCTCATTTTTCCGCCTCTTTTTCAATTGTTGAAAACAGTAAAAAATACTCTATTTTTTCCTTTTCTTCTCTAATAAAATGAAAATTGCAAAAAATTACATAACAGGAGGAAAGTTCATGAAACAAATCAAAAGCAAAATCCTAGCGATTCTTACAGTCTGCATGCTCTCCGTCATTTCCGTATTTGCCTTCCAGCCGACCGTATCGAAAGCTTCCTCAGAGCATAACCCGGTTGTCATGGTCCACGGAATCGGCGGGGCGTCCTTTAACTTCGCGGGAATCAAAACGTACTTGGCATCCCAAGGCTGGTCAAGAAATGAGATGTACGCCATTGATTTTCTGGACAAAACCGGAAACAACAGACACAATGCACCGAGACTGTCCAATTACGTGAAAAAAGTGCTCAGCGAAACAGGTGCGAAAAAAGTCGATATCGTCGCGCACAGCATGGGCGGCGCCAACACGCTCTATTACATTAAAAATCTTGACGGCGGAGACAAAATCGCAAACGTCGTCACACTCGGCGGAGCGAACGGCCTTGTGACCAACCGGGCGCTTCCGGGGACTGATCCGAACCAAAAGATTTTATATACATCGATTTACAGCTCAGCGGACTTAATCGTCCTGAACCCGCTGTCACGGCTGATCGGCGGGAAAAACGTGCAGATTCACGGTGTCGGCCACATCGGACTTTTGATGAACAGCCAAGTAAACGGGCTGATTAAAGAAGGTCTGAACGGCGGCGGACAAAATACAAATTAACAGTTTCAAAGCCTCGGAGAATGAGAATATCCCGGGGTCTTTTTTTCTTCCATATTCTTTTTTCGCCGTAAACCAAGCCCTCTGAAGTTATTTTTGTTAAAATAATAAAGTTATATCAGAATTCGGAGGGTTTATTGTGGGAAAAGTGAAAAGAAACGCCCCTTGCCCATGCGGCAGCGGGAAGAAATATAAAAAATGCTGCGGAAGCAAAGAAGCTGCCATTCCGGCAGACATCGCGGCAAAAGAAGCGAAACAGATTCAGGAAAGCCTAATGGAGTACGCCTTTACAGCACATAGAGACGGCATATCATCATTTATTAACCAGCACGCGTTCATTACGGAGCTGGACAGACAGACAAAAGACATCGGAGTCTTCAACCTCGGCATTTGGGGAATTTTCTTTCGTCCGCTGGCAGGCGGCAAGACGATTTTTGAAGAATATCTTCAGAAAAAAGCCGGCGGCATCAACCGCCCGAAAACACGGGAAATCGTTGAATCATGGAAAAGCATGACACCTGCCGTTATGGTGCTTGAAGATGTGAAAGAAGGAATGATTCACTTTGAAGATGTGATGACGAAAAAACAATTCAAAGTGGAAATGGACGTCAGCCAGCAGGATCTTCCGCCGGCGGGAAGCCTGATTCTCGGCTATCCGATCCACGAAGCGGAAAAAGCGGAGTTCTTCATGCAATTTACGATCTTCCCTGTGAAGCGGACCGAAGCTCTAATCAGCAAAGTGAAAAAGGCGGCTGCCCCGGCTCTTGCGGAAGGAAAATCGCCTGAGCGCTTTATGCAGGACAACTTCGACATTGTGCTGGCCGCTCTTTTAGGAACGGCGGAAGAGCCTGAGCAGGCTGCTGAAGAAAAACAGACAGAGTGGGCCAACGACATGGAGAAGGAAACGGCAGACGCTATTGAAAAAGGCCTGAGCGGGGATGAATACCCGGCTGAGCTGGTTCCGGCCGTAATTGATCTGTGGAAAACGTTCTGTGTCAAAAAAACACCGACGATCAGAAAGCCTGAAGCTTTCGCGGCGGCGGTCGAATATTACGTAAACAGCATTTCTCTGAACGGCGCGTCCGTTTCTCAAGCGAAGCTGGCGAAGAAGTACGGCGTCAGCGCCTCAACGATTTCCAGCCGCTATAAGGAAATTGAGGGTGCTCTCACGGATGAAGCCGAACGCTTCGCCGCAGCTCTGACATCTTAATACACAGCCAAAAAACCTTGAAGGGCAAACGCTTTTCAAGGTTTTTTTTGCAGATAGGCTCTCAGGCAGGATAATTCTTACCGTCTATCTAATACTAAACAGAGCGATAAAAGGAAGGGAGCCTGAGCCATGGATGAGACACGTACGCTGGGCAGGACGGATTTACGGGTAAAGCGTATCGGTTTTGGCGCAAATGCGGTCGGAGGACATAATTTGTTTCCGAATCTTAATGATGAAACGGGAAAAGAACTCATCCGCACAGCATTGGACGGCGGCGTCAATTTTATTGATACGGCGTTTATATACGGTTTGGGGCGTTCCGAAGAGTTAATCGGTGAAGTTGTCGCAGAGCGCGGCGTGCGGGACAGCCTCGTGATTGCGTCAAAAGGCGCGCATAAAGAAGCCAACGGACAAATCGAGCTGGACAACAGCCGTGAATTTCTCCGGAGTGAGGCGGAAAACAGCCTGAAGCGGCTGAAAACAGACGTGATTGATTTGTATTACATCCACTTCCCTGACGGCAAAACACCGCTCTCCGAAGTGGCGGGCACGCTAAAAGAACTGAAGGACGAAGGGAAAATCAGAGCAATCGGCGCGTCCAATCTCAGCTTCCGGCAATTGCAGGAGTTTAACGCGGACGGCTATTTAGAGGTTTTTCAATCGGAATATTCACTGATTCAGCGTGAGGCGGAGCATGATCTGCTGCCTTATTGTGAAAAGAACGGCATTTCCTTTATTCCTTATTTCCCGCTTGCTTCCGGCTTGCTGACGGGAAAGTTTACAAAAGACACAGTCTTTGAGGACAGCCGAAAGAACAGGCCGCCGTTTCAGGGGGAAGCTTTTCGCCAAAACCTGGAGAGAGTGGATAAGCTTCGGGCCGTTGCGGAGGAAAAAGGGGCGCAGACAGCGCATATCGCACTCGCGTGGCTTCTGTCGCAGCCGGCAGTGGATGCGATCATTCCCGGAGCCAAACGCCCCGACCAGCTGAAACACAATCTGGACGCGCTTCATGTGCAGTTAACCGAGGATGAGGTTCAATATATCAGTGACATCTTTAAGTGAAAATAAAAAAAGGAAATAGCCTGCGCTATTTCCTTTCTTGTTGTCAGGACGTTTTCAAAAACGCTTCTGTCAATCCTTCCAGATCGGCGTCTGTATCCAGATACCACTGGCCGCGGGCGTTTTTCTTCATCTCGATTTCTCTTGTAACAGAAGAAGAAGCCGGTTTGAGGCGCATAAACTCTTCCGGATAGACAGAAAGCAGGTGGCTGACAATTTCGTTTTCATCAGCATCAGGGTGCTTTCCGGCATAGTCTTGCACGCGGTCTTGCAGCTGGCCCGCAAGCGGAGACATATCAAGCGGCGTCACTTTTGCTTCAAGGACGGCTTTTTTGCCTGACATGGATTTGGTATGCACCTTGAGCTCTGTGTTATCCCGAAGCGCTGATGACATGGCGTCAATAATAGCGGAAATGGCTTTTGAATCCGCCTGTTCTTGTGAAATGCCTGCAGAAGCGATAAAGCTGGCTTTCGCCGATTCCTGATATGCGGCGGCCGTCATTTTTTCATTTACACCGGTCAGGCGGGTGAAATCTTTATTGTGCTTGCCGTACAGCATCACATCAATGTATGCGGATAATGCGTCCGCCGGGTCAGGTTTTGCGTTGGAGGCTGTGCCTTTGACTTTCAGTTTATAAGATAAAGGCTTCGCGTCTTTTGCCTGCGGCTGATATACCAATTCATAGGATTTGCCTTCGTCAGCTGTGAAGTACAGATTGCCCGTCACTGTCTTACCGGCATGAAGCGTGCCGCTCTGCATCAAGTCTTCCTTATCGGCCTTGGCTGTTTTCGCGTCATCCTGATAAAGCGAGAAGTCGCTGCTTTTGACGGTAAGCGGGTCTTTGCCCGTATTTTTGACGGTGACCGTTACTTTCAGCGCGGCCGGATGTTCAGTATCGTCTGAAGCGGCCCATGCCGTCTCTTTTATTTTCACTTTCGCCGTGCTGCTTTCCTGGCCGCCGCTCGTTTCGCTGCTGCACGCGGCGGTAAATGCCGTGAGAAGCAGAATGAAAAACACGGCGCTCATTTTTTTGATGGACATCTGGTTTACCCCCTGTTGTTAATGATTAATTCGATAGTCATGAAGACGGACAGGTTAATTATACTAGTTTTGTATAAAAGAGTCTTGGTAATCATCAATCTTTTTGGAAGAAAAGGAAGTGTTATGATGAATAAAGAAGAATTGAAACAGCTGGCTCTCCGAATCGGAAACGTACCTGCCCGCTACGAGAGTAATGTGGAAGAATACCAGGAAGATGAGGTTCTGTTTTGGTGGGAAGATAAGAATGATCCGGAAGCCGGCATCATGGTCGAATTAGACCGGGACGGAAAACTGAAATACTTATCCCGTCCGGCTTTCCGGACTGATCTGCCGGCTCTTTCGGAATCGGACATAGAAGAACGGATGCGGGCGTTTTTAGAAACCCATCGTCCGGGGGCATTGGCTGAGTTTGAACCGGAAAAAAACGGACCCGCAAATGATGGCGATGTGAGATATTCCTATGTTCAGATGGCTGACGGTCTGCCGCTTCCGCTGACCGGGTTTTACATCGACCTGGCTGTGACAGGGGAAGTAACCGGCTTTTCTTACCATGGGAAGGCCGATGATCTGTTAAGACCGGAGACAATTGCGGACAAGCGGGAAGCATTGGCTCACTTTGTCAAACATATTGAAGCAGAGCTGTTGTTCACCGTCCTGCATCAGTCCGTCTATGTGCAGGGGGATGACAAGCCCCATCTCGTCTATGAAATCGTGTCTCCGACGCGGCCGATATCGGCCGACCTGAAGGAAGAGAATGCAGAATTAGACGAATATGAAGAGCTGGAAGACGAAACGCGGCCGTATGTCCCGATTTCACGCCCTGCACCTGAAGCGGAAAAGATGAGCATCAATGACATGATCGGGCTGCACGACGGTTTTTATAAAGATAGGGAAAGCGATCTTGGAGAGGGCTGTATCGGCATTGCCTGGCGTCCTGAAAAAACAAAATCCGTGCGGGAAGATAAAAGCTTGGAAAGTCTGTTTAAAGAACGGAATGAACACGTATTGAAAACAAGGTATGATAAAGAATCGGGCCGGCTCACCGGGGTGATGTCATTTATAAAAGTTGAAGGCGAATCGGTGTTTTCCGAGGAAGAATGCCATCACATGGCCATCCGCTTTTTATTCGCCATGTTTCCGGAAGCGGATCAGTATTTCCGGGTTCAATATGATGAACCGGATGATGAAGGAGAAAACGTGGGACTTACATATAAGGCTTGTTCGGACGGCGTTGATTTGCGATTCGGAGAGGGGAGAATCTGTGTCAGCAAAAAGACGGGTCTTGTCACTTTTTATATGCCGCCGGAAATTGATCCGAAAGAGCTCCAGGAAATCGATCCCGTTCCTTCATTGACAATGGAAGAGGCGAAGGACGCGATCCGCCGGGCCATCAAAGCCGAGCTCGCTTGGGATCGTTGTTACGATGACGACAGCTGCGGAAAAGTGTACAGGCTCGTATACAAGCCGGTTTTCCCGCGGTTTATTGAGGCTCATACAGGGGAAGCGATCACGAGTTTAATAGGCTGAAGGTCATGGGCGTTCGTCCCGGGGCTTTCACGGGGAATGTGACATTTGTATGAAAAAGAGCCGCTCTGAATACGGCTCTTTTCCCTCTTTGCTAAAAATAGACACATAAAAGGCACTTTCTTCCCTTTAAAAGGATAAGGACGTTTTTATATAATAAAAAACAGTTCTTTTTTATACACTCTTCTGAAAGGATGACCCCATTGCTGAAAGAACATCTGAGAAAAAAAGCGCTGGAAATCGGGAACATACCGCCGGACTATGAGCTTGAAATAGAAGATTATGATGAAAAACAAAAAACGAAAGCCTATTATATATGGAAAGATCGTAACCATCCGGATAAAACGGTCACGATTGAGCTGGGCGACGACGGATCTTTGCTTACCTATTCACGCAACGACTGTCCGAGTTCAGACATGAAGCTGTCAGACGCCGAATTAAAGCTGACGGCTCTTCGGTTTGCGGCGAGACACCGCCCGCTTACTTTTATGAATTTCATCTTTCAGGCGAGGGAAGAACGCAATGGGTGCATCCGATTTATCTATACAAAAAAAGTGCTCGGCCGGCCGCTTCCCGATTCAGGTTTTTTCGTTGATGTAACCAGGAGCGGCTTCGTCGTGCAGTTTATCTATTACGGGGATAAGGGTGAAGCGCCCGTCCCGGAAACATTCGTCGATCGGGAAAAAGTCGTCTCGCATTATATGAGTGTGCTGACATTCAGTCTCGTCTATGATGTGGTCAATTTTGAGAAAATACCGCGTCTCGTCTATGAACCGATTCTGCCGGCTTACAGCTATCCGGCCGGTGAAGATGATATCGTGCCGGATCAGCAGCTTTGCGAAGACAGGAATGAGCCGGCAAAACCGCTTCCCGCGTTTGAACATAAACGGGAAATCAGCCTGGATGAATTAATGGGGTTTACCTCGGATATGGTTCAGACGCGCCGGCGCGATCTCGGGGATGAGATCGGAACGACATGGCGGAAAGGATCGGTTCCGGAACGGAAAGATTTGAGTATCGAAAGCTATTTTGAAAGCAGCAACAAAAATACAATGAAGATGAAAACGGACAAAAAGACAGGGAAAATGACAGCCTTTAAATCTTTTATTGAGCATCAGGGCCCGGCCTTTTATTCTGCGGAAGAGTGTGAGACCGTCGCGCTTCAATTTTTATACAAACTTTATCCGAGAGCGGACGAGTTTTTTAAAATGAACCCGCTGAAAACGGACGGAAGGGGCAGGTTCCGCTTCCATTTTTCCGTATGGCATCAGGATATTCCGCTGCGGTTCGGCGCTGCGAGAATACTTGTCAGTCCCGTAACGGGGCTTGTGGAAGCTTACATGGCGCCTGACATTGACCCGGAGCAGCTGGAGAAGATCAATCCGGTGCCGGCCGTTACTCCCGAAGAAGCAAAGGCCGCTTTTTTATCCGATTTCCATCTGCGGCTGGAGTGGCAGCGCGATTTTACGCCGTCCGGCAATGAAGGATATAAGCTTGTGTACAGGCCTGTCTATCCTCCGTACATTGATGCGCAAAAGCGAAAAAAGAAAAGGTTTTATTAGCCAGGGATCATTTGTAAATGAGGATAATCTTTAAAGCCTCTCCAATCGCCTCCCCAATCAAAACCGAGCGTTTTGGCAATCGATACGACCTCAAGCCAATCGGGCGTGCCGTTTCGGTTTCCGTCGTACGTCATATCCCAAATCAGGCTTCCATCCTTTTTTTGCAGGGCGAAGTCGATCGCAAGGCCGTAATTGTGGTAAGATTCCCCGCCTTTTGCGTAGGTGACGATATTTCCTTTTTTTGAACGTCCTTGACGGTACAATTCGTTTTGTTCCTCAATTGATCTGAAACCCTCTGTGATAATGACGGTGATGCCTTTTTTCAGAGCGGCCGTCTGCAATAGCTCCGCATTCTGTTTCACGAGCGGATGAAGAGCGCTTGGAATGGCTCTGTCTTGTAATGCCGTCTGCGGCCTCAATTCTTTCTGCACATAGGAAAAACATAGGTCTGCGGAAAAGAAGAGGATCAAAAGCAGCGCAATTCTGACTGGTCGTTTCATGATGAATTCTCTCTTTCTTTAATTGATTAAAATCTTTGTTTGCTCACTGCCATAAATTTGCTATGATAAAATATAACATAATTAGTAGCCGGAGGAAGGAGGCAAATCTATGAAATCCAAAATTCCATCTGAAGAAGTGGCCGTAAAGATGAATGAATGGTATAAGCTGATCCGCGCGTTTGAAGCCGATCAAGCTGAAGCGCTGAAGCGGGAGATTCAATATGAACTCGAAGATATGGAAGAGAACCAGGATTTATTGTTGTATTTTTCATTGATGGAATTTCGGCACCGCATCATGCTGGATAAATTAAAACCCATGAAAGACGGCGACTGCCAGCCTCCGTTCTCTGAAATGCTCACTGAGATTGAGATGAACCAGCAAAAGCTGACCGGCTTACTGGAATATTATTTTTACTATTTCAGGGGAATGTATGAATTTAAGCAGAAAAACTTCATCTCAGCGATTTCTCATTATAAGCGGGCTGAGGAAAAGCTTGAATATGTGGAAGATGACATAGAGAAAGCCGAGTTTCTGTATAAAATTTCTGAGGTGTACTATCATATCAAGCAGACTTTCTTTTCGATGAATTACGCGGGGCAGGCGCTTGATATTTACAAGAAATATGAATTATACGGAATGAGAAGGGTGCAGTGCAAATTTATCATTGCCGGAAATCTGATGGACGCCCAGCAGCATAAAAAAGCCCTGGAATACCTCGAATGCGCCTTGGAACACGCGGAGCGGCTTGATGATCAATATATGATTGCTGCGGCCTATTATAATATCGGGCACTGTATGTACAGTCTGGGTGACTTTTGCAAGGCGGCGGAGGATTTTGAACGGGCGGCTGCCGGATTTGAAGCACACAGCTTCCGGCAGGTCATCCAAGCTGTTTTTTCACTCACGCATATCTACTTTAAAACGGAAAAATACAGTGAAGCCGCCGCCAGCTGCGCGCGGGGCATGAGAAGCGCGGCGGAGTGGGAAGATGAGATCTATATGACGAAATTCCGTCTGATTAAAGAGCTTTATCAGGGGGAAGGCGGACAGGATTCGCTCAAAGAGTATTTTGACATCCTGGAATCAAAAGAGCTGTTGGCTGACACAGAGGAACTGCTTCAGGACGCGGCTCATTTCTTTCATCAACGGGAGAACTACAAAGCGGCATCTTATTTTTTCAGCAGGCTTGTCGGCGTGCAAAAAAGGCTGCAAATGAACAACTACGCATAATGAAAAAAAGAACGAGGGAGCTTCGGCTTCATCGTTCTTTTTATGATCTCTTTTGTTTTCAGCCGATTAAAACCGGGTACATGCTCTGTATTAACATCAGGGAGGAAATGAGACAATGTATCAGGATTTACAGGGAAAAACAGCGATCGTAACAGGTTCTTCGAAAGGAATCGGAAAGGCCATTGCCGAACGCTTCGGCAAGGAGCGGATGAATGTGGTTGTGAACTACCTCGGTGATTCCGCCGGAGCGGAAGAAGCGGCGGACATCATTGAGAAAGCGGGAGGCCGAGCCGTCACCGTAAAAGCCGATGTATCCTCAGAAGAAGGGATTCAGGCGCTGTTTGATGCCGCCCAGGAGCATTTCGGGGGTGTGGACGTGATGGTTAACAATTCCGGCTTTAACGGGGCCGAAGCGATGCCCCATGAAATGAGCCTGGAGGATTGGCAAAGGGTCATCGACGTCAACGTGACCGGCACCTTTTTGGGGGCGAAAGCGGCACTGAAACATATGCTCGAACGCGGCAAAAAAGGAACGGTCTTAAACATATCGAGCGTTCATCAGCAAATACCGCGTCCTGAAAACGTGCAGTACTCGGCATCCAAAGGCGGGATCAAAATGATGACGGAAACGATGGCGCTCAATTACGCAGACAAAGGCATCCGGGTGAATGCCATCGCTCCCGGCACGATCGCCACGGAGTCCAATAAGGATCTGGAAGATGAAACACATAAACAGGCCCAGCTGAAAAAAATTCCGATGAACGCCTTCGGAAAACCGGAAGAAGTCGCCGCGGCCGCCGCATGGATGGTGTCGGAAGAAGCGAGTTACGTAACCGGAACGACACTTTTCGTCGACGGAGGCATGACGCTTTATCCGTCTCAGCTGGAAAGTTAAAAGAGGAGGGGAAACCTTCTCTTTTTTGTTTAGGGAAGGATTATAAAGGAAATGGTTCTCTAAAAAACAGGAGGGGCCGCAAGATGGAGAATGACTGGTGGAAAGACGCCGTTGTCTATCAAATCTATCCGCGAAGCTTTCAAGATACGAACGGCGACGGCATTGGCGACCTGCGGGGGATTATCGCGCGTCTCGATTATATAAAAGAACTTGGCGCTGATGTGATATGGATCTGCCCGATTTACCCGTCGCCAAACGTCGATAACGGCTACGATGTGACGGATCATCAAGCGATTATGGAATCTTACGGAAGGATGGAGGACTTTCACGATCTGCTTACAGAATCCCACAGCCGCGGATTAAAGCTTGTGATGGATTTCGTCTTAAATCATACCTCCACGGAGCATCCTTGGTTCAAAGAGGCGGAAATGAATCCGGACAGCAAATACCGCGATTATTATATTTGGCGGCCGGGCACCGCGGACGGCCCGCCGACCGATTGGGTGTCGGATTACGGACAATCCGTCTGGCAGTACGAAGAACATACGGGCGAATATTACCTGCATATGAACGCCGTCAAACAAGCCGACCTGAATTGGGAAAATCCCGAGGTTCGGCAATCCGTGTACGAGATGATGAGATTTTGGCTCGATAAAGGCGTGGACGGATTGCGTATAGACCAGCTCCATCTTCTGTCAAAAAAAGAATATTTGCCGCCATATGAAGATTACATCGCCCGCCGGGCCGATCCGAAGCCTTTCCGGCCAAACGGGGCACGGATACACGATTACTTAAAAGAAATGACGAAAGAGGTGTTTTCCAAATATGACGTGATGTCGGTCGGCGAGGCCGGATCAGTGACGCCTGAGGAGGGGCTGGTCTACACGGGAACCGATGAGCATGAACTGAATATGATTTTTCATTTTCAGCATATGGAGCTTGATCAAAAGCCGGGCCAAGAGCATTGGGATGTAAAACCGCTTGAGCTGTCCGATTTGAAGAAGGTGCTCACAGACTGGCAGGAAAAACTGGAACATCGAGGCTGGAACACGCTGTATTGGTGCAATCATGACCAGCCTCGGATCGTATCCCGTTTCGGAGACGAAGGCACATACCGCAAAGCATCCGCCAAAATGCTTGCCGCCCTGCTTTATTTCATGAAAGGCACGCCGTACATTTACCAGGGGGAAGAAATCGGCATGACAAACGCTCCGTTTGACAGAATAGAGGATTATCAAGATATTCAGACCGTCAATATGTATCATAAAAGGGTATTTGAAATGGGCCGCAACAGGGGAGAAGTCATGGCGTCCATTATGGCGAAAAGCCGGGATCATGCCCGTACACCGATGCAGTGGGACGGCAGCAAGAATGCCGGATTTACGGAGGGCGAACCGTGGCTCGCGGTCAATCCCAATTACAAAACCGTCAATGCGGCCGAGGCTCAGGATGATCCCGATTCTATATTGAACTTTTACAAAAAACTGATCCGCCTGCGAAAACAGTATGCTGATATCATAAAAGGCAGCTACAAGCTGCTGCTTCCTGATGACCCGCAGCTGTTCGTGTATGAAAGACAGGCAAACGGACAAAAACTCATGTCCATCAGCAACGTATCGAAAGAAGAAGCCGCTTTTTATTGGCCGGACGGTTCCGAACCTGAAAGGGCCGAGCTGCTTCTCAGCAACTATGATAATGACGGCGGCACGGAATCCCGCATCACATTCCGCCCATACGAAACAAGAGTTTATCTGCTTGCCTGATATGTGATAGGACTCCCCCGTCCATACATGGCGGGGTTTTTTAGGTAAATTGGATATTAATTTAGAAAAAAATATCTTGCAAAACGTAATTACTTCGTTTTATTATGGTATAGGTAACAAATGAACGAGAAAGAACGCTTTGGAAATCGTCATCATTCTGATTTACAGAACAGGGGGAAACGGCTTGTTTAAAAAATGGAGCGGAATCATTGTCATTGCGGCATGCTTTTTAATCGCGGCGGGCTGCGGCAATTCATCTTCAAAAGGTTCGTCAGGTTCTTCGAAAAGCGGCAAACTGCACGTCGTGACGACCTTTTATCCTATGTACGAATTCACGAAACAAATTGTCAAAGACAAAGGCGATGTAGACATTCTCATCCCGTCTTCGGTCGAACCCCATGATTGGGAGCCGACGCCGAAGGATATCGCCGGCATTCAAAACGCCGATCTTTTCGTATACAACAGCGAATATATGGAGACATGGGTTCCTTCAGCGGAAAAAAGCATGAGCTCTGATCATGCGAAGTTTGTAAAGGCGTCAAAAGGAATTGACTTACTCGAAGGTTCGGATGAAGAGGAAGAGGAACATGGACACGGCGGTCATGACCACAGCCACAGCATGGACCCTCACGTGTGGCTCAGCCCGGTTCTTGCGCAAAAAGAGGTCAAAACCATTACGGCGCAGATCGTAAAACAGGACCCGAAGAATAAAGCATACTATGAGAAAAATAGTACAGAATATATTGCAAAACTGCAGGATCTTGATAAACTATACCGTACAACATTAAATAAAGCGGCGAAAAAAGAACTGATCACACAGCACGCGGCATTCAGCTATCTCGCCAAAGAATACGGCTTAAAACAAGTCGCGATTGCAGGCCTTTCTCCTGAAGAAGAGCCGAGTGCGGCCAAACTGGCGGATCTCAAAACGTTTGCCAAACAGCATGATGTGAAGATCATCTACTTTGAAGAAGTTGCATCGCCTAAAGTTGCAGATACACTTGCCGGTGAAATCGGCGCGAAAACGGAAGTGCTCAATACACTGGAAGGTTTAAGCCAAAAAGAACGGGATAAAGGCATCGGTTATATCGACATTATGGAGAAAAACCTTGATGCACTGAAAGATTCGCTATTGGTTAAATAACATAGTGTGCGCCGCGGGGTGCACACTATTTCTATGCGGGAAAGGAAGGTCAGCATGAATCTCGTTACATTACAGGATATCGTTTTTGGTTATTCGCATACACCGGTGCTTGACGGCGTGTCGCTGGAAATTAAAAGCGGCGAATTCGTCGGCATTACAGGGCCGAACGGCGCGTCAAAATCGACGCTGATGAAAGTCATGCTCGGCATGCTCAGACCTTGGGAAGGAACGGCCGAGATCAGTAAAAAAAACGCAGCTGGAAAACGCCTGACAATCGGCTATGTTCCGCAGCAGATTTCTTCATTTAACGCAGGATTCCCAAGCACGGTTCTGGAGCTTGTGCAATCAGGCCGTTATACGAAAGGAAAATGGTTTAAACGATTGAACGAAACGGATCACCACGAGGTGGAAAACGCGCTGAAGATGGTGGAAATGTGGGATTTCCGCCACCGGAAAATCGGCGATTTATCCGGCGGACAGAAGCAGAAAATCTGCATTGCGAGAATGCTTGCGAGCAATCCGGATCTGCTGATGCTTGATGAGCCGACAACCGCGGTTGATTATGAAAGCAGACAGGGTTTCTACGAATTTATGCACCATCAGGTGAAAAATCACAACCGCACCGTCGTCATGGTGACACACGAACAAAACGAAGTACAGCAGTATCTGGATAAAGTCATACGGCTTGAAAGGGGGGAAAAAGGCGGATGGAAATGTTTGACTTGGAATTCATGCGACGAGCTTTTCTAGCGGGAAGCATGATCGGAATTATGGCGCCGATATTAGGCGTATATCTCGTGCTGAGAAGACAGGCGCTGATGGCGGATACGCTGTCTCATATTTCATTGTCGGGCGTGGCCATCGGTTTTTTTCTCAGTACCAATATTACGGCGGCGAGCATCGTTGTCGTCACGATCGGAGCGATCGGCATTGAATACATGCGGCGGGCGTACCGTACATATTCCGAGGTATCTATCGCAATCTTAATGGCGGCCGGGCTGTCGTTTGCGATGTTTCTGATCAGTCTGTCAAAAGGCGGCGCGTCGATGAGCATCGATCAATATTTATTTGGATCGCTTGTCACGGTCAGCCAGCAGCAGGTCTATATTATCGGAGGCATTACCCTGCTGATTCTGCTTTATTTCATTATATTAAACAGACCGCTCTATCTGCTTACTTTTGACGAGGCGACGGCGAAGACATCAGGCATTAACACAAACCTGCTGTCAATGTCATTCAGCATCGTGACGGGGCTGGCGATTTCGGTCATTATTCCGATTATCGGCGTGCTGCTCGTTTCCGCGCTCCTCGTACTGCCCGCGGCTTTTGCAATCCGTATCGCCAAAGGGTTTAAATGGGTGTTTGCGGCAGCCATTATTATTTCTCTTTTCAGTGTGTTCATGGGGCTGACGTCTTCGTACCAGCTCGGAACGCCTCCGGGGCCGTCAATCACTTTACTGTTAATCATTCTGCTTCTGCTCGGGTTTACGCTGCAGGGGATTTGGAATGCGTTTAAAAAAGGAAAAGAACGAAAAAACCGCCGTTAAGCGGTGCAGCAGTCTCATCTGCTGCTCCGTTTGACGGCTTTTTTTCACAGAAATATATCAGCAAGACGCTCATATGACTCTTTTTTTGCTTCGAAATCAAAGACGTTGCACAGCACCATCATCTCTTTTGTCTGATACCGCTCGGAAAGTTCAAGCAGACGGCGTTTCACTGCGGCAGGAGAGCCGATCACCATCCGCTTCCTGTTTTCTTCTATCTGTTTACGGTCCTCCGGCGAATACGGATAAGCTTTCGCTTCCTCCACACTCGGCACGCGGCTGTCGGCGCCTTTTCCGACACGAAGAAGCCATAAATCCTGGCTTAAGGCGAGTTCTTCCGCTTTCTCATCCGTAGCCGCGCATATGACGAAAATGGCACAGAGCGAGGCGGGAGCGGAAAAATGGGCGGAGGCCCGGAAATGGTCCCGATAGATCTGAAAAGCTTTTTCCCCGCGTTCCGGATTAATGAAATGGCCGAAGACATAGCCCGCACCTTGAAGAGCGGCGCGTCTGGCGCTGTTTTCCCCGAGGCCGAGCACCCAAAGCTGCGGGGCTGTTTCAATCAAAGGCGCTGTTTTTATTCCTGCATAAGCATGGTCCGAGGGAACCGAATCTGTCAGAAAGGATGATAAATCCTGAAGCTGCCTGTTAAACTCGGTCATGCTTTTCTTTACCCCGTCTGTGAGGGCGAGCCGGATTTTCGTCGTGCCGCCCGGTGAGCGTCCGACCCCAAGGTCAATCCGGTTCGGGTGCAGCGCCTCAAGCTGACGGAAAGTTTCCGCGACTTTATAGGGGCTGTACTGCGGCAGCAGCACGCCGCCTGATCCGACACGGATGGACGTTGTGGCTGCGGCGGTATGAGCGATCATAATTTCCGGCGAAACGCTTGCGAGCCCTCTTGTGCCGTGATGCTCGGCAAACCAGTACCGCTTATAGCCCCATCCTTCACTGAGACGGGCGAGCTCCGCTGAACGGCGGAGCGTCTCGTGCGGCCCGTTTCCTTTGGATACGGGCGCCTGATCAAGTATGCTTAAATCAATCACTCGTCTGCTCCTTTACTGACATGTATTGATACAAGGATAGGAAAAATGTTCAGTCTTCGTCAATTTCTTTGTTTTCTCTATTCTCTCCGGAACGAAGGAGAATATAGGAAGTAATTTTTCGCCGTTTTTCGCCAAAAATTCTTATGTTTTATGAAACTTTGATATAATAAAAGACGTATATCTTAATAAACACCGGGATTCTTGTCCCGGAATTTAGTAAAAATGCGCACTTGCGGCGTGCTTAGCGGCACCCTTACAGAATAGGAGTGAATCATATGGCGATCTCTTTACAAAAAGGACAGCGGATTGATTTAACAAAAGGAAAAGCCGGCCTGTCAAAACTGCTGGTCGGACTCGGCTGGGACCCTGTATCATCCGGGGGCTTTTTCGGAAAGCTGTTCGGCGGAGGCGGTGCCAATATCGACTGTGACGCTTCCGTACTGATGCTTGAAAATGATAAAATGACAGACAGCAAAAACGTCATCTATTTCGGCAATCTGAAAAGCCGGTGCGGCGGTGTCGTACATACGGGTGACAACCTGACGGGTGAAGGCGACGGCGATGATGAACAAATTCTCATCGATTTGGCGAAGGTGCCCGCTCAGATTAATAAACTTGTGTTTGTCGTCAATATTTACGACTGCGTCAGACGAAAACAGGACTTCGGCATGATTCAAAACGCGTTCATCCGCGTCGTTGATCAGGCTAATCGCGAAGAACTGGTGACTTACAATTTAAGAGATAACTATTCAGGCAGAACGAGCCTGATCGCGGCTGAAATCTACCGCCAGGACGGCGAGTGGAAATTCGCCGCAGTAGGAGAAGGCACAAACGATACAAAAATCGGCGATATCGTTAACCGATACGCCTAAACGATAAAAAGGAGAGTGCACACATGGCAATTTCATTGGCAAAAGGACAAAAAGTAGATTTGACTAAAACAAATCCGGGTCTTTCTAAAGTCGTTGTCGGCCTTGGCTGGGATACAAACAAATACGACGGCGGACATGATTTTGATTTAGATTCCAGCGTCTTTCTATTAAATGAAGCGGGAAAATGCGCGTCGCCTGATGATTTCATTTTCTATAATCAGCTTGAAGGCGGAAACGGCTCTGTCGCACATTCAGGCGACAACCTGACAGGCCAGGGCGAAGGCGATGACGAAAGCGTAAGAGTCAACCTGAGCGCGGTGCCCGCGGCTATTGACAAAATTTCATTCGTCATCACGATTCATGAAGCGGAAGCGCGCGGCCAAAACTTCGGACAAGTTTCCAACGCGTTCGTGCGCATTGTCAATGAAGAGACAAATGAGGAGCTGATCCGCTATGATCTGGCTGAAGATTTCTCAATTGAAACAGCCATTATCGCAGGGGAGCTTTACAGACATAACGGCGAATGGAAATTTTCCGCGATCGGCTCAGGCTACCAAGGCGGACTGGCCCGTATTGCGACAGATTACGGCCTGCAAATCGGCTGAACCATATCAAACACAGAAGGGAGAGACGGCACATGGCTATTCAATTGGCGAAAGGACAGCGTGTTGATCTGACAAAAACGAACCCCGGCCTTACAAAAGCGGTGATCGGCTTAGGGTGGGATACGAACAAGTACTCCGGAGGGCATGACTTTGACCTTGACGCGTCGGCTTTTCTTGTCGATGCCCATGACAACTGTGTAAATGATCTTGATTTTGTTTTCTACAATAACCTGGAACACCCGAGCGGGGGCGTCATCCATACGGGAGACAACCGGACGGGCGAGGGCGAGGGAGACGATGAACAAATTATCGTCGACTTCTCAAAAATACCCGCAAATATTGAAAAGATCGGCATCACCGTCACGATTCATGATGCGGAAGCGCGCGGCCAAAATTTCGGACAAGTTTCGAACGCGTTCGTGCGCGTCGTCGATGAAAACAGCCAGAATGAACTGCTTCGTTTCGATTTAGGGGAAGACTTCTCGATTGAAACGGCGGTTGTCGTTTGTGAGCTTTACCGCCATGGGGCTGAGTGGAAGTTTAACGCCATCGGCAGCGGGTTTTCCGGCGGTCTGGCATCACTTTGCCGGAATTACGGCTTGCAGGTGTAAGCAGGAAATTACCGTTTTACTAAATAGGAGGAAAAAACTTGGATTTTCTACATCATATTATGTCGACCTACGCTTCCTTTTTTGATTGGAAAATGTGGGGTGAGGTGCTGACTGACCCTGTATCATGGGGGCTGATCGGTTCCTTGGTTCTGCTGGAAGGGCTGCTGTCGGCCGACAATGCGTTAGTGCTTGCGGTGATGGTAAGGCATCTGCCTGAAAAACAGCGGAAGAAAGCATTAACATACGGATTGTTCGGGGCATATATTTTCCGTTTTATCTTTATCGGGATCGGAATGCTGCTCATTAAGTTCTGGTGGATTAAAGTGCTTGGCGCGCTGTACCTGGCTTGGCTCGTCATTAAGCATTTCTGGATCGGAGAAGGTGATGACGATACGGAAGGCATGAAGAAAAATTCATGGATGGTCCGTACGTTCGGAATTTTCTGGGCCACTGTCGTTTCAGTTGAGTTAATGGATTTGGCCTTCTCTGTTGACAGCATTCTGGCCGCGTTTGCGGTATCGGAAAAAGTGTGGGTGCTCTTGATCGGCGGTATGCTTGGCATTCTCATGATGCGTACAGTCGCAAAAGTATTCCTTGTTTTAATTGATAAAATCCCTGAGCTTGAAAATACGGCTTTTGTGCTGATCGGGATTATCGCCGTGAAAATGGCGGCGAGCGCCTTTGATTATGAAATGCCGCACGTGGTGTTCTTCGGAATCATCATCGCTGCGTTTGTGGTAACGTTTATTATCCACTATTTCAACAAACAAAAGCAGGTTCAGGAGCAAACGGCTGCATCTAAAGAAGAATAAAACAAAAAAGGAGGGAGAGTTCATTTCCTTCCTTTTTTGTACCGATCATCATGAAGAGAAAGGAGGAAAATGATGAGGCAGGAAGAATTGGTGATCCGAAAGGCCGAGCCGGAAAACGATGACTGGGAAACGTTTCTGATGCGGCCGCTGCCGGAACGTCCCGGTTACGAGCGGGAAAACGGGCTGGCGTTTACCCGTCTTGCCGTCCGGATTTTGGGCACTCCTTATGATGAGACGGAGTATTACAATAAGCTTTTCGAGCTGTCTTCTCACGAAAACATCCATGTGTTAAGCGAGACGCTGGATAAGACCATCGCGCCTGAAACGTTTCAGGCGCTGCAGCACATCCATTCGGTCAATCAAAAAGAGAAAGGGCTTTCGGTTTCCAGGTTTGTCGCGTTTCTCGATGGGGGCAGGCTGCTTGCCAAACACGCTGATCCGCTTATGCACCGCCGGCTGAGAACCGCGTTTATGACGCTTTTGGAAACCTTTGCGGACCGGCATGAAAACGGGCTGAATCATCCCGATTTCCGGCGTGTGCTCTTGGATGTGTCAAAGTTTTCGCTGAACCACCTGAATCCATGGCTTGAACAAGCCGATATAGAGCGTGAGATGCCGAAGGTGGTGTGGTATGGAGACGCTGCCAAAAGCCAGCTCTATTTTCTCTATTATCTCATGCTGATCGGCTGTGACGTCCTATTGTTTCATCCGGCTGCGGAAGATCCGTTCAGCTTGATTGATCCGGATGAGGAACTCAGCTTTGTGATAAAGCTCCCCGCAACAGGCGGCCTTGAGCCATTCCCGAAAGAAAAGCCGGACAGAACGTCCACGACGGCCTACCGGTCAACGAAAGAAATTGAGCATGTGCTGAACCATGAGGAATCTATGATGTATAAGCCTTGGCAGTTCAGGGATCATACCCCGCAGTCCGTGACATTAAAAACGACGTATGATGAGTTATTTCTCATTGCGAAGGAGCGGGCGTTTATCCGGCCGCAATTTAAAGCGGACAGGGAGCGGGTGGCCGTTCCGAACCTTTTTGCGAAAGTGATGGGGGTTTCCAAAGATACGAAAGAATATTGGAACAGACTCCATACCGCCGCAGACTATCAGGAGACACACATGATCCGCAGTTTTCCGTTTACGGAAGAGCTGAAAGCCAACTACCAGTATCACTACAGTCAGGTTTTGAACGAAGAAGGAGCGATTGACGCGGACAGGCTGAAAAGAAGCAACATCTGGCAGTACAAGCATCTCCCGTCAGGCGTGCAGAACGCCATCGCCAATGTGATTTCTGACATGTGCAGAAACCCAGGGCTGAAGGCTTTGCCCGGGGAGCAGGCAAGGGATGCCGCAATCTATTTGTTCCGCCAGGCGACGAACCTGCCCGCTTCGCTGCTGCAATTGATTCAGACGTTTGATTACGCCCAAACCGTTCCGAAACTCGTTTTATATCATACGGAACAAAATGGCGAACTTACACGTTCTGACGCCGCCGCTCTGTTGTTTTTAAATAAATTCGGCGTCGATATCATCTTGTATAATCCGCCGGGCCATCAGGACATTGAGCATTATATTGAAGAAAGCCAATTTGATGTCCATTGGCTGGAGGACATGGTGTTTCGGCAGGAATATAAGGAGCCGTCACTCGTAAGAAAGCTGTTTAGAACCATTACGCAAAAGCAGGGAGAGTAAATAGTCATGACAGAAAATCAAAATCCGCTTGTTCTTGATAAAAATGAAGAGATTTCTGAACAAAAAGCAGATGACATCAGGGTGCAGCTGCGCCAAGACCCTGAGGTGCAGCGCATTTCGCAGCAGATTGACGTGAAAAACCAAATGGAGCTGCTTGAGTACGGAAAAGAACCGGCAGTTGAAATCTCGAAGTTCTCCGACCGCATCTTAAATATGATGAAAACAACAAGTGTCACGGATTCAGGCACAATGCTGACGCAGCTCGGAAAAATCATGGACCGTTTTGACAAAAATGATTTCGATGAACCAAAAGGATTTCTCGCTAAAATGTTCAAACGCGGCAACAGTATGATTGAAAAGATTTTTCAAAAGTACCGCACCCTGGGCGGAGAAATTGAAAAAATCCACGTCGAAATTTCAAAATACAAAGATGAAATGGCAAAGACGAACCATACGCTTGAAGAGATGTATGAAAACAACATTAACTACTACATGGAGCTTGAAAAATATGTCGTTGCCGGGCAGATGAAGCTTGAGGAAATGCAGGCGCTCATTCCTTCTTATGAAGAAAAAGCGGCAGGCGGAAACCAGCTTGCGCAAATGCAGCTTGATACGCTGCGTGACGGGCTTCAGGCGCTTGAGGAACGTGTCTATGATTTAGATATGGCGCGGATGGTGGCGCTGCAAACGGCGCCGCAGATCCGCCTCCTTCAGCGCGGAAATACGAAGCTCATCGGGAAAATCAATTCCGCTTTCGTCATTACGATTCCGATTTTCAAAAACGGCATCATTCAGGCTGTCACAGTCAAACGGCAAAAGCTTGTGGCTGATTCAATGAGCGAGCTGGACCGCCGCACGAATGAAATGCTGAAGCGAAACGCTGAAAATATTTCAAACCAAAGCGTGGAGATTGCCCGTATGGCAGGCCGTCCGAGCATTGACATTGAGACGATTGAAACGTCTTGGAATACGATTGTCAGCGGTATGCAGGAAACGAAACAGATCGAAGAAGAGAACAGACGTATCAGAGAAGACGGCGCGAAACGGATTCAACAGCTTCAGGATAATATTAAAAACGCAGTCTTAAAGAATTAACACACACCCCGCTTGCTTACGGCAAGCGGGATTTTTTTGCGAAAAAAGATAATGACAATGTGTAAAGACAGGTGTAAACTTATACGGTAATCATTTTCGATTTGAGGTGCTGCTTATGAACAAACAACCTGCCGTCACTCCGCGAAAACTTCTGGCGATTGCCGGAATGGGCTGGCTGTTTGATGCGATGGATGTCGGAATTTTATCGTTTATTATCGCCGCGCTTCACACTGATTGGAATTTAACACCCGATCAAATGAAATGGATCGGAAGCGTCAATTCCATCGGTATGGCAGCGGGCGCCTTTGTATTCGGAATGCTGGCCGACAGGATCGGCCGGAAAAAAGTGTTTATGATCACGCTGTTATTCTTTTCTGTCGGAAGCGGCATATCCGCTTTCGCAACGGGATTGACGGTTTTTCTCATATTGCGTTTTCTGATCGGAATGGGGCTTGGCGGGGAACTGCCTGTCGCCTCGACGCTCGTGTCAGAAGCGTCCCCTCCCGAAAAGCGGGGACGGATCATCGTGCTGCTTGAGAGCTTTTGGGCCGCGGGCTGGCTTCTTGCGGCGGTGATTTCCTACTTTGTCATACCGTCATTCGGCTGGCAGGCCGCGCTGCTCTTAACGGCGCTGGCCGCATTTTATGCGCTGTACTTGCGGAAAAGCCTTCCGGAATCACCGGCGCATCAGGCATTGCCGCAGAAAAAAAGCATACGCGGGCAGGCGGGAAGTGTCTGGACGAAACCGTATATCCGGCCGACGGTGCTGCTGTCTGTCGTTTGGTTCTGCGTCGTCTTTTCTTATTACGGCATGTTTTTATGGCTGCCGAGCGTGATGCTGATGAAAGGCTACAGCATGATTGAGAGCTTCGAATACGTCCTTCTGATGACACTTGCCCAGCTTCCCGGATATTTCTCTGCGGCGTGGCTGATCGAAAAAGCGGGGAGGAAGACCATCTTAGTCTTCTATTTGCTCGGAACGGCGGGCAGCGCTTATTTCTTCGGTGCCGCGGATTCATTGGCCATGCTGCTCACAGCGGGCATGCTGCTGTCCTTCTTCAATCTCGGCGCATGGGGCGTGCTTTACGCCTATACACCGGAGCAGTACCCTGCGGCGATCCGTGCGACCGGTTCCGGCACAACGGCGGCCGTCGGCAGAATCGGCGGCATTTTCGGTCCGCTTCTCGTCGGATCGCTTGCAGCCCGGAACGTTTCGTTTACAGTGATTTTCGCCGTCTTTTGTGCGGCCATCCTGATTGCCGTCATCACCATTATTATTCTCGGAAAAGAAACGAAACAGACAGAGCTTGCGCAATGAGCACCCTTTTGGGGTGCTTTTTTTAGTGAGCTGTCTGTTGACAGACCTATATTTTTCCTTAATATTCCTTATTTTTAGGAGGAGAAAACTTCTTTTTCCGGGACAATGTCGCGAAAAAATTCTTGTTTTTGTAAAAAAAGGATAGGAAATCAGTTTGCAGCACATTCGATGGAAACGTTCTCAAGCCTGATAAAAGCCCGATTTCCTTTATAATTTATCCTCAATAAGGAGGATTAGAGAGTATTTAGAAGCATACCAGAGGAAAATAAGACACAGGGATGTTTTTAAAGTAATGATACAAAATAAACGGGATTATGATGTTTGTTTGACTTATTACAAACGTGTTACGGTATTAAAGATTGCTTATTATGGAGGGAAAATATGAATTTGGATGAGAAACCAATTAAGATAAAAGTCGAAAATGTATCTAAGGTTTTCGGAAAACAGACAAAAAAAGCCATTCAGATGCTGTCCAGCGGAAAAAACAAAAAAGAGATCCTGAAAGCGACCGGATCAACCGTTGGTGTCAATCAAGCAAACTTTGATGTATATGATGGGGAGATATTTGTCATCATGGGTCTATCGGGGAGCGGTAAATCAACTTTAGTTCGGCTGTTAAACCGGCTTATTGAACCGACTGCCGGGAATATTTATATTGATGGTGACATGATAACAAATATGTCAAAAGACCAGCTCCGGGAAGTGCGCCGGAAAAAAATCAGCATGGTCTTTCAAAAATTTGCACTGTTTCCGCACAGAACGATTCTTGAAAATACGGAATACGGCCTGGAGCTTCAAGGCGTCGACAAAAAAGAGCGTGAGCAAAAAGCGCTTGATTCGCTTAAACTTGTCGGTCTTGAAGGCTTTGAACACCAATTCCCAGATCAGCTCAGCGGAGGAATGCAGCAGCGTGTCGGACTTGCGCGCGCATTGACGAATGATCCTGACATTCTTCTGATGGATGAAGCTTTCAGTGCGCTTGATCCGCTGATCCGCAAAGACATGCAGGATGAGCTTTTAGACCTTCATGACTCTGTCGGCAAGACGATCATCTTTATCACGCATGATCTTGATGAAGCATTGCGCATCGGCGACAGAATCGTGCTGATGAAAGACGGTAACATCGTTCAGATCGGGACGCCTGAAGAAATTCTGATGAGCCCGTCCAATGAATACGTTGAGAAATTCGTTGAGGACGTTGATTTATCCAAAGTTCTGACAGCGGGCCACATCATGAAGCGCGCTGAAACCGTGCGGATTGACAAAGGGCCTCGTGTAGCGCTGCAGCTCATGAAGAATCTCGGTATTTCTTCTATTTACGCCGTTGATAAACAGAAACAGCTTCTCGGCGTCATTCACGCGGCGGATGCGAAAAAAGCGGTGGAATCCGACTTATCGCTTCAGGATATTCTAAATACTGAATTTACGACTGTAAACGAAAGCACGTACTTGACGGAGATTTTCGATGTCGTGTCTGATGCGAATATTCCGATCGCCGTCACGGACGATAAAGACCGCATGAAAGGCATTGTCGTAAAAGGCGCATTAATCGGCGCGCTTTCAGGAAATAACGATTATATAAATGTTGAAGATTCTGCTGAACAAGCTCAGGATTCTTCTGTTCAGGGGGTGAAGTAAATGGACAGATTGCCTAGAATTCCGTTAGCAGATATCGTTGACCGGTTTGTTGACTGGCTTACCATGACGTTCGGAGGTTTCTTTGACGGAATCTCAAACGGTTTGGCCGCTTTCGTAAACGCGATTGTGAGCGGTTTGGGTTTCATCCCGTCTATTTTATTGACTGTTATTTTTGCAGCTCTCGCTTGGTGGATCAGTACGAGAGGAATTGCACTCTTTACGTTAATCGGATTCCTTGTTATTGATTATTTGGGCTATTGGTCGCCGATGCTGCAAACGTTGGCGCTTGTCGTCACATCTGTTTTGATTTCCATTATTATCGGGGTTCCGATCGGCATATGGGCGTCTCAGAAAGAAACGGTCCGCCGCATTGTTACACCGATTCTGGATTTAATGCAGACCATGCCGGCTTTCGTATATCTGCTGCCTGCAATTTTCTTCTTTAATATCGGGGTTGTGCCAGGCGTCGTGGCATCTGTTATTTTCGCGATGCCTCCGACGATCCGCATGACGGTTCTCGGTATTAAACAAGTTCCGGCTGATTTGATCGAAGCGACGGAAGCATTCGGTTCAACGACGTCTCAGCGTCTGTTCAAGGTGCAGCTTCCGCTTGCCACAAAAACAATTCTTGCCGGTATTAACCAAAGCATCATGCTTGCTTTGTCAATGGTCGTTATCGCGGCCATGGTCGGTGCGCCGGGCCTCGGTTCTGAAGTATACAGCGCCGTGACACAGTTGAAAACCGGTGTCGGAGTGGAAGCGGGTATCGCGATCGTCATCGTAGCGATTACACTCGACCGTATCACGCAAAACATTAAAGTGAAGAAGAAGAGCAGGGGGAATGCCTGATGCTTAAGAAAATCATCGGTGTCGGCGTTACCGCTGCGCTGGCTCTTTCTTTGGCTGCCTGCGGTTCGCAGACTGATGGTAAGGCAACGGCTGCGGACCAGGTGAACAAAACCATTATCGGTATTGATCCGGGATCGGGGATCATGGCCCTGACGGATGAGGCCGTGAAGGATTACGGATTGAAAGACTGGAATGTCGTCACGGCGTCAAGTGCTGCCATGACGGCGACATTGAAGAAATCATATGACCGGAAAAAGCCGATCATCGTAACGGGCTGGACGCCGCACTGGATGTTCTCCAGATACAAGCTGAAGTTCCTTGATGATCCGAAAAAAACGTACGGAACTGCCGAGCAGATTCATACGATTACAAGAACCGGCTTCAGTAAGGAACAGCCTAACGCGGCCAAAGTTCTCAGCCAGTTCAAATGGACGCAGGACGATATGGGAGAAGTCATGATTGCCGTTGAAGAAGGCGAAAAGCCGGCCAAAGCCGCTGCTGAATATGTGAAAAAACACAAAGACCAAGTGGCTCAATGGACAAAAGGCGCCCATAAAGTCAAAGGGGATAAAATTAACCTGGCATATGTGGCTTGGGACAGTGAAATCGCAAGTACGAACGTGGTCGGAAAAGTATTTCAAGACCTCGGCTATGACGTGAAGCTGACGCAAGTGGAGGCCGGACCGATGTGGACTGCGATTGCGACAGGCAGCGCGGATGCGTCATTGTCTGCTTGGCTTCCGAATACCCATAAGGCATATGCGTCTAAATATAAAGGCAAATATGAAGATGTAGGAACGAGTCTGACAGGCGTCAAGATGGGTCTGGTCGTTCCTCAGTATATGAAAAACGTCAATTCAATTGAAGATTTGAAGAAATAACGAAGAAAAGCAGCCCTGTAACGGGCTGCTTTTTTTATGCTTCAAACGATTTGAGGACGGCAGCCGTTAATATCTCAACGCCTGTAAAGATGGCGCTTCGGTCAAATGTCATTTGGGGATGGTGAAGCCCCGGCTGCAGACCGCATCCTAGGCCGAGCATCGTCGTTTTTAAGTTCGGCACCTTTAACCCGTAAAAGTGAAAATCCTCTCCTCCGGTTGTCACAAGAGGTTCATCCACATGTTCTTCTCCGAGAATGCCGCTTATCGCAGATGCCATGATGGCTTCCGCCTCTTTGTTTCGCTCGGCTGCCGGGAGGCTGTGTTCTTTTTGCAGTTCGATTTTTGCGCCGAATGCGGCAGCCGCCGCCTCACAGGCTCTTTCGGTTTCGGCGGTTAATTTCTCCATGGCGGCATTGGTTTGTGCGCGGAGATCAAGGCTGAACGATGCTTTTCCCGGAATGATATTGGAACTCTCACCGCCTGCCTGAAGCTTTGTCATCTTCACGGAATGCGGGATGCCGGGATCAAGATGAATGAAGCTGAGTTTTTGGACGAGAAGAGCGGCGATTTCGATACTGTTAAGGCCGAGATGCGGTCTCGCGCCGTGGGCTTCTTCTCCGATAATCAGGCCTTCTATATGCTGGCTTGAGCCATGCAGAATGGACGGTGCGCATCGGCCGTTTGCCGTTTCCTGTACGGGGCGCACGTGCACGCCGTATAAGAAGTCAACATCATCCAGTACGCCTTTTTCAATCATTTTCAGCGCTCCGCCGCCTTTTTCTTCCGCCGGCTGAAAAATTAAGCGGATGGTGCCCTTCGGAAGTTTCGGCTGACTCTTTAAAAGCATCATCGTGCCGAGCGCCATCGTCATATGTGAATCATGTCCGCATGAATGGTTCGCCTGAAAGACACCGTCCACTTCCTGCCACAGCGCGTCAATATCCGCCCGGACAGCCACAACGGGCGAGCCTTCTCCGATTTCGCCGACAACACCGGTACAATCATCAAACGTGCGGGTCCGGCAGCCGGCCTCTTTCAGTTTTTCAGTCAGATATTCAGTTGTTTGATATTCTTTCCAGCTTACTTCGGGATTGGCGTGCAGGTGGTCAAAAATATCCATAATGACTTGCTTTTCATGCGCTGTGAGTCTGTTCATGCCGTAAGTCCTCCTTCAAAAGCTGTCTGTTTTTTATTTTTGATATTGAAAACAGGCAATCGGTCTGTATATAATATAGCACATATCTGTATTTTCTGAATAGTTTATAAATTTAAAGCGGGATGGTGATGTTATGGCTGTGCCGAAGGCCGAACCTGTATTGAAAAAGAAGAAATTGTTTGTGATGCCTGATGCTTATGTGCTGCTGTTCATTGTCGCTTTACTATGCGCGATAGCGTCGTACATCGTTCCCGCGGGGGAATTTGACAGGGTGACAAAGGGCAGTGTGACGTCCGCCGTCCCGGGGAGTTATCATTCTTTAGACCGGTCTCCTGTCAGCCCGATCGCTTTTTTTACCGCGATTCAGGAAGGGATGACAAGTTCCGCGCCGATTATTTTTTTAATCCTGTTTACGGGCGGCACCATTGCGATTTTGGAGAAAACGGGCGCCATCAATGGATTGATCAGTAATGTCATCAGTACGTTCCGCACAAAACAGCTGCTGTTTATTGCGATTGTCGGATCTCTATTTTCGATCCTCGGCACAACCGGCATCGTCGTTAATTCCGTGATCGGTTTTATTCCGATCGGCCTGATCGTCGCCCGCTCGCTGAAATGGGACGCCGTGGCCGGAGCGGCCGTCATTTATATCGGCTGCTATGCCGGGTTTAACGCGACGATTTTATCACCTTCACCGCTCGGGTTATCACAAAGCATCGCGGAGCTGCCGCTGTTTTCCGGTATCGGCCTGCGGATTGCCGTCTACATTTGTTTTCTGTTATCATCTATTTTATATATTTATCGGTATACGAGAAAACTCAGAAAAGCAAAGGACGCCAGTCTGCTGGGGAACGATTGGTTTCCGGCGGCAGGTTCACTCCCGCAGGTTTCTGAGCCGGAGGACAAGCATGTCCCGTTTACCGTCCGCCATAAATTGATTCTGGCTGTTGCGGCTTTGTCGCTTGCCGGCTTTTTATACGGCGCGCTTACTCTTGGCTGGTCTGATTCAGAGATGGCCGCCGTGTTCATTTTTATCTCAATCGTGTCCGGACTGATTGCGGGAATGGCGGCAAATGATATCGCAAAAACGTTTATTACAGGCTGTCAGGGGCTCGTTTACGGTGCGCTGATCGTCGGAATGGCGAGAAGCATTTCCGTTATCCTGGAACATGGAAAGCTGCTTGATACGGTAGTCAATGGACTTGCGTCACTGCTGGACGGTTTCAGCCCTATGGCAGGCGCAATCGGAATGTATATTTCCAGCGCCCTGCTTCATTTTCTGATTTCATCGGGCTCAGGGGAGGCGGTCGTATTTATTCCGATCTTGGCGCCGCTTGCCGATCTGATGGGCATCACGAGACAGGTCGCGGTTGAAGCGGTCATGCTCGGAGAAGGCGTCGTAAACTGTGTCAATCCGACTTCCGGCGTGCTGATGGCCGTACTGGCTGCCAGCGGCATTCCGTACGTAAAGTGGCTTCGCTTCATGATTCCGCTGGCGCTGATTTGGTTTGTCATCGGTCTCGTGTTTATCTGCATAGGCGTCCTGATCAATTGGGGCCCTTATTAACATTTTTGTCAATGATATTTCGGTTTATCATTATGAATCGGCAAGATATAATGGGAGTTGTAAGCCATTCTTAATAGTACGGGAGGAAGTCATGAATCAGCGTCGGAACAGACTTTCAAACGTGAATGGAAAGAGTGAGAGTGTGAAAGAGAAAGAACGAATGATTTGGTCAGAAGTCGGAATGCTTGTGGGCACACTGTCTTTGCTTGACATCATCGTACGCGGACTTGTTCTGAACTGTCCGTTTAGGGAATGGGCCGGTAGCTTGGCGGTTTTCTTCATTATAATTGTTTATTATTGCATCAGGGCGGGAGCGTCGGGAATGCTCATGCCGAGAATAGACACCAAAGAAGAACTGCAAAAGCGGGTGAAGCAGCAGCGGATAGATTCAATTGCGGTCACTTTTGCGGTAGCGGCGATTACGATGTACGACAGGGGGTTTCCCCATACATTCTTTGCTTGGCTGAAAATGATCTTTCTTTTTATCGTCTGCGGAGGCATTCTGTTTCTGCTTCGGTATGTCATTGTGAAGCTGTCTTACAGAAGAGCGATAAAAGAAATAAAAAAGAAATCATCTTGACAGGTGGTTTCTTTTTTTGTTTGAAAGCGGGAAGTCTTTTTAATTGATAGGAATATAGATTTGAATTCACTCTGCCACGTTGCTTTGATAGAGAGAGTGTGATAAGTTGAAATGTAAGCGTTAACAAAATTATCCAGTCTTCACAACAGTTGAAAGGAGCTGAAGAAAGAGTAAGAGGAATTTTTGACTCCGCAGTCAGTCTTCAAAAATGAAATAAGGAGTGTCAAAAATGTTTGAAAAACGATTCAAAACCTCTTTACTGCCGTTATTCGCCGGATTTTTATTGCTGTTTCATTTGGTTTTGTCAGGCCCGGCGGCTGCAAACGCTGAAACTGCAAACAAATCGAATAAGGTGACCGCGTCATCGGTCAAAAACGGGACCATCCTTCATGCATGGAATTGGTCGTTCAATACGTTAACACAAAATATGAAAGATATTCGTGATGCGGGCTATGCAGCCATTCAGACGTCTCCGATTAACCAAGTAAAGGAAGGGAACCAAGGAGATAAAAGCATGAGGAACTGGTACTGGCTGTATCAGCCGACATCGTACCAAATCGGCAACCGTTACTTAGGCACTGAACAAGAATTTAAGGACATGTGTGCAGCCGCGGAAAAGTATGGCGTAAAAGTCATTGTCGATGCGGTTATCAATCATACTACCAGCGATTATGGCGCGATTTCTGACGAGATTAAGCGTATTCCAAACTGGACCCATGGAAACACACAAATTAAAAATTGGTCGGATCGATGGGACGTCACTCAAAATTCCTTGCTTGGGCTGTATGATTGGAATACACAGAATACTGAGGTGCAGGCCTATCTGAAACGTTTCTTGGAAAGAGCATTGAATGACGGAGCAGACGGATTCCGCTATGATGCCGCCAAGCATATAGAGCTTCCGGATGATGGGAATTACGGCAGCCAGTTTTGGCCGAATATCACAAATACATCGGCGGAGTTCCAATACGGAGAAATCCTGCAAGACAGCGCGTCCAGAGATACTGCTTATGCGAATTATATGAATGTGACGGCTTCTAACTACGGGCATTCCATCAGATCCGCTTTAAAGAACCGTAATCTGAGTGTGTCGAATATCTCCCGTTATGCATCTGACGTGTCTGCGGACAAGTTAGTCACATGGGTGGAATCACATGATACGTATGCCAATGATGATGAAGAGTCCACATGGATGAGTGATGACGATATTCGTTTAGGCTGGGCAGTGATTGGTTCCCGCTCAGGAAGCACGCCTCTTTTCTTTTCCAGACCTGAGGGCGGAGGAAATGGTGTAAGATTTCCCGGAAAAAGTCAAATAGGAGATCGCGGGAGCGCCTTATTTAAAGATCAGGCGATTACTGCGGTCAATACATTTCACAATGTAATGGCCGGGCAGCCTGAGGAACTCTCGAATCCGAATGGGAACAACCAAATCTTTATGAATCAGCGCGGCTCAAAAGGCGTTGTGCTGGCAAATGCAGGATCCTCTTCTGTCACCATCAATACTTCAGCGAAATTACCTGACGGCAGGTATGATAATAGGGCCGGCGCCGGTTCATTTCAAGTAGCGAACGGCAAACTGACAGGTACGATCAATGCCAGATCGGCGGCTGTTCTTTATCCTGATGATATTGGAAATACGCCTCATGTCTTTCTTGAGAATTACCAAACGGGGGCAGTCCATTCTTTCAATGATCAGCTGACGGTCACCCTGCGTGCAAATGCGAAAACAACAAAAGCCGTTTACCAAATCAATAATGGGCAGCAGACAGCATTTAAGGATGGAGACCGACTAACGATCGGGAAAGGAGATCCAATCGGCACGACATACAACATCAAATTAACCGGAACGAACGGCGAGGGTCCAGCGAGAACCCAAGAATACACATTTGTCAAAAAAGACCCGTCCCAAACCAACATCATTGGCTATCAAAACCCGGACCATTGGGGCCAGGTAAATGCTTATATCTATAAACATGATGGAGGCAGGGCCATAGAATTAACCGGATCGTGGCCGGGGAAAGCAATGACTAAGAATGCAAATGGAATGTACACGCTGACGCTGCCTGCGAATACGGATACGGCCAATGCCAAAGTGATTTTTAACAATGGCAGCGCCCAAGTGCCCGGACAGAACCAGCCCGGCTTTGATTATGTGCAGAATGGTTTGTATAACAACTCCGGTTTGAATGGTTATCTTCCGCATTAATGGATAGGGCCATCATCACATCAGCGTGCCGGCAAACCCCCGCTTCTGGGAAAGGGACAGCGCGTCTTCAATCACGCTGAAAAGATGACAACATCCTAAAACGGTTCCGTTTTAGGATGTTGTCAACAATCTGGAAACCATCACCGATATTTTTTTGTTCAAAAATCAAACTTTTCTCTTGCAAAAGTTTGTGAAGTGTTGCACAATATAAATGTGAAATACTTCACAAGATAAAAACAGACACCACGAAACACTGGAGGATGAGCATACATGATGAACGAACGAGTGAACAAAGTAGCATTAATCGGAGCAGGTTTTGTTGGAAGCAGTTATGCATTTGCGTTAATTAACCAAGGGATCACAGATGAGCTTGTGATCATTGATGTAAATAGAGAAAAAGCCATGGGAGATGTCATGGATTTAAATCACGGAAAGGCATTTGCGCCTCATCCGGTCAAAACGTCTTACGGCACATATGAGGATTGTAAGGATGCCGATATCGTGTGCATCTGTGCAGGAGCCAATCAAAAACCGGGTGAAACGAGACTTGAGCTGGTCGAAAAAAATCTCGCCATTTTTAAAAGCATTGTCGGTGAAGTAATGGCAAGCGGATTTGACGGCATCTTCCTCGTTGCCACAAACCCGGTCGACATTCTCACTTATGCGACATGGACATTCAGCGGGCTGCCGAAAGAACGCGTCATCGGAAGCGGCACGACACTGGATTCTGCGCGATTCCGTTATATGCTGAGCGAATACTTCGGAGCCGCTCCGCAAAACGTACACGCCCACATTATCGGCGAGCATGGCGATACCGAGCTTCCTGTATGGAGTCACGCCAATATCGGCGGAGTGCCGGTGCAGCAATTGCTGGAGAAAAATGCAGCTTACAAACAGGACGAGCTGGATCAGATCGTTGACGATGTGAAAAACGCGGCCTACCATATTATCGAGAAAAAAGGCGCGACATATTACGGAGTGGCGATGAGCCTCGCCCGCATCACAAAAGCGATTTTGCGTAATGAAAACAGCATTTTAACCGTCAGCACATATCTGGACGGCCAATACGGTGTAAACGACGTCTTTATCGGCGTTCCGGCCGTCGTCAATCGGAACGGCATCGCAGGTGTGACGGAACTTGAGCTGAATGAAACAGAACAGGCTCAATTCAGCCGCAGCGCAAACGTGCTGAAAGATATTCTCGCTCCGCATTTCGCAGAGTAAACAAAAAAGCAGTACATGACAAACGCCATGTACTGCTTTTTTTAATTCGCTTTTTTCGCCATTTCCTGAGAGGTTTTTACTCTCGCTTTTCCCATAAACAAAATGGTAACGGCCGCAATGACGATCGGCGCCAGCGCAAGCGTAAATACATATGTGATGCTTTGCGACATGGCGTCAATAATGCGATCCAGAATGTGCGGCGGAATATGGGCGCGCGTGCCGGCCTGGAAAATCTCCTGCGGATTTCCGATGTTCTGCATCGCGCCGCCCGCTCCTTTCATGCCGCTGAATGAATCTGTGAGCTTATTGGTAAACACATTCGTCTGGATGGTTCCGAAAATCGTCACACCGAGCGTCATACCGAATGATCTCAAAAACGAGTTTGTTGAGTTGGCGCTTCCGCGGTAACGCGGCTCCAGATCGTTCATGGACGCGGCCGGCAGCAGTGAGAAGTTGAAGCCGACACCGAATCCGGAGATCAGCATGAATACCGTCAGCATTGTACGCGCCGTATCCGGTGTCATATTGGAAAGCAGCAGCATTCCGATAAAGAAAGCGACCACGGAAATCAGCATTAAAGTGCGGAACCGCACTTTTGTCTGGAAAATTCCGCCGATCATACTTCCGATAACAGAGCCGATCATCATCGGCGTCAAAATAAAGCCCGCGCTTGTCGCGGTGCTTCCGTACACAGCCTGAACGAAGATCGGGATAAACACCGCTAAAATGACGAACGTGGCTCCGTAAAGGAACGCCAGAATCTGTGCCGTAGCAAATAAACGGTTTTTAAACATCCAAAATGAGATAATCGGTTCTTCCGCTTTTCTTTCCACAATAAAAAAGGCGATAAAGAACACGGCGAACACAGCGAACAGACCGATGATCTGCACGGAGTTCCAATCATATGTTTTTCCGCCGAGCTCAAGAGCGAACATCAGACCGACAATGGAAACCACCAGCGTGATTGCGCCGGCCCAGTCGATTTTCTGCTTCTTGTGTTCAAGGGATTCTTTATAATAACGAAGAATAAAAAACAATGATAAAATACCGATCGGCACGTTGATGTAAAACACCCAGTGCCAGCTGATGGAGTCGGTAATGAGCGCGCCTAAAAGCGGCCCGAGAACGCTGGACAGGCCGAAAACGGCACCGAACATGCCCGACATTTTTCCGCGTTTTTCCGGCGGGAATAAATCAAAAATGATCGTGAAGGCGATCGGCATCAGCGCGCCTCCGCCGATTCCCTGAATGACGCGGTAAATGATGAGCTGATCCATTGTTTGGGCGATTCCGCATAACGCGGATCCGATTAAGAAAAGAATAAGACCGAATAAAAAGAAACGTTTGCGTCCGTACATATCGGACAGTTTTCCGTAAATCGGCATACCGGCCATAACGGCTACCATGTATGATGCCGTCACCCACGCGAACTTATCGAAACTTCCGAGGTCCGCCACGATATTTCCCATCGCAGTGGCAACGATTGTATTATCCATAGCCGACATTAAAATGCCCAGCAAAAGACCGATGACGACAAACTTCGTCGAGGCGTCCTTCGCGGCTGTTTGTTCCATGCTTTTTCCTCCCATACTTACTTTTAATCATTAAATTTGCTATGATCATATTAGATTTGCCGAAAATTATCTTGATCGTCAAGATAAATTGATTTTATAGGGAGGCCTGTCAGTTGTCAACAAGAAATACCAGAAGCGAGACGGAGGAAACCGCGATACAGTTATTCCGAAAGATGGCCACAAGGACGATCCTGTTTCATCAGGCGGCCGCTCAATCTCTCGGTCTGTTTCCAACCGATTTAAAATCAGCTGATATCTTAAATGAAGCAGGCCCGATGACCGCAGGCGAGCTTGGGAAAAAAACCGGTCTCAGCACAGGTTCGGTAACGGCGCTCATTGACCGGCTCGAAAAAGCGGGATATGTCATGAGGAAAAAAGACCCCGAAGACAAACGTCGGGTGATTATCGTGCCGCTGACAGCCGGAAAGGCGAATGTGAAGCAATTGTTCAGCTCCTTATCCCAGTCTACGATCAGCCTTTGCCGGCAATATAAAGAAGAAGAACTGCGGCTGATATTCGATTTTTTAGGAAAAGCGACGGACATGATGGAAGACGAGCTTGAGAAATTAAAATAATATATCATAGCACGGCCCATTCATGAATAACTTGTACAAGTTGCATGAATGAGGGGGAAGTCAATGAACATCTTTTTAAGCTACATCGTTCTCGGGCTGTCATTGTCAGCACCTGTCGGACCGGTCAATGCGGCGCAAATTGACAAAGGCATCAAAAACGGCTTTTGGCATGCATGGATTTTCGGTCTTGGCGCCATGGCCGCGGATGGGCTGTATATGATTCTGATCTATTTCGGGCTGTCTCAATTTTTGACCGCTCCTTTTGTAAAAACGTTTTTGTGGCTCTTCGGTTTTTTCGTGCTGACCTATACGGGAGTCGAAACGCTAAAAAATATCAGGGAAGCCATGAATGTCAGAAGCGGAAAAGGAAAACCGGCTTTTTACAAAACATTCGGCGCGGGATTTTTTATTTCTCTTTCCAATCCGCTGAGCATTTTATTCTGGCTCGGCATATACGGCAGCATCCTCGCTAAAACCGCTGAATCCTTCGATGCAAATCAGCTTTTGATTTACAGCTCCGGCATTCTTCTCGGCATTTTGATCTGGGATTTCTGCATGGCGGTCGCCGCGAGCACTTTCAGAAATCTCCTTCATGAAAAAGCGCTCCGCTGGCTGACGGGAGCGGCGGGTGTGTCTTTGATCGTTTTCGGGTTTTATTTCGGATGGCAGGGGATTCAAATGCTCATCTCATAAATAGAAGAGTCACCCATCGCCTATCTCCATCATAACGTATCATGACGATACTGGAGGTGGGCCGATGGCAAGCGAGCTGTACACAAAAAGTTGCCTTGAGGAAAAGTTATTGGATCTGCCAAATTGGCAGAGAATCGCTTTTGAGCTTCTATCAGAAAAAGTAGGCGATAAAGCGGACGCGTTTCCGTGCATTCCCGGACGTCAGGGATTTTTGACAGATCAGCTCCGGATATCCTTTGCGGGTGATCCCCGCGAAGAGGGAACCCCGGAGGAAGTGGGACTACTGCTGTCCGAGTACGGAAAGATCTCAAGGAATACCGGAAAATACGCGTCGCTGCTTGTGATTTTTGATACGCCTGAGGATTTAGCTGAGTATTATTCCATTGAGGCGTATGAAGAGCTGTTCTGGTCTTTTTTAAACCGGCTGAGCGGCTGCGATCCGAAAGACTGGCCGGAAGACATACCGGAAGACCCTGAACATTATAAATGGGAGTTCTGCTTTGACGGCGAGCCGTATTTTATTCTGTGCGCGACGCCTGCGCATGAAGCGAGACAAAGCAGAAGCTTCCCGTTTTTTATGCTCGCGTTTCAGCCGAGATGGGTTTTCGAAGGATTAAATGATTCAACCGCGTTCGGACGAAACATGAGCCGGCTGATCAGAAAACGCTTAGAGGCGTATGATGAAGCCCCTCTTCATCCCCGATTGGGGTGGTACGGAGGAAAAGACAATTTAGAATGGAAGCAATATTTCCTCCGTGATGATGAGACGCAAGTGTCAAAGTGTCCCTTTTCTTATTTGAAGAGACTGTTTAAACCGACGAAATAAGCTATGATCCGGCAGGGCTGTGTCCCTGCTTTTTTTGTACGATCCATGTCACGATCGCAATGACGGCGAGAAAACAAAGGCTGACCAGAAAACCGGGCCGGCTCGATTTCTCAAACAGCGTCCCGGAGACGGCCGCGACAATCAGCACAAGGGCGATAACAATCTGTACGGTTCCCATCTTTGTCGTTTCGAGCAGTTTCTTGCCCGAGAACAAAATGAACAGCCACGTATAAAGAAGCATCAGGCCCGCCGCGGTCGTCATGTGTTCATATATATTTTTCGGCAGCACCAATGACAGGATGATGGAGACGATGAGTCCGGCAAACGTCAATCCGAGCGCAGGCCAGCAGATTTTTTTGTTTTCCTTTAATCTGAAGCATTTCGGCGCATCTCCGTCATCTGCCATCGTACAAAGCAATGTCGTCACGGCAAACAGCGAGGCGACGAGCGTGGAAAATCCCGCAATAATAAAAATTCCGTTAAAAATATCAAGAATGATATCTAAATGAAAACCCTTCAGCGATGTAATAAACGGGCTGTCCTGTTCGGTGAATTTGCCCAGCGGCACTAACAGCAGCGCCAGGCCGAGAGAAATGACGTAAATCACCGCAAGAACGGCAAGCATCAGCCGGCCTGATTTTGAGGCTTCCTCCGGCTTTTTCAAATGCACGGTCATCAGCCCCAAGACTTCAATTCCTCCGAAGGCGTAAAACGCATAAATCAATCCGGTCCATAACCCCATCGCTCCGTGCGGGAACAAATCCTTTGATTCGTTCGGCACCTGCACATCCGGTTTATGAGAAAATATACCGCACAGCGCCAATATGGCGATGACGATAAACATAACAATCGCCGCCGTCTTGACAACAGCGAGCACATTTTCCGTTTTTTGAAAAACGGACAGCCCCGTAAATATAATCAAGAGACCGAGCACCGCATAGATGGAGGCGAAAATCCACAGCGGCACATTCGGAAACCAATGCTTCGTAAATAGCGAGATCGCTGTCAGCTGGCTTCCAGTGATCAGCATCTCGGACGACCAGTACACCCATCCGTTGCTGAAACCGGCCCAAGTGCCGAAAGCCTTTCTCGCATAAGCGCAAAAAGACCCCTTTTCGGGCTGTTTGGCCGAGAGCTTCGCGAGCTGCTCAAAGACAAAATAGGTGCCAAGCCCGGCAATAAGAAATGAGATCAGCGCGGAAAATCCGCTTTTGACAATAGCGATGCTGGACCCGAGAAAAAAGCCCGTCCCGATTGTGCAGCCGACGCCGATTAAGGAGAGCTGCCACCAAGCGAGATTCCCTTTAGGCTGGTCCTGTGATTTACTCATGAAGTTCAACCCCTTTATCAAAGCTTAGATTGCGGCCGTCAGAAGGGGAATATACATCCAATAAATTGCTTTACATGAAACAAACGGCCGGGGTTCATAATAGAAGAAAAAAAGGAGCAGTCTGATGACACAGCAATTTATCGTACCGCCGAAAAAAGGGCTCGGCCTGAAGGTTCACAAAGGGCAGATTATAAAAGTAGTCGATGTGGAAGGGCAGCAGGTGGCTGATTTTACGGCGTATCATGCCAAGGACTTTTATGAACATCTTGATCAGGGCGCGACGATTGATGCCAACCAGTCCATTCATGTAAAAACGGGTGATCATATTTATTCGAATTTATACAAGCCGATGCTGACGCTGATTGAGGATACAGTCGGCAAGCATGACCTGCTGCTTCCCGCCTGCCGTCCGGATATGAACAGGCTTTTATACGGAAAGCATAAAGACGAGCTCCAGGATACGTGCTATGACAATATGAGCGGGGCGCTTGAACCGTTCGGGGTGCCGCGGCCGCATATGCATTACCCATTTGCCATCTTTATGAACACGGTGCTCGATGAGAAGGGGAACTTATCAGTCGAAACGCCTCTTTCTGACGCGGGTGATTATGTACGGCTCCGTGCGGAAATGGATCTCGTCGTCGCGTTTTCATCCTGTCCGATTGAAAAAGGAAAATGCAACGGAGACAGCATCACGGCGCTGCGGGTGGAAATCAGCTGATCCCGGTGTATTTGATTCACTTAAAATCTGCACCTGTGCTATATTTAACAGAGAGTCGTACATAGTGGCATGATTCATTTTCAGCATGAACGGGAAATGGATCATAAAGAAACAATGCAGGAGGAGTGATTGGGATGAGCATCCAGAAACAAATTATGAATGATCTCCATGTAAAGCCCTCAATTGATCCGAAACAAGAAATTGAGGACAGAGTGAACTTTCTGAAACAATATTTAAAAAAAACAGGTGCCAAAGGCTTTGTGCTCGGCATCAGCGGGGGGCAGGATTCCACGCTTGCGGGACGCCTCGCCCAGTTGGCGGCTGAAAGCATCAGAGAAGAAGGCGGAAACGCTGAATTTATCGCCGTCCGCCTTCCGCACGGCACACAGCAGGATGAGGATGACGCCCAATTGGCGCTCAAATTCATTAAACCTGATAAATCATGGACATTTGATATTAAGTCCGCTGTCAGCGCGTTCGCTGATCAGTATAAAAAAGACACGGGCGATCAGCTGTCTGACTTTAACAAAGGAAATGTAAAAGCCAGAATGAGAATGATCGCTCAATATGCCATCGGCGGACAAGAGGGGCTGCTTGTCATCGGAACCGACCATGCGGCCGAGGCGGTGACCGGTTTCTTCACGAAATACGGTGACGGCGGAGCTGATCTGCTGCCGCTGACCGGATTAACGAAACGCCAGGGCAGACGTTTATTAGAAGAACTCGGCGCGCCGGAACGCCTGTATTTGAAATTACCGACGGCCGATCTGCTCGATGAAAAACCGCAGCAGACTGATGAGACCGAACTCGGCATCACATACAATGACATTGATGATTATTTAGAAGGCAAGGATGTTTCTTCCGAAGTGATTGAAGCGCTGGAAAAACGCTACCTCAGTACGGAGCATAAGCGCCAGGTGCCGGCATCGATGTTTGATGATTGGTGGAAATAGAATAAAAAAAACCTCCCTTTTGAAAGGGAGGTTTTTTGTTTATTTCATTTTTATTTATCTACACTTTCATAAATCCCTACCCAATACCCTTTGCTGCTGTCATAGTATTTGCTTTTGAAAATCCATTTTGTTCCATCTAAAACGAAAGAAGCAGCGAAGTTGCCGTTAGGGCTTTGAACGAGTTTGATGGCATTAATGCCGGCATCTGCTTTCGTTGAGATTGGGCTATTTTCCGCGGATGCGGATGCTGTTGGTGATGCGGCAAAGGCAGGAGCGGCAGACATCAGTAAGGCAAGAGACAGCGCAGAACCGGTTAACACTTTTTTGAAATTCATTTCGAGCACTCCCTTTTCAAATGAAATGTGTTACAGTGTTAATAATTAGATGATTATCCATAAAATTCCTCCTCTATTTCTAAAATTTTTTTCTTAATTTGAAAAAACATCCCTTCAGAGGGGCTTTTTATTTATTGATCCATTTGCATGGATCAGGGACATGTTTTCAAAACGTTTTTTTATTTGATACGGATATGATTCAGCTTCACTATCAACCTGTCGGTGAATCTTCGAAGGCTGCCTCTCGAATCAGGGTTAAGAGGCAGATTTGCTTGGGCAGCGATCGTTTCTGCGACCTGCTGAATAGACATTTGGTCTGTATGGAGATGTTCTGTGAAGAGGCTATCAGACAGGCTGTTGATGCAGCGGTCGATTTGTTTTGCGGCCCAGGAGTTTTTTCCTTCCACTCTGGTGCGCAGGCGTTTCAGCAATGTTTCCTTTGAAGCCAGCAGGGTAAAGTGGTGAATGGTCCGGCCATCCTGTCTCAGCCTGCTGATAATGTCATGGAAGTATTGAACGTTCGTAATGGTCATGGGCACAATGATGATGCCCTGATATGTATCTGACAAATAGGAAAGCATGCTGTAATTGAATTCCCGCCACAGAGGGTAGCTTTGAAAGTCATCTTCAGCGATATCCGGCGGTATCATCGAACGCATCGCAAACCCCATCTTTTCAGGATCATATATGTAAGACGGTTTCAGTCTTCTGTGCAGTTCAAACGCTGTTTGTGTTTTTCCGGAACCGAAAGCCCCATTTATCCAAATGATCATCATGATATCCCCCTTTTTTTATATGATACAAAAAAAGACCCTTCGATCGAAGAGTCAGCGGGAAAAAACAGACGTATATTCGCGGAGCGATTCCTTTATATGCGTAAAGGCATGTTCTCCAAAATACTCAAGAGAAACAAAACCGTCATATTGTCTGTTCATCAGCTCTTTTAAAAATGCTTTTTGATCGATATCTCCTTGAAAAATCGGAGTTGGCTTGCTGAGATACCAGTTGGCAAAATCCCAGTGATAGTTTTTCAGATGAATGTGGCTGACGGTATGATACAGTTTTTCCAAAGCGGACATTTGGTCAACGTGATTGACGTGTAGGTTGGAGCCGTCAAAAATGGTGCGGACCCGCGGATGTCCGACATCCTCCAAAAATGCCAGCGCCGCCTCCGGTGTATCCGCGTACGTATCGTAATGAATCTCAAGCCCGATATCGACTTCATAGTCATCTGCGAGCCGTGCCGCCTGCTGAAATTGATCAACCGCACGTTGCCACTTTTCCGGTGACGTCCGGTGCGAAGGAAGATTGCCGGCAAAGACTCTGATCAAGGGACTGTGCAGCTGTCGTGCCGCGCTTAATGCCCTTTGAACATCCTTTAACGCCTGCCTTTCATCCTGAGTGGCGAAGTCAGTGTACAAACTGACGGCAGGCACCCCGATGCCTTCCTCCTGAAGCTGCTGATAAAGCCTGTCGAGCGGGCCGATTTCCTCTATATATTGTTTAGCGTGTCCGTACCACAGTTCGATTCCCTCAAAGGAGTGCTCCTTCGCGAAAGAAATGATGTCGAAAATATGCTTTTTCTTACATCCTGTCGTGCAAAAACTCAGTTTCATCGATAATCCTCCCGTAACTGTCTATCATATGTGTACTTTTTCCCCGGGTGCGATACGGATAAACAGGTGAAAAGGGCAGACACTTTTTTATAAGCGGGGTGTGTCTGCATCAGGTCAGTGCGGCACACAAATTGTTTAACGCTTTTTTGCGTCAAAGTATTAAATAATTAACCGAAGTGTTGTACAATTAATTTCATTCGAGTAAGGGGGGAGAAGCCATTGAAAAAAGAAACGGAGCTGAGGGCCTTCAGTCCCGTCCGCAATAAACCGACTCGCGCTCGTTATGTGATATTGGTTCTTTTGTTTTTTATCACTGCGATTAATTATATAGACCGAGCCAGTGTATCTATTGTCGGCCCATCCATTCAACATTCGCTGAACCTAAGCCCCGCGCTTTTGGGCATCGTTTTTTCTGCGTTCAGCTGGACCTATACGGGGATGCAGATTCCAGGCGGGCTCATTTTGGATAAATTCGGGTCAAAACGGACATACGGAATTTCTTTATTTGTGTGGTCGGTTTTTACCGGAGTACAAGCTTTTGCGGCAAGTTTCGGGTTTCTATTCGGCTGCCGCCTGCTCATCGGCATAGCTGAATCGCCGGCGTTTCCGGCAAACAATCGGATTGTCACGACATGGTTTCCAAGGCGGGAACGCGCCTTTGCGACGGGTGTTTATACGGCGGGGGAATATGTCGGGCTGGCGTTTGCCACACCGGTTTTATTCTGGGTGTTAACGGCATTTGACTGGCGCGCCGTATTTATTTCCTCAGGGGTGCTCGGAATTGTTTTCTCCATTTTCTGGTTTAAAATGTATCACGAGCCGAACGGGTATCGGAAAGTGAATCGTGAGGAGCTTGATTATATTAAAGAAGGCGGCGGACTGACTGAGGTGTCTGATTCAGCCGGCAGGATATCGTGGGCGGATTTCGTCCAGCTTCTAAAATACCGCAAGCTTGTCGGATTGTATATCGGCCAATTCGCCGTAGCCTCCACGCTGTTCTTCTTTTTGACATGGTTTCCGACTTATCTGGCGGAGGCAAAGCACATGGCTTTCTTAAAAGTCGGCTTCGCCGCATCAATCCCGTATATCGCCGCTTTTTTCGGCGTATTGTTCGGCGGATTTTGGTCTGACGGCATGATGAAACGGGGGGTGTCGGTGAACGTTGCCCGGAAAACGCCCGTCATCCTCGGTCTTCTGCTGACAGGCTCCATCGTGCTCGCGAATGTTACGGATTCTGCTCCTGCGGTTTTGACGATCTTATCCATTGCTTCTTTTGCGCAGGGCATGTCCAATATATCCTGGACGATGCTGAGTGAGGTCGCGCCAAGCGAAACAATCGGATTGGCAGGGGGCGTCTTTAGCTTTTTCGCCAATATGGCCGGCATTATCACCCCGCTTCTCATCGGGTTTATCGTTTCTGCGACCGGTTCATATAACGGAGCGATTCTGTTTGTCGGCGCTGTCGCATTTATCGGGGCATTTTCTTATATTTTCATTGTCGGAAAGGTGGAACGCATTACGCTCCGATAGAAAGAAAAACTCATCTCTTCTTATAAAGGATGGGTTTTCTTTCATTGCATTATCTCTATATTTCAATATTGAGTTATCATATAATAAACATAACTTTTTCATTTCTTAGGAGGATTTCGCCGAAGATGAACGCAAAACGTGCCATTCCCGTAAGAGAAAGAAATATCGTACTGATCGGATTCATGGGTGTCGGAAAGACAACAATCGGCCAGCTGGTCGCTAAGAAATTATACAGAGACTTTATTGATATTGATTTGCAGATTGAGAAAGATTTCAATATGTCCATCCCTGAAATGTTTGAGAAAAAAGGTGAAGCCTTTTTCCGTCAGACTGAAAAGGACTATATATTAGATATCTGCCGCAATACGAAATTCAAGATCGTGTCGCTTGGGGGCGGTTCGTTTAAACAAGAGGAAATCAGACAGTGCTGCCTTGAAAACTGCCTCGTGCTCCATCTTGATTTATCATGGGAGAATTGGAAGCAGCGGGCTGACCTGCTGATTGAAAGCCGTCCCGTTCTGCATAACCGTTCCATGGATGAAATGCAGCAGCTCTTTAACGAGCGCCAAAGCATCTATGATAAACATAATTCAAAAGTGGCGACGGATAATCTGGAACCAGAAGAAATAGCCGATTATATCGTAGAAACGTTAAAAATCGGCTGGGACCTGTATCAGCCGATGTAAAAAGAGCCGTGACGCTGTGAGCGCACGGCTTTTTTGTTTTTAAACAAACGTTTATTAAAATGTTTAGAAAATGAGTGTAAAATCGTGTTAAGATAGAGTCAGAAAATTAAAACATATAAAACAAAGGAGAATAATCGGATATGCAATTATACGACTTGCCGCTCGACCAACTGCAAACCTATAAACCAAATAAAACCGCTCCTCATGACTTTTCAGATTTTTGGGCATCATCATTACATGAGCTTGCAAAGGAAGAGGCAAAGCCTGAATTAAAGGCTGAAAGCTACCCGGCTGACGGCGTGAAAGTATTCCGGCTGACATACCGAAGCTTCGGCAAGGCGGAAATTGAGGGATGGTACGCCGTTCCCGACCGGCAAGGACCGCATCCGGCCATCGTGAAATATCACGGCTATAATGCGAGCTATGACGGGGATATACATGACATCGTAAATTGGGCGCTTCACGGATATGCCGCGTTCGGCATGCTTGTCCGCGGCCAGCACAGCAGCACAGATACAAGCGTCTCACCGCACGGACACGTTCCCGGCTGGATGACGAAAGGGATTTTAGATAAAGATACATATTATTACCGCGGCGTGTACTTAGACGCCGTCCGGGCTTTGGAAGTCATCAGCGGCTTTGATGAAGTGGATGAAACGAGGATCGCCGTCATCGGCGGGAGCCAGGGAGGCGGACTTTCAATCGCCGCGGCGGCACTATCTGACATTCCGAGAGCGGTTGCGGCCGATTATCCTTATTTAAGCAATTTTGAGCGGGCCATTGATGTCGCTCTTGATGAGCCGTATCTTGAGATTAACTCCTTTTTCAGAAAGAACGGCAGTCCTGAAACGGAGAAGGCCGCGATGAATACACTGGCCTATTTTGATATCATGAATCTGGCGGACCGCGTAAAAGTTCCGGTGCTCATGTCCATCGGGCTGATTGACCGCGTGACCCCGCCGTCGACGGTGTTTGCCGCGTACAATCATCTGGAAACGGAAAAAGAATTGAAGGTTTACCGGTATTTCGGACATGAATACATACCTTCTTTCCATACGGAAAAGCTGGCCTTTCTGAAAGCGCATCTGAAAGGCTGACGACAGCGAAAAGCCCAAGTACTCGGGCTTTTTTCAGGAATGATCACGGAAAAGGACGGATACAGATGGAACAAAGGATCATCGAAGAATTAAAACGAATTGAAGCACAGCACGGCGTCAAGGTGCTTTACGCCGTAGAATCAGGGAGCCGCGCATGGGGATTTCCGTCAAGCGACAGCGACTATGATGTACGGTTTCTCTATGTGCCGAAAAAAGAATGGTACTTTTCGATCGAACCGCATAGGGATGTCATAGAAGAGCCGATTCATGACATGCTTGACATCAGCGGCTGGGAACTGAGAAAAGCGCTGCAGCTTTTTAAAAAATCAAATCCGCCTCTTTTGGAATGGCTCTCTTCTGAGATGATCTATTATGAAGCTTTCTCAGCGGCTGAAAAGCTTCGAAAACTGAAAATCCGCGCCTTTTCGCCTGAAGCCGGCATCTATCATTATCTCAATATGGCAAAACGGAATGAAAAAACGGAATTGCGGGGCAGTGAAGTGAAGATTAAAAAGTATTTTTATGTTCTGCGTCCTCTCCTTGCCTGCAGATGGATTGAAACGTTCGGCTCCGTACCGCCGATGTCATTTCCCGTACTGGCCGATTCCTTATTGACGGATGAAGCGCTCATTTCTGAAATCAATACACTGCTTACAAGGAAAAAAAGCGGTCAGGAGCTGGCTCCGGAACCGAGAAATACGATCATTCATGCATTTATAGAAGAAGAAATAGAACGAATCGGGCACTATGTCAAAACGATCAAAACGCCGAAACCTGACATAACGGAGGAACTGAATCGGCTATTGATTCAGACCGTCGAAGAGGCGTGGGGGGAAAAAGGCGGAAATTGACGATTGCCGTCATTTCCGTCCGCCTTTTTTCGGCATAATCCGCCTGCTATCTAAGAAGCTGATTGTGGTAAAACCACAAAAATTTATCAGAATCTTTGTATTTTTAGAATATTGTGAGAGGATGTTTTGTCCATTTACAATAGACTCATACAAATACTTCTTAGATTGCGGGGTGTTAAGGTTGGAAGTGATTACAAGAGATTTTTTCTTATTTTTATCCAAGAGCAGCTTTCTCAATAAGATGGCGCGAAGCTGGGGAAGCCGTGTGGCAGCCGGCAAAATCATCGGAGGAATGGATTTCCGCAGTTCTATCCCGACAATCCGACATTTGAACAGCCAGGGGCTGTCAGTTACTGTCGATCATTTGGGGGAATTTGTCAACAGCGGTGATGTCGCGAAAGAACGCACCGAGGAGTGCATGCAGACCATCGCCTTAATCGCTGATGAACAGCTGAATTCCCAAGTGTCATTAAAAATGACGTCTTTAGGTCTTGATATAGATCTCGATCTCGTCTATGAAAATATGACGAAAATCCTCCAGACGGCTGAAAAACATAAAGTCATGGTGACGATTGACATGGAAGATGAAACGAGATGCCAGAAGACGCTGGATATCTTTAAAGACTTCCGGAGCCGGTATGAATATGTTAGCACCGTGGTGCAGGCCTATCTGTACAGAACGGAGAAGGATCTTGATGACCTCAGCCCGCTGAATCCGTTTCTGCGGCTTGTCAAAGGGGCCTATAAAGAATCGGAAAAGGTGGCCTATCCTGAAAAAAGCGACGTCGATGAAAATTATAAAAGACTCATCCGCAAACAGCTTTTAAAAGGACATTATACGGCAGTTGCCACGCATGATGACAAAATGATCGAGTTTACAAAACAGCTTGCCAAAGAGCACGGCATTCCAAACGACCGTTTTGAGTTTCAGATGCTGTACGGCATGCGCTCGCAAACCCAGCTCAGCCTGGTGGAAGAAGGATACCGCATGAGAGTCTACCTGCCTTACGGGGATGACTGGTACGGTTATTTCATGAGACGGCTCGCCGAACGCCCCTCAAACATCGCATTCGCCTTTAAAGGAATGACTAAGAAGTAAAAAAGGGAGAGATGACAATGACTACACCTTATAAACACGAACCATTCACGAATTTCCAAGATCAATCGAACGTTGAAGAATTTAAGAAAGCGCTTGCGACGGTAAATGAGTATCTGGGAAAAGATTATCCGCTCGTCATCAACGGTGAAAAGGTAGAGACGGAAGCGAAAATCGTTTCAATCAATCCGGCTGATAAAGAAGAAGTCGTCGGAAAAGTGTCAAAGGCGTCCCAGGAGCACGCTGAGCAAGCGATTGAAGCAGCTGCGAAAGCGTTCGAAGAGTGGAGATACACATCCCCTGAAGAAAGAGCGGCCGTTTTGTTCCGCGCAGCTGCCAAAGTCCGCCGCAGAAAGCACGAATTCTCCGCCCTGCTCGTCAAGGAAGCGGGAAAACCTTGGAACGAAGCTGATGCGGATACGGCGGAAGCCATCGACTTTATGGAATACTACGCACGCCAAATGATCGAACTGGCAAAAGGCAAACCGGTCAACAGCCGTGAGGGCGAGAAAAACCAATATGTGTACACGCCGACTGGAGTGACAGTTGTTATTCCGCCGTGGAACTTCTTGTTTGCGATCATGGCAGGAACAACAGTGGCGCCGATCGTTACTGGAAACACAGTGGTTCTAAAGCCTGCGAGTGCTACACCGGTCATCGCAGCAAAATTTGTTGAGGTGCTTGAAGAGTCCGGATTGCCAAAAGGCGTAGTCAACTTTGTGCCGGGAAGCGGAGCAGAAGTAGGCGATTATCTTGTTGACCATCCGAAAACAAGCCTTATCACATTTACAGGATCACGTGAAGTCGGTACGAGAATTTTCGAACGCGCGGCAAAAGTGCAGCCGGGCCAGCAGCATTTAAAACGTGTCATTGCAGAAATGGGCGGTAAAGATACGGTTGTCGTTGACGAAGATGCGGACATTGAATTGGCGGCTCAATCCATCTTTACATCAGCATTCGGCTTCGCGGGACAAAAATGTTCTGCAGGTTCACGTGCAGTTGTCCATGAAAAAGTGTATGATCAAGTATTAGAGCGTGTCATTGAAATTACGGAATCAAAAGTAACAGCTAAACCTGATAGTGCAGATGTTTATATGGGACCTGTCATTGACCAAGGTTCTTATGATAAAATTATGAGCTATATTGAAATCGGAAAAGAAGAAGGGCGTTTAGTAAGCGGCGGCACTGGTGATGATTCGAAAGGATACTTCATCAAACCGACGATCTTCGCTGACCTTGATCCGAAAGCAAGACTCATGCAGGAAGAAATTTTCGGGCCTGTCGTGGCGTTTTCTAAAGTGTCAAACTTTGATGAAGCTTTAGAAGTGGCCAACAATACTGAATACGGTTTGACAGGCGCGGTCATTACAAATAACCGCAAACATATTGAACGGGCGAAACAGGAATTCCATGTCGGCAACCTGTACTTCAACCGCAATTGTACGGGAGCGATTGTCGGCTACCATCCGTTCGGAGGCTTCAAAATGTCCGGCACTGATTCAAAAGCGGGCGGCCCGGATTATTTGGCCCTCCACATGCAGGCGAAAACAATCAGTGAAATGTTTTAAGAGGGACTGAATGGGCATCCTCCTCGCGGGGGGTGTCCATTTCACCATAAACATATAAAGCGGAGGAGGAAATGCCATAGCAAACATTCAGTTGATTATTTCCATTTGTATTTATATGTCGGGCATGCTGTTTATCGGCTATTACGCCTACAGACGGACGTCAAATCTGACGGATTACATGCTCGGGGGGCGTTCTTTAGGCCCTGCCGTCACAGCGCTCAGCGCGGGAGCGGCGGATATGAGCGGATGGCTCTTGATGGGGCTTCCGGGCGCTATGTTCTCGACAGGATTAAGCGGCGCTTGGATTGTGCTCGGGCTTGTGCTCGGGGCGTGGGCGAACTGGCTTTTCGTGGCGCCGAGACTGAGAACGTATACCGAAAAAGCGGGGAATTCCATCACCATTCCGGGTTTCCTTGAAAACCGTTTCGGTGATCATACGAAGCTTCTCAGACTGTTTTCGGGTCTTGTCATTCTCGTCTTTTTCACATTTTACGTATCATCCGGCATGGTATCCGGAGGTGTCTTATTCAACAGCATTTTAGGGTTGAAGTACCACACGGGGTTGTGGGTCGTGACAGGCGTCGTTGTCGCCTACACCTTGTTCGGAGGCTTTTTGGCGGTAAGCTGGACGGACTTTGTTCAAGGGATCATTATGTTTGCGGCGCTTATTCTTGTGCCGATTGTGACGATTTTCCATACGGGCGGCCCGGGGGAAACCGTTGCCGATATCCGTTCCGTCAACCCGGAACTGTTTAACATGTTCAAAGGGACGACCGTCCTTGGCATTATTTCTTTATTTGCGTGGGGGCTCGGCTATTTCGGGCAGCCGCATATTATTGTGCGTTTTATGGCGATCACGTCTGTGAAAGAAATCAAACGCGCCAGACGGATCGGAATGGGATGGATGATTTTGTCTGCACTAGGCGCGCTGTTTACGGGTCTTGCGGGAATCGCGTATTACCACCAGAACGGACTGAAGCTGGCTGATCCGGAAACCATTTTTATTCAGCTCGGCAACATTCTGTTCCACCCGATTATTACGGGATTTCTCATTTCTGCGATTTTAGCGGCTATTATGAGTACGATTTCGTCTCAGCTGCTCGTCACGTCCAGTTCTTTAGTAGAGGATTTGTATAAGTCCATGTTCAGGCGTTCGGCTTCTGATAAGGAACTCGTATTTCTGGGGAGAATGGCAGTGCTTGCGGTGTCAATCATCGCTTTGGTGCTCGCCTGGGAGAAAAATAACACGATACTTGGTCTTGTCAGCTATGCATGGGCGGGATTCGGCGCTTCATTCGGGCCGGTCGTACTGCTCAGTTTATTTTGGAAACGGATGACGAAATGGGGGGCACTCGCCGGCATGATTGCGGGAGCGATTACCGTAATCATTTGGGCGAATGCCGGTCTTTCAGACTTTTTGTACGAAATCATTCCGGGCTTTGCTGTAAGCCTTGCCGCTGTATTTGTCGTCAGCTTATTGACACAGGCTCCGTCAAAAGATGTCACAGATCAGTTTCATGAGTACCGTGATACACTTTCTCAATAAAAGCAAGGAACGAGAGGAAGAAGGGACCGCCCTTTTTCCTCTTTTCACGATACAGGCTTTCGGATCATGCCGTTTTGGGAATATGTGAATTTTTTTCTATACAAAAAGTCACCCCGCAGAGTATGATAAAGATAAAAAGAGCATAGGAGAAATAGGTATGGAAGAGCTTTTAGAGAGAGTTTTTTCATTTACGGACATTGATAAATTAATTGATTTCATCAGTTATGAATTGCAGAAGCCCGTTATTCTGGAAAGCGCGGATTTCTTTTTGCTTGCCTATAATTCTTATTACATTAATCACTTCGACTCCGCCAACCAGCAGACGATATTTTCAAAAAAATGCCCCGTGCAGATTTTTGAAAGGTTTCTGAAGGACGGGGTGATCGAAAAGCTGAAAACCGTTCCTGAACCGTTCCGTGTCGAAAAAATAGACAGTATCGGACTGAATCAGAGAGTGGTTGTAAGCGCAAAACATAAAGGCGAAGTGATGGGCTACATCTGGATTCAGGAGCTCGACCGAAACTTGACGGACGAGGAGCTCGATTTTTTATATGAAACTTCATTCCATGTCGGAAAAATCATCTATAAAACGAACCGGCTGAAACAGGAAAAAGAAGAGAGAGCGGAAGACCTGGTGAAACGGGCGATCTTTCAGCAATTCTCCTCTGAAAAGGAGTTCAGGCGGGAAGCGGAAAAGATGAACGCCGTGCTGCCGTCGGTTTTTTCGGTAGTCGTCCTGCACGCCGCAAATGGGGATGGGGAGGCAGTCGAAGATGTGAAGGAAAACATCAAATCGTACTTGAATTTGCGGGATAAAGTCAGTCACGTCTTAACCATTGATTCCAATATTGTCATCGTCGTCGCAAGCTTCTCGCAAAAAAGCTCCGGCACTTCGGCAGCATCTGAATTCATCCACAAACTGCTGACTCATTTTCACTTTCAGAAGATCCCCACTCCCATCTATATCGGAATCGGCAATGAATACAGCAGCATCCTGAAGCTCGGCAAAAGTTATATAGAGGCCCTTGAAGTCATAAAGGCCGCCGAAATTACCGGAAACCAGGAAAATATCCCGTACGAATACAGTAAGCTCGGGATTTACCGCTATCTTGAAAGCATCGAAGAAAAAAACGCCTCACTGGAATATGTAAACGATGATTTAGCGTTATTAAAAGCCAAAGACAGAGAAAGCAGTACCGAACTGCTGAAAACGTTAGAAATCTATCTCCTCAATAACTGCAAAACAAAACCAGCCGCAGAACAGCTTTTTATTCATCAAAACACATTGAACTACCGTATCAAACAGATTCTTGACATGACATCAATTAATTTAAACGACTTCAGGACAAGGTGCCAGCTGTATCTCGATATCATGCTGATGAAAAAGAGATAAAAAAGAAACCAGTCGCCGTACTGGTTTCAGTTTTAATACCTTCCCGCTTATCAATCTCAGAACCTCACTTCTGAATCACTCCTTTCCCGCAAGAGAGAAATGAATAAACACTGCTCCTCAATATGTGTTATACTTTCATTGATATTGATTCTCAATTAAAAATGTTGAAGTATAGATATAAACGGGAGGCAGAACGATGGCGGAAAATCATGAGGTGTATGACGTCACGATTATAGGCGGAGGCCCGATCGGCCTGTTTGCGGCTTTTTATTGCGGGATGCGCGAGCTGAAAACGAAAGTGATCGAGTTTTTGCCGCGGCTCGGAGGGAAAGTGTCTATGTTTTTCCCTGAAAAAATCATCCGTGATATCGGCGGAATACCCGGGATTGCCGGAGAACAGCTGATTAAGCAGCTGAAGGAGCAGGCGGCGACATTTGAGCCGGATATCGTGTTGAATCAGCGGGTGACCGGATTTGAACGGCTGGAAGACGGAACCATTGTGCTGGAAAGTTCCGAAGGGGAAAAGCACTATACGCGCACGGTGATTTTGGCCGTCGGCATGGGGACGCTTGAGGTCAATGAACTTGACAGCGCGGATGCGAGCCGTTATTCGGGAAAGAACCTTCATTATAAGGTAGAGAAGCTTGATGCGTTTCGAGATAAGCATGTCGTGATTTCAGGAGGGGGAGATACCGCGGTTGACTGGGCGAATGAGCTGGAACCGATTGCGGCGTCTGTTACCGTCTTGCACCGCAGGGAGGAGTTCGGCGGTTTGGAAAGCAGCGTGGCGAAAATGAAGCGGTCTTCCGTGCGGGTGCTTGCGCCATATCGTCTGAAGCATCTCAACGGCACCGGAGAACGGATCGAGAGCGTCACCGTTTGCCAAACTGAGTCCGGACTTTCTGAAGACATCAAGCTTGATGAGCTCATTATCAACCACGGGTTTAAAATTGATCTCGGTCCGATGAAGGACTGGGGGCTTGAGATAGAAGAAGGCAGGATTAAAGCTGACAGACATATGCGGACGAATCTTTCGGGCGTGTTTGTCGCCGGTGACGCCGCCCATTATGAAAGCAAGCTCAGATTGATTGCAGGCGGTTTCACGGAGGGGCCGACCGCCGTGAACAGCGCCAAAGCCTATTTGGACCCGCAGGCGGATCAGATGGCGATGTATTCGACTCACCATAAAAAATTGGTGACACAATAAAAAAGGGCTGACCCCCGATGTTGAGTCTGGGGGGTCAGAAAAGCATTCCGGCGTATCAGCTGTGAACGAGCATGTCTTTCATTTCATTTCGTATAAACGCAAATAACTGTTCCTGATTTTTCACGGCGGTAAACCCGCAGCCGGCGGGGACGTCTTCGCCCATGCAGATGACGGGAGGGCGGTTTGCTGACGGATCCGGTGATATGCCGATTTGTTTTCCGGCGCTGATCAAATGCTGAGCGGATTCTTTGCCCGTACAGATAATCATTTGCAGAGGAGACTCGCTGATCGTGCGTTCGATCATGGAAGTGAACCGCTCATCTGCGATATGTTCATGGGTGATATAAAACGGGCATGATTTTGAGTCTGACAAGTTTTCTGCTGCTTGACGGCTTCCTACAATGAGTGAATGCGGAGAATCAATTTGACATTCGGATAGGACATAGCCCCGTTTTGTCAGTTCCGTCTTTGCGGCCTCAGTCGCTGCATTCAGGCTTGCGGTCACCCGGCGGATGTCGATCTGCTTGAAAGCCAGTGTGTCAAAGAATTCGCATACCGCAAGGCGTGATGTGAAAAATAGTTGTTCAAAGGTGCTGATCTGTTTCAGGATATTTTCGTTTGCGGGCATTTTTTTAACGATCCGCTTCGGCCACTCAATAACATCGGCGCCATACTCGCGCAGCTTGTCTGTCAATGTATGTTCTTCATCGCCATGAGTGACAACCATGATATGCCGCCCGATGAACGGCTTGCTTTCAAACCAGCTGTGTGTTTGAAAATTGACAATATCACCGATGACGATAATGGCAGGGTTGGTGATGTTTTGGCTTTGAACTTTTTCATGGATATCCTGAAGCGTTCCTTTAACGCTCCGCTGCCGCCCCCACGTCCCCCATTGAATGACGAGTACGGGAACGGAAGGGGATTTTCCGTACTCCGTAAGCTTACGGCATATAAATGACAGGTTTTTAACGCCCATATAAAACACAAGCGTTTGAACGCTTCGGGCAAGCCCTTCCCAGTCGAGATTCGGCCTGCCGTGCAATGATGTATCATGAGCGGTGATCATCGCGAAGGACGAAGCGAAATCACGATGGGTGACGGGGACTCCCGCATACAGCGGCGCTGCGATTCCCGAGGTGATGCCGGGCACCATTTCGTAGCGGATGCCGTGCTGATGAAGCGCCTCTGCTTCTTCGCCGACTCTGCCGAACACACTTGGGTCTCCGCCTTTCAAGCGGACTACGGTGCAGCCCTCCGCCGCTTTTTCAATCAGCAGGGCATTTATCTCAGACTGTTTCATAAAATGGCGGTCGGGCAGCTTTCCGCAATAAATGAACCGGCAGTCCGGTGAGGCATATTCAAGAAACTTTGGGTTTGCGAGCCGGTCATACAAAATGATATCCGCTTTCTCCAGAGCCTGTTTTCCTTTTACGGTGATCAGCCCCGGGTCTCCTGGTCCGGCACCGACAAAATATACGATTCCGTTTTTCATGATGGCGTCATCCCTTCAGCAATTTAAAAAATGAAGGACCACTTGAAAAAGTGATCCGGTCTTTGCTCAATACAGGAGGTATACATTCTCTCCTTCAATCAGTGTTTCGTATGTTTTGACACAGCCATGATCCGGCTCTTGGACTTTTCCGTCTTCTAAGGAGATTTTCCAGTCATGCATCGGGCAGAAGACGTATTCTCCGCTGACGATGCCTTCAGCCAAGACGCCCCCTTTATGGGGACAGCGGTTTTCGACGGCGCGGACGCTCCCGTCAGAAAGCTTAAATACGGCAAGCTCTTTATCTTCTATATATACGGTTTTTCCTAACTCCTCGGGTAATTCGTTTACTTTGCCTATGCAAACCTTTGTCATATCTTTATTAACCATGTCCGTTCCCCCTTACTGTTTTATGAAGTCGTGACGACATTTTCGAATAGATCTTTAGATGCTTTTTTATCTTTAAGGAAGTATTGCCACGGATCTTTGTGGACAGAGAGTGTCTCATTCATTCTGTCGTTGAGCTCCTGCCGTTTTTCCGGATCGTTTAATACGGATTGGACATGGGATAAACCGACGCGCTCAAGCCATGCGGATGTACGTTCCAGATAGTTTGCGGTTTCCCGGTAATATTGCAGATAAGCGCCTGCGTATTCTAATACTTCTTCATTCGTTTTTACTTTCATCAGCAAATCACCGGCGCGCAAATGGGTTCCGCCGTTTCCGCCGACATAAAGCTCCCAGCCTCCGTCGATGCCGACAACGCCAAGGTCCTTAATGCCTGATTCCGCACAGTTCCGAGGGCAGGCGGACACGGCCATTTTGACCTTATGAGGCGTATTGAGCCCTTCGAATTTTTTCTCAAGCGCAATGCCCAGTGCCATGGAGTCTTGCGTGCCGAAGCGGCAGAATTGTTCGCCTACGCACGTTTTTACCGTGCGGAGTGTTTTTCCGTACGCGTAGCCTGAAGGCATATCAAGCTCGGCCCATACTTTCGGCAGGTCTTCTTTTTTGACGCCGATGAGATCAATTCGCTGGCCGCCTGTCATTTTAACGAGCGGGATCTCATATTTGTCGACGACATCGGCGATCTTGCGGAGATCCTGAGAGTTGGTCACGCCGCCGTACATCCGGGGAACGACTGAGTATGTTCCGTCTTTTTGAATATTGGCGTGCATCCGTTCGTTCACAAAACGGGATGTCCTGTCATCCTCGTATGTAGCCGGATTAATCATGCCTAAGTAGTAGTTGAGGGCAGGACGGCATTTGGAGCAGCCCTCCGGCGTTTTCCAGCCGAGCACGTTCATGATTTCTCTTGTATGGGACAGCCCTTTGGCTTTGATTTCTTCTACGACTTCATCTCTCGACAGTGATGTGCAGCCGCAAATCGCTTCTTTTTGCGCGGACGCGTCAAATTCTGAGCCCAGTGTATATTGAAGAATGTCTTCCACGAGCGGTTTACAGCCTCCGCAGGAACGGGATGCCCCGGTGCATGCTTTGATTTCGTCCGTAGATGTGCAGCCTTTTTCCTGAATGGCTTGAATAATCGCGCCTTTTGATACGCCGTTGCATCCGCAGATGATTTCATCGTCGCTCATCGCCGCGGTCATGCTTGCGCCTGCTTCCTGATCAAGAGGCTGTAAGATTGATATTTTGGAGGTTTCAGAGATATCGGCTTCTTTTTGAATCATTGAAAACAGGCGGCTGCCCTCGCTGCTGTCTCCGAACAAAACAGCGCCGACAATTTGATTGCCCCTCAGGACGATTTTTTTATAAATGCCGTCCTGCTCATCGAACACTTTAATCGCTTTTTTGTCCTCTGATTCGTTAAAGTCACCGGCAGAGAAGACTTCGACGCCTGATACCTTTAATTGAGTGGAGAGAACGGAGCCTTCATACGGTTTTGTTTCAATGCCGCAAATATGTTTGGCCAGCACTTTTGCCTGTTCATAGAGCGGCGCCACAAGACCGTATGCGATTCCGCGGTGCTCGGCACATTCACCGACCGCGTAAATGTGCGGAATGTCAGTCTGCATATAATCGTTGACAATGATTCCACGGTTTACCGGAATGCCGCTTTCTGTGCCAAGCTGTGTATTCGGGCGGATGCCGACCGCCATGACGACCAGGTCAGCTTCGATGCTTGTGCCGTCTTTGAAGCGTACGCCTTCGACACGGTCAGTACCGAGAATTTCTTCGGTTTGCTTTTCAAGGAAAAAGGTCATGCCTTGTTTTTCTAATTCGTTTTGCAGCAGGCGTCCCGCCGCTGCGTCAAGCTGGCGCTCCATCAGGAATGGGGCGAGGTGGATGACAGACACGTCCATTCCGAGATTCAGCAGTCCGCGTGCGGCTTCCAAACCAAGCAGTCCTCCGCCGATGACGGCTGCTTTTTTATATTGTTTTGACGCGGTGAGCATCGTGTCGGTATCTTTTATATCCCGGAAAGCCGTGACGCCTTGTTTGTCTGCGCCCGGAATCGGAAGGATAAAAGGGACAGAGCCTGTCGCCAGGATGAGTTCATCGTAAGGCTGGATTCTGTCTGCATCGGTGATGACGGTTTTGTTTTCCGTGTCGACTTTGATGACTGTTTCACCGGTATACAGCTGAATGTTGTTTTCTTTGTACCAGTTCCAATCGTTTAACGTAATGTCTTGAATGTCGGTATCGCCTTGCAGCACTTTTGACAGAAGGATTCGGTTATAGTTGGGATGAGGTTCGGCCCCGAATATTGTAATCTCGAATTCGTCTTTTGAAACACGCAGTATTTCTTCAATCGCTCTTACCCCGGCCATTCCATTTCCAACAAGGACTAGCTGTTTTTTTCCCATCAGATGATCCGCTCCTTATCTTTGTTTTTTTTAGCGTAGCACAGCAAAAACAAATATTTAAGATGCATGTTATGAAATGTAACAAAAAATACTAAAAAATCTAAAAATTTTATGAAAAATTATATAGGGCTGATTCGTACCGCACACATCTTAAAACCGGGCATTTTACAGTCCGGATCCAAGGCTTCACCAATTAAGTCGTTGACGTTTTGCGTGTCAGACCAATGGATGGGAACAAACAACGTGTCTTTTCGTACGTTCTCCGACCATCTGCTCCGGACCGTGATGCTGCCCCGGGGGGATTCTACTTTCACGAGAACACGGTCTTCGATATGATAGTCGGCCGCCGTTTTTGGGTGGATTTCCACAAAGGATTCGAAATGTCTTGCAGCCAGGGCGGAGCTTTTTCTCGTTTGGACACCCGTTAAGTAATGAGACATCACCCTTCCTGTGGTTAAATAAAGCGGATAGCCGGCGCTCGGTTTCTCTTTCGGGACGGCCGGTTCATTTGGAATCATGCTTAATTCAGCTCTGTGATCGGGATGGGCAAATGAGTGCTCAAACAATCGCCCGGTTCCGGGATGATCCGCTTCAGGACATGGCCACTGAATGCCGCCTTCCCGCCTGAGCCTGTCATAGGTGATGCCAGAGTAATCAGCAATTCCGCCGCGGCTCGCTTCTCTCAGTTCGTTAAAGATTTCCTCCGCCGACGTATAGGGAAAATAATGCCCTTTACCAAGAGCCGAGGCAATGTAACAGATGATCTGCCAATCATGTTTCGCTTCTCCGGGGCAGGTGCGGCTCGCTTCTCTTAATGTCACGCGGCCTTCTACATTTGTCATCGTGCCTTCGTCTTCCAAATAAGAGGAGGCGGGTAAAATCACATCCGCGAATGCCGCGGTCTCAGAAATAAATAAGTCAACTGCGACAAAAAATCTCAGTTTCTTGATTGCCTGCTTGACGAAATTCGCATTTGGGCCGGAAACACCCGGATTGGAACACATGATAAACAGTCCTTTGATGTCGCCGCTATCTATTTTTTCTATCATTTCATAGGCTGAGACGCCTTTTCGCGGCAGCTCATCCTGATGAATCCCCCACACCTTCGCAATATACGCCCGGTGTTCTTCAATTTCGATAGAACGGTAGCCCGGAAGCTGATCCGCTTTTTGGCCGTGTTCTCTCGCGCCTTGTCCGTTGCCTTGACCGGTAATTGCCCCGTAACCAGAGAAGGGCTTGCCGATTTTTCCGGTGATCAGCACCATATTTAAGAAAGCTTTCACTGCCGCGGTACCGTCAGTCTGCTGTTCGATCCCCCGCGCTGTAAACAGCATGCCGGATGTTTCCTTGGCAAACTTCACGGCGGCCTTTCGTATATGCTCCAAAGGAACACTTGTCTGCTCGGAGATCTCTTTCAGATCCAAAGCGTCGGTATGCCGTTTGAGCTTATCGAATCCGTTTGTGCGGGTGCGGATAAAGTCTTTGTCTGTAAGCTGTTCGTCAATGCAGATTTTGACGAGTCCGTTTGCCAGGGCGGCGTCTGTGCCGGGCTTGATTTTCAGGTGAAGATCGGCTATTTTGGTCGTCGCCGTTTCCCGGGGATCAATGGCGATAATGTAAGCCCCGTTTTCTTTCGCTTTATCAAAATACGGCATGATCGTCGGCTGGCATTCGGCGATATTGGTGCCTGCCAGGATGATGACACGTGTATGCGGGATGTCCGATAATGGATTCGTCAGGCCCCTGTCCGCGCCGAATGTCTGGCCGGCCGCCGTTGCTGCGGCAGACATACAGAGCCGCCCGTTGTAATCGATGTATTTCGTCTGTAAGCCGACCCGTGCGAACTTTCCAAGCAGATAGGCTTCTTCATTTGTAATTGAGGCGCTCCCGTAGACGGCCATCGCATCATTGCCGTGTTCGGTTTGGATCAGATTGATTTGTTCCTTAATGCGATTCAGTGCTTCAGCCCAAGAGACAGGCACAAATTCACCGTTTTTTTTAAGCAGGGGGCGTGTAATGCGGGAAGAGTGCACGGCATGCTGATGGGCATTCATGCCTTTTGTACATAAACGGCCATGTGTCGTCGGATTATCAATGCCGATTGCAGTGTATTTCTTCCGTGCCGCGAAGGTTTGTTCCGTAAGCTGCATTTTGCATTGCATGCTGCAGAACGGGCATTGCGTCTCATATGTTTTTTCCGATTGGACATCTTGCAGTTTGTCACGGAAATAACGGAGCATCGGTTCAGTCAAAAAGCTTCATCCTTTCGTATGGCGTTTTCCCGGCAGACAGGTTTTGCAGCAGGGATATGTCTGAACGGAGATTTTTCAGAAGCTGTGTCCGCATATCTTCTTCAAACAGCATTTCTCTAATATGGACGAGCCCGAGTCTGTCAACCCATTGATAAATCGCTTCGTTGTAGTGAGCCGTTTCGCGATAATATTGAGTAAGGCCTTTCATCATAGCGACGGTACTGTCTTCGTTATCCGTCACACAAAAAAGGCTGCCGGCGCGGGCTTGTTTTCCGCGGACGCCCCCGATATAAATCTCCCAGCAAGTTTGTGTCTGAAGCACGCCGATATCTTGAATGTAAGCATCGGTGCAATTGTTTTCACATGACAAACTGACGGATACATAAGCGGGTACGGCAAGTGTATCGGTATCTCGTTCAATCCTGCTTGCCAGCTCTTGAAAGGAGCGATACTGTCCGCACGAACATGCTCTGATTTGAATCGTCCTGCGGTGCCGGGGAGAGAAAACCGGCATGTTCAGTGCTTTTCTGATGCTTGCAAGGTCATTTGGCCTGATTCCGGAAAGCCTCAGCCGGTGACTGTCAGTCATCGAAACCCCAGGGATGCCGTATGCTTCGATGACGTCTGCGATGTTTTTGAGCTCTGCCGCACTTGTCAGTCCGCCGTACATTTGCGGAATCAGGGTGCATGTCTCTTCTGCCGATATTTCATTGAACTGCATAAAATCAGGCCGCGTCCTTTCCAAGTAATAGTGAAGCGCCGGAATACAAATGCGGCAGCCGTTTTCTGTTTTCCAGCCGATCACTTCCATCACCTCGGCGGCATCAGTGAACGGACGGCGCCGAAGTTCGGCGATGACTTCTTCTTCCGTCAAATCGGTGCAGCCGCAAAACGAAGGCTGGCGGGAGGGTTTTGTGTAATCATCGCTCGCCATATACTTCAGCAAGTCTTCAACGAGCGGCCTGCATCCTCCGCAAGACCCGGATGCTTTTGTCATGTGCTTCACTTCCTCCGCGGTTTTTAAGCCATATTTGTTCACCGCTTCTTCAATGGAGCCCTTGGTCACTGAGCTGCATTGGCAAATGGTTTCATGGGGAGGCATGGATTCAAAGGATATACCGCCTTGATCCGGTTCCATGAGCTGTTTTTTCACGATGGAAATATCTCTTTGCTTCACAAGACTGTCGAGAAGCCGCTGTTTACCGCGCGTGTCCCCGAATAAAATAAAGCCGGCCGGTTTATCGTCCTTAAAGAGCGCTTTTTTGTAGATGCCTGCATGCTCATCATGGAACAATATGCCGGCTGTGTGCTCATCCTCGTGCACCTTTCCTGCCGACCATACATCAATACCGGCTATTTTTAAGGCCGCAGATTGTGCAAAGCCTTGAAACCCTTCGCACGGGACGCCGCATAGATGCTGCGCGAGCACTTTTCCCTGTTCATAAAGCGGCGCCGCCAATCCGTATACAATCCCGTCATGCTCCGCGCATTCACCGACGGCATACACATTCGGTTTGTTCGTCTGCATGAATTGATTGACGATGATTCCTCGGTTCACTGAAAGTCCGGCAGATGCAGCCAATCGGATATTGGGCCTCACACCGGCGGCCATGACAATCAGGTCTGCTTCTATGGAAGAACCGTCTTTGAAACGGATGCCTTCCGCCCGTGAGTTCCCTGTAATGGATGCCGTGTCTTTCTCTAAAAGAAAGACTAAGCCTTTTCGTTCCAGCTCTTTCTGCAGCAGGCGGGATGCCGTTTGATCAAGCTGTTTTTGCATAATGGCGGAAGAGTGGTGAATGACGCTGACGTCCATGCCGAGCTGCCGTAAGCCGACGGCCGCTTCAAGACCTAATAAACCGGCGCCGATGACCGCCGCCTTTTGATACCGGCCGGCCGCATTGATAAGAGATTGGCAGTCTTCTATTGTCCGAAAGCCGTACACACCTTCTTTATCTGCTCCGGGTATGGGGAGAATATAAGGAGAGGAGCCCGTTGCAAGGATGATTTGATCGTAAGTCATGCTGCGCTTTCGATCCGTTGTGACAACCTGCCGTTCTGTATCAATGTCTACAACCGTTTCTCCCGTGTAAAGCGTAATTCCGTTTTTTTCGTACCATTCGCGGCTATTCAGCGTAATGTCATCAAGCGAAACCTCACCTTGTAAAACGGAGGATAAGAGAATGCGATTGTAATTGGGATGAGGTTCGCTTCCGAAAATGACAATCTCAAACATGTCACGGTTCATCTTTAAAATGTGTTCAATACAGCGGATTCCGGCCATTCCGTTCCCTGCTGCAATTAATCTTTGTTTCTTCACTCGCCAAACCTCCTTTGCGGCAGTCTGTAAGTAATCGTTTCTTCTATGAGAAATTATGGCACATTGCCTGATTAACGCATTAAATGTGTCGCATTATCTTACACATGTCTTTTCCGGTGAATGCCGGTCATATATTCTTGATTCAGCAATTTGAAATGATAGAAGACCGGAAAGGAGAATGTTATGAAGCTGTCGGAATTAAAAACAAGCGGTCATCCGCTCACTCTGCTCTGTTCCTTCTTATATTTTGATGTGAGTTTTATGATTTGGGTAATGCTGGGGGCGCTCGGCGTTTATATTTCTCAGGATTTCGGGTTATCTTCTTTTGAAAAAGGGTTTGTCGTGGCTCTGCCGATCTTATCAGGATCTGTGTTTCGGATCATTTTAGGTGTGTTAACGGACAGGATCGGGCCGAAGAAAACAGCCGTGATCGGGATGCTGATCACGATGATCCCGCTGCTTTGGGGGGCATTCGGCGGCCGTTCTTTGACTGAGCTGTATGCGATCGGCATTCTGCTGGGCGTGGCGGGCGCAAGTTTTGCTGTTGCGCTTCCGATGGCGAGCCGGTGGTATCCGCCTCACTTGCAGGGGCTTGCGATGGGGATAGCAGGTGCCGGCAACAGCGGCACTTTGTTTGCGACATTGTTCGGTCCCCGCCTTGCGGAACAGTTTGGGTGGCACAGTGTAATGGGAATTGCGCTTTTTCCGTTGATGGTCGTTTTTATACTGTTTATCGTCATGGCGAAGGACTCTCCTGCACAGCCCGCACCGCAGCCGCTTAAAAACTACCTTCACGTGTTCAGGCAGAAGGAAACATGGTGTTTCTGTCTTTTGTACGGCGTCACTTTCGGAGGTTTTGTGGGATTATCAAGTTTTTTGGCGATTTTTTTCGTTGATCAATATCAATTGTCAAAAATCCATGCCGGTGATTTCGTCACAATATGTGTCGCAGCGGGCAGTTTTTTTCGCCCTGCGGGAGGCTGGATTTCAGACCGTGCGGGAGGTGAGAAAGTTCTGGCTGTACTGTTTGTCATCGCGGCTCTGTGTATGGCGGGAGTCAGCAGCCTGCCTCCGCTTTCAACGGTGATCGTTCTGCTGTTTATCGGAATGATGGCGCTCGGTATGGGCAACGGAGCGGTATTTCAGCTTGTCCCTCAGCACTTTGCAAAAGAAATCGGAATGGTGACGGGAATCGTCGGAGCAGCCGGCGGCATAGGGGGTTTTTTCCTTCCGAATATTTTAGGATCATTTAAGCAGATGACGGGAACTTATGCGATCGGTTTTATCTTTTTCTCATGTATCGCATTGCTCGCATTTGTGCTTGTTCTGGCCGCAGGCTATTTTTGGAGAAAAAGCTATGGCACTGAAAACAGTCCTGCGGATGTTTAAGTTTGGGCGGAAGACACGTATGACAGCGTGTCTTTTTTATGATTGATTATTTTTCACTTGCTTTTAAACGGAGAATATATCAGAATAAATAGTAACCATTACGATTTAAAACAATGTACATCATGATGATAATAAAGCAGGTGCGGGGTATAAATCGTAATCATTCTATTTTGTCAGGAGGCTATTTTATGAAGAAAATTCCGGTTACAGTATTGAGCGGCTATCTTGGTGCCGGAAAGACGACCGTTTTGAATCATATTTTACAAAACCGCAGCGGTTTAAAAATTGCCGTCATCGTCAATGACATGAGCGAAGTAAATATAGACGCGGGCTTGGTGAAGCAGGGAGGCGGCTTGTCAAGGACGGATGAGAAACTCGTAGAATTATCCAACGGCTGTATCTGCTGCACGCTGCGTGAAGATTTATTAGTCGAAGTTGAGAAACTCGCGAAAGACGGCAGATTTGATTATATTGTGATTGAATCAACAGGGATCAGCGAACCGATTCCCGTTGCCCAGACATTTTCTTATATAGATGAAGAAATGGGCATTGATCTGACAACATTCTGCAGGCTGGACACAATGGTGACCGTGGTGGATGCAAACCGCTTCTGGCATGATTTCCAGTCCGGTGACAGCCTTCTTGACCGGAAGGAAGCGGCGGGAGAAGAGGATGAACGGGTGATTGCCGATTTATTAATTGACCAAATCGAGTTTTGTGATGTGCTCATTTTAAATAAATGCGACATGGTCGGCGAAAAAGAGCTTGAACAGCTGGAAACGGTTCTTCGCGCATTACAGCCCCGTGCCAGACTGATCCGGTCCGTCCGCGGAGAAGTGCCCGCCGAATCCATATTGAATACCGGTTTATTTGAGTTTGAGGAAGCGAGTTCATCAGCAGGATGGATAAAGGAACTGACGGCAGGTCATGAAGCGCACACTCCCGAAACGGAAGAGTACGGCATCACTTCGTTTGTGTACTCGCGGCGTCTGCCGTTTCATACCGCTCGTTTTGACAGCTGGCTGCATCAATCAATGCCTGACAGCATTGTGCGCGCAAAAGGAATTGCTTGGTGTGCAACCCGCAACAGTCTTGCGCTGCTGATGTCTCAGGCGGGTCCGGCGGTTTCGATTGAGCCTGTTTCTTATTGGGTGGCGGCAATGCCGAAACTTGAGCAGGAGCAGAACAAACAGCAGGAACCGGAGATTCTGGAAGATTGGGACGACCAATTCGGAGACCGTCATACGAACCTGGTGTTTATCGGAACAGATTTAGATGAAGCAGCCATTACAAAGGAATTGGATCAGTGCCTGCTCACGCCGTCTGAGTTTGATTCCGATTGGTCGCAGCTTGAAGATCCTTTTCAATGGGATATTCAGCGGGCCGAATAACATACCGGCCAAGTTTAGAAGCAGGTGAAAAGGGAAGGAGTGATGAAAAAGGAGCTGACCAAGTGTGAAAGCACTGACATACCAAGGAAAAGAACATATGGAAGTGAAAGAAGTCCCGGCACCCGCCATTCAAGATGAGAGAGATGTCATCGTTCGAATCACCGCAACCGGGATATGCGGTTCAGACCTTCATTTATATAAAAACGGAATACCCGCCGATCCGGGTTATATCGTCGGGCATGAGCCGATGGGAATCGTTGAAGAAACGGGCAGTCAAGTCAAAAAGCTGAAAAAAGGCGACCGGGTCGTGATTCCTTTTAACATCGGCTGCGGAGAATGTCATTATTGCAAGCACCAGATGGAAAGCCAGTGTGATGAATCTAATCCAAATCCTCATACAGATGCCGGCGGCTTATTCGGTTTTTCGGAGTTTAACGGTAATTATCCCGGCGGGCAGGCTGAATATTTACGTGTTCCTTATGCTGATTTCTCTTCTTTTCTGGTTCCGGCAGACAGTGAGCTTGAAGATGAGCAGGTGCTGCTTCTGTCAGATGTCATGCCGACCGCCTTTTGGAGCGTCCAGCACAGCGGAGTGAAAAAAGGAGATACAGTCGTGATTCTGGGATCAGGTCCGATCGGTTTAATGGCGCAAAAATTCGCGTGGAAAAAAGGAGCTAAACGGGTTATCGCAGTTGATCAAGTCCCGCACCGCCTTGAACATGCGAGACGCATAAACGGAGCAGAGACCTTCAATTTTTCAGAACATGATGAGATCGGGAAACTGCTGCATGAACATACGTCAGGGGGCGCGGATGTAGTGATTGATTGTGTCGGAATGGACGGCACGCCGCTTTCAAAAGAAAAAGCAGAGCAAAAACCGAATCAGTTCGGAACGATCAGTCCGATTCTTACAGCATCAGAAGCCGTTAAGAAGTTCGGAACCGTGCAGCTCACGGGCGCATACATTTCTGAAGCGGACGGCTTTCCGCTCGGTGATTTTTTCACACGCAACGTTTCTTTGAAAATGGGCCAGGCACCCGTTATTCATCTGATGCCGATGCTGTATCAAATGATCGAACAAAATGAAATTGATCCGACGGATATCATTACACACAAAATGAGTCTTGCGGAAGCTCCTGCTGCATATGATATATTTGACAAAAAAGAAGATGGCAACATTAAAGTGATTTTAAAGCCATAGCGAGGAGAAACACGATGAATATTTACAGACCGGCGGGATTTTGGATCAGATTGGGAGCCGTGGTACTCGACTATTTAATTACTTCAGTGCCTTTGGCGATTATTTTTATGCTGGCAACAGGAAAAGATCCGAATGAGAGCACAATGATCAGCATCATTTTGACTCTTTATGCTATTTTGCTCCCTGTATACTGGAACGGTTATGTTATCGGCAAAAAGATCTGCGGTATCCGCATCGTCAAAAAAGACGGCACTCAGGTAGGCTTTCTCACTATGATTTTGAGAGTGCTTGTGGGCGGCCTGATATATGGCGTGACGTTTGGAATCGGCGTGATCGTGAGCGCATTCATGGTCGGAATGAGAGAAGACAAACGGTCAATCCACGATTTTGTAGCAGGAACGTATGTCACATACGCGCTGCCGGACGAATCGATTGAAAAGAGCGAATAATTTCGCTCTTTTTTTGCATAAAAAATGGATGAGGGAGCAACATATAACAAACGTTAAAGGAGGAAAGAGTCATGAAAAAAGCTGCATTGTCTTTAGCTGCGTTTTTCATTACAGCAATGGTTTTCACAATGCCGGCACACGCCGCCGGAACAAAAATGCCTTCAACAATGTCACTCACGGAACAGCAGAAAAAAGAAATTGAATCACTTGAAAAAGAAGTGCTCGAAAAACGAAAACATGTTATATCCAAATATGTTGAGTACGGGGTCCTGCCGAAAGAAAAAGCAGAACATATTAAACAGCATATGGACAGGCGCTTTAACATGATGAAACAAAATGGGTTTGTCCCGAAGCCTCCGCCTCATAAATTGGAAAAGCGGCATCATCATTCTTAAGCATCCGGCAAGCCGGATGCTTTTTTGTTTTTATCGGGATTGCTCTGAAACGCGTTTCATAACGTATGATATCAATATCATACGCATCAGGAGGATGAAACACATGATACATAAAAAACAGGGCCTGTTCCCTGATACATTTCTATGGGGATCAGCCTCGGCTGCCTATCAGGTTGAAGGAGCATGGAATAAAGACGGTAAAGGACCTTCAGTATGGGACTTATTCACGAAAATACCGGGTAAAACGTTTAAAGGCTCAAATGGCGATACAGCAGTTGGCCATTATGAGCGTTATAAAGAAGATATCGCCTTGATGGCAGAAATGGGTTTGAAAGCTTACCGCTTTTCTGTCAGCTGGCCGAGAATTTTTCCGAATGGCAGAGGGGAAATCAACGAATCAGGGATCGCATTTTACGAAGACCTGATCGATGAATTGATTTCTAACGATATTGAGCCGGTCCTGACTCTTTATCATTGGGACTTGCCTCAGGCGCTGATGGATGAATACGGCGGCTTTGAATCAAGAAAAATTATTGATGATTTTAATGATTACTGCATTGCGTTATACAAAAGATTTGCCGGCAAGGTGAAATACTGGGTCACGTTAAACGAGCAGAATTATAATTTTCATAACGGGTTTATTACAGCTGCACATCCGCCCGGCGTAAAGGACAGAAAACGATTTTATGAAGCGAATCATATCGCATTTTTAGCTAATGCCAAAGCGATTGAATCCTTCAGACAATATGTTCCTGACGGCATGATCGGCCCGAGCTTCGCTTATTCACCGGCTTATCCGCTTACAAGTCATCCTGAAGACATAACTGCATTTGAAAACGCAGAGGAATTTATGAATCATTGGTGGCTTGATATGTATTGCCGGGGGACTTATCCGCAAATTCCTTTCAATTATTTAAAGGAAAAGGGCTGGGCGCCCGCCATTGAAGCCGGGGATATGGAATTGCTTGCAAAAGGCAAGCCGGATTTTATCGGTGTTAATTATTATCAGACGATTACGTACGAAAGAAATCCTCTTGACGGTGTATCGGAGGGGAAAATGAACACGACTGGTCAGAAAGGGACAAACCAGGATACCGGTATACCGGGTCTGTTTAAAACGAAAAAGAATTCGAACCTCGTGACGAGTAATTGGGATTGGACGATTGACCCGATAGGTCTGCGCATCGGCCTCCGGCGTATAACGAGCCGCTATGAGCTGCCGGTTTTTATAACAGAAAACGGGCTGGGGGAATTCGATAAAATAGAAGAAGACGGCTCAATTCAGGATGACTACAGAATTGACTATTTACGCTCCCATCTTGAACAGTGCAGAGAGGCCATTAGTGACGGAGTTTATCTCATCGGCTACTGCAGCTGGTCATTCACGGATCTGTTAAGCTGGCTGAACGGCTATCAAAAACGCTACGGTTTTGTCTATATCAATCGAGATGAAGAAGATGAAAAGGATTTGAAACGGATCAGGAAAAAAAGTTTTTATTGGTACCAAAATGTAATTGAAACAAACGGTAAAAGTTTATAAAAGTTCCCTGAGAGAAATAAGATTCTCTCAGGGCTTTCTTTTACATTGAGGCTGCATCAATAATATACGTATCCGCATGAAGATCGGATATTTCGGCAGGCACTGAATAACAGGTAAGGCTGTATCGGCCTTTCGGAATATGAAAGAAAAGCCGCTTTGACATCACGCTTTCAATCTCAATTCCATCTTTTACAGCCTCAAAGGGAACAGTCGCTTTTTTCTCATAGGATGGTACCGGTTCACTTGTGTTAAGCCTGAGGACGATAAATGCCCTCGTATTTCTCCTTGCCTCAAATGAAACAGCTCCGTCAGCTTCCGCATATCCTTTTTCAATGGCTTCATCGGTCCAATCGATAACAGGCGGTTCTGAATCTTTTTGGAAGATTGTAAATTGATGATAAGAAATGGCCAGTTCTTGCGGTTTCCATGATTTATTCAATGCGCTGTTCCTCCTGTTTTTTACTTGATTTTAAATAATACTCTCGTTCCGTCGGGATCATTGGTAAGCTGATGTCCGACCCATGAGCCGGCTCCGCGGTTGTCTGCCGGAGAAATATATTCTACGGAGGCGTTATTTCCGCCCTGTTTACAAACCGCCATCGGCCATTCATCTCTATCGTATCCCGTTTTGACGGGCACATGTTTAAGAGATTGCTCACGCCGCTTATGTACTCCGTCTCTGTCAATGGTGCATATGCTGGAATGTCCTTCTTTTATCGCGTCCTTAATATGCTTTGCTGTTTCCGGATATCGATCGGACGGAAATAAGATTACTTTGTCGTAATCACTCTTCTGAACGGTCTGCTCGTTATCTGAGAAAAGATCACCCTTGATCAGGGCCGCGACTGCTCCGGCAATGATGATAAGAACAAGCAGCAGTGCTTTTAATGTTTTCAAGAGTATCAATCACCTCCAGTTTTAATTGCTGTAAAGCTGGTCCAAGAATAAAGCAGAATCGGCCGGCTGTAAAGCTGTTAAAATATATTTCTCAGCCGCAATTCAGCTGAATATCTGTAAAACCATCCGCACAAATCAACTTTATTCATTAAAAATTCAATCAGAAAGTGTTTTTTGCCGTTTCCCTATTCAGAAATGAACGGTTGCGGGTGTATCGTCAATTGACTTATTATAGCGATAAGCTCACCGGCAGGATATCTTCGTCTGCGAGTGTCCGACCCGAAAACCTTGGTCTGCATGACCGTGCGCAACAAGACGATAAAAAGACGGCCATCTGATAAGAAGGCCGTCAGCAAATCATTCCAGATTCGCATGCTTTGTAAACATGTCTGCTGAATTCAATTCTTTTTTCTCCATGATTTTTAGAATAACCGCATCGTAAAACAGCAGAAGAGTTTGTTCGAATAAAGAACCCATCGGCTGAATCGTCTTTCTGTCTCCGCCGGTCTCTTCCTTAGGAGAGCCGGGAATCGTTATTGTAAGATCCGCAAGTTTGCCGAGACTTGAGTCGGGGTTAATCGTTAATGCAGTGATGATGCCGTTAAGGCTTTTGGCTTTTTCAGCTGTATGAAGCAGACTTTTTGTTTCGCCTGAGCCTGAGCCGATGATGACGAGACCGCCTTCTTGGAGGGGAGGGGTAAGCGTCTCACCGACGATGTAAGCGTTCAGACCGATGTGCATCATCCTCATGGCGAACGCTTTAGCCATAAAGCCGGAACGTCCCGCTCCGGACGTGAAGATTTGATCTGCCGATAAAATCTGATTCGCAAGCTTGTCAGCTTCACTGTCGGATATTAATGCTGCGGTGCGGGTTATTTCATTTAGTATTTCATGTAAGTATTCAGTCGTTTTCATGATCCTTGTGTGATCAGCTGTTTCATTTTAGCAGCAGCATCCGCTTTATTGTCAGCTCCCGTAATGCCTCCGCCGACAATGATTAAATCTGGGTTTTGTTTGATGGCTTCAGGAAGCGTATCAAGTTTAATGCCTCCGGCAATTGCGGTTTTAGCGCTCTTGACCGCTTTTTTAATCGCCGTCAGTTCCTCGAATGAATTTTTTCCTTCTGCTTGAAGATCATAACCTGTGTGAACACAAATATAATCAACACCGAGTTGGTCAATTTCTTTTGCCCTTGTTTCAAGGTTTTTTACGTTAATCATGTCGACGAGAATTTTTTTCTGCTGTTTTTTTGCTTCGGCAACCGCCCCTTTGATCGTTGAGTCGTCTGTCGCTCCTAAAACGGTGATGATGTCGGCTCCCGCTTCTGCCGCTTTCATAATCTCGTAACCGCCTGCATCCATGATTTTAAGATCGGCAAGCACTTTCAAGTGAGGAAAGGCTGATTTCATTTCCTGTACGGCTTTCAGTCCTTCATTAATGACAACGGGAGTGCCGATTTCTACAACATCTATATATGGTTCGACCTCTTTCACAAGTTCAATTGCTTCCGGGGTATTTACTAAGTCTAATGCCAGCTGTAATTCCACTGTATATCCACTCCTCTTTTTCATGTATTTCCATTCTATAAAGTGCCCCGTATGTTGAGAAGTACGCACTTTGAAGTCTAATAGTTACTTTGAGGATACTGTCCCCGCAGGCAATGCGCTTTGTTTCAGCAAAACTGCGTGGTAGTATAAACTGATGAAAGTTGTGTAAAAAAGTAAGCGTGTATGAATAGATGATGACCGTACAAAAAGTAAGAGGAAGGAGAATTGTCCGTGAGCCGAATGGATGAGAAAACGTTTAATTGCGAAAAGGAATTGACGCTTGCCGTGATAGGCGGGAAGTGGAAAATGCTGATTATGTGGCACCTGGGAAAAGAAGGGACAAAGCGGTTTAATGAGCTGAAAGCTTTAATTCCGGATATTACGCACAAAATTCTTGTGAATCAGCTCAGGGAGCTGGAGCAGGACCTGATCGTTCACAGGGAAGTTTACCCTGTCGTCCCTCCGAAAGTGGAGTACTCATTAACGGAGCAAGGAGAGACCCTTATGCCGATTTTGGACGCCATGTATAAGTGGGGAAAAGAATATATGGAATTAATCAACATTGATAAAACTGCAATAAAGGAATCTTTTTGAAGTGCTCTATGTAAAATAGAGTGCTTTTTTTGCGGTTTAATGAAATCATATTGCGAACGATTAAATCTCCTGTTTCGGTTCTTGCGCTGTTTTTTCCGGGTCAGCTTACGTACGTAAATTTTTTTCATTCTGCCATAACTGGATATTCGACAGATTTTCATTATAGTTTAAAGATTTTTAATTTTACATAAATAATATTTTTAAAAATAAATTGCGGGATGCCGCAAAATACCCTCTGGAATTGTCGGAATTTTTTTCGGTGTGCCGAATGAAACTTTTCACCCATTTTTCGGTGATAAAAACAATAATTTCATATAAAGTGAACGTAAGTAGATATATAGTAATTCATGAAGAAATAGGTAAACCCTGTTGCTTACAAACATTGGATTCTTGTCTTGATTTCTCATAAATTTGAGCCGCATTTCGGACTTTGCGGGTGAACGGATGACGGATTTCGGCGGTGATTGAATCGGGATTGTTTTGGAGGTAAGTGGTTCTTTTGGCTTGATAATGAGTTAGGGACATTGAGGGAGGCTGTTTCTAAGGGAGAATTGACAATTTTATCTTAAAAAGGGGAGGCGCATACATATGGAAATAACTTTTTATCCTTTAACAAATGCTCAAAAACGTATCTGGTATACAGAAAAATTCTATCCGAACACAAGTATTTCAAATCTTGCCGGGTTCGGGAAACTCATTTCTGATGACGGCGTACAGGCTCATTACGTTGAGAAAGCGATACAGGAATTCGTCCGGCGGTATGAGTCGATGAGAATCCGTCTGCGGCTTGATGATGAGGGGGAGCCCGTTCAATATGTGAGCGAATACCGTCCGCTGACTATCGAACATACAGACATCAGGCGAGCCGGCTGCTCTGCGGACGAGCTGTCCAAATGGGGGCGTGAAGAAGCTGGCAAACCTCTGGCGTTATATGATCAGGATTTATTCCGTTTTTCCGTGTATACCATCAGCGAAAATGAGGTCTGGTTCTACGTTAATGTGCATCACATTATTTCAGACGGGATTTCCATGACGATTCTGGGCAATGCGATTACCGATATTTATTTGGAGCTCTCAGGCGGAGCAAGTGAGGAACAGACGGAGATTCCTTCTTTTATCGAGCACGTGCTGACAGAGCAGGAATATGTGCAGTCGAAGCGGTTTAAAAAGGATCGGGATTTTTGGAACGGGCAGTTTGAGACCGTGCCGGAGCTTGTGTCCCTGAAACGGAGCCAGGCAGATGCGGGTCTTGATGCGAAACGGTTTTCTCAAGAAATTCCTCACGACTTATATGGCCGCATTCATTCATTCTGCGAGGAGCATAAAGTCAGCGTACTATCTCTGTTCCAGTCAGCTCTGATCACTTATCTCTACAAAGTGACCGGCCGGGATGACGTTGTCACAGGTACGTTTATGGGAAACCGGACGAATGCGAAAGAAAAGCAGATGCTCGGGATGTTCGTATCTACAGTTCCTGTGCGGACAAGTGTTGACGGAGGACAGTCGTTCTTGGAATTCGTTAAAGGCCGGATGAAGGATCTGATGAAAATTCTCCGTCACCAAAAGTATCCGTATAACCTGCTTGTCAATGATTTGCGCGCTTCGAAAAGTTCGCTGAGCAGATTGTTTACGGTGGCTCTGGAGTACCAGGTGATGCAGTGGCAGAAAAAAGAGAATCTGTCCTTCCTGACAGACCCTATTTTCAGCGGAAGCGGTACAAATGATATTTCAATTCATGTGAAGGAACGATGGGACACCGGGAAATTGACAATTGATTTTGACTATCGCAGCGACATTTTCAAGGGGGAAGAGATTGAATCTGTTTCTGAACGTTTGATCACGCTGATTGAAGATGCGATTTCATCTCCTGATCGCATAATTGATGAACTTACTCTTCTTTCTGAATCCGAGAAAGAGCAGCTGCTGAAACGGGCCTCCGGCAATCCGGTGAATTACCGCGGGGAGATGACGATACCGGGGCTGTTTGAAGAGAAGGTGAAGTCACTGTCTGACAAACCGGCGGTGGTGTATGAAGGCCGAACATTGTCCTATCGCACATTGCATGAACAGTCAGGCCGAATTGCCGGACGCCTTCTTAAAGCCGGGATATCAGCCGATTCTCCTGTCGCGGTGCTGCTTGGCCGTTCTGAGCGTGTCATTGCGGCAATATTGGGAATTTTGAAAGCAGGCGGCGCCTATGTGCCGATAGATCCTGATTTTCCGGCGGATCGGATTCAGTACATTTTGGAGGACAGCGGAGCGAAGGCTGTTCTGACGGAGGCCGGAATACAGGCGCCTGCAGCGGATGCCGAACGGATTGATTTTGACGAGGCTGTTCAGTATGAGACGGCTGCGGACGGTGTCAGCACACAATCAGACCGGCTGGCTTACATCATCTACACGTCAGGTACAACGGGGCGGCCGAAAGGCGTGATGATTGAGCACCGGCAAGTTCATCATCTGGTGCAATCACTGCAGCAGGAGATTTATCAATGCGGTGAGCAGACATTAAGAATGGCGCTTTTGGCTCCGTTTCATTTTGATGCGTCCGTCAAACAGATTTTTGCCTCGCTTCTTTTGGGACAGACGCTTTATATCGTGCCGAAAACGACTGTAACGAATGGCTCGGCACTGCTGGACTATTATCGTCAAAACCGGATTGAAGCCACTGACGGAACGCCTGCGCATCTGCAGATGATGGTTGCGGCGGGAGATGTCAGCGGAATTGAATTGCGCCACATGCTCATTGGGGGAGAGGGTCTGTCCGCGGCTGTTGCTGAACAGCTGATGACGCTCTTTCATCAATCGGGCAGGACGCCGCGTCTGACGAATGTCTACGGGCCGACAGAAACGTGCGTAGATGCGTCCGTGCATCAGGTGTCAGCGGATAACGGAATGAATCAACAGGCGGCGTACGTTCCGATCGGAAAACCGCTCGGCAACGCCCGTCTGTATATATTGGATAAGCACCAGCGGCTTCAGCCCGACGGCACGGCCGGTGAGCTGTATATCGCGGGTGACGGTGTAGGCCGCGGCTATTTAAATCTTCCGGATTTGACCGCAGAGAAGTTTTTGCAGGACCCGTTTAACGGAAGCGGCCGCATGTACCGCACGGGTGATATGGCGCGCTGGCTGCCGGACGGGACGATCGAATATATCGGCCGTGAAGATGATCAGGTGAAAGTCCGCGGCTACCGCATTGAGCTGGGAGAAATTGAAACGGTGCTCAGAAAAGCCCCGGGCGCGGCGCAGGCCGTCGTGCTGGCACGGCCGGATCAGCAGGGCAGCTTAGATGTCTGCGCATATATCGTTCAGGAAAAAGGAACCGAGTTTCACCCTGCCGAGTACAGGGAGTATGTGTCCAAGCACCTTCCTGATTACATGGTGCCCGCTTACTTTACAAAAACGGACGAAATTCCGCTCACGCCAAGCGGGAAGGCGGACCGCAAAAAGCTGTTTGCGCTTGATGTGCAGGCTGTCAGCTCATCTGAATATGCCGCGCCGAGAAATGAAACGGAGGAAACACTTGCCGTCATCTGGCAGGAAGTTCTCGGAATGGACAAGGCGGGCATTTATGATCATTTCTTCGAGTCAGGCGGTCATTCATTAAAGGCAATGACGCTTCTGACGAAAATTCATAAGCAAATGGGCGTTGAAATTCCGCTGCAATACTTGTTTGAGCATCCGACGATTGCGGCGCTTGCCGATTATGCGGAAAACCGAAACGAAGGACCGGCATTCAGTGCAATTGAGCCGGCTGAGAAGCAGGCGAGCTATCCGCTTTCGCTCGCTCAGCAGCGGACTTATATCGCAAGCCAATTTGAAGACGCGGGAATCGGATATAACATGCCGGCTGCGGCCATGATTGAGGGCGCTTTAGACCGTGAAAAGCTTGAGCGTGCATTTTCTGCCTTAATCAGCAGGCATGAAGCGCTCAGAACATCGTTTCAATCAGAGGATGGCACGCCGAGACAAGTGATTGGCGAGCATGTTCCGTTTCATATTGAAATGATCGAAGCGCGCGGAAGAACGAATGAACAGGTCATGAAGGACTTTGTGCGCCGTTTTGATTTATCTGAGGCGCCGCTGTTCAGAATCGGCCTGCAAACGCTCGGTCACAATCGCCATATGCTGCTGTTTGATATGCATCACCTGATTTCTGACGGGGTGTCTATTTCCATAATGCTGAAGGAACTGGCTGACATCTACGGCGGAAATCAGCTGCCTGAATTGCGCATTCAATATAAAGATTATGCCGTATGGCAGGCGGAACGGGCGAAAGAAGGCTACAAGAAGGAGCGGGCGTACTGGAAAGAAGTCTTCAGCGGCGAACTGCCGGTGCTTCAGCTGCTCCCTGATTATCCGCGGCCGCAGGTGCAAAGCTTTGAAGGTGACCGCGTGTCCGCCAAGCTGCCGAAAATGCTGCGGGAACGGCTGCAGAAGCTTGCCGAGAAAAACGGAGCCACCCTTTACATGGTGCTGTTATCGGCATACTATACGCTGCTTTCTAAGTATTCGGGACAGGAAGACATCATCGTGGGAACACCGTCAGCGGGAAGAAATCACTCCGATACCGAGGGGCTCATCGGGATGTTTGTCAACACGCTTGCGCTGCGAAGCTCCGTGAAGCAGGATCAGACATTTGCCGGCTTGTTAGGTCATGTGCGCAAGCAGGTGCTGGATGCGTTTTCTCATCAGGATTATCCGTTTGAGTGGCTGACCGAGGAGCTGAACGTGCCCCGGGACATGAGCAGGCATCCGATATTTGACACGATGTTCAGTCTGCAAAACGCCTCGGACGGAATTCCGGAGATCGGTAATCTGACGCTGTCTCTTCATGAAACAAACTTCAACATCGCCAAATTCGACCTGACCATGCAGGCTCGGGAAACAGCGGAAGGCATTGCGCTTGATTTGGATTATTGCACGAAGCTGTTTAAGCGCTCAACTGCGGATCGCATGCTTGCGCACTATGTCCGTCTGCTGGAGAGCGCGGCAGCTCAGCCGGATGCGAAAATCAGCGAATATGATCTGCTTTCTGAACGGGAGGCTTTGAATCAATTACAGCGGTTCAACCCGGAACGCACGGCATATCCGAAAGAGCAAACGATCGTGCAGATCTTTGAAGAACAGGCCCGAAAGAACCCTGACCGGACGGCTCTTCAGTTCGAAGGGGAAACCCTGTCGTATCAGCAGCTGAATGAACGCGCCAACAGGCTTGCGCGGCATATTCTTTCGGTCGGAGGCGGCGGAAAAACCGCGGCTGTTCTGTGTGAACGGTCAATGGATATGATTGTTTCCATTATGGCTGTGTTAAAAGCGGGGTCCGCCTATGTGCCGATTGATCCTGAGCATCCGGTTCAGCGGATTCAGCATTTCTTCCGCGACAGCGGGGCGAATGTGCTCCTGACTCAGCAAAGCCTCAAGCCGGTTGCGGAAAAGGCCGGTTTTCAAGGCGTCATTGTGCTTGCTGATGATGAGGCGAGCTATGAAAAGGACTCTCACAATCCAGCATTGCCGTTTGATTCCAAAACGATTGCCAATCTCACTTATACATCAGGCACGACGGGAACGCCGAAAGGAAACATCGTCACACATGCCAACATTTTGCGGACGGTAAAAAACACGAACTATTTGACTGTTTCTGAAGAGGACACAGTGCTCGGTCTGTCAAACTACGTTTTTGACGCTTTTATGTTTGATATGTTCGGTTCGCTGTTAAACGGTGCAAAGCTTGTGATCGTCCCGAAAGATACGGTGCTGGATATGTCACGCCTGTCCCGTGTGATCAAACGTGAGAACGTCAGCATTCTGATGATTACGACGGCCCTGTTCCACCTGCTTGTTGATATGGAGCCGTCCTGTCTGACGACGCTTCGGAAAATCATGTTCGGGGGCGAAAGAGCGTCTGTAGAACATGTCAAAAAGGCGCTTGCGGCAGTCGGAAAAGGAAGACTGCTTCATATGTACGGCCCGTCGGAAAGCACGGTGTTTGCGACATACCATCCGGTGGATGTGATTGAAGAAGATACGCTCTCCGTTCCGATCGGGAAACCGGTCAGCAATACGGAAGTCTTCATCATGAACTCAGCCGGACGCATTCAGCCGGCGGGTATCGCGGGAGAGTTGTGCGTCAGCGGTGAAGGTCTCGTAGAAGGCTACTACAACCGTCCTGAACTGACGGAAGAAAAATTTGTAAAGCATCCGTTTAAGGAAGGTGAACGGATGTATAAAACGGGCGACTTGGCCAGATGGCTTCCGAATGGCGATATCGAGTTTATCGGACGTATCGACCATCAGGTGAAAATCCGCGGTCAGCGGATTGAGCTTGGCGAAATTGAGCATCAGCTCCAAAGCCATGACCAGATTCAGGAATGCATTGTGCTCGCTGTGGATCAGGGCGCGGGTGACAAACTTCTTTGCGCGTATGTTGTCGGCCTCAGGGAAATCTCTTCCCGGGAGCTCAGGGAGCATACGGCGAAGGATCTTCCGGCTTATATGATTCCGTCCGTCTTTATTCAATTGGATGAACTGCCTCTTACAGGGAACGGAAAAATCGACAGGCGGGCGCTGCCGATGCCGGATGTGACCGCAGCGAATGCCGTGTCATATACGGCGCCGCGCAATGAAACAGAACAAAAACTGGCGGATATTTGGGCTGAGGTGCTGCAAATGGAGCGGGTCGGCGTCCATGATCAGTTCTTTGAGATCGGGGGCCACTCGTTAGCGGGGATGAAACTGCTGGCCCTTATCCAGAAGACATTCGGCGTGCAGCTTACCTTAAAGGATCTGTTCACTTCTCCGACGGCCGCGGGGCTGGCGCAGCTGATTGAAGGGGCTGAGCGGAAGGCTGCTGAGAGCATCGCACCGGCGACCGAGCGGGAAACGTATCCGGTTTCTTCACCGCAGAAGCGGATGTTCGTGCTTCAGCAGCTGGAAGGCGCTGAAACAAGCTATAACATGCCGTCTGTGCTCCGCTTAAAAGGAAAGCTTGATGCAGAAAAGCTGAAATCCGTCATGAAACAGCTGACAGAACGCCATGAAGCCTTCAGAACGACATTTGACATAAAGGATGGAGAAACGGTTCAGCGCATATGGACGGAAGCTGATATCAACATGGAATATTATGAAGCCTCTGAAGAAGATGCTGAACGGATTATTCAGAGCTTTATCCGGCCGTTCCGCCTGGATCAGCTTCCTCTCGTCAGAACGGGACTGGTCAAGCTGGCTGAACATGACCACCTGCTGCTGTTTGACATGCACCATATCATTTCGGACGGCGCTTCAGTCGGCGTGCTGATAGATGAACTGTCCCGCTTGTATGGCGGTGAAACGCTTGAGCCGCTGCGGATTCATTATAAAGACTATGCGGTATGGCAGCAGAAATTTATTCAATCAGAGCAGTACCGCAAGCAGGAGGAGCATTGGCTTCGGGAGCTTGACGGCGAGCTTCCGGTATTGACGCTGCCGGCTGATTACAGCCGTCCGGCCGTGCAAACCTTTGAAGGAGACAAGCTGGTCTTTTCTCTGACTGAGGAACAGACGTCGGCTCTTCGCAGTCTTGCGAAACAAACGGATTCTACCATGTACATGGTGCTGCTGGCGACATACAGCGCCTTTCTCTCAAAACTGAGCGGACAGCATGACATCATTGTCGGCTCGCCGGTTGCGGGACGGTCACATGCGGATCTCGCAAACGTCATCGGTGTTTTTGTGAATACACTCGCGCTTCGTACGTATCCGGAAGCGGACAAAACGTTCACAGACTATCTTAAAGAAGTAAAACAAACCGCTTTACATGCATTTGACGCGCAGGATTATCCGCTTGAAGACCTTCTGCAAAAGGTTGAGGTGCAGCGTGATACGAGCCGAAATCCGCTGTTCGATGCGGTATTCTCAATGCAAAATGCAAATGCGGAAGATCTGGTCATGGAAGGAATTGAGCTGAAGCACCATCCGTTTGACAGAAAAACAGCCAAGTTTGACCTGACAATGACGGCTGAGGACACAGACGAAGGCTTAACGTTTGTGCTTGAATATAACACCGCGCTGTTTAAACCGGAAACGGCAGAGACATGGAAGCATTACTGGCTTCAACTGTTAGAAGCCGCAGCGGAAAATCCGGCTGCGAAGCTTTCTGAGCTTTCATTGGTGAATAAAACAGAAAAACAAGCTCTCCTTGACGCATGGAAAGGAAAAACACTTTCTGTACCGCGGGACAAAACCGTTCACCGTCTCTTTGAAGAAACGGCCGCCCGCTACGCGAACCGGCCGGCCGCGGCATACAACGGCGCGAAATGGACGTACGGCGAGCTGAACGCAAGGGCGAATCGCATCGCGCGCATTCTCATGGACTGCGGCGTCACGGCTGACGAACGTGTCGGCATTTTGACGAAACCGTCCTTGGAAATGGCCGCGGGCGTACTCGGCGTCCTGAAAGCGGGCGCGGCATTTGTGCCGATTGACCCCGACTACCCGGAAGAGCGCATCAGCTACATTCTGCAGGACAGCGGCGCCAAGCTTCTTCTCACACAGGAAGCGCTCGACGTGCCGGAAAGCTACAACGGAGAAACGATTCTGCTTGACGGCAGCCGCTCCATTCTGAGCCTGCCGCTTGATGAAAACGATGAAGCGAACCCGCAGACGGAAACAACGGCGGATCATCTCGCTTATATGATTTACACATCAGGAACGACCGGACAGCCGAAGGGTGTCATGGTCGAGCACCATGCGCTGGTGAACCTGTGCTTCTGGCATCACGACGCATTCGCCATGACGGCGGATGATAAAAGCGCCAAATACGCGGGCTTCGGTTTTGACGCCTCCATCTGGGAGATGTTCCCGACATGGACCATCGGCGCGGAGCTTCACGTCATTGACGAAGCGATCCGGCTGGATATCACCCGCTTAAATCACTATTTCGAAGAGCACGGCGTGACCATCACCTTCCTGCCGACGCAGCTGGCCGAACAATTTATGGAGCTGGAAAATACCTCTCTCCGCATGCTTCTCGTCGGCGGCGACAAGCTGAAGCGGGCGGTGAAACAGCCGTACACGATCGTCAACAACTACGGCCCGACGGAAAACACCGTCGTCGCGACAAGCGGCGTCATCAATCCGGAGGAAGGATCGCTTTCGATCGGACGGGCGATTGCCAATACGAGAGTTTATATTCTCGGCGACGGCGATCAGGTGCAGCCGGAAGGCATTGCCGGTGAATTGTGCGTGGCCGGCCGCGGTCTGGCGCGCGGATACCTGAACCGTGAAGAAGAAACGGCGAAGCGGTTTACCGCAGATCCGTTCGTGCCGGGCGAGCGCATGTACCGGACCGGCGACCTCGTCAAATGGAACGCGCAGTGCGGCATCGAATACATCGGGCGTATTGACCAGCAGGTCAAAGTGCGGGGCTACCGGATCGAGCTTTCAGAAATCGAAGTCCGCCTCGCCCAGCTTGCGGACGTTCATGACGCAGCGGTGACGGCCGTGGAAGACAAAGCGGGCAATACCGCGCTTTGCGCCTATGTCGCGCCTCAGCAGGACGATATTGAAGCGCTCAAGTCCGCGCTGAAAGACACGCTGCCTGACTACATGGTGCCGGCTTTCTGGGTGGAGATGGACGAGCTTCCGGTCACCGCAAACGGAAAGATTGACAAAAAAGCCCTGCCGGCGCCTGACATTGAAGCGGGAAGCGCCGCGTACAAAGCGCCGGAAACGGAGATGGAGACGCTGCTTTCCGACATTTGGCAGGAAGTGCTCGGTCTTGACCAGATCGGCGTAAGCGATAATTTCTTCACGCTCGGCGGGGACTCGATCAAAGGCATCCAAATGGCGAGCCGTCTGAACCAGCACGGCTACAAGCTGGAGATGAAAGATCTCTTCCAGCACCCGACCATCGAAGAGCTCGTCTCCTATGTGGAGCGGACGGAAGGCAAGCAGGCCGACCAGGGCCCTGTCGAAGGCGAAGCGGACTTAACGCCGATCCAGCGCTGGTTCTTTGAAAGTAACTTCACGGACAAACACCACTGGAACCAATCCGTCATGCTTCACGCGAAAGACGGCTTTGATCCGGAGATAACAGAAAAAACATTACATGTCCTGACGGTGCACCATGATGCGCTCCGGATGATTTATCGTGAACAAAAACCGTATTACAGAGGGCTTGAGGATGCGTCTGTTGAACTGAACGTCTTTGAGCTGAACGGACCTGCTGAAGACCATGAGGACCGTATCGAAAGGGAAGCAGACCGTCTTCAAAGCAGTATTTCACTGGAAACAGGACATCTCTTGAAAGCCGGGCTCTTCCGGGCTGAAGATGGAGACCACCTTCTTCTCGCAATCCATCACTTAGTCGTGGATGGTGTATCTTGGCGGATTTTACTGGAGGACTTTACGTCCGTGTATACGCAGCTGAAGCAAGGCAATGAACCGGCGCTACCGCCGAAAACACATTCATTCGCCGAGTTTGCCGAGAGAATCAAAGAATACGCAAATACGAAGGCGTTTCTGAAAGAAGCGGATTACTGGAGAGAGCTTGAGAAAAAAGAGGTATGCACTCAGCTTCCGAAAGACAGGCAGTCTGGTGATCAGCGCATGAGACATACGAGAACGGTCAGCTTCTCTCTGACGCCTGAACAAACTGAACAGCTGACGACAAACGTACATGAAGCCTATCACACCGAAATGAACGACATCCTGCTCACGGCGCTCGGACTGGCGCTGAAAGAGTGGACGGGTGAAGACACGATCGGCGTTCATTTGGAAGGCCACGGACGCGAAGACATTCTTGACGGCCTGAATATCACCCGGACGGTCGGATGGTTTACGAGCATGTATCCGATGATCCTTGAGATGAAGCATTCCGACGATCTTTCATATCAGCTGAAACAAATGAAAGAAGACATCAGACACATCCCGAACAAAGGAGTCGGCTACGGCATTCTGCGTTATGTAACGGCGCCTGAGCATAAAGAGAATCTTTCATTTGAGATTGATCCGGATATCAGCTTTAACTACTTAGGCCAGTTTAATGAGATGTCGGATTCCGGCTTATTTACAAGATCCGGGATGCCGTCAGGACAATCGCTGAGCCCTGACACAGAGAAGCCGAATGCGCTTGATATTGTCGGATTTATAGAAAATGGGCAGATGACGATGACGTTTGCCTATCATTCTCTCGAATTTCATGAAAAAACCATTCAATCGTTCAGTGACAGTTTTAAAGGGCACCTCTTGAAAATCATAGATCACTGCCTGGCCCAAGACGGACCTGAGCTTACGCCTAGCGATCTTGGCGATGATGATCTGACGCTTGATGAACTTGATAAATTAATGGAAATTCTCTAACAGAAAAGACAGAGGTGACATATGAGCAAAAAATCGATTCAAAAGGTGTATGCACTCACACCGATGCAGGAGGGAATGCTTTATCATGCGCTGCTTGATCCGCATTCTTCCTCCTACTTCACACAATTAGAGCTTAGGATTCACGGAAGTTTTCAGCTGGAGCTTTTTGAAAAAAGCGTCAATGAGCTGATCCGGACATATGACATCCTGCGTACGGTATTCGTGCACCAGCAGCTTCAAAAACCGCGCCAAGTCGTATTAGCCGAGCGGAAGACGAAGGTGCACTATGAAGATATCAGTCAATTAGATGAAGCGCGCCAAACCGAATATATTGAACGCTATAAACGCGGCGTGCAGCAGCAGGGCTTTCATCTGGCGAAGGATATTCTCTTTAAAGCGGCGGTGTTCAGACTCAGTGAGAAGGAGCTGTATCTCGTCTGGAGCAATCATCATATCGTCATGGACGGCTGGAGTATGGGCGTTTTGATGAAAAGCCTGTTCCAAAACTATGAAGCGCTTCGTGCCGGCCGGCCCGCCGGGGGAAGCCAGGGCAAACCTTACTCTGACTATATCAAATGGCTCGGAGGCCGGGATTATGAGGAGGCGGAACAATATTGGAGCAGCCGCCTGGCGGATTTCGAACAGCCGAGCCTGCTCCCGGGCCGTCTGGCATCAGAAAAGAAAGACTACCAAAATGAAGAATATTCTTTTGTCTGGGATGAAGAGCTGGTCGCGCAGATTCAGCAGACCGCCAACCGGCATCAAGTCACGGGACCTAACCTGTTTCAGGCCGTTTGGGGTGCGGTGCTCAGCAAATACAACTATACAGACGATGTGGTGTTCGGCACCGTCGTATCAGGCCGTCCTTCAGAAATCAACGGCATAGAAACGATGGCGGGGCTGTTCATCAATACAATTCCCGTCAGAATCAAAATTGACAAAGATGCAGCCTTTTCGGACGTGATGGCGGCAGTTCAGAAAAACGCCGTGGAAGCCGAGCGCTATGATTATGTGCCGCTCTATGACATTCAAAAGCGCTCCGCCCTGGACGGCAGCCTCTTAAATCATTTGGTCGCGTTTGAAAACTATCCGCTGGACAAAGAGCTGGAAAACGGGGGCATGGAGGAAAGACTCGGCTTTTCCATTAAAGTTGAACATGCTTTTGAGCAGACGAGCTTTGATTTCAATCTCATCGTGTATCCGGGAAAAACGTGGACTGTCAAAATCAAATATAACGGAGCGGCTTTCGCTCATGATGCCATCGAACGAACGGCGCACCATCTGACCCGCATGATGAAAGCCGCGGTCGGAACGCCTGACGCGCCCGTACGGGAACTCGGCCTTGTTTCAGGCGAAGAAGAGCGGCAGATTGTTGAGGTATTCAATGATACGAAAACGGCGCTTCCGGAAGAGGAGGCCGTTCACCGTTTGTTTGAAGCACAGGCAAACCGGACGCCTGCAAGCATCGCGATAAAAGAAGCGGGACGCGAATGGACCTACCGTGAAGTGAACGAAGCGGCCAACCGCCTGGCGAGACACCTTGTGAAGAGCGGGCTGGAAAAAGGCCGGACCGCCGCTATTATGAACGACCGGTCTGCGGAAACCGTTGTCGGAATGCTTGCCGTCCTAAAAGCAGGCGGCGCATATGTGCCGATTGATCCGGCTTTTCCGGAGGACCGTCTCCGCTTTATGGCGGAAGACAGCTCGATTCGGCTCGTGCTGACAGTTCAGGACTATCAAGAACAAGCGGGCGCATTGCAAGTCCCGGTCGTCATGCTGGATGAAAGCGCGGATGAAACGGTAAGCGGAACAGACTTGAATCTTCCGGCCGGCGGCAACGACTTGGCGTATATCATGTATACATCCGGATCGACCGGCAAACCGAAAGGCGTCATGATTGAACACAGAAATATCATCAGGCTCGTCAAACATTCGAATTACGTGCCGGTTCATGAAGAAGACCGGATGGCGCAAACGGGAGCCGTCAGCTTTGATGCCGGAACCTTCGAAGTCTTCGGCGCATTGCTGAACGGAGCGTCATTGCACCCGGTGAAAAAAGAGACGCTGCTTGACGCCGGACAACTCGCCCAATTTCTGAAAGAGCAGCGGATCACGACCATGTGGCTGACGTCTCCGCTGTTTAATCAGCTTGCCCAAAAGGATGCCGGCATGTTTAACACGCTCCGGCACCTCATCATCGGCGGTGATGCGCTTGTGCCGCATATCGTCAGCAAAGTGAGGAAGGCATCACCGGAGCTGTCGCTTTGGAACGGATACGGGCCGACGGAGAATACGACGTTTTCGACGAGTTTTCTCATTGATCAGGATTATGACGGTTCGATCCCGATCGGGAAGCCGATCGGAAATTCCACTGCGTACATTATGGACGAAAACCGCAACCTCCAGCCGATCGGCGCGCCCGGTGAGCTGTGCGTCGGCGGAAGCGGAGTGGCAAGAGGCTATGTGAATCTGCCTGAATTAACGGAGAAGCAGTTTGTCCGCGATCCGTTCAGACCGGATGAAATGATATACCGGACGGGGGACTTGGCGAAGTGGCTTCCGGACGGCACGATCGAGTTTCTCGGCAGAATTGATAACCAAGTAAAGGTCCGCGGTTTCAGAATCGAGCTCGGCGAAATCGAGGCGAAAATCAGCCAGGCGGAGAATGTGACGGAATCTGCGGCTGTGATCCGGAAAAATAAAGCGGATGAAAATGAAATCTGCGCTTACTTTACCGCAGACCAAGCCCTTTCGCCGGAAGACCTGCGCAAAACACTTTCGGAATCACTTCCGGAATACATGATTCCCGCACACTTCATCCAGATGAATCAGTTTCCGCTGACGGCGAACGGGAAAATTGATAAAAAAGCGCTGCCTGAGCCTCAGGCTGAAGCCGTTCAACAAGAATACGTAGCGCCGAAAACGGAAGCGGAGCAGAAACTCGCCGACATATGGGAAGGCATTCTCGGTGTAAAAGCGGGTGTGACTGACAATTTCTTCACGATTGGCGGACATTCTTTAAAAGCCATGATGATGACCGCTAAAATCCAGGAGCACTTTCAAAAAGAAGTACCGATTAAAGTGTTATTTGAAAAGCCGACCATTCAGGAGCTTGCGCATTATTTGGAGCATGAGAGCGAGGAGGAACAGCAGTTTGAACCGATCCGACAAGCGCCTTATCAGAAGCATTATCCTGTTTCCTCAGCACAGCGCAGGATGTATATCCTTAATCAGCTCGGACAGGCCAGCACGAGCTACAACGTCCCTGCTGTACTTTTGCTGGAAGGGTCAGTAGACAAAAAGCGTCTTGAGGAGGCCATGCAGGCATTAATCAACCGTCATGAGACACTGCGTACGTCGTTTGACATGGCAGAGGGAGAAGTCGTGCAGACCATTCACAAAAATGTGTCGTTTGAGCTTGAAACCGCCGAGGGCCGGGAAGAAGATGCAGAAGAGCTGACAAAAGCCTTTATCAGGCCGTTTGCGCTCAACCGCGCGCCGCTTGTCCGTTCGAAGCTGATCCGGCTTGAAGAAGACCGGCATCTTCTGCTGATTGACATGCACCACATTATTACGGACGGAAGCTCAATGGGCATTTTCATCGGTGATCTTGCGAAGCTTTATCAAGGCACGGAGCTTGCGCTGCCAAAGATTCATTATAAGGATTTTTCAGTCTGGCAGCGTGAAAAAGCAAGTCTCGATCAGCACGAAGCCTACTGGCTTGATACGTTCAAAGGCGATCTGCCGGTGTTGGATCTGCCGCTTGATTTCCCGCGTCCTGCCGAGCGCAGTTTTGAAGGGGAACGCGTCATCTTCGGGCTTGATAAACAGGTGACGGCGCAGATTAAGAAGCTGCTGGCTGATACGGATACGACGATGTACATGTTCTTGTTAGCCGCTTTTCAAGTGCTGCTGTCCAAATATTCTGGGCAGGAAGACATCATAGTCGGGTCTCCGGCGGCCGGAAGACAGCATCCTGATCTCCAAGACGTGCCGGGCATGTTTGTCAACACAGTGGCGCTTCGGTCGCATCCTGCCGGCAAAAAAACGTTCAAGCAATTTCTGGATGAAGTGAAAACGGCGAGCCTTCAAGCTTTTGAGCATCAAAGCTATCCGCTTGAAGAATTAATTGAAAAACTGCCGTTAACGAGGGACACAAGCCGGAGTCCGCTGTTCAGCGTGTTATTTAATATGCAGAACATGGAGATCCCGGCCCTGCGGCTCGGAGATTTGGAGATTTCTTCTTACTCCATGCATCATCATGTCGCTAAATTTGATCTTTCCTTAGAAGCGGCTGAGCGCGGAGAAGAGGTCGGATTGAGCTTTGATTACGCGAAAGCCTTATTTGCGGACGAAACCATCCGCCGCTGGAGCGCTCATTTTGTCAATCTGATTAAAGCCTGCGCTGAAAATCCGGATATTCAGCTGGCCGATGCAAGCCTGCTGTCAGCTCCTGAACGGGAAGCGCTCCTTTCTGATGAAAAACGGACGGAGGCGGATCTGCCTGAGGGCACTTTTGTTTCGCTGTTTGAACGGCAAGCGCAAAAAACGCCTGATCTCACGGCGGTTGCGGGCGGAATAAGTCTGACATATCGTGAGCTTGATGAACGCTCGAACCGGTTTGCCCGCCACCTTCAGGCTTGCGGAACGGGCAGTGAGGACATCGTGGCCATTATGATGGATCGTTCGGCCGACTTGATTACCGCGATTCTCGGTGTCATGAAAGCCGGAGCGGCATTTCTCCCGATTGATCCGGAGACTCCTGAAGAGAGAATCCGCTACTCTCTTGAAGACAGCGGAACGAAGCTTCTGGTCGTCAATGAGAGAAACATGACCGCGGCCGCCGTTTATAAAGGAAAAACGGTCGTAATGGAAGACGGAGAATGGCAGAACGAAAGCGCCGACCGGCTTGAAACGGAGCCCGGCGCCGACCAGCTTGCATATATCATTTATACCTCGGGAACAACGGGCAAACCGAAAGGCGTCCAGCTGGAGCACCGCAATCTAATCAATTATGTCACATGGTTCAGCCGTGAAGCCGATTTGACCGAAGCTGACAAATCCGTGCTGCTGTCTTCTTACGCATTTGATCTCGGCTATACGGCTATATTCCCGATTCTTCAGGCGGGCGGCGAGCTGCACATTGTGCCGAAAGAGATGTACACCGCGCCTGATCAGCTTGGTGAGTATATACAGAAAAACGGCATTACGTATATGAAACTGACGCCGTCATTGTTCCATATGATCGTCAATACAGCCCGTTTTACGTCAGAACGCCGTTTCAGCCCGCTTCGTTTAGTGGTGCTCGGCGGAGAAAAGATCATCACGTCCGATGTCCGCAAGTTTCATGACGTATACGCCCATACCGACTTCATCAATCACTACGGGCCGACGGAAACGACGATCGGCGCCATTGCGGAACGGATCAATATGGAGCGTCTTGATCAATATGAGCAGCGTCCCGTCATCGGCCGCCCGATCGCAAATACCGGCGCGCTTGTATTGGACGGAGCAATGCAGCTCGTTCCTCCGGGCGCAAGCGGCGAGCTTTATATTACCGGGAAGGGGCTTGCCAGAGGATATCTTCACCGTCCGCAGCTGACGGCGGAGAAATTTCTCTCAAATCCTTTTTCACCGGACAGCCTCATGTACAAAACGGGAGATGTCGTCCGCAGGCTTCCTGACGGGACGATTGAATTTATCGGCCGTGCGGATGATCAGGTGAAAATCCGGGGCTACCGCATTGAATTAAAAGAGGTTGAAACTGTGCTGTTAAGCGTAAACGGCATTCAGGAGGCGGTCGTTCTCGCAGTCAGCGAAGGCGGGCTGCCGGAACTGTGCGCGTATTATAAAGCCGACAGCGAGCTGAAAGGCTCTGAGCTTCGCAAACGGCTTTCCGAAACACTGCCGTCTCATATGCTTCCGGCTTATTTCATACAAGTAGACCGCATTCCGCTCACAGCCAACGGAAAAACCGATAAAAACGCCCTTCCGAAACCGGGCGTCAGCCAAACGGCGCAAACAGCTTCAGTTTTGCCGGAAACGGAATTGGAGGAAAAGCTGTGCCGCATTTGGAAACAGACACTCGGTACGGATACGCTCGGCATTGACGATAATTTCTTCGATTACGGCGGGCACTCTTTAAAAGGCATGATGCTCCTCGCCAATATTCAGGCTGAACTGGACAAAACGGTTCCGTTAAAAGCGCTGTTCGAACAGCCGACTGTCCGCCTGCTTGCCGCATATATTGAAAAATCAGCGGTATCTGAGGGATATCGGATGATCTCACCGGCCGACAGTGCAGACGCGTACCCGTTATCATCCGCCCAAAAACGGATGTATGTCCTGAACCAGCTTGACCGGGAGACAATCAGTTATAATATGCCGTCCGTTCTTCTGATGGAAGGAGAAGTCAATATTTCAAGGCTTCAGGAAGCGCTCAATCAGATGATCAATCGTCACGAGTCTTTGCGGACGTCCTTTATCGATCAAAACGGCCGCCCGATGCAGCAGATCGCAGAACAGGCTGACATCGACCTGCACATCTTTGAAGCAGCAGACGAGGAGAAAGCGGATCTTATCATTCAGGCATTCATTAAGCCGTTCGATCTGAGTGCGGCTCCGCTCATTCGGGCCGCTCTTGTCAGACTGAATGAAAAGAAACACCTGCTGCTGCTGGATATGCATCATATTATTGCCGACGGCGTGTCCAGAAGCATGCTGGTCAAAGAGCTCGCTCATCTTTACAAAGGCGGAAGCCTGCCGTCGCCGAACCTGCACTATAAAGACTTCGCCGTCTGGCAGAATGAACCCGAGCAGGCCGAACGGATGAAAGACCATGAGCGTTATTGGCTCTCCGCATTTTCCGGCGAGCTTCCTGAATTGAATCTGCCGACCGATTTCCCCCGTCCGCCGATTCAAAGTTTTAAAGGACAATCCGTCCGTTTCAGAGCGGGGCGTGAAACGGAAAAAGCGGTGCGTGAATTAATGGAATCATCGGGAGCGACTCTTCATATGGTGCTTCACGCCGCGTTCCATGTCTTTTTGAGCAAAATCACGGGGCAGCGCGATATCATTATCGGCTCGGTGACCGCCGGAAGAACGAGCGCCGAAGTTCAGGAAATGCCGGGGATGTTTGTCAATACGCTTGCGCTTCGCAATGAAACGCGAAAAGAGCAGACCTTCGCCGGGCTGCTCGAACGAGTGAAACAAACCAATCTCGACGCGCTGGCGCATCAGGATTATCCGTTTGAGGATCTGATCGGAAAGCTTGACCTGCCGAGAGATATGAGCCGCAACCCGTTGTTCCAGGTTATGGTGACGACAGAAGATCCGGATAAAGAAACACTGGAACTGGAGAACCTGCGCATCACTCCGTATGAGTCAAACCAAGGCACGGCGAAATTCGATCTGACACTCGGCGGCTTTACGGATCAAGAAGGTCTCGGCCTTCAGTTTGAATATGCGACTGATCTGTTTAAAAAAGAAACAATTGAAAAGTGGAGCGCCGGGTTCCTGCGGATTCTGAAGCAAGCGGCAGAAAGTCCGGACAGAAAGCTGCCTGAGATTTCACTGATCAGCGATGCTGAAAAACAAGCTCTCCTTGACGCATGGAAAGGAAAAACACTTTCTGTACCGCGGGACAAAACGGTTCACCGTCTCTTTGAAGAAACGGCCGCCCGCTACGCGAACCGGCCGGCCGCGGCATATAACGGCGCGAAATGGACGTACGGCGAGCTGAACGCAAGGGCGAACCGCATCGCGCGCATTCTCATGGACTGCGGCGTCACGGCTGACGAACGTGTCGGCATTTTGACGAAACCGTCCTTGGAAATGGCCGCGGGCGTACTCGGCGTCTTGAAAGCAGGCGCGGCATTTGTGCCGATTGACCCCGACTACCCGGAAGAGCGCATCAGCTACATTTTGCAGGACAGCGGCGCCAAGCTTCTTCTCACACAGGAAGCGCTGGGCGTGCCGGACAGCTACAACGGAGAAACGATCCTGCTTGACGGCGGACGCTCCATTCTGAGCCTGCCGCTTGATGAAAACGATGAAGCGAACCCGCAGACGGAAACAACGGCGGATCATCTCGCTTATATGATTTACACGTCAGGAACGACCGGACAGCCGAAGGGTGTCATGGTCGAACACCATGCGCTGGTGAACCTGTGCTTCTGGCATCACGACGCATTCGCCATGACGGCGGATGATAAAAGCACCAAATACGCGGGCTTCGGTTTTGACGCCTCTATCTGGGAAATGTTCCCGACATGGACCATCGGCGCGGAGCTTCACGTCATTGACGAAGCGATCCGGCTGGATATCACCCGCTTAAATCACTATTTCGAAGAGCACGGCGTGACCATCACCTTCCTGCCGACGCAGCTGGCCGAACAATTTATGGAGCTGGAAAATACCTCTCTCCGCATGCTTCTCGTCGGCGGCGACAAGCTGAAGCGGGCGGTGAAACAGCCGTACACGATCGTCAACAACTACGGCCCGACGGAAAACACCGTCGTCGCGACAAGCGGCGTCATCAATCCGGAGAAAGGATCGCTTTCGATCGGACGGGCGATTGCCAATACGAGAGTTTATATTCTCGGCGACGGCGATCAGGTGCAGCCGGAAGGCATTGCCGGTGAATTGTGTGTGGCCGGCCGCGGTCTGGCGCGCGGATACCTGAACCGTGAAGAAGAAACGGCGAAGCGGTTTACCGCCGATCCGTTCGTGCCTGGCGAGCGCATGTACCGGACCGGCGACCTCGTCAAATGGAACGCGCAGTGCGGCATCGAATACATCGGCCGTATTGACCAGCAGGTCAAAGTGCGGGGCTACCGGATCGAGCTTTCAGAAATCGAAGTCCGCCTCGCCCAGCTTGCGGACGTTCATGACGCAGCGGTGACGGCCGTGGAAGACAAAGCGGGCAATACCGCGCTTTGCGCCTATGTCGCGCCTCAGCAGGACGATATCGAAACGCTCAAAGCCGCGCTGAAAGACACGCTGCCTGACTACATGGTGCCGGCGTTCTGGGTGGAGATGGACGAGCTTCCGGTCACCGCAAACGGAAAGATTGACAAAAAAGCCCTGCCGGCGCCTGACATTGAAGCGGGAAGCGCCGTATATAAAGCGCCGGAAACGGAGATGGAGACGCTGCTTTCCGACATTTGGCAGGAAGTGCTCGGTCTTGATCAGATCGGCGTAAGCGATAATTTCTTCACGCTCGGCGGGGACTCGATCAAAGGCATCCAAATGGCGAGCCGTCTGAACCAGCACGGCTACAAGCTGGAGATGAAAGACCTCTTCCAGCATCCGACCATCGAAGAGCTCGTCTCGTATGTGGAGCGGACGGAAGGCAAGCAGGCCGACCAAGGACCGGTCGAAGGCGAAGCGGCTTTAACGCCGATCCAGCGCTGGTTCTTTGAACGAAACTTCACGGACAAACACCACTGGAACCAATCCGTCATGCTTCACGCGAAAGACGGCTTTGATCCGGACCTGGTGGAAAAAACCCTGCAAGCATTGATTGAACACCATGATGCGCTCCGCATGGTTTACCGTGAAGAAAGGGAAGGCATCATTCAGATATACCTCCCTGTCACAGAATGCAAGGCAAGCTTTGAAATCGTTGATCTGTACGGAACTGACGAGGATATGCTGAAAAGCCAGATTCAGCGGCTTGCCGATCATCTTCAGGGAAGTCTGGATCTGGAGAACGGCCCGCTGTTAAAAGCGGAGCAATACCGGACAGAACAAGGCGATCATCTGTTAATCGCGATTCACCATCTCGTCGTGGACGGGGTTTCATGGAGAATTCTGCTTGAGGATTTCGCTTCAGGTTATAAACAGGCGCAGCAGCAAAACAGCATCGTCCTCCCGCAGAAAACCCACTCCTTTAAAGATTGGGCGGAGGCGCTGAACACATTTGCGCAATCAGAAGAGCTGAAAAAGCAGGCGGCTTATTGGGCGCAGGCAGATACGGAAGAACTCCGGCCGCTGCCGAAAGACCATGATCCGAACAAACGGCTCGTCAAACATACGGCGGCCGTGAAATGTGAATTGACTGAGGAAGAAACGGCACAGCTGCTCACAGATGTTCATCATCCGTACGGGACGGAAATCAACGACATTCTGCTCAGCGCGCTCGGCTTAACGATCGGTGAATGGACGGAAAACGGCAAAGTCGGCATCAACTTAGAAGGACACGGCCGGGAAGAAATCATACCGAATGTCAATATTTCACGGACGGTCGGCTGGTTTACGGCCCAATATCCGTTGATTCTGCAGATCAGCAAGGAAGACGGCATCTCTTCCGTCATTAAAACGGTAAAAGAGACGGTGCGGCGCGTTCCTGATAAAGGCGTCGGTTACGGGATTCTCCGGTATCTGTCATCTGATAAAACAGAAAAAGGCGTCACGCCTGAAATCAGTTTTAACTACTTGGGGCAGTTTGACAATGAAGTGAAAACGGAATGGTTTGAGCCGTCTCCATATGATATGGGACGTCAAGTCAGCGAAGAGTCAGAGGCGTTATACGCACTAAGCTTCAGCGGGATGGTTACAGGCGGCCGCTTCGTCATTTCCTGCTCATACAATCAGGAAGAATATGAAAGAAGCACCGTCGAAACACAGATGCAGCGGTTTAAAGACAATCTCTTAATGATCATCCGCCATTGCACGGCCAAAGAGGAGAAAGAATTTACGCCGAGCGATTTCAGCGCGCAGGATCTTGAGATGGATGAAATGGGAGACATCTTTGACATGCTTGAGGAGAATTTAACGTGACAAAAACAGATCACAGAAGGGGGGAGCGGAGCAAATGAGCCAATTCAGCAAAGATCAGGTTCAGGACATGTATTATTTGTCGCCGATGCAGGAGGGAATGCTGTTTCATACTCTCCTGAATCCCGGCCAAAGTTTTTACATCGAACAAATGACAATGAAAGTAAAAGGCAGCTTGAATATCAGATGCCTTGAAGAAAGCATGAATGTGATCATGGACCGGTACGATGTATTTCGTACCGTGTTCATTCACGAAAAAGTAAAAAGGCCGGTCCAAGTCGTATTGAAAAAACGGCAGTTTCAGATAGAAGAAATCGATCTGACACATGTAACGGACAGCGAGCAAACAGCCAAAATCAATGAATACAAAGAACAGGATAAGATCAAGGGCTTTGATTTGACGCGGGATATTCCGATGCGGGCAGCCATTTTCAAAAAATCGGAAGAAAGCTTTGAATGGGTGTGGAGCTACCACCACATCATTTTGGACGGCTGGTGCTTCGGCATCGTCGTGCAGGATCTGTTTAAGGTATACAATGCCCTGCGCGAACAAAAGCCGTACAGCCTGCCGCCGGTCAAACCGTATAAAGACTATATCAAGTGGCTTGAAAAGCAAGATAAACAAGCATCACTGCATTACTGGCGCGGGTACTTAGAAGATTTTGAAGGACAAACGACATTTGCGGAGCAAAGAAAGAAACAAAAGGACGGCTATGAGCCGAAAGAGCTGCTCTTCTCACTGCCGGAGGCGGAAACAAAAGCATTTACCGAGCTTGCAAAATCGCAGCATACCACTTTGAGTACGGCGCTTCAGGCGGTTTGGAGTGTATTAATCAGCCGCTACCAGCAGTCCGGCGATTTGATCTTCGGCACAGTCGTTTCCGGGCGTCCCGCAGAAATCAAAGGCGTTGAACATATGGTCGGGCTGTTTATCAATGCTGTCCCGAGGCGGGTGAAGCTGTCTGAGGATACCACATTTAACGGCTTGCTCAAGCAGCTGCAGGAGCAATCGCTGCAGTCTGAGCCGCATCAATATGTGCCGCTCTATGACATCCAAAGCCAGGCCGATCAGCCAAAGCTGATTGACCACATCATTGTGTTTGAAAATTATCCGCTTCAGGATGCAAAAAATGAAGAAAACAGTGAAAACGGCTTTGATATGGAGGACGTCCATGTTTTTGAGAAATCGAATTATGATCTCAACCTGATGGCTTCTCCAGGTGATGAGATGCTGATTAAGCTTGCCTATAACGGGAATGTGTTTGATGAGGCGTTTATCCTGCGCTTAAAATCTCAGCTTCTCACAGCGATTCAGCAGCTCATCCAGAAGCCGGATCAGCCTGTCAATACGATCAGACTTGTTGATGAAAAGGAAAGAGAGCTTCTGCTTACCGGCTTAAACCCGCCGGCTCAGACTCATCAGGCGAAGCCTCTGACAGATTGGTTCAAGGAAGCGGTGAATGTAAATCCAGATGCACCGGCGCTTACGTATTCCGGCCAGACTCTTTCCTATCGTGAATTAGATGAGGAAGCGAACCGTCTTGCGCGCCGTTTGCAAAAGCAAGGCGCGGGTAAGGACACCGTTGTCGCGTTATACACGAAGCGCTCGCTTGAGCTGGTGATCGGCATTCTCGGCGTATTAAAAGCGGGAGCGGCTTATCTGCCGGTTGATCCGAAGCTGCCGGAGGACCGAATCTCGTACATGCTGGCTGACAGTGCGGCAGCCTGTCTGCTGACACATCAGGAGATGAAAGAAAAAGCGGCTCAGCTGCCGTATACAGGAACAACACTCATCATCGATGATCGGGCACGGTTTGAGGAACAGGCAAGCGATCCTGCAGCCGCAATTGATCCCGATGATCCGGCGTATATTATGTATACGTCCGGCACAACCGGAAAGCCAAAGGGCAATATCACCACTCATGCCAATATTCAAGGATTGGTCAAGCATGTAGACTACATGGCATTTTCTGAACAAGATACGTTCTTATCTGTTTCCAATTACGCCTTTGACGCATTTACCTTTGATTTCTACTCATCAATACTGAATGCGGCACGGCTCATTATCGCAGATGAACATACACTGCTTGATACAGAACGGCTCACTGATCTGATCCGGCAGGAGAATGTCAATGTCATGTTTGCGACAACCGCACTTTTTAATCTTCTCACCGATGCGGGAGAGGAGTGGCTGAAGGGGCTTCGCTGTGTGTTATTCGGGGGTGAGCGCGCGTCAGTGCCTCACGTCAGAAAGGCGCTTGAGATCATGGGGCCCGGCAAGCTGATTAATTGCTACGGGCCGACTGAGGGAACGGTGTTTGCGACAGCTCACGTCGTGCACGACATACCGGATTCCATTTCCTCATTGCCGATCGGAAAGCCGATCAGCAATGCCAGTGTTTATATTCTTAACGGGCAAAATCAGCTTCAGCCGTTCGGAGCTGTCGGTGAACTGTGCATCAGCGGAATGGGTGTATCAAAAGGGTATCTGAACCGTCATGACCTGACGAAGCAAACGTTTATCCCAAATCCATTCAAGCCGGGAGAAATGCTTTACCGCACAGGGGATTTAGCACGCTGGCTGCCGGATGGAACAATTGAATACGCCGGGCGTATTGACGACCAGGTCAAAATACGCGGACACCGGATTGAGCTTGAAGAAATTGAAAAGCAGCTGCAGGAATACCCGGGTGTGAAAGATGCGGTCGTTGTTGCGGACCGCCATGAGTCTGGAGATGCATCAATCAACGCCTACCTCGTGAACCGGACGCCGCTTTCAGCTGAAGACGTAAAGAGGCACCTGAAAAAACAGCTTCCTGCTTACATGGTGCCGCAAACCTTTACTTTCTTAGAGGAGCTTCCGTTAACGACAAACGGGAAGGTCAATAAACGGCAGCTGCCGAAACCGGATCAGACTCAGGCGGCGAAAGAATGGATCGGGCCTCGAAACGCGACAGAAGAAACGATTGCACACATCTGGTCCGACATCCTCGGCAGACAGCAGATCGGGATTCATGATGATTTCTTCGCGCTCGGAGGCCATTCCTTAAAAGCGATGACGGCAGCGTCGCGCATTAAAAAAGAGCTCGGTACGGACATTCCGGTGCAGCTGTTATTCGAAGCGACGACAATTGCAGACATTGCCGGTTATCTGCTTCACGGTGAAGAAAAAGGAATGAAAGATCTCACCATCATGAATAAAAATCAGTCTGACACACTGTTTGCGTTCCCGCCGGTTCTCGGTTACGGGCTGATGTACCAGCCGCTGGCAAAACAGCTGTCCGGCTATAAAATCTGTGCGTTTGATTTTATCGAGGAAGACAACCGCATCGAACGCTACACAGAGCTGATCAATCAGCTCCAGCCGGAAGGACCGGTCAAGCTGTTCGGATACTCGGCAGGCTGCACGCTCGCCTTTGAAACGGCCAAACGGCTTGAAGCCGAAGGCCGTAAAGTGGAGCGGCTGATCATGGTTGATTCTTATAAAAAACAAGGCGTCAGCGACTTGGAAGGCCGCACCGTAGAAAGTGATGTCCAGGCGCTGATGAAGGTAAACCGGGACAATGAAGCGCTGAATAACGAAGCCGTCAAAGAAGGTCTCGCCAAAAAAACAAACGCGTTTTATTCTTATTTTGTGCATACCGTCAGCACCGGCACGGTCAAAGCGGATATAGATCTATTAACGTCAGAACCGGACTTTGCGATGCCGCCGTGGCTCGCTTCGTGGGAGGAAGCCACGACAGGTGAATACCGTGTGAAAAAAGGCTGCGGTACTCACGCAGAAATGCTTCAGGGAGAATGTCTCGAAAGGAATGCGGCATATTTGCTCGAATTCCTAAGGAAGGAACATCTGAAGCTGACAACTTCACGATAGAAAAGGAGGAAGCCCGCCAATGGTCCAGCTCTTTAAATCGTTCGATACCACGGAAAAAACGCAGCTTATCTGTTTTCCGTTCGCAGGAGGCTATTCCGCATCATTCCGCCCGCTCCACACCTATCTTCAAGGTGAGTGTGAGATGCTTGCCGCGGAACCGCCGGGACACGGAACAAATCAAATGTCCGCCGTTGAGGATTTTGAACAGCTTGTCAGTTTATACAAGCAGGAGTTGAATCTCCATCCTGACCGCCCGTTTGTGCTGTTCGGCCACAGTATGGGAGGCATGGTCGCTTTCAGGCTGGCGCAAAAGCTGGAGCGGGAGGGCATTTACCCGCAGGCCGTGATCATCTCAGCCATTCAGCCGCCGCATGTTGAAAGGAAAAAAGTGTCTCATCTTGATGATGAAAAATTTCTCGCCCATATTATCGAGCTTGGCGGAATGCCGCAGGAGTTAGTGGAGAATAAGGAGGTCATGTCATTTTTCCTGCCTTCTTTCAGATCCGACTACCGCGCGCTTGAAAGCTTCCGTCCGTCTGATTCTCACATCATTCAATCACCCGTCCATATTTTTAACGGGCGGAAGGATAAAAAATGTATCAAAGATGCGGACGGATGGAAAAAATGGGCCGACAATCCCGTATTTCATGAGTTTTCGGACGGCCACATGTTCATATTAAGTGAAACTGAAAAAGTGGCGGAACGAATCTATGAGATTATTAACAGGAGCACTGCAGGCCAATTGTTATAGGATATGACAGACAGCATTCGCTGTCTGTTTTTTGTAACAAAATCTGCCCGTAAGTTTTCTCATTTATCAAAAATTTTATGTTATGATTTGATGGAATATAATTTTGAAGGGATTGTCGTACATGAATGATGCAGCAAAAGAGCTGAACAGAACATTATCTGAAGAAAACCCGCACGTGCTTCATATGCTTTCTGATTTGGGCAGAGAGTTGTTTTATCCGAAAGGGGTGCTGACACAATCGGCGGAAGCGAAAGCCAAGGCCGGAAAGTATAATGCCACGATCGGGATCGCCACCTCACAGGGCGAGTCCATGCACTTTTCCCATATTCAAGAGACACTGTCCGCCTATAACCCCGATGATATCTACGATTATGCTCCGCCTCAGGGAAAAGAGCCGCTCAGACAGGAATGGCTGAAAAAAATGCGTCTCGAAAATCCTTCATTAGCCGGCAAAGACATCAGCACGCCGATCGTGACAAACGCTTTAACACACGGACTGAGCATTGCCGCCGACTTGTTCGTCAATGAAGGGGATACGCTGCTTCTGCCTGACAAATATTGGGGAAATTACAATTTTATTTTCGGTGTCCGGCGCAAGGCATCCATTGAGACGTACCCGCTTTTTCAGCAGGATGGGCGTTTTAATGCGGCGGGGCTGTCCGAGCTGCTGAAAAAGCAGGAAGAAAAGGCGATTGTCGTGCTGAATTTCCCGAATAATCCGACAGGCTACACGCCGGGAGAAGAGGAAGCGGCAGAAATCGTCAGCGTGATCCTGGAGGCGGCAGAAGCCGGCAAAGAGATTGTCGTACTCGTAGACGATGCGTATTACAATCTGTTTTACGATGAAACGGCCATTCAGGAATCCATCTTCAGCAAACTCGCCCAAGTGCACGACCGGGTGCTTTGCGTGAAAATAGACGGCGCGACGAAGGAAAATTACGCGTGGGGCTTCCGCGTCGGTTTTATTACGTACAGCACAAAAAGCGAAAAAGCGCTGCGCGTGCTCGAGGAAAAAACAAAAGGGATTATCAGGGGAACGATTTCAAGCGCCCCGCACCCGTCCCAAACGTTTATGCTGCGGGCGATGCAGTCACCGGAATACGAAAAAGAAAAATCGCTGAAATATAACATCATGAAAAAACGGGCTGACAAAGTGAAAGCCGTTCTTGCAGAAAACAAGCACTATGATGACGTATGGACGCCTTACCCGTTTAACTCTGGTTATTTCATGTGTGTCCGGCTGAAAGACATAAACGCCGGCGAATTGAGAGTATCGTTGCTTGAAAAGAGAGGAATCGGGACGATATCCATTAATGAAACCGATTTGCGAATCGCATTTTCATGTGTTGAAGAGGAACACATCGCGGATCTGTTCGAAGAAATTTATCAGGAAGCAAAGCAGCTGCAGAAACAGGCGGAAATATCAGGCTGACAAAAAAGGAGGGGGACACCCTCCTTTTTGTCTTTTATTCTGTTACATTTACTTTCCCATTCACATTTTCCCGGAGCATTTGCCTGAAAACGGCGATATCTTTTTGCGAATAGAAAAGTCGTTTCGGCAGCAGAAGTGTTCCGTAACCCGATGTTTGTAATCGAAACATATCTTTGTGCTCCCTAGCCGAGAGCAGTTCATCCCATTCAAAAAGAATGCTTGCGTTTTTTTGTTTTTGGCTGATTCCGAGCTGATGAATCGTAATACTTCTGGCAGATTTCAGCCGCTGATTCGTTTTGTATGTTCTGTAAAGACGGAAGAATGAGATTGCCGTTGCGATCACCGTGACTGCCAAAGAGAGAATCACAGCTGCAAGGAAATTCAGGAGAGCTCTGACGCCCCATGTGCCGCCTGTAACCGGGCCGTTCATTTCAAAACAGATGGCAGAAGCCAGCAGCATAATCAAAAAACAGACAGCCGCGGATTTTCCTTGGTGATAAGCAAAGTGTTTTCTTACATCGGCAAATGTTAAGCAGCCCGCGAGATAGATATTTTCATTTCGTGTGTTGATCATATTCCTTCTTCGTTTCCTTTCATTTTTTCCCTATGTCGTAATATGCTTTTTTTCCGCCGTCCTGAAGCATTGCTTCCCAAGACTCCGATGACGATACAGACGGCGCCGGCGATATGATACCAGCGGAGTGACTCATGGAGAACGAGGACACCCGCAAGCATCGTCACGATGACGGACAAATTGTTAAAGGCGCTCATCTTAAACGCTTCAATCTTGGACAGCGCGTAGTTTGACATCAATGATGTAATGAGAGAAGACAAAATGCCTAAATACAGAATCGCTGCGATAAAACCGGGATCGCGGAAGGGCAGAAAATACTGCCCGATCGTTCCTTCCGCTCCGTGCCGGAAGAGAGCGATGCAGTTGAAGGAAGCAAAGCCGATCGCAGACATGCACCAGGTCAGCTCACCCAATGAAAAACGCTGGGTCATGCGTCTCGCTGCCGTATTGTAAAGGGCGGAGGACAGCGCGGACAACAGGATCAGGAAAGCACCTTTAAAACTCGCCGATTCCGCGGACACCCCTTTCATTGTGAAAATAAATACCACCCCGGCCACTGACAGGCATGTGAATCCCTTTTGCGCCCATGTCGGACGTTCCTTTAAAAAGTAAGACGAAAACAGCATCGTAAAAATCGGGATGGCGGCTTGAATGATACCGGCTTCCGATGATGAAGAATACAAAAGGCCGAACGCCTGAAAACTGAAAAACAAAGCCGGATATAAAAGGGCCAAAGGCAAGATCGCCAGCACATTCTTCCAGCTGACGGACAGTTTGATCCAGCCGAATAAAACAGGAAGCATTGCACAGATGAAGGCCGCTGTGAACCGATGAGCCAATATATCAAACGGATTGGCGGATTGAAGCGCAATCTTGACAAATATAAAGGAAAAACCGATAATCAGCGCATTTAAAATGGCAGCGAGGTAAGCAGCAGCCAAACGGTTTTGATTAATCATCCTTACGAACTCCTTTAATGAGATCGAGCGCCGGCCGCTCCCTTTTATTGTATGGGAAGGGAAGAAGCAGTACAATGAGAATAATGATAAACTGTACCGGTACAGATGGAGGTTCAGCATGGAAAAGTATATGAACGTGATGATAGAAGTGGAGAGTCTCATTGAAGGCGGCACTTTTCAGGAAGGGGCGCGGCTGCCTTCTATCAGGCAGCTGGCCGAGCGTTTTCACGTCAGTAAAAGCACCGTCATCCGTGCGCTTCAGGAGCTTGAAAAACGGCACATTATTTATGCCGTGCCGAAAAGCGGCTACTATCTTATTAAAAATGAAAAAAAGCAGGAGCGAGAACAAACAGGTATCATTGATTTTGCAGCCTCGGCGCCGGACCCTGATATTTTTCCGTACCGCGACTTTCAGCATTGCATCAACAAAGCCATTGATATGTATAAAAATGATTTGTTCATTTACGGCACGCCGCAGGGGCTTCCGTCTTTAATCCGGGTGCTTCAGAGGCTGTTATCCGATTATCAGGTATTTGCAAAAGAGCGGAACATTTTTATCACCTCGGGTGTGCAGCAGGCGTTATCCCTGCTGTCTCTGATGCCGTTTCCGAACGGAAAAAAGAAGATTTTAATCGAACAGCCGGGCTATCATCTGATGGTGGAGCAGCTTGAAGCGCTGCGCCTTCCCGCCTGCGGCATTAAACGGACGGCTGAGGGGCTTGATATGGCGGAAGTCGAGCGGCTGTTTCAGACGGAGGAAATTAAGTTTTTTTACACGATGCCCCGATTTCATAATCCGCTCGGCAGCTCTCTGACAGAATGGCAAAAACGAGAGCTTGTCCGATTAGCGGAGGCGTATGACGTTTATTTGGTTGAGGATGATTTCCTAGGAGATTTAGAGGACAATCAGAAGGCAGACCCGCTGTACGCCTACGATCTGTCTTCCCGCGTGATTTATTTGAAAAGCTTTTCGAAAATGATTTTTCCGGGGCTGCGTGTTGGAGCGGCTGTGCTCCCGGATTCGCTGGCCCCGGTTTTCCATACGTATAAAAAGCTGAGCGATATCGACTGTTCGATGATATCCCAAGCGGCCCTTGAAGTGTATATCAAAAGCGGCATGTTCAAAAGGCATAAAGAAAAAATCCGGGCCTCTTACAGAGCACGTTCCGAGCTGCTCCAAAACGCGCTGCAGGAGTACGGCGGTTTTTCTGTAAAGCAAACGTCGATCCATACCCATCTCGTGCTGGAGAAAAGCCTTTCCGCTTCAAGAGTTGTGCAGCGTCTGAAAGCGCAAGGCGTGCTGGTGGAGCCGATTGAGAGCCATTACCTATCGGATTTTCCGAAAGAAAATATCATCAAACTCAACGTGTCCAACGTCAAGACAGGGGATATCACGCGAGGCATCAAAATGCTGACGGATTGCTTATAACAGCTCTTCATACGTTTTCATCTCAATCCCGTCACAAAAATCGGGATGCGCCGCACAAACGGCCAGCTTATACTCCTCGTCCGCCTCATATGTGCGGATGAAACAAGGTTCATGTCCGTCCGGAAGTTCAATGGACACATGGCCGTCGTCTTTGAGGCGGACGCTGAATGAATCAAGCGGCAGGGAAAGCCCTTTTCCGGCCTGTTTGATAAAGCTTTCTTTCATCGACCACAGGTGGTAAAAATAATCGGTCTGCTGATCGGGGTGTTTCGCTTGCAGATCACTGTATTCCGTCGGCGAAAAAAACCGTTTGGCGATATCAACCGTGCCGGGCTTCATTTTTTCAATATCAATGCCGATCGGTTTTGAATCAACGGCGCACACGATCCAGCGACCGGAGTGGGAAATATTAAAGTGCATGTCCGGAAGCGCGGGGATGTACGGCTTTCCGTATTCCTGAACGCTGAATGAAATTCCGGCCGGATCAAGTCCGTAAGCCTTCGCCGCAGCGGTGCGGATCAGCATGTCGCCGATCAAGGTGCGGTGAGCATCCTCCTTATGGTAAAAGCGCCGGCATTTTTCCCGCTTTTCGGCGGACACGGCCGCCATCATCCGATCCTCTTCCCCTGCAGAAAGCGGGCGGTCCATATATACTCCGTAAATCTTCATGTCCGATCCTCCGTCTGAAAATATTGTCAAAACCATCCTATCATATCAGACGAAAGCTGTCCGAAAATAAAAAAACAAAACCGTTTCGGCTTTGTTTTTAATGAACGGACGTTGCCCGCCCGGAGATCGCGTATGTTAACAGTTTAGAGGACTGCGGCAAAGAAAAACGCAGAATCAGCCCCGTCAAAACAGCCGTAATAATGGTTCCGGCACCGATAGGTCCGCCCATCATCCAGGCTGCGGCAAGAATCGTCAGCTCAATGCCGTTCCGCACCCATTGCACGTTCCAGCCCGTTTTTTCAGATATCAGCATCATCAGAGAGTCCCGGGGGCCCGCGCCGAGCCCTGCTGATACGTAAATACCGACGCCGCAGCCGATCAGCAGCAATCCGATAGAAAAAAACACGGCCGCTAAGGAAAAAGCGTGCGTCTCAGGAAGCAGAAACGAAAAGAAATCAATAAACATTCCCATCAGCACCATGTTTAAGATAGCGCCGATTTTCGGGAGTGTCCTTGTGAACAGGCAGGTTAAAGCCACGATGACTGCGCCGACCACGATGGACCATTGGCCGACAGAAAACCCGAAATGCTGAAAAAGCCCATAATGAAAGGCATCCCAAGGGCTGATGCCGAGAGCTTTTCCTTTAATGGTTAACGATACCCCGAAAGACAAAATTAACAGACCGGCAAAATAAAACGTCCAGCGCATCAAGAATTCCCGCTTCAAAGAGGCCCCTTCTTTCATAAAATTTCATTAATTGTCATTGTAGCATAACCGCCAAAAAAAAGAAGAAGCGAAATCAGTGTTTCGCTTCTTCTCCCGCTCCTACAAAGGATTCAGTATACGATTTAAAAACCGCTGCGTGCGTTCTTCTTTCGGCGCGGAGAAAATTTGCTCCGGCGGTCCTTGTTCCACAATGACGCCGCCGTCAATGAAGATGACTTCATCGGCCACTTCCTGCGCGAATTTGATTTCATGGGTGACGACGACCATCGTCCAGCCTTCGTTCGCCAGATCCTTAATCACTTTGAGCACCTCGCCGACCAGCTCCGGATCAAGCGCTGACGTCGGTTCGTCAAACAGCATCAGCTCGGGCTGAATCGCAAGCGCGCGGGCGATGCCGACACGCTGCTGCTGACCGCCGGAAAGCTGGAACGGATATAAATCCATTTTGTCTTTCAGTCCGACTTTTTCCAGAAGCTCCATCGCTTCTTTTCTGACTTGCTCCTTGTCGCGTTTTTGCACTTGAACGGGTCCTTCCATGACGTTTTCAAGCGCCGTGCGGTGAGGAAACAGATGATACGCCTGAAAGACCATGCCTGATTTGCGGCGGAGGCGAAGAATATCAGCCTGCTTCACTTTTTTGGAGAAATCTATTGAAAAATCGGAGAATGCCAGCTCGCCGCGATTGGGAATCTCAAGCGCGTTCAGACAGCGCAGAAGCGTCGTTTTTCCTGAACCGGACGGCCCCAGAATGGCGATGACTTTCCCTTTTTCTATCTCCATATCTATCTTTTTTAAAATTTCATTCTGTCCGAATGATTTATTTAATCCTTTGACGGAAAGCATATCGAAACCTCCTTATTTGGCCACATAACGGTCGAGACGCCGTTCGATCACGTGTTGTACGATTGACAGCAAGAAGCAGATGATCCAATAAATAAAGGCGGCTTCAATATAGATGACCAAGATTTGATCAAGGTTTTGCGCGCCGATTTCCTGCGCTTTTCTGAACAACTCCGCGACGAGAATCTGTGACGCGAGAGATGTATCCTTGATCAGGCTGATAAATGTATTTGATAATGGCGGAATGGACACGCGAAACGCCTGCGGCAGGATCACGCGGAACAATGTCTTGCGATAGGTCATGCCGATCGTATAACCGGCTTCCCATTGCCCTTTCGGCACGGATGAAATAGATGCCCGGATGATTTCAGAAGCGTAGGCGCCCACGTTTAATGAAAACGCGATGACTGCGCTTGGGAAAGGGTCCAGCGTAATATTAAATGTCGGGAACAGATAAAAAATGATGAACAATTGAACGAGAAGAGGAGTGCCGCGCACCGCTGATACGTATACGCTGAACACCCATCTCAATGGTTTCATATTTGACATTCTGGCGAGCGCCGTAATCAGCGCGATGATCATCCCGAAAATAAAGGAAAGAATGGTAAGGGGAATCGAGTAATAGATTCCCCCGGAAAGAATCGGCCAGAATGACTGCTGCACCAGATCCCAAGGAATGGCTGTTGCAATCACGGGTTCCGGCATGTTACTTAGAAACATCTTCGCCGAACCATTTTTTCGCTATTTTAGAAAGAGTCCCGTCCTCTTTCATTTCTTTTAACGCCTTGTTGACGTGAGTCACAAGTTCGCCGCTTCCTTTTCGGAATGCGAAATACGTCTGCTGCGGCTGGCCTGCTTCAAACGCGATTTTCACGTTTTTATTGCCGGACGTTTTTAAGTAGTTCAGTACGGCAAGCTTATCGTTGTAAGTCAGATCAGCGCGGCCCTGCTGAATGAGCTGAAGGGATTGCGCCATGCCTTCAACGCCTTCAATTTTCGCGCCGGCTTCTTTCGCTAATTTATTGTAATTGCTTGTTAATGACTGAGCCGCTGTTTTTCCTTTGACATCAGCCTCTTTCGCAATCGTGCTGTCTTTTTTCGTCACGACGACTGCATTTGACGTTGTGTATTTATCCGAAAAATCATATTGGTTCTCACGGCCCGTTTTGCCGACTTGGTTGGCAACGACGTCAAACCGTTTCGCGTTTAATCCGGCAAACATGCTGTCCCATTGCGTTTCTTTGAAGTCAGCTTTCAGATCGAGGCGTTTCGCGACTTCTTGAATCACTTCAACATCATATCCGGTCAGTTTGTCACTCTTTTTATCATGGAAGGTAAACGGTTCGTACGTTCCTTCTGTGCCGACGGTCAGTACGCCTTTTTTCTTGACAGAAGCCCAAAGATCGCCGTCTTTTGACTTAGATCCGCTGTCCTGTGAGTTTCCGCAGGCTGCAAGCATTGCGATGCTGACCATCATGAACAAAGCGAATAATGCTTTTTTCATCTTCTTTATTCCCCACTTTTCTGAGTAGTTTTATTGAGAAAAAATAGCTCCCAATTGTAAAGGATAACTTTTTTTTAGTATGAGTCAAGTAATTGGTTTTCATAAGCGGGAATTCTTCGTGTTCCGGATCAAAATAATTCCAAAAACTGTCTGACCGGCTTCGGCAGATAGCTGTCTTTTCTCCAGATGACGGCCGGTGTCATGACAAACGGGTTGTCTTCGATGATAACCGTTTTGACATGCGAGCGCATATGGACGGGAATCATCGTCAAAGGCAGAATTGTGGCGCCGAATCCTGATGATACGAGGCTCAAGAGCGTCGCGGAGTCATGGCATTCACAGACAACCTGAAGGTCGAGACCGTACTGTTCACAAACTTGGAGGACTTGGTCATACACACCTCTTCCATTGACGGTGCGCAAAAGGATCAAAGGCAAAGAGGCGATGTCATTCAGTTTAATCGTTTCTCCGCACAGTCGTTTTGAATGCTCGGACAGCACCAATACACACGGAATGTCTTCAAGCTCCTTCGATTCAATGCCGTCGTTTTTAATCAAGGTGGTGGTCACGGCGGCGTCAATCTGCCGGGTTTCCAGAAGCTCGAGCAGTGAGACGGGCTCATCTTCCCAAATGTTAAAGGTGAGATGGGGAAACCGCTCTTTCATCTGTGACACTTTCTCAAGCATGAGGGCTGCGCAGTAAATGGTTGACCCGACGGCAAGTGTGCCGGCCACCTCCTCCTTCAGCTCTTGTACCTCGATAATGGCATCCTCAAACTTATGAAGAATCTCTTTCGCTCTTTTCAAAAAGACATTTCCTTCATATGTAAGGGTCATGTGTTTCTTTTTATTGCGGTCAAACAGAATGACGCCCAATTCTTCTTCGAGCTGTTTCAGCTGTCTGCTTAAAGGCGGCTGTGCCATATGAAGCTTTTTGGCGGCCGTCGTGATTTTCTGCTCTTGGGCAATGGTGATGAAATAACGCAATTGCCGGATATCCATGAGAACGCGCTCCTTTCTGTTATACCTTTAAGGTATGATACATAGATTTAACGAATATTTTTCATATGGATATATCAGGAGTATGATGGTTTTGACACCACATTTCAAGCGTAAAGGAGGGGTCGATATGAAGCTCGTCATCGGAATGACCGGGGCAACGGGAGCCATATTCGGGATCAGGCTTTTAGAATATTTAAAAGCCGCGGAGATCGAAACCCATCTTGTCGTGTCTCCTTGGGCAAATGTCACCATTACACATGAAACCGATTATACGTTAAAAGATGTCGAGAAACTCGCATCCTATACGTATTCTCACAAAGACCAAGCCGCGGCGATTTCAAGCGGTTCGTTTGAAACGGACGGGATGATCATCGCTCCGTGCAGCATGAAATCACTGGCAAGCATCCGCACCGGAATGGCTGACAATCTGCTGACAAGGGCGGCTGACGTCATCTTGAAGGAGCGGAAAAAACTTGTGCTGCTGACAAGAGAAACGCCGCTCAGCCAAATTCATTTAGAAAATATGCTAGCGCTTACAAAAATGGGTTCCGTCATTCTTCCGCCGATGCCGGCATTTTATAACAAGCCGGCTGACATGGATGAATTGATAGACCATATTGTGTTCCGGACGCTCGATCAGTTCGGCATCCGTCTGCCGGAAGCGAAACGGTGGTACGGAATTGAAAAACAAAAAGGAGGAATCTGATAATGGCCTATCAGGATTTTAGGGAATTTCTCGCCGCTCTTGAAAAAGAAGGGCAGCTCTTAACAGTCAACGAAGAGGTGAAACCGGAGCCAGATCTGGGCGCCGCCGCGCGTGCAGCCAGCAATCTCGGGGATAAAACCCCTGCGCTTTTGTTTAACAATATTTACGGACATCACCATGCGCAGGTGGCTCTGAATGTCATCGGCTCGTGGCCGAATCACGCGATGATGCTCGGCATGCCGAAAGATACGCCGGTAAAGGAACAATTCTTTGAGTTCGCCAAACGGTACGATGCATATCCGGTGCCGGTCAAACGGGAAGAAACCGCGCCGTTTCATGAAAATGAAATAACGGAAGATATCAATCTATTTGACATCCTTCCGCTATTCAGAATCAACCAGGGGGACGGCGGCTACTATTTGGATAAAGCGTGTGTCATTTCCCGCGATCTTGAAGATCCGGACAATTTCGGCAAGCAGAATGTCGGCATTTACAGAATGCAGGTAAAGGGAAAAGACCGCCTCGGCATTCAGCCCGTGCCTCAGCATGATATTGCGATTCATCTTCGCCAAGCTGAAGAACGCGGCGTGAATCTTCCCGTTACGATCGCGCTGGGCTGTGAGCCGGTGATTACGACAGCTGCGTCAACTCCGCTGTTATACGATCAATCCGAGTATGAAATGGCCGGCGCGATTCAAGGGGAGCCCTACAGAATCGTCAAATCTAAATTGTCTGATTTAGACATCCCTTGGGGCGCTGAAGTCGTTCTGGAAGGAGAGATCCTTGCGGGAGAACGGGAATACGAAGGACCTTTCGGTGAGTTCACGGGCCATTATTCAGGCGGCCGCAGCATGCCGGTGATCAAAATCAAACGGGTATATCATAGAAACAATCCGATTTTTGAACATTTATACTTAGGCATGCCGTGGACGGAGTGCGATTATATGATCGGCATTAATACGTGCGTGCCGCTTTACCAGCAGCTCAAGGAAGCTTATCCGAACGAGATTGTCGCCGTGAACGCGATGTATACGCACGGCCTGATCGCCATCATTTCAACGAAAACGCGCTACGGCGGATTTGCCAAGGCGGTCGGCATGCGCGCCCTGACCACGCCGCACGGACTCGGCTACTGCAAAATGGTCATTGTCGTGGATGAGGATGTCGATCCGTTTAACCTGCCGCAAGTCATGTGGGCGCTCTCAACGAAAATGCATCCGAAACACGATGCAGTCATCATTCCTGACCTGTCTGTCCTTCCGCTTGACCCGGGGTCTGATCCGACAGGGATGACACACAAAATGATTCTTGACGCCACGACGCCTGTCGCGCCGGAAACAAGAGGCCATTATTCGCAGCCGCTTGATTCTCCGCTGACAACGAAAGAGTGGGAACAAAAACTGATGGACTTAATGAATCAATAAGAAAGGATGAGGTTGCAATGAAAACATGCCCGCGCTGTGAATCGAAAAAAGGAGAAACCGTCAGCCAATCGCCGGTCAAAGGTGCCTGGGAAATTTACCAATGTCAAACCTGCTTTTTCACATGGAGATCCTGTGAACCGGAAAGCATCACGAATCCGGCGGCATTCAACCCGGCATTTAAAATCGATCCGAAAGAAACGGAGACGGCCGCACATGTTCCCGCTGTTCCGGAAAGAAAAGCGTAATGCTGACGGAGCACTTGCCGGAGGCGCTTTACACGCTTTTAGACGGGACGGAGCTTGAAAAAAAGCAGCACGACGCATTTGTGCTCCAATCCGTGACAAAAGAAGGCCGTCCGCACGCGGCCATGATCAGCGCCGGTGAAATCGTGGCCGTGAGCAGAACAAATCTCCGGCTTGCCTTATGGAAAAACACGACGACCGTAAGAAGCCTTCTGCATTCGGGACAAGCTCTTTTCATCGCCTGGCACGGAGGAGCCGCATATTACGTCACATTGGAATGTGAGGCGCTTCCGCCGCTGAAAGAGGCGAAACACGAGCGGGAACGGTTCAGCTGCCGGGTGATCACCGTCAAGGAAGATCGGGCGAAATACGCGGATCTGACATCCGGACCGGCCATCCAGCTCCACGAACCGGAAGATGTCTTGAAGAGATGGAGAGAAACGCTTGAGGAGTTAAAACAATAGACGCATCAAAAAAGCCTGCGGACGATTCCGCAGGCTTTTCTTTATCTGTTATTGAACGCCTTTCATCGCCCGTTTAATGACGGGAGACAGAAGAATCAAAATAATACCGAGAATGATCGAAACAAGACCGATTGAGCCGAAGTAGGCCGCTTCAGAAATCTTATCAAACAAACCGACTACTTTTGCGTTCAGGGCTTGACCGCAGGCGTTTGTTAAAAACCACATGCTCATCGTCTGCGCTGAGAAAGCGGCAGGCGCAAGTTTCGTTGTGACGGATAAACCGACCGGTGAAAGGCAAAGCTCACCAAGCACAACCAAAAGGAAGCTGAGCACAAGCCAAAGCGGGCTCACAAGCTCGCCGCTCCCGCCCATAACCGGAAGCACCATGACTAAAAATGATAATCCGGCAAGGATAATGCCGATCGCGAATTTAATCGGTGTTGAAGGCTGGCGTTTGCCGAGCTTCATCCAGATCCAGGCGAACACCGGCGCGAAAATAACGATGAATAATGGGTTCAGAGACTGGAACCATGAAGACTCAAGATGCATGCCCGCAAAGGAAAGTCTCGTGCGCTGATCCGCATATAAAGCAAGAATCGTCGCGCCCTGCTCCTGAATCGCCCAGAACATTGCCGCTGCAACAAACAGCGGAACATAAGCCGCAAGCCGTGATTTTTCCGTTTTCGTCGCTTTTTTGCTCGTGAACATCACGATAAAGTAAATAACCGGAATAACAATGCCGAGGATACTAACCGTATCAATCACACGCTGGATCGTCAGCCAGCCGGTTTGAATCAGAACGATGATAACGGCTGCTGCGATGACCACTCCGATTCCCGTGCCGATCACTGATGATTTAGAAATCGGATTCGGTACATTGGAGCCTGCTTTGCCGAGGTATTTCTTTCTCGTAAGAGCGAAAACAATCAGTCCGAGGAACATACCGGCCGCGGCGCATCCGAAGCCTAAGTGGTAGTTGTACTTCTGTCCGAGTGTTCCGACAATTAGCGGCGCAAGCAATCCGCCGAGGTTGATCCCCATGTAAAAGATGCTGAAACCTGAGTCGCGGCGCTCGTCTTCCTTCGTATATAAATCTCCGACAACGCTGGATACGTTTGGTTTAAGCAGGCCGGTTCCGATAATGATCAGAGCCATGCTGGTAAAAAACGCCGCCGTGCTGCCAGGGAAGGCAAGAGCGATGTGCCCGAACATAATTAAAATTCCGCCGTAAAATACGGTGTTTGCCGTGCCGAATACCCGGTCGGCCAGCCATCCGCCGATGACGCTCGACATGTATACGAGAGACCCGTATATGGACATGATGGCAACTGCGGTCGTTTTATCAAAGCCGAGACCGCCATGAGCGACTTCCGTGTATAAATAGTAAAGCAATATGGCTCTCATACCATAGTAGGAGAAACGCTCCCAAAATTCGGTGAAAAACAGTGTGAACAAGCCGCGGGGATGACCGAAAAAGCCTCGTTGCGGCACAGTTTCTGTTATAGAGTCCTTATCAATAGATGCCACCTGAGCCAACCCTTTCTTAAAAAAGTGTATTACAAAAATCATATTCTTATATAATACTTGTGTCAATATAATTTATACTGAATTCAAAAAATTCCAGAATGAAAAGATATTAAAACGTTGAATATAGACGAATTTTCCTAATTCCAATGACTTATTTTGTTATATTATCTGACTAAACTATCTTTATAAACTTTTTTAATAAAATTTAAAGTATGTACAGGCGGAGCGGGATATGGCGGAATAAGATGACAATAAGAGAGGAAGGAGGAGATTATCACTTGCCGAATCGTATATTGGATATTACGGATTGCGGTGTGGCGGCAGACGGAAAAACCGATGTGACGGGCGCCATCAACCAATGCTTGGCCAAGGCCGTCAGCGAAGGCTGTCATACGGTGTTTTTTCCGCCGGGAACGTATAAAATCAACGGCACGCTTGGCGGGGACAGCAGCCAGCCGTTTCGGAACGCCGGGATTAACGTGCCGAGCCATCTCACCATCGTTTTAGATCCGGAATGCACGATTAAAGTGGCGCCGAACAGCTCTTGGGGCTACTCGGCTTTCTATATAGGCAGGCGGGAAAATGTCACCATCACCGGCGGCCGGATCATCGGCGAACGGGATGAACACACGTATACCAATGTCCCTTTGCGTTCGACCCATGAATGGGGATTTGGAATCTGTATTGAAGGCAGCAGCAATGTGCTGATCGAAAATGTGAAGATTTCGGATTTTACGGGAGACGGCATTATTGTCAGCCCGCTCGGGTTAAAAACAAACAGTGATTACGAAACTTCAGAACAGGTGACCATCCGCCGCTGTGAGATCAGGCAGTCAAGGCGAAACAACATTTCAATCACCGGCTGCAATACCGTTACGGTGGAAGAATGCGTGATTGAAGACGCCGGGCAAGGGAACGGAACGGCTCCGAAATTCGGAATCGATATTGAATCGTACGGAGAAGGCGATATTGATTATGAAGAAGCTCTTCATATTACGGTACGCAACAACTTCTTTTCCGGAAACGCCGCAAGCTCAGTCACCAATTTTAACGGATATAATGTGTTAATTGAAGGAAATCATTCCGATAACACAATCAGCTACGGGTATGGGGCACATACCGTCATTTCGGGGAATGTCTTCTTTCGGTCAGATGGCGGCTCAAGAACCGCAGTCGCCGGACAAGGTGTGTCACAGGGGCAGGACAGCAGCAATGCCGTCATTTCCAACAATCTGATTACCGGTTTTTCCACCGGAATAGATGTAAGGGGAAAAAGCGTCCTCGTCACCCATAACAAAATCAGTCAATTTGAAAATACGGGCATTTCCGTCTATCAAGCGGAAGATGTGACCGTTGACGGCAATGTCATTGAAAACGGACGTTCCGAAACGAGACGAAGCACGGGGATGCGGGCGACGCTGTCGGAAAACGCCGTCTTTATGAATAATACTCTAAATCAGGTAACGGACGGAATCAGCATGTCGGCCGGCAATATCACCGTAAAACAAAATGTGCTGAAATCGTTCAGCCGGGGCATATGGGTCACAGGCGGAAATGCCGTTATTGAAGGAAATACGCTGATTCCGAATGCGTATCAGGGCGCCGCGGAGTCCTATGCCGTATCTGTGACAAATGACGCAAGGGCTGTCATCAAAGGCAATCTCTTTAAGAACTATAAAAACTATCCCGTATTCAGTTCAACATCCTCGGGGACCTCTGTCATCAGCAACCGCTTTGAATCATCACCACTCATCGTTACCGTGTATCTGAATTCAGGCACGCATGAAGTCATAGACAATACGCTCACGATCAACCGAACGGCGGGCAGCCCGATCGGCATTTATCTGAACGGAGCCTCCAATTCCCTCGTGTCGGGCAATACCATCAACAACCTTTCCGCCGCTTCTGCTTCCGCCATCCAAACCAATTCCTCCGCAAGTACTAAAATCATCGGCAACCGCATTATCAAAGGCGTCATTGTGAAACACGCGACAGATACGGACAGCGGAAATATCGTCATCTGAAAACAATCTGCATCGGAAAAATAAAAAGAACACATGAACTCCGAAAGAAGGAGGGATGTGTTCTTTTTTGACACAATACAGCCGTGCGCCTGTCAGGCATCTTTTTTACCGGATTTATATAAAACGATCATTTCTCTGATTAAAAAGAGGGCGAATAAAAACAGCATCAGCCATTCTGAGAAGGTGGTCAATTTAAAAGCGGACAGGTTGTTTTGGACCGCTCCATAGAAACTGAAACCTTGCAGCATATCTATCGTTACTGAAATGATCAGACAGGCAGCCAGCAAAAAAAATGAAACCCCCAATATTTTCATGCGCATCACTCTCCCTTTTTATCCTTTTCGATTACGCAGAACTTATACAGACTTTCCGCCGTGCATAATCTTTTGCCGTACAGGAAGAATATGAAAAAAACGAGGAGAGGTTTTTTGCGATATGCCGCCATTTTTTAAACAGAAGAAACAAAAAAAAGCCGATCAAAACGACCGTGACAATGAAGGCAGAAAAGAAGCGGACAGCCAGCCGGACAAAGAGCGGGATGAGCCGATCTCCCTCAGCTTAAAGCAAAATATGAAGAAGCTGTCTGAGAGGTTCGGCAACAGTGCCGACGTCGTCATCCGCCGGCTGAAAATCGGAAAAGAAGAGCTTCCGGCTGCAATTGTGTATATCGCCGGTTTGGTAGACGAACAGCTCGTCAGCCAATCCCTTCTGGAGGATTTAATCGACATCCCGTCCGTTCAGCCGGAACAAGCGGTCTGCCTGATATACGATAAAACGCTTGCGATCGGCGGGGTGAAAGAGGCAGAAAAATGGAAAAGTCTTTATGCCGGGCTGGTGGCGGGCAGCACGCTCATTTTTGTCGACGGGGCTGACAAGGCGCTGATCGCCAGCACGGAAGGGGGAGAGCACCGGTCCATTCAAGAACCGAGCACTCAGGTCTCTTTCCGCGGCCCGCGGCAGGGATTCACTGAATCTCTGCAAACCAATATATCCATGATCCGCAGGTATGTAAAAACGCCTGATGTATGGGTTGAAAAAATGGAGATCGGACACGAAACGAATACGGATGTCGCGCTGATGTATATTAACGGAATTTGCGATAAAAAGCTGATTAAGGAAGTCCGCAAGCGGCTGAAGCACATTGACATCGACAGCATTCTGGAATCCGGCTACATTGAACAGCTCATTGAAGACGCGCCGTTTTCTGTGTTTCCCACCGTATATCATACGGAGCGGCCGGACGTCGTGGCGGGGAATCTGCTGGAAGGACGATTTGCGATTATCGTGGACGGAACGCCGTTCGTTCTCATCGCGCCGGCCTTATTTATTCAATTTTTTCAATCCGTTGAGGATTATTATTCACGATTTGATATCGCCACCAGCATCAGGGTGCTGCGGGTTTTGATCTTCTTCATTTCACTGGTGGCGCCGGGGATTTATGTGGCGGCGACGACCTTTCACCAGGAAATGATTCCGACGCAGCTGCTGATTGTCATCGCGGCTCAGCGGGAGACGGTGCCGTTCCCGGCCGTGATTGAAGCGCTGACGATGGAAGTGGCCTTTGAGATTCTCAGGGAGGCGGGTGTCCGGCTTCCGAGAGTTGTCGGCTCCGCCGTTTCCATAGTCGGAGCGCTTGTCATCGGCCAGGCCGCCGTACAGGCCGGCATCGTCTCCCCGGCCATGGTTATCGTCGTCGCCCTGACGGCGATTGCCAGCTTTGCGACCCCGGCTTTTGACATGGCGATATCTGCGCGCCTGATCCGGTTTCTCTTTATTCTGTCGGCGGCGGTCATGGGATTTTACGGGCTGATTCTGGGCATTATCATGATGTTTGTCCATCTGTGCGGCCTGCGTTCATTCGGATTTCCGTATATGTCCCCGCTCGCTCCTTTAACCCCGGGCGGGCTGAAGGATTCCCTTCTCCGAGCTCCGTTATGGGCGGATGAAAAAAGGCCGGGACTGCTCGTGCAGGAAAACAACAGGCGCCAAGGGGAACATCAAAGACCGAAACCGGAGACATCCAGAGGAATGGTTAATAAAGATGTAGAAGAGGGCGACGGTAATGAAAAGACGTAAATGGATGCTTATCCTTTGTACGATGGTTTCCCTTATGTTTGTATCCGGATGCTGGGATAAAAGGGAGCTGACCGATCTAGCGGTGATCTCCGCCATCGGTATTGACCGGACCGAAACGGGAAAATACGTCCTTCACTTGCAAATTATCAATCCGGGAAACGTGGCCGGCGGTCTGCAGGGCGGCGGAGCGGGAGACCGGCCTCCGGTTTCCGTCTATTCGGTGTCCGGAGACAATATGACGGAAGCTTTGAGAAAAGGCTCGATGAAAGTGTCCAGAAGGCTCTATTTTGCGCATACGAATCTCGTGGTGTTCAGTGAAAAACTGGCGAAAGAGGAAGGGCTCAGTTTTATTCTGGACAATCTTGACCGCGACACCGAATTCAGGACGACCGCAACCGTTGTGATCGCGCATAATTGCAAGGCTGAAGACATTATTAAAGTGCTGACGCCGATTGATAAAATCCCTTCCAATAAAGTGAACAAGACGCTCAGCTTCACGCAGGAACAATACGGCAGAGTCATTAAAACCAGCCTTCAGGACGTTCTGATTGATCTCGCTTCTCCGGCCGGGTCGCCGTTTATTCCTGGTTATGAAATGCACGGAGACGATAAAGCCGGTCCTACGATGGAAAATACGCAGACAACTGAACCGAAAGCAGTGCTGTCAGCGGACGGACTGGCGGTGTTCAAAAAGGATGGGAGGCTGGATTACTGGATTGAGGATGACGACAGTGTGGGGGCTGTATGGCTGCTCAATAGGATCAAGCATACGTTCATCAATGCGGATTGGAAGAACGTGAAGCATGCCATCAGTCTGCAGGTCACCCGCCAGAATACAAAAGTGACGGCCACTTTTCCGAACGGAAAACCGCATATTCACGTGCATGCTCAGGTCGAGGGGCTGGTGGACGCTGTCAGATACCCTTTCCATCTGTCTGATCCGCAAGTGCTGATGACGATGCAAAAGGCGCTCAGCGTGCAGCTTGAGAAAGATATCACCAAATCGATTGAAGATATAAAAGCCCATAAGAATGACTTCGTCGGCTTTGGAGACCTGATCTATCGGAAGCATCCGGACAAATGGAAAAAGTTCAAAGGGAAGTGGGATGAAGAATATTTCCCCAATCTCCCCGTAGATGTCAAAACGGAAGTCATTATCAGAAGAACGGGCTTGCGGAATAATCCTCTCTCAGACAAGCTTGAGCATGATTGATTTGAGGAGAAAGGAGCGAAGCGTATGGAAAATGCGAAAATCGGCACGCGTCAGCTGTTTATTATGATCATTTTGTTTGAATTGGGCAGTTCGTTATTGATCCCGCCGGGCACGATGGCCGGGCGGGATGCGTGGCTGTCCGTGCTTCTCGGGTGCGTTACCGGTCTCGGACTTTTCTACGTTTATCAGGCGCTGTATCAATTTTTTCCTGAGTCTTCACCGAGAGATTACATGAACGAACTGATCGGCAGACATCTGAGCTGGGCGGTCTCCCTTCTTTATATTCTCTATTTTGCTTATATCGCCGCCCGCGTATTGCGGGATTTCGGCGAAATGCTTGTCACCTTCGCCTACCAGGACACGCCAATTTTAATTGTGAATGCCATGCTGATGATCGCCGCGATATTTGCGGTCAGAAAGGGAATTGAAGTGATAGCGAGAGCCGGCGAGCTGCTGTTTGGCATTATGTATTTCCTGACAGCCGTCGGGCTGATCCTCATTATCAGCTCAGGCACGATAAACCTCAGATTTCTCCAGCCCGTTTTAGCGGAGGGTGCAGGAACGGTCATTTATTCCGTGTTTAAACAGACGATGTTCATCCCGTTCGGTGAATTAATCGTGTTTGTCATGATTTTCCCTTATTTAAAAGATCGGAAAAAGGTGAAGAAAACCGGATTTCTGGCGATTATCATCAGCGGGCTGTTTTTGGCAATGTCAGTGGCGATTAATATTTGTGTGCTGGACGTCAACTTAATGCTCCGCTCTCAATTTCCGCTGCTGAGCACCATACAGACAATTAAAGTGGAAGAGTTTTTAGACCGGCTGGATGTCTTTTTCATGCTCGTGCTCGTCATCGGCGGTTTTTTCAAAGTCAGCCTTTTTACATATGCGGTTGTCGTGGGCGTGTCCACGCTGTTTAAAGAAAAAAATCCGTCCCAGCTGGCCTTCCCGGTCGGATTGGGGGTGCTGATTCTCTCCATCAGCATCGCAAGCAATTTTTCGGAACATATGAATGAAGGCTTAAACATTGTGCCGATCTATATTCATCTTCCGTTTCAAGTGCTGTTCCCCGTTTTGCTGCTTATCATTGCCGTTATTAAGAAAAAGGTCAAAGGGACCGTCTATACAGTTTCGAAGAAATAACCCGGCCGGTGCGCCGGGTTTTTTAAAAAATCATGATTTTTGTCTTCATGCATTGACAAACTTGCGTGACAATTGTACATTTTGATTTATTCTTATAAATTTACTAGGAAATATAGGTTTAGTGGTGTTAATGTGTTCCGAACCGTATTTCAGAATAGAAGGAGATCCATCATGACAAAGAAAAAAGAAATCAAACTCGGTGTGTTTCTCGCGGGCACCGGCCATCATGTCGCTTCTTGGAGACATCCTCAGGCACCGGCGGACGCGAGCATGAATTTGGATTATTTCAAAGAACTGGCGAAAACAGCGGAGCGGGGGAAATTGGACATGCTGTTCTTGGCGGACAGTTTATCAATAGACGGCAAATCACATCCGAATGTGCTGACGCGCTTTGAGCCGTTTACGCTTCTGTCGGCGCTCGCTCAGGTCACATCCCGCATCGGTCTGACGGCGACCGCGTCTACCACATACAGCGAACCGTTCCATATCGCGAGACAATTTGCATCGCTTGATCATCTTTCCAACGGCCGCGCGGGCTGGAATGTCGTCACATCTTCGATTGAATCGACCGCGCTTAATTTCAGCGGCGAAAAGCATCTTGAGCACCATCTCAGATATCAGCGCGCGGAAGAATTCGTTGAAGTCGTCAAAGGATTATGGGATTCGTGGGAGGAAGACGCCTTTATCCGTGACAAAGAATCAGGAGCATTTTTCGATAAAGGCAAAATGCATGAATTGAACCATAAAGGAACATATTTCTCCGTGAGAGGGCCGTTAAATGTTGCCCGCACACCTCAAGGGCGCCCGGTCATTATTCAGGCCGGATCATCAGGAGACGGAAAAGCGCTGGCCGCCAAAACGGCGGAGGTCATTTTCACCGCGCAAAATCATTTGGAATCCGCGCAGGAATTCTATCAATCTATTAAAGAACAAGCGGCTTCTTTCGGCCGTGATCCTGAAAAAATCGCGATCATGCCGGGAATTTTTCCCGTTATCGCCGATACCGAAGAAGAAGCGCAGGCAAAATATGAAGAGCTCCAAGACCTCATCATTCCGTCTGTCGGCCTGAACATTCTGCAAAACTATCTGGGCGGCGTCGATCTTTCCGCCTGCCCGCTTGACGGCCCGCTGCCTGAATTGGATGCGGATGCGTCGAATGCCGTTAAAAGCCGCTTCAAGCTCGTTCAGGAGATGGCCAAACGCGATAACATGACCATCCGCGAGCTGTACAAATATGTGGCGGGTTCAAGAGGCCATCATATCTTTGTCGGAACGCCGGAACAGCTTGCCGATAAGATGGAAGAATGGGTCGGAAAACAAGCTTGTGACGGTTTCAACATCATGCCGCCGCTTTTGCCTGAAGGTCTCACTCTTTTTGTAGACAAAGTGATTCCGATTTTACAAGAACGGGGCGTGTTCAGAAAAGAGTATGAAGGAACGACGCTCAGAGAACATTTCGGACTGGAAAAACCGGCAAACCGATATGCCGACTAAAGGAGGGCTCATCATGTCAAGACAATACCGGCTCGCAACGGAGGCAGACGCTGATGAGCTGCTTTCACTGACACTGCGGGCGTATGAACCGATCCGCAAGCTCGGCATCAACTTTGCCGCTGCCACGGCGGATAAAGAACTCGTATTAACTAACATACAAAAAAACGCCTGTTACGTTTTGGAGGAAGACGGCCGGATTCTGGCGACGATTTCTCTGCGGATGCCGTGGGGGCCGAATCCCGGGCCGTACGGTGTTCCTCATATTTGGTGGTTTGCCGTCGATCCTGAAACCGGAAAAAAAGGGACGGGCTCAGACATGCTGGAGTGGCTGGAGAATACAGTGCTCCGCGACACATTAAAAGCGCCTTTCGTGTCACTGGGCACAGCGGACAAGCATCCGTGGCTGATCGGCATGTACGAGCGGAAAGGCTACGTCCGTGCAGGCGAAAAGGATCTAGGAAAAGGGCACATCACCATTTATTTAAAAAAACAATTGCAGGATTAACATTCTAATAGGAAAAGGCGGGATTTCAATGAAGAAGAAAACATGGGCTTTGCTGCTGTCTGCCGCACTTTTGGCGGTCTTATCAGCATGCGGAAACGGAAAAGAAAGCGAAGGCGGCGATAACGTACTGCATGTAGGCGCCACGGGACAAAGCTATCCGTTCGCATATAAAGAAAACGGCAAGCTGACCGGCTTTGACGTGGATGTCATGGAAGCCGTCGCGAAAAAAATCAACATGAAACTGGACTGGAAGCTGCTTGAATTCAGCGGTCTGATGGGAGAGCTCCAGACCGGCAAACTCGATACCATCTCTAACCAGGTCGCTGTCACGGACGAACGCAAGAAAACGTATAACTTCACGGAACCGTATTCGTATGCGGGCACTCAAATCGTCGTCAAAAACGATAACAAAGACATCAAATCAGTCAACGATCTAAAAGGAAAAACAGTGGCGGCCGTTCTGGGCTCAAACCACGCGAAAAACCTTGAGAGCAAGGACCCGGATAAAAAAATCAACATGAAAACATATGAAACACAAGAAGGCACGCTGAAAGACGTGGCTTACGGACGGGTTGACGCTTATGTAAACAGCCGCAGCGTCCTGATCGCCCAGATCAAAAAGACCGGTCTGCCTCTGAAATTAGCAGGAGACCCGATTGTCTATGAAAAAGTCGCTTTCCCGTTTGCGAAAGATGCGGCTCACGATAAAATCCGCAAAAAAGTAAACAAAGCCATTGAAGACCTGCGAAAAGACGGCACGCTGAAAAAGCTGTCTGAAAAGTACTTTAAAGAAGATATCACAACAGAAGCAAAGCATTAAGAAACGGCGGTGAAAATCGAGAATGAACAGCATTGATTGGGGATTTATGTTTTCAGCTTTTCCCGCGTTAATCGAAGCCTTGCCGATCACATTACTAATGGCCGTCGCAGCCATGGTATTTGCCGTGATCGGCGGCCTTATATTAGCGCTTATCACAAAAAATCGTGTTCCTGTGCTTCACCAGCTGTCAAAGGTGTATATTTCATTTTTCCGGGGCGTGCCGACGCTCGTCCAGCTTTTCTTAATTTATTACGGCCTGCCTCAGCTGTTTCCCGGAATGAGCAAGATGACGGCGTTAACTGCGGCGATTATCGGGTTAAGCCTGAAGAATGCCGCCTACTTGGCTGAAATCTTCCGCGCGGCGCTCAACTCAGTAGATGAGGGGCAGCTTGAAGCCTGTCTGTCTGTCGGAATGACAAAATCCCAGGCGTACAGACGGATCATTTTCCCGCAAGCCGTCAGAAACGCGCTTCCCGCGACGGGAAATACGTTTATCGGCCTGTTAAAAGAAACATCGCTCGCCTTTACATTAGGAGTGATGGAAATGTTCGCCCAAGGAAAAATGTACGCATCAGGCAACCTCAAATATTTTGAGACGTATTTAGCCGTCGCGGTCATGTACTGGGTTCTTACGATTATTTACAGTGTGCTGCAGGATCTGCTCGAACGGGCGATCAGCAAGCCTTATCGCACATAGGAGGAGGCTCAGGATGATACAAGTCAGACATATTCGAAAAGCATTTAAAGACCTTACCGTACTTGACGGGATCGATCTTGAGATCAAAAGCGGCGAAGTCACGGCCATCATCGGCCCGTCAGGCTCGGGAAAATCAACGCTCCTCCGTTGTTTGAATCTGCTGGAGCGCCCGGATGACGGCATCATTGAAATCGGTGATGCAAAGCTGAATGCAGCGTCCTATTCGCGCAAAGACGTTCATAAGCTTCGCCAGCAGACGGCGATGGTGTTTCAGAATTACAACCTGTTCAAAAACAAAACCGCCCTGCAAAATGTGACAGAGGCGCTGATCACCGCGCAAAAGAAACCGAAAAAAGAAGCGGAACAGATCGGTATGGATTTGCTGCGGCAAGTCGGTTTAGAACACAAAGCGGACAGCTACCCGATTACGATGTCAGGCGGGCAGCAGCAGCGGATCGGGATTGCGCGTGCCTTGGCCGTTGATCCTCACGCGATTTTACTGGATGAACCGACTTCGGCCCTTGACCCTGAGCTTGTAGCCGGGGTGCTCCAAGTCATCAAATCAATTGCCGAAAAACAGACAACCATGATCATCGTCACGCATGAGATGGCTTTTGCTCGTGAAGTGGCCGACAAGGTCATATTTATGGCGGACGGACGCATCATCGAACAGGGAACGCCGGAAGAGCTGTTTGACAATCCGCAGAACGAACGGACGAAAAAATTCATTAAGCAAGTGGGAGAGCCCGCCGAACTTGTCTAAGAAGGGAAGAAGAAGAAATGGCAAATGAAACGTATGAATCATTAAACAAACGTTTAATCAATATCCGCCGCGACCTTCATGAACACCCTGAGCTGTCAGGCGAGGAATACGAAACGACGAATAAAATCCGCCGCTGGCTGGAGGAAGAAGGAATCACGGTTCTTGATATGCCGAAACTTCAAACCGGAGTGATCGCTGAAATCAAAGGAGACAAAAGCGGCCCCGTCATCGCCGTCAGAGCGGACATCGACGCATTGCCGATCGAAGAGAAAACAAACCTTCCGTTTGCTTCGCGCAACAGCGGCGTGATGCACGCCTGCGGCCATGATTTCCATACGGCATCTATCCTCGGCACGGCTTTTTTATTAAATGAGAGAAAGCATGAGCTGAAAGGAACGGTGCGGTTTATTTTTCAGCCCGCGGAAGAAATCGCCGCCGGAGCAAGACAGGTCATTGAAGCCGGCGCGCTTGACGGTGTATCGGCGATATTCGGCATGCATAACAAACCTGACCTCCCCGTCGGCACGGTCGGTCTGAAAGAAGGTCCGCTGATGGCGAGTGTCGACCGCTTTGAAATCACTGTTAAAGGAAAAGGCGGCCACGCCGGAATCCCTGATAACAGCATTGATCCGATTCAGGCGGCAGGACAGATCATCGGCGGCCTGCAATCAGTTGTCAGCAGAAATATCAGCTCGCTTCATAATGCCGTCGTCAGCATCACAAGAGTTCAAGGCGGCAGCTCATGGAATGTCATCCCGGACCATGTTGAAATGGAAGGCACCGTCCGGACGTTTCAAAAAGAAGCGCGTGACGCTGTTCCGAAACATATGAAGCGGGTTGCTGAAGGAATCGCGGCCGGATTCGGGGCAGAGGCTGATTTCCGCTGGTATCCTTACCTTCCGTCAGTGATGAACGACGCCCGTTTCATACAGGCGGCGGAACAAACGGCTGAAAGCCTCGGGCTTCAAACCGTTCGGGCAGAACAGTCGCCCGGCGGGGAAGACTTCGCATTATATCAAGAAAAAATCCCCGGCTTCTTCGTCTGGATGGGAACAAACGGAACGGAAGAATGGCACCATCCCGCCTTCACACTCGACGAAAAAGCGCTCCCGGCAGCGGCTGAGTTTTTCGCCCGGCTTGCCGTCAACGTATTGGAGCAGACGGAATGAATACGGAAAATCTGACGGCCGGGCTTGCTCAGGCCGTCATGTCGTCTGTGCCGGAAACATCCGCTGAAGCGATGAAAGAAGCGCGCAAAGGACTGCTTGATTTTACAGCGGCAGCTTTTGCCGGGAGACGGGATAAAGGAGTTGAAAAGCTGGTAAAACTGGCCGAAGAAGAAGGCGGGGTGCCGATAGCGCCGCTTATCGGCAGAAATCAAAAAACCACGCCGTCCCAATCCGCGCTCATTAACGGATTCATCGCACATGCGCTTGATTTTGACGATGTTCATTCTGATGTAAGAGGACATCCGAGCGCAGTCATCCTCCCGGCTTTGATTGCAGCCGCATCAGCCGGCCGTATAGACAAAAGCCGTTTTCTCGGTGCTTATGTGACGGGAATCGAAGTGATGGCGCGGCTCGGCGAGTCAGCTGGAAGGCATCATTACGAGAAAGGCTGGCACAATACAGGAACGTTAGGTGCCATTGCGGCCGCATGCGCCGTCGGATTCGCGGAGAATCTGAATCAAACCCAATTGCAGAAAGCAATCGGGTTTGCGGCTGCCCGCTCCGGAGGCATGAGAGTGCAATTCGGGACAGAAATGAAGCCGCTCCACGCCGGACTGGCCGCTCAAGCCGGGTTGTTCGCCGTGCAGCTTGCAAAGGCCGGTATCGGCGGCTCAGTTCATGCGCTCGACGGGGAGAAAGGTTTTTTCGGACTGTACGGCGATCTTGAACGGGCAGAAACCCTCCTTGTAAGCGGGTGGGGAAAACCTTGGCGGATTGTGAGCCCGGGACTTTGGTTTAAGGTTTATCCGTTTTGCTCGGCGGCTCATCATGCGGCGGACGCCATTCTCAAGCTGAAGGCCGAACATGGTCTCACTTTCGGCCAAACGGAACGGATCGACGTGATTTATCCGCCGGGCGGTGACGCCGCATTGACAGAACGGCGTCCGAAAACAGGCGAAGCGGGGAGATTCAGCGTGGAATATGTGATCACCTTAGCTTTGCACGGTAAGGATTTTTCAGTTGAACATTTCACATCCGCGCCGATTCCGGAATCCCTTCAAAAAGGATTTGAGCGGATTCACCGCAGCTGCGATGACCAAATTCAGCCGGCTGAAAACGCCGTTCCGAAAGGCCGTTTTACAATTGTACGGGTCACGGCTTCCGGCGGTCATGTCTATGAAGCACGTATCGACTGTCCGAAGGGAGCGCCGGGAAACGGTCTTTCTGAAGAAGACATTGAAGACAAACTCCGGCTCGCTTTGTCGGGAGAAGAGAAAAAGGCGGAAGAATTGATCAAAGCAGCCGGACAATCAAATATGGACCGTTTTTTACAGCTGATATAAATAAAAAGAGCGGGGGGATGCAGCCCTCGCTCTTTTTACGTTCACTTCTATTGAATAGGGGGATATAGGGTGCGCCCCTGTCTGCGCTGGCAGGGGCGCGGTATCAGGAAACGGCCGTGCCGTTTTCTTTAACCGTGAAACTTCCTCTTGATAAGCGGATGTTGATATCCGAAACTTTGGCAATTTGTTCGTCGTGCGTAACCATGATGATGCATTTGCCGTCTTTACGCGCCAGATCCTGAAAGAGCCGGACGATTTCCTTTGACGTATCCTCGTCGAGATTTCCCGTCGGCTCGTCCGCGCAAATCAAATCCGTGTTACAGCTGAAAGCCCGCGCAATTGAAACGCGCTGCTGCTGTCCGCCGCTTAATGTCAGCACCCGCTGACGGGCCTGCTGTTCGGTGATGCCGACTTTTTTCAGCATGCTGAGCGCGAACGCATCTTTGTTGTTCTCCTTAGAGCCGGTGATCTCCATCGCCGTTGTGACATTCTGGAGCGCCGTCATATACGGGATCAGATGATAAGATTGAAAGACGATAGAGACATATTGATTTCTGAATTTGGTTAATCCGATTTTGGAGATGTCTTTTCCGTTATAAAGGATGCTTCCCTCTTTAGGTGTGTCAAGGCCGCCCGCCAGAGACAAAAACGTTGTTTTCCCCGTTCCGGAGGCGCCGACAATTGTATAAAACTTCCCTTTTTCAAAGCTGATCGTTATATCCTGAAACAGCGGCTGTGATTTGTCTTGGTACCAGTAGCCGGTCTGTTGAAAGGTTAATAGGCTCATTATGCTGCCTCCTCTTATTCCTGCTTGGTCAGGATCGTTTTAGGGTGAAGCCGCATGACTGATACAGACGGCAGTAATGTGGCGATGACGGCAATTGCGACGCCGATGCCGCCAAGAATCAGAAGGTCATTCAGCGAGACGTTTACCTGCATTGTACTGATGACATCCGCGCCGGATGAATGCTGACCGAACATGCCGCCTCCCCGCGGCATTTCTCCTCCGCCCCAGCCGCTTGTTTGCTGCTGTGAATCATCGGCTGAGCTGACCTGCTGGGAAAGAAGCTGATTTCCGAGCTGATTCGCCACAAGGCTGCCCGTGACGGATGCGATCCCGATGGCAATAACGGCGACAACCAGAATTTCCGTTAAGAATTGTCCGATGAGCTTCCAGCGCTTTTCGCCGATCGCCATCAAGACACCCATTTCATACTTGCGTTCCCTGATCGACATCATCACGATCAACCCGAGAATGACCGCGCCCGCGATGGATACAAGGTATACCACGTTTTTAGAAAATGACGCGACATTTTCAATCGGGCCGACCATTTGCTGATACACCTGATCATTTGTCGTCAGCGCGTAGGTTTTATCATCTATAGATGTTTTTTTCGCAGCCGCAACGAATGAGTCAATATATTTGGCATCATCCATATAATAAACGGCTGAGCTGATTTTGTTTTTGTTATCAGACCCTTTTAACGCCGCCGCGGCAGTGTAAGGCGTATAGATTTTATTGTCAGGATTTAAGAATGAAAAATGCTGTGCCTGATCGTCTCCTGATGATGTTGTTTTATAGATTCCCACAATTTTAAGCTTCGTTTTCACAGAATCATCCGCTGCTGAGGAAACGGTAATGGAGCCGCCGACCTTCAGCTTGTTTTGATCTGCCAGCGTTTCATTAATCACGGCGACTTTTGCGTCCGCATCTGTTTTTATGATGGCGCGGCCGTCAGTGATTTTTGAGCTCCCGCCTGTGAAATCATCAAGCAATGCCGTAGAGAGCACGCCTTCGATCGAGATATCAGCTGAAATCATCTGTCTTCCGCCGCCTTGAAAACGGCCGGCGCCGGAACGGTTATCGGCTGATTCGCCTGAGCTTTTTATCGCATCAAAGCTTTCTGCATTTGCTGACGCTGTCGTGAGGAAGTTGTAATTTTTAACATGCTGTAAAGATGTAAGCTTCTTGGCATCTGAGACGGAAATCGGCGTTGATTCAAACGTCCTCTTTTCACCGTCTTTTTGCTGCTGCGCCATTTGCTTTTGGCGGTCAGCCTGGAGTGTGACGCTCCCGCCGAGCTGCTGCCTTGCCAGTTCGCTTGATTTCTTTGCCGCTGACTGGATCGTAAGACCGGACAGGACAAAAATGCAAATCACTGAAAACACAACCAGCTGCAAAAATGTTTTTCCCTTTTTTGCCTTCATGCTCCAAAAGGCTCTTTTTATAAAGTTCATGTCTGTTCCTCCGTGTGGGTGTCAGATCTTGTAAAACCGGCCTTCTTTAGCACCGGCCATTCGATATGTATATAGTAGGAGAAATGTATGAAAAAAATATGAACAAACTATTTCCGGGTGATGAAATAAAAACTAACAATTGTGAAACCCGAAAACACCCGGGTAAAATGGTGCTATTATAAGAAAAAGCGTGAAGATAAGCGGAGGAACCAATGAAGATATTAATGATAGAAGACAATATAAGCGTATGCACCATGACGGAAATGTTCTTTTTTAAAGAAGGATTTGAAGCCGAATTTGTCCATGACGGAGTGGAAGGCTATCAGCGGTTCACGGAAGAGGACTGGGATTTGGTCATTCTGGACATTATGCTTCCATCCATGGACGGAGTGACGATCTGCCGGAAAATAAGAGAGACGAGCAGTGTGCCGATTATTATGCTGACCGCAAAGGACACGGAGTCTGATCAGGTGATCGGGTTTGAAATGGGGGCGGACGACTATGTTACCAAGCCGTTCAGCCCGCTGACGCTAGTAGCGCGGATTAAAGCGGTGATCAGAAGATACCGGGCGACGGGGCAGGCCGTAAAAAGCGACGACTTGATCGAAACGGCGTGTTTTTCAATCAATAAGAAGACGCGGGAAGTGTTTCTGCACGGAAAACCTGTCGAGAATCTGACGCCGAAGGAATTCGATCTGCTCTTTTATCTCGCACAAAACCCGCGCCAGGTCTTTTCGAGAGAGCAGCTGCTTGAGCAGGTGTGGGGCTATCAATTTTACGGCGATGAACGTACGGTTGATGTTCATATTAAACGGCTGCGCAAAAAACTGTCCAGTGAGGAAAAACCGTTTTTATACACGGTGTGGGGGGTAGGATACAAATTTGATGAGGATTAAATACTTATATCAGCTGCTGTTAAGCCATGTCAGCATTTTGATTTTGGCCTTTTTCATCATCATTTCCCTGTTTTCGCACTTTGTGAAAGATTTTGCGTATCAAAATAAAGTGGATGAGCTGTCATCTTACGCGCAGCAGATCACAAGTGAGCTGAACGGCCGCGATCTTGATCTGCGCCGCCTGTATCCGTATCAGGATATGTTAAAAACGCGCGAGACCAGGTTTATTATTTTCGATGAACATCAGCGGCCTTACTTTTTTCCTGACGATATGCCGCCGCGCGAGAAGCTGAAAAGTAAAGAGTGGCACATGCTGAAGCAAGGGAAAACCGTTCAGATCAGAGCGGAGATGAACCGTTTTAATACAGAAGGTTTAGAAGTATCGCTTGTCGCAAAGCCGCTTTTTATCAACGATCAATTTAAAGGCGCGGTGCTGCTCGTGTCTCCCGTCAGAGGGGTCGAGCAGATGATCAGCCAGGTCAACCGCTATATGATTTACGCGATCATCAGCACCCTTATCATCACGATTCTGCTGAGCTGGCTTTTATCTAAATTTCACGTCAAGCGGATTCAGACATTGCGGGATGCGACCGGAAAAGTGGCATCCGGTGATTACGATATTTCGCTCAAGAACAGCGGCGGCGATGAAATCGGCATGCTGGCGTCTGATTTCAACACCATGGCCAAAAATCTGAAGCAATCGAGAGAGCAGATTGACCGCCTTGAAAAACGGAGGCGCCAATTTATCGCCGATGTCTCCCATGAGCTGAGAACGCCTTTGACGACCATTAACGGACTTGTGGAGGGGCTTAACAGCAACACCATCCCGGAAAAAGATAAAGAGAAATGCTTCTCGCTGATCAGCGAAGAAACGAAGCGGATGCTCAGGCTCGTGAAAGAAAACCTGGATTATGAAAAAATCAGATCCCAGCAAATCAAACTGGACAAGCTCAGTCTGCCGCTAATCGAGGTGTTTGAAATTATTAAAGAGCATCTCAATCAGCAGGCGGAGGAAAAACAAAATCAGCTGCGGATTCAAGTGGAGGACGGCGTCAAAGTGTTCGCCGATTATGACAGGCTGATCCAGATTCTCGTCAACATCACGAAAAACAGCATTCAATTTACGCAAAAGGGAGACATCACGCTGCGCGGGTATGAAGGCTATAAAGAAACGGTGATTGAAATCGAAGACACCGGGATCGGCATCTCCAAAGAGGAAATTGAGCATATATGGGAGCGGTTTTATAAGGCGGACGTGTCCCGGACGAATACGGCATACGGCGAATACGGACTCGGCCTGTCCATCGTCAGGCAGCTCGTCGAAATGCACAAGGGCACGATAGATATTGACAGCGAAAAAGGAAAAGGCACGACCTTTACAATCCGCCTTCCGCTGAATACGAAACATGAATCATCTTGAAACCGGCGGTTCCGTCTGTTTTAACTCCACTCGGAAAATTGCGCTCTGCCGAAACAAAGTTTGCGTGTTTTTCGGGATGGAAAGAGACGGAAACGTGATAAAATAACTGGTAAACAGGTCTTGGATGGGGAGGGTGAAGGAATGAAGAGCGGGTTAATTCCTTCTTCAGCAGTCGGGCAGAAAATTAACGAGTGGTATCGATACATCAGAACATTCAGCGTGCCGGATGCGGAGATCTTGAAGGCCGAGATCAAACAAGAGCTTGACCATATGGAGCCTGATTCGAACTTAGTGCTTTATTATTCCCTCATGGAATTTCGCCATCAGCTGATGCTGGACTACTTGGAGCCGCTGGAAAAACTGAAGATAGAAGACCAGCCGACCCTGTCGGAAATTCTTGATAACATTGATAACAGCCAGGCCGGCCTCAAAGGGCTTCTCGATTATTACGTCAACTTTTTCAAAGGCATGTTTGAATTTGATAAAAGAGAATTTATCTCAGCGATTACATATTATAAACAAGCTGAGAAAAAACTGGCCTTCGTATCGGACCACGTGGAACGGGCGGAGTTTTATTTTAAAGTGGCCGAAGCTTATTATCATATGAAACAAACGTATTTTTCTTTGATACATATAAAAAACGCTTATGAAATTTACGTAGAGCAGGACACATATAACGTCCGGATCATTCAATGCCATTTTGTATTCGGCGTCAATTTAATGGATGAAAGGCGCTTTGAACAGGCGGCCAAACATTTTCAGCACGCTCTGCAAATGGCCGAAAAAGAACAAAAAGCGCAGCTTGTCGGGAGGGCGCTGTATAACCTCGGACTGTGCTACTACAATCAGGACCGCATCGGCGAAGCGATTCCGTACTTTGAACGGGCGGTCGATACATTTGAATCACAAAGAATCGTCAATTCTCTTCCTCAAGCATATTTTCTAATCACACTCATTTACTTTAAACTCGGAAAAAAAGAAAAAGCGTCGGAATATCACAAGCGGGGATATGAATATGCTAAAGAAACAGACGATCCCGTTTACACGGTAAAATTCGAATGGCTGCAGGCTCTGTATCAGGCGAAACCGGATGAGGAAACAATCAGCGCGTGTTTCCGTTACCTGGAAGATAAAAATTTATACGCCGATATAGAGGATTTAGCACTAGAAGCAGCTAAATATTACTATGAACAAAATTGCTTTAAAATTTCTTCTGACTATTTTCTGAAAGTCGAAGAGGCAAGGAAACAAATACAAAGGAGTGAAGGTTTGTATGAAATTGAAATCTAAATGGTTTGTTATTTGTTTAGCAGCCGCCGCGATTTTTACAGTGACAGGTGCAGGCCAGCCAGATCAGGCTGACTTCCATGTAACTGAAAGAGGAATGACGTGAGAAGAAAATAACCTGAACAAAGGAAAAGACTGCCTGGGAATGTTCCCGGCAGTCTTTTTTTGCGCGGCCGGACTCGGACAGCGGCGGAAAACAAAAGAAAACGCCGCAGGTCAAAACCCGCAGCGTCCTCATATAGACGGAGTGATGCTTAGAAACCGCCAACATAGGCAGTACCTACAATAACCAACAGGATAAATAAAACAACGATCAAAGCGAAAGAGCTGATTCCAGAATATCCTGACATGAGCTTCACCTCCATATTGTCTATACCATACAATATGTAAAAGAAGCTGCTTTGTAAGGGATATTAGTGGACAAGAGAAAAAAGAGGCTGTGTCCTATGAGAGTAAGACTCCGGCGAAAAATTCGTCATACAGCGCACGCACCGCGTGTTTTTCCTGTTCTTCTTTCACTCCGAACATCATGCTGACTTCCGATGACCCTTGATTGATCATCTCGATGTTGACACCGGCTTCCGCCAGGGCTTTGGATGCCCTGGCGGTTGTGCCGACATTATGGCGCATCGCTTCCCCGACGACCATAATCAGCGCCAGATTGTGCCTGACTGTGACTTCATCTGCTTGAAGTTCCTGCTTCAGGCGGGTGACGAGCCTGTGTTCCAGTTCTGAGTCCATCTGATTGTGCCGAAGGATGATCGTGATGTCGTCAATGCCGGATGGAACGTGTTCATACGTCAATCCTTCTTCCTCCAAAATGTGAAGGGCTTTGCGGCCGAAACCGATTTCCCGGTTCATTAAATATTTGCTTATGTAAATGCTGCAAAAGCCCGTGTCGCTTGCGATGCCGATGACTGGCCCGTTCGTATTGTCACGGCTGCTGACGACGCGTGTTCCTTTCGCATCCGGATTATTCGTATTCTTAATCTGAACGGGGATGCCGGCCCGAAATGCGGGAATCAGCGCTTCATCATGAAAAACGGAAAATCCGGCATAGGAGAGCTCACGCATTTCCCGATACGTCAGTTCGTTAATTTCTTTCGGATGCCGCACGATTGACGGGTTGACGGAATAGACGGCGTCCACATCAGTAAAGTTTTCGTACAGGTCGGCTTTTAAGCCGCTGGCGAGAATGGAGCCGGTAATATCAGAACCGCTCCGGGAAAACGTCACAATCTCATGCTCCTTCGTGTAACCGAAAAATCCCGGAAAAATGATCAAGCCTTCCCGGTTTCTCAGACGGTACAAATGATCATAAGACTCAGGGAGCACCTGCGCGCTTCCGGGTTCATTCGTCACAAACAGCCCCGCTTCTTTCGGACTTACGTATTCCGCTTTCACGCCCTGCCGTCGGAAGTAGGCTGCGATCAGCTTCGCGTTGTTGTCCTCGCCGCTCGCCTTCACCGCATCCATATATTGTTCGGAATTGGTTTTACAGCTGTTTAAGAGATCGAATAGGTCACTGCGGATTCTTTCTATAATAGAGAAATCCAGGTTCAGCTCACGCGCGATGGCGGCGTACCGTTCAATGACCGTTTCGGCAAGCTCGGGCGCTGCACCTTTTTGCAAATAATGCTCCGCACAGCGGATTAACAGATCCGTCACCTTTGTATCGTCCGAGAAGCGTTTTCCCGGTGCCGATACGACGACGGCTTTCCGCGCGGGATCAGCCGTCACGATTTGAAACACTTTCTCAAGCTGGGCTCCTGACGCAAGAGAGCTGCCTCCGAATTTTACAACTTTCATGATTTACATCCCCTAATATTTAAATTTTCTCACAAATTTAATTTTTATTATCTCTCTTTCAAACATGTAAATCAAGGATTTTTTCTACGTGGGGAGAACATTTGTATTTTCACGGAGGAATTTTGCCGCTGTTTGTCAGATTTGTTTCCCTCAAGCGTGTCATCATGTGCAAAAAATGATAAGCAGCCAAATGTAGGTTATAGAAAATCCTGCAAATTCTTGATAGACTGATTGTAAGACAATTTAGTGTACGGCCCGCGGATGACCGCTTTTGAAAGCAAAACTGTATTGACTGCGCTTGGAAAGATGATAAGATTATAATTGTCGTTGATAATGATAATCATTACGAGTGGGATATATGGGAGTTGTTTGGCAATCAGTCATACCGTTTGTGATGGGTGCAGGGAGGCAGCATGAAGCTACGTTACTTACTTTTGCTACTGGCGGTTTTGGCGTGTACTTCTATATTTATCGGTGTAGAAGATTTGTCGCCGCTGGATATTTTTCATTTAAATAAAGAACAGGCAGGTACATTGTTTGACAGCCGGCTGCCGCGTTTGGTGAGCATTATCATCGCCGGCATGAGCCTGAGCATCTGCGGATTAATCATGCAGCAGATCAGCCGGAATAAATTTGTATCGCCGACGACTGCGGGAACGATGGACTGGGCAAGGCTCGGAATTTTGATTTCATTAATGCTTTTTACGTCAGCGAGTCCGCTTGTGAAAATGTCTATCGCTTTCGTTTTCGCGTTGGCGGGGAATTTCCTTTTCATGAAAATCCTCGAGAGAATCAAGTTCAATGATGCGATTTTTATTCCTCTCGTCGGTTTAATGCTTGGGAATATTGTCAGCTCAATCGCCACGTTTATCGCATATAAATACGATCTGATCCAAAACCTGTCGTCTTGGCTGCAGGGAGATTTCTCACTGGTCGTCAAAGGCCGGTATGAGCTTTTATATCTGAGTATCCCGCTGGTGATCATCGCTTATGTGTATGCGGATAAATTTACGGTGGCGGGAATGGGAGAGAGCTTTTCCGTCAATCTCGGCCTGAAATACAAACGCGTCGTTAATATCGGTCTGATTATCGTGTCGCTCATCGCTTCACTGGTGATCCTGACCGTCGGGATGCTGCCGTTTCTCGGGTTGATCATTCCCAATATGGTGTCGATTTACAAAGGGGACAACTTGAGGAGCAGCCTGCCTCACACCGCTCTGCTGGGCGCTGTTTTTGTGCTGTTTTGCGACATTTTGGGAAGGGTGATCATCTTCCCGTACGAAATTTCCATCGGCCTGATGGTCGGTGTTATCGGCAGCGGCATCTTCCTGTATATGCTGTTAAGGAGAAAAGCATATGAGTCATAATAAAAAAATTACGCTGCTGGCGGCGCTCGCCATGATATGTATCGGATTCTTCCTGTTCTACGGACTGGGCAATTGGGAATACTCCCTGCCGAGACGATGCTTCAAAGTGCTTGCCATGATGCTCACCGGAGGAGCGATCGCGTTTTCGACGGTCATCTTCCAGACGATTACAAATAACCGCATACTGACACCGGGCATTTTAGGCCTCGATTCCCTGTATATGCTCATTCAGACCGTCATCGTGTTCCTGTTCGGTTCAATGAATATCGTCATGATGAACAAAAATCTTAATTTCGTCATCTCCGTCGGGCTGATGGTGCTCTTGTCACTCGTTTTGTATCAGCTCATGTTTAAAGGCGAGGGGCGGAACGTGTTTTTCCTTCTGCTTGTCGGCGTCGTGTTCGGCACGCTGTTCAACAGTCTGTCATCCTTTATGCAGATGCTGATTGATCCGAATGAGTTCCAGGTTGTTCAGGACAAAATGTTTGCCAGCTTTAACAATATCAACACCGATCTTTTATGGTTTGCCGGTGCTGTCTTTCTTCTGACGGGCATTTATGTCTGGCGGTTCACGCGGTTTTTTGACGTGCTGTCGCTCGGCAGGGAGCACGCCGTCAACCTGGGGATTGATTACGATAAGCTTGTGAAGCAGATGCTCATTGTCGTCGCCATTCTTGTGTCTGTCTCTACGGCTCTTGTCGGGCCGATTATGTTTTTAGGACTGCTTGTCGTCAATCTGGCGAGAGAGTTTTTAAAAACCTACAGGCACACGTATTTAATCGCGGGTTCTGTCCTGATCAGCATCGTCGCGCTCGTCGGGGGCCAGTTCGTCGTGGAGAAAGTGTTCACGTTTTCCACGACGCTGAGCGTCATCATTAATTTTGCCGGCGGGATTTATTTTATCTATCTGCTGTTAAAGGAGAATAAATCATGGTAGAGGTCAAAAATGTAAGCAAACAATACGGAGGGAAAACCGTCCTTGAGAAAACGTCTCTATCCATTCAAAAGGGCAGGCTCACCTCATTTATCGGTCCGAACGGCGCGGGAAAAAGCACGCTGCTGTCTATCATGAGCCGGCTGATTAAGACGGATTCCGGGGAAATCACGGTCGACGGGCAAGAGATCGGGGCCTGCAAAAGCAATGATCTGGCAAAAAAAATCAGCATCCTGAAGCAGACGAACCAAATCAATATCAGGCTGACGATTAAAGACCTGGTCAGCTTCGGCAGATTTCCGTATTCCCAGGGGAAACTGACGGATGAAGATTGGGTGCATATCAACCAGGCACTCAGTTATATGAAGCTGGATGACTTAAAGGATAAATATCTCGATCAGCTCAGCGGGGGCCAGTGTCAGAGGGCGTTTATCGCGATGATCATCGCTCAGGATACGGACTATATTTTTCTCGATGAGCCGCTGAACAATTTAGATATGAAGCATTCCGTTGAAATGATGAAGCTGTTGAAGCGGCTTGTGGAAGACTTCGGAAAAACGGTCGTCGTAGTGATTCACGATATCAACTTCGCATCCGTATATTCAGACCATATCGTTGCACTGAAAAACGGCCGGATCGTCAAAGAAGGGCCGGCGGAGGAGATCATTGAAACCTCCGTGCTTGAAGATATTTATGATATGACCATCCCGATTCAAGAGATTGACAGTCAGCGGATCGGTGTGTACTTTTCTTAAAAACCAGATGAGGTGAAAATTATGAAAAAATTCGCATTGCTATTCATTGCGCTAGTTACGATTTTTGTTGTTTCTGCATGCGGAAACGGGGACAAAACATCAGGCAAATCAAAAGAAACAATCACAATCAAAGATGACCTGAACAAAGAAGGCGTCAAAGTGCCGAAGAATCCGAAAAAAGTCGTCGTATTCAACTTCGGAATGCTGGACACGATGGATGAACTCGGTTTACAGGATCACGTGGCGGGGCTTCCGAAACAAAACATTCCAAAATACTTATCTTCATATAAAAGTGATAAATACACCAATACAGGCGGTTTAAAAGAACCGGATTTTGAAAAAGTCGCGGATATTGACCCGGATTTAATCATTATCGCTCACAGACAATCTGATTCTTATAAAGAGTTCTCAAAAATCGCGCCGACGATTTACCTTGACGATGACTATACAAACTACGTTGACAGATTCAAGCACAACACCGAAGTGATCGGCAAAATCTTTAACAAAGAAAATGAAGTGAAAGATAAGCTTGCGAAAATTGACAAATCCATTGCGGATCTGAAGAAAAAGACAAGCAGCACGGATAAAAACGGGTTAGTGGTGATGGCGAACGACGGCAAAATCAGCGCGTTCGGATCTAAATCAAGATACGGCTTCATTCATGATGTGTTCGGCGTCAAACCGGCTGACAAAAACATCGAAGCCTCATTGCACGGACAAAGCATTTCTTATGAATATATCGCCAAAACAAACCCTGATTATATGTTTGTCGTTGACCGCGGAACAGCGATCGGCACAAAATCTTCAACAAAACAAGTGGTTGAAAATGATTATGTAAAATCGGTGAAAGCCGTGAAAAACAACCATGTTGTCTACCTTGATTCAGCTACATGGTATTTATCAGGAGGCGGCCTGGAATCCATGGCGCAAATGGTGAAAGAAGTTAAAGACGGAATCGAGAAGTAAAAAAAGAACCCGGTCACATACGTGATCGGGTTCTTTTTGGTTTACCGCGTAACGGCCTGCTGCTGCTCGGGCTGACGCGGTTTTTTCTTCAATATAAAAGATAGGAGGAAGCCGGCCAGCGCGATGCAGGCGGCTACGACAAATGCCGCATTCATGCCGTGCAGGGCGGCGTTTGCCGGAGTTGTCGCATTTGCGTGCGCGGCCTGGCTGCTCATCACGGAAACTAGCAGCGCCGTACCGATAGAACCGCCGACTTGGCGGACGGTATTGTTCATGGCTGTGCCGTGCGGAATTAAGTGGCGCGGCAGGGCGTTGATACCCGCTGTCGTCACCGGCATCATAATCATGGCTGTTCCCAAAAGCCGCGCGGTATAAACGACGACAATCCAAATGAGAGACGTCGAGTCCGTCAGATTCATAAACGGCAGGGACGTGAGCAGGATGATGAAGAATCCGGTCATCGCAAGGCCCTTTCCGCCGATTTTGTCAAACACCCGGCCGATAAACGGAGACATCATCCCCATCACAATCGCGCCCGGCAAAAGCATTAATCCGGTATCAAACGCGGATACGCCCCGGACTTTTTGCGTGTAAAGCGGGAGAATGGTTTCCGTTCCGATCAGCAGCGCGAAAACAAGCGTTCCGAGCAGGGTGGTCAGGCTGAAAATCCCGAAAGAAAACACGCGGAATTCCAGCATCGGTTTTTTGAGCTTCATCTGTCTTGCGATAAAGAAAATCAGCGCGACCGCTCCGACAAGCAGCGAAGTCAGCACTTCAGTACTGGTCCACCCTGATGAACCGGCGCTTGAGAAGCCGTAAAGCAGACCGCCGAATCCGAGGGTCGATAAGATCACGGATACAATATCAATCTGTGTTTCTCGTAATGTCGTGACGTTTTTCATCAGAATAATCGCTAAAAGCAAATCGATGACTGCGATCGGGAAGATGATATAAAACAAAGACCGCCAAGAGAATGCTTCGACCGCCCATCCGGAAAGCGTCGGGCCGATCGCCGGGGCGAACGAAATAACCAAGCCGACCATACCCATGGCGCGGCCGCGCTTTTCCATCGGGAAAATCGTGAGAAATACCGTCTGCATGAGCGGCAGCATAATTCCGGCACCGGCTGCCTGGATAATCCGGGCCGTCAAGAGCACCGGAAAGTTCGGGGCAAATGCGCCGACAATGGTGCCCGCCGTGAAAATACTCATGGCGGAAATCAAGAGGGTGCGGCTTGTGAATTTCTCTATTAAAAATGCGGTAATCGGAATCAAAATCCCATTCGTCAGCATAAACGATGTTGTCAGCCATTGCGCTTTGTTGGCGTCTATATTGAAGTCATTCATAATGTGCGGCAGCGCCGTGATAAGCAGTGTCTGGTTCAAAATGGCGACGAACGCACCCGCCAAAAGAATCCCGACAATGACAGAGCGGTTGTATGGTGCAGTTTTAATACTCTTATTCAAGCTGATTCCTTCTTTCTTTATAGTTTGAGCAATGTTTTAACGGCTGCAAGCGGCTGGTGCAGCGGTCCGGCCTGCTCCAAATAACCGATAAGCGCTTTGATGAGAAAATCCCGCGGCTGTTTGTCCGCTGATTCTTTCTCCAGCATAGCCGCCGCGGAAGCGAGTCCTGCGGCGTCATATTTTTCCTCCGGAAGGGCTGAGACGGCTTCTTTCAGTTCCTTCAGGCTTTCAGCCAGCAATACGGTTTTGTCTTTCGGCTCAAATGAGGAAGCGGAGGCGATATAAAGGTCAATCATCTCCTGAGGCAAAGCGGTTTCGGCTGTCCTGTTTTCGACGATGAGATTGAGGTGGCGGATGATAAACTCCGTGAGCGGCTCCAGGGCGAGCGGTTCTTTTTCCAGCTTAATCAGCGTGATGCATTCTCTCAGGAGCCCTTGCAGGACGATTACCAGCTCCCATACATAAGGAATAATGTCTTCACCGTACGTCTGAATCAGTGAATCGCGATGCCAGCAGATAAAGGTGGAGCGGGCCCTGTGAATATGCCGTTTTACCCGTTCATTAATGGAAGAGGGGCTTCCGTACATCAGCATATTAAAAAACTGCTGATTGCGCCTGAAGCCTTCAAGCTCAGCCATCAGTTTTTTGGCAAACCGTTCCTCAGGGGAGAGGCTTGTTTCTTCATTCAATAATGAAGCGGCCGCTACCATCTGTTTCTGGTTAAAGTCGAGCAGCTCCAACAGCAGGTCTTCCTTTGATTCAAACAGCTTATATAAAGATGCTTTGGAGACTTTGCACTCCTCTGCGATCGCCTGCATCGAAACCGACGAAAAGCTTTTCCCGGAAAAAAGCTTTCTTGCCGCCAGCAGAATATCCGTTTTCTTATCATTCATAAGCCCAGATTCCTTCTTTCGTCACAATAGAAAACCCATCGGTTCACAGAAAACCAATGAGTATATGATGAAAATATTAACAAAAATTTTTACATAGTGTCAACGCTTTTGTTTGAGAAATAGAAAAAACCTGCCGGAGTGTTCCGGCAGGCTGATACGTTTATTTATCCGTCTTAAATCCTTGTTTTTCAAGCATTTCACGAATGTGAGGATAATAAACCTGCTTATAGTAGGAAGTGATGCCTTGTGACCAGTTTCTTGTTTCCTGTCCGTCGGTGCGTTTTTTCATGTATTCGGACATCTGCTTGTCATAGGCCTCGATATGGGTTCTTACATCTTCTTCTTGATACGTTTCATGATGCAGAACGGCTGCTTGCGGCAGACGCGGTTTTTTCGCGGAGCGGTCTGCCGGATGGCCGATGACAAGACCGGAAACCGGGAAAACGTATTTCGGAAGTTTCAGCAATTCAATGAGTTCGTCAGGCTTGCCGCGCACGGCGCCGATCGGCACAGTGCCGAGTCCCATTGATTCAGCCGCAGCCGTTGCCGTACCCAGCGCAATCCCGACATCTACGGCTCCGACTAGAACGGACTCTAAACCGTTCGTGATCTCAAGCGGTGTATCATTATATTCTTCAAGCGCAATTTTGGCGCGGTTAAAATCAGCGCAGAATAAAAGGAAAACAGGCGCTTGGTCAATCCACGGCTGGCCGCCGGCCAATTCGGATATTTTTTTCTTCCGCTCCTTATCTTTCACCGCAATAACGGTAAATTGCTGGCCGTTAATGGAAGTCGGCGCTGCCTGAGTTGCTTGGATGATAAGGTCCAGCTGCTCATCCGATACGGGTTCATCTGTGTAGCTGCGGATGGAACGGTGGTCTGTTAATATTTGAAGGACTTCGTTCATGTCATTCATCCTTTCGTTACTCTGACAGTTCTGTGCGAACGACGTCAAGCGGCGCACTCAGCACTTCTTTTGCTTTTGCCACGAATCCTTGGAAATGGTCAGTTGCGTTGTGGAATTTCATCGCTTCTTCATCTTTCCATTGCTCAAGCATAACGAATGTATTTTCCTCACCGACTTTTTCGAAAAGATCGTATTGCACATTTCCTTCTTCCGCGCGTGAATGCTGAACAAGTGATTGCGCTTCTCCTAAAAATTCCTCGCGTTTATCCGCTTTTACTTTCATGTAAGCCTGTAAGACGATCATTGTTATTCCTCCTGATTGGGTTTATTTGTTATAGTTCGAATATTATCGAACTAACTGTAACATGTTTCGCAGTGAATGGTAAAGGAAAAACCCTCACCGCCTAAATTGTCACCCGCCGATGATCTGTGTTACATTTGACTCATGAACATTCCAAACCATCCTGAAACCGAACGCTTACAGCTGACAAAGGTTCTTCATGCTCTGAGTGATCCGCTCCGCTTAGAGCTGGTCAAACAATTGGCGGAAACAACAGAAAAAACGTGCGGAACCTGCGCTGATGTCCGGGTCGCTAAATCAACGCTGTCCCATCACTTCAAAGTGCTGAGGGAAGCGGGGATCGCCCAAGTGCGCATAGACGGGAAGCACCGTTATTATTCCCTGCGCAAAGATGATTTACAAGCGGCGTTTCCCGGCCTGCTGGAGGCGATTTTGCAGACAGAACCGGACCGCTGGTAAATAAGTCCCCGAATTCCGGGGGTTTTTTTATGCGCCGAAAACCGCCCGGTAAAGCCTGTAGACGCCTTCTTGAATATCGCTCTCCTTCAGGCGTGCGAACCCCAGGATAAGCTGCGGCTTATTTGAATCGCCTCCCGCTTTCAGACGGAATCGGCTCATCGCAAACAGATCGAGCTGTTCTGCATCCGCCCGTGCCAATATCTCTTTTTCTGAACGTGCGCATTCAAACTCAGTGACAAAATGAAGCCCCGCATTGGCGCCCTTTACACTGATTCTTTCTCCGAATGTTTCTTCCAAAGCCGAAATGAGGCATTCCCGCATGTTCTTATAATGCTGCTTCATCTTTTTAATATGTTTCTGATATTCACCTGATTCGATAAATTCTTTAAGCGCGAGCTGGGCAAGCGTGCTGCACGTTTGCAGGTCATACGTTCTCTCTTTGAACGTCCGCAAAAGCCCGGGCGGCAGAACCATATAGCTGATGCGCAGACCTGGGAAAAGGGATTTTGAAAAGGTCCCCATGTAGATGACATTTTGAAACCGGTCAAGGCTTTGAAGCGCCGGTATCGTATCGGCGTCATATTTAAATTCACTGTCATAATCATCTTCAATGATGAAGCGGCCGTTCTGTTCGGCGGCCCAGTTTAAAAGCTGAATCCGCCGGGAAGCGGGCATGATCACGCCTGAGGGGAATTGATGGGAAGGCGTGGTGATCAATACAGAGGGCCGGCGTTTTTCGATTTCGTCCATGGACATGCCTTTTTCATCAAGGCTGATCGTCGCAACCTTTTTCCCGAGGTTTTGCAGCAGCCGGTACATCCTCATATATCCCGGGTTCTCCATGGCGTAGAGCGCGTCTTTTGGCAGCAGTTCCGTCAGCAGCTGCATCAGCATTTGCGTGCCCGCTCCGAGCACGATTTGTTCCGGGCGGCATGTAACGCCCCTTGTCAGGGAAATAAGCCGCGAAATTGTTTCACGGACTTCATATAAGCCTTGCGGATGGACGAGTTCTCCGAGTGTATGAAATGAACGGGCGGCTGCTTTCTGCTCACAGCGGAACCAGCTTTTCAGGGGGAAATGCGCCGTATCCACACTCATATGAGAAAATGAAATCCAGCCGCTCTTATCCGTCTCCCGCTCTTTCAAATCATCAGGCAATAGGAGCGAAGGCGTTTCTTCATGATAAACCGTATCAATTTCCTCCACGAAAAAGCCTTTTCTTTCGACCGCATATAAATAACCTTCCGAAAGCAGCTGCTGATAAGCTGAATTCACTGAATTCACGCTGACCTTCAGCGTCTCGGCAAGCTCCCGTTTAGACGGCACCTTTGTATGAGGCATCAGGCTGCGCTTTAAAACGGCCGCTTTTATGTGCTGATAGATCTGCTGATAGATATAATCCGCCGTTTCCGAATGGTCAATGGAAATCGTCAGCATCCAGACCCTGCCCCTTTCTGATACCATGGATAAATTGGTTTTGGTACTTTTCATCATACCAAAAAGAAGTCAGAATGATAAGAAAACAATGCAGGGGGATGGAATCTATGAGTCGAACAGCATCATCGGAAGTGACAACTGCCCAGTGGCAGCAAAAACGGGATCAATTCGTTTCCAAGGGGGTCGGCAACGGAAACCGCGGCATGGCGGTAAAAGGGGAAGGGGCGCTTTTGTACGATTTGGACGGCAGACGATTCATTGATTTTGCCGGAGCGATCGGAACGCTGAATGTCGGCCATTCCCATCCGAAAGTGGTGGAGGCCGTGAAGAAACAGGCGGAGGATCTGATTCACCCGGGATTTAACGTCATGATGTATCCGTCTTATATTGAGCTGGCCGAAAAACTTTGCGCCCTTGCGCCGGGAGATCATGCGAAAAAAGCGATTTTTCTCAATTCGGGGGCGGAAGCGGTGGAAAACGCCGTGAAAATCGCCAGAAAATATACGAAGCGCCAGGCTGTCGTGTCATTTACAAGAGGGTTCCACGGCCGCACGAACATGACGATGAGCATGACGAGCAAGGTGAAGCCTTATAAATTCGGTTTCGGCCCGTTTGCCTCAGAGGTGTATCAGGCGCCGTTTCCTTATTATTATCAAAAGCCGGCCGGCATGAGCGACGAGCAGTATGACGACTTTATCATCAGCGCTTTTGAGGATTTCTTTATCGCCGCAGTTGCACCGGAAACCGTCGCCTGTGTCGTCATGGAGCCGGTTCAGGGAGAGGGCGGCTTCATCATTCCGTCAAAACGTTTCGTGCAGCACGTCGCCGCTTTTTGTAAAAAACACGGCATCGTTTTTGTAGCGGATGAGATTCAGACCGGTTTTGCCAGAACGGGAACGTATTTTGCGATTGAACATTTCGGGGCCGTTCCTGATTTGATCACCGTTTCCAAATCACTTGCGGCCGGATTGCCGCTGAGCGGCGTCATCGGCCGGGCGGAAATGCTTGATGCCGCCGCGCCAGGGGAACTCGGGGGCACATATGCGGGAAGCCCGCTCGGCTGTGCGGCTGCGCTTGCGGTCTTGGATATTATTGAAGAAGAAGGGCTGAATCAGCGTTCCGAGGAGATCGGCCGGATCATCGAGCATCAAGCGCTCGAGTGGAAAAAAGAGCATGCCTGCATCGGAGAAGTGCGCAGACTCGGCGCGATGGCGGCCATCGAAATTGTCAAAGATCCGGACACGCGGGAACCGGACAAAGCAAAAGCCGCGGCGATCGCCAAAACGGCGAACGAGAACGGACTGCTGCTGCTGACGGCCGGCATTAACGGCAACATTATCAGATTCCTGACGCCGCTTGTCGTGACGGATGAGCAGCTCAAAGAAGGCCTTTCCATTATCGAAGCAGCTCTGTGAGTTCAATTATTGGAATGCCGGCGGATGTGTCTGCTATCATGAAAGTGTGAGATACATCAACTAGCATTCAATGGCTTTACTATAGCAGAGAAAGGAATGTTCAATATGCCAGAACAATTAACAGTGTACAACCCGGCAACGGGAGAGGCGATCGAAAGCATCCCCCAGCAGACGGCCGAAGATGTTGAAAAAGCGATTGAACGTTCACATCAAGCGTTTCAATCATGGTCCAAAACATCAGCGGGAGAACGTGCCTCACTGCTGAGAAAATGGTATGAGCTGATTGTTGAAAATAAAGAAGAACTTGCGGAATTAATTACGAAAGAAAACGGCAAACCGTACGAAGAAGCGGTCGGAGAAGTTTTATACGGCGCCGGCTATATTGAATGGTTCGCCGAAGAAGCAAAACGGATTTACGGCAGAACAGTACCTGCGCCGACAACGGGCAAACGGATTGTCGTCACCCGTCAGGCGGTCGGCCCGGTAGCCGCGATCACGCCGTGGAATTTCCCGAATGCGATGATTACAAGAAAAGCCGCGCCCGCTTTGGCGGCAGGCTGTACGTTCATCATCAAACCGGCGGAGGATACGCCGCTTTCCGCTTACGCCCTTGCGCGTCTCGCATATGAAGCGGGAATTCCGAAGGACGTGCTGCAAGTGGTGATCGGTGACGGAGCCGAAATCGGAAACGTCTTCACCAGCAGCCCGAAAATCCGCAAAATTACCTTTACCGGCTCAACGCCTGTCGGCAAAATCCTGATGAAAAACAGCGCCGACACCGTAAAACATATGTCAATGGAGCTTGGCGGACATGCGCCGCTGATCGTGGATGAAGACGCTGATCTTGATCTGGCGGTAGCCCAAACAATGGCCTCTAAATTCAGAAATGCCGGCCAAACCTGCGTCTGTGCGAACCGGCTGATCGTACACGAATCCGTAAAAGACGAGTTTGCGAAAAAACTGAGTGAAGAAGCTGCGAAACTCAAAGTCGGAAACGGTCTTGAAAAAGGCGTAAACGTCGGCCCTGTCATCAACAAAAAAGGCTTCGATAAAATCGTCGGCCAAATTAATGACGCCGTGGAAAAAGGCGCAAAAGTGCTGACGGGCGGAACGTATGACCAAAACGATGAAAAAGGCTGCTATTTCGTGACACCGACCGTGCTGTCAAACGTAGACACATCCATGAACATCATGCACGAAGAAACATTCGGTCCGGTTGCGCCGATTGTTACGTTCTCAGATATTGATGAAGCGATCAAGCTTGCGAACGATACGCCGTTCGGGCTTGCGGCTTATTTCTTCACAGAAAACTACCGCCGCGGCATTTATATTTCTGAACAGCTTGAATACGGCATCATCGGCTGGAATGACGGCGGTCCGTCCGCGGTTCAAGCGCCGTTCGGAGGAATGAAAGAAAGCGGCATCGGCCGTGAAGGCGGTACGGAAGGCATTGAGCCGTACCTGGAAACCAAATACATGTCTATCGGACTTTAATCAGCCGAAAAGTAAGCCCCGCTTCTAAGCGGGGCTGTTTTTATTGAGCAGTCTGCCGGTGAATATCGCCGGCAGGCTTTTTTGATCTTGCGGGAATAATCGGTTCGATTCCAGACAAAATAACAGCAAATACGATTGAAAGAAGGTCGCCATCATGGATATATTACTGGCTCTTCTCCCGGCTTTATTTTGGGGGAGCATCGTGTTATTTAACGTCAAATTAGGCGGCGGGCCTTACAGCCAGACGCTGGGAACGACAATCGGGGCGCTCATCGTTTCGTTTGTGTTGTATCTGTTTGTCCACCCGGTGCTGTCTGGGCGCATTTTTATTGTCGGCATCATCTCGGGGCTGTTTTGGTCGCTCGGCCAAAGCAATCAGCTTAAAAGCATACAGCTGATGGGCGTTTCAAAAACGATGCCGATATCAACGGGAATGCAGCTCGTCTCGACTTCTTTGTTCGGTGTGATCGTATTCAAAGAATGGTCAACCCCGATCGCGATTACGCTGGGTATTCTCGCCCTTATTTTTATCATCATCGGGATTGTGCTCACATCTTTAGAAGATAAAAAGGGGCGGGCGGACGGAGAACCGGGAAACTTAAAAAAAGGCATTGTCATCCTGCTGATCTCCACGCTCGGTTATTTGGTCTATGTCGTTGTGGCCCGGCTGTTCGGCGTATCCGGATGGTCAGCGCTTCTGCCGCAGGCGATCGGGATGGTCATCGGCGGGCTGCTCCTGACGTACAAGCATAAACCGTTTAATAAGTACGCCCTCAAGAACATTCTGCCGGGAATCATCTGGGCGCTCGGGAATATGTTTCTGTTCATCTCACAGCCGCGCGTCGGAGTCGCGACAAGTTTTTCCCTCTCTCAAATGGGGATCGTCATCAGCACGCTCGGCGGAATCTTCATTCTCCGTGAGAGCAAAACGAAGCGTCAGCTGGTCGCCATTGCCATCGGGATTATCCTGATCATTGTGGCCGCGGTATTCTTAGGCGTTGCGAAATCAAATTCATAACAAATGCAGGAGGTTTGAACATGTACACGGATTTAAAAGGAAAAGTCGTTGCCATTACGGGAGCTTCATCAGGATTAGGAAAAGCGATGGCGATCCGCTTCGGACAGGAGCAGGCGAAAGTCGTGGTTAACTACTATAGTAATGAAAAAGACGCCCAAACCGTTAAAGAAGAGATTCAAAAAGCGGGAGGCGAAGCGGTCATCATTCGAGGCGACGTCACAAAAGAAGAAGATGTCAAAAACATCGTGCAGACCGCGGTGAAGGAATTCGGCACATTGGATGTCATGATCAATAACGCCGGTATGGAAAATCCGGTTCAGTCGCATGAAATGCCGCTCAAAGACTGGAACAAAGTCATCAATACCAATCTGACCGGCGCTTTCTTAGGAAGCCGCGAAGCCATTAAATATTACGTAGAGAATGATATTCAAGGAAACGTCATTAACATGTCAAGCGTACATGAAATGATTCCATGGCCTCTGTTTGTTCACTACGCGGCGAGTAAAGGCGGCATCAAATTGATGACGGAAACGCTGGCGCTTGAGTACGCGCCGAAGCGCATCCGTGTCAACAACATCGGGCCGGGAGCCATCAATACGCCGATCAACGCGGAAAAATTTGCGGATCCCGTTCAGAAAAAAGATGTGGAAAGCATGATTCCGATGGGATATATCGGTGAGCCGGAAGAAATCGCGGCTGTCGCCGTCTGGCTTGCTTCAAAGGAATCAAGCTACGTAACCGGCATTACGCTGTTTGCTGACGGGGGAATGACTAAATATCCGTCATTCCAGGCAGGCCGCGGATAAGAAAAAAAGCGATCGCAGGCTCTTTAGAGCCGGATCGCTTTTTGCTTACGCGCGTTTTTTCTTTACAAGCGCCGCGATGGAAAGGATAATCGCCGCAGCTGACAGAACGATGGCTGCAATATCAAGCGCTGATACGCCGGATTTGCTTTCTTCGTTTGACTGTTCAGCTCCGTGCGCATCCGTCACGCTGGCCGATTTCGTGATTTTCGTAATCGAGTGAGGCGTGTCGGCTTTCTCATCACCCGTCCATTCTACAATGCTGCCGTCTTTGTAATATTGATAAGCGTCCCAAGCGGCATCTCCGCTCTTTTCAGGATTTTTCGCAACGAACGTGAACTGCTGGAATTGGCCGGGCTGAATGCCGCCGTCCTTTGCTTCCCAAGTGACGGAGACCGCTTTGTCAGCATGTTTGGATACGGATGTTTTCCAGCCCGGAATTGGCTGATACTGCTGAAATTCAACGCCGGCGGGCATTTTCAGCACGACTTTCGTTGTCGGCTCATTCTTTTCCACAGGCACTTTCATCGTGTACGTTTCCCAAGAACCGGCCGCGGATTCCGCCGGTTTGACTGAGACGTGGGCGCTTGCTGCCGCCGTAAAACCGACGAGTGACAGGGTCACGGCGGATATGAATAATAAAGCCTTTTTTTTCAACATGAGATACACTCCTTAGTTTGTCGTTGAGAATATTTGGTTGATTTCATTAAAATCGTTTGTCAGCCCGTGGACTTTGATCTTCCAGTTTCCCTTTTCGGTGATGGACAGGTTGGCGGCTTCGAATGTGCCTTCCTTCGTCTTCTTCAAATCAAAGGTGCTTTCATGCTGTTTGCCGCTGAAGCCCGTCTGGTAAACAGTGACCGTAAATTGCTGAATGTCTTTTACCAAGCTGCCGTTGTGATCGGTGACAATGACTTGAAATTCATTTTTACCCGGCTGGTTCGGCGTAATGTGCAAGGACAGGGTTTCCCCGTTTCCGATCGTTTCTGAGCCGTTAAAAGGCAATGGCGCAGGCGGCGGCGGGCTGGGCAGGCTTGTGAAGACGGCGGTTGTAAATAACACCGCAATGCCTAGTGCCCATTCGGCCTTTATCGTTGCGCTGATGCTCCTTTTTCTGCTGAACTTCGTCATCCATACGTGAACGGCGCCGAGCACAAGCATGATGACAAACAGTCCGATTTTCAAAAGGAGCGTCTTACCGTAAGCGGTGTGAAAGAGTGAATCAAACGTGCGGATAATGAAAAATCCGTTCAGCACACCTGAAAATAACAGCACACCGACAGAGGCGAACGCCCAAGGAGAAAACCGTCTGACCGTTTCCCAAGCGATGGTTTTATCGGGTTTTCTCCACTCTGATGAAAGAAGCAGCACAAGCGCGGCGATACCGCCCATCCATACAGACGCGGCCGATAAATGGAGAAAGTCCATCGCGATGCCGACCGCTTTTTCGTCGATAACCGCCGCATGCCCTGCGAATGCTTTTGCCAAAAGCGAAGCGAAGAAGAACAACAGCGGCGCCGTCCAGTACGCAAATGACCGGAATGCTTTCTTCTTCAACAGCGGGATCATGGACAGGGCGAGCAGGATAAATAAGCTGATCTGGATCATCCAGACATACCCGCCTGCCGTTTTCAGAAGCGTTTCTTTTACATAGTCAGGCTGGAACGCGGCGCTCCAAGCGCCGCCCGCGTTTTCTTTCGTCTGGATCGGGAGCTGGCAGATAAGCGCGAGCCCCGTTACACATAAAGAAATCACGAGCAGCTTTACAGTTCGTTTTGCTTTTGATGAATCTTTATTATTTCTGTACCAAAACAGATGGAAAAAAGCCGTGCCGATAAACAGGGAGAGAGCGATGTACAAAATACCGCGGCCGATGGCCGCTTCGGGATGAAGCGCCGCTTGCGATGATGTCTGCTCCTGAAGTTCTCCGCCGGCTTTTCCGATACTGAAAGGGATGACGCCGGATACCGGATGTCCGTCGGCCGATACCGCGTTCCATTCTGCTCTGTAAATATCATGCGGCAGATTTTTTTTCAATGCCGCGGTCATGATGCGGGCATCATTTTTTTGAATCACCGTTTTGCCCGCATCGACCCGTTCGCCGGATGAATTATAGACCTTAATGGAGTGGAATCCTTCTTCAATCTGTTCATTAAACTCAATTTCAATCTGCTTCGACGCTTGTTTTAATTCGCTGTTCTCACCCGGATTTGAGTTTGTGATGTAGGCGTGGGCGAAGCTTGTTTTCGGAATCAAAACAAGGAACAGCAAAAAGATGAGCCAGCGTTTGTTCTGTCTCATGGATGATGACACCGCCTTCCGGTTGGTTGTTGTTATGTCTTGCTGCAGGTGCATCCCTTCTGCCTGTCGTGTAAGATGATATCCGCCGCCTCGTCAAAGGTGCAAATGACCCCGCCGAATCCTTTTTGAAACCGTTCTGCGTAATCAAGTGTTGAGAAGGGAATCGCCTGAGGCCGGCAGCAGTGAAGGTCAATATCGGCATGGACTAAAAAGTATGCGGAAGCGGCCGTCAGCGTCGTCTGGAGAAGAAAATCTTTACAAATGACGTGGGACACTTCTTCCTTTTTATCCTCATACCGCAAAATCGCGCAATGAATGCAGCACATCTGCTCAACGGCTTGTGAAACGGTAATAAGCTGAACAGAATACGAATGCTGAATCGGCCGCAGGCAATAGCCGCATTGATTGGCGCTTCGTTCTGAAGCGGGAGGGAGCGTAATGCCGCCGGGTGTCCGGATAATCCGGTTTGCATCCGCCAGCTGATTGACGTCTCTGTACACGGTCATCTCGGAGACGCCGAATCTCTCGCTTATGTCAGAGATTTTCAGCGCGCCCTCTTCTTTCAGCCATTCAAGCAAGGTTTGCTGTCTGTGAATCGGAAGCAATTCTGCATCCTCCTTTTTATGCGAATGAGTGATGAACCTCCCTCTAAGAGTAGATGTTTTCACAAATGCACACAAGAGCCTGATGATAAAATATGTGAAAAAATGTTGAACAATCACAAATGTAAAAGACGTAGTCAGACTCTGTTATAATAGAAGAGTTGAATGGAGGAATAAACATGAAAGAAACGACCTGCCCGAACTGCGGCAAGCCGATTACAGGCGACATGGTCAGATCATCCATGATCCCGTGCCAGTTTCAGTGCGGGCATTGCCATGTGAAATTGCGTGAATATAAAGTATCAGCTCCGATTATGGCTGCGGCCATTGCGATCACGGTGCTTTTGATTTATCTTGTGCAGATGGCCAGAACCGCCGTCATGCCGATGTTTCCGGCAGCGCGGTATGTGCCGGCCGCCATTTTCGCGCTCGTATGTGCGTATCCGGTGTTTATTGTCAGTGAGCGGCTCATTGCCAAACTCGTTGTCACAAAAGGACACATTATATACAGAAAGCGGTAAGACACCTTTGATGAGGTGTCTTTTTTTTGTTAAGGAGTTGTCACAGTCTCTGTGCCAAACTCCTCTTTACTTTTCATTGAATGAGAATTGTAAGCGTTTTATGATGAAGACACAGGGGAGAGAGAGAAACCCCGTGTCTTATTTATTTTCATCTGAAGGCAAGCAAACAGGGAGGGAATGAACATGCAGCAAGAACAGCAAGCTGGCATGAAAGTGAAGATACAGCGGTTCGGCAGTTATTTAAGCGGTATGATCATGCCGAATATCGGCGCTTTTATCGCATGGGGAATTATCACCGCGCTGTTTATTCCAGCGGGATGGTTTCCGAATCCGCAGCTGAATACATTGGTAACCCCGATGATTACGTATCTTCTGCCGCTTTTAATCGCATATACGGGCGGAAAAATGATTTACGATCACCGCGGGGGAGTCGTCGGAGCGACGGCGGCCATCGGAGTCATTGTCGGAGCGGACATTCCGATGTTCTTAGGGGCAATGATTATGGGGCCTTTGGGCGGTTATCTCATTAAACAATTAGACCGTGTATTTAAAGATAAAGTCAGACAGGGTTTTGAAATGCTGATCAACAACTTCACGGCGGGAATTATCGGAGCTGTGCTCACGATTATCGCGTTTTATGCGATCGGCCCGGTCGTCCTGTCTCTTAACAAATTGCTGGCGGCGGGTGTGGAAGTCATTGTCCACGCGAATTTGCTGCCGATTGCAAGCGTTTTCGTAGAACCGGCGAAAGTCCTGTTCCTGAATAACGCGATCAACCACGGCATTTTAAGTCCGATCGGAATCGAGCAGGCCGCCAAAGCGGGTAAATCCATTCTGTTCTTAGTGGAAGCGAACCCCGGACCGGGACTCGGTATTTTACTGGCATATATGTTCTTTGGGACAGGCTCTTCAAGATCGACGGCTCCGGGAGCGGCCATCATTCATTTCTTCGGGGGGATTCATGAAATCTATTTCCCTTACATTTTAATGAAACCGATGCTGATCCTCGCGGCGATCGCCGGGGGAGCGAGCGGACTGCTTACATTCTCGATCTTTAACGCGGGTCTTGTCGCCGCATCATCTCCGGGAAGCATCATCGCCATTTTAGCGCTGACGCCGAAAGGAAGCTACCTCGGCGTGCTGGCGGGCGTCATCGTTGCCGCGGCCGTATCGTTTATCGTCTCGGCGCTTATTCTGAAATCGTCTAAAGCGGGCGAAGAAGATTTGACAGCCGCGGCGGAAAAAATGCAGGAAATGAAAGGCAGGAAAAGTGAAGCGGCGGCCGCGTTGGCGGACAAAGAGGAAGAGCCGGAAAACAGCGCCGCTGATATTTCCGCCGACCAAGTCAGCCGCATTATCTTCGCGTGTGACGCGGGTATGGGATCGAGCGCAATGGGCGCCTCCATTTTAAGAAATAAAGTGAAAAAAGCAGACCTGGATATTGATGTGACAAATACGTCGATCAATAATCTGCCGAATGACGCGGATATCGTCATTACGCATAAGGACCTGACTGACCGCGCGAAAGCGAAGCTGCCGCAGGCGGTGCACATTTCGGTTGATAATTTCTTGAACAGCCCGAAATACGATGAACTGATTGAAAAGCTTAAAAACTAATCAAACAGAAAGAGGGATTTTCATCATGGAAGTATTGGCTAAAGCGAACATCAAACTGAACCAGACGGTGAACTCAAAAGAGGATGCCATCCGCCTCGCGGGACAGACATTGATTGATAACGGCTACGTGAAGAACGGCTATGTGGAAAAAATGTTCGAACGTGAAGAAACATCATCGACGTTTATGGGGAATTTCATCGCGATCCCGCACGGCACGGAAGATGCGAAGGATGAGGTGCTTCATTCAGGCATTTCCGTCATCCAGATTCCGGGCGGTGTAGAATACGGTGAAGGCAATACGGCAAAGGTCGTTTTCGGTATCGCCGGAAAAAACAATGAACACTTAGACATCCTGTCAAACATCGCCATCATCTGCTCAGAGGAAGAAAACATTGAACGGCTGATCAGTGCAAAGACGGAAGAAGAACTGGCCGCTATTTTCAGCGAGGTGAACTGACATGATTGCCCTTCATTTCGGAGCGGGAAACATCGGGCGGGGCTTTATCGGCGCCCTGCTCCATCATTCCGGCTATGAGGTAGTTTTCGCTGATGTGAATGAAACAATGGTCAGCCTTCTCAATGAAAAGAAGGAATATACCGTGGAGCTTGCCGACGGCGGCCGGCAGACCGAAATCATCGGCCCCGTTTCAGCCATCAACAGCGCGGTGCAAGAACAAGAGCTGTACAGGCTGATCAATGAAGCGGCGATCATTACGACGGCGGTGGGCCCGAACGTTCTCAGACTCATCGCCCCGTCCATCGCGGAAGGGCTGAAGCGCAGAACGTCCTCTGAACCTCTCAATATCATTGCCTGTGAAAATATGATCGGCGGCAGCAGTTTTCTGAAAAAAGAAGTTTTCGGACATTTGACGGAAGCGGAACGGGAACTCGTGAACCGGACGGTCGGCTTCCCGGATTCTGCGGTGGATCGGATCGTGCCGATTCAGCACCATGAAGATCCGCTGAAAGTATCCGTAGAACCGTTTTTTGAATGGGTCATAGACAGAACCGGCTTTGCCGGCGGCCAGCCGGTACTGGAAGGTGCGTTGTTTACGGATGATCTTACGCCTTTCATCGAGAGAAAGCTGTTTACCGTCAATACCGGTCATGCCGTTACGGCGTACGTCGGCTATCAGCGCGGATTAAAAACCGTCAAAGAGGCCATCGGCCATCCGGAAATCCGGCGTGTCGTGTACGATGCACTTTCAGAAACGGGCGAGTACTTAGTGAAAGCGTACGGCTTTAAGCAAGCCGAACACGAGCAGTACATGAAGAAAATCATCGGCCGCTTTGAAAATGAATACATCACGGATGATGTGACAAGAGTCGCCAGATCACCGCTCAGAAAACTCGGAGCGAATGACAGATTAGTAGGGCCGGCCAAAAAAATAAAAGAACCGAACGCGCTGGCAGAAGGCATCGCCGCCGCCCTGCGCTTTGACTATCAGGATGATCCGGAAGCGGTTGAGCTGCAAAAGCTTATCGCGGAAAAAGGCACGAGCGGCGTTCTTCAAGACATTTGCGGTATTCAGCCGCATGAACCGCTGCACGGCATCGTGCTCAAAAAGCTCAATCAATAAAAATGAACCCGCGTCGGGGGACGCGGGTTTTTTCTTGCGTTATAATGAGAGAGAAGGGAGGCTGCGTGATGAATCAGAAGCTATTGCCCCATCGTTTTCCGTTTCTTTTGATTGACGGCACGACGAACAGTGAAGCCGGAAAATGGGCGGCTGCTTACAAAAACATCAGTGAAAATGACTGGTTTATAACTGAATCCCAAAGAGAGATGCCATTTTCGCTCGTCGTTGAAGCAATGGCCCAAACGGCGGCTTGCGCGGGAATTACCGGCGGTGACGGCCTCGGTCTCTTATCCGCGGTGAAGAAAGCGGAAAGGTTAGGTGCCGCTTTGCCGGGAGACCGTCTGGATCTTTTTTTTGAGGTCACGAGAATCAGACGCGGTTTTGTGTTCGGCCGGGCGAAAGCGTCTGTTGCCGGGAAGCCTGTGGCGGAAGCTGAGCTCAGCATATATATCCAGCCATCGTAAAAAAAGCCGCCTCCAGCGGCGGCTTTCGGACAAGCCTGTTATTTTGTATCATAATCTCTTTCACTTTGTGAATTGTCCCTTTGGTCATGTTTGTGTTTTTCGTCATTGGCGTTTTCCTTCAGCTCTTCCAGCGGAATCGGATCGGTTAAATCATGATGTTCAGGATTTTCATTCGGTTTGTTCTTTTGTTTTCTTTCTTTCATCCTCCATCACCTCAATATTTCTTTTCCTCAACGTTCTCTCCGCCAAACGCATGAAGCGGTTTTTTGTTCCTGTGGGTCATATGTATTAAAATAGAGACGACTACATTATAAAAAGTGAGGTACATATATGCCGATACAAAGAGAAGACGCAGATATTAAACTGATCGCGATTGATATGGACGGAACCCTGCTCAATGACGAGCAGCTCATCCCGGAGGAAAACCGGCGGGCGATCAAGGAAGCGGAGGCGAAAGGAATTCACGTCGTCATCAGCACAGGACGCACGCTGATGACCTGCCGCGAACTGGCTGAGTCTCTCGAGCTGTCATCCTTTTTAATCACGGCAAACGGCAGCGAAATCTGGGATTCCGACTTTGAGCTGGTTGAGCGCAAGCTTCTTCATACCGATCATATTCAAAAATTATGGGATCTGAGGAATAAGCACAACACGAATTTCTGGGCCTCTACCGTCGATAGAGTGTGGAGAGGGGAATTCCCGGAAACGATTACGGATCATCAGTGGCTCAAGTTCGGATTTGAAATCGAGGATGACGAAGTGCGGAATGAGGTGCTGAAAGAGCTCAAGGAATACAAGGAGCTCGAGATCACAAACTCCAGTCCGATCAACATCGAAGTCAATGCCCTCGGTATCAACAAAGCGGCTGCGCTGGCGAAGGTATCGGAAAAACTCGGCTTCACGATGGAAAATGTGATGGCCATGGGTGACAGTCTGAATGACATTGCCATGATTGAAAAAGCGGGTGTCGGCGTCGCCATGGGGAATGCGCAGGACATTGTGAAAGAAACAGCTGACTGGGTGACTGATGTCAACACGGAAAACGGGGTCGCCAAAGCGATCCGCCACTGGGTGTTATAATAGAAAAAAGAGAGAGTCTCAGTATGAGACTCTCTTTTTTTTTTGTTTTGTCAGATTTGTGACTAGGTCCATGGTAGGTTTTCTGACAAAAGGATGTTCAAACCTGTCAGAAATAAATATAATGAAGAGAAATCCAACAATTCGGAATAGTCATTCCGAATAGCGGAATGATAATCATATAAAACGTTTACAATACAGGAGGGATCTTATGTTTCAGATTGACATCAATTGTGATTTAGGAGAGAGTTTCGGTGCTTATAAAATCGGGCTGGATGAAGAGATTTTGGATTATGTGACATCTGCAAACATCGCCTGCGGCTTTCATGCGGGTGATCCCAGCGTGATGCGCAAAACGGTTGCGCTTGCGGCGGAAAAAGGCGTGAAAATCGGCGCTCATCCCGGGCTGTTCGATCTGCAGGGATTCGGGCGGCGGCAGATCGCGATTACACCCGAGGAAGCGTATGATCTGACGCTGTACCAAATCGGCGCGCTGTCAGGGTTTTTAAAAGCAGAAGGTGTCGAGATGCAGCATGTGAAGCCGCACGGCGCTTTATATAATATGGCCGCCGTCAATCCCGGCCTGTCTGAAGCCATCGCTCAGGCGGTCTGTCATTTTGATCCCGGGCTTATTCTTTTCGGGCTTTCCGGAAGCGAGCTGATTAAAGCGGGAGATCGAATCGGACTGAGGACGGCAAGCGAAGTGTTTGCGGACCGCACCTATCAGGAAGACGGCACGCTGACGCCGCGTTCAGAGCCGGATGCGCTGATTCAGGATGACAAAAAAGCGGTCGGTCAAGTGATTCAAATGGTGAAAGACAGCACGGTGACATCACGTAAGGGACAAGCTGTAAGCCTGAAAGCGGACACGGTCTGCATTCACGGAGACGGAGCCCACGCCCTCACATTCGCAAAAACAATCAAAAAAGAATTAAAAGCGGCAGACATTCAAATCAGCGCGCTTTCAAAAGACTGAGCAGCAGAGGGAGGAAGACAGCATGGAGCAAAAGAAAAAAACAGCCGGAAAGGCTTCCGGCAAATGGTCGCTTCTTTTAGGCGCGACATTTTTGATGGCGACATCATCAATCGGGCCCGGCTTTCTGACGCAAACGGCCACGTTTACCAATACATTGGCGGCAAGCTTCGGCTTTATCATTTTAATTTCTATTATTTTGGACATTTTCGCGCAAACCAATGTATGGCGGATTATCGCGGTTTCCGGAAAGCGCGGCCAAGAGATTGCCAATATGGTGCTTCCGGGCGCCGGTTATGCCATTGCTTTTCTGGTCGTGCTCGGCGGACTTGCGTTTAATATCGGAAACATCGGCGGCGCGGGTCTCGGTCTTCAAGTATTATTCGGGATCAAACCGGAGATCGGCGCTTTAATCAGCGCAGCGGTCGCGGTGCTGATTTTTGTCATAAAGGAAGCCGGAAAAGTCATGGACCGTTTTATGCAGATCGCCGGAATCGTCATGATCGTATTGACAGTGTATGTTGCCGTAACGACGGCTCCGCCGGTCGGACACGCCGTTGTGAAAACTTTTATGCCTGATCATATCAGTGTGCTGGCGATCGTGACGCTTGTCGGCGGCACGGTCGGCGGATACATTACATTTGCCGGCGGCCACCGTTTGCTTGATTCAGGCATCCAAGGGAAGGAAGTCCTCCCTCAGGTTACGAAAAGCTCCATCACAGGCGTTCTGATTACATCGATTATGCGGATTGCCCTGTTTCTCGCCGTGCTCGGCGTCGTCTCAAAGGGCCTGAGCATTGATCCTGAAAATCCGGCGGCTTCTGTATTCCGGCTTGCGGCGGGAAATGTAGGCTATAAAATTTTCGGCGTCATCATGTGGTCTGCCGCTATCACGTCTGTCATCGGCGCCGCCTATACATCGGTGTCATTTTTCAAATCATTTTCAACAAAAATCGAAAAGCACTCACATGGCGTCATTATCGGTTTTATCATCGTATCCACTCTTATTTTTGTCACGATCGGCCAGCCTGCCAAAATTCTGGTCGCGGTCGGTTCGCTTAACGGCTTAATTCTGCCGCTTGCATTAGCGATGATACTGTTGGGCGCTTATAAGAAAAAAATCGTCGGCGATTACAAGCATCCGATCTGGCTCACGATTGCAGGGGCGATCGTAGTGGTTGTCATGGCGGTTATGGGCATCTATACATTATTCACGCAAATGCCGCAGCTATGGAGCTGATGATATGAAAAAACATATGAGTGATATGAGTCCCGAAGAAGTCAGACAGCTGATCAGGAAAGGGCAGATGACCGGGCCGACGGCGGGGATGGCCGCTTTTTACGCACAAGCCAATCTCGTCGTTTTGCAAAAGGATCTTGCCTTTGATTTTCTCTTATTCTGCCAGCGCAATCAAAAGCCTTGTCCGGTGCTTGATGTGACGGATGCGGGTTCACCCGTTCCGGCAATAGCTGCGCCGGGAGCTGATATCCGGACGGACTTTCCGAAATACAGGATTTATCGGCATGGCGTGCTTACTGAAGAGGTAACGGATATTACGCCGTATTGGAAGGATGATGATGTCGGGTTTTTAATCGGCTGCAGTTTTTCATTCGAGCAAGCCCTTATTAATCAGCACATTCCAATCAGGCACATCGATGAGGGTGTGAATGTCCCCATGTATAAAACAGACATTGACTGTGTTCCCGCCGGCCCGTTTTCTGGAAAGATGGTCGTCAGCATGAGACCGATTCCGGAAAGGCTTGCAGTCCGCGCGGCGCAGGTCACGTCACGTTTTCCCGCCGTGCACGGCGCCCCCGTCCGCATCGGAAATCCGCAAAGCATCGGTATCAGCGATTTGCATCAGCCGGATTTCGGAGATGCCGTAACGGTGCGGGAAGGTGAAGTTCCCGTATTCTGGGCTTGCGGCGTTACGCCCCAGGCGGTGATCATGGAAGCAAAGCCTGACATCGTAATAACACATTCACCGGGGCACATGCTGATCACCGATATACGAAATGAATCGCTTGCTGTCCTGTAAGTGAGAAAGAATACAACGAGGTGATGACAATGATGCAGTATAGCGGAAATACAGCGCTTGATATACAGCCGTACGGTGATTCCGCCGTTATCATCCGCTTTGGCGGGCACATCAGCGAAGAGGTCAACGGCCGGGTGCATGCGGCGGCAGCCTGTATGGAAGAACGGCCGTTTCCGGGCTTCGTTGAATGTATTCCGGCATTCACAAGCTTAACGATCTTTTATGATGTGTATGCCGTCTCAAACATAAAAAAAGGCGTCTCTCCTTTTGCCCTGGTCAAGAAAGAAGTGACAGAACGTCTCAGCCATATAATGACCGGCCGCAAAGAAGAGCGCCGGGTGATGGAAATCCCCGTTTGCTACGGCGGTGATTTCGGTCCCGATTTAGAAGAGGTCGCTGAGATGAACGATCTGACCCCGGAAGACGTCATCCGCATTCATACTGAAGGCGAATATCTCGTTTATATGCTCGGATTTGCGCCGGGATTTCCGTTTTTAGGAGGAATGTCTGAGCGGATCAGAGCGCCGAGAAAGGCGTCGCCAAGGCCGTCCATCCCGGCCGGTTCAGTAGGAATCGCGGGAATGCAGACCGGTGTGTATCCGATATCCACTCCCGGCGGCTGGCAGCTGATCGGCAGCACCCCGCTCCGGCTTTTCAGGCCGGAAGAACATCCGCCGAGTCTATTGAGAGCGGGCGATACGGTGAAATTCGTCCGGATCACGGCAGAGGAGTACAGCCGCATCAAGGAGGGAGCCGAATGAGTATGAAAGTGGTAAAGCCCGGTCTCTTGACGACGGTTCAGGACAAGGGGCGGACGGGATATCAGAAATACGGTGTGCTGGGAAGCGGCGCAATGGATACGATCTCACTGCGCATCGCCAATCTTCTTACCGGAAATCAAGAAAAAGAGGCGGGACTGGAAATTACGCTCATGGGGCCCGGGCCTTCCTTTGAATTTTCAGAACCTGCGGTTATTGCCGTCACGGGAGCTGATTTCGCCTTTCATATTAATGGGGAGCCCGCTCCTCTGTGGAAACCGGTTTTGATAAAGGAAAACAGCGTCGTCTCATTCGGGCCGTGCAAGATGGGGAGCCGCGCTTATCTCGCCGTCGCGGGGGGATTTGACGTGCCCGCCGTCATGGAAAGCAAAAGCACATATGTCAGAGCGGGGATCGGCGGCTTTTGCGGAAGAGCGCTGCAAAAAGATGATGAGCTGCCGCTCGGCCGTATGACGCCATGTTCGGAATCAATCGCGTACCGTCTGAGCGATTCTTTCGGACAGCATGGTTTCTCAGCGCCTGATTGGTCTGTCAGCAGCAGAGGATTTCTGCCGCTGAAAAAAAATCCGGTCATACGAGTGCTTGAAGGCGCTCAATTTCACGCTTTTACAGAAGAAGCAAAATTGCGTTTTTATCACGAGTCATATATGGTCACGCCTCAATCCGACCGAATGGGCTACCGGCTGAAGGGCGCTCCGCTTGAATTGCGGGAGCCGCTGGAGATGGTATCTGAGGCCGTGACGTTCGGAACGGTGCAGGTGCCGCCGGACGGCAATCCGATTATTCTGCTGGCTGACAGACAGACGACGGGGGGCTATCCGCGGATGGCGCATATCATATCCGCCGATCTTCCTCTCGTCGCCCAAACGATGCCGGGGGAACATATCACGTTCCGGGCCGTTTCGCTGGAGGAAGCGGAAATGCTGCTTTTAGAGAAGGAACAGCAGCTGAAGGAGCTGAAAGCAAGGCTCAAAATGGAATGGCTGATCTGACAAAGGGGCTAAAGACCATGGAAAACAAAAACAAAACCGTCATCAAATCAATGGAACTGCTTCACTTGTTTCTGACTGAACCGAGCCTGAGCTTAAATCAACTGGTTTCTCTATCGCAGATGCCGAAGACCTCGGTTCACCGGATGGCAAGCTCGCTGGAGGAAACGGGATTTCTCACCCGGGCAGCGGACGGCCGTTATCAGCTTGGTCTGATCTTTTTACAATTCGGCCAGCTCGTCTCTGAACGTCTGGACATCAGGAAAATAGCCAAACCGATTATGGAAGAGCTGTGCGGCGAAGTGGATGAGGCCGTTCAGCTGATCATGAGGGACGGAGATGAAGCCATTTACGTCGAAAAAATTGAAGGCACTCAAACCGTCCGCCTGTATACGGCAATCGGCCGCCGGTCGCCGCTGTACGCGGGAGCGTGCGCCAGAAGCATTCTATCGTTTCTGCCAAAAGAGGAGATTGACACATACATTCAGAAGACAAAGCTTGCCGCAATCGCCTCAGGCACGATGACGGATCGGGCTGAACTGCTTCACTCCATTGAAAGATCCTTACAATCAGGTTATACGATCAGCTATTCGGAATTAGAAGATTACACGGCGGCGATCGGGGCGCCGATTTTCAATCACGAAGGTAAGGTGGCTGCCGGAATCAGCATCGCCGGCTTCGAAGCCCGGTTTTCAGAGGACAGGCTGCCGTATTTAACCGAAAAGGTCAAAACCGCTGCACAGTATATTTCTGAGAAATTGGGTTATTGACCGAGCCAATTTTTCTTCACTCGCGTACATTACAATATCGATAGTAACGAGTGGAGGAAAGAAAATGGGACTTGTTTATACGGCGCTGGGGGATTCTTTGACGACGGGGAGGGGATCCGGGCCGTTTTCCGCCGGTTTTGTCCAGCGGTTCGGGCGCATGATGGCAGAAGATTTACAGACAAGAACCGACGTATCCATCTTTGCCAAATCAGGCCTTGAGACGGGAGAAATTCTCGGGCTTATGTCCTTGCCGTACATTCAGAGGCGGATTCAGGCTGCTGATATGATTACGATTACGGGCTGCGGCAACGATTTGATCGATTCGGTTCAGGCATATCAGCAAACATCGGACGCTTCGGTGTTCACCGGCGTGTCCGGTCACTGCCATGAGAACTTTGAAAAGATGATTGCCAAGATCGCCGCCTTAAAAGGGCCGCACCCGTCTCCTTATGAGATCCGCGTCTTCAATTTATACAATCCTTTCCCGGGAATCTCCATTGCAGAAAAATGGATATCCTCTTATAATGCGCACCTCAGCACACTCGCATCGGCGCCGTACGTCAAAATCGCCGACGTCCACAGCGCTTTCAAAGGAAAAATGAATGAATATCTCTCTCATGACCGCGTACACCCCAACAGCAAGGGATATGAAGTCATGGCATGCGTCCTGCGGGGGCTCGGATACGGAAGCCTCGCCGGCTCATAACCGCGCGCTCCTTTTCATCGGGAGCGCGCTTTTCGTGCTCCTTAAAACAAACTTAAAATTGTCCGACTTTCGTTCTATCCGCGCAAAAAATACGCTAGAATAATGGGGGATAAAGACAGAAATAGAATTGTGTTCAAAAAATGATAACAGAAAGGATGGATTGCTTTGCTGCGCGCCTTAAAACTGTCACTCGCGATGCTGATTATTATACTTGCGGCCGCCGCATTTACGTATGCGGAACATACCTCTGTCATACAGCCGGTTATGCTCGTGTTTCTCGGTGCGGTCATGTTCATTCAGGGGCTGGAGGAAAAACGGAAAGAAAACGAGGGCTCCGGGAAATTCAATATCTATACCGCCGTTTTTGTATGGTCGATCTCCTTAATCGGTTTTACGCTTCACGCGATCTGAGGCTGATAGATCCTGAAAATGCTCCACAACGGGAAATGGTGAATAAAAACGGTGCAGTAAGGCTTTCCATTCCTGATATTCCGGCGATCCGCGAAAGCCTTTTATATGATCTTCCAATGTCTCCCATTCCACAAGCAGCAAATATTTATGCGTCTTTTCCATACATTTGGACAAGGAATGGGACAGATAACCTTTCATGCCCGCGATAATCGGCTCCGCCCGGCGGAATGCCTCTTCGAATTCCCCCTCAAGACCTTCTTTTACATACAGCATGGCTGCTTCTTTGATCATCTGAAATTCCCCCTTTTTTTAATAGATACATTGTATAAGAATATGGCCCGTGACGGCAGGAAAAACAAAAAAATTTTAAACAATATGAGAAAAAAATCCTTGCCAGCCTGATTTGGTTTAGGAGAAAATAACAGTTGGAAGGCAGGGGAATAGACAGTGAAAAAAGGGTTATACCTATTACTTTTACTCGCAGGAATCATAGGTTTGATCGGCTGCTCGAAAACGGAATCGGCCGAAGACAGAATGAAAGATTTCGTAAAAGACTGGAACGGCGGTCACTACGATAAGATGTACCAAAGCCTCACCCAGGATGAAAAGAAAAAACGATCCAAAAAGGATTTTGTAAAGCGATATGAAACCGTTTATGAACAAGCAGGGGTCAAAAATCTGAAAGTCACTGCCGAAAAACAGGACGAAGACGACAAGAAAAAAGATGACCTCCAGCACATCGATTATAAAGTCAGCATGGATACAAAAGCAGGGAAGGTCGCTTTTGAAAACACGGCCGTCCTGAAAAAAGAAAAAACAGACGATGGAGAATCATGGAACATCGACTGGAATCCTTCTTTTATTTTCAAACAGCTTTCCGATGACAAAACCGTGCAGATCGCAAATGAAGAACCGAAGCGCGGACAAATTTACGACAAAGACGGAAAAGGTCTCGCCGTAAATACCGAGGTGCCGGAAATCGGCATTATCCCTGGAAAACTCGGCAAGGATAAAGACAGCGTGATCAAAAAACTGTCTGAAAAACTGGACCTTTCTGAAGACGATATCAAAAGCAAACTGAACCAGGGCTGGGTAAAAGACGACTCTTATGTCCCGATTCAAAAAATCAGACCGGATGATGAAAGCAAGGTCAAAAGCCTGCTCGCATTAGACGGCGTGACGAAAACGAAAGTCAGCTCCCGCTACTATCCGTACGGCGAAAAAGCGGCCCATCTGACCGGCTATATTAAAACCATCACAGCGGAGCAGCTGAAAAAAGCGAAAGACGGGCAATACAGCGATACTTCCAAAATCGGCATCGCCGGCCTTGAGAATGTATATGAAGACAAGCTGCGCGGCACGACCGGCTGGAAAATTTACGTCCCGCAAACAGGTGAGGTCATTGCTGAAAAGAAAGCCGAAAGCGGGCAGGATATTCATGTAACGATTGACATGAAAACGCAGACGAAGCTGTATGACTCTATGAAAGATGACAGCGGAGCGGCAGTCGCCCTCGAACCGCAAACGGGAGAGACACTCGCGCTCGTCAGCGCACCGTCTTATGACCCGAACGGCTTTCTTTTCGGCTGGAGTGGCAAAGAATGGAAAAAGCTGAATGAAGATAAAAACAATCCGTTTTCAGCGAAATTCAACAAACTTTATGCGCCGGGTTCAACGATTAAACCGATTGCCGCGGCAGTCGGCCTGACAAACGGAACATTGAAAGCGTCGGAAAAGAAAAAAATCACCGGAAAAGAGTGGCAGAAAGATTCAAGCTGGGGCGGTTACCATGTCACACGCGTATCAGAGCGCCTGAATGAAGTGGATCTCGAAAACGCGCTGATCACATCTGACAACATCTACTTTGCGCAAAATGCCATAGATGCCGGAGCGGACGCGTTTACAAAAGGATTAAAAACATTTGGGTTTGATGAAGAGATTCCGTACCAATTTCCGATTGAAAAGTCTTCAATCGCTAACGGCAAGCTTGATTCCGAGATCCTTCTCGGAGATACGGGCTACGGCCAGGGGCAGATGCTGATGTCTCCGCTGCACTTAGCGGCTGACTATACCGCATTTGTAACAGACGGAAATCTCGTCAAACCGACATTGATCAAAGACGGAGAAAAAACACCGCAAATCTGGCATAAGCAAGTGGTATCGAAAGCCAATGCCGAAGAAATCACAAAAGGGCTGAGAGGCGTCGTTGAAGATCCGCGCGGCTCTGCATATCAGCCGGCCGTAAGCGGCATTACCGTAGCCGGAAAAACCGGTACAGCCGAGCTGAAAACGTCTAAAGAAGATAAAGACGGCAAAGAAAACGGCTGGTTTGTCGGTTACGATTATAAAAAGAAAGACCTCTTGATCGCGATGATGATTCAAGACGTCAAAAAACGCGGCGGAAGCCATTACGTCGTTGAAAAAGCGAAAAAGCAGTTTCAGAATCATTAAATGACGATTTTCGCGGGCTGAAAGGAAAATCGGCCGCCGAAGCAGAATGAAACAGCATGGGCAATTCCTGAAAACAGAGATACAAGAGGCTCTAAGAAAAAGGGGGATTTCACATGCAGCGCATTCAATTGGCTGAAGACCTGGAATTTTCAAGAGTGATACACGGGCTTTGGCGTCTGAACGAATGGAATGTTTCAGACGGAGAGCTGCTGAATTTGATTGAATGGTGTATCAGCCAAGGCATCACCACCTTCGACCATGCCGATATATACGGCGGTTATACGTGTGAAAAGCTGTTCGGCGGCGCTTTGTCCCTTTCGCCTTCAATAAGGGAGCGAATCGAAATCGTCACAAAATGCGGGATTGTCATTGAATCACCGGAACGGCCCGGAAACAAGTCGCATCATTATAATACGTCGAAGTCTCACATTTTAGCGTCGGCGGAGCAGTCGCTCTTGAATCTGAATACGGATTATCTGGATGTGCTGCTCATTCACAGACCGGACCCGCTTATGGAACCGGAGGCGGTGGCTGAAGCGTTTCATGCGCTGAAAAGCTCGGGAAAGGTCAGATATTTCGGAGTATCGAACTTTAAAGCGCACCAGTACAGAATGCTCGAATCCTATTTGGATGATCCGCTCATCACAAATCAAATTGAAATCTCGGCGTACGAGCTGGAAAATATTCATGACGGCACGCTGGATTTCTGTCAGGAAAAACGCATTCCGCCGATGGCGTGGTCACCGCTTGCGGGCGGGAGCGTCTTTACCGGACAATCAGATAAGGACGTCCGTATCCGTGCCGCGCTTCGTTCCGTACAGGAAGAAATCGGTGCCGCTTCCATTGACGAAGTCATGTACGCATGGCTGTTCACCCACCCGGCAGACATCATGCCGATTGTCGGCAGCGGAAAAGAGAACCGCATTTCCGCCGCGGTGCGTGCATCCGCGTACAAACTCAGCCATGATCAGTGGTTCCGGATTTATACCGGTGTCCAAGGCTGCGATATTCCATAAACAGAACAAACGCCCGGAAGCTATCTTCCGGGCGTTTGTTTATGTGGTGTGCAATGTCTAAAAACAAGTAAGGTCACTTTGAAGTATAGCCGTGCGGATCAAGAGTAACAAGCGTCATGGCATATTATCTGACACATTTTTCTTTTTCAATACTGTCACACGGCCCAGTGCCAAATTGCCATTTGAAAATGGTTGAATAATCATTGAAAGCGTTTTATATTATAACTTACACCACTTTCCCCGGCAGCACTCCCCATATGCCATACTTCTCACAACTAGAAAATCTGGAGGCGCGTTTCATGTATATGACAGCGAGAGAACAAAAATTAATGAAACATCTATTACTGCAGAACCGGTACGAGACAGTGCATGAACTGGCGGAAGCTTTACAAGTCAGCACAAGAACCGTTCACCGCGAGTTAAAAACAATCAAACCGATAATGGAATCATTCGGTCTGGCACTTGATAAGCAGCCCGGCAAAGGACTGAAAGCGGTAGGAAACCCGGAGGACAAACAAAAACTCCTGTCAGACCTGTCCTATGAACAGCATGAATACAGCGCTGAGGAGCGGAAACTTTTAATTCTATGTTCACTATTAGAGTCTCAAGAGCCGATCAAGCTCTACAGTCTGGCGAACGAACTGCAAGTGACAAACGCGACGATCAGCTATGACCTGGATGAGCTGGAGACTTGGATTGCGCCCTTCGGCTTGACGCTGATCCGAAAAAGAGGCTTCGGCATTCAGCTGACGGGGCCGGAAAATGCGAAACGGAAAATCGTCGGCAATCTCATCGTCAACCGCCTTGATATTCAAAGCTTTTTGGAAGCGGTTGAATTGAATATTAAAGGAAAACCCGACGCTGCTGATAAAATGTTCGGCGTCGTAAATAAAGCGGAACTTTTGAAAATGGACCGGCTCTTAATTCAGCTCAAGGAAAAAATCGCGATCGCCTTATCTGACAGCTCATACATGGCGCTTGCGGTTCATTTAACCTTTGCGATGGACCGGATCAGGCTCGGAGAAACCATCACGATGGAGGCTTCGGAACTAAAAGCGCTGCAGCAGACGAAGGAGTACGGCTCTGCGCTGGAAATGGCAAAAGAGCTTGAAAAAGCGTTCGGCGTTTCAATTCCGGAAGCTGAGATCGGATATATCACCATTCATTTGCGGAGCGCCAATCGCAAATACAAAACGGAATTCAAACCGGAAGACATAGAGGTTGAAACGGCCTTGCAAACGAAGCAGCTGATCGGCTTCATTTCTGAAAAAATTAAAATTGATCTGACGGAAAACGGTTCTTTATACGACGGTTTAATCGCCCATCTGGAGCCTGCGATCAACCGGGTAAAAGAAAATATCGACATGTACAACCCGATGACCGAGCAAATTAAACGCGACTACTTTCTGCTGTACATGGCCGTAGAAGAAGGAATGGAAAAATTCTTTCCGGGGCTTCTTTTCTCTGATAATGAGATCGCTTTCATCGTTCTTCACTTCGGCTCTGCTTTGGAAATCAAACGGGAAGAAGCGAAGATCAAAGCGCTGATCGTCTGTTCAAGCGGCATCGGGTCGTCCAAAATGCTCGCATCCAGGCTGAAAAAAGAGCTTTCGGAAATCCGTTCCTTTGATATGTCTTCCCTCATCGAACTGAAGGATCGAGACATCACCGCGTATGACATGATCGTATCCACCGTTCCGATCCCGTATGAAAACATTGATTACGTCATGGTCAGTCCACTTTTAAACGAAGAAGACGCTGATCAGGTCAAGCAGTACATCAAAAGAAAAATTCCGCTGATTCTTGACAAAAAAAGAAATGGTGAAAGAGAGGAGAAGCAGCCGGAGACGCCTGATATGCTGGAAGCGGCCGGCCGTATGGCGCATTACGCGGCGGTTATCCAAAGCGTGCTGCGGAACTTTTCGATCAAATCCATTGATTCAAACACGGCGTATGAGCTGTTTTTGAACCGTATGTTTGACATGCTGGAGCAAGAAGGATTGGTTCATAATGCCCAAAAAACCGCACAGCGCCTTGCTGAGCGTGAACGACAGGGCGGACTCGGCATTCCGGGAACGGCGATGGCCCTGTACCATCTCAAAAATGAAGAAATTGTCACGCCTTTTTTCAAAATTTATGATTTGACAGCTCCATGCAGTGTCAAAGGCATGGACGGAAATTCCCTGACCGTCGACCGCGCTTTGGTGATGATGGCGCCGGCTGATATGCCCGCTGAAGGATCGGAAATACTAAGTGCGGTCAGCTCGGCCATCATCGAGTCCGAAGACAGTATAAAAGCCTTCCAGACTGAGGATGAGGCCGATTTATACAAACGTTTAAACAAGCTGTTTTATCATTTCATTCAGGAGAAAGGACAGCGGTAAACAGGAAGCGCACACCTCATGTGGGGTGTGTTTTTTTGTGCATGTATGAGGGTAAGGGGAAGGGAAGAAACTAAAAACACGGGACTATTGTATCATTCACTGATGGAATAGTTCTAAAACAAAATAGTTTTACAAGTTATATTTTTTGGTTTAAAATGGGTTGCGTGAGAAAGAAAATCTGACAGAGTTTTTTTGTGATTTATCATTATGGGAGATGAAAATATGGAGACATTACAGCATCTGATTCTGCATGACATTTCAAATAGCGAAGAGATCGAAGCTGTAAAAAGCGGTGCGTATACCCTGACCTACGCGGAATATCGAAAACGAATCAACCAGCTTGCACAAGCGCTTCTTGATAAAGGAATAAAAAAAGGCGACAGAGTGGCGATGCTTTGCAAAAACGGCCACGCGGCATCCATTGTCATGTTTGCGGCACTCGAAATCGGCGCGGTGGTTGTGCCGGTCAGCTGGCAATTAACACCTTACGAAATGAAAGGCATTTTAGCAGCCTGTGAACCGAAAGCTGTTTTTTACGGCACTGAATTTAAAGAGATCATGGAAGAAGTGCTTCCTGCGCTGGTATCTTCTCTTAAACTGAAGGTCGAGACCGGAACAGCTGCGGAGACAACGCCTCAGTTTGACGCTTTATTGACAGGCTCCGGTGATACACCGGATGTCGAAACGGTGTCTGAAAACGATACGGCATTGCTGATGTTTACCTCAGGTACAACCGGCAATCCGAAACGCTGCATGATCACTCACGGCGGTATATACAACTACGTCAACGCGACATTGGCATACACGGGGAGAATGCAGCATGTCCGCTTCTTAGCATGCCATCCGAATTACCATACGAGCGCGATTATCTGCCAGATGGTCGGCACGATGAGCGGAACGACATTCATTATGACAGACAATCAGGACCCTGTGGAAAACCTGAAGCTCATCGAAAAAGAAAAAATTCAAACCATCATGGCGCTTCCAGTCTATTTCACATACCTGCTGAAAGCATGGGAAACGCATCAGACTGACATGTCTTCTATCGTTTATATGATGACGGGAGGCACAAAGGTGCCAAGCAGCCTGATCCAGCAGTATCTCGATATCGGCATTCCGCTCATGCACGGATACGGAAGCACGGAAGCGTGGGGTATCAGCTCTTGGAATCCGCAAATGGGAATGGATAAAGCCGCTTCCGCGGGTAAACCGATGGAAGAAGTGGATGTCCGCGTTGTAGATCCGGAAACAGGTGAATTCCTTCCGCAAGGTTCAATCGGAGAAGTCGTTGTGACAAGTCCGTTTTTATTCAAAGGCTACGAAGGTAACGAAGAAGCGACACGAAAAGTGCTGAAAGACGGCTGGTTCCATACCGGCGATTCCGGATATGTGGATGAAGACGGATTTATCTTTATCACCGGACGTTACAAAGATGTCATCATCTACGGCGGCGACAATATTTATCCCGACCAGATTGAAGAGGTCATTCAGCAAGTGCCGGGCATTCTCGAAACGGCGGTTGTCGGTATCCCTGATCCGCTTTACGGTGAAAAGCCGAAAGCGTTCATCGTGACAAACGGCAGAGAAGGCCTGACAGAAGAAGAAGTGACCCGATTCCTTCAAGAACGTCTTGCCGCCTTTAAAATTCCGGAAATTGAGTTCGTCAGCGAACTTCCGAAAAACAACCTTGGAAAAGTGAGAAAAGACGTGCTCCGCAAACAAGCGGTCCGTTCATAATTGAAAACAAAAACCCGGCTGCCAGCCGGGTTTTTTTCTTGCGTTCCATGTGAAACATTTTTCTCCGAAAACATTCTGAACTGTCTCAATCATGTTTATCCGGAAGACTGACGAGGTAGACAAGAAATATGAGATCGAACAAGAAGGAGGAACTTAACATGGAAAACTATCCGAAGGAATTCCCGGCGGAATCACAAAACCGCCAGCCGGGCATTGAAAGCGAAATGAATCCGACGCCTGTTTATGAATACAAAGAATATAAAGGCGCTGATAAATTAAAAGGGAAAACCGCACTTATCACAGGGGGCGACAGCGGTATCGGACGCGCCGTAGCGGTTGCTTACGCGAAGGAAGGCGCAAATGTCGCGATCGTCTATTTTGATGAACACGGTGATGCGGAAGATACAAAAAAACGAGTGGAAGAAGAAGGCGTAAAATGTCTGTTAATCCCCGGCGATGTCGGTGAGGAAGACTTTTGCAATGAAGCGGTTGAAAAAACGGTTGAAGAATTCGGGCGTCTTGATATTCTCGTGAATAACGCCGCGGAACAGCATCCGAAAGAAAGCATTAAAGACATCACAAGCGAGCAGCTTCACAGAACCTTTAAGACAAACTTTTACTCACAATTTTATTTGACTAAAAAAGCGATTGATTACATGAAGCCGGGCAGCGCGATCATCAATACGACATCCATTAATCCTTACACAGGCAATCCGCAGCTGATTGACTACACGGCTACGAAAGGCGCGATTAACGGTTTTACGAGATCCATGGCGCAAGCGCTCGTCAACGACGGTATCCGTGTCAACGCCGTGGCACCGGGGCCGATCTGGACACCGCTCATTCCGGCGACATTCTCAGAAGAAACAGTCGCTTCCTTCGGTCAGACTACGCCGATGGGCCGGGCAGGCCAGCCTGTTGAACATGTCGGCTGCTATGTGCTCTTGGCCTCAGACGAATCATCTTATATGACTGGACAGACGCTGCATGTCAACGGCGGCAAATTTGTAACCACATAAGGGGGCTGAAGCATGACGATATCGAAACATGATGTGAATGCATACTATCAAAAAGCGGGAATCGTTCTGACTGATAATGAAGTCGAAGACATTCAAATCATGGATTACGGCTTAGGCAAGCTTGAGGAAACCGGGCTTCAGCTGTTTATTTACGTGAATACCGACCGCTACTGTTCGAAAGAATTGGTGCTCTTCCCGCGCCAGACGTGTCCGGAACACCGCCATCCGCCGGTCGGCGGCGAGAAGGGAAAACAAGAGACATTCCGCTGCCGCTGGGGGAAGGTGTATCTCTACGTGGAAGGCGAAAAGACAGAGAACCCAAGCGTCCTCCCGCCGGAAGATGACAAGGAATACTACACCGTCTGGCATGAGATTGTGCTTGAGCCGGGCGGACAATACACCATTCCGCCGGATACAAAGCATTGGTTTCAAGCGGGAGAAGAAGGGGCGGTCGTCACGGAAATGTCATCGACAAGCACGGATGATCACGACATTTTCACCGACCCGCGCATTTAAGGATGAGGCTGCACGCCTCATCTTTTTTCGTATGGAAAAAAATGAATTTACCTGTATAATGGCTAATAAAGGAAAGAAGGTGTGATCGTGTTTTCCTGTCAAATCCGGGAACATCTGACGATCAGATTGCTTGCCAAAGAAGATACGGACGAATTGTATTCTGTTATGAAGCGAAATCAAAACCATCTCAGCGAATGGCTCAGCTGGGCGGAAGAACTGGCTGATATCGATACGTACCGCGATGTGATCATCCCCGAATGGCGCTATAAATACGCGGAAGAGAATGGGTTTGACGCCGGAATTTTTGTGAAGGGCCGGTTTTGCGGCATGATCAGCATCCATAATGTCGATCCAGTCAATCAAAAAGCAGAGATCGGCTACTGGCTGGATCGAGAGCATGAAGGATTCGGCATTATCACCGCAAGCTGCCGGGCGGTCATCACCCATGCATTTCAGGATCTCGGGCTGAACCGCATTATGATCAGCGCGGCTGAAAAAAACACGAAAAGCAGGGCGGTGGCGGAGCGGCTCGGGTTTCAGAAAGAAGGACTGACGAGAGAAGGCATTTTCGTACAGGGCGCCTATCATGACACGGTGAACTACAGCATGCTGAAGCGGGAATGGAGCGAAGATCGGCAGAAGAGCACATTTCTTGGTTTAAATGTCTCCCCAATGTGGAAAAGTAACAGCGGAGACGTTAAAAAGGAGTGATTCTTCATGAATCAAAATGAAATCAAAGAAAAAGTGCTTGAAGTACTGGATCATCATAAAGTCGGTTCGCTTGCGACGGTAGAGCAAGGCAAACCGCATTCACGCTACATGACATTTTTCCATGACGGCTTAACGATTTACACGCCGACGAGCAAAGACACTCATAAAGCGGAAGAAATTGAAAACAATCCGAATGTTCATATTCTGTTAGGGTATGACTGTGAAGGGTTCGGTGACGCTTATGTGGAAGTGGCAGGAACCGCCAAACTGAACAACTCAGCAGATTTAAAAGAAAAGCTGTGGGATCCGAAACTGGAACGCTGGTTTGACGGAAAAGACGATCCGAACCTGGTGATTCTTGAAATTGAACCGAAGCAGATCAAGCTCATGAACGCGGGTGAAAAAACGCCGGCCGAGCTGGAACTTTAATAAATCATTTGATTATTCAGGGGCAATCTGTTATACTTAATTGCTAAGTGACAACATGCAAATAAAAAAGAAAGTAAACTTCTTTTTTCTGTTTTGATATAGAAGCTTCAGGCTTCAACGGACAGCTTGAAAAAAAGCTGAGCTTATTCTTTTCCTTCTGATATTCGCCCCTAACGAAGAGATGGAAAAAAGACTTTTTGTTTTACAATTCACACCGGCGCGGCTTCGGAGCCGCAGTGACGATTGAGAGGTAGGGCTTTCGTTGTCTTGTGTTCAAGAACTTCCATGGTGTTTACTTTCGAAGAATGATTCTGTCGGAACTGTTTATACGAATCACCCGCGGGCTAAGGCGGGCAACCATATATTATTTATTTGCGTAAGAAAAGAATAAGACAAAAACCGCGCCGGACATCCGGGCGGTTTTTTTATGTAACCGGCCGAAACCTCGCCGCAGTCTGCAGAGTCTAATCAGTAGAAAAGATTTGGAGGAATCATACATTGCACGTTATTACTTCACAAGTACTGTTTATCTTCTGTTTTCTGCTGCTGATACATTCGATTGAAACGCTTGCCTATGCAACACGGCTTTCCGGCGCAAGAGTCGGATTTATCGCGTCCGCGCTGTCATTATTTAATGTCATGGTCATCGTGTCGCGCATGTCAAACATGGTTCAGCAGCCGTTTACCGGACATCTGATTGATGCCGCCGGATCAAATGCTCTGTCTCTTGTGGGCGCCCAGTTTCGATTTTTAATATTCGGCTCCACGGTCGGAACGATGCTCGGTATCTGTCTTTTGCCGACATTCGTCGCGTTATTCACCAGGGCGATTATACACTTGGCGGACGGAGGAGGCTCCGTCATGCAGGTATTTAAAAAAGGATTTTCACTGAACGGGCTAAAGCATGCGCGTTCTTATATCAGACTGCCGTCAGTCTCCTATTTAAAGGGGCTTCAATTCCGAATGATCCCGAAACGCTTGTTTGTCATTAATATGGTCATTACGTCTATTTACACGATCGGTGTTCTGTCCGCTCTGTACGCCGGCCTTCTGGCGCCTGAGCACAGCACGACCGCCGTGATGGCATCAGGCTTAATCAACGGAGTTGCGACTATGCTGCTGGCTGTGTTTGTTGACCCGAAAGTCTCCGTACTGGCAGACGATGTGGCGAAGGGCAAGCGCAGCTACGTCTCCTTAAAATGGACATCATTGACGATGGTCACATCAAGGGTCGCTGGTACGCTTCTCGCCCAGCTCGTATTCATCCCCGGCGCTTATTATATCGCCTGGGTGACGAAATGGATGTAACGCATGAAAAAAGCTCCTCTGCAGAAGAGGAGCTTTTTTATTGATAATTTCTCAGGCCGCGATCATAAATAAAATTACCGAACGGAATAAAGGCCGCGATAAAACCGGCGGCTGACCATTTCACATGCCATTTGACAGTAAACGCCGCATACGCCAGCACCGCCAGATAAATGATAAACAAACCGCCGTGAATGGAACCGGCAATGGTGACGGCGAGCGGATGATGAGCCCAATACTTCAGCGGCATCGCGATAAACAGCAGCACCAAAAGCGACATTCCTTCAATAAACCCCATCGTGCGAAGTCTGCCGATAGGCGTGTGTAACATACAGCTCCCTCCTGTCGGACATCTTTTTTCCTCTATACTATAAGCAAAGGGCTGTCCTAATATGACCATTTCGCGTCTGTTCCTGAAAAAACCTTCATGATTTCAGCCTGTTGTTCTTGTCATTTTTCGGATTTCTCTTGATAATATAGCCAAAAGGGTAAGGAAGGACTACAGTCATGAAACTAGATAATGTGGATCTGAGCATCATCAAAGAGCTCCAAAGGGACAGCCGCCTGTCCATGCGGGAACTGGGCAGAAAAATCAAATTGTCAGCTCCGTCCGTCACAGAGCGTGTCAGACAGCTTGAATCCTTCGGCGTCATTAAGCGCTATACATTGGACATTGATCAAAAAAAGATCGGGCTTCCTGTTTCCTGCATTGTCGAAGCGACAGTGAAAAACGGAAAATACGATCAATTTAAAACCTACATTCAATCCATTCCCAACATTGAATTTTGTTTTCGGGTCGCCGGGGCGGCGTGTTATATGCTGAAGATGAACGCGGACAGTCTGGAAACGATCGAACACTTCATCAACCGCACCTCTCCGTATGCCCAAACCGTGACCCACGTCATTTTCTCAGAAATTGACACAAAAAGCGTCCTCAATTAGAGAGAGCGTGAGGAAGTCTGTTATAATAACAGGATGAGTGTGAAAGAAAGAGAAGTGAAAAGCATGTCAAAAACAGTTGTATTAGCTGAAAAACCTTCAGTCGGCCGGGACTTGGCCCGCGTTCTGAAGTGTCATAAAAAAGGAAACGGATATCTTGAAGGCGACCGCTACATCGTCACATGGGCGCTCGGGCATCTGGTAACGCTCGCTGACCCTGAAGGATACGGCAAAGAATTTCAATCATGGCGGCTTGAGGATCTGCCGATTATTCCGGAGCCTTTAAAGCTCGTCGTCATTAAAAAAACAGGAAAACAGTTCAATGCGGTCAAAGCTCAGCTTGCCCGGAAAGACGTCAGCCAGATCGTAATCGCTACAGACGCAGGACGGGAAGGGGAACTTGTGGCCCGCTGGATTATCGAAAAGGCAAACGTCCGCAAACCGATTAAGCGGCTGTGGATTTCCTCTGTGACGGATAAGGCGATTAAAGAAGGATTCCAGAAGCTCCGCAGCGGCAAAGAGTACGAAAACCTGTATCATTCCGCGGTTGCCAGAGCGGAAGCGGATTGGATCGTCGGCATCAACGCGACCCGCGCCCTGACGACGAAATTTAACGCACAGCTGTCATGCGGACGCGTCCAGACTCCGACACTGGCGATGATCGCCAAGCGTGAAGCGGACATTCAGGCGTTCAAACCCGTTCCTTATTACGGTCTCCGCGCGGCGGCTGATCAGATGACGCTGACATGGCAGGATAAAAAAACAAAGCAGACAAGAACATTCGATCAGACGGTGACCGGCCGTTTGGCAACAGATCTCCAAGGAAAGCCGGCGGTCATTTCAGAATTGAAAAAAACGGCGAAGAAAAGCTTCGCTCCCGGTCTTTACGACTTGACGGAATTGCAGCGGGACGCTCATAAGCGCTTCGGTTTCTCCGCAAAAGAGACGCTGTCCGTGCTTCAAAAGCTGTATGAACAGCATAAGCTTGTCACTTACCCGCGGACGGATTCCAGATTCCTTTCCGCAGACCTCGTGCCGACTTTAAAAGACCGTTTAAACGGCATGGAAGTTAAGCCGTACGCACAGTACGTCAATCAAATACTGAAGCGGGGCGTCAAAGCGCATAAAGGATTTGTCAATGATGCGAAAGTATCGGATCACCATGCCATCATTCCGACAGAGGAGCCGCTGATCCTTTCAAGCCTCAGCGACAAAGAACGAAAGCTTTACGACCTGATTGCCAAACGTTTTCTCGCCGTGTTAATGCCGGCGTTCGAATACGAAGAAACAAAGGTCACAGCCGATATCGGCGGCGAAACATTTACCGCAAAAGGGAAAACGGTTCAATCGCCTGGCTGGAAAGCCGTGTATGATATGTACGAGGATGACGACGATCATGAGGAAGACAAAGACCAGACGCTCCCGGATCTTCAGCAGGGTCAGCGCCTCACTGTCTCATCACTGAAAGAAACGAGCGGACAGACGAAACCGCCGGCGCGCTTTAATGAAGGCACGCTGTTATCTGCGATGGAGAACCCAAGCGCCTTTATGCAGGGAGAAGAGAAGAACCTTGTGAAAACATTGGGTGAAACCGGCGGACTCGGAACAGTCGCCACCCGCGCTGATATCATTGAAAAACTGTTCAACAGTTTCTTGATCGAGAAAAAAGAAAAAGATATTTTTATTACGTCAAAAGGGAAGCAGCTCTTACAGCTCGTCCCGGAAGATTTAAAATCACCGGCCTTAACCGCTGAGTGGGAGCAAAAGCTCTCCGCCATCGCAGCGGGCAAACTGAAATCCGCCGTGTTCATTAAAGACATGAAAACATATGCGGGCAAAACGGTGAAGGAAATCAAAAACAGCAGCCAAACCTTCAGACATGACAACATTTCAGGCACCGCCTGCCCTGATTGCGGCAAAATGATGCTTAAAGTCAACGGCAAACGCGGCACGATGCTCGTATGTCAGGATCGTGAGTGCGGCAGCCGGAAAACGCTGGCAAGAAAAACAAACGCCCGCTGTCCGAACTGTCATAAGAAAATGGAGCTTCGCGGCCAGGGGGAAGGCCAAACCTTCGCATGTGTATGCGGCCACCGGGAGAAACTGTCCGTCTTTGAAAAGCGCAAGGCGAAAGATAAATCCGGACGCGCATCCAAGCGGGACATCAACTCTTATATGAAAAGCCAAAACAAAGAGGAGCCGATGAACAACGCGCTGGCAGAACAGCTGAAAAAACTCGGCCTGGATAAATAGATCAGAGAAAGGCAGCATTTGTAAAGAAATGCTGCCTTTTGTTGTGTTTTTAATTGTAATGGGAATACGATCCAGACGAAGAGGGAAAGGGTGAGCAGGCGGCGCTCCCATTTAAAATTTCCCAATGTGAAAAAATGCTAGTATTCTTTTGTCGTTTCCTATATAGTAAAAATACTTTGTGAAAAAATAAGATATGGGTCTAAAAAAGGATTTATAAAATAGGAGGATGGACTGTGAAGCAATTCGTTTTTCGTCTGATGATCCTTTTGATTTCGATCGTTCTGACGGCGGGGTGCGCGGAGGTCGGCACTGAAAAACAGACGGCGGCCGAATCGTCCGGACCGCTTCAGCCCGCAGAGTATTTTATTTATCATAAATTGATGAACGGGCGGGGGATGATCCGGACAAACATTTCCGGTGAGCCGGAATATTTATCAGAGTCTCTCGGACTATGGATGGCATTTTTGCTGAACAGGAAAGATGAACGGCAGTTTCAAGCGCAATATCAGCTTCTCACCGATTGGTTTCTGACGAAAAACGGGCTCGTGTCGTGGAAGATTGACGGGAATAAAGCGAGCGGCGCCAATGCCTTAATTGACGATTTCAGAATTATGAACTGTCTGAATGAGGCCGGAACCCTGTGGGGAAACAGTGAATACGGGAAAACAGCGGTGCAGATCGGGAAGGCGCTGGAAAAATACAATACGAATGACGGGTATTTTACGGATTATTATGATGCCGTTTCAAATGCCGCATCAAAGACCGTGACGTTGTCCTATGTCGACCCCGGCGCCTTACAGATGCTCAGAGAACAGGGGATTATCGATGAGAAAACGGAAAACCGGAACCTTGATGTTCTCAATCTTGCGCCCCTGAAAAATGGTTTTCTGCCGAAGTCGTTCAATACCGAAACAAAGGAATACAAATATGACAGCGAAGTGAATGTCATCGACCAGCTGTATGCCGCCGTGAATCTGAAGCGGGGCGATGGCAAAGCCGCTGTGCTGTCGAAATGGATGATAAAGGAATTTAAGTCGCGCGGACAGCTGTACGGACGATACAGCGCAGACACGAAGGAGCCGGCGGTTCAATACGAATCACCGTCCGTTTACGCCCTGGCCGTTCTTTTTTTAGCAGAACAAAAAGCTGATCCGGCTGTCATCAAGCCGCTTTATGAAAGAATGACTTCATTTGAAACACTGGACACGCTGAAACCTGATTACGGCGGCTATATGAGCGGGGGCGATACACATTCTTTCGATAACCTGCTGCCTCTTCTGGCTGAAAGGAAATTGTTTAATGAAAATATCATTCAATGAATCACAAAAACTGTGCAGCTACACAGCAGTTATGCTGGTGCTGCTGTCTTTTTTTATTTACTATGCGTCTCAGCAATCCGCAGGGCTTCTGATAACCTGCATCACATTGCTTGTTGCGGGAGCCGGCATATGGTTCGGGGCAATCTACGCGCTCGTCATCACCTTACTCGTCTTATTTGTTCTCGGCAGCCTGATCCTGTGGTTTCAGACCGGGAGCTTTATGGCGTCTGCCGGTGCCGAAAGTCTGCAGGTGCTGGTCATTTGGGGGATTGCGCTGCTGCTCTTTTCTTACATAGCGGGAAGGATTCACGAGTTGGCGAAGGGGCTTGAGCGCTCAGTGAAACAGCTGCGTGAAGAGATTACGAGCTTTGTCGCCGTCGACAGGGTGACAGGCTTTGACAACCATCTGCGGATGAAGTTGGAGCTTTCTGAGGAAATCAAGCGGGCGGAACGCTACGGCAATTCCTTCGTCTTTTTGCTGCTGCACATGCATTATTTCAAGGAATTCAAATCCCTGTACGGAGAAAAAGAGACCGAGCGGCTGCTGGCGTTTATCAGCCGCCAAATCCGGTCAAGCGTTCGGGAAACAGACAAAAAATTCAGGCCGTCCGCCGAACGGTTCGGCATCGTGCTGACCCATACGCCTGAAGAAAACATGCCGGCCGTTCTGGCGAAGCTGAAAAAGGAATTGGATACGTACCGGCTGCAAAACGGTAAATACGTCTCCATCACCTTCCGTGTATGTTACTTGGCGTACCGAAAAGATTTACAAACGGCCGAGCAATTTTTAAACGAACTGGAAAACGAGATGATGATGAATGAACTCTAAATGGATACGTCTCTTACTCTCGGCGCTCTTCATGATTACGGCGGTTTATGTTCCCCGTCCGGCTGAAGCAAAAGACAAAAAGGACGGCATTCTCATTATTTATACAAGCACGGACGGCAAAGAAACCGCTGAGGTCAAAATGCTTGATCTGACCGCGGGCCATTTCTCATCCGCCGTGACCGTGAAAAGCGACGGAGACATCACAGCCGCGGACCTCAAAAAGAATCGGCGCGTCATCTATTACGGCGTCACGAAAAAAAAGCTCAGCACATCATTTATATCTCTGATCAGCAGCATGCCGCAGCAGCTTATCAGCATCGGCTATAACGCCGGACAGTTCCGCCAATTTGCGGGGTTGTCCCTGACAGAAAAAGAAACGGTATACCGCATTTACAGCAAGAAAGAAAAAACAGACATGCCGCTTGAAAAAGGGGTGTCCGTGCTCGGCGTATCGGGAGTAAAAGGAAAGTCCCTTTATACATACCGGTCCGGTGACGGCAGCACCCGCCCTTTTATGTGGAAAACGGCGCGCTCTGACTATTATTTCGGTGTGACGAGCCTGTTAAATGATTCGTTTCTGACGGCGAAAGCGCTGCGCAACGCATTCGGAGAATCAGAGGGCGGCACCCTTCTTTATTTGCGGCTTGAAGACATCAGTCCGATGTCAGATGAAACATTGCTTTACGAAGCGGGCGCTTACCTGCATAAAAGACACATTCCGTTTATTCTGGCGGTCATTCCGGTCTATCTCAATCCGGAAAACGGAGAAAAAGTATACCTGGCGGACAAGCCGAAAATGGTCAGCGTCCTGAAAAAACTTCAGCAAATGGGCGGCAGCATCATTATTCACGGCTACACGCACGCATACCGATACAGCGAAACGGGAGAAGGCTTTGAATTTTGGGATGCCAAAGCGGATCAGCCGATTACGTCAGAAAATGCGGATGATACTCCGGTCAAGCTTGAAAAGGAACAGGATTTTCCGAATGAAAAAGCGTACCGGGCGTATGTGAAGCCTTTTCGTGAAAAAGAAAACATCTACACGAGAACGAAGCTGGAGCAGGCGATTGACGATCTGACAGAGCTCGGGCTTTACCCGCTGTCATTCGAAGCGCCGCACTATACGATGTCTGAAGAAGGCTACAAAATCGCATCTTCTTATTTCTCAAGCATTTTCGGACAAGTGCAGCTCAGCGGCACGACGTGGAAAACCTCGGGCGCCCCTCCGTTCGTCTCAAAGCCGGCTATGCTGGACGGGATGACGCTGTACCCTGAAACAATCGGTTATGCCGATAACTCAAAGGAAAATCCGCTCGGAGATATGGAGAATCATATCTCGCAGATGATTGATTTCGGCGGCGGAACGGCGGGCGGTTTCTACCATCCGTATCTCGGCATGAAATACCTTCCCGAGCTCGTCAATCAGATGGAGCGGATTCCCGGCGGCGAGTGGCTCGATCTGAAGAAAACGAAGCAAACGGTAACGTCGGACAGCGTCAGGATCAAAACGGACGGAGACGGAACCATTCATGTGGAAAACAAGATTCATCCGGTAACGGCCTTTTTCAATCATCATCAGCAGACGCCTCTGGAAAAAGCGCTTTGGATTCTCTCCGGCGTGGTGTTATTGTTCATCATCATGTTCGCCTGTTACGTCCTTTATTTGCGCGCCACATTAAAAAAACGAATCTTTAAGGAGAGAAGAAGCCTTGAGTAACATTCTGTTTTTTATCTCATTAAGTTTAATATGGGTGATGCTTCTCTATCACATGTTTCTGATGCAGGGCGGATTCAGGCATTATATGACCTTCGAACGGAACATTCCGAAATGGCGCGCAAAGATGGGGGAGCTCCCGAAGGTCAGCGTGCTCATTCCCGCGCACAACGAGGAGGTCGTCATCAGGCAGACGCTGAAGGCGATGGTGAATCTGTATTATCCGAAAGACAGGCTTGAGATCATTGTCGTTAATGATAATTCCTCCGACCGGACGGGAGATATCGTCAATGAATTTTCCCGTCAGTATGACTTCATTAAAATGGTTATCACAAAGCCCCCTAACGCCGGAAAAGGAAAATCTTCGGCGCTGAACTCAGGGTTCGCGGAATCGAACGGAGACGTGATCTGCGTGTATGATGCGGACAATACGCCGGAAAAAATGGCGGTGTACTACCTGGTTCTCGGTCTGATGAATGATGAGAAAGCGGGAGCGGTTGTCGGGAAATTCCGTGTTATCAATGCGGCCAAAACGATCCTGACGAAGTTTATCAATATTGAAACCATCTGTTTTCAGTGGATGGCGCAGGGCGGCAGATGGAAATGGTTCAAAATCGCCACCATCCCGGGAACGAACTTCGCGATCAGGCGGAGCATTATCGAACAGCTCGGCGGCTGGGATGATAAGGCGCTGGCGGAGGATACCGAGCTGACCATCCGCGTGTATAATCTCGGCTATCATATCCGCTTTTTCCCGGCGGCTGTGACATGGGAGCAGGAGCCTGAGACATGGAAGGTCTGGTGGCGTCAGCGGACAAGATGGGCGCGCGGCAACCAATACGTCGTTCTCAAGTTTTTATCCCAATTTTTCAAGCTGAAACGCAAGCGGATCATCTTCGATCTGTTTTATTTCTTTTTTACGTATTTTTTGTTTTTCTTCGGTGTGATCATGTCAAACACGATTTTTATCATCAATCTTTTTTACGACCTGCATCTGGCAGTCGGGTTTTTGGCGATGATTTTGTGGATACTGGCCTTTTTCCTGTTTATGACTGAGGTCATGATTACTTTGAGCATTGAAAAAACAGAAATGAACAAACAAAACTTCTTTATCGTATTTCTGATGTACTTTACATACTCCCAGGCTTGGATCGTGCTCGTCATCTGGTCATTATTCACAGAGATCAAGCACCGCTTGTTCAAGCAGGAAGTCAAGTGGTACAAAACGGAGCGATACAATCAAAATAAAAGCGGGTGACCTTTTTGAAAAAAGCGATCATATTGATAACCGGCCTTTTGCTATTGATGTATAACGGGCAGGCGGCCGCGGCCCGGGAGCTGAAAACGGACCGTTCCGCCCTCGGAACAAGCGCCGGCGCAAAAGAGCAGCAGGCGCTGACTGGCGATCTGATGACACTGTACGGGGCGAAAGACAGCTCAGAGCTGACCTATCAGATTCCTGCGGGAGCTTCGAATGCCGATCAGTCGCTTCTGATTGATTACGAGGCGTCAAACTTATTAATTGCCCCGTCTTCTTTAACCATCGCCATTGATGATGAACCCGTCAAATCCATAAAGCTTGACGGCAGCTCCAAGCGGAAAACGGTGAAGCTCAATCTCAGCAAAAGCCAATCCGCCCAAGGCTATCACAATGTATCATTACGGTTTTACGGCGTATTAAAAGAGGGCGTCTGCGTCAGGCAGGATACGTCAGGCAACTGGATAAAAATTTATCCGGACAGCCGCCTTGTGCTTTCAGAAGCAAGCAAGTCAAAGGGAGCGGATCTCGGCCATTTCCCGTATCCGTTTGCCCAATCAGGCAATACGGGTGAAGAAACCGATATTATCCTTCCTGACAAACCGACCTCTGCTGAAGCTGAAGCCGCAGTCAAAACAGAAGGATTTCTGAAAACGTCTGACAGCAGGCTGAAGGTATCCTATGTAAAAGAATCCGGCGCCGGCAAAATCAGCAATCCGTCAATTGTCATCGGCGCTGATCAGCATTGGAACGGGAAAATAAAAGAGCTTTTCGATCGCGGGAACCTCAAAGCGGAAGACAACAAACTCCTTCTCGCTGAACGGGTTCTGACATCAGGGGACAAACGGCAGCCCGTCCTGTTTGTCACGGCGCACTCAGACAAAGCGCTGGCGGATAAAATCCGCGTCATCACAGACAGCGCTTATTCAAGCCAGCTGGGCGGAGATACTTTGACAATCGGCCGCCTTCAGCCCGCTGCGGAAAAAACAGGCAATAAACTGACATTAGAGGACTTCGGCGCGGGAAATGTAACGGTCGGATCAAACAAAACGGCGTCAGAGCACTTCTTTTACCCTGCGGCGGCCGCTGTTGATAAAAACGGTAAGGTCAAGCTTTCACTTACATTAAAGACGTCGGAATCGATCCGGACGAAGGCGGATTCAGCTAATGACGCCGAGAGAGCGGAGCTGAACGTCATGATCAACGGACAGCCGAATGCGGTGCGCCTTGATGATCTCGGCAATCAAGATAAAGATGGCTTTTACCACGTCTCAATCCCGATTGATCCGAAGCTTTTGCGAAGCAGCAGGTACATTGATCTGCAATTTGTCACGTCAGGTTTGAAACATAACAACCCGTGTATCGACCGTGACGAAAATAAATGGGTCTATATTGATAAAAGCAGCATGCTGACGTATCCGGTAAGCGATGCGGCGCAGAAAGCGGATTTCGGGCAATGGCCGCTCCCGTTTGCGGGCGGCGTGAAAGAGAAAACAGTGATCGTCATCCCGGATAATGTAAACATACAGACACTGAAAGAACTTTCTCTGGTGGCGGATTCATTCGGAAACGGCTTTACCGTAAAGACGGCATCAGACATGAAGGAAGCAGATGCCAAAGGCCGGAATGTTGTGTTTATCGGAGGCCTGCCGCAAATTCCGCTTTTGAAATCAAACGCCTCTAAGCTTCTCGTGCCGTCAGACCGCAGCGGCGCGTACGATGTTTCTTCGTTTCAGATGCTGAATGAGACAACGAAACAAGTCGCGTTTACACAGGAATCACCTTGGGACTCCGGCCGGAGCATCGCTGTTTTTGCTCCGTTATCAGGCAGCGGCGCGTCTGTCACAAAAGAGCTGATCCGCTTTTTAGACAGCACAAGCGATGCCGCAACCGTCATTAACGAAACAGCCGGCCGGCAGCTGTTTTCGAACCATCAGCAAATCAAATCCGATGAAAGCAGTCCGGCGGCTGATACGAAGAGCCGGTCCGCAGCACTGAATGTTACGTATATCGCTGTTTTCGCTGCGCTTATAATTATTGCGGCCGGTCTGATCTGGCTGACGGCAAGAAGGAAAAAAAGAAAAGCGGACAATGAAAAAAACGAAGAGTAATGAAGGAAAAAGAGGCCGTTAACAGGCCTCTTTTTTTGTATTTTTATTTCCATTTTTGGCGGTGATTTTTTTATTTTTGAAACAGCATAAAAGCCCCTTTACAACTGAACGGGACGGGAGTATGATCTCTTTTATAATCTATATCGCTTAATCTGTAATCAGAGCGGGGGAACCAATTTGCGGCGCGTCATGCCGCTTGGGGTGAATCCTTTTTCAGGTAGGGCCAACTCTCATCAGCCCGAATCCGACAGCTAACCTCGTAAGCGTTCATGAGAGGAGATGAATGAAACCTGTGCACGATTATGGCGCAGGGGCATCCGTTTGCCTCTGTGTCTTTTTGCTGTGCTGAAATATGGCATGCAATCGTTATTCGGAGACATCATAGCAGTAAGGGTTTGTAAATCAAACGGAAAATGAAAAAAAGGGGAAGACAACAAATGTACCATTCAATCAAAAGATTTTTGATTGGGAAACCGCTGAAATCACAGGCGGCCGGAGAGCAGAAACTCACGAAACTCAAGGCGCTCGCCATGCTTTCTTCAGACGCGCTGTCATCAGTTGCTTACGGAACGGAACAGATTCTGATCATTTTGGCTGCGGTAAGCGCGGCCGCGTTTTGGTATTCCATTCCGATCGCAGCAGGTGTTCTCATTTTGCTGCTTGCTTTGATTCTGTCCTACAGACAGATTATTTACGCTTATCCGCAAGGCGGGGGCGCTTATATGGTGTCAAAAGAAAACCTTGGTGAGAAGCCGGGCCTGATTGCGGGCGGCTCATTGCTTGTTGATTATATTCTGACGGTGGCGGTAAGCATTTCTGCCGGAACTGATGCGATTACATCGGCATTTCCGGCTTTGCACCCGTATCATTTGCTCATTGCTGTTTTGCTTGTGATTCTGATTATGATTTTAAATTTGAGAGGACTGTCAGAGTCGGCGTCCATTTTGGCGTATCCCGTCTATCTGTTTGTGGCGGCGCTTGTCCTTTTGATCGTCGTCGGACTGTTTAAGCTCATGACGGGGCAGGTTCATCCGGCCGAGCATACACCAATCGGCACACCCGTGGCGGGCATCACGCTGTTTTTGCTGCTGAAGGCCTTTTCATCCGGCTGCTCGGCACTGACTGGTGTTGAAGCCATTTCAAACGCGATCCCGGCCTTTAAAAATCCTCCGGCGAAAAACGCGGCCCGCACTTTGGCCATGATGGGGATTCTGCTGGCGATCTTATTTACGGGGATTACGGTGCTGGCGTACGGCTACGGCACGGGTCCGAAGCCTAACGAGACCGTTATTTCACAAATCGCCGCGGAAACCTTCGGACGGCATACGGTGTACTATTTCATTCAAGGCGTGACATCCCTGATTCTCGTGCTTGCGGCAAATACGGGCTTTTCCGCTTTTCCGCAGCTGGCGTTTAATTTAGCGCGCGATCAGTATATGCCGAGAATGTTTACGGTACGAGGCGACCGATTAGGATTTTCAAACGGTATCATCTTTCTCGGTATCGCGTCCATCTTGCTCATTCTTTTATTCGGCGGCCGCACGGAACATTTAATTCCGCTTTATGCCGTCGGCGTGTTCATTCCGTTTACGCTGTCGCAGACGGGAATGTGCATCAAGTGGATCAGGCAGAAGCCGAAGGGCTGGGCGGTAAAAATGCTGATCAACTCATGCGGCGCCGCCATTTCATTTATGGTGCTGTGTATTTTATTCGCGACGAAGTTCAATCTTGTCTGGCCGGTGCTGTTATTCATGCCTGCTGTCGTCATGCTGTTTTTCGTCATTAAAAATCACTACACCGCGGTCGGCGAACAGCTGCGGGTCGTTGATCAGCAGCCTGAGGAAATCAAGGGAACCGTCGTCATCGTGCCTGTCGCCGGTGTCACCACCGTCGTCCAAAAATCGATTCAGTATGCGAAATCATTATCGGATCAGGTCATTGCGGTTCATGTTTCCTTTGACAGAGAACACGAAAAAAAGGTGGAAAAGCGCTGGGAAGAGCTTCATAACGGCGTCCGCCTCGTCACCCTGCATTCCTCATACCGCAGTCTGGTTCACCCGTTTGATAAGTTTTTAGAAACGGTCGAACAAAAAGCGAAAAAAGAACAGTTCTCCGTGATGGTGCTGTTTCCGCAATTTATTACGAAAAAACGCTGGCAGACCATCCTTCACAACCAATCAGCCTTCTTGCTCCGCGTCCGGCTGTTTTGGAAGAAGGACATCATTGTCGCCACCCTGCCGTATCATTTTAAAAAGTAACGGTAAAGACCGCAGGCTAAAATGCTGCGGTCTTTTTTGTAAAGGAGGACGACATGGCACAAGGCGCGTTTGTCATCATACAAAATGAGGAGCGGGACATATTGCTCGTAAAACGAAAAGACATTCCCTTATGGGATTTGCCCGGGGGCAGGATCGCAGAAGGTGAAACACCTGAAGCCGCAGCCGTCAGAGAGGCCTTCGAAGAAACCGGTTATAACGTGACCATCCTGCATAAAGCCGGTGAGTATGAAAGGCCGGCATTTGAAGATACACAGCACGTATTCATCGGAGCCATTACCGGAGGAACACCGCTGATGAACGGGCCGGAAACCGCCGCATTACGCTGGTTTTCCCCAAACCGGCTGCCGCTGTTCATGGTGCCGAACAGAAAACGGCAAGTAAAAGACGGACTCAATGGGGCGGCAAATCGTAAGGCAGTCCTTAAAGACCGAAATTTGTTATCCATCCTTGATCGGCTGAGAAAAAAGCTGAGAGTATAGCCCGTGTTTCAACCCGTATAAAAAAGGGGATGAATACAGGTAAAAGGAGGATGCAGTATGCCAAGTAAAACAGCAGGACACGTAATGACGGAGCTGCTTGAACAATGGGGAGTCGGTCATATATACGGCATTCCCGGAGACAGCATTAATGAATTTATCGAAGAACTGAGACATGAACGAAATAATCTGACATTCATCCAAACCCGGCACGAGGAAGTCGCCGCCCTGGCTGCCGCGGCTGAGGCAAAACTGACCGGACAGATTGGTGTCTGCCTTTCAATCGCAGGACCGGGGGCCGTTCATCTGCTGAACGGTTTATACGACGCCAAAGCGGACGGCGTTCCGGTGCTGGCGATTGCGGGACAGGTGGCTTCCGATGAAATCGGCCGTGACAGCTTTCAGGAAATCAAATTAGAGCAAATGTTTGAGGACGTGGCGGTATTCAACCAGCAAGTACATACGGCAGAAGCGCTGCCCGATCTTCTGAATCAGGCGATCCGCACGGCTTACAGCAAAAAAGGCGTTGCCGTTTTAACCGTTTCTGATGATTTATTCGCGCAAAAAATCAAACGGGAGCCGGTTTACACATCGCCGATATACCTCAAAGCCGATATAGAGCCGAAAAAAGAACATCTCGTCACATGCGCGCAATATATTAACAACGCAAAAAAACCGGTCATTCTCGCCGGCCAAGGGTTAAAATCGGCAAAAGAGGAGCTGCTCGCATTCGCCGATAAAGCGGCCGCCCCGATTGTCATTACCCTTCCGGCAAAAGGCGTCGTGCCTGACAGCCATCCCCACTTTCTCGGGAATCTCGGGCAAATCGGCACAAAGCCCGCCTACGAAGCCATGGAGGAATGCGATCTGCTGATCATGCTCGGCACATCGTTCCCATACAGGGATTATCTCCCGGATGATACGCCTGCCATTCAGCTTGATTCGGATCCGGCGAAAATCGGCAAGCGCTATCCCGTCAATGCGGGAATCGTCAGTGATGCGGCTCTGGGGCTGAAAGAGCTGACGGAATACATTGAATATAAAGAAGACAGAAGATTTTTGGACGCCTGCACCGAGCACATGAAGCATTGGTGGAAGGAAATCGAGAAGGATGAAACCGAAGCGACTCATCCGCTCAAGCCGCAGCAGGTCATTGCCCGGCTTCAGGATGCCGCCGCAGAGGACGCCGTCCTGTCAGTGGATGTCGGAACGGTTACGGTGTGGATGGCCCGCCATTTTAAAATGAAGAAGCAGGACTTTATCGTCTCAAGCTGGCTCGCCACAATGGGATGCGGGCTTCCGGGAGCGATTGCCGCAAGCCTTGCCGAACCTGAGCGGCAGTCCATCGCCATTTGCGGAGACGGCGGATTTTCAATGGTGATGCAGGATCTGCCGACGGCTGTTAAATATAAACTGCCGATTACGGTTGTCATATTAAACAACGAAAATTTAGGCATGATTGAATATGAACAGCGGGTCAAAGGCAACATTGACTACGTCACCCAGCTGCAAAATATGGATTACGCCGCTTTTGCAAAAAGCTGCGGAGCAAAAGGCATCAAAGTGACGAAACACGAGGAATTGGCTCCCGCTTTTCATGAAGCGCTCAACTCAAATGAGCCGGTCGTCATCGACGCCGTTATCGGCGACGAGCCGCCGCTTCCGGGAAAAATCACTTACGGCCAAGCGAAGGGCTTCAGCAAATACATGCTGAAAAACTTCTTTGAAAACCAAAAAATCGAAATGCCGTCACTCAAGAAAAGCTTAAAACGGCTGTTTTAAAAAGCCGGCGCTTATAAAAAATAAACAGGCAGCATGCCTGTTTATTTTTATTTATTTACCCAGATAAGCCATAGTAAAAGCCCGGCTTTTTATTTTAGTTTTTTCTTCAATAAGGTCATGTCGGGTTATATGGAATAGGTCAGCCAATCTCCCAGAGAACCGCCCATCTTTTCATAGAACTTTTGTGCACGGTAATTATCAGATGCAGTTATCCATGACATATGCACATACCCGTTTTCTTTTGTAAATGCCTCACAACTTTTAAACAGTTCTTGGGCTGCTCCTGTGCCTCTTGCTTTTTCTGCCACGAATAAATCATTCATTATTGTTATTTTATCTGCTTTCGTCGTACTAAAACTAAAATATAATGTTGCAAAGCCAATAAGTTCCCCATCTTGTTCAGCAACGAATTGAATACCCCTGTTCTTCTCAAATAACATTTCAATCAAATGATGTATCTTTTCAATCGGTGGCTTAGGTCTTTTATAAAAATCCACGATATATAAATACATTAAATCGGTCAATTGTTTTACATCATAGTGTTCTGCGCTTCTGATTATCAAATGTTTCCCTCCTCACTCTTTTTTTAATTTTTGTTATACAAAACTTACACGGTTATTCCAAAAAATTCAATATTTTAAATTGGTTTTGAATCGGTTTGTTGCCTAAGAAAAAATAAGAAGGCGGAATCATGCTCATGAAGCGCTCAACTCAAATGAGCCGGTCGTCATCGACGACGAGCCGCCGCTTCTGGCATTCAGCATGAGGATATGTATTTAATGCCCGCTCTATTACTTTAAGGAGGGAACAGAGTGCAAGCAGTCAAACAATTGTCATTCATTCCGGAAGTATCGGGCTGTTTTTTATCCGTTAAATTAAATTCATCTTTTAAAGTCTCAGCTGTGCGAGAAGGCTTTATAGTCAAGGCTTTTTTCACTGGTGTACTTATTTGTCGCACGATAAAATTGCAATAACTGAAAGGAGGGGTGCAAGTGATAAAGAGAAAAAGGATTCAGAGGAGTTTAGATAATGGATGATAAAAAGAAAGAGGTTCAAAGAAAATACAGAGAAGAGATTAAGAGAAAGAAACAGCAAAAAGAAGATGATAAAAACTTCACAAGAGAGGCCTTTATTGTTGTGACGATAATCGTGCTGTTTATTTTTTTGAATTTCATGTTCAAAAGTTTTTAACAAAAAACCCCTGATCCCCCACTTGTACTTATTACCTATTAAGTTTATTATTGGAATAGGTAGAATATTACCAATAAGAAAAGAGGGAGAGATGATGAAAGACTTAAAAGTGTGGAAAATACTCTTACTAACGTTGGTTTGTTCAGTGATTTTTTCTGTCGTGTTTGTGACTGTTCAAAGGATTGACCTGTATTTTAATCCGTCAGAAGTACCTGTTAAATCGATTGAAAAAATAAAATAACTTGTGTGGGGGATCAGGAAAAGTGAAAAAAGTATTTTTTGTAAGTGCTATTGTTGCAGGGTTTTTCATGTCCGGTGTCGGTGTTAGCGCGGTAAAAGCGGAAGAGTACAAAATTGATCCTATTGGAGATGAAATTGGGTCGGAAGATGGACGATCTGACGTGATTGATCCAGTTGTAGCAAAAGATGGTCCAGAAGATGGGGTTAACGATGAATCCAGCGTGCAGCCTAAGATCAGAAAAATATCAGATGATATAAGCTTATTTTCTCTTCTAGGCGCCGGTGAGTGGGATTACTTAGGATCTTCAACATTTAAGGCCCGTTCAAAAACATTCTACTCTGGTGGAGGAGACCTTGGAATTCAGATTTCTCAGCCATATATTGGCCCTGGATTCACATGGCAGTATAAACTTGTAGAAGAAGATCCGGTTATCAATGATACAGTTTCCCGCTTTACTTTGGCTAATCAAAAAGGAACATATGAAGTAGTATTCAATGTACGTAGTTTTGTTGATGGAGATAATAAAAAAGCAGAATTACATCTGGAGAAACTAACAAACCCTGCAACAAGTGTCTCTACAAAATGGTGGGATTGATGTAACAGAGCAAGCCTAAGTGGTTTGCTCTTTTTGTATGTCCAAAAAACACCGATAAAAAGCCGAGAAAATGCCGACAAAACGGGGGATAAAATGGGTACTTTTTTTAGATGCGGTTTGTCATACGATAGAGACAAGAAGAAAACGAACGTGAATATCTGTCCCAAAAGGAGAAACCTGCGGACGCTGATCTTTTGCATGAGTCTATTTGTGCATCTGATTAGTGGCCGCTTTTTTTATGGCAGATTGGGAGACGTACCTTTCCTGTATTTAAGTGTGCACTCGGATGTATCGAATGACAATGAAGGTCGTTAGCTTCACAGGAGGAGCTGCTGGAGTCTATGCAGTATTGCGCGCGATAGTCACGAGGAACGCAAGAGGTGAGATCCCGATTGCAAGGAAAGTCTTTTAAACCGGCTCTCCATTTTCTTTGCTTACCTCCTGGGGAAAATCGACGGGCCACAAATAAATAAAAGCGAATAGCGTAAGGCGGTGCTTATTCTTTGCATTTATTGTAAACTCTACTAGAGGTGAAGAGTATGAGCTATAGAGAACAAAAATTAAATCCTGATGTGAAAATATGGAGATATTTAGATCTATCTAAGTTTATTAAATTGTTAACTGATGAGGACCTGTATTTTCCGCGCGCTGATAAATTTCAAGATCCATTTGAAGGCTCTAGCACAATAATAGGTGTTAAACAAAGGAGCTTAATGCTCGAAAGAGCAATAAGTGATAAAAGTAAAGATTATCCGGCACGTATTTTTTATGATGGTGAGTGGGTTGAACTCGGAAAAGTGAAAAATGGATCTGAGGATGCAGAGGTACATAAAAAAATTAGAGAAATTCACTTTGTATCTTGTTGGCATGAAAATGAAACTGAATCAGAAGCAATGTGGAAACTGTATCTAAAAAGTGGTGATGGAATTGCAATTCAAACTACAGTAGGCCGCTTACAAAAAAGCATTGAAGGTTTTCATACACCTATCATAATAGACAGAGTTAATTATATAGATTATGAAACTGAACCCTTTGACCAGAAACATGGTATATCTACACCACTCTTTCATAAGCGAAATCATTTTAGTCATGAAAGAGAAATAAGGGCTGTGTTCCCTTTTTTGTATTCACGGGATGACGGAAAATATAAAGTCTTAGATGATTATCATCAAGATAATATTAATGCTATTCATGTACCTGTTAATGATTTAGGTACCCTTATTCAGAATGTTTATATAAGTCCTGTTTCAGCTGATTGGTTCCATGAGGTAGTAGACTCTGTATTAGAGAAATTCAATGTAATGAAAGAAGACGGCACCATAATGAAGGTAAAGCACTCTAAAATGAAGGGAATACCGATTTTTTAGCATCCAATCAGGATGCTTTTTCTATAGGTTTTATTAGATATGGAGGTTAGCCGAATGAATATTAGAACTATACCGGTAGCAAAGATTAACCCCGCTCTTTACAATCCTCGGATAGATCTTCAGCCGGGCGATCCGGAATATGATTCCCTTAAAGCTTAAATAAATCGATTTGACAATGTTGAGCCGCTTGTCTGGAATGAAAGAACCGGTAATCTGGTTGGCGGACACCAACGATTTAAAATATATATGGAAAGCAACCCTGCTGAACTCACTGTCTCTGTAGTCAACCTGAATGAATCAGAAGAGAAAGCCTTAAATCTGGCTTTAAATAAGACGGGCGGAGATTGGGATGAGCACAAGCTTGAACAGGTATTGCGAGATCTACAGGAGAATAATTTTGATTTATTTGTTACTGGCTTTTCAGATTCTGAGTTAGACGAGATCCTGGATGAATTACCTGAACATGCGGGGAATGGCGGGAAGATTACTGATGGTCATGAACTGGACTTAGATGAATATGAAGACGATCATTTTGAGCATACATGCCCGAAATGCGGATTCTCGTTTAATGAGTAGGTGAAGCATATGGTCAGTTACAGATGGAGGCTTTCCGATCTAAAATCTGTAGAACGGAATGGTCTAAAGGTGTTCAGTACATTCTCCTGCGGCGGCGGTTCATCTATGGGCTGCAAACTTGCCGGATTTGAGCTTGTGGGGAATTGTGAAATCGATCCCCAAATGATGAAGATATACAGAAAAAATCATAATCCACAGCATTCTTTCTTAATGGATATACGAAAATTTAACAAAATCCCTTTGAACGAACTTCCGGCGGCTCTATTTGATCTTGATGTGTTCGACGGTTCTCCGCCGTGTAGTGTATTTTCAATATCTGGTGAACGGGAGGATGCCTGGGGAAAGAAAAAACGTTCAGGGAAGGTCAGGCTAAACAGTCATTGGACGATTTGTTTTTTGAATACCTGGATGTCGTAGAAAGATTGAAGCCTAAAACGTTTCTCGCTGAAAATGTAAAAGGAATGATAATCGGTAAGGCGAAAGGATATGTCAAGCTTGTCATTGAACGAGCAAGGAAATTGGGTATGACGTTCAGGTGTTTTTGTTGAATGCGGCTACAATGGGAGTCCCGCAGCGGAGAGAGCGGGTCTTTTTTATTGGCCGTCGGAAGGATCTGAACCTCCCGCCTTTGCATCTATCTTTTAATGAATCACCTATTTTGTATGGTGAGCTCAGGAGCGGCCGGGGATCAAAGCTGACAGAGACCTCTAAAACATATAGGCGATGGGTGAAGCGGCGCCCGTCAGATAACACTATAGGAGATATAACGAAGAGAACAGAGGGGAAAGAAAGTAATTTCAATACTGTCTTGGTCAAAAACAGCCTTGTGCCGCCTACTTTGGCTAGTAACTCTGTTTTCATACGTTATGATGAACCTTACTATATCTCTGAACGGGATATCATCTTAATGCAGTCGTTCCCGTTGGATTATGATTTCATGGGCGCTAACACCCAGTATGTTTGTGGAATGAGTGTCCCGCCTATCATGATGAAGAGGATTGCGGAACAGATTTACAAACAATGGTTATAACTATTTATCACCTTGTAGGAAATAAATGCTATCATTTCTCTAGGGGGATGATAAATGTGAATAAAATAGAAAAAAAAGTTTACTGTATTAACTGTGATACAAAAACAAATCATCAAGTAGCTCAAAATAAACATGGCCACGAATTAATGCACTCAATTAATCACAATGATTTTGATGATGGCGATGAAGAATGTGATTTTATGTTCTCTCATGAATTTTATATTGTGCAATGTATGGGATGCGATACTTTTGCTTTTCTAGATATATATGAGGATGAGGATATGTTTGAAGTAACAGGTCCAGATTATCATACTGATAGGTTGTACTATAAAGAATATAGAGTCTATCCAAAAGAGCCAATGAAGGAGAATCCTTTTGGTCCTCCTCAGTTATCAGATTATGATGAGAAATTTGAGTTTGCAAATTTGCCAGACTTAATAAGTGAGATTAGAAATGAAGCAATATATGCATATCGACAACGTATGAATTTATTATGTAATACGGGTATTAGAATGTTAATTGAAACAATATGTAAAGTAAAAGGAATCGATGATAAGAGACAAAGAATAAAAAATGGAAAACCGATTTTCGACAAAAATAATGAGCCAGTCATGGTTCCCATAAGTTTAGAAGAGAAGATAAAAAAGCTTAAAGAAAAAGAAATAATTAATGATACACAACAAAGGATATTCCTTGAAATTAAAGATATAGGAAACCAAACAGTGCATCAATTCTTCAAGCCTAAAAGGTCAGATTTATTACAGTACTTGGAGACAATAGATTCAATTCTTTATAGTATTTTTGAATTGCCGCATATAAAATTCGAAAAACATACAAGTAGTAATTAATAAGTGCTTTTTTAAAAAGGAAGGTGCTACTAACACCCTCCAATCACAACAGAGATAGCTCCCTGCGAGAGCGTGATCATGACGCGGCCGCGTTTGTGGGAAATCACGCTCTGATTCATATTGTAATGGAGGATGGGGAGCATGACAAGAGAAAAAACAAACGTATGTTCCTATTCTGATGAAGAGAAGGAAAAGCTTCTGCTTTTACATAAAACCGATGTTCTTGAAAATATCAGTGAATCCAAAGAGAAGTATCGGAAAATCGTTAGTGCAGGCATTGCACAGTGGATCAGAGACTTTCAAAACGGTCGAATAGAGGTAAACACTGTGGACGACTTAAAAAAGCTCATAGAGCTCGATATACAGCTTCAGAAGGATGAAGAAATTTAAAAACAAACTCAAACTCAATTAGATGGCTCGGGGGTGGGTGATGATGTAATGCCAAGATAAAGAGATCCACGCAGAGACCAGGCTTTTCATTTGTGGAAAGAGAGCGGCGGAACCAAGAAATTAAAAGACATTGCCGATGAATTGGGCGTCACCAGCAGCACTGTCCGCAAATGGAAAGCTAATGATAAATGGGAAGAAAAAATCAATGGGAGCGCTCCTAAATCGAAAGGGAGCGCTCCTTTTCGTCCGGGCGCTCCAAAAGGTAACAAAAACGCCCGGGGGAATAGAGGAGGCAAGGCGCCGCGCATTCAAATTTGCTGACACGGTAACAGAGATCATAAAATCTGCAGCTAGCGAGCGATGGCTGATAAAAAAGCTATTGAAGGGCCAGGGCGTTTGCACATTAGCGCCGTGAGTCTCTATCAAAAAACAGGAAAAGGACCAGTGCTGACGTACACCGTCAAAAAAGGCGGAATATTATCGTCATTGCATAGAAGTCAGGCGTAAGCATGGCCGCCCTGCAAAGGTTGAACGGTATCAAGGACCCGAATTTTTCAAAGTCGGCCAAGTATTAAAGCTGGCGGATTCGGCCGGCTCACCAACAAAAGGAAAGAAATCATCTTACACGCTGCCGTCAGGCGTTTTTAAAGTGACAAGCCCCTTAACTAAGGGAACAGCTGTGAAACAGATCCAGACGGCTCTAGCGGCTCTTTATTACTACCCGGACAAAGGGGCTAAGAATAACGGAATAGACGGCTATTACGGACCGAAGACTGCAAATGCAGTCAAACGGTTCCAGTCCATGTATGGATTGACTGCGGACGGTATTTACGGGCCAAAAACGAAAGCAAAAATGTTGTCTCTTCTGAAATAAATGAAACAGCCCTTTAATAGGGCTGTACCACAATTCTATATATTTCATAAAAATAAAGAAGTATATAGAATTGTGGTTCGCATCAATGGTAGAATGTGTTTGTTGGAAGTCGTTTCAAATACTTGTAAATTTGTATAAAATTTGAAGGGTAACCTTACGAAGAAATAGTGAAACAACACATTGCCTGATAAACATCGTGCAAAACCCAAATCCTATAGTTCAGTTGGCACTGCATATCCCGATTTTGTGTCATTATGCACTAGATAGAAATGGTTAAAATATCCTAAATAATTCAAAAAAGGTGTTTACAACCTTATTTATATCCTATATATTAGAAAAGAAGGAAAAATATTCAATGGGGGGGATACTGACGTGAAAAAGAGTAAATTTTTACTTACCACCATGTTCTCTACAACTATGTTGATTTCCGGTTTAGGCTTGGGATTTGGGAAAAGTGCACATGCTGAAGAATTTCCGCAACTTACTAATGAAAAAGTCCAAACGGAAATACAGGAAATGAAAGATGCCGGCATGACAAGTGGGGAAGTACAGAAATTCTATGAAATGAGTAAAGAAGAGTATGCGTATGTACAAGAACATGCAGAAGACTTATATAAGGATTCCCAAAAAGAAATCAAAGAATTGAAAGCCTCTGGTCAAATTGATGAAGTTCTTCCTAAATACAAGGAGCCTGAATATCAGCCCAAGAACCAAATTGCAGCAAAAGCGTTAGGTACAAAAGGTGATGTTCTTACAAGCTATGAAATTAATTCTGGAAGTTGGTCTATTGGTGTAGGACATGCTGCGGTTGTTTCAACTAACAAATCAAAAACAGTTGAAGCATGGGCGAAAAGCTGGAGCCCTATAAACCAAGATGGAGTTCGCAGATATAATAATAACTGGGGAAGTAAAAAGAAAGTTTATGGTCTATGGGTTAAAGGATCGAATAACAATAAGTATATAAACGCTGCAAAATATGCGGAAAAGCAAGCAGATAATAAAAAGAAATATAATTTCAACTTTTTAAATAAAAAGACAACTGCTAAATTTTATTGTTCTCAATTAGCTTGGCGTTCTTGGAAAAACCAAGGTATTGATATTGACAATGTCAAATGGGACAGCGTTGTAACACCAATGGAGCTTGTAAAATCCAATAACACAACAATCTTTTATCACAAGGGTTAAACAAATTGACAAAAACAATCGGTGCTGCACCGGTTGTTTTGTCATTTCAAAGGGAGGAAAATATGAATAGACTTAAGACCCTGTTTATTTTCATTTGCATACTGATAGTCACAACCTCTTGCGGTCTCATCCAAACTGGGAATGAAAAAGAGGAAAGAAGCAGCAATAAAAAGACTGTATTAAAGGATATTGACAATGCAAAATTTATTGTTGGTTTTTCTAACACTTTAGATAGGGGAAGTGAGATTGGGGTTTACGGTGAAGATGGTGCTAAAATGGATAGCTTGGAATTGAAAGATGGTATAAATTTCACGATGTCTTCATATAACAAAAACGATACGTTCTTCTCATCAAATAGAAGCAATAATCACTTGATGATAGACAATAAAACCGGAAAAATAAACAAAATAAATGAAAAGAGTTTGTCAAAAACAACTGAGGATGAAGGTGCTTTCTTTATAAATAGTTCTGACGGTTATATCATCCATGACATTAACGTTGGATATACAGACAAAGGGCTGGAAAGTGAACTGGTATATTGGAAGGGAAACAGCCGAAAAAACAAGAAACAAATAAAGCTTGACGGAGAACTTGGATCAGCAATCGTCGCTAAAAATAAAATTTATGTCATTTCAAGTGATGAAGAAAGTATGTCCATCCTTTCAATTAACCCAGAGAGAAATAAGCAAGAGAACAAGGCATCCATACCGAATAAAGGGATATACTTCATGGATGAAAAGGATGCATTCCAAGCTCTAGATGAAAATACATTTGTACTGGCAGTTAATGATAACGTGAATGAGAAAGAGAATTCTAAGCTCATATTAATAGACAGAGAGACTCTTAAGGTAAAAAAAGAAGTCGAGATGGAGAAAGGGTTTCATCCTGCAAAATTGAAAATATTAAAAGATAGCATCTTAGCCGTTTCTTTTGAGGGGAAGCTGCAGGTGTTTGATAAAAAAATGGTTAAGAAAAAATCTTTTGATTTTTATGCTGGGGATGATAACAAATTAATGAATGATGTTCAATTCAATGACAGAGAGATGTATGTTTTACTCAAAAACTTTGATATCCAGCGTGATAACAAGCTTGGAGATATCACGTCTTATGATTTGAAATCAGGCAAAAAGGTAAAAACAATCCCGCTAAAAGCAAAAAAAGAGTGGGAAATTGCCCGGTTCGAAATTTTAAAATAAGAGGAGGTGTTTATATTAGCCCGTTTTTGAGCCCTGCATATATCATACTCATTATTCTTCCGGCAGCTTCTTTTATGCTGGGGATAATAGGGTATTTCATCTTTAAAATAGTATGGACTATGGTTGTCGTCGTATTGATCCTGTCATTGATATTTATGTTTGTTGTGATAGGGGCAGAGCCAACATTTTTAATTTGGGTGTTTATCATGACGGGAGCCTGCCTTATCTCCGGTTCAATCACTAAGACTATAATGAATTTTACAAAGCGAAAATATTAAATGGTATAATCAAGAGTGTACATCAAAACCATAATCCCAAAAATCCCGCGACGAAAATTGCGGGATTTTTTCGTTTGTGTTTATTGTAGGAAAAGTTATAATATTACAAAAATAGTGATTAGAGGGAGGGATAAGTGTGGACCAAGTTTTACCGTCGTCCCAAGTTGGTGTCAAGATCAATGAATGGTACAAAATGATTCGCCAGTTCAGTGTGCCTGATGCTGAGATTTTAAAGGCTGAAGTAGAACAGGAAATAGAGGAGATGGAAGAGGATCAGGATTTGCTTGTCTTTTATTCATTGATGTGCTTTCGTCACCAATTGATGTTAGATTCCTTGGAGCCGGAAGACAGATATAGAGATCGCCCTACAGTCGACGAACTGCTTGAAAAAATAGAAAAACCACAAAAAAGACTTACAGGCTTCTTGAAATATTACTCATTGTTTTTTCGTGGAATGTATGAATTTGATCATAAAGAGTATGTTGAAGCGATAAGCTATTATCGCAAAGCAGAGAGAGAGTTGAATGCTGTATCAGATGAAATGGAGCAAGCTGAATTTCATTACAAAATAGCTGATGCCTATTATCAAATTGATCAGCACTTTGTTTCCCTCAATCATTTAAAAAAAGCCAAGCAATTGTTTGAAAAAAGTCAACTATACAAAGTGAAAGTGATTGGCTGTAATATGATGGTCGGTGCTAACATGTACGATATGTACAGGCTGACGGAGGCAGAATCATATTATCGGGAAGCATTAAGTATCGCCCGTGGCTTGGATGAGGAAAAAGTGAAAAGAATTATCGGAGTGATCTTTCATAACTTAGGCTTAGTTTATTTAAGAGAGAAAAATTTGATTGCTGCTGAAGAGAATTTCAAAAAGGCAATAGACGTGAAAGAACATATTGATACAGTGTATGGAGTGAGATCATTATATATGATGGCGAATGTCCTGTACCAATGTGATAAAGCCAAGGAAGCACGTTTCTTTTATGAAACGGCTTTAAATCGTGCTCGGACTTCTAATGAAGAGGAATATTTGGCTAAATTAAAAATCATTAATTCATTGTACGAAGAATATAATGAAACAGAAGTGAAACAAAGCTTAGGTTACTTGGAAGAGAAACGCCTTTGGTCTGATTTCGCAGAGCTAACCGAAAAATTAGGTGACTTTCATTTTGAGAAGAGAAACTATGCAGAGGGAAGAAACTTTTTAAAGAAAACCATACATGCCCAAACACAAATACTTAAGGTTACGGAGGCTATATAATGAAGAAACTTATAATCAGCTCCGCTTTAATCGGTATTCTTTTTACTGGATTATTAAGTGTGAAAAATGTTTATACTGCTGAAATGAGTGACTCTGGAACTTTTTATATCGCTGAAAAAGCTATAAATATTTAAGTGTTCTCCAATTTTTGACCTCCACCTTTTAAGACTGGGGGATTTCTTTTTCTTATCCAGTAATCAACATACGCTGCCTCATAAGGTTCTTAACCGTTACTTGTATTGCGTTCACCTTTCCGTTTTGCTGTGAAGTGTTTTCTTGAACGATGCATGCATGAGAAAGACGCCGTCCATTTTTAAGCCTATCTTCAATCATTCAAGGACAAACAAAAGAGCTATCGAGAAGATCTCGACAGCTCCTTTGTTTGTTGAGTGGCTTGCTTGCATATAGTCGTCCTAAACGAAAACGATGATTGTGAAAATCGGCAGCTGGCGAGCGATGGCTGATTAAAAAACTTATGAAGGACCAGTGCAATTCATCTCAAGAACAGCCAGAGAGCGGTCACAACAGCGATCATAAAGTAATCTCCATCATTCAGTTTAGTTCCATTTTGACTAACACACGTGCCGTCCGGTTTGTCTTTGTCCCTTTCGGAGTTTTAAGCGCAATGTTCTTCCCTATATTGTAATAAACAACTTTAAACAAATAATATGTCAGCGAACAGAATAAAAAGAGCAACATGAATTTGCCAATAAACAATATCATGTTTCATTACTCCCTTTTGCCGTTTTGTCGTTTGAATATATGACGGAGAAGTCAGGATGTTATATAAAAGGAGAAGTATTTTACAGAGGCCGGTGTTAAACATTAATGAACGGTTCGCCGCAACATCCCCAAATCCGGAACAATTTCAAAATGAAAGAGAAGCCCTAGGATTATAAAAAAATAGTCCCTAATTTGTCCGCTTTTTTTTGAAAACTTGATCCAAGATGAACATAAAGAGAGTGAATAAAAAGGACACCGTAATCATATCAATCAGAGATAGGTTAGAGGTTTCTTTTATGAGTAGCAGCCATACCACCTGCAAAACTAAAGAAATAGAAAAATAAGATATATATGTCATGATCCTCATATCCGTTTCCCCCTTATTAGCCTAATTTCTCTTTTGTGATCTTATCCAAATTAGTGAAAAGGATATCCAAGCCCGAAAATAAGAAAGTGATGAACAATGAAAGAAGCACTTCTCCGCCTTGAAATATAGATATGTTCTCAATGATATGATTGGAAACGTATTGAATTGAGAAGTAAACAGCAGCCCATGCAAAAATGAATTCAAGGATATAGGCTGACCAAGCAGGCAATGTCAAAACATGAGTCATTCCTTTAACAATTGCCGTAAGGATAAGCATATAAACTAAAGCTAAGATACTGACGACGACAGAAAATATGTATAAGTCTGAAAGTGAACCATAGATGATATATTCTCCCAAAAAATGATGTATTGTTACAGCTGCAAAACAAATAATCAGGCTGGGGACAGTTACAGCGAAGAACAGAGAGAATCCAATAAGCCCTATGAATGCTGCATGAGCTAAGCGGTTTGGCGGTGTATCCACGATCTCGAATTTTAATAGAATCATAAAAATAAAAGATGAAATCAGAAGGCAGCATAAGAAATTGAGCAAAACAATAAAAAAGACAGTCATGTGAAATCTCCAATGAAAAAGTGCTATTAGAGTGAATCTAACAGCACTTTGCATTACTTCATACGTATTTTCCTGCTGATCATTGATGAATGAGTTTAAAATGCTTTCATTGCTAAAGTTGTCAAATGAGCGAGGTTTTTAGCCTGGCTGTCAGAAAGTCCGGACTTTTTAAGTGAAAGATAAAGATTCTTTTCCACGTCAGTCCAGCTTAAGGCGACATACTCGTTCAGCATTTTCTTTAAAACCGGTTCGATGTGTTCATTGAAAACGGATTCGAGTTCATTTCTTATTTTTTTTCCTGCTAATTTTTCAACAAGATTGAATAATTTTGTTTTATTTTTCAGCACTTCTCTGATTACATCTTTGACTGGTTTTGACACAGACGCATCGCTTTGTGCTTTAAGTCCGTAGGAAAATTGCGTATCAGTCTGATAAAAAAATGATTTGGTCGTTCCAGTGGCATTGGCAGTATTATTATGATTTTCTTTAGCTAAGGATGCGGGGACAAAAGCAGTAGTTACAAGGGCTAAAGATGCGGCAAACAGAATGCCTTTAGCTGCGTGTCTAATGGGAAATCCTCCTTTAGAAATGTAGTGTAGAGAGAAATGATAGACTATGTATTTAGGCGGGACCGATATGATCCGCTTTGAACATTTTCCCCTCTCAGATACCATTCTATCAATAGGTATTTTTGGGGTAAATAGGATTTTAATACAGTATTTTTCTTATAATTCAAAATCTTCTTTAGCAGGATTCATTTTGGCTGCAGTTTCGATGAGATGGGACATGGGCTGGAGCCTATATAACACATGTACAGGCTGATTGAGGCGGAATCACATTATCGGAGCGGTTTTATAATTTAGGGTTAATGAATAAAAATAAACAGGCGGCATGCCTGTTTATTTTCGTTTGCGTGAAAGAGCGAAGAAAAACGGGAAGGCGGAACCGGCCAATAACGTACCGAATAAAAACATGCCTCCGATGAACACATGATAGTTCACACCGCCGATCCAAAGCCCCGTGATTAAGGAAACGATACTTAATGCGATCATCACAAAGCCGGGAATCAGACGTTTCTTACCCGTTGTCCGATAAGCAAAAAGAGAACAGAAGATACCGATGACAATCGGCACAATCCACAGATAAAAAAGGATAAATACTGACATAAGCAAAACTCCGATTTTTCTTCTATCATACCAAAAACGCCCGGAAAAAGATACGAACGGCACCCGGCGTCAAAAGAAAAACCGGCCGCTGATGGCCGGTTTTTTTCTAACGGAATGAATCGTAGATCACAAACAGATTAAGCGCGATCACCAAAACCGCAATCAGCCAGGCGAGAGCCGTCACCCATTTTCGGTTCGTCAGGGCGCCCATCAGGCGTTTGTTGCTTGTAAACATAATCAGCGGCACGAGTGCAAAGGAGATGCCGAATGAAAGAACGACCTGGCTCCATACGAGCGCTTCTGTGGCGTTGACCCCCGAGATAATGATGATCATCGGCGGAATGATGGTAATGAAACGCCGCAAATAAAGCGGGATACGGTAACGGATGAAGCCCTGCATGATAATATCGCCTGACAATGTGCCGACAGAAGAGCTTGAAAGCCCTGCGGCCAGCAGCCCGATCCCGAAGAGAATGGCTGAAGCCGGTCCGATATAGTGGCCGAATTGCTGATAAGCCACGTCTAAATCTTCTACATACAGCCCGTTCTTGAAGAAAAGCGCGGCAGCGACGATGAGCATGCTTGCGTTAATCGCCCCGGCGATCACCATCGCGATGAGAATGTCAATCGTCTCAAATCTAAAAATCTTTTTCCGCTCACTATCCGTTTTTCCGACGACACGGCGCTGTGTCAGTGCGGAATGTAAGTAAATGGCATGCGGCATCACGGTTGCACCGAGTATCCCGGTTGCCAAGAGCACACTGTCCATTCCGTCAATTTTCGGGATAAACAGCCCTTCGAGAACGGAGGCGGCGTCAGGTTTGGCAAAGAAGGTTTGCAGAGCGAAGGCGATCACCACGACAAACAGAAGTCCGGCGATGCCCGCTTCCAGCGCCCTGTAACCCCGGCGCTGCAGCTCTAAAATCGCGAATGATCCGATTGCCGCGATAATGGCCGCTTCAACCATCGGTATGCCGAACAGCAGGTTGAGCCCGAGCGCCGCCCCGATAAATTCTGCCAGATCAGTTGCCATAATCACCAGTTCACCCTGTATCCACAGCCCGGCGGATACCCATTTCGGATACCGGTCTCTGGCGATTTCCGGAAGGTTTTTACCCGTGGCAATGCCGAGCTTCGCGGAAAGAACTTGGATTAAAAAAGCCATCAAGTTTGAAAAGAGGATGACCCACAGCAGCATATACCCAAATTTCGAACCAGCTGAGATATTCGTAGCGAAGTTTCCCGGATCAATGTAGGCAATCGCCGCGATAAAGGCTGGGCCTAAGAAAGGCAGAAGCCGCTTGAATCCCTTGCTTTTGCCGTCAAGTGCATCCTGCACGGCTTTTGCTTGCAGTGATTGTGCTGAGATGTCTTTGCTCATTATGTCTCACCTAAATTCTGATAGATTTTTAGCTAAATAACAAAAAGTTTCCTAGATGCAAATTATTTTATCTACATCATAAATCCGCTATTATGAGATGTCAAGTTCTTTATGTTCAATAAACCGGTACATTGATGCCCTGTTTTATCTATGGTATGTATCCCGCCGAAGAAAGGTCCGAAAATGAAAACGGCATCGTTCCGGGAAAGAAGCGATGCCGTTCGCAAAGCGTGTTTCCGCGTCCGATCATGCGCGGATGCGTTGAGCGTTCTTTTAAAAAGGTGAAAAGAGGACACTTGCTCATATCACTTCACAACTTTCTGTCCGGTGCAACTGATCCTGAGAAAAAGACGCAGTATTTCCTCCGTTTTCCCGGGTAAATAGAATAATAATGTTTCTTTCCATTGGAAGATAAAACCTTTCTGTACCATTCAAATGACCTCCGGAAAAACTCCGGCCGCTCTGAATAAACGTTTGAATCAACGATATATCAGTGATTCCAGTCCAATAAACGGCTGTTATCTATCAAAAAAAGAATCGGCATGGTCACTTGCGAAGAAAAGAAGTTGGAGCATTAGACTTATTTCAGTCTCCCGGGCAAAAACGTATAATAACGTCAGGAAAGCTTTCCAGCCATATGATAAAAGAGGGGGAATTTTCTTGGTACGTCGTTTTTCGATCATTTCTTTAGCCATGATTTTTGCTGTTTCTTTATTCGCTTTTGGCGGCTCTGCATCAGCAGCAGCTTTCAAACCTAAAGCTGAACCGGACGTTTCCATTTTAGCCAGCGGGGGTACAGTCGGCATTTACGGTGCTAATATGCGCTCATGCTCTAAGGTCAGCTGTTCAACGATCACAACATTCTCAAGCGGTAAAAAAATTACAGGTTCTTGGGTCACCGGAGAATATGTTCAAGGCCACTACACCAATTCTAATAAATGGCTGAAAGTCACGTATGCAGGAGCGACAGGCTACGTTTCAGTCACCACACTATCTTATTATTACGGTTTATAAGCAGAAAAACCTCGTTCTCTTGAGAGCGGGGTTTTTCCTTTATTCCGATTCAATTTCCGCGTTTCGTTTCATCATCGTGTTTCATCAGCTGATCGATTTCTTCTTTAGAAGCGTTTTTTTTCCACTCTTTCGCCTGACTTGTCGCAATGGGAATGGCCCGTCCTTCTTCATATCCCTCATCCACCATCGCATTCGCGATTTCGATCGCTTTTTTCTTCACAGGTTCCTCGAGATTCTTCAATGATTGCGGATAATCCTTCATTGACCAAGGCATGTCTATCACTCCTTTATAAAAAGTGTTTCCCGCCTGAAGAAAAAGAAAACCGCCTCATCAAAAAAGAATGACAGCTATTTTTATGAGAGGCCAGCAATTTCCGAATAAAATATAAAGGATAAAGAAGCAAGTACAGATTGAATGCCCACCACATCAGATCAAAATCACCGATAAATACCCAAAAGGCAATCGCTTGCAGGCCTGAACAAAAGGTCAGCACAAGTGATATTAATGCGAAAGGGCGCCATAATGCATGTATCCGTTTATAAAGAAACAAGCTGTACAGCCCGGTTATCGAAATGAAAATATCTAAGGGAAAGAATGACCAGTTCCAGGCCATTATCATGGCGTTATCATAATCTTTAAACGCCATGTTTTTTGGAATCCACTCAAAAAAGTAACAATCCAATAAATGATAAATCCAATATCTGTAATGAGGAAGAGAACCTTTAACCCTTTCATCATCTGTTTCTGTCCGTATGAACGCTGTTGCCGTTTGATGACGTTTCACTTTCAGAAATAAAGTTTAAGGAAACGACACCGATGATGATCAGAAGAACAGAGACGGCTTTTATAACAGAGAACTGTTCATGAAAGAAAAAAAATCCGATCAAGGAAATCAGCACGATCCCCATTCCCGACCAGACCGCATATGCGATGGAGACACTTATATATTTCAAAGTCAAAGTAAGAAAACAAAGGCTGCCGATATAAAACAATAACAATAAAATACTTGGGACAAGTTTTGTAAATCCATTTGATAATTTCATGCTGACCGTACCCAATACTTCAAAAATGATCGCTAAACTTAAATAAATCCATTGCATTCAGCATTCTCCTTCAATCGTATTATTCAAAATTATACAATATATAGAATTTGAAGAAAATTAAACAATGGAATGTTTTCCGGATAAAAAGTCCGGCCGGGTGTAAAAAGAAAACGCCATAAAGGTATACTATGTAGAAAGAAATCAGAAAGGGCGTGCAGGACGGGTGACAGAAGAACGGACAGATCTGGAAAGACAACTGAGAGACATTCAAAAATGGGAAAAGGCGCAGCAGAGGGCGATGTTCTGGCAAACATTCACCCGCTTGCCGTTTCAGCTTTTGGACAAGCTGACACCGCAATTTATTCAGAGGAAAATCGGACTCATACTCGATGAAACGGGAACGTTTATTCAGTCAGGCGGACAGTACCTTACATCAGAAAAGCGCATCATGAAAAAGTTTCAAAAACGGCTGCCGCACGGTACATGTCAAACGCTTCACGACATCCGCAATGCGCCGCTTGCCGTCATGGACGAAATCGCAGAAGCCATAGCGCGTACAAGCGTAAAGGCCGCGACGGTGCAGGGAGCCGCAACGGGAGTCGGCGGCGTGTTTACGCTTGCGGCAGACATTCCGGCGATGCTCGGCCTGTCCTTAAAGACGCTGCAAGACATCGCGGTTGCTTACGGCTTTGATCCGAAAGACAAAAAAGAACGCGTGTTTATCGTCAAATTGCTTCAGCTTGCATCCAGTGACGTCATCGGAAAAAAAGCGATCCTGCAAGATTTACGGCAATATGATCAAAACGACCAAACCTATCAGCGCGTCGCCTCGCAAATCCAAGGCTGGCGGGAAGTCGTTTACAGCTACCGCGATACGTTCGCCGCGAAAAAACTGCTGCAAATGGTTCCGGCCGCAGGCATCATCTTCGGCGCGTCCGCCAACCGTTCAGCTTTAGAAAGCATCGCGGAAACAGGCATCATGCTTTATAAAAAACGCCGGATTCTAAAACGCATGAACGATACAGAATGATAAAAAACCACCCGCAAACACATTCAATGTGTTTTCTTTGTTTAGCAGTTCTGAAATCGGGAAACCAACAACCAACACCAATTAAAGGAGGAATTCAAAAATGGCACAAGATAATAACAAAATGAGCAGAGAAGAAGCAGGTAAAAAAGGCGGAGAAGCTACAAGCAATAACCATGACAAAGAATTCTATCAGGAAATTGGTCAAAAAGGCGGAGAAGCCACAAGCAAAAATCACGACAAAGAATTCTATCAGGAAATCGGTGAAAAAGGCGGAGAAGCCACAAGCAATAACCATGACAAGGAATTCTATCAGGAAATCGGCCAAAAAGGCGGAGAAGCTACAAGCAAAAATCATGACAAAGATTTTTATAAGGAAATCGGCCAAAAAGGCGGAAACAGACGAAGCAGCTAATAAAAGCATAAAAGGCAGACAACCTGCAGATCAAAAGCGATCCGGCACATCAGCTGGATCGCTTTTTATTTTGGGAAAATCTTGATCTGAGCCGCCGTTACGATACAATAAAATGAAAAAGGGGTTTTTCACTCGTGTCTGACATGCTGAATTTGCTCGCTATCGCCAATAAAGTCAAAGAAAAACACGCCAATTTTTCAATCGCGGAGATCAATGACCACTGTGTGCGCCTCGCAGTATTTACGGGAGAATATGACTGGCACCATCACCCTGACTCAGATGAATGGTTCATCGTTCTGGAAGGTGAGCTGCTGATCGATTTTAAGGACAAAGAAACCGCAGTGCTCAAAGCAAATGACAGCCTGCTCATCCCGAAAGGCACGATTCACCGCACCCGCTCTTACGTCAGAACCGTGAATCTCTGTGTCGAGCATACGCATGCGAAAACAGTCATCACAGAGGAACGGTCATGCTGATCAAAAAGATTGTATGTGAAACAGACGCTGCAAACGCTGAAGCATTTGGGCAAGCACAGTCAAGGTGGAGAGCATTATCATGTGTAAATGGCTTCGTCAAACAGGCCGGCGGCTGGCGGAAAAACGCAGACGGCCTGTTCATCGCAGAGATCATCAGTGTTTGGGAGAACAGACAGGCCTATGATGATTTTATGGAGAACGAACATGACCGCATATACGAAGAAAACGAGCAGAAGGCTTCAATTCTTTCAATAGAAGTGATGCTGTACGAGGGGGATGAACCTGTCATTCACGAGCTGTTACATCACCCGGACATCCGATACGAACCGGACTGGACAGTTGTGCGCAAATAAAAAAAGCCCCTTTAGAGGCTTTTTTATTTTCGTCCGGGAAGCGTGTTGTGGACATACGGCGGGACGGGGTCCAGCTTAGCTATTTCGCCGTGCGCTTTCGGTTCCTTTTCGTATTCAAATGGTTCTCCGTCCGGCGCTGTTTCCTTCAGCCAATTTTGTTCAGCGCTTTCTCCGCCATCTGAGAAATGAATAAGCTTATGGGAGAATGACTGTTTTTCCAGCGCCTTCGGGAATGTGGAAGGAACGATCGGACCTTCCTGTTCTTCTAATTCTTTAATGGCCGCAAGCCATTGGTTTTGATGCATGGTATCGCGGGCCAATAAAAAGCTGAGCATATCTTTCACGCCTTTATCATCGGTCATTTCATACAGGCGTGCGACTTGAAGCCTTCCTTGTGATTCGGCGTTCAGATTGGCGCGGAAGTCTGCCAGAAGGTTTCCGCTTGCGACGATATAGCCTGCGCTCCACGGAACGCCCGTGCTGCTCTCCGGCATTGCGCCGAGTCCTGAGACGATCGCATGATGCGGATTCATGCCGCCTAAAATGGACCCGATGACCGGATCATCAGCCGCTTTTTCCTGCTCTGCCAGCGGGGCGTCTTCTAACAGTCTCGCAATCATCGTCGCGATCATTTCGACATGGCCGATTTCTTCCGTCGCGGTATCCATCAGAAGATCCTTATATTTTTCATTGCCCCGTGTATTCCATCCTTGGAACAAATATTGCATGGCGACGGATATTTCCCCGTATTGTCCCCCTAAAATTTCCTGCATCTTTTTTGCGAACAGCGGGTCAGGACGATCCGGTTTAGCCGGATGCTGCAGTTTTTTCGTATGTGTAAACATGTCTCCATCTCCTTTTTTTGCTCTGTCCCTATTTACTTCCCCGGCGGGAAAAGGGATGAAACGGAGATGGGCGTATTGGTCCTGCTAAGGCTCGCGGCGCAAGGATAACAAATCCTGCACAAGCCCGCGGCCGATTACCTGTTCATATTGTCCGTAAATCGGGTCGAGGCGTTTCATCCATGTGTTCTTTTCCGCTTTGCTCAGCACATGAATATGAATGGATGAATTCTTCTTTATCTCTTCAAGCTGGTCTTTATTCATTTTCTCAGCGGAGGCTTCGTTCCATTCCGTCGTTTCTCTCATCGCCTCCGTTAAGATGGTTCTCGTTTTTTCTGTCTGCGAATTCCAGAAATGCTCGTCGGTCATCACGGCATAACCGAGGTACCCGTGATTGCTGATTGTCAAATAATCTTGAACATTATAAAATTTTTTAGAATAGATATTTGAAATCGTATTTTCTTCTCCGTCTACGAGATTGCTTTCCAATAGCTGAAACGTGGAATTAAAGGAATCCTGCCGCGGGCGCGCGCCGAGCAGACGGTACTGGTCTTCGATCACGCTACTCGGCATGATCCTGAGCGCCTGTCCTTTCAAATCGTCCGGAGTGAAGATCGGTCCTTTATTTGACGTAAGCTGCTTAAACCCGTTCGTCCAGTACGCCAGACCTTTCAAATGATGCTTTTCTAAAGAAGCGAACAGGCGTGTGCCGATTTTGCCGTTGAGGCCTTCTTGCACGGCTTTATAGTTTGTAAACGCGTACGGCAGATCCAAAACACCCCATTCGGGAGACAGTGATCCGAGCTTTGAGGTGGAGGGAGCGATGAATTGCACGTCCCCGTTTTGGAGGGCGTTTATTTCTTCATTATCCGAATAGAGGCTCCCGTTTGGAAACACCTCTACTTTAATGGTGCCGCCGGATTTTTGATAGACAAGTTCGGCAAACTTATTCGCCGCCCGCCCTTTTGGCGTGTTTTCAGCAACGACATGGCTGAATTTGAAAACGATTTGATCTTTCAGGCCTTCCTGTTCGTCATCATAATACGGTTCTTCCGTTGAGAAACGATCATGAAAGCCGATGAATAAAGCGGTTCCGATACCGAGTACCATCAGGCTGAGACAAGTCAGCAAGCTTTTCATCGAAAACCCCCTCCGCCATTTTCTATAACAAGCATAATCGGGCGGGCCGTTTTCGTAAAGAGACGGAAAGGAAGAGGCCAATGACGAAAAAAAAGCTCACCATCCGCTGGAAAATCACCATACTTTCGTATATCGTCGTGCTTTTTACCTTTTTGATCGTCGGCATCGTGCTGATCGGCAATATTCAGCATACAGAGGAGCGCGAGCTGAAAAAACGGCTGATGAATACCGCGCGGACGGTATCTGAGATGACCGATGTCAAACGCGCCCTGGAGCAGAAAAAACAAAGGGAAGACGTGCGCCATGCGGTCGAAGAAATAAGGATCATCAATGAAGCGGACTACATCGTCGTCATGGATATGGATCATATCCGCTATTCACATCCCGTCAGCACAATGGTCGGAAAGCGTTCAAGGGGTGAGGACGAAGCCGCGGCGTTCGCCGAGCACATTTATTTTTCCGAAGCAAAGGGAGAAATCGGCACCGCCGTCCGCGCTTTTTATCCCATCAAAGACCGGGGTTTGAATCAGATCGGCGTCGTTCTGGCCGGTAAAACGCTGCCCGGATTCGGTGAAATTCTTCTTCAGCTGAAACATGAAATACTGTTTATCGTTCTGCTGGCGCTCGGGTTCGGACTGGCCGGCTCCTTTTTGCTGGCCCGCCACATCAAAAAACAAATGTTTTGGCTGGAGCCCCATGAGATCGTGAGAATGTATGAGGAACGGACCGCTACGTTTCATTCAATGAATGAGGGCGTCATCGCGATTGATAATCAGCATCACATCACCATTTTTAATGAAAAAGCGAAGCAGATATTCAATGTCAGACAAGAGACCGATGGCAGGCTGATCTGGGACGTGTTAAAAGATTCCCGCCTCCCTGAGATCGTCGAGCGGAACCGAGCCGTATATAATGAAGAAATCCAAGTCAGCGGAAAGGTGATCATGAGCAGCAGAATTCCGATCGTCATGAAAAAGAAGGTCATCGGAGCCGTCGCCATTTTTCAGGACAGGACGGAAGCGGCGAAAATGGCGGAAGAACTGACAGGTGTGAAAAATTTTGTCGATGCGCTCAGAGTTCAAAATCATGAACATATGAACAAGCTTCACACCATCGCGGGACTGATTCAGCTCGGAAAATCAGAAAAAGCGCTCCAGCTTGCTTTTAAGGAATCATCAGAACAAGAAAGCGTCACCGATTTTCTTCATCAGGCCATTCAGAATGACGCTGCGGCGGGGCTGCTGTTAAGCAAAATCAAAAGAGGAAAAGAGCTTGGCATTTCTGTGAAAATTGATGAAAACAGCAGTTTCTCGGCATTTCCGGAGCATGTCGACCAGCATGACATCGTCGTCCTGCTCGGCAATTTAATTGAAAATGCGTTCGGCGCATTCGAAACAGCGGATACGGAGGACAAACATATTGACATCAGTATCGAGCAAAATGATGAAGTGCTTGCTATATTAATAGAAGACAACGGAAGCGGGATTTCCGATCAGCACATCCCGCACCTTTATGACAAAGGGTTTACCGTCAATAAAACGGGAGGAACGGGATACGGCTTGTACCTCGTCAAACAAATCGTCGACAAAGGGATGGGCATTATTGAAGTCGACACACGGCAGGGACAGGGAACGGCATTTTCTATTTTATTTCCGATGAAGGGGGAGGAATCATTCGATGGACATCAAGGTGCTGCTTATTGAAGATGATCCGATGGTGCAGGAGGTGAATAAAGAATTTATCACCGGTGTTTCGGGGTTCAGCGTCATCGCCACAGCCGCTGACGGAGACGAGGGAATCAGGCTTATAAAAGATCTGAGGCCCGGGCTCGTGGTATTAGACGTATACATGCCGAAAAAAGACGGAATTAAAACACTCCAGGAAATCAGAAAACAAAAGCTCGAAGTGGACGTCATCATCGTCTCGGCCGCAAAAGACAAAGAAACAATCCAGCTTATGCTGCAAAACGGTGCGGCCGACTATATTTTGAAGCCGTTTAAGCTGGAGCGGATGAGACAGGCGCTCGAAAACTATAAACAATATAAACGGAAAATTGAAGAGCATGACACCATGTCGCAAGAGCAGCTTGACATGCTGCTTAAAATTCCGCAAAATCCGTCCCGGGATCTGCCGAAGGGGTTAAATCATTTTACGATGAATGAAATTTTGACCTATATGAAACAGCAGACGGAGCCGCTTTCAGCTGAAGAAGCCGCCAAAGCGCTCGGAATCGCCAGGGTGACAGCGCGGCGTTATCTTGATTTTCTTGAAAAAGACGGCCAGATTAAGCTCGACATTCAATACGGGGGAGTGGGCCGGCCGGTTAACCGCTACAAATTCGTCCGCTAGCCGAGACCAAAAAGACCAAAATGTCCGTTATGATCATAAGCTTCCCCTCTTTGTTTGAAAACGCTATCATTTTTGTATAGACGCAGCGAGAGGCAAGGGGGGAGTAGGGATGAAAATTTTCAAAAATCTTACGGTGCAGGTCATCACGGCGGTTATCATCGGCGTCATTGTCGGACTTGTATGGCCTGAGGCCGGGAAGCAGATGAAGCCGCTCGGCGATACATTTATCAATGCGGTAAAAATGATTATCGCACCGATCATATTCCTGACGATCGTGCTTGGCATCGCCAAGATGGGAGACATGAAAAAAGTCGGCAAAGTCGGGGGAAAAGCATTTATTTATTTTGAAGTCGTGACCACCATCGCCCTTATTATCGGACTTCTGGTCGTCAATATCATGAAACCCGGTGAGGGGCTTGATTACAGCAAGCTTGAAAAAGGGGATGTCTCTCAGTACACGCAAAACGGGGGACAGGGGATTGACTGGATTGAATTTATCACTCACATCGTTCCGTCAAATATGGTTGACGCTTTCGCAAAAGGCGACATTCTTCAGGTCTTATTCTTTTCTGTTTTATTCGGTGTCGGCCTGGCGGCGCTCGGTGAAAGAGGCAAAAGCATTATTGATTTCTTCGATAAACTGTCGCACGTTTTTTTCAAAATCATCGGCTACATCATGCGCGCGGCGCCGATCGGCGCATTCGGGGCCATGGCCTATACGATCGGGCACTTCGGCCTTGATTCCATCAAGCCGCTGGCGAGTCTGATGCTGTCTGTATACGTTACGATGTTCCTGTTTGTATTTGTCGCTTTGAATATCATTTGCAAACTATTCGGTTTCAGCTTGTGGAACTATCTCCGTTTTATTAAAGATGAACTGCTCATCGTTCTCGGCACAAGCTCTTCTGAGTCCGTCCTTCCGCGGATGATGGATAAAATGGAGCGCTACGGCTGTTCCAAATCGGTTGTCGGCCTTGTCATTCCGACGGGATATTCTTTTAACCTGGACGGCACCTCGATTTATCTGTCCATGGCGACGGTTTTTCTGGCGCAGGTGTTCGGCGTTGACCTTACCATCGGCCAGCAGGTTACGATCATTCTCGTGCTGATGCTGACATCAAAAGGCGCGGCGGGCGTAACCGGAAGCGGATTTATCGTGCTCGCCTCCACTTTATCGGCGCTTCAGGTTATTCCGCTGGAGGGGCTGGCGCTGCTCCTCGGCGTCGACCGCTTTATGAGTGAAGGAAGGGCGATCGTCAACCTGATCGGAAACGGAATCGCCACCATCATCGTAGCCAAGAGCGAAAATGAGTTTGACGAAGCGAAAAGCACACAGGCCGTAAAAGAAATGAAAACGGCGGTATAAAAGGAAAGGAACGGTATGCATCGGGCATGCCGTTCTTTTTTTCGGCCGCCATGAGTAAAAAAGATAAATTTGTTTAAATTTATTAGGAGGTGGACAAAGACCTTAGCGTCATTTTGTTATATAATTTACAATTAGAGAGTGAAAGATGAAATCTAAGGGCTTTTTGTCCTAGCAGGAGTGTATAAATGGCGGCTATTTTTAAATTTTTTCAGCATCCGGGTGTCAGACGTTTTTCCGTTTTTCTTGTTTTGACTGGGGTGTTAGTTGTATTCCGAAGTATGATTAATTTGATTTTGCTTACGTTTATTTTTACTTTTCTGATGGATCGGCTGGAGACTGTCATCCGGCACGTGTTGAACCATTTTTTCCGGATCAGCCAGAGGGTGGTCATCACCGTTTTATATATTGCGCTGGCTGTCGGGGCGACTGTCGGAGGCTTTGTCTTTTACCCGATTGTTGCCAAGCAGATTGAACAGCTGATTAAGCAGATCAAGCACATCGCGTATCATCCCGATGTCATTCCGTTTTATGATGAGATATCGAGCGTGTTCGGCGATATCAATATCGGTTCCTATGTAAAAGAAGGTTTTAATGTACTGTATACATACTTGGCCGATATCAGCACTTTCGGTTTGCAGGTCGTGATGTCACTGATTCTCAGCATGTTTTTCCTGTTCGAGAAAAAGCGGCTCACGGAGTTTATGAAAAAATTTCAGCACAGCAAGCTGTCTGTTTTTTACTACGAACTTGCTTATTTCGGCAGCAAGTTTGCGAGAACATTCGGCAAAGTGCTTGAAGCCCAATTTATTATCGCGCTGGTGAACTGTATCCTCACCTTGATCGCATTGGCGATTCTGCATTTTCCGCAGCTGTTCGGCCTGTCAATCATGGTCTTTTTCCTCGGGCTCATTCCCGTTGCGGGTGTGGTGATTTCGCTCATTCCGCTCAGCATCATCGCATATACGACGGGCGGCGCAGCGTATGTCATCTACATCGTGCTGGTCATTTTCGTCATCCATGCGATTGAGACGTACTTCCTTAATCCGAAACTGATGTCAGCGAAAACGGAACTGCCGATCTTTTTTACTTTTACAGTTCTGATTTTCTCGGAACATTTCTTCGGCATTTGGGGCTTGATTATCGGAATTCCGATTTTTGTGTTCCTGCTTGATATTCTGGATGTCGTCAATAATGAAGAGAAGGAAAAAAACGGACCGGTCCCGGATAAGACATAACGTCGGCTCCGGCTCTTCACGAATATATGACTAATGTTATAATGCAGACAGTGCCTATGTACGGGCACTGTTTATTTTTTGTGAAAAAGGAGGAAGGCTGTATGACTGAGCCGATTTTACATATTGAAGGCCTTGACAAAACAATAGGCAAAAAGCACATTTTAAAAAACATCAGCATGGATGTCAGGCAGGGCGAGATCATCGGTTTGCTCGGTCCGAACGGGTCGGGAAAAACCACACTTATCCGAATCATCGTCGGTCTTTTAAAGAAAAACAGCGGCACGATTACAATTAACGGCTTTCAGCACGATGCTGATTTCGAAAAAGCGCTTGAATCCGTCGGAGCGATCGTGGAAAATCCTGAATTCTACCCGTACCTGACGGGGTGGGAGAATCTGAAGCACTTTGCCAACATGCACAAAAACATCAAAGAGGACAGGCTTCAGGAAGTCATCGAGCGGGTCGGGCTCACCAATGCCGTTCATGACAAAGTTAAAACGTATTCCCTTGGCATGCGTCAGCGTCTCGGAATTGCGCAGGCCATTCTTCACCGTCCGAATCTGCTCATTTTAGATGAACCGACAAACGGGCTTGATCCCGGCGGAATGAAGGATTTCCGCGATCACTTAAAGGAACTCGCGGAGCTTGAAGGGACGAGCATCCTTTTTGCGACGCATTTATTGCGTGAAGTGGAGGACCTTTGCGACCGTGTCATCATCATTCAAAAAGGTGAGATTAAAACAGAGGTTGTTCTGCGCGGCGCTGAGGAAAAAGAAGAAAAAGCCGTCCTCGACATTCAGCCGGCTGACGAAGCATTCGAATGGCTGTCCCAACAGCAATTTGCTCCGGAGAAAAACGGCGGGGGCATTACCGTCACCGTAGCGAAGAAAGACATCCCGGCATTAAACCGTGCGCTCGTCGGACAAGACTTTCTCGTGTATTCCATCATGCCGTATGCGGAATCGCTGGAGGATGAATTCATGAAAGTGACGACGGCGCTTCAAGAGGAGGGGGAGACGAATGTTTAAATTGACAGCGAATGAGCATATGAAACTCTTTAACCGAAAAGTCTCATTAGTGGCGCTGATTCTGATGGCCGTTCTCCAATTTATTATGGCGCTTGTCATTAAACGGCTTGTCATCAGTTCCGGAACGGATGAGAATTTCATCGGCTATATGGCGTACGCGCCCGGGCTGAATATTCTGCTTGAGGCATTAACGATCGTGATCGCGGCAACGATCATTTCCGCTGAATTTGATAAGAAAACGATCAAATTTTTGTTAATCCGCCCGGTAAAGCGGGAGCGGATTTTTGTATCTAAACTCATTACCGTATTTTTGGTCAGCTTGTACCTGTATGCGGCGTACTATATTCTGTCTCTGCTGTTCGGCATGGCTTTCTTCGGCGTGTCGGTGACATCTGAATCAGGGACGCTTCTTATGAACACCCTGAAAGTAATCGGCACGAACTGGGTCGAGGCGTTTGCGATGGCATGCTTTGGCTTGCTGTGTTCTTCTGTATTCCGAAACAGCGCAACGGCCGTCATTTTGTCATTTATCGTGCTGTACGGCGCAAAATCACTCGTTACGATTATGTCGCTCTTCCAAAACAAATGGGGAAGTTTTCTGCTGTTCGCAAATACTGACCTGACGCAATATATGAGCGGGGCGAAACCGCTGTTTGCGGGAATGACGCCGTTATTTTCCGCAGGCATTATCATTATCCATATCGTATTCTTCTTAGCCGTCGCTTGGTGGAGCTTTTGCAAACGCGATGTTCGGGTATAAAGTAAAGGAATGACATTTTTGTGAAAAAGATCACGATAAATCAATAATTTATGCTATTTTGATTTATAATAAAGGTAATGACGGAGGTGCTCACTTGAGAAATTTTATTACCGCATTACCGATTGTGTTATTGCTTGGTTTTTCCTTTGTGTCATTCATGTTCCAATTCGAACATCTTGTTTATTTCAGGCTTGCGCTGGGTTTGTTTTCTACAGTGGGGCTGTTTCTCTTATATAAAATGAAGTCGGGATTCCGTTATTTCATCATCTACCTGTATGCAAGCTGGATCGTGCTTGCGGCAGTTACCGCGTTTGAAGAGCCGATTTTTTCAAGCTTTTTCTTTGGCGGGCTTGTGATGACGATGGGTTATCTCACATATATGCTGATTTATCTCGGGCTCAAGCAGGACCGCGGCCCGGAAGCAGTCTGAACGCGCTATTCCATGGAATAGCGTGTTTTTTTGTACAGCCTCACAGTTGCGAAACGAGACTTGAATCTCTATAATACTTATTAACTTTATCGGAATTATAATGGGGGGATTCCAGTGTCTTTATGGATACAGAATGAACGGCAGAGGGAATGGATGGAAAAAATCGGCCTGCTTGCAGACGAATTTCAAAAAACAGCCGCGCTTGATGATGAGGCGGGCCGTTTTCCCGCGGAGAAAATTCAAAGACTGCGCGACGCGGGATATACGGCGTTAACGGTACCTGAGGTATTCGGCGGTGCAGGCATTTCCGTTTATGATATGGTGCTGTTTCAGGAACGGCTGGCGCGGGGAGACGCGGCCGTTGCTCTCGGAATCGGCTGGCATTTATCCGTCATGGGTGAGCTCGGAGAAGGAAACAGCTGGGATGAAGATGTCTTTTCATTTATCACAGAAGAGGTGAAAAAGGGAGCTGTCCTGAACAGGGCAGCGACGGAACGGCAGACCGGCAGTCCGACGAGGGGAGGAAGACCCGGCACCTCAGCTGTCAAAAAAGACGGAAAATGGGTGCTGAACGGCCGAAAAACCTTTACAACCCTTTCGCTGACTTTGGATTATATGCTTGTGACGGCATGGATTGAAGAAAAACAAACGACCGGTGTTTTTCTCATTCATAAAGATCAGTCAGGCGTTTCAGTCGAAGAAACATGGGATATGATTGCCATGAAGGCGACCGGAAGCCATGATCTCCTTTTAGATCATGTCACGGTCAGTAACGAGCGGCTTGTGGAGCTTATCAGCGGGCCGAGAGCGGCGAAAGTGAATGGCTGGCTGCTTCACATTCCGGCTGCTTATCTGGGTATCGCTCAAGCGGCAAGGGACTATGCCGTCCGGTTTGCATCCGAATATTCGCCGAACAGCCTGAACGGACCGATTAAAGACGTGCCGGCCGTTGGGCAGCGTGTCGGGGAGATGGAGCTTGAATTGTTAAAAGCGAGACAGTTTCTCTTCACGGCGGCGCAAATGTATGATGACCCGAAACGCCGCCCTTTCATCAAAAGCGAGCTCGGCGCCGCAAAACATATTGTGACAAATGCCGTCCTTTCTGTTGTTGATAAAGCAATGAGAATCACCGGCGCGAAAAGCCTGGAGCGAAATAATCCGCTTCAGCGGTATTATCGGGATGCCCGGGCCGGCCTTCACAATCCGCCGATGGACGATGCGGTCATCGGCAAATTAGCGGCGGAAGCCTTTGAGCAATAAAAAAAAGAGCCTGAAAAAGGCTCTTTTTATGTATGGCTGTTGTGCCGGAGCAGTTTTTGATGCTTGCGGTCAATTCTGTCATAGATCACATTCATCAGCTTTTGATTATTCATAATGGCCGCCTTGTTTTCTTTTATCAGCTGTTCGTATGTTTTTATTTTACGTTTCGCCATGAGCCTGCACCTCCCTAACATATTTGTATTCGCTTTCTAATTCTCCGAGCGATAATTCATATAAATGCCGTTCCGACTTTTTGTATATTCCGTTATTGATCAGCAAATGGATCAGATGTTTTTTTCGTCCTTCAACTGATGATCTGAGCTGAGGAGAAGACCTCATGATTACCCTCCTAATCAAATGATATTGAGAATCATTATCAGTTAATGAAAGTATACAATGGGCATATTCATATGTAAAGGAAAAATACCGCCAATTTTTCGACAAAAAGTTTCCCGGGGAATAATGCTGTCGAATATTGCATTTGGTCAGATCAAAGCTGCTATTTTTCCGCTTTTCCATCCATACTATGAATGAGAATGGAGGAGTCCTTACATGAATGATCAAACGGCAAACTTAAAACGGGGCGAAAAAGGCGCGATTCTTAATATCGCCGCGTACCTCATCCTTGCCGCCGTCAAACTGGTAATCGGTCTTATTTATCATTCCGAAGCGCTCAGAGCGGACGGGTTAAATAATGCCACGGATATTGTCGCATCACTGGCTGTGCTGATCGGGCTCCGGATTTCCCAGCGCCCCGCGGACAGTGATCATGCCTACGGACATTATCGGGCTGAAACAATTTCTTCATTAATTGCGTCTTTTATTATGATGGCGGTCGGTATTGAAGTGCTGATCGGAGGAGCAAAGGCGATTGTCAGCGGAACGGAGGCAGAGCCGAGCTTCATTGCGGCATGGACGGCGCTCGGAAGCGCGATTGTCATGTACGGCATGTATGTATATAACAGCCGACTTGCGGATCGGGTTAAAAGTTCTGCGCTTCATGCGGCGGCGAAAGACAGCCGTTCTGACGCCTATGTCAGTATTGGGGCGTTTATAGGCGTCTTAACCGCCCGGCTTCATCTGCCGTGGATTGATCCGGTCATTGCTTTTCTGATCGGAATCATCATCTGTAAGACGGCATGGGACATCTTCAAAGATGCTTCCCACTCATTGACGGACGGGTTTGATCTGAAAGATTTGGAGCCGTATAAACACACGGTGAAAGAAATAAAAGAGGTCAGCAGGCTGAAGGATGTGAAAGCAAGGTATTTAGGGAGCACGGTTCATGTGGAAATGGTCATTACGGTAGATCCGGGACTGTCTGTGAAAGAAGGCCATGCAGTAGCCGATGAGGTCGAATATGCAATAAAACATGAACATGATGTGACTCATGTCCATGTTCATGTAGAGCCTGAAGTCATAAACAAAGATCGTGAAACGAATTAAATATGCTGTGATAAAAACTCTGTGACTTCTTCGGGCGTTTTCGCGTTTGCGCTGTGAAGATGCGCTTTCTTTTCGCCGTTTTTAAAGATCAGAAGGCTCGGTATGCCCATTACCTGATATTTGTCGGCAAGCTCAGGGAGCTCGTCTCTGTTCAGTTCATACCAATCATTTTGATTATATTCTTCCAAAATATCGCCGATGAACATATTCATGCGCGTGCAGTCAGGGCACCAGTCAGCGAAAAATTTCACGATGATTTCCTTGTCGGATTGAATAAGTTCATTAAATTGTTCTGTTGTACTGATTTTTTTCATATGACACATCTCCTTTTCCATGCCATTTTAATATAAAATAAAAAGGAATTACATACAAATGCTTTCATATTCAGAATGCCCAAAAATAATTAGATCATTTTCTGAGGAAAGTGATAAGATAGTAAAGATGAATTGTTGTGGGGGGAATATCCATTGAAAACAAGTCTAGGATTGGTGTACGGCGGAAAGTCAGCCGAACACAATGTATCGCTGCAGACAGCATTAGCTGTAACAAAAGCGCTTAATACTGAGAAGTTTGATATACATCCGATTTACATCACTGAAAAAGGAGAATGGCAAAGAGGCCCGCTGCTGACTGAGCCGGTTTCCAACGTGAAAATGCTTCAGCTGGAACAAAACGGTGAAAGTTTCGCTCTATCAGCATTGAACCGGGAAATGTTTCCTGAAGCGTCGCCTGACGAAAAGGCGCCGATCGATGTCGTATTTCCGCTTCTCCACGGACCGAACGGTGAAGACGGCACCATTCAGGGTCTGCTGGAATTGCTGAACGTTCCTTATGTCGGCAACGGGGTGCTTGCATCATCAGCCGGCATGGATAAAGTCATCATGAAGCATTTGTTCGCTCAAGCGGGGCTTCCGCAGGCGAAGTACGCCGCTTTCTTAAAAAAGGACTGGAAACAGACGCCGGACAGCTGCTTACAGCAGGTTGAAGAGGAGCTGGGATATCCGTGCTTCGTCAAACCGGCGAACCTCGGATCAAGCGTCGGAATCAGCAAATGCCGAAACCGTGAAGAGCTTGAAAAAGCCTTCGAACTGGCTTTTGAATATGACCGGAAAATTGTGGTGGAAGAAGGAATCGCCGGAAGAGAAATCGAAATCGGCGTACTCGGAAATGACGAACCGAAATGCTCCGCCGTCGGTGAAATCGCGCCGAAAACCGACTTTTACGATTACAAAGCGAAATATGAAGACGGCGACACGGATTTAATGATTCCCGCGCAAGTGACGGATGAACAATATGCGGAAATCAGCGAGATGGCGATTAAAGCCTTCAAAGCGATTGACGGATCAGGCCTTGTCCGCGCCGATTTCTTCCTGACCAATGACGGTCAAGTGCTCATTAACGAAGTGAACACAATGCCGGGCTTTACGCCATTCAGCATGTTCCCGCTGCTTTGGAAAGAAGCAGGCGTAGATTACAGTGATCTGATCGAACAGCTGGTTGAGCTGGCAAAAGAACGCCATGCCGAAAAACAGCTGATTAAACATACATTTTAATGAAGACGGACACTGCCTGAAGGGGCAGTGTCTTTTCCCGTAACAGACAACATTTTCAGAAAGCGAGGTGCCACCTTTGATAAAGCGAACTGTAAAACGAATCGCAGACATGGTCAAAGGCACACTGACAAATCCCGAATTTGAACAAACAATGATTGAGGGCGCCGCAACCGATACGCGGACTTTGGAAAAAAATCAGCTGTTCATTCCTTTAAAAGGCGAGCATTTTAACGGCCATACCTTTGTGCCGCAAGCATTCGAAAAAGGCGTTTCCGCGGTGTTGTGGGACCGCTCTGAACCGAATCCGCCGGAAGGGCGTGCTGTCATCCTGGTCGATGACACGCTGGAGGCGCTGCAAACATTGGCAAAAGCTTATTTGAAAGAGCTCGGCACACGGGTCATCGGGGTGACCGGGAGCAACGGAAAAACGACAACGAAAGACATGCTTCACGCCGTTCTCGGCACGCAGTACCGCGTTCACAAAACCGCCGGCAATTTCAACAATCATATCGGCCTGCCGCTGACCGTGCTTGCCATGCCTGAAGATACAGAAATCGCCGTTTTAGAAATGGGAATGAGCGCGAGAGGCGAAATTGATTTTCTGAGCCGTCTTGCTGAACCGGAAGCGGCCGTCATTACCAATATCGGCGAATCCCACATGCAGGATTTAGGCTCAAGAGAAGGAATTGCGGAGGCGAAACTTGAAATTATAAACGGACTTCGGGAAGACGGCGTTCTGTTTTATTTCGGGGATGAGCCGCTGCTTCGCGAAAAGACGTACACTTGCCGGACAACGACATACGGCGCAGGCGCGGACAATGATCTCCGCCTGAAAGAAATAAAACAGGCGGAAGAAGGCACGTACTTCAATATCGACGGAATCGACCGTTCTTTCTTTATTCCGGTTCTCGGCAGACATAATGTGATGAATGCCATGGCCGCATACGCCGCCGGCATCTATTTCGGCATTACGCGGGAAAATGCCGCTCTGGGACTGAGCCGCCTGAAGGTGACGGGGATGAGATTGGAACTGGTCAAAACGGACAACGGCATCTCGATCGTAAACGACGCGTATAATGCGAGCCCGACGTCAATGAAAGCGGCGGTCGAATTAATCGAAACGATGAAAGGCTATCGGAAGAAAATGCTCGTGCTCGGTGATATGCTTGAACTAGGTGATGAAGAAAAAGCATTCCACGAAGAATGCGGAGCTGCGGTCAATCCGGCGGAAATCGACCATGTATTTACTTACGGCACACTCGGCGCATTCATCGCTGACGGAGCGCGCCGGCATTTTGAAGAAGGGCGCGTCAGCCATTATCTTGACAAAAAAGAACTGCTTCACGCCATACAGGAAATGGCCGCTTCCGGCGATCTCCTTCTGTTTAAAGCATCGAGAGGTATGAAGCTCGAAGAAATCGTTAAAGATTTATTAGAGAAGAACTGAAAAAATACTGATCAGCATTATAAAAATATACAAAAATGAAGAAACTAATTCAGGGTGAAATAATTCTGTCCGTATTGAAAAAGAAAGGCCGCCGGCTGGGAAATCCCGTCCGGCGCGGGGTCCGGCCTCGTTCGCGGGAAGAATCCGGTCAGGCCGCTTCCGGCCGCCTGACCATCTCGCCTTATTGAAAAACACATAGTGTAATGGTAAGATTAAACGTAAAGTAATTCGGGCTTTGTATACGTATGATCCTGTCCTTTGGATGAAAGGGCGGTTTTTAGTGGTAAATCACGACATTACTGAAACAGCAATCAGAAGGAGTTTGAATAATTTGACTATAACGTTTCAAGATTTCCAATTAAGTTCTGATCTCATGAAATCAATCAATCGTATGGGATTTGAAGAAGCAACACCGATCCAGGCACAAACGATTCCGCTCGGACTTTTAAATAAAGATGTCATCGGACAAGCGCAAACAGGTACAGGTAAAACAGCTGCGTTCGGTATACCCCTTGTTGAAAAAATGAACCCCGAGTCTCCTAATATTCAAGCAATCGTAATCGCGCCAACCCGTGAATTAGCCATTCAAGTATCTGAAGAGTTATATAAAATCGGACAAGATAAGCGTGCGAAAGTACTGCCTATTTACGGCGGCCAGGATATCGGACGTCAGATCCGCGCATTGAAGAAAAACCCGCATATCATCGTAGGTACGCCGGGGCGTCTTCTTGACCATATCAACCGCCGCACGATCCGTTTAAACAACGTGAATACGGTTGTCATGGATGAGGCTGATGAAATGCTGAACATGGGATTCATTGATGACATTGAATCCATTCTCTCAAACGTGCCGAGCGACCACCAAACGCTCTTATTCTCAGCAACAATGCCTGCGCCGATCAAACGGATCGCAGAGCGTTTCATGACTGAGCCGGAACACGTAAAAGTAAAAGCGAAAGAAATGACTGTGTCCAACATTCAGCAGTTCTACTTGGAAGTGCAGGAGCGCAAAAAATTCGATACGCTGACTCGTCTTCTTGACATTCAGTCTCCGGAACTTGCGATCGTATTCGGACGTACGAAACGCCGTGTCGATGAGCTTGCTGAAGCCCTGAACCTTCGCGGATATGCAGCTGAAGGAATTCACGGCGACTTAACGCAGGCGAAACGTATGGTTGCGCTTCGTAAATTTAAAGAAGGTGCGATCGAAGTGCTTGTAGCGACTGACGTTGCCGCCCGCGGACTTGATATCTCAGGCGTTACCCACGTTTACAACTTTGACGTGCCTCAAGATCCTGAAAGCTACGTTCACCGTATCGGAAGAACGGGCCGTGCAGGAAAAACGGGTATGGCGATGACGTTTATCACACCGCGTGAGAAAAGCATGCTTCGCGCGATTGAACAAACGACAAAACGCAAAATGGACCGCATGAAAGAGCCGACGCTTGACGAAGCATTAGAAGGACAGCAGCAGGTGACGGTTGACCGTCTGCGCACGGCGATCAGCGAAAACAACCTGAACTTCTACATGACGGCAGCTGCGGAATTGTTAGAAGATCATGATGCAGTGACAGTTGTGGCTGCAGCCATTAAAATGGCGACAAAAGAGCCGGACAGCACGCCTGTACGCCTCACTGATGAAGCGCCGATGGTCAGCAAACGCTATAAAAACCAGCGTACTTCTAAGCGCAGAGACGGTCAAGGCGGCGGCTACCGCGGCGGCAAAGGGAAAAACAACAACCGTTCTTCCTACGATAAAAAACGCTCAAGCGACCGCCGTTCTTCAGGTGACAGACGCCAGAAAAAATCATACTAAAACACAGGAAGCGGACCCTTTTACGGGGTCCGCTTTTTTTTGATATGCCGGAAAGTGAATCTTTTTTGCAAATCAGCCGTATTTGTATGTATGATAAAAAATGGGAGGTAGGTATGTTGAGAGCACAGCCAAAAAATCGAATCAGTCCAAGCGGCTTAAAAGTCTGGCGTCTTCAGGAAATCATCCTGTCCGCCTTCTGTCTTCTGGCCGTTATAGCAGCAGCTGTTTTAAGCCATTTCTTCCATTGGCCGTATTGGATCACCGGAGTCCTCGGCATCATTTGGATATTCGGTTCAGTGATATCCGTCTATGCCATACCGAAAATCAGGCACAGGATCTGGCGCTATGAAGTCCATGAAAATGAAATTGATATTCAATCCGGCATTTTTATTGTCAAACGGGTCATTGTGCCGATGGTGAGGGTGCAGCACGTAGATACTTCACAAGGCCCGCTCCTCAGAAGGTACCGTCTGGCCTCAGTCAAAATTTCCACGGCGGCAACCGTTCATTCCATTCCGGCGCTTGATATGGAGGAAGCTGACCGGCTGAGGGATTCCATTTCCCGTCTGGCAAGGGTGACGGAAGATGATGTCTGAGCCGAAACGTCTGCACCCGGCGGCCGTGATTTTGAACTTATTCCATATTATTATCGAAACCATTAAAAACATTATTCTGCCATTTTTTCTCGTCTATATTGTAAACTCCAACCACTTCATCCGCTTTTACGGAGGCATTGCGCTCGCCGTCCTGCTTATCTGGCTAATTACGGCTAGTGTGATCGAGTGGAGAAAATTCACATACCGGATTGAGGACGGAGAATTCAGAATTGAAGAAGGCTTGTTTTTTACGAAAAAGAGATACATCTCCATTGACCGGATTCAATCAATGAATACGAGTGCCGGCATCATTCAGCAGCTTTTTAAGCTTGTTAAGCTTCAAATCGAAACGGCTGGCGACGGGAAAAACGCCGAGGCCGTCTTATCCGCCATTACTGTGGAAGAGGCGGAACGGATCAGAGCGGCTGTTTTTCAGCAAAAAGCGGAACAAGAAGAACGAGGGGAGACCGCAGCGGAGCAGGAGCCGATGCGCGGGGAAGATGTGCAATCCGTTTACCGATTGTCTGTAGGTGAGCTGCTTATGGCCGCCTCAACATCCGGGGGAATCGGTGTCATCATCTCAGCGGTATTCGCCCTCTTTTCTCAGATTGATGAAGTACTTCCGATGGACTGGCTCTATGACAGGTTTTCTTTTCTCAAGCATGCGAGCATCGGTATATACGCCGTGATCATTTTCATAGGATTGTTCATCGCCTGGCTGTTAAGCATCGCCGGTATGATGATCAAGCATGCCAACTTTAAGATAGAAAAAAAGGAACACGAATTGGTCATTACCAGAGGAATTATTGAAAAACATCAAGTGACAATCCCGCTCCGTAAAATCCAAGCCATTAAAATGAAAGAAAATGTGATCAGGCAATTATTCGGATACGCGACGGTGGCGATTGTCAGCGCAGGCAGTGCGGGGAATGAGAAAGAAGGAGCTCAGACGATTCTGTTTCCGATCATCCGCAAATCAAAGCTCGGAGTGATGCTGAACGGTTTCACACCGGATTACGTGCTGGAAGAAAACCGAAATCATTTGCCGAAAAGGGCGCTGCGCCGGTATTTATTCCGATCCATAATCTTCTCGGTTTTCGTGATCATCCCGCTTTGTATTCTGTTTAAACCGTGGGGATATGCATCGCTCCTTGTGCTTCCCGTCGAACTGGTGCTTGGATATGCCTCGTTTAGGACAGCGTCATGGTGCATAAACGGCGGCAGGCTTCAGATCACCACGAGGCTGGTCGGGAAGACGACCACGATTATGCTGAGAAGAAGAATGCAGATGTTTGAAGTCAGCCGCTCCTTTCTGCAAAAAAGAAGGCGGCTCGCATCTGTGGCTACCGCAGTGAAATCAGCTCACCACATGGAGCATGTCATGCTGAAGGATGTCAGCGAGGAAGATGCCGAACGCATCGGGCGCTGGTATTCATATGAAAAAGCGGACGGTTAATACCGCCGCTTTTTTTGCTGCACGCATAAAAAGGAAAGCAAAAATCCGCCTGCCAGTCCGAACAAATGCGCCATAATGTTAATATTAGAGTTGATAAACGTCGACAGCACCGCGATGATAAGCAGGGTCATAATCATTTTCGACTGATCCCGGCCGATCAGCTCCTTGCGGAAAACAGTCAGAAACACATACACGCCGAAAAGTCCGAAGATCGCGCCGGATGCGCCGACATGCACATAATCAAGCGGTTCGGCAAGATACGTGCCGATATTGCCGATGATGCCCGATGCGATGTACACAATCAGAAAACGGACTTTTCCGAGCATCTGCTCAAGCGGGGGCGCGAATAAAAAGAGAGACATGGAGTTAAACAAAAGGTGAGTGAAATTCGCGTGTAAAAACATCGGTGTCACCAGCCGCCACCATTCTCCCGAGGAAACGCCGTAATTATAGCCGGTCACAGCATCTGACCACATCATGACGGAATGAAGCGGCATACTGAAAAACAGCCACAAGAACGCCTGCAGCGCCAAGATACAGCTGACGGCCGGATAACGTCTGATAAAAGTCTGGAAATTTTCCGTTCGTATAAACATCGCAAGCCCCTTTGCATCTGATTTGTTACATATATAGTAACACGTTTATGACATAAACCGTTTTTTAGTACGGACTTTTAGGAGGAATTCACATGATTTTCGGAATCGGAATCGACATCGTTGAACTGCACAGAATTGAAAACATGCTCAGCCGGCAGGCGAGATTTCCGCAAAGAATATTGACGGAGGCTGAATACGCCCGTTTTACATTGCTGTCGGACAAAAGGAAAATTGAATTTCTCGCGGGAAGATTTGCGGCAAAAGAAGCCTTTTCGAAAGCATACGGCACAGGTATCGGCAAAGAGCTCAGCTTTCAGGATATTGAAACTGGAAACGACAAAGCGGGAAAGCCTGTGCTGGCCTGCGCCAAGCTTGACGGCGCGGCGGTTCACGTCTCCATTACCCATACAAAAGAATACGCCGCGGCACAGGTCGTGATTGAAAGGTTGTCACGCTAGTCTGCATATTAGCCGGAACCCCTTCATATATTTGATAGTGCATTAAGGGAGACAAGTTGTTTGAGGCTTTTATGGTACGCGTCCGTCCGTTCAGGGCGTACCGTTAAAGTCAAACAAGCGATTTCTTCCCTTTACATCAATTGAGAAGAAGGGGTTGAAAAAAGGTGAGAAAAAGCTTTGTTTTGCTTTTAACGGGACTGCTTGCCGTCCTTATTCTTTCGGCCTGCGGCCAAAAATCACAGGAAGATATCGTGAACGGTTTAGATAAGAAGGCGAAGGAATACACCTCGTACAAAGCGAAAGCCAAAATGACCATCGAAACGGGGAGTGATCCGCAAGTATACAATGTGGAAATCTGGCATAAAAAACCTTCCCTGTACCGGGTCTATCTGGAAAATCCGAAAAAAGACCAAAACCAAGTCATTTTACGGAACGCCAACGGAGTCTTTGTCCTCACGCCGTCTCTAAATAAGAGCTTCAGATTCCAAAGCGACTGGCCGAATAACAGCAGCCAAGTATATTTGTTTGAGTCACTTGTAAAGGACGTGCAGCATGACAAAGACGCCGTCTATTCCGCCAAAGATAAAAAGTACACGTTTGAAACAAAAACAAACTATCAGCACAACAAAATGCTGCCGACTCAGGAAATCACTTTCAACAAAAAGGACATGAGCCCGTCGCTCGTCAAAGTCATGGATACAGACCGGAAAGTGATGGTAAAAGTCGAATTCAAAAGCTTTGAATTCAACAAGCCGTTTGATAAAGACTCTTTTGACGAGAAGAAAAATATGACGCTTTCCCAGATGGACGTCGCCACAAGCGCCAAGCCGTCTGATTCATTTGCGGTCAAAACACCGCTTCAAGTGCCGGCCGGCGTCAAAAAGCTTGAAGAGAAAGATATTTCAACGGCGGACGGCAAACGGATCGTCATGACTTACGGCGGAGAAAAATCATTCACCCTTATTCAAGAAAAAGCTCATATCGCAAAAGCCGCCTCTGCCGTCACGCTGAAAGGCGAACCGGTTAATCTCGGCTTCACGGTTGCGGCATTATCTGATACGTCTTTAACGTGGACATATGACGGAGTGGATTATCTTCTGTCATCACAGGATCTGACAAAAGATGAAATGGTGGCCGCCGCCAAAAGCATGCAGGGACAGTCGTCAAAATAACGTCAAAAAAGAGGCCGCCGCTGTCGGTCTCTTTTTTGATTCCATTTCACTTTGCAGAATAATTTTAGTATGATAATAACAATATGAATTGAAAATAATGCTAGGAAGTGTATCGAATGACCACAGCATCCTTTTACAGAGAAACGTGGGCGGAAATCAATCTGTCCGCGATTAAAGAAAATGTCACGCATATGAAAAAACACATCGGGCAAAACGTCCATCTCATGGCGGTTGTAAAGGCGAACGCTTACGGACACGGAGATTTGGAAGCCGGTAAAGCCGCGCTTGAAGCGGGTGCCTCTTGTCTTGCCGTAGCCATACTGGATGAAGCGATTTCATTGAGAAAGCGGGGCATTACAGCGCCGATTCTCGTGCTTGGCGCCGTGCCGCCCGAATATGTACAAGCAGCTGCCGAGTATGACGTAACACTCACGGGGTATTCTGTTGAATGGCTTCAGGAAGCTGCGCGCCACCTCGGGAGTGCGACAGTGCCGTTTCATCTGAAAGTCGACACCGGCATGAACAGACTCGGAGTCAAAACGGAGGAAGAAATCCAAAGCGTGTTAAAAATCCTCAGCCAAAATCCCGGTTTAGTCTGTAAAGGCGTATTCACCCACTTTGCTACCGCGGATGAGAAAAACAGAGATTATTTCCTCTGCCAGTTTGACCGCTTTAAAACATTGATCGCTCCGCTTCCTTTAAAAGAATTGATGGTGCACTGCGCGAACAGCGCTGCCGGACTTCGTCTTAAAAAGGGCTTCTTTAACGCGGTTCGTTTCGGCATCAGTATGTACGGGCTTCGTCCTTCTGCTGACATCCAAAGCGAAATTCCGTTTCAATTAAAGCCGGCTTTTGCGCTGCACTCTGTTTTATCCCATGTGAAAAAGATCCGCAAAGGGGAAAGCGTCAGCTACGGCGCAACATATACGGCAGAGAAGGATCAATGGATCGGAACGGTTCCCATCGGCTATGCAGACGGGTGGCTCCGCAAGCTGAGCGGCACGTCTGTGCTGATCGGCGGCAAACGGATGAATATCGCGGGAAGAATCTGCATGGATCAATTGATGGTCGAATTAGATCAATCTTATCCGCCGGGCACCAAAGTCACCCTGATCGGCAGCCAGAAGGAAGAAACGATCACGATGGATGAAATCGCCGGGCGGCTTGGGACGATTAATTACGAGGTCCCTTGTACCATTAGTTCCCGCGTTCCCCGTATGTTTTTGGAAAATGAGAGTATAATGGAAGTAAGAAATCCTTTACTGCAAGATAATACAAGCAAGTAGCCGTCATCCGGAAAAAGAGAATTTATAAAACAGCTTTGCTTGACGTTTGAATAATGGTATCATTATGTCTGGATGGATGAATTGGTCGTATCCGTAAGTTTGGTGGAGGTGTATGTTTTTTGTCTGAATCCAGCGCAAGAACCGAAATGAAAATCAGCTTGCCCGAAAACTTAGTAGCTGAATTGGATGGTGTAGCGATGCGGGAGAAACGAAGCAGAAACGAACTGATATCACAAGCAGTGAGAGCGTATGTCAGCGAACGGACAACTCGCCATAACCGTGATTTGATGAGACGCGGGTATATGGAAATGGCGAAAATCAACTTGAATATCTCTTCTGAGGCTCACTATGCTGAGTGCGAAGCAGAAACGACCGTTGAGCGCTTAGTCAGCGGAGGATAATCATTTTGATTGTAAAGCGCGGCGATGTTTATTTTGCTGATTTATCTCCTGTTGTTGGCTCAGAGCAAGGCGGCGTACGCCCGGTTTTAGTGATCCAGAATGATATCGGAAATCGCTTTAGCCCGACTGCTATTGTTGCAGCCATAACAGCCCAAATACAGAAAGCGAAATTACCAACCCACGTCGAAATTGATGCAAAACGCTACGGTTTTGAAAGAGATTCCGTTATTTTGCTGGAGCAAATTCGGACGATTGACAAGCAAAGATTAACGGATAAAATAACTCATCTGGATGATGAAATGATGGATAAGGTTGATGAAGCCCTGCAAATCAGTTTGGCACTCATTGATTTTTAGTCATATTTTGGTTGCTCATATAGAGCAACTTTTTTTGTTTTCGAAAAACATAAGCGCTATAATAAAGAGATAATCAAACAAAATTTGTTGTTTTGTGTCGGGAGGTCAGTGAAACCCATGTCGAATCAGAAAGTGTATCAGTTCATCATTGATCAGCATGATGAACTGCTTGATACTTGGACAGCCAAACTAAAAGAAGTAGGCAATCAGGAAGACTATCAGCTTACGAATCACATATGTGAAAATATTTGTAAAGACTATATAGACATTCTTTTATTATCGACTAAAAATGACGAGGCTACGGAAGAGCAGATCAGTGAACTCGCACTGCGTGCCGTTCAGCTCGGCCTGTCACTGAAACTTCTTTCAGCCACCCTGTCAGAGTTTTGGAAACTGCTTTACGAAACGATGGTCGACCTTAATATGGCCGATCAGGACAGAGCAGATTTGATTTTGGAAATAGACAGCTTTTTCAATCCGATCAACACGGAAATCTTAAATCAGTATTCTATCTCCTGGGAAAAAACGGTTACTTTGCAAAAAATCGCGCTTCAGGAATTGTCGGCTCCGCTGATCCCGGTATTTGAGCATGTAACGGTCATGCCGCTTGTCGGGACGATTGATACGGAGCGTGCAAAGCATATTATGGAAAATCTGTTAAACGGCGTCGTAAAGCACCGTTCACAGGTTGTATTAATTGATATCACGGGCGTGCCGGTCGTTGATACGATGGTGGCGCACCATATTATTCAGGCTTCAGAAGCGGTGCGGCTTGTCGGCGCGAAATGCCTGCTCGTCGGAATCCGTCCGGAGATTGCGCAGACGATCGTTAATCTGGGAATTGATTTGTCGCAGGTTATTACGAAGAATACCCTTCAAAAAGGAATTCAAACAGCGCTTGAAATGACAAATCGAAAAATCGTTTCATTGGGGGAATAACATTGTGAGACATCCAAAAATCCCGATCCTGAAACTGTATAACTGCTTATTGGTATCCATCCAATGGGAACTTGACGACCAGACAGCTTTGCATTTTCAAGAAGATCTGCTGAACAAAATCTATGAAACCGGCGCAAACGGGGTCGTCATTGACCTGACATCCGTTGACATGATCGATTCATTTATCGCGAAAGTGCTCGGCGATGTCATCACCATGTCTAAATTGATGGGCGCAAAGGTCGTATTGACGGGAATTCAGCCGGCTGTGGCGGTCACATTGATTGAACTCGGAATCTCACTTGAGGAAATTGAAACGGCGCTCGATTTAGAGCAAGGGCTTGAGACATTGAAGCGGGAATTGGGGGAATAGCGATGAACGACCAATCCTGTGTGAAAATCATGACAGAATGGGATATCGTAGCCGCCAGACAGCTTGGCCGCAACGTTGCGAAGGAATTAGGCTTCGGTACGGTGGACCAGGCCAGAATCACGACGGCTATCTCAGAATTGGCCAGAAACATTTACTTATATGCAGGCAAAGGCCAGGTCAGCATAGAACAAGTAAACGACAGAGGGAAAAAAGGCCTTAAAATTATAGCAGAAGACAAAGGACCCGGAATCCCCGACATCCGTAAAGTGATGGAAGACGGCTTTTCAACGTCAGGCGGACTGGGAGCGGGACTTCCGGGCGTCAAAAGGCTGATGGACGAATTCAGCCTGCAATCTGTTGCAGAGGAAGGAACAGAGATTCAAGCCGTGAAATGGCTTCGGTAGGAGGTTAGAACGTGGATTTCAGGGAGGTTATAGAGCAGCGGTATCATCAGCTGCTTAGCCGATATATAGCCGAATTAACAGAAACATCTTTATATCAAGCCCAAAAATTCAGCCGAAAAACGATTGAACATCAGGTTCCTCCGGAGGAGATTATCAGTATCCACCGAAAAGTAGTAAAGGAACTGTATCCGGATCTGCCGGAAGATGTTTTTCATTCGCTGGATTTTTTAATAGAAGTCATGATTGGCTACGGGATGGCTTATCAGGAACATCAAAGTCTGAGAGATATCCAGCAGGAGCTTCGTTCAGAAATTGAAATTGCCGCAAATGTTCAGCAGACGCTGCTTGGCACAAAAATTCCTGAAGAAGAAGATCTGGATATCGGGGCGATCAGCGTCCCCGCCAAACAGATGAGCGGGGATTATTATCACTTTGTCAAAGACAAGGAATCGATTAACATCGCGATAGCCGATGTCATCGGAAAAGGAATACCCGCCGCATTGTGCATGTCGATGATCAAGTATGCCATGGACTCTCTTCCGGAGATCGGCATTCACCCCTCCCAAGTGCTGAAAAATCTTAACCGCGTTGTAGAACAGAACGTGGATTCAAGCATGTTTATCACCATGTTTTACGCAAACTACAATACGGAAAATCACCAATTTACATATGCCTCTGCGGGGCATGAACCGGGCTTCTACTACTCTGAAAAAGAAAAAAAGTTTTATGATCTGGAGGCAAAAGGATTGGTGCTGGGAATTTCTCAGGATTTTGATTACAGCCAATATGAACAGCACATGGACGAAGGAGACATGATCGTTCTTTTTTCTGACGGCGTCACCGAATGCCGTACCGAAAACGGTTTCTTAGAACGCAGCGACATTCAGCGCATGCTGGAAGAACATATGGACTGCTCCGCGCAGGATATGGTCAAAAACATTTACGACAGCCTGCTGAGACTCCAGGACTTTCAGCTTCATGACGATTTTACGTTAATTGTTTTAAAAAGAAAGGTTTAAAAAAACAGCAGCACGGGTAAAAAGCCATTAGCACGAGTAAGGATAACTTTCAGAGGTGATACGATGAATTTAACGGTAGATATGAAGGAGAATCTTTCAGATATACAAATCAAAATCGCTGGAGAAATCGATGTATACTCAGCTCCGGTGGTTCGTGAAAAGCTGATGCCCCTGGCAAACGAGGGGAAAGACATGAGAATCTGCTTAAAAGATGTAAATTATATGGACAGTACGGGTTTAGGCGTTTTTGTAGGCGTGTTTAAAACGGTGAGCAAGGAAGGCGGCTCTCTGAAGCTTGAGAATCTTTCCGACCGGCTCGTCCGTCTGTTTGAAATTACGGGGCTTAAGGACATCATCGACATTTCGGCAAAGTCAGAAGGTGGCGTGCAATGAGTACATCAGTTGATTATATAGAGATGAAAATTCCGGCCGAACCGGAATATGTAGGAATCGTCAGGCTTACGTTATCAGGGGTCGCAAGCAGAATGGGCTATACCTATGATGACATTGAAGATTTAAAAATCGCTGTCAGCGAAGCTTGTACAAACGCTGTCCAGCATGCATACAACGATGAAAATAAGGGAGAAGTATCCGTGCGGTTCGGTGTGTTTGAGGATCGGCTGGAGGTCATTGTCGCCGATCAGGGAGACAGCTTTGATTTTGATCAGAAGCAGCAGGATCTCGGGCCGTACACTCCTTCGCACACAGTCGATCAATTGTCAGAAGGAGGGCTCGGTCTGTATTTAATGGAAACGCTCATGGATGAAGTCAAAGTTCAAAGCAACTCTGGCGTAACCGTGGCGATGACAAAGTATTTAAATGGGGAGCGAGTTGATCATGGCACAACCATCAAAAACTACGAAACTAACTAAAGATGAAGTTGATCGGCTCATACGCGACTTTCAAACACATGATAATAAAGAAGCCCAGGAAACACTCGTTGAGGTGTATACCAATCTCGTCGAAATGCTGGCAAAGAAATATTCAAAAGGAAAAAGTTTTCATGAAGACCTCCGCCAGGTCGGGATGATCGGACTTCTCGGAGCCATTAAACGGTATGATCCCGAGGTCGGCAAATCCTTTGAAGCATTTGCGATTCCGACCATCATCGGCGAAATCAAACGCTTCCTCAGAGATAAAACATGGAGCGTACACGTCCCGCGACGGATTAAAGAACTCGGGCCGCGCATTAAAATGGCGGTGGATCAGCTGACGACAGAGACGCAGCGGTCGCCGAAAGTCGAAGAAATCGCAGCCTTTCTCGATGTGTCAGAAGAGGAAGTGCTTGAAACGATGGAGATGGGAAAAAGCTATCAGGCGCTGTCTGTCGATCACAGCATCGAAGCGGATGCGGACGGAAGCACCGTCACGATTTTAGATATCGTCGGTTCGCAGGAGGAAGGATACGAACGCGTCAACCAGCAGATGATGATCAAAAGCGTGCTTCATGTGCTGTCCGACCGCGAAAAACAGATTATCGATCTAACATTTGTGCAAAATAAAAGCCAAAAAGAAACAGGGGACATTCTCGGAATATCTCAAATGCACGTCTCGCGCCTGCAGCGGAAAGCGGTGAAAAAACTGAGAGAGGCCTTGATTGGAGATCCCTCCATGGAGCTAATGTAATGATTCAGGTTGAAGAAAATGAACATGTTCAAACTCTTGTATACCAATTAAATAAAGAAGGCAAGTCCATATGCGGCGACAGCTTTTTTATGAAGGCGAATGAAGAAGAATTAGTTTGCGCGGTAGCGGACGGTCTCGGCAGCGGATCTCTTGCCAATGAATCCTCGTCAGCCATTAAAGACATCGTGGAAACGTATGCGGATGAGGATGTGGAAAGCATCATTGAGCGCTGCAATCAAGCGATGAAAAACAAAAGAGGGGCGACTGCCTCCATCTTAAAAATCAATTTCATCAAAAGGGAATTGACATATTGCTCGATCGGCAACGTCCGTTTCTTCTTGCACTCCCCATCAGGCGAAGTCTTTCATCCGCTGCCGATTTCGGGTTACCTCTCAGGCAAACCGCAAAGATACAAAACGTATACGTCATCATACGAAAAAGGGGCGAGGTTCATCATCTACACGGATGGGCTTGAGGCTCCACATATCCGCACCTGCTTAAAGCAGGGACACTCAATAGAAGATATATCAAAATCACTTCATCCGTACACAACATCCAGACGTGATGATTTGACCTATATTCTAGGGCAGCTTTTATCGTAAGGCTGCTTTTTTTATGTTCCGCCGTTTTTTGATACACTAGAGAAAGAATGAAGAGATGGAGGCTTTTGTGATATGGAAACGTTAGCCCTTTTGAAAAAACAAATCGCTGAAGAAACAGCGTTATCCCAAAAACATGTCGAAAGTGTCATCCGCCTGCTGGAAGACGGCAATACCGTCCCGTTTATTGCGCGGTACCGAAAAGAGCAGACCGGCTCAATGGACGAGGTGCAGATTCAGGCAATTTCCGAGCGGTGGCAATACATACAAAACCTGACGCAGCGGAAAGAAGAAGTCATCAGATTGATCTCTGAGCAGGACAAGCTGACGGAAGGGCTGAAGCAAAAAATCGAACAAGCGGTCAAGCTTCAGGAAGTCGAGGATTTATACCGTCCCTTCAAACAAAAACGGAAAACAAAAGCCACCGTCGCCAAAAACAAAGGTCTTGAACCGCTTGCGGACTATATTCTTTCTCTCCCGAAAGAAAACCGCCTTCACGACATCGCTGATCAATATATCAGTGCAGAAAAAGAAGTCGCTTCAAGAGAGGAAGCCATTGAAGGCGCGAAGCACATCATAGCCGAGCAAATCTCGGATGATCCTCATTTCAGAAAGTGGATTCGCCAGGAAACGTATAAAAAAGGAATTCTCACTTCCGCGGCAGGCAAGTCAGCCGCTGATGACGAGAAAAACGTCTATGAAATGTACTACGAGTACGAAGAGCCGATCCAAAAGGTCGTTCCTCACAGAGTGCTTGCGATGAACCGCGGTGAAAAAGAAGGCATTTTAAAGATTGCGATCGAACCGCCCGCCGATCAGATAAAAGCTTATTTAGAAAAGCAAATTATCAAACACCGTGAAACGCCTGTGATAGAAACGCTGAAAGAAGCCATTGAGGACAGTTACAAACGTCTGATCCAGCCGGCTATTGAGCGCGATATCCGCAAAGAGCTGTCAGAAAAAGCAGACGCGCAGGCGATTCATATTTTCGCTGAAAACCTGCGTAAGCTCCTGCTGCAGCCGCCGATGAAGGGGAAAGTTGTGCTCGGCGTCGATCCGGCCTTCCGTACGGGGTGCAAACTGGCAGTTGTTGATGAGACGGGAAAAGTGCTGAAAATCGATGTCATTTACCCGCACGCTCCCGTAAAAAAGACAGCGGAAGCCCGGGAAAAAATCAAACAATTGCTGGATCGGTACGAAGTCGAGGTTGTGGCGATCGGAAACGGCACGGCATCACGGGAGACAGAGCAATTCGTCGTTGATGTGCTGAAAGAAACAGAGCGTGACATTTATTATGTCATCGTCAATGAGGCCGGAGCAAGCGTGTATTCCGCGTCAGAAATCGCCCGTGAGGAATTTCCGGATTTTCAGGTCGAAGAGCGCAGCGCCGTCTCCATCGCGCGGAGGTTGCAGGACCCGCTGGCCGAGCTTGTAAAAATTGATCCTAAATCCGTCGGCGTCGGGCAATACCAGCACGATGTCAGCCAAAAGCAATTAAACGAATCTCTCCGTTTTGTCGTAGAGACCGTCGTCAACCAAGTCGGGGTGAATGTCAATACAGCTTCAGCCGCGCTGCTCCAATATGTAGCCGGGTTATCCAAAACCGTTGCCGGCAATATCGTTAAAAAAAGGGAAGAGCTCGGAAAATTTACAAATCGCAAAGAACTGAAAGAAATTCCGCGTCTCGGCGCAAAAACATATGAACAGTGCATCGGCTTCTTGAGAGTGCCCGGGGGACCGGAGCCGCTCGACCGCACCGGGATACACCCGGAAAGCTATAAAGAGACAAAGGCGCTGCTCAAAAAACTGCAGCTCACTGCGGATCAGATCGGAAGCGCGGACGTAAAAGAGAAAATAAGCGCATTGCCGCTGTCTGAAACGGCTGAAGAGCTCGGTATAGGGGAAATTACGCTTGCGGATATTTGCGGGCAGCTGACAAGGCCGGAGCGCGATCCTCGTGACGAAGTGCCGAAGCCTTTGCTGAAAAAAGACGTTCTGCAGCTTGAGGATTTAAAGGAAGGAATGGAATTGCAGGGCACCGTCCGCAACGTTGTAGACTTCGGCGCTTTCGTCGATATCGGCGTCAAGCAGGACGGGCTTGTGCACATTTCAAAACTGAGCAATCAATTCGTCAAACATCCTCTCGACGTCGTATCGGTCGGAGACATCGTCACCGTATGGGTTGAAGGGGTGGACGTGCAAAAAGGCAGAGTGTCGCTGTCTATGGTAAAATAAAAGCACTGCTTACGAGCAGTGTTTTTTTCTGTAGAAATACCAGCACTGATTCAGCAGTTTGATTTGGTAATTGTCCTTTTCTAAAAACGCTTTTTGCATTTGTTTCATCAGCCAATTCGGCATGGCTCATTCCTCCTCAGCTTTTAGTTAGAGGTCGGTTTTAACTCATTGTATGCGAACGGTGAATTGTCCCGTTCAATGTTTTTAAAGCGGGGTGCACTTATGGATAACGAACAACTTCAAAAGCTGACGGAAGACATCTCTGAACAAGATTTCGGAAAGCCGTTCCGTCACAGAGCCTTCTTCAATGACCGGCTGAAAACGACAGGCGGCCGGTACATGCTGTCTTCTCATAACATTGAATTAAACCGAAAATATCTGCTCGAACACGGACGGAGCGAGCTGGTAGGCATCATCAAACACGAGCTGTGCCATTACCATCTTCACCTTGAAGGAAAAGGGTACAAGCACAGAGACAAAGACTTCAGAGAACTGCTTCAGAAAGTCGGAGCGCCGAGATTCTGCACGCCGCTCCAAACCAAAAAGACACAAAAGAAAACATATATGTATAGATGCGCGGCTTGCGGCCAACAGTATATAAAGAAGCGGGCAATGAATCCGGAAAGATATGCCTGCGGAAAGTGCAGAGGAAAAATCAAAAGAATTTTTTAAAAAGGCTTGACTCATTTTAATGTTCTATGTTAAATTATAAAAGTCGTTGAGAGACAACGACACTTTCTCAAAAAAATAAATGTTGCTTCTTGACACAATATGTCGCATCATTTATAATAAAGAAAGTCTGATTATTCCACAGTAGCTCAGTGGTAGAGCTATCGGCTGTTAACCGATCGGTCGCAGGTTCGAATCCTGCCTGTGGAGCCATATGGAGAAGTACTCAAGTGGCTGAAGAGGCGCCCCTGCTAAGGGTGTAGGTCGCGTAAGCGGCGCGAGGGTTCAAATCCCTCCTTCTCCGCCAGATAAGTTCTCAACCAGACGGCCCGTTGGTCAAGCGGTTAAGACACCGCCCTTTCACGGCGGTAACACGGGTTCGAATCCCGTACGGGTCACCATTTACCTTCGTTGGGCTATAGCCAAGCGGTAAGGCAACGGACTTTGACTCCGTCATGCGTTGGTTCGAATCCAGCTAGCCCAGCCATTTTATTTAAAATTTTTGAATCACTTTTAGAGCGAGCCATTAGCTCAGTTGGTAGAGCATCTGACTTTTAATCAGAGGGTCGAAGGTTCGAGTCCTTCATGGCTCACCACTTGTCACGCGGGTGTGGCGGAATTGGCAGACGCGCTAGACTTAGGATCTAGTGTCTTACGACGTGGGGGTTCGAGTCCCTTCACCCGCACTTTCTTTTCAAAGTGCTGATCATCATCACTAGCTTATATGCTTAGTGGAAAGACAGCTTCATAGCACGCGGTCGTGGCGGAATGGCAGACGCGCTAGGTTGAGGGCCTAGTGGGTGAATAACCCGTGGAGGTTCAAGTCCTCTCGGCCGCATCTCAAAAATACCAAGGGTTTAACCACCTTTGGTATTTTTTTTATGCTGAAAATACGGCCTTGAAAAAGGACTTGCTCACCAAAACCCACCAGTTACTTAAAGTAAGCCTTAATTGTGAAACTTTTCAATTTTTCTGATTGGGACTAGAGCAGGAGATGAATTGTGTCTAATTTGAAAATAAAAGGAGTTCCAAATTCTTCTTTTGTTATAAAACTTTAGGTGATATAATTAATTCAAAGGAGATGTAGACAATGGCAATTCCAAAGGCTTTTTATGCATATCCATCACATAGGCCCGACTTATTACAAGATATTCGTGAATCAGTTGAAGAGATCAATAGAGGCCACTCTATTAAAATTACAACATGGGAAGATTACGAGATTTCCGGGAAATTTATAATAAAAAACATTTTAAAGGCAATTGAACAATGTGACCTTTTTATGTGTGATCTTACATACTTAAATCCTAATGTACTGTATGAATTAGGTTATGCTATTGCAAAAGAAAAAAAAATATGGATTACGCTAAATACTGCGCATCGTGATTCTGTTAAGAATTACAAAATGTTAAGAGCTATTACTACTATTGGTTACAATGGTTACGAAAATTCTGATGAGCTTGTTAAAAAATTTTATCACGATAGCCCTTACAGAACATTAACTAAAATTGACCTTAGACCTGAACATGCTGAAATAAACAGTAATTTAATATATATGAAATGCGAAATCAATACAAATGAGTCAAGCAAAATAGACTCTATAATAAATAAATCAAGATTACCTAAAAAGATGGACGATCCTTATGAGGGACGTGAACCATTAAGTTGGTATCTAAATTTATTGCCGAATGCTTTAGGAACAGTAATACATTTTCACAATAAGGATACTCAAGAAGATAAGCCATTGATTACTGCAAGAAAATCTCTTATAGCGGGTTTGTCAGTTGGGTTAGGAAAAAAAACTATATTGCTAGCTCATGATCAGTTTAAATCTCCATTGGATTTTGAGGATGTTTTAAAGACACATAGAAATACGGAAGAATGTGAATCATTATTTAAAGAATGGTTTGAACCAATTGTTAACAAATTCAACGAGAAGAGTTCAGATCATTCAGAATTTAAACAAGAAAAAAAGGCCCTAGGAAAGTTATCGAACCTTTTAATAGGTGATCATGTAGCAGAAAATGAAAATCATGATTTAGTCGAGTATTTTCTAGAAACTGCTGAGTATAAAGAAGCGTTAAGTGCACAACAAGTTTTATTTGTAGGACGTAAAGGCACTGGGAAAACTGCGAATTTAATTAAAATTAGAAGTGAAATGAGAGAAGACAAGAGAAATTTTGTGGTATCTATCCAGCCACAAGGTCATGAATTTGAAGGTGTATTAAAAATTATTAGCAACTTAAAGAAAGGATCAGAACAAGGACATTTAATAGAGAGTGTATGGAAATTTCTAATATACACGGAGATTGGTAGACAGTTTTTTGAGTACCTTGATAATTTACCTCTTCACTATCAAAGAACTGAAGAAGAAGATAATTTTATAGGTTTTGTCAAGACACAAGAAAGAATAATAAACGCTGATTTTACATTAAGACTAGAAAATGTAGTTAATAACTTAAGTTCTTTATCAGCCGAAGAGAGCATGGAAGAAAATAGATTAAGAGTAAGTGAATACTTACATGAAACCATGATTAAAGAGTTAAGAAATCATTTGGGAATGGTTTTAGAAAATAAGGAGAAAGTCACCATATTAATAGATAATTTAGACAAGGGATGGAATGATAGTGCCGAACTAGAAAGTATGAGTCAATTATTATCAGGTCTATTAAATGTTGTTCATAAGGTTACAGATGAATTTCATAAAAGTTCATATAAACATGTAAAAGTCAATCTTTCTTTAATAGTTTTTTTAAGAAGTGATATCTATTCTAGACTTATGAGCTTTGTTGACGAGAGAGACAAGGTCCCTTACAAAAATTTGTCTTGGAATGAACCTATAATGCTTTTTAGAATTATTGAAAATAGAATTGAGTATAGTAATAACGGTGTTACTAGCCCTGAGGCACTTTGGAAAGAGTATTTTTGTGAAAATGTAAATGGTATTCCATTAAAGAACTTTATTTCTAATTTAATAATTCCTCGTCCTAGAGATATAATTTTCTTTTTTAAATCTGCTTTACAAGAAGCAGTGAATAAAGGACATGCTACAGTTGAAGAAGAAGATTTTCTAGCTGCTGAATACGCTTATTCAGAATATGCCTTGTCTTCTTTGTTCCCTGAAAATGGGAATAGGGTTGAGGATCTTGAATCTATTTTTTATGAATTTGTCGGAGAACAGCCAATCCTCTCTGAAGAAAGACTTATAGAATGTTTGCAAAATTGTACCTCTCAAAATATAGATGAGGTAATAAAAATTCTTTGTGAATTAACGTTTCTTGGAAAAGAAACACAGAAGGACACATTTGAATATTATGGTGGCAAAAGGCCTCCCAAAATAATTGATAAACTCTCGGACAAACTTGCTCAAAGAAATAAAAAGTCTAAAAGATATCGGATTAATCCAGCCTTTTATGCTTACCTTGGTATTGAGCCAATAGAGACGTTTGATCAAATAGTTTAAATTTAAAAAACATACCAAACAAATTTGGTATGTTTTATTTGAATTTCCCTTTAGCTATATAAAGAAGAACCAGTTCTATTTTGTTGAACAGGTGCTGTGCTTAGTATTTTTTGAGAATACTTTAATTTATTTGGATATTATTGTACAATTAGTACTTTTTTAAGAAGAGTAGTAAAATATTAATCCTCCCAATCCTGATCTTCGTCTAAGTCCTCTTTACCTTTTTTCAATTGCTGAAGAAGAAATTCAAGAAAATTATTTGCAGCTGTATAACCATATCCTTCATGGTTGTCCCAAAGGATAACAGGACATTCTCCATCTACCATTTTATTTGTATCAAGACAATAAGAGAATTCATCTATATACTCAATAACAACAAGACCTGGTATAAGATTGTAGAACGTTCTGTATTCTTTGGTTTGTTCTACAACTTCAGCTCCATGAGAGTCATAACCGAGTATCATAGTCCCGAACGCGCCTCCTGAACCATACTCAGTTAAAAACCACTTATAACTGTCTGGTAGGGTTACTTTGAGATCTTTTTCTATCTCTTTAATATGTTTGTCAGTGACGCCTCCAGTAAGAATTGAATATTCTTTATTCTCATCAAAGAATTTTTTCACTCTAGAGTAATTCACATTTAGCCTCACACACATTTGATTTTGGTTTGCAATTCATCGATCTTATTGAGTTCGTAGTCATAATCACAGCTTTCTTCTAAAACAGAAATCATAGTTTCAAAGAAACCTTTTGCATTTTTTAAGAGTGTTTCAAAAAAATCAAGTTTCGGCAGTAATACTTTTTGTTTTTCATCAATTTCAAATAACAACATATCATTCGATATTGATTTCATTTTCAATAGAAGTGGTTGATCCGGAAAATAAGTTTCGCTTTCTCCTGTTTCAATAGTTTCTTCAATTAAATTCAAAAAATAAGCCCATAATTGGTCAATCAAGTCCCACATCGTGACATCAAGCAATTCTTGTTCACCATATTTTAAAATAATCGCTCCTGATAAATAGTTTGGGTCTAACTGTGATTTCATGTTCTTAAGTTCCCCTGTATTGTTAAGGGTGACAAAGTAATCGTTAACATTCTTTTTTAAGACTGAAAGATCCTTTATCTTCTTATTTGGCTTGAGAATTAATGATTGTATATAAAACATTCTTACCTCTCCTATTTTTCCGGATAGAATTGACCTACTCTTCCTTTTTGAAAGCCTACAACATATTGCTGATCCTTATACGTCCCTCTAATTTGATAACTGAATTTTGTTCCTTTTTGTACTAACTCTTCACGGTTTTGTTTCATGATTGATTCTATCGCATCTGCAACATCGCTCACAGTCATCTCTTTATTGAGAAAAGATTGACGAGACTTAACTGAGCCATCCCATAAACTAGGATGATGGCGCTCTAAAATATGCTTCATTCCACGTTTATCAATGAGAAATGATTGTCCTCCAAAAATGTATTTCCTGCTTTGAAAAGTCTCTAATTCGTTTACAACTTCATGCGGCTTTGCTTTTTTTATACCATGTGTAGCAGACTGGTTCTTAAAAACTTCAAGTGCAGAGTTTTTATAACTCTCCCCGTCAATTGTGTTGAATGGAAAAGTCCCTGAACCGCCAGCCATTGCATACTGTTGTTCAAAAACATTTGGTATTTTAACATATTCAATACCTTTTTTTATTCCTGTTTTTGAAACTTCGAGCGTCTTAATTGCAGCAACTTTTGAACCGGCTTTTGCAACTTTGGATACTTTATCAATACCCTTCGGACCAACTACTGCAAGAACAACAGTGCTGCCGACATAGGACATCCATTTTGCCCTGCTGTAGCTATCTCCATTAATCATATCACGTTGGAAAGTGTCTTCAATGTCTTTTGCTATGATCTTATAAGTATCGATTGGATGTAAGACTGCGTTCACCGTACCAGAAAGCGTTGCAATAGGGTGCATTGCAAGTTGATAGAGACCCATCACGGTATCTTTACCGGCTTCATACATTCCAACTGCAATACCTTTTCCGATATCGGCTTTTTGTTGAAGTTCTTCGAGCTGGCGGAAATAAACTTTTTGGTCAGGCTCCAAATTCTCGTATCCAATTTTTTTAGCAATTTTTAAATATTCGTCAGGATCTGTTACATTTACAAGCTGTTTTTTCAAATCTTTAATTTCGCGTTTTTTAGCTTCCTCTTTTTTGATCTTTAAATAAGCTTCAGACCGCTTTTCGATATCGCCTTTTTTCTTATGGATGTCACTCTCACGATAAACTTTGGCATTATAATGTATAGGTGAAGCGTTTTTGCCCTTACCTGTTGACTCCTGTAACTTTTGAAAGTCTGCTTTAATAAATTGTTCGTTATGTTCAGTCATTGCATATTCAGTTTTTAAGTTCTCGTCTGTATCGCCTATTTTCTCAATAGTTTTTTTTCGTTTGTTTTCGGCGGACGAGAGCTCATCCTTAAAAGCCTCTGTTGAAAATAAATCAAGTGGAAGAATGTCATCAATATCACTCAGTATATCTTTCATTGCTTTCTTCTGCTCGGACATAATTGCTGGTGATTTTCTATATGCGTTTGCCAGTTCGTGTTCTAAGAAGGATTCTTCGATATATGCATCAGATAAGTTGGCATCTTCCAGAATACCGGAGATACTAGTAAGGAAAGCGATTTTCATATCAATTAAATCAATCCATTGATCAGCTACACCGGTATGATCGTGAAAAAATGCTTTAATATTGTTTGCTCCCTTCCCAGAGAACTCATTATCATCAAGATCAGCAACAGCCTTAAATGCTTTTTTCAAATTAATCATTTGATTTTTCAATTCTTTATAATCGTTTGCTCGGTTTTCAGCTTCAGATAACAAAGACCTTGCTTCAAATACTTTCATTGAACAATCCTTTCAGTAAGTTTATATCTAAATATTACCATGGATAGGATGTGAAGTTCGAAAAAATTGTTGAAGAAGAGGTAATGAATTGAACGTAATGAGATTTCGAGAAGCGGGGAATTAAGGGGGTTTTTTACTCACCAATTATTAACCATAATTCATTCAAACCTATAGAAATGATGTAATGTGGTGTTAGAAAGTGTAATGAAAATAAGTTTTCATAATCAGTGATACGGAATCACAATGTTGAGGGACCAGCGGGCGAATAACCCGTGGAGGTTCAAGTCCTCTCGGCCGCATCAATGATACCAAGGATTATAGAGATCCTTGGTATTTTTTTGTGCTTATTTTTAAATGATCTACTGCCCACAAACTGCCCACTTACCTAAAGTAAGTCATCTGCAGTAGACATCGCACAAATATTTTCATCATTATAGGTAGTTACTAATGCCTCAAACTCCAATTTGCAAAAGCAGAGAAAGTATTGCTAAGCATGGAAGACCTTGTTATATGATCAGCTATTAGAATTTAGACACGAGATAATAGTGTAGGGGCATAAGGGTACTGAAAAGGCTTAATCTTTTTTAAAAGGTTAAGCCTTTTTTTGGCTATAAATGTAATCGGTGTCCAATAGTTGCCCTGAATTCATGAAAAAGGATAAAATAGGTGTAAATAAGTTGTAATTTTAAAATTAGAATCAAATCCTTATCACAAAAGCAATAATAACTAATCGGCGAAGAAAGGATAACAGTCAAATGAAAACATTAGTTATCGTTATACACCCTAATTTGGAAACGTCTGTTGTCAACAAAACCTGGATGAATCGTTTAAAGCAAGAGAATGACATTACGGTTCATGACCTGTACGGTGAATACCCTAATTTTATCATTGATGTAGAAAAAGAGCAGCAGCTCCTGTTAGATCATGAGCGTATCGTTTTTCAGTTCCCAATGTATTGGTACAGCAGTCCCGCGTTACTCAAACAATGGGAAGATGATGTGTTAACACATGGCTGGGCTTATGGAACTGGAGGTACTAAATTGCATGGAAAAGAACTGCTCTTAGCTATCTCCTTAGGCGCACAGGAATCTGATTATCAAGCAGGCGGAGAATATAATATCACGATCAGCGAGCTTATCAGACCGTTTCAAGTCACTGCTAACTATATAGGAATGCGTTTTCTTCCTGCCTTTACACAATATGGGACACTTCACCTTTCAAAAGAAGATGTTAAGAACAGTGCGGAGAAATTGGTTAACTATCTTAAAGCTGAGCATTGATCCGGTATTCGCGAGGGAAGGCTGAAATAAATGATGTGTTGTGAAAATAAGGATTTGTGATAGATGTTAATTAAACTTTATTTCAAAGTTACATCGACTGAATGCAGGAGGGCATAGAGCGAGGACTTAATTATAAAAAAAAGAGACCAAGCTATTCACCTGGTCTCTCACTATTTCAACTTTTTACTGTTAATTAACGCCAAGCTGACGGAGAATATCATGCACATCCACATGAGATCTATGTTCAATAATTTTACCGTCAACAATACGTAACAACATCATAAGAGAGAATTTAACGCTTTTTCCTGTTGCAGGGACTCCAGCAAATGGAATACCTGTATGCCTGCCTTCAAAAATAAAATATGCTGCAACAAGGTCGCCTTCAGCTGCCATTGCTTTAATTGGCATTTTGAAATCTGGGAAAGCATCGAAGTTTTTCTTTTCTGATTCAATTAAACCCTCTACGCCTGGATACGGTGTATCTACTTGTGGATAGAATACGAAATCTTTATGGCAAAAGTCTTTTAAGGCATCGTATTTTTCTTGTTCAATCGTTTCAAAGTAACGACGCACTAATTCTTTATTGTTTTCAACAGACATCATGAAAGCTCCCTCCCTAGTTAAAACTTCATTTTATCTGTTAGATCTAAAATGAATATGATTCGCCATCTTCAGGCACTAAAACATCAGAAGTGATTTCTTTTTCATTAATAAAGGATTTTAGTTCTTCTTTTGATAATCCCCAATGATTTACAGCTTCCATGTGGCTTACAATAATTTTTGCTTTTGGAGCAGCCTTATACGTTTCATAGATATCTTCTTTACCCATGATGAGAGAACCGCCTTCGTAGAATTGATTATCTCCGCCATTTACGACAATGATTTCTGGTTGATGTGTATCAATTTCTTCCTGAACGGCAACATACCATACTGTATCTCCGGCTATATATAACGTTTTCTCGCTTTGGTGTTTGAAGACAACACCGCAAACAAGACCTGCAAGTTTTAAAATTTCTCCTCTTCCGTGTTCGCCTTTTGTTTTAATCAATTGAATACCTTCAAAAACTGTATCTTTTGTTAAAACCTCTACATTTTTGAATCCGGCATTTCGTATTTCTGTTGCATCTTCTTCATTCTGGGAGAACAGCTTGATATCTTTTGGCAATACCTCTTTTGCAGCCTCATCCCAATGGTCATAATGAAGATGAGTAACAATAACAGCATCAACATCTTTAATAATATTGTCAACAGATGTTGGCAATTCAACCAAAGGGTTATTTTGATCTTGTCGTGGTGCATTTGGGAATGGAGGGTATGCACCTTTCTCAGCTAACATAGGATCTATTAAAAACTTTTTGCCTGCGTATTCGACAACAAGTGTGGCATTACGAATTTGTTGAATATTCATGTGTAACACTCCTTTTCTTTGATATGAGTATAGTTTACATACAGCTGCTGAATAAATACATAGAACAAATCAAGTCGTTCTGTCGCTTGACTTGATTTTTGAAAGTGTATATTTTGTTTTGTATGAACTGATTATTATCGCTGTACATAATGTGTCAATTTACTTTGAAAGGATCTGAGCTCATGTTAGATCATACAGATATGCAGATATTAGAAGAGCTGTCTAAAAATAGCCGTATTACAATGAAAGAATTAGGTGAAAAAGTTCACTTAACAGGGCAGGCAGCTGCTGCGAGAGTTGTCAAATTGGAGGATAATGGTGTAATTGAGGGGTATACAATTAAAGTGAATCAAGTAAAACTAGGATGTTATATACATGCTTTGCTTAATATCTATACAAAAAGCACCCATCATAAGCCATATCTTTCATTTATAAAAACCCAAGAGAGATACGTAATCAATAATTATAAAATTAGTGGGGATGGTTGTTACCTTCTTGAATGCCGATTTCAATCTAACGAGTTGCTAGATCAATTTCTAGTGGAATTAAACAAGCATGTAAATTATAAATTATCAATTGTTATTAGCAAATAGAAAGACTCATTTAAAAATCGTTGGTTATTCTAATGAACATGGAACCCGAGACATGTCATGTATTTTTCTGGTGACGAAAAAAACTACTCCATTTTTACTCCACAATATGAATAAATCATTGTGATACATCATAATCAAAATAAATAAACACTGATATATAAAGGTTTTTGTAACAGAAAACACAGCTTCACTTTATTGATGGCCCAGCGGGTGAATAACCCGTGGAGGTTCAAGTCCTCTCGGCCGTATCAATGATACCAAGGGTAATAGAGAGAGCCTTGGTATTTTTTTGTGCTTATTTTTAAATGATCTACTGCCCACTTACCTAAAGTTCAAAGTGATCAAAATACTCAAAGTATCTGGACAATACTTTGCTTGGTTCTTATTTGTCAATAGTCGCCGTAACGAAAGCACTAAACAACACATAAAAGAGATTCTTTTGATATGACGGACACATATGACAGTTTGCGATTGTCAAAATTCAATGTTTAATCTTTGTTCAACTTACCAAGGTCAGTTAAAATTTTGTTAAAATTGTGATAAATGTATGAAAGGATTAAATGTTCATATCGAAACATTAGGATTACAGGGAAGGGGAAACAAATACATGTCGATTTACCATAAAGTAATTGGAGAGGGATATCCGATCGTTATGCTGCATGGTTGGACACTTGACCATCAGGTGATGTTACATGCAATGGAACCGTTATTCGAGAAACGAAGCGGTTGGAAGAGAATATACATAGACTTACCGGGTATGGGACATTCTGAGCCGCAACCGTCTATTCAGAACTCGGATGATATTTTAGAAGCAATATTGCGTCTTTTGGACGAGATTATTCCTGGTCAACAGTTTATTGTGTGTGGTAATTCATATGGAGGGTACATTGCCAGAGGTATCGTTCGTTCACGTCAAGAAACAGTTCGTGGATTACTGCTGATGGCACCATTAACTATACCGGAATTCGATGAAAGGGTAGTACCGCAGAAGACTGTTCTAAAAAGAGACAGCGACTTGATATCACATTTGTCTTCAGAGGAGGCGGATGAATTTTGCTCTATGGCGATTGTGCAAGGTAAAACTGAATGGGAGAGGTTTCGAGATGAAATTTTACTTCCTTCTAAACAAACAAATTATGAATTCATAAACAACATTCGTCAAAATGGATATGGGTTTACCTTCGATATTTCATCTAAACTTGAGTATCCCACGCTAATTATCACAGGGCGTCAGGACAATGTAGTCGGATACCATGATGCGTGGCGACTAATAGAAGATTACCCAAGGGCAACTTTTGCAGTACTTGATATGGCTGGTCACAACCTGCAAATCGAACAAACCGATGTATTTAATTCATTGGTTCATAACTGGTTAAACAGACTTGAGTCGGAAAATTTTCGGATGGTATAACTTTTCATAAATATGAATTTACTGTTACAATTACCAGTTAGTTAAACAATAATTGAGATAATGAATATTGGGATTTGTTAAAATTTTAGTAATTATTAGTCTTTATTGTCATTGGGGATAATTTAATCATTGAATTTCATGATGGAGAAGTAAAATTAAATGAAGGTGAAATGTTTGTCATTCCGAAAAATGTTGAACATAAACCTTATGCAGAATCAGAGTGTGAAATTTTGTTTGCAGAACCTAAAGGTGTTGTGAATACCGGGCAAGAAATAACTGATCAAACAGCTGAAAATGATATCTGGATTTAGCTGTAAGAAATAGTAGATCAAAAATAAAACCATTACCTAAGAAATGTTTCTTTATTTCCAGCTGGATTTAAAAAATAATTTTGTTAGGTATCATGCAATAAATTCAATTGTCGGTGATTGGCCTGTTTAAATGCATCCATTATTTCATACCCGGTGCTACTTATTTCTGTTGTAGTCTGCATACTGATTAATAGGTAAAGAAAGTCGAAAAGGTATACGACATTCTTCATACAAATTAAAGTTTTGAATGAAAGAGCAGGATTACTCCTGCTCTTTTTCTTTCTGATTGGGCTGGATTAAACGCAGACGGTTATTCCTTGGGAAAAACAAAAAAATTTCTTCTATCCATTGACTAGCTGGGCTTTAGCCGGGTTTCTATCACCCTGTTGAGCTTGTCAGATTTTAAAAAGATATGGTACGTTTATAGTGTTTTGTTTCACCTGATTGTGGGGTAATAAAGATAGGATCAGTAAATAATTCTTAGGAACGACCTCAATCTTATAATAAACATATTGGAAGACGTAATGGAAGAACTAAAATAAAGGTTTAGGATACTTTGAAGAAATAAAAGTTTTTGTTCGATTGTGATAATATTCACAATAGAGCTTTATTAAGGGGAATCATTTCTCCAAATAGTCTGCAGAAAATACCAACCACAGCCCAAGGATATATCACTAACCGCTTTGCCTGATATTATCTGTTGGATGTTTCTCTTTTTGTTGCTTTTTGTATTATTTTTAGTCCAATCGGCAAAAATAAGTTAAGGAAACCAGCGAAAAAACTGAATTTCATCCTTCTTTCCTGGTTTACAATGTTATTTGGCGCTGATATGGATATTAGTCTAGTCTTTTAAGGTACAGTTGAACCAATCATCCACTATGCCGTTAGCTCTCCATCAGGTGAAACAGAAACCCCCGGACTTTTAGAGAAGCATTACGCTATACATTCTGGGACTGCATGCTTGGACCGTTTATGCGCTTGTATAATGTGGATTTGATAATCAAGGAGTCGATATTATTAAATGAAGTTTAACAAGAAAAAAATTAACGTTGTAGACATTCAAAAAGCGAAGAAAAGCGTGTTTGCTACAGGGATAGGAAACGCGATGGAATGGTTTGATTTTGCTTTATATTCTTATTTGGCAGTTATTATTAGTAAAAACTTTTTCAGTCCAGTTCAAAACGATGAATTAAAGTTAATATTTACTTTTGCTACATTTGCAATTGCCTTCTTACTTAGACCGGTAGGCGGAATTATTTTTGGTAAAATGGGTGATAAATTTGGTCGGAAAATAGTATTAACAATTACTATTTTAATGATGGCTTTATCTACTTTAATAATTGGTGTGCTTCCTACCTATGAACAGATTGGTGTATGGGCCCCTATATTATTACTCTTAGCTCGTATTCTGCAAGGTTTTTCTGTGGGTGGAGAGTACGCTGGTGCAATGGTATATATCGCAGAATCTTCTCCAGATAATAAGCGTATAAGGTTAGGCAGCGGTTTAGAAATCGGCACATTATCTGGTTATATAGTAGCTTCTGTTTTAGTTACAGTACTTTTCTGGACTTTATCTGATGTTCAAATGAATAGTTGGGGATGGAGAATTCCTTTCTTCTTAAGTATTCCAATAGGATTATTTGGTTTATATTTGAGAAGTCATTTAGATGAATCACCAATTTTTGAAAATGACATCTCTGAAAGCCAAGAACAACAACCAGGTTTATTAGAAGTCATTAAAACATATAAAAAAGATATCTTTTTATGTATCGTATTTGTGGCGTTTTTCAATATAACCAATTACCTATTGTTAGGTTATATGCCTTCTTATTTGGATGAGAACCTTGGTATAAGTGATAATATAAGTACACCGGTTACAGCAATTGTATTGATTATTATGGTACCGTTCGCTTTAACTTTTGGTAAATTGGGAGATAAATTAGGAAATAAAAAAGTTATAACAATTGGATTAGTATTAGGAATTGTATTTTCGATTATCTCTTTTCAATTTCTTAATATGGGGAATATAACATTCTTATTTATAGGACTTTTAATGTTAGGTATTGTATTATCTGTATACGAAGGTACTATGCCAGGATCTTTACCTACGTTGTTCCATACTGACATTAGATATCGTACGTTATCCTGGACATTCAACTTATCAGTTTCTATTTTTGGTGGAACAACACCTTTAGTTGCTTCTTGGTTAACCCATGTGACAAGAAACAATTTGGCGCCGGGTTTCTATTTATTAGCAGTTAGTTTAATTGGCTTAATAGTTGTGTTAACCTTATTTAAAGATACTTCAGGTAAATCTTTAAAAGGTTCTTACCCAACAGTTGCTTCTAAAGCTGAGTTTCAAGAAGCTGTTGAAAATCCAAAAGATTCACTGTGGTGGAAAATGGAACAAACAGAAAAGGAATGAAAAAAACATCCATTTAATTGACCGGCTACTCGACATACAGACTCAGAATAAGCTGGGATTATCCGAGCAGCAATGACTGCAGCTCTTTTATATTCTGGAGGGCTTACTGCTTTGCAAAAGCAGCGTTGTTATTCTCGATCGTCATTATTTTATTGGTTGTGTCCTAATAATAAAACGTTGACGCAAGAACGAAGAGAAATTAAAAGGTCCGAGCAATACAGCAAAATAAGAAGCAAGAAGCTTTGTTATGCCAGTTCTTCTCCCGAAGGAGAGCTGGCTTTTTATTTTCTATATGGGGTCCAAAGCAGAAAACGAGAACTTGTACGCTAATCACAGTACTTGGTTCTTCTTGTTTTATGGGAGAAGGAAAAAATATCTGTTAAAGGTTTAGGCGAAGAATTATATCTAGACTCCGGAACATTAACTCCAGTTTTAAAACGACTTGAGGAGCGAGGTCTTATTATAAGAGAGCGTTCAAAAGAGGATGAACGAAGTGTAATTATTACGTTAACAACTGAAGGGAATGAGTTTAAAGAAAAAGTCACAATGATACCTAATGCAGTATTTGATAAAACCGGTTGTAATGAAGAAGAAATTAAAAGTTATAACAAGGAAATTCGTAATTTACTTAACATGCTGACAACTGAGCAATAGTTTTATGAATATAGATGGCGGGCCCAGCGGGTGAATAACCCGTGGAGGTTCAAGTGCCTCTCGGCCGCATCAATGATACCAAGGGTTTTGACACCCTTGGTATTTTTTGTTTATAAAAATTCATCTGTTACTGTCCACTTACTTATAGTAGGTCGTATGATTTGTCAGTCACCTTCATCCTTCAGCTGACTGCGTGCGGCGGTAGTAAATATGATAATGCAATTAATGAAGTGATGAAGCAGGAGAAGAAAGTCAGAAAAGAAATGCGAGCAGATTCAGATGAGCACAAAAGAGATAACGCCATAATTCGTGTATATGATGACGGGAAATATATTCAACTTGCGTTTTATCAGCCGGAAGAAAGTTCTCGTAGGCTGACTGCTTATTCTTATTATGAGAAGCTTGGAGATTCTTATGAGGAAATGGCACATATGCCGGGTGATGGTGATGGCGACCGCCTTGGTCTTTATAAGAAAACGCCTGATTATAAAGAGGTTAAAGGCAAGGAAACAAAAACAATGTGCTTGTTCATTCCTGATAGGGGAACAATTGTTTTACCGTTAAGTTGTTGTGTGAGAGCCAGTATGTTAAAATGCTACGTAGATTTAATAATAAAGTTTAGATTCAAGGAGATTTATTTATGAAGTTGGATGAATTTACCATCGGGCAGGTTTTTCAAACTAAATCTTTTGAATTAACAAAAGAGAATATAATGAATTTTGCAGAAGTGTATGACCCACAGTACATGCATTTAAATGAAGAAAAAGCAAAAATGGGCAGGTTTAATGGAATTATTGCTTCTGGAATACAAACGTTATCTATTACTTTTAAGCTTTGGATTGAAGAAGGGTGTCATGAAGACGATATTATTGCTGGGACAGGAATGAATAATATAAAATTCCTAGCACCCGTTTACCCTAATGATAAACTGAACACTATTGTTAAGGTTATTGATAAAAAACCAAATAAAAGCCAGACGGGGATACTTACTGTATTGTTATCTACCTATAATCAGAAAGAGGAAAAAGTGTTTGAAGGTGAGTTATCAGTATTAATTAAACGCTAAATGACCTTTGCGGCATATCATCGTCACCTTTCATTTTTTATAGGTGTCTGCATGAATTGAGCAATCATCTTAATTAATAAAGTGGACTTTGAGTCTGCTCTTTTTTTATTTGTTCAACCTATGTCGAGAAACAAAGGGCTCACAATAACGAAAAAATCATCTCGTAAATACGAATTTAAAAATTGCTGCCTTGAGGTTTTTTGCATATTCCTCTGTATCATTGCGCCGGGTGAATATCTATAATGAGCGTTCTATCCTTCGATGTTATGTTTTCTTTTTACTTTTTGGTTTTGTCAGTTCAAAGCTGTACTTTACCATGTCATGGATTTGGTGCTCTGGGAGTCCCTCATCTAAGGTAAGCGTATTCCAATGCTCCTTGTTCATATGGTATCCGGGCTTGATTTCTTCAAAAAGACCACGCAGAAAATCAGCCCTTTCAGGTTCGCATTTAAGGTTGACACATAAGTGTTCGTCGCGAGTGAAGATAAGTGCAAATATTTTCTTATTCCCTTTGTGCCGAATTGCAGTCCAACCATCTCCAAAAGGGTGGTCTTCATAAGAGTTTGGAAAGGTTAGGCAGTAATCTTTTATTTCATCATAATTCATTATCAATTCACTCCATACCCCATTATTTTTATATACAGAACATATTCGTTCAAACTAAGATTTGCGGTTTCTTTTATACCAATCCGAGATTTCCTCAAGTCTTTGTTTGAACTTAGCTTCTCAACCTTGAGTTGTTGGATAGTAATACTCACGCCCTATTAAAGAATCTGGCATCGTGTGCATTGTCGTTAATTTTTTCTCTTTATCATGAGCATATTTATATCCCTTACCGTAATCTAAATCTAAAATCAATATCAATTCGGGGCTGGATTCAATATGACCCAGTCCATTTTTGTTTTATTGATTTTTCTTATCCCCAGTCTGATAAAAGATTTTCTGTGAAATCATTTAACAATTATTGGTCAATTTTTCTTTTTCAATAATATCCTTTACCACATCCTCAATTGTGATATGCCCAAGAGCTTTTTCCAAGGCACATTGGGCGATTTCAAATATTGGACCAATTGTACTTTGAATGTTCCGGCCTACAGGACATTGAGGATTGGGATTTTCATGTATACTAAACAATTCTTTATCTTGAACAACATTAACTGCTCTATAAACATCAAGTAAGTTGATTTCAGTTAAATCCTTCGCTAATTCAGCTCCTGCAATACCTGGCCGAACATTTACTAAACCTGCTTTTTTCAGCATCCCCATAATTTTTCTTATGAAGGCGGGATTTGTATTTACACTTCCAGCTAAAAATTCAGAAGTGCTAATTCCGTCTTCATTTATTTCAATAAGAGCCAATATATGAATTCCTACAGCAAAACGGCTGCTAATAGACATGATTTCTTCACCATCCTCATTACTTTACACTCTTTATAGTACACTTGTAACTGAATGAATTACAAGTTCTTTTACTCTAATATGCTCAATTAACAAGTTGACAAATAAATAAGGTGTAACTAAACTTATTACATGTAATCGATATGGTTACATTTAAAATTTTGAATGATTAGGAGGACTTTAAATTGAAAATTGGAATCATTGGTGCAACCGGAAAAGCTGGAAGTCTTATCTTGAAAGAAGCGGTAAGCAGGGGACATGAAGTAACTGCAATTGTAAGAGATGCTGCAAAACTTAAAGAGGAAAAGATTGCAATCATTGAAAAAAATATAATTGATCTTACATCGGATGATCTAAAAAAGTTAGATGTAGCAGTTAATGCCTTCGGTGCTCCATTAGGAGAAGAACAGGTACATGTAGATGCTGGCCGGGCATTAATTAGGGCATTAAAAGGAACGGGTACAAGAGCCGTAATTGTAGGTGGAGCAGGGAGTCTTTATGTAGACGAAAATAAAACTGTCAGTGTAATGGATACACCTGATTTCCCGGAGATTTTTATCCCGACAGCTAAAGGGCAAGGTCGTAACTTGCAAGAACTAAAAGAAACTTCTGATATGAACTGGACATTTATCAGTCCTTCAGCGGTATTTGACCCAGACGGGAAAAGAACTGGATTTTATCAGTCAGGAAAAGATCATCTTCTTGTGAATTCGAAAGGCGAAAGTTATATCAGCTATGCAGACTATGCAATTGCAGTATTGGATGAAATTGAAAATCCAAAACATATAAATGAACGCTTTACAGTTGTTGGAGAAGCTGAATAAGTGATTGAGTAGAAACAAAGGGTGCCATTAGTGTCATCGCTAATGGTATCTTCCTTCTAAGAATGTACGGAGACATTGAAAACTTTGCAAACAGAGAAGCGGATTATTTTTATGAAAAAGGGGATTTATCACGTTCCAATGAGTATTATCGACTGAGATTAAAACGGGACGGAAAAATAAAAAAGGGGAGATTATTAATGAAGATCAGCCTGACTTTGTTTACAGTCATTTTATTGGGCAGCATCGCAGGAGTGGTTTTAACAAATAATGTCCCTGTTATCAAAGCTCCTTTTCATGTTGCTGATGACAGAGTAGGTGCTTAGTGAGTTGGACCAAAAAAATACGTATAAATAGCTCTGACTAAAACCTTTGTGGGTTAGTTAGAGCTTTTGTAAACCCACTCGTTTTCGTGAGTGGGCTTTTTTAAAATACATCTATCAACACGATATTTATTATTAAGTACGGTAAGGGGTCCGTCCAAACTTCTAAATTACAAATGAAGGTTCTCACTAAAAAAACCTGCCGCACGTTTAACAAATAAAACCCTGAATGAAACATAATATTAATTTGCAGTTATTTCCGTTTCGTGCTATGATAAAGGAGAATTATTTTTGTTCGTGTAAAGGATAGTATGAATATCGACTTTTCGTCTTGATGATACTTTGGGCAAGGATAGTAATACAATGTGTAACACACTAGGAGGCAACAAAAATGGAACAAGGTACAGTGAAATGGTTTAATGCAGAAAAAGGTTTTGGATTTATCGAACGTGAAAATGGAGACGATGTATTCGTACACTTTTCTGCAATCCAAAGTGACGGATTCAAATCTTTAGACGAAGGTCAAAAAGTAACGTTTGACGTTGAGCAAGGTGCTCGCGGAGCTCAAGCTGCTAACGTTCAAAAAACTGCTTAATCTTCAATCGTTTATACAAACAGGCTCTTTATATAGGGCTTGTTTTTTTATGTTCTCTGTATCATACTGAATAAAAAAACCCTACTCAACGTTCGAGTAGGGACAGTTGCTACAAGGTAAGAAAAAGGTTTAAAACCTCAAAGGATTGTTTACAGTATAACATATTGGATTGACGATATGTGGAATATATATAAATGATTGTTTTTATGTTCTCAATATAACTGTATGTTATTCTTTGTTACAATTCGCATATCTCTTTTATGAAAAGAAGATAAACAACTGCTATTCACTGTGGAAGCAGATGTAGAGGGGAGTGGTTGTTTTTTCTTCCGGAAATAATCACTTAAGACCTAAAACAATGAAAGCCCTGCCTCTCTTCCATCCTTACGGCTCCTTGTCCGTGCCAGTGTGAATCAGGATTACAAAAATCAAGTGACTATTTCATCGAGTTTTTTGATAAAACATCAAATGTTCGTTGAAGAAATTTTTAATAATAAAAACAGATTAGATTGTAGGAATAATAAAAGAGGTTAATGTTCTAAAAGTAAGTTGAAGAAGTTAAGCGTCTTTGAAATATTTCAATCGTAATATTCCGAAAACTCGCGGGTGCTTTTTGGAATGCAAAACATTATTTAAAATTAACCTTAGCAGAAACTTTTTATTTGTTTTTCAGTGATTCCTTTAATGACTTCCAGTTCACTAATCAAAAATTCATATGCATCATCCAACATTTTTTTTTCGCTTGAATTAAGTGCTTTTTCTTTCTTCATTCGCATTAAATCACGTACAACTTCAGCGCCTTCTTGTATTTCACCCGTTTTTATTTTGTTCGTGTTTACTATATACCTTTGCTTCCACGGCAGTAACCTATCTGATTCTCCATGCTGAAAAATGTGTATAATGTGTTTTAATGCACGTATATCAGTAACTGGCCGTATATTTGAACTCAATATTTTACGCGTTGGAATCATAACTGTCATATTACTTATTGACATTCTTATGACATAATACTGTTGTTTTTCCTCTAAGAATTGTTTTTCTTCTATGGCTTCAATTGTACCTGCTCCGTGCATTGGATAAACAATGTTATCGCCAATTTGAAACATATAATCCACCTCCATATATGGGAACTTAACTTAAGGTTATCATATATGGAGTTAGATATCAAATTTTTAATGATAACATGGTCATTTATTGGTGTCAATAACTTTTTTGAAAAAACAACATCAAAACAAGAGGGAACCTGTGGGATTCCCAAAAAAGGAAAGATCAATTCAATTGGTCCGTGTATATCTTGGAATCTCGACTAATTAACAGAGATCAGTTTTTCGTTGAAAATGAGTTATTAAATCTCCTTTAGGAGTCCATGCCTTGACATCAATGACAGGTTTACTAATCTATATGGGCACAATTTAATCACCGATTTTTAACCATAATTCAATTAATGAAATGATAAAATAGGAGAAGACAGCCAAAAAGAAATGAGAGCAGATTCAGATGCGAAACACAAGAATAACTCATCGTGATCGTATTCGTACACATTTTTACAGAGGAGGACAATTATGATTGGAATACTGGCAGGAATGGGGCCAAAATCTACTGGGCCATTTGTAGATAAGGTAGTAGACGAGTGTCAAAAAATATATGGAGCAATACATGACATGGATTTCCCTCATATGATGATTTATTCTTGTCCGACTCCTTTCTATATGAATAAACCTCTCAATCATACGGACATGGAAAAGGCAATTATTGAGGGGGCTTTAAAGCTTGAAAAAACGGGTGTTGATTTTATTGCCATCCCATGTAATACCGCACATATTTATTTTAACCAAATAAAAAAATCGCTTTCAGTCCCTTTACTAAACATGGTTGATGAAACCATAAAAAAAATACCTAAAGGCTCCAAAAAAGCAGCTCTTTTAGCCACCGTTCCTACGGTTCAATCTGGAATATTTCAAGAAGCGTTAAACAGAGAAGGTTATGATTTTTTACATCAAGATAGTTGGCAAATCTATGTCGATCACATAATAGAAAAGATTAAACAAGGTCAAATCGATGAGGCTATTACATTATATGATGAATTACACCGTGACTTAGCAGAAAAGGTTGATACGGTTATCATTGCATGTACGGATTTAAATACGGTCACGGATCAAAAAAGCAGCGAACTTACCTTTGTTGATTCATCAGCTTGTCTCGCTCAAGCCATTGTAAATAAGTTTGTATTATTAACAAAATAAGCCGTCTGATTTATCAGCAAATTCAGGGCGCTTTTTTTCCTTTAAAGCGCCCGGCTTCGGCAAATACATGATCCTCGAGTTACTTCTTTGAATGTAACTTCCCCGCGTTATTGTTCTTTTAACATTGAATACTTTCGATACGCTTTATAGAAACTGCAGCCAAATAGAACAGCCATAAGGGCGGGAAGCGACCTCAAAAGGGCAAATGGAGTTTCAAATAAAAATGCTTTCCAAAACATTGCGCTTTCCATACTCCACAGACCTTCAGTTAAATACAAACCTGAATCCTTGTAAATCAAATAAGAATAAAACAAGCACAGTAAACCAAAACAAGATGAAAAACTCATTAGTCTTTTATAATAATTACTCTTTGATTGGCGATCCGAGAAGATTTCATTTTGATCATCATCTTCTTTTTGCCAATATCGAGTTCCGCTAAGCCATGGGCTGTTTATATAACTCCAGCCGAAGTCTTCATAGATCTCTTTGTAGTCTTTGAACTTTTTCTTTGATAAATAATCTTGATAATCCAGTCGCATTACATATTTTTTGTCGGTTTTTTCGAAAGTGTATATTCCTAATCCGCTGATATTTGTACAGTGATAGCCTTTTTGTAGGTGCTCGTTCAGCCATTGCTCCTCTTTTTCAATATCAAAAAACATCTTACATTTCTTCATTCGATTCACTTCCTTCGTGCAGGGATAAAATATGAAGTAATCTGTTTTGTTCCATTTTCAAAATGGCGCTTCCTTCCGCAGTTATCATATAAACTTTTCTCCGGCCCGATTCTCCGACAGGTTCAATCCAGCCATGCTTATTCAAGTTTTCAATCGCGCCGTATAATGTGCCGGCTGCTAAAATAACAGTTCCGTTACTCATCTTTTCGATCTTCTGCATGGCAGCATAGCCATGAAGCGGCTCCCGCAGAGCTAATAAAATATAATGCATGGTTTCAGACAGCGGTAATAATTTATGTTTCATATCCTCATCCTCTATTCAGTCTGACTATATAGTTAAACTTAATACAGTTCAACTGAATAGTCAATGGTCTTTTCAAAATTTGTCAAAGGAACTTGAAAATCAAATCTAAAAAGTCGCTTTTCTTACGTAATGGAAGCGACTTCTGAGTAGTCCTATTCAATTAAATGGCCCGATTGTTGGTTGTAATGCTTAACTTCAGTGTTTGAAATGCCGGGCGGTAATAAGATTTCACTTTACCGAATGCCCAGCGTATAAATACCCCGTGAAGGTCCAAACCCTCTCAGCCGCATTAATAATACCAAGGGTTTTGAGTCCCTTGGTATTTTTTGTTCATTGTTTTAAGATGTGAATTTCCTTAGTGGCTGTCGTTCCAGTTTTTCTCTATAAATGTATTCACAGGCTGTAAGTTGGTTTTGTTCGCAATTTCAATGACAGCGGGAACCACGGAAGGGTCTGTTTTGGAGAAGTTAGGAATCCGCGGATCTAACCGGAAAAAGCGATCTCCCAGCAGATTCGCGCTGACCATGGATTCATAGTAGCCATTTCCGCCGGAGATCATCTGAAGAAATGGCAGTAATGGTTCATTAGGCGACCTGTCCAAAAGGACTCCCCAATTTGGAGGAAGGTTCTTCAGATTTTCGGGACGTATGTTATCCGCACTTACCATTCCCCACCCCCTCGTATCTCTCCTTAACCGAGTCGGGGCTTCACCTGTACCGATGGATAGCGCCGCAATTTGATCCAATGGCACGTTGGCTTTACCAACCGCAAACGCGATACTGGCCGTACTGGGGTTCGTTGCCACTACATATCCGTCCACGTAATTTTGATAGGCTCGCTGCGTCGCGGGAGCACCGCTGCTCCGCAGTATGACATCACTCACTTTCTCATTTAAATAGGGAGAGCCGGGAAAGTTGTGAAATAATACGGGCGTCCAACGATCCAGTGCTGGGGAGTATAGTTTGAATGAAGGGACAACAATTCGTTTTCTTAGATCTTTAAGGCGAAGGCCTGGCGGGAAAAAGTTTCGTACCGCTTTAATAAAACCGGAATATGGTAATTGTTGATTGAAAACAGGTCCTCCCGGCCGGGAAGTGCTGAATGCGGGCAGGATTTCATCCTCAAAATACTGAAGTGTTTCCTTCGGAGATCTTCCGCTTGCTAATGCAAGGACAGTAAATGAACCGATTGAATTTCCCGCAAATACATGGGTTCGGCTTATTAATGCTGGATTTTCTTCAGCCAGTCTGTTCAATAGTTGTAAACTTAAAGCACCTAAGGTACCGCCCCCGTCAAAGGTCATGATCCGATATTTTGCCAAAGCTGATGTCTCCTTTCTGATGAAAACTATCATTCAGTATATGTTCAACCAGAGTCTATTGTATGGATGAATGAATATCTCCTTATCTTAAAAATGGTTTGATTATCAATCCAGCGAGTTGGGAAAGAATATGTTTTTTATTTGAAGAGGTTTTTTCCGGGAAGAAGGAGAATTATTTAAAAATAAAAGGGGGAAAACACTTGAATACAATTGACCTTATTGTTTTACATTTTGAAGAAGTAAGACGGCGAAGCATCAAGTTATGGGCAGCTATACCTGAGGAAAAAATGGACTGGCGCCCGGATTCCGAAGCAATGTCGTGTAAGGAAATGATAAGACATGTATTAGAAGCGGAATTTCTTTATCATCACATTTTACTAAAACAAATGAATGAGTCTTCAGAGGAATCTAAAAACCCGTATGAGTCAAAAACGTTTACCACAGTAACCGAAGAATTAGAATTTGCAAAACCGTATCGGGCCGAGTTTTTGACATTCATCAAATCGTTAAACGAAGCAGATTTAACAAATATAAAGATTGACAGGTCTGATGTTGGATATATTCGCGAACTAGGAGACATGTTATTAAGAATCGCTTACCATGAGTCCGTACATACCGGTCAGCTTTTAGACTATCTCAGAACTGCTGAAGTGGACAGGCCTTTAATTTGGGACTAGTTAAATGATAGAGTTTTACAAGGAAAGCGGAAAGAATGGAATATAAACCGATTAATTTTCAAGAGAAATTAGCTGCGTTCCAAGATCAATGGTCTCCAAAAGTAATCGCTGAAATGAATGATTATCAATTTAAACTTGTTAAAGTACAAGGGGATTTTGTTTGGCATAAGCATGACGAAACAGATGAAGTCTTCATTGTCATTAAGGGTAATTTGATCATTGAATTTCGTGATGGAGAAGTAACATTAAATGAAGGTGAAATGTTTGTCATTCCGAAAAATGTTGAACATAAACCTTATGCAGAATCAGAGTGTAACATTTTGCTTGTAGAGCCTAAAGGTGTTGTAAATACCGGGCAGGAAATAACTGATCAAACAGCTGAAAATGATGTCTGGGTCTAGCCTGTAACAAAAAACGATCAAAAATCCGAAAGATCGAATGACGATTAGAGAAAATGATCAGGAAAACCAATTAAGAATGATTTAAGGTTAAATATTGAAAAATTGTGTTAATATTATAATACATTGTTTGGAAATGTAATCATTTTATAAGGAGTTTTCTAATTGCGTTGGAGTAAATGGTTCAATATTTGTTGCATAGCAGCATTGGGATCAGTATATGGCTATAAATTGTTTACTAACCAAGAAGTCAGTACGGCTCGTTTGATCATAGCTGCTGCAATTATCTTGTGGAACATTGTCGGACTTTTTAGCAAAGAACCAGTAAAACAAACACAGCAAGCAAACTAAAAGTCAAAAACACAAAAAGTTGGTACAGAAGGATGCTGCAGCGCGCAGCATCCTTTTTACGCTGCTTATTATAATCGTCAAAAATCATTCAAGTTTCATCAGGCATCCAGAATCTGTTGTATCGATAAATCAAAATTGCCCTAAAATGTGCCGGTTCATCAAAATACCAGTCCAAGCTGCAGTTATTTCTTTACATAGTATGTAAAGATTAAAAGATGAGAGAAGGAGTGGCGTAATGTATTATAACGAAGGTGAAGATCAACAGTACGTTCAGAAGAAAAAGCCATACAACGAAGCCTGTGACCTTGGCCATGATTTTGATATGGCGGAAGACGAAGCAAGAGCAGAAGCAGCAAGAGAAGCAGAAGCGAGAGCCAGAGCGGAAGAGGCGATAGCAAGAGCGGAAGAAGCAAGAGCCAGAGCAGCAGAAGCAGCAAGAGCAACGGCAGAAGCAAAGGTAAAAGCGGCAAAATTAGCAGCAAAAGCGAAATGTAAAAAACGTCATAAGAAAGAGAAAAAACAGGATTGCAAACGTAAGCACAAGAAGAAAAAATAAGAGCTTTTCATAACGTAAAAGATAAGATTTTTGACTGAGAAAATCAATACAGGGGTGCAAAAACGATAAAGAATAAGATTCTTGTCGGGGGATCAAGCAGAAAGATTGCTCAGCCGGTGTCTCAGCAGAACCATGCATGGCAGGGCAAACATAATTTTCTATGGACTTCCATAGTTTGGTCGGGATATCACGCCAATAAATGTAAGTGCCTATCATGATAAAAAAGGCAGGAGAGACAAGAGTTTCGGCAGCTTGCCGCTCTTGTCTTTTTTTTGTTTTTATATCATCTTCGCGTATATGTATCTATTTTTAAGTTTGCAGAACATCTGTCTAAGAATTTGTCCCATTCCTACATATACTGGTATCGGAATCAAATGCTTATTGGGAGTGAAATAGATGGGATCAGCACAGTTAACAGGACGCGTCATCTTCAAAGGGGACCCCGGCTATACACAGGCGGTTAAGAATTGGAACCCTTATGTTGATGTCTGTCCGCTTGTCTTTGTTTTTGCACAAAATTCATACGATGTAAGTAATGCTATTAAATGGGCTCGTGAGAAGAATGTACCTATGCGTGTCAGAAGCGGCCGCCATGCTCTGGATAAAAATCTTTCCACGGTAAGTGATGGAATTGTTATTGATGTGAGTGACATGAATAAAGTTTTCTTAGATGAAAAAAACGCGGTAGCAACCGTTCAAACCGGCATTCACGTCGGCCCGCTTGTAAAAGGTTTAGCTCGGGAAGGTTTTATGGCCCCGTTCGGAGACAGTCCAACCGTCGGAATCGGAGGAATCACGATGGGAGGCGGATTTGGAGTGCTTTCACGATCGATCGGCCTGATAAGCGATAACCTTCTCGCACTGAAAATGGTAGATGCCAAAGGCAGGATCATACAAGCAAATCATTCCCGCAATGAAGATTTACTGTGGGCTTCCAGAGGCGGCGGGGGAGGCAATTTCGGATATAACACCCAATATACATTCAAAGTTCACCGTGCCCCTAAAACCGCAACCGTCTTTAATATTATTTGGCCGTGGGAACAGTTAGAAACGGTATTTAAAGCGTGGCAAAAATGGGCGCCATTTACAGACGAACGATTAGGATGCTACCTTGAGATTTACAGCAAAGTAAATGGCTTGTGCCATGCGGAAGGATTGTTCCTCGGTTCAAAACCAGAGCTGGTTCAATTATTAAAACCTTTATTAAATGCCGGAACGCCGGCACAAACAGTAATCAAAACACTATACTATCCGGATTGTATAGATTTCTTAGATCCTGACGAACCGATTCCCGGCAGATCTGATCAGAGTGTTAAATTCTCCTCGGCGTGGGCGCTCAATCTTTGGCCGGAAGAACCTATTGCAGTAATGAGACAATTTTTAGAAAAAGCGACTGGGACAGAAACCAATTTCTTTTTTATCAATTGGGGCGGCGCGATAAGCAGAGTACCAAGCAGTGAAACAGCCTTCTATTGGCGCCGTCCGTTGTTTTATACGGAATGGACGGCCAGTTGGAAAAATAAATCACAAGAAGCTTCGAATCTTGCATCAGTTGAAAGAGTGCGTCAGCTGATGAAACCATATGTAACAGGTTCATATGTGAATGTTCCGGATCAAAATATCGAGAACTTCGGAAAAGCATATTATGGCTCAAACTTTGCAAGGCTTCAAAGAATAAAGGCGAAATACGATCCCGAAAATGTATTCCGTTTTCCGCAAAGCATCCCGCCATCGTATAAATAGTTTGATCGTTTTGGTAAACAAAATAAAAACGCTGCGTTTTGATCTGCATTCTAAACATTATCTCAAACACACCAGAACATTCAGGTGTGTTTTTATCGTTGCTAAATTTGGTTATTCAATTGCATCCCAGTGCGGATTCCAAACGATTTCCCATAGGTGCCCGTCGGGTCTTGGAAGTGACCGGAGTATCCGCCCCAAAAAGTATCATGAGCGGGATCAGTTATCGTTGCTCCTGCCTGTTTTGCCTGTTCCATGACTTTATCGGCTTCAGCTTTACTGCCAACATTATGTCCTCATGTAAATTCTGCAGGGCTTGGCGCAGTTAACGTAACGTTTGTTTCATGTGCGATGTCTTTGCGGTTCCAAATGGCAAGTTTCAGTCCTGTTTGTAAGTCAAAAAAGGCAGCTGCGCCATGTTCAAATTCTGTACCGGCTATTCCCTCTGTAGGCAGACCCAAGCCATCCCGATAGAAGTGAAGCGATTTTTCTAAATTGTCTGCGCCTAAAGTAATTACTGTAATCCGCGGCTTCATAGCAATCATTGATCAAGAGCAATATAAAGTATTGGACATTTTCATTGAAAAGATTTTGACATTTCAGTAAAGAACCTATATATTCATATATGAGCACATAATCATATAAGGTTATTTTTTTGTCCATGTTAGAATGCTTCATAACAGAAAAGAAATAATAAATGCAGTGTATGAGATAAGGAGGAGATTTTTATGGGGCACAATCACAATCACGCTGGCGGAGCCAATAAGAAGGTTTTATTGATCTCTTTTATCATGATTACAGGTTATATGATAATAGAAGCGATAGGCGGATTTGTAACCAATAGTTTAGCGCTTTTGTCAGATGCAGGCCATATGCTGAGTGACTCGATCTCATTAATGGTTGCTCTGATTGCTTTTAAATTGGCCGAAAAAAAGGCAAGTCATCATAAGACATTCGGCTACAAACGATTTGAGATTCTCGCAGCTGTGATAAACGGTGTTGCATTAATATTGATTTCCCTTTATATCATTTATGAAGCAATCAAACGTTTCTCTCATCCGCCGGAGGTAGCAACAACCGGCATGCTGACGATTAGTATCATCGGGTTAGCTGTGAATATATTGGTCGCTTGGATTATGCTGAACGGCGGAGATACAAAGAATAACCTGAACATAAGAGGGGCTTACTTACATGTGATAAGTGACATGCTCGGATCTGTAGGTGCCATACTGGCTGCGATCCTTATCATCTTCTTCGGGTGGAGCTGGGCAGATCCAGTGGCCAGTGTCATTGTAGCTATTCTTGTGCTGAGAAGCGGTTATCATGTGACGAAAGACTCCATTCACGTATTAATGGAAGGAACTCCGGAAAATATCGATGTCACTGACATCATTCATACAATTGAAGAGACAGAAGGAATTCAAAGCATTCATGATTTACACATATGGTCTATCACAAGCGGATTGAATGCTCTTTCCTGCCACGCAGTTGTTAACGATCAACTGACCATTTCTGAAAGTGAAAGTATTTTACGCAAAATGGAACATGAACTTGGAGATAAAGGCATTACACATGTAACCATTCAAATGGAAACAGCAGCGCATAATCACGACAATACGATTCTTTGTCAGGCCCAATCTGAGAATCCGCGTGACCATCATCATTAAAGGAGGAAATAGGGACTCACTTTGTCTGCTGACAATTAAGATAAAACCGGAGGGGGGATTCATATGTACGACACGATAGTAATCGGAGCCGGTCAGGCAGGAATCTCAGTAGGATATTATCTAAAGAAGTCGAAACAAAAGTTTATCATTTTGGATAAAAGTCATGAAGTGGGAGAAAGCTGGAACAACCGGTATGACTCATTGGTTTTATTTACTTCTCGAATGTACAGCTCTTTGCCTGGAATGCAGCTTGAAGGAGACAAGCATGGACTCCCTTCAAAAAATGAAATTGCTGCTTATCTGAAAAATTATGTTGAAAGATTTGAAATCCCGATCCAATTACGGACAGAAGTAATAAGTGTGCAAAAATTAAAGGACTATTTCTTAATAAAAACAAACCGGGAAGAATATCAAACGAAGAATCTTGTGATGGCCGCAGGTCCTTTTCATACCCCTAATATTCCATCAATATCAAGGGATGTAGCCGATCATATTCATCAATTACATTCTTCACAATATAAACATTCAAAACAACTGGCGCCTGGGAATGTACTGGTAGTCGGCGGCGGGAATAGCGGGGCTCAGATAGCTGTTGAATTATCCAAAGAAAGAGTTACATATTTGGCTTGCAGTAATAAATCGGTTTATTTCCCTTTATGGATTGGAAAAAGAAGCATCTTTTGGTGGTTTGATAAATTAGGAGTTTTACATGCAAGTCATACATCCATATTAGGCAAGTTCATTCAGAAGAAAGGCGACCCCATATTTGGGTATGAATTAAAACATGCAATAAGACAGAAGAAGATCATCTTAAAACAAAGAGTCATAGCCGGAAAGCAAAATGAAATCATTTTTAAAGATTCATCTTCATTAGAAGTAAACAATATCATTTGGGCAACTGGTTTTAAGAATCCGCTTTGTTGGATGAAAATAGAAGGTGTTTTGGATAAGGAAGGCCGAATTATACATCACCGGGGTGTTTCAGCTGTGGAAGGATTGTATTTTATTGGTTTACCTTGGCAGCATAGGCGAGGTTCAGCGCTGCTTCAAGGTGTAGGAAATGATGCTGAATACATTGTAAAACAAATGAACGGCGGATAGACAGAGGAGAGCAGTAACTTACGTGTTTACTGCTCTTTTTTGTGTTGAATAAGTCCGGTTATGTGACTGTGTAAAGCCGAAAAAATCTTTTGGCTTAATTAATAAGAAGATCCCTGACTCATTGATTGTGCAACATTCTGACGTACCTCCCTAGCTAACTGCGCGGCACGTAAGGAAGCCTGCCAAATAGCCGGACTCACTGCAGATTGACTGATGGATAATGCCTGTTGTGTGGCTGGAACCATTGGTCTTAGGAGATTTTCCGCCTCGTCTACAGATGACGCGTATTGGTGACCGGCTGCTCTTCGCAGGTCTGCTATCGCTGCGGGGAAGTTTGACCATAGACGAAGTATTGAATTCATGCAGCCTACCATAAGAGGAAAATGAGGAGCCCGGCCTTGTCCGGCGGCGAGAAGCTCTGCTGCGCCTAAAGCGGAATAAACGTGATAGCTCAACGGAGTAAGATATTTCGCGTGTACAGTATGAAGTTCTCGTAATCCCCAAGTGTCTGGAAGAAATCTGAATTCTGAACTCATACCGCATCCCAGAGCGAGTGCTCTGCTGACAGCCTGCAAGTGTTTCACTACCGCAGCCATTGATTGTTGAAAGGAGGATGAGTGTATTGGAATTTGTTGAATCGCAGATAAATGGCTTCGCATTTTATGATTTGCCTGACTTAAATCAGGCTGCTGTCTGTAATCATATACATAATACGGATAATAATAATAATACATATCTAAACTCCCTTTATGAATGGCTTTTAGGAGCAGGATATGCACCCAGATTGTTTTTGATAAGGGCATGTGCCTAAATGAATCCGTCAAATGTTGTTGAGTCTGAATATTTTAGCCCGCCAAAACCAATGGGTAAAACAGTTAAGGCCGAAGCTATGAAGCAGGCTCTCTTTGCCTGCTTTTTTTGTGTGTCGGCCTTTACATCTGACATGTAAAGTTATCTGAAACTGTATCTTTTTAAATGTCAGACAGTGTTATATGATACTCTGCAGATATTCAAGAATATGTACTTGGAGGACATTCTCATGCGAAATTTTAATGTTGCTATCCCTACGCCTTTTCATGAAGATGAAAGTTTATATTTAGAAGGATTTGATGCTATTGTCGAACATTTGAAAAACAGCGGTATCCATTCGTTACTCATATGCGGCACGACTGGTGAACAGCATTCACTCAGCATAGATGAGCGTCTTCAGATCATTGAGTATGTTCATCAGCGAAAATTTGAAGATGTTGAACTGATGTTCGGTGTTTCAGCCGTAAGAACCATTGATGCCGTCAAACTGATGAAACACATCGAGAAAACCAATATTGATTCTGTACTGATTGGTTTTCCTCCTTATATAAGACCGACACAGCAGCAAGCCGTTTATTACGTTGACGAACTTCTCAGTCATACCTCTAAAGAGGCTGTGCTTTATAATAACCCCGGCCGGACCGGTTTTAATCTGAGTGAGAAAGCGCTTAAAGACTTAATAAGCCGGCATCCCGGGATAAAGGGGCTGAAAGAAGGAGGAGACGTTCTGCGTCATAAACAAACAGAGTTCCCTGATCACTTTATTTTGTTTGCGGCAGGAGACGTTGAATTTCCGAAGATGCTGAGTAACGGGTGTAACGGCCTGTCAAGCATGGCCGGAAATGTCTATCCTGAAGAAATCAGAGAAAGCTTCAGCAGCTTATCAGAAAATAAACCGATTAATCTGGATCGAATAAACGATCTGATTGCTGAAGTGACAAATCATCATACTGTCATGAATATAAAAAATCACTATAGGAAGATTGGGATTCAAGCAGGCAGCTGCCGGTCACCCATTATATAAGAAATGTTCCGTCGCGGATAAGTGAAAAATGTGATCAGCGCGCTTTCTGTACTTGGATTAGGCTTAATAAGCAAGTTGTATAATACTGTCATTAGCGGGGGCGTAAGCATTTGTTTAGCTTTACATAAGGGAAACCTTATGATATGGTGATTATTGCTAATATTGACAAGAAAGAGGTGAAAGCGATGATAACGATTTATGGAATTTTGTATGGTAAAAATGCAAAAATTGGAAACATCTTGGCGGACAAAGGGAGCAGTCTGTCCTTTTTTAAGCCAAATCACCATACAAAAACAGTTATCGGTGCTTTTTCTCTATGTCAAATAAACGATAATCCAATGACATAATGTCCTTGTTTATTTGTGCATGATGTTATTTAAGCGTAACACCGATAATTGTGTCGGTGTTTTTTTGTGCCTGATTTTAAAAAAAGGTTAGATTGATAACTCCCTTCTATTTACTCAAACAAACAAGAGTATTATGGAAGGATGAGAAAACATGCAACAAAAAAACAAGTATATAAGAATCCAAGAGTTCCTGAAGCAAAATAAATTTCCTGATTTTAGAATGAATCAAATCAAAAATGCTGTATTCCAAGGGAGAATAAATCATTTCAATGAAATAACGGTTCTTCCTAAATCCTTGAGAAAATTGTTAATAGAGGAGTTCGGAGAGTCAATTATAAATATTGCTCCTTTAAAAGTGCAGCATTCTGAGCAAGTTACAAAAGTCTTATTTGAAATTTCAGGAGACGAAAAAATAGAAACGGTTAATATGAAATATAAAGCCGGTTGGGAGTCATTTTGTATATCCTCGCAGTGCGGCTGTCATTTTGGCTGTACATTTTGTGCAACAGGAGATATTGGTTTAAAACGCAATTTAACGTCAGATGAAATGACTGACCAAATTTTGTACTTTCACTTAAAAGGACATTCAATTGACAGTATTTCTTTTATGGGAATGGGAGAAGCATTAGCGAATGTACAAGTTTTTGATGCTTTACATGTGCTTACAAATCCGGAGTTGTTTGCTTTAAGCCCTCGCAGGTTATCTATTTCGACCATAGGTATTATTCCGGGCATTAAAAAAATCACTCAGGATTATCCGCAGGTCAACCTGACGTTTTCATTACATTCTCCTTTTAATGAACAGCGAAGCAAGTTAATGCCGATTAATGAACGCTACCCGTTATTGGAGGTAATGGACACATTAGATGAGCATATACGTGTGACCTCAAGAAAAGTTTATATTGCTTATATTATGCTGCCGGGAGTTAATGATTCTATTGATCATGCGAATGAAGTAGTAAATCTTTTAAGAAGCAGATATAAGAGAGGGAACTTGTTCCATGTAAACATCATTAGATATAACCCGACTGTTAGTTCACCTATGAGATTTGAAGAAGTAAATGAGAAACAAGTTGTAAATTTCTATAAAAAATTAAAGTCAGCAGGAATTAACGTGACCGTCAGAAGTCAATTTGGCATTGATATAGATGCTGCTTGCGGACAATTATATGGAAATTATCAAAAAAATAAGAACCAATAAATCAGGTGCAGAACTCGGTTTGACTTCATATTATTTCATTTGATAACATAAAATGGTTATTGTGGTTGAAAAAAAGATACCCGTTTTTATAAAAAAAGGAGTCATAACGTTGCTGAAAAGGTTTTTTCTTGTTTTTCTTACGCTGATGATGTCTATATTTGCTGTATTCGCGGCTGCTGAAGAGTCTCCCGGCGATCGTGTCATTTCTTTTGACGAGCCTATGATTTTATTGATCTCACTCGGAATCATCTTATGTTTGTTCATTCCGCCATTCGTCATGTCCTTTTTTGGCAGTTTGGTTGTGAGAATCATATCCGGAGTCTATCAATGTTTTATCGTCCTCACGTTTGCGGGCCTCATTCCGATTGGATTTCTGATTCCCAATGGCTTTTTGACAATTCTTGCTGCCGTACTGGGGACTTTGGTCAGTTCAGCGAGTGTTGCCGTGACCTTATTCGTTGGCAGGAAAAAAGAGGCCGGAAGGTTTTAAAACTAGTGGGTAAGCTGCAATATTGAAGGGAAAGTCATTGTTTGACTATTTATATGGAATAGCATAGAATTAAAGTAAATATTTATAAAAAGTCACTAGGGGAGCTTTAATAGCTGAGAAGAGACAATACGTCCTGACCCTTTGAACCTGATTTGGTTAATACCAGCGTAGGGAAGTGAAAAATTAGAGAGATTCTTTATCTTATCTATATTTAAGCCACTTTCCATAGAGGAAAGTGGCTTTATTTATTTTGAAAGGGTGATATGAAGTGGCGACTAAAAAAGTTTTTCTGGCAGGGCCTTTTAAAAGTTTAGTAGATGAGAAAACTGGATTGATGAGTACGTATGAGAGGGGAAAGCTGGAATCATTAATTTCCTTTTTTGAGAATGAAGGATGGCTGGTTCATAATGCTCATAAGCGGGAAGGGTGGGGGAAAGATTTCATGACACCCCTTCAATGCACTAAAATTGATTTTGATGAAATAAGTACTTGCGACCTTTTTGCAGCATTTCCCGGATCACCCGCTTCTCCTGGAACACATATAGAAATTGGATGGGCTTCCGCCTTGAAAAAAAAGATCGTGCTATTTCTAGAAAAGGACAAGGATTATGCTTTCTTAATTCAAGGGTTACATGCAGTGGCGGATGTTGAGTACATCAGCTATAAAGATACAGATGATTTAATAGAGAACATTAAAAATACCTTTGCAGCATATAAGGCGGAATCTCAATGAGAAAGAGAACTTTTCATGAAGCATATACGGAAACGCTGTATGACATCTATCACAACCCTGAATTTTTCAATTCACCGCGCGGACAAAAAAGCAGAGAACAATTGAACTACCATCTGACTTTGGAAAATCCAATAGAACGTGTTACTTATTTATCCTCAAGAAAAACCAATATCGTGTTTAATTTTGCTGAAGTGCTATGGTATTTATCGGGGAGTAACGACTTAGATTTTATCAGTTATTACAATAAAAAAATGCCCTCATATTCAATGAATAAAAAAACATTAACAGGCACTGCGTACGGGCCTAAAATATTTGAATTCGGAAATGCAAAACTAAATCAATGGAATAGAATAAAAAATCTTTTGACACAAGAAGATATTGATTCAAAAAGGGCATTTATTCAAATATTCGATGCTTCGGAACTCTTCGTTTTAGAAAATATAGATGTTTCCTGCACAATCGGTTTGCAGTTTTTTGTGAGGGAAGGCGAATTATACATGTCTTCTGTCATGCGTGCAAATGATGCTTTTCGCGGGATGATCAGTGATCTTTTCTCATTTACCTTCATGCAGGAATTAATGGCCAGAGAACTGCGTGTAGAAGTCGGAGAATATTTTCATAATGCGGGATCAATCCATATTTATGATTCAGATCATGAATGGGCGAAAACGGTGCTTGAAGAAGCTGAAAATTACCATGATATTCCGGAATTTGAATTCCCGAAAATGCCTGAGGGAAATAACTGGCCGTCCATTGAAACAGTCTTAAAGTACGAAGAATTACTTAGGAAAGATCAAATTTCTATGACTAAAAACGATATTGAAATGCTTGATTTACCTGATTACTGGAAACAGATTCTTTTCCTTTTCAGTATATACCAGCATATTGCATATAAACGTGATATGGATCATTCTCTATTTCAAAGTTTACTTCCTGTATATCAATTTTTCGTCAGGAATAAGTGGCTTCATTATTTCTCAACTGAGCAAAAGGAGGAAATTCAATGAAAACTTCATGGAAAGAAGACAGTGTTGCTGGTAAATTCGATGCTTATAACGACGTTTTAGAACAAACGTTAGGTTTTGAGTTTGTTTTTCGTACTTTTGATAAAGCGGAGATTAAAAAGGTGCTCGATTTCGGATGCGGTCCAGGAAAGGTAGCTTATAGGCTGGCTGACAGAATAGGCTGCAATGTGATCGCAGTCGATGAATCAAGGAAGATGTTAGATATAGCAAAGGCAAAAAGACAACATCCTCATGTGGACTATCATTTAATTGAACACGATAATCTTTCCTTCTTACCAGATCACTCAGTTGATGCTGCAATGGCCTGTTATGTTTTTATTAATACGGATAGTGACCAGCGTATCAAAGGTATCATAGATGAAATTTTTCGTGTGTTAAAACCAGGAGCTTCATTTGTCATACTCGATACGAATCCTGATTCAACCGGAATTGAATTTTCAACCTTCCGCAATGGAATACCGGGGAAAGAATATTCTTACGGAGAAGAAAGAAATGAATGGCTCCATGTTCCCGGACAAGCAGATTTAATTTTAAATGATTTTCATTGGCCGAAATCAATGTATTATAAACTATTAACTCTTGCAGGTTTTGAAAATGTAACTTTATCAGAACCAACGTTAAACGATATTGACCAAGAGCATGTAAAAGCCATAGAGAAAGAGTTTCAATTTAATAATTGGAAATGTGAAAAGGAATATCCGCCTTTTGTCATTTTTAAAGCAGTGAAACCTGCCTGAAGGAGGAGTGTAAGTTGACGGATATTTATAAAGCGCTTTCGATTGCTGGGACTGATCCTTCCGGAGGGGCGGGAATTCACGCGGATTTAAAAACATTTCAGGAACAAAAGGTATATGGAATGGCAGTTATTACATCAGTTGTTGCACAAAATACACTTGGTGTGAAAAGTTTTGAGGAGATGTCTCTTCAGAATATATCTCAGCAAATAGACTGTGTCATGGATGATATAAAACCGGATGCTGTCAAAACCGGTATGCTTGCAAGTATAGGAATTATTGAATTGCTGGCAGAAAAGTTAAAAGACGCAAATATTCAATCGTATGTGATGGATCCGGTTATGATTGCTAAAAGCGGACATCATCTGCTCCATAAGGACGCCATTGATCATTTGAAGAAATTATTAATACCCCAAACAACTGTTATTACACCGAACATTCCGGAAGCGGAAGTAATCATCGGCAAATCAATCGAGACTGTACAGCAGATGCGTGATGCGGCGAAAGAAATAGTGGAGGTATACGGGGCAAAAAGTGCTGTCGTAAAAGGGGGGCACCTGAACGGAGAAGCCCGTGATATTTTGTACTTTGACGAGGACTTCGAGGAATTTGTTTCTCCCCGCTTTGACACAAAGCATACTCATGGAACAGGCTGTACGTTTTCAGCTGTGATAACTGCAGAGCTGGCAAAGCAGCACAGCATACCGGAATCAGTGGCAACTGGAAAGGAATTCATTTCAGCAGCCATTAAACATCCCTTAGGAATCGGGAAAGGACAAGGCCCTACAAATCATTTTGCGTATCGCTCAACTATTAACCAAGAGACAACCGCTTAAGGAGTGTTATGATGATCTCCGAGAATTATGATGTATTTTTATTTGATTTAGACGGAGTGATATATATAGGAGATAAAGCTTTACCAGGAGCTGTGGCCTCTTTAAAACGACTCCGTGAAGAAAAGAAAGCCATTCGCTTTTTAACGAATGATCCTTGTGTTACAAGAGAAACGATTGTGAAACGCCTTCATAAACTGGGGATTTCAGCAAGTATTGATGAAGTGTTTACTGCGGGGTGGGCAACAGCTGATTACCTTGTCAGTGAAGGAATAAAGAAGGCATATATATTGGGAAATGACCAACTTAAAAGTGAAATTCAAAAGGCCGGTATTGATCTTACGGAAGATCAGGCGGAGGCTGTTGTCATTGGCTGGGATCAAAATATTACATTTCAGGATGTGCATAAGGCAGTAAACCTCATCCGCTGCGGGGCTTCATTTATCGCTGCAAACGGGGATAAAACATTTCCTGCCGCTAACGGACCAGCTCCCGCGACAGGCGCTATAGTCGCGGCTGTTAAAACAGCAGCTGCTAAAGAGCCGATTATAATTGGAAAACCGGCGTCTTCAATATTTGAAAAAGTACTCGAGTCTTTTGAAGATAAAGAGAGATGCGTTATGATTGGGGATACGCCTGAAACAGATATTGTCGGAGCAAACCAAATAGGCATCACTTCCGTATTAGTTTCTGAACAAAATACTTTATTTCCTGCAAAACATGATTTTAGAAATCCGGATGTTGTGATCCGCGATCTGAAAGACTTGTTCGATAATGAAATAAAGGCAGAAGTACGGAAAAAACCGGATTTCCAATGGACAGAACAAGTGAAAGCCGGAGTCGCTGGAATTATAATTAAAGAATCAAGTTCCGTTTTATTAATGAAGCGTGCTGATAATGGTTTATGGGGCATTCCTTCAGGACATGTGGAACCTGGTGAAACAGTTGAACAAGCAATTATAAGAGAAATAGAAGAGGAAACTGGATTAGTGGTGAAAGTCTCTAAAATGATAGGCGTTTATTCTGATCCGAGTTCACAAACCTTTATATACCCTGACGGCAGAGTCAGCCATTTTATTACCAATTGTTTTCAATGTGACGTCATCGGCGGCACTTTGAAAAAGTCCACTGAGGAAGCCATGGAAATCAGATATTTTGATATCCATGAATTACCTGAACATCTCTTGCCGATGCACCCGAGATGGCTGGATGATGCTTTGGAAATGAAAGAGAATGCTTTTATTCGATAAGGAACAGTATGTCAAAAATACTTTTTGGGGGTTATTTACAAACGATTAACGGTTTTCAACCCGTTTTTCTCGGCCGCGTTCCAAAAAACACCAAGTGTCACAGACCCTTGGTGTTTTTTAATTCCGGCAGAACCATAATGCAAGAGCGGCAGAAAAGAAGGTATAATGGGCGGAGAAGAGGTGTCAGCCAATGAAAATAACCAGAGAGACATTAGAAAATCAGCAAATTTGGATATATGGTGTGACTCTTGTAATCGGCGGAATAGCGGGGATCGCCGGGAAAGATTCAGGACTTCTCTGGGGATGGACGATATCACCGCTTATCGCTGTTCTCATGTATGCCATGTTTGCCCAAATCCCATTCTTGAAGCTGAAGGAAGCCATGTCAAACCTCAAGTTTATGGCGGCTTTATTGATCGGTAATTTCTTAGCTGTACCTGTCGTTGTATGGGTGTTAACCGCCATTTTTCCTCAATCTCCTCCTATATTATTAGGGGTTTGTTTGGTATTGCTTACACCTTGTATTGATTACGTCATCGTCTTTACTCAGCTCGGCAAAGGAAATGAGAGATTAATACTGGCTTCCACGCCGGTTTTGTTCGCCGTTCAGATGGTATTGCTTCCGTTATACCTGTGGCTGTTTATCGGGAAAGAAGTGATAGGGGCTGTTCATGCGGAACCGTTTCTGGAAGCATTCTTATTGTTAATAGCAGTGCCGCTGCTGGCGGCGGTGATGACTCAATTATGGGCTGATAAGAAGCTGGCGGGAGAAAAGGTGCTGGAATGGACGGCGTGGCTGCCTGTTCCTTTTATGGCTCTGGTCTTACTGGCGGTAGTCGCCACACAAATCGGAAAGGTCATCAGTGATGCTGACATCATTATATGTGTGATTCCGATCTATCTGTTATTCCTGCTCATTATGCCGTTTGTCTCCCGGCTTATCGCATATGCGTTCCGTCTGGATACAGGTGAAGGAAGAGCATTGATCTTCAGCACGGGCACAAGAAATTCTCTCGCAGTCCTTCCGTTAGCGCTGGCTTTGCCGGATGCTTGGGCCTCATTAGCCGCCGCTGTAATCGTCACACAGACGATTGTTGAATTGATAGGCGAATTGGTTTATATAAAAGCGGTGCCCGGTTGGCTGCTGAAATAAAAAATAATTTGAACTGAAAAAAACATACCAACAAATATTGGTATGTTTTTTATGTCGATTATAAAGTTGAAATATCAATGACGAAACGGTAGCGGACATCGCTTTGGAGAACCCGTTCGTACGCTTCATCAACTTGATTGGCCGGTATCACTTCAATTTTAGGAGCAATGCCGTGCTCGGCGGCGAAATCAAGCATCTCCTGAGTCTGCGGAATACCGCCGACGAGTGAACCCGCAATGCTGCGGCGGCCCGTGATTAAGGAGAACACACTGTATGAGTCCGGCTTAGCGGGCGCTCCCACATTTACCAATGTACCGTCAATGCGAAGCAGGGATAAGTAGGCATCTACGTCAAGGTTCGCGGATACTGTATTTAAAATAAGATCAAATCGTCCGGCCAGCTCAGTAAATGTATCCGGATCGCTTGTTGCAAAGTAATGATCGGCTCCAAATTCAAGCGCTTCGTCTTTTTTGTTCATTGAGCGGCTGAGGACGGTGACCTCTGCGCCTAAAGCGTGCGCGAATTGAACGGCTAAATGTCCGAGCCCGCCCATTCCGACAATCGCCACTTTTTTGCCGGGGCCGGCATTCCAGTGTTTCAGCGGAGAATAGGTGGTAATGCCCGCGCACAATAGCGGGCTGGCAGCAGCCAAATCCAGCTGATCCGGAATCCGGACAACGAATCTGTCAGTGACAACTATTTTTTGGCTGTAGCCGCCGTACGTAGGGTTTCCGTCGTAGTCCAGGTTATTATAAGTCTGAACAACGCCTTTTGTGCAATATTGTTCGTCTCCGTTCAGGCAGTATTCACATTCCCCGCAGGAGTCTACAAAACAGCCGACACCCACACGGTCGCCGACGGCAAATGTGGTGACTTCTTCACCCACGGCTTCCACAACTCCGGCAATTTCGTGTCCGGGAACCATCGGAAAGATTCCGCCGCCCCATTCATCGAATGCACTGTGGATGTCTGAGTGACAAATCCCGCTGTACTTAATATCAATCAGGATATCGTGCGGCCGTAATGCTCTTCTCTCAATCGTTGTCCGCTCAAATTTAGCTTTTGCATGCGGAGCGCTTAATACACGAGTCGGATGATTATTGCACATGGTTATCTTCCTTTCCAAGATAAAGTGATGAATCCTCTGTTCGATTTTACTTTAAATGTTAAAGCGGACTTTAAGTCAAGGAGTTTGGTTTATTTTTTTATGAAATGATATTCTATAATGGCACGCTTATGAAAGGTATGAAGGACGGGTGGTAAAAATATGAAGATTGCGCAGGCTGCAAAGCAGGTTGAGTTATCAGCCGCAACGCTTAGGTATTATGAAAGTATAGGACTGATTCCTCCGGTAAAACGCGATGAAAGCGGCATCCGCGATTATGACGAAGATGATGTGAATTGGATTCAATTTATAAAATGCATGAGAAGTGCCGGGCTGTCGATTGAGGCGCTGATTGAATATACCGCTTTATTTATTGAAGGAGCCGATCATACAATCGAACCCCGAAAAAACATCCTGATAAATGAAAGGAAAAGGCTGACGGAGAAACAGAGGGAAATTGATGAAACCATAAAACGATTAAACAGGAAGATTGAGGATTACGAAGATATCCTTGAAAATGAAGCGAAACTTAAAAACAGATTGAAAGCTGAATGTATTTCTGAATGAAGAGAAGGTGTCCCGGACGCGGGGCCGCATGAAATGTACCAAGGGAAACGAGCCTTGGTTTTTTTATTTTCTAAAGAGTGGAAACAAAACAGCCTTTTCTATCTTATCAATCATTACTTATCCTTTTTTCAGCTTGACTTTTTTACTGCAGACTTTTAAAGTGTGAAATGTTGCTTAGACTGTGATTAGCGACTTTAATGCTGAAAAGAGGTGGTTTACCCAGATGAACAATAAAAAGAACCCTTGGGCGTTATTGCCTTTAGTCTTATTCGTAGGGCTTTTTGTCGGCTCTGGTCTGGTGACCGGAGATTTTTATAAATTGCCGATCTTGATTGCCGCGATCATTGCGTCAGCTTTTGCGCTGTTATTTAACCGGAAGAAATCGCTCAATCAAAAAATAGAATGGTTCGCTTCCGGTGCGGGACATCCTGATATTATCATTATGGTTATGATTTTTATATTGGCAGGTGCCTTTGCTTCAGCGGCTGAAGCGATGGGAGCGGTGCATTCAACTGTCAATCTTGCTTTGAGCGTTATTCCGCAGCAGTTTTTGCTGCCGGGGCTGTTTATCATTGCTTGTTTTATTTCTATATCGATGGGAACATCAATGGGCACGATTGCGGCGGTTGCGCCGATCAGCGCGGGTTTGAGCGGCGAGCTTGGCATCTCCGCCGCGATTCCGATTGCGGCTGTGGTCGGCGGAGCTATGTTCGGAGATAATCTTTCTTTTATTTCCGATACGACCATCGCGGCAGTCCGGACGCAAAAAACACAAATGAGGGATAAATTCAAAACGAACTTTCTGATTGTTTTGCCCGCTGCCATTGTGACTGTTATTATCTTATTTTTTATTCCGGCAGGCCACGCCGTCCATACGGGAACTGCATCTTACAGCTGGATTAAGGTGCTTCCTTATATCGCCGTGTTGGTTTTTGCGTTAATCGGTATTAATGTGATGGCTGTCATATTCGGCGGATTGATTTTGACGGGAATCATAGGGTTAGCGTGCGGCAGCCTTACGTTTGATTCTTATTTTAAGGCGATTACGGAGGGAATTGCCGGAATGAGCGATCTGATCATCCTGTCCATGCTGATCGGCGGGATGGTCGGCGTGATGAAACAAAACGGCGGGATCGACTTTTTACTGGAGTTCATCACGAAACGAATCCGTTCGAAAAAAGGCGCCGAAGCCGGCATTGCCGGACTGGTCAGCGTGACGAATCTGGCTGCGGCCAATAATACGATCTCGATTATCGCAGCCGGGCCGATTGCAAAGAATATCGCTGATAAATTCAACATCGACAACAGAAAATCGGCAAGTATTCTGGATATCTTTTCGTGCATGATTCAAGGATTGATTCCTTACGGCGCGCAGCTGTTATCAGCCGGAAAATTCGGGAATATTTCACCCGTCAGCATCCTGCCATACTCTTTCTATCCCGTTTTAATCGGAATCTGCGGCATCGCCGCCATCATATTTGGACTGCCGAAATTCACAAGAAATACGAAATGAAAAAAGGCGCCGTTCGGCGCCTTTTTTCTTTCATGACAGCCAAGCATTTCTCAAAAGCTGTACGCCCTGTGTGATCTGATCCGTATCGAGATGAGCGAAACCTAGCTTTATGATCGGCGGTTCGGGTTTTTCGGCAACGAAATAAACGGCGGTAGGATATACCTTCACTCCGTACTGAAAAGCGCGTTCGATTAATGTTTCTTCTGTATAGTTCAGGTGAACTCTCACCAATATATACAATCCCGACTGCTCGCCGATGATCGTCACATGATCGCCGAACTGCTGCTTTACATGTGAAATCAAGTGCTGCATTTTTCGCCTGTAAACAATGCGCATGCGCTTAATATGGCGGGTCCATTCACCGGCCTTCATCAATTCAGCCATGGTCAGCTGGTTAAGCGAAGAAGCGGTGCTTTCGAAATGAATAAACCGTTCTTTATACCGGTGCAAAAGGCGCTGCGGCAAAACCATATAGCTTATGCGGATGCCCGGAAGAAAGGATTTTGAGAAATTCCCTAAATAAATCACCCGGTCTGATTGAATGGAAGCAAGAGCGGGAAACGGCTGCTGTGTATAACGGAATTCACTGTCATAATCATCCTCAAGAATATAACCCTCTCTATGATTCACCCAATTGATCAGAGTTTGGCGCTGCTGAATGGACATGCTTACGCCGTAAGGGCTGTGATGGGATGGGGTCACATAGATTAATTTTTCTTTCATTGCATGTAATTGAGAAAAATCAGCTCCGTTTTCATAGACAGGCATCGTTTCCAGAGATAGCCCGTGAAATTGAAATGCCGCTCTGGCACCGTCAAATCCCGGGTCTTCAACGATCATTCCCGAAAAATCCTCTTTCAGAATCCGGCTGAGATATATCAGCATCTGCTGCGTGCTGCTGCCGATGATAATGGAATCCGCATCTGTTTTCACTCCGCGGGATTCCAAGAGATAAGCGGCAATTTGTTCACGCAGGCCTCTCTCGCCGAACGGTTCGCCGTACAGAAAGCTTTTCTCTGATGTCAAAACTTGATTGTATAATTTTCTCCATGTTTTCAGAGGAAAATGCTTTTGATCGACGGCTCCGGCGCAAAAATCAGTCAGGACCGGCTGAGTTGATTCGGTTTTTTCAGCGTAAACAACATCGTTTTCTTTTTGAAATATAGAAGGTTCTACTTCATTTACAAAATAACCTTTGCGTGTTTCTCCGCGAATGTATCCCTCCGCTAAAAGAAGATCATAAGCCATCAGCGTTGTATTACGGCTTACCCGCAGGGAATCTGCCAGCTCCCGAATCGAAGGCAGCCGCTCATCTGCCTGAATATTTCCCTGCTCAATCAATGTTTTAAATTGTTCGTAAATTTGTTTGTATTTCGGGGTATCGCTTTCGAAAGCGAAAATCATATTTTTCATCAGATGTTCTCCTCTGACATGTGTATTTATTCCTAACTGTACCTTTTTAAATGTCAGTTGATATCTTATTATAGCGGAAAGCGCTTTATCAATCCATGTTCGAGAGGAGAGTTTTGTATGTATATTCCGGCTCCATTTCAGCTGAGTGAAGCTGAAGCGTGCGATGTCATCAAAGAGTATGGTTTCGCAGCATTGTTTTCAACGGCGGAAGGCATGCCGTATGCAACCCACCTGCCATTGATGATGAGTAAGAATCACGAATGCTTATACGGTCATTTTGCATTGCCGAACCCCCAATGGAAAGAGATTGATGGCCAAAACGTGTTAGCCGTTTTTCAAGGGCCTCATTGTTATATCTCACCTAAATGGTATGAGACGAATCAGGCTGTACCCACTTGGAATTATGTGGGGGTTCATGTTTACGGAGAGGCGGAGCTTTTGGATGAGGAAGAAACCGTGCAGTCGATGAGTGAACTCGTATTGAAATACGAAAGCCCCGACAGCCCGTACAAATTAGAGGATGTCGATGCGAAATTGCTGGCAGGCATGAACAAAGGGGTAAAAGGCTTTAAAATCAAAATCAGCAAAATAGAGGGGAAAGCAAAGCTGAGTCAAAATCATTCAGCTGCAAGACAGGGGCTGGTCGTACAACAGCTCAAACAGATTCCTCATACAAACGAACAGCTCATTTCCGGCTTGATGGAAGAAAACATCAAACGGATCACTGCGAACAACTGACAAGCATGTTAAAAACATACCGGCAGCATGCGGTATGTTTTTTCAGGTTATGAAGCTTTTCTCAGGATGAATAACGACTCAAACAGCACATAAATCAACGGCGCCATTAAAATGAAGAAAGAATGAAAAATAGCATACGGTATGAGTAAGTAAACGATAAGTTTCAATAGAATGGTAGATGGTTTATTGAATGTCCAGCGGTTCTTCAAGATATCAGTCATACAAGCTAAAACAAGGCCGACCGTCAAATATCCGGCTGCTATGTAAAGATAAATAAAAAGGTAAAACGGGTAAGAAGACAACGGCGGTGTGTCTTCCTGTGTCATTTTTAAACCCACATAAAAGACCAATAAAAAGCAAACGGACGAAACGAGAGTTAACAAAAGGTGTTTATATAAATACTTCTTCATGTGTTCACCTGCCTATGGCGCAATTATTTCTTAACATATTATGACATGGTTTTACCGTTTCTGCTATGTGAGCGGGGCGTAAAGAATCAATATCATCTTTTTATGAATCCGGATTTTTTGTTCGGATGGATGTAAAGAAGAATACATCAAAAAAAGCTGTCAGCTTGGTTCTGACGGCTTATTTTTGGTGAATGGCTTATTTCTCCGTGTTGAAATAAAGCAATGCGATGACCGGAAAAGCGATTCCAATCCATAATGTGATACTCCACCCGCCTGAGGCGTATGCCCATCCTCCGATTGATGATCCTACAGCACCGCCCAGAAAGAAGATGGCCATAAATAATCCGTTTAATCGGCTGCGAAATTCAGGTGCCAACGAAAAAATAGCACGCTGACTGAGTACCAGATTGGCAGATACACCCATATCCAACAGGATAGCTGCGGCCACCAGAACTGCTATGCCGACGGGGGAGCTGCTCTGAATCATGAGCGGGAGTAATAAAGAAACGATGACAACACCAAGAGCGATTCCGGTGGCAAGCCGGGTCAAGCCGCGATCAGCCAGACGGCCGCCTATCGGTGCTGCCGCTGCACCTGCAATGCCCGCTAATGCATACAGCGCGATTGCCTTTTGAGAAAAATGAAAAGCAGGACCGGACAATAATAAAGGCACAGTCGTCCAGAACAAGCTGAAAGCGCCAAATACAAACGCATGATAAATGGCACGGCGGCGTAAGACCGGAGTCGTGCGCAGCAGCTTCCACATTGAGCCGAGTAAGACGGTGTAGCTTGTGTTTGCTGTTGGTTTTCTGGCAGGAAGCACTTTTGATAAGACGATTGCCAGGACAACACTTAACGCGGCGGATAAAGCAAATATGGCATTCCACCCCCATATATCAGCGACCAGACTGGATATCGGACGGGAAAGCATAATACCGAGCAGCAGGCCGCTCATCACATTGCCGACAACCCGGCCGCGTGCGGCGTCCGGTGCAAGGTATGATGCGAACGGAACTAGCACTTGGGCTGCGATGGATCCCAGTCCGATGAAAAACGCAGCGGCTAAAAACAGTGTTCCATGCTTCGCAAATGCTGTCAGTGTCAAAGCGGCTGCGCTTAGAAGGAGCGATACAACGACAAGTTTTTTGTTTTCGATAATGTCTCCCAAAGGGACGAGAAACAGTAAGCCGGCAACGTATCCGATTTGGGTCAGTGTGACAATCAGTCCGGCGCTGCTTGGAGAAAGCCCGATTGCCGCACTAATGAATCCTGCCAAGGGCTGTGCATAATAAAGATTAGCGACAATGATACCGCATGCCGTTGCGAGAAGAAGGGTTAAACCAGGTGAAATTCCCTGATCCGCTGTTTGTTTGTTTTCTTTAGCCATATGAATGAACTCCTTTTTAAGTGGTTTTTATGATGCTTTGATAAATGATTTGCTGATTCATCTCCTTTACGCAGAGGCTTTTGGAGTCTGCATTTCATCAAGACTTCCATCAGGTTACTTTGTAAACTGAACGTTTAGTTTTATTATAAACAAATAATATACTAAACGTTCAGTTTTGTAAATGGGTTTCTGTTTTCTTTTTTTATACAGGTTAAGTATACTGAACGTATCGTTTATAATTCGGGAAGGAATGATTCATGTGCAGAGTAAACGAGGACGGCCGCGCGATGAAGGAACACATAAGGCGATTCTTTCTGCAGCCTATGATCTATTGTTGGAAAATGGCTTTGACGCGGTGACAGTCGATAAAATTGCTGAGCGTGCCAAAGTAAGTAAGGCAACGATTTATAAATGGTGGTCAAACAAGGCTGCCGTTATCATGGACAGCTTTCTTTCGACCGCTACGGACAGACTGCCTGTGCCCGATACAGGATCAACAGTGCAAGATATATTGACCCACGCCACGAATTTAGCAAGGTTTTTGACGAGCCGGGAAGGAACCGTTATTAAGGAATTAATCGGTGCGGGGCAGCTGGATGCAAAATTGGCGGAAGAATATCGCACGCGATTTTTCAAGCCCCGCCGCCTCCAAGCGAAAGGCCTTCTGGAAAAGGGAATTCAAAAAGGTGAATTAAGAGAGAATCTTGATATTGACGTAAGCATCGATCTCATTTACGGACCGATTTTCTATCGTCTGTTGATCACAGGTGATGAGGTGAATGATTCCTATGTGCATGATCTGGTGATGAGTGCGTTTAAGGGAGTTCAGCCTGCCTGAAAAATACCCGGATCATGTGAAAGAGATACAGACTTCTGCTCCCTATGGGCGGAATATAATGAAAAGGCCGAACAAGTTCATTGTTCGGCCTTTTCTGATTGATTTGCGAACCGCCGGGCGGCCGCCACGCAAGCGATAACGCCGGCATTCACCGCCGCAAGTTCCCATCCTGCTTTTTCATGGAGAATCATGGCGGCCAGTAACAGTCCGAAGAAAGGCTGCAGAAGCTGCAGCTGTCCGACCGCGGCGATGCCTCCCTGGGCGAGTCCGCGATACCAGAATACGAAGCCGATCAGCATGCTGAATATTGAGACATATGCAAGACTGAGCAGTGCGGGCGCGCCGATGTTTGACCATGAGTCCGGCATGAAGCAGAAAGACAGGATGAACATAAGGGGAAGCGATAAAACGAGTGCCCAAGAGATCACCTGCCAGTTGCCAAGCCGCCGGGAGAGGCGGGCGCCTTCAGCATAACCGAGACCGCACACGATAATCGAAGCGATCATGTACGTATCACCGAGCGGAGAGGATTCTCCTCCTTGCAGCAGAGCATATCCGGCTACGAGGATGCTGCCGGCAGCCGAGAAAATCCAAAAGACCGGCCTGGGCCGTTCGCCTCCTCGCAGTACGCCGAAGATCGCCGTCGCAAGCGGGAGAAGCCCGATGTAGACAATGGCATGAGCGGATGTGACATGCTGAAGCGCTAAGGCTGTAAGCAGCGGGAAACCGATCACGACGCCGAGCGCTACTGTTATTAGTGAAATGATGTCGCTTTTGGCAGGGCGTTTCTCTTGAAAAATGAGGAGCAGAGCGCCTGCCAATATACCGGCTATCGCGGCGCGGCATACGGTGAGAAAAACCGGGTCAAAGTCCGCTACAGCCAAGCGGGTCGCAGGAAGCGAGCCGCTGAAAATGAGCACGCCGATAAATCCGTTAATCCAGCCGTTTGCGGCTTTCTTCATTCCAATCACTCCAATATATATTTCTAAACCCATTTTCAAAGTTTATAATGACTATAAACTGAAATTGGCCTTATACAAATGGCCAGTTTTTATAAAAAGAAGAATGCCAGTTTGGAGGGAGTAAAAATGGATATCACGCCATTTTTAAATAGAAATCTGAATATTCCGCTTTATCAGCAGCTTTATCGGCATTTTAAGGAAAATATGCATCAGGGCCGTCTTCCTAAAGGACTGAAGCTTCCTTCAAAAAGGCTTTTGTCAAGTCAGCTTTCCGTCAGTCAGACGACTGTAGAGCGGGCCTATGAACAGCTTGCCGCCGAAGGCTATATTGTCAGTAAGCCGAGAAGCGGATGGTTTGCCGATTACGACTCGGACGCCGTCTATGTGAAAAAGCCGGGCGCTTCGCCTGTTCAAACAAAGGCGAAGGAAGACTGCCAATGGATTGATTTTCACTACGGCACTGTGGATGCCGCTCATTTTCCTTTTTCGGCATGGCGCAAAAGCATGGTTGCAAGCTTAGATCAATACGGACATGAGCTGTATCGGCCCGGGGATGATTTGGGCGAGCTTGAATTGAGAACGCTCATTTCGGAGTACTTATATCAGTCGCGCGGAGTGAATTGTCTTCCTGAACAAGTGATAGTCGGCGCCGGGAACCCTGCTCTTTTGCAAATGCTGTGCAAAATATTTGAAGCAAATCTATCCATCGGATATGAAGATCCGGGTTATCCGAGAGCGAGGGAGATTTTTAAAGCCAATCACATGAAGATCATTCCGATACCCGTCGATGATGAAGGAGTCTGTATCCGGAAGCTGAATGAAGAGCGGCCACGTCTTGTATATGTCACGCCTTCTCATCAATTTACGTTAGGAACTGTTATGCCAGTAAACAGAAGGATTCAGCTGCTGAAATGGGCGGAGGAACATCAATCGTTCATTATAGAAGATGATTATGACGGTGAATTCCGATACACCGGCCAGCCAATCCCATCATTGCAGGGGCTTGATCAGCATCACCGTGTTATTTATATGGGGACGTTTTCCCAATCTCTGCTTCCTTCGCTGCGCATCAGCTATATGATTCTTCCTTTGCCGCTTATCGAAAAAGGCAGGGAAATCGCTTCTTTATATAAACAGACCGTCTCCTGCCACAGTCAGCTGACGCTGGCTCAATTTATCAAAAGCGGAGAGTGGCAGAAACATATTAACAGAATGAGAAAGCTGTACCGGAAAAAAAGAGCGGTATTATTAGAGGCCGTGCGGCGCGAGCTGGGACAATACGTCAGGATTCGCGGAGAAAATTCCGGGCTGCGGATTTTACTTGACGTTCATCTGCCTTTCAGCGAAAAAGAGCTGATTGAAAAGGCGGAGGAACAAGGCGTCAAAATCTATCCCGTGTCTCTTACCTATCAAAAACAGGTCCCTGAAAAAACAGTTTCTCTCGGTTTTGCGGGGGTTTCTGAAACCGATATACAAGAAGGCATAAAAAAACTGAGAGCCGCCTGGGCGCTGTAAAAGGCAGCTCACAGTTTGAAATACTGAAGCTTGAGTCAGGGGTGCAGTCTCAGCAGCAAAACGATTTATAGGACGGGCAGGCGGAGCGCAGTATCAATATTTTGCAAATTGAGTCGGACTTGTTCATTTGTGTTCCACGGGTGATACCAGCCTTTTTCCATCATATAGCGTGAGATTTGCTCGTGCATGTCAAGGGCTTCTTCTAAGTGCCGGGTGAGGATCGCTTTCACTTCAGGCGTTCCGGCTTCCGTCGCCGCCATCGCATAGTTTCTGACACCGCTTTTTGCCGAATTCAATAAATCCATTGCGACAATTTGGTCTGTCAGTGCATTCATTCCCGTCAAGTATTCAATAATCGGATTCATTCGTCATTCATCTCCTCATTCATGCTGTGCATCAGATAAAATTGAGGCAAATTCCTGCAATTGCCTTGTTGATGTATCCGCATCCTGCTGCATGATTTCTTTCAGCTGCGGATCGGATACGAGCGCTTTCATGGTTTTAGATTTCGTCAGACAAAGTGACTTAAAAGAAGCCATCTCCTGAATTTCAAGTAATTCATGTAAGGCGCTGGTCATTTCTGTAGCCTCCGTTCTCTAAGGTTTGAGTACAACTTTTATGCAATCATCTGTTTTCGTGTCAAACATCTCATAGCCGTGCTTCGCTTCGCTGAGCGGAATGACATGGCTTACAACATCGCCCGGATCAATTTTGCCGGTTGACACCAGTTCAAACATATACGGCATATAGTGGATGACGGGAGCTTGTCCTGATCGGATATTGACGTTTCGCTGCATGATATCGCCAAGGGGAAACCCGTTGTATCTGCCGCCGTACACGCCCGTAATCTGGATCGTTCCGCCTTTTCGCACCGCTTGGGACGCGATGACCAATGCGCTCATCGCTCCGCCCTGAAGTTTTAATCCGCTGGCGAGGAACTCAAGATCCGTCATTTTTCCGTCCATGCCGACGGCGTCAATGACCACGTCGGCGCCGCCTTTGGTGATTTCCTTCAGGTAGCTGCCCGTATTTTCGTGGTCTTCGAAGTTCACGATTTCCACTTTATTCGTCCGTTTCGCATGCTGGAGACGGTAGTTGACATAGTCTACGGCTATTACGCGTTTTGCTCCCTTTAACCAGCAGAATTTTTGAGCGAAAAGGCCCACGGGCCCGCAGCCGAGAACGATAACTGTATCGCCTTCTTTTACGCCGGCATTGTCAACGCTCCAAAAGCCGGTTGTCATCGCATCGGAAATAACACTCAGTTTCTCATCCGGTTCTTCGCATGTTTCGGGAACTTTAAAGTGAGTAAAGTTCGCAAATGGCACGCGCAAATACTCAGCCTGGCCTCCCGGATAGCCGCCGGCATTTCCTGAATAGCCGAAATAAGCGCCTATATCGCCGTTCTCATTTGATTGATCACATTGGCTTTCCAGGTGATTTTTACAATAAACGCATTCTCCGCAGGCGATATTAAAAGGAATAATGACACGGTCGCCTTTTTTGACTTTCGTCACGCCGGGACCGGTTTCTTCCACGATGCCCATCGGTTCATGGCCGATGATGTAGTCTTCCTGCAAGTTCGGGATGAGTCCGTGGATTAAATGTAAATCTGATCCGCAAATTGCCGTACTTGTGACTTTTATAATCATGTCATCGTGTTTTTCAATCTTCGGATCAGGCACGTCTTTCACAACGACGTTTTTCACTCCTTGATACGTTACGGCCTTCATGCTGTAATACCTCCAGTGTTAGTGTTCATCAGGTGTGCGGTCAAACATCCCTTTTCTGTTCGTTTCAACGGGAAACAGATTCATATTTCCGACCATGAGGGTATTTTTCGCAGAGAGCTGATCCAATTTATACTGTTCGCTCAGATCATGCGGGTGAAACCACTTTTTGCTGACCATCAAGTCTGTTATCTCCTGATGCATCGTGATTCCCTGCATGAGCTGTTTGCGCAGCAAAGCTCTTACATCAGGTGAAGCGGTTTCTGTTAAAGCAACGGCGGTATTTCTGACGCCTTCTTTGGCGCGTATGAGAAAATCCATTGCGAATGTCATATCCGCAAGTTCAGGGACATGTAATGAATTGATCGGATCTAAATGGTCATGATTCAATGATGCTTACCTTCCTTTCAATTGATGATCGAAGTCGGCCGGTTTTGAGGAACGGGGGCCTGAAACGTTGCCCGTTCATAAACCGCCTGCAGATCAGCAAGGTCTTGAGAGGCTTGCTGAACGTCTTTTTCCATTAACGTTTTCAGATCCTGATCAAACACAAGGCCTTGCATGAGCTTGGATTTCGCGACACAAAGCGTCTTGAAGTTAATGATTTCATGTAAGTCCAGCGACTCGTGAGCCGCTAATTCACGCTTATCCATAATCGTCTGAAACCTCCCTTGTAGAAATACGTAGTTAATTTCCCCTGAGAAAAGAGGTCTAGTCTTACAAATTTTGTTTATCAGAAAAAGCGGAGAGTCAAAAAAAAAGAGGAGGCACAATCGCTTCCTCTTGTTCACATGGAATGGCTGTTGGTGTCATGAACGTTTTTCTGATGCGCGCGGTTTTGCCGCGCGGGAGACGAGCCCGCTGAAACCCGGGAAAAGTCATAAAAAAGATATAAACAAAAAAGCAGCTTGCGAACAATCCCGCAGGCTGTTTTTTCTTTCACCCGTCATGCAGGAAAGAAGGGGAAGGTGAGAAGCAGGCACTTATGGTATGATGACAAATAGAATAAAACCTCGTGAGGCCGGTCGGCTAAAAGGAAGTGGACAGAGATTGTTTGGTACGAAACATCAAGAAGACTATGTCTCCCGTGACAGACGTTCATTGCATATGCTTGCGCTTCGGGTGCCCGGTCTGGCGTTTATTTTAATGGTATATGCCGCATCAGTCTCTTTGCAGTACATTTATGAAAGCTGGACGGTTTTTTTTCTGCTGTTATTCACGATATTGATCGTCATTTTTACCGTGCTGCACTGGCATTCCCATCGCTGGGTGAAGAAAAAAACGTTTCTTTATTTCATCATACAGGGATTTATCATATATACATCGGCTAACTTGATGACCGGGGGCTATATCGCGGTTGTCGTCGGTCTCTATGCCTTTTTAATCGGGCAGATTATCGGAATGGCGGATAAGGGAAAAACGCTGCTCATACTCTATCTTTTCATTTTAATGTCCATAACAGCCCTGCACCAGGAGCATCCGCATCATCTGCTGCGTTTCATCGTTATCGCCGCTCCCATCATGATCGTGATTATCACGTATGCGGCCACATTTTTCGCGCAAGTTGATGAAAAAATAAAAACACAGATGACGCTTGAAAAATTAGAGCTCGCTCACCGGCAAGTGAAACAGCTGACGCTTCAGAATGAAAGGCAGCGGATGGCGAGAGACTTGCACGATACGCTTGCGCAGGGATTGGTCAGCTTGCATATGCAGCTTGAAGCGGTGCATGTTCATCTTTCAAAAGACAACACTGACAGAGCGAAAGACATCATCCGTCAGTCAATGGACAGAGTGAAAGGCACATTGGCTGATGCGCGCTCGGCCATTGACAACCTTCGCAGCACATCAGAAAAGATCGGGTTCTTAAAAGAAAGCATCACTGAACAAATCAACCATTTTACAGAAGCCTCCGGGCTGTCTTGTTTTTTAGATTACAGAGTGCATCATGTGCTTGACGTTCATACGGCGGAGAATTGCCATTACATGATCGGAGAAGGCCTGACAAACGCCGCCAAGCATGCAGAAGCAAAGAATGTCTGGGTATCCGTTCAAGAAGAAGAGGGACAGATCTGCATAACCGTCAAAGATGACGGGAAAGGCTTTGATGCCGGGACAGAAATGAGAAAAAGCGGACATTACGGGCTGCTTGGGATACAAGAACGCGTCAATATGATGAACGGCACTTTCCGTATAACAAGCGCCAGATCAGCGGGAACTCAAATTGAGATCATCATACCAATTCAAGGAGAGGCGGAACATGTATAAAGTGTTAATAGCAGATGACCATCTTGTCGTCAGAGAAGGTCTGAAGCTTTTGATAGAAACAAATGACCATTACACCATAACGGGAGAAGCGGAAAACGGGAAAACCGCCGTCCGCCTCGCAGAGGAATTAAAGCCAGATGTCATTCTCATGGATCTGTACATGCCGGAAATGAGCGGGCTGGAAGCCATTAAACAGATAAAAGAGCATTCTGATGTGCCGATCATTATTTTGACGACCTATAATGAAGATCATCTGATGATAGAAGGCATTGAATCAGGCGCGAACGGTTATCTGCTGAAAGACACAAGCTCAGAAACCTTATTTCATACGATGGATGCGGCGGTCAGGGGAGAAGTGCTTCTGCAGCCGGACATCTTGCGGCGTTTCCGGGAAATGAAAATGGAACGGGCAAATGCCAATGAAACACAGCTGACGGACAAGGAAATCATAGTTCTAGAAGCCGTTGCGAAAGGACATAAAAGCAAAGCGATCGCCTTCGATTTAGGAATCTCAGAGCGGACGGTAAAAGCGAGATTAACATCGATTTATAACAAATTAGGCGCTGATTCGCGGACGGAAGCCGTCACCATTGCCATGCAAAAAGGCATTCTGAAACTGAATATATAATGAAAAACTGCCCAAACGTACATGCCCCTATGTACGTTTTTTTTATGTGAATGTGAACTACAATTAGGCAGAAAGTAATGATTGGAGAGGAGTATTCGATGTCTGGTTTTTTATATAAATTAGGGGGATGGTCTGCCCGCAACCGATTAAAAATGATCAGTGCGTGGCTCGTGATACTGATCGCTTCGATTGTGATCGCCATCTCGTTAAAACCTGCTTTTTCTGAGGATATGTCAATTCCCGACACACCTTCTGAAAAGGCGATGGATATCATTCAAAAAGAATTTTCAAAGGGTCCCGATAAAGGAAGCATACGGGTTATTTTCGGAGCTGAAGACGGGAAGAAATTGACGTCAAAACCGGAAAAACAAGCGATTGAAGAGACATTAAAGAAGATCAAAACAGATCATTCAGTCGCTTCGATTGCAAGTCCTTTTGAGACAGGAACCATTTCTAAAGACGGATCAGTGGCATATGCCGATATTACGTACAAAAAAGCGGCGGATGACATTACGGATGCGTCTGTTTCACATATTAAACACAGTCTGTCCGCCGCAGGAGACAAGGGTCTGCAGACGGAGCTCAGCGGCGATGTGCCGGGGGCCGGTGTTGAAATCGGCGGTGTATCTGAAATTGTCGGCGTTGTGCTGGCATTCGTCGTACTGGCTATTACGTTTGGTTCATTAGTCATCGCGGGGCTTCCGATTGTCACCGCCCTGATTGGGTTAGGTGTAAGCGTCGCGCTGACGTTAATTGGGACACAGTTCTTTACGATAGCCTCGGTCAGTCTCTCATTATCCGGAATGATCGGACTGGCCGTCGGAATTGATTATGCGCTGTTCATCTTTACGAAGCATCGTCAGTTTTTGGGCGAAGGTGTACAAAAAAATGAATCGATCGCGAAAGCCGCGGGAACGGCAGGCAGCGCCGTCGTTTTTGCGGGACTGACCGTGATCGTCGCGCTTTGCGGATTGACTGTTGTCGGCATTCCGTTCATGTCTGCCATGGGATTGACTGCGGCACTCAGTGTGCTGATGGCTGTATTGGCATCAGTAACGCTGGTGCCTGCGGTGTTGTCAATCGCAGGAAAACGGATGATTCCGAAATCATACAAGAAGAAAGAAAAGAAAAGCGCCGGCACGAATGCCTGGGGGCGCTTCGTTACAAAAAAGCCTATTCTGTTAAGCATTTTCAGCATTATTCTTTTAGCCGTCATCAGTCTGCCGGCCATGCATTTAGAGCTGGGGCTGCCTGATGCGGGAATGAAAGCGAAAGACAGCCCGGATCGCCGCGCCTATGATCTGTTGTCTAAAGGATTCGGAGAAGGCTTTAACGGCAAGCTGACAATTGTTGCCGATGCAAAAGGGGTCAAGGGGAACAAAAGTGAAGCTTTTCAAGGCGCCGTGAAAGAAATGAAGGACTTGCACAATGTGGCGAGCGTCACCCCTGCCATGCCGAACGAAAAAGGGGATTATGCCATTATTACGGCAGTGCCTGAAACCGGGCCGAATGATAAGGCAACGAAAGAGTTAGTGCAGGATATACGGAAACGATCAGACAAAAACGGCATCCGCCTGCTCGTCACCGGGTCAACCGCGGTGAACATTGATATTTCAGACCGGTTAAACGATGCGATTCCGGAATTCGCCATTCTCATTGTCGGGTTTGCGTTTGTATTGCTGACCGTTGTTTTCCGCTCGCTTCTCGTGCCGCTTGCCGCCGTCGTCGGCTTTTTGCTGACGATGACCGCTACACTCGGCTTATCGGTATTCATATTGCAGGATGGGAATTTCACCGGCTTGCTCAGCATTCCGGAAAAAGGCCCGATTCTCGCCTTCCTGCCTATTTTGGCGATCGGTATTCTTTTCGGGCTGGCGATGGATTATCAAGTATTCCTTGTCAGCAGAATGAGAGAAGAATATGTCAAAACAAAAAATCCGGTACAAGCCATTCATGCCGGATTGAAACATAGCGGACCTGTCGTAACAGCGGCGGGACTGATCATGATTTTCGTCTTTGCGGGATTCATCTTTGCGGGAGAAGCTACGATCAAATCCATGGGCTTGGCAATGACCTTCGGTGTTCTTTTTGATGCGTTCATTGTAAGAATGACCATTATTCCGAGTGCCATGAAGCTGATGGGACATGCGGCCTGGTACTTGCCGAAGTGGCTGGATAAAATCATTCCGAACGTGGATATCGAAGGCCATAAGCTGACACAAGGCAAAACACCGGAGAAACCGGAAGAATAAAATGAAAAAGCAGATCGTTATGATCTGCTTTTTTTATGTGCTGACCGCATCCATGAAAAGAGAAAAAAGCTTTTTCATGTCTTCATGTTTTTTTGTCAGCATTTCAGGATGCCATTGCACGCCGACGACAAATAATTCACCCGTCCGTTCAATCGCTTCAATGGCCCCGTCTTTCGCATAAGCCGCCACTTTAAACAAAGGCGCCGTCTCTTTTATGATCTGGTGATGGAATGAATTCACCCGCGCTGAATCGCCAAACAAGGAATGAAGACGTGTCCCTTTTTCAAAAGAAACATGATGGGTTTTTAACGGCGGATCTTTTTCTTGATCATGCTTAATGTCAGCAAACGAAGCGTGTGTCAGGTCTTGATATAAAGTTCCCCCGTAAGTGACGTTTAACATATGCATCCCCCGGCAGATGGCCAGAATCGGCTTTTCTAAAGCAACCGCCGTGAGAATCAGCTCCTTCTCGTAGGCGTCTCGATCAGGAAAGGTCTTTCTTAAAGCCTGTAAAGGTTCTTCGCCGTAAAACAGCGGGTCTATATCCTGACCGCCGGACAGAATGATCCCGTCAACATGAGAGACCTGTTCCTTTAAAAGCGCCGTCTCTTGAATCACCGGCAATATAAACGGCACACCGCCGGCCTCAGAAACAGACTGAATATAATCATTATTGACATATGCCCGATTATAACCCGGGAAAGGGCCGGATTGATCAGCCATAATGTTTCCCGTAATTCCGATGCGTTTGGCCATTCTTCGCCCCCCTGAACCATGCTCATAATTAATCTGAACGTAGGTTGTACAAATCAGTTTGAAATTATTCTTCATGATACGTGAGCTTTCCAAAACAAAACCCGTGACAATCACGGGTTTTTACATTCATTTCAATTTCTTGATTTCTTCCGTCAGCTCTTTGAATTTTTGATCAAGCTCACGATATTGTTTATCAGCCGGAGTCATGAAGCAGAGTTTTCCGAGGACTTCCTGCCGTTCGGTCTCAAGCTTTAATCGCAGTTCTTCAGCATCGTCTCTGACGGAGGGAGATTCTTTCCATTGTTTTCGGACGCTGCCGTTTGAGATATCAAGCCGGATGTCCGTCGTCTTTTCGACAAAGTAACGATCATGAGATACGATGATGAGCGTTCCGTCGTATCGGGCCAAAGTGTCTTCAAGCTGCTCGCGTGACGGCAGATCAAGGTGGTTTGTCGGCTCATCCAGAATCAGCACATCTTTCTCCTCTAAAATAAACGCCATCAGTTTGCATTTGACCCGCTCTCCCATGCTCATCTTGCCGATGGGTTCCGTCCATTGCGCTGCGGTAAATCCTAAATGCTTCATGAGGGATTGGACATTTCCCCTAGCTTCGAACGTTTCTTTGTAAAAAAGCTGTTCGGGGGTTTTATCAAGCGGAAGGTCGAATACTTCCTGCGTTAAATATCCGACGTTTGCAGACGGAGAAATCCATATGCCGCCCTGCGCTTTTTCCTGACCGAGGATGACCTTCAATAATGTTGTTTTCCCGCTGCCGTTCGGGCCTGTAATCGCGATCTTTTCACCGTGCATCACAGTGAAATTCACGTTTTTGAAAAGCGTTCGTCCGTCATATGACTTTGTGACATCCCTTACTTCTAAAAAACGCTTTCCCGCTTTTTTGCGGTGCTCAATGGAAAAACGGACTTCATACTCCGCTTCAACCGGTTCTGCTTTCGCTTTTTCAAGCTCTTTTTCAAGACGCTTCTGCTTTGATTTAATCTGGGCGTCCGTGCGTTTTGCTTTTACGCGATGGTATTCTTTAAAGCCTTCTATTTTCGTTGATTGGGCGTGGGCTTTTTTTGACCAGGCGCTCAGCTCGTTCATTTGAGCTTCAATCCTTTTGACCATATTCTGCTGATTCTCATATTCGCGCTGCTGTGTCAGCCTTCTCTGTTTGCGGACCTCCATATAGCTTGAATAATTCCCTTTATGTTCAATGAGTTTCTTTCCTTCGATGGCCCAGATTTTTGTCGCCGCTGCATCTATAAAAGCACGATCATGCGAAACAAAAATAATGGTGCCTTTGTAATTCTTGATCTGATTTAGCAGTATTTCCAAACTGTGCTGATCGAGGTGGTTCGTCGGCTCATCTAATAACAAAAGGCTGCTTGAGGAGGAGAAACCTTTGGCAAGACGGGCTTTCAATTTTTCTCCGCCGCTTAATTGCGAAAAGGCGCGTGCGGGTACGTTCCACTTTTCTAACAAGGCTGCCTCCGCAGGCTCCGGATGGCCGGAATCATAAGCTTCTGTTTCTTGTTCCACCATATATATGTTCACATCTTGCATCATCTGGATCTGTCCTTGTGACGGCGCTTTTTGATTGCAGATCAATTGCAGCAATAACGATTTGCCGGCGCCGTTTTTACCGATAACGCCGATGATGTCACCTTGCTGAACGCTCGCGCTGATTTGTTCAAAAAGGGGAACGCTGTTGATTTCATAACTGATGCCGCTTATTTTTAACATTTCTTTCATATGTCAATCCCTCGCTTTAAAGGGAGGACCAAAAAAATCCTCCCAATTGATTTGGAAGGATTAGCCGTACCTGTGCATGATCAAATAAGCTATTTTTACATAGCTTTCGTATCGTATAGAAAATGGGCAGACTAATCCTATTTTTTCTGATTTGAAATATTTGATTTCAAACGGTCAAAATAAGATTAGTTAATCATTGTCCACCCATCATCCCTTCGTATTTGTTACAAACAGTGTAGCACACACTTATCTGTAAAAGCAAAGGGTATAAGCCTTTTTATTCCAGATTGGAGACTTCCCATTCTTCTTCTAAAACGGCATAATAATATTCGTCCCACCATTCATTATCATGGGGGATGCATTTTTTAAAAAAGCCTTCCCGTCTCATCCCGATCTTTTCCATCACCCGGTGCGAAGCCATGTTTTCCGGCTGACATGTCGCAATGATCCGGTGTAATTTCATCTTGTTAAACCCGAATGCCAGCACGGCGCGCGCCGCCTCTGAAGCATATCCTTTGCCCTGGTATTCCGGGTGAAACACCCAGCCGATTTCATACGTATGATCGCCAAAATACTGAAAAAAAGCAATGTGGCCAATGACCGTTTTCTCATCCTTCAATAAAACGGGAAACTTCCCGGCATGTTCACCGCTGTTTTCAGTAACGAATTTCCTGGCATCTTCTTCGGTAAAGGCACCCTCTGGTATATATTTCATGACATTCGAATTTGAGGTGTACGCATAGACATCCTGCCAATCTTCCGGTTCAAATGTCCGAATTACGAGCCTGTCAGTTTTGATATTCATTTTTTATGTTCCTCCATCAAAAAAGGTTTCATTTACTACTTCGATTGAAAGATGTAAAAACCTTTAAGCGGGGCAGAGACGAATAAAAAAAGCCTGCAGCTATACACTGCAGGCGGTTATTTTTCATTTGCGGCGGGCAGGTTTGTAAACCCGAATTGCCCTCCGACAGCTTCTTTTACTTCATGAATAACGATAAATGATTTCGGATCAATTTTTTGAACATGTTTTTTGATTTTCAGCAATTCGTTCTTTTTAATGACAACATAGATAATGCGCTTGTCTTTGCTGCCGTAATACCCGTATCCGTAAAAAATCGTCGCCGCGTTGCCGTACTCGGAGGTGATGGCTTTGGCGATTTCTTCGTATTGGTCAGACATAATGGTAAGAGCTTTTTTATTATGGAAACCCTCAATGACAATATCGACGATTTTGGCGCACAGATATACGAATATAAACGTATACAGCATATGATTGATGCCGATCGCTAAAACGGATGCGAAAATGATGACACAATCCATATAAAACATGCTTTTCGAGATGTTAAACCCCTTTGTGTAATTTAATAAATACGCCAACAGCGTGGTCCCGCCGGTAGATCCGTCAGCGATAAAGATCAATGCCAGCCCCGCTCCCATCAGCAGAGCGCCGAATACAATCCCGAGCACCATATCGTGCACGCCGAACGGAATAAAGCTGACGATGCTGAGAAAAACAGAAGTCATTCCCGTACCGAGTATCGTGTATAAAATCGTTTTTTTCGTTAAAAATTTATAAGCCAGCCCGATAAAAATCAAATTTACAACCAGAGTCGTAATACTTGCAGGTATATGGAAAAGATAATATAACACGAGAGCGATTCCCACGGTGCTGCCGTCCCCTAAATGATTCGGGATGACGAAAAATTCCACGGACGCCGCAATAAGAAAGGCTCCGGCCATAATCATCAGTATATCCTTGCAAATGTTCTTCATGTGCAAACCTCCTCCGCAGTCAAAAATATATAAAAAACAAAAACGCCTCAAAAATTATCCAGCAGAACTAAATAATTTTTAAGACGAATCATTCACAATCTCGTTTGTTCATTCAGTAAAGAATGATCAGCTTCAATATCGAAGATTATATAGACACCTTCACATCTTGTCAATGTCGTGAAAATTGATTTTTCTGCAGTGTATATGAGGTTTAAATCAAGTTAAAACGAGGAATTATATCAGAAGAGTTTTCATTTCTGCTCTATCAATAAGAGAAATGTAATGAGAGACAACGAAGAAGGGATGATGACATTGGAACGAATTTTTATCAGTCCGGCCAAATACGTGCAGGGAAAAAACGCCATTAAAACGATCGGCGGACATCTGGAGGGCGTTGGTGAAAAAGCCGTCGTCATCGCGGACAAAACCGTATGGGATATCGCGGGCCACAAGGTGACGGCTGAATTAAAGAAAAGCAATATCTCTTCTGAAGAGGCGGTTTTCAACGGCGAAGCCTCCCAGGAAGAAATGAAAAGAATTGCCGGCATCGCAGAAAAAGCAGGCGCGACTATTGTCATCGGAGTCGGCGGCGGTAAAACGCTTGATACGGCCAAAGCCGTATCAGATGAAATAAACGGCTATACCGTTATCGTGCCGACGGCCGCTTCAACGGATGCTCCGACAAGCGGGCTGTCTGTCGTGTATTCTGAACAAGGCGCGTTCGAAAACTATCGTTTCTATCATAAGAATCCTGACCTGGTTCTGGTCGATACGAAAATCGTCGCGGAAGCTCCGCCGCGCTTTTTAGCATCAGGGATTGCCGATGCAATGGCGACGTGGATAGAGGCGCGCAGTGTCATCGCCAATGGCGGTAAAACGATGGCAGGCGGAATTCCGACAATCGCCGGAGAGGCTATCGCGGAAAAATGTGAAGCGGTATTATTCAAATACGGCCGTCTCGCTTATGAGTCTGTGAAAGCGAAAGCCGTTACGCCCGCATTGGAAGCGGTGGTTGAAGCCAATACACTTCTGAGCGGACTGGGATTTGAAAGCGGCGGCTTAGCTGCGGCACATGCCATTCATAACGGATTTACCGCGCTTGAAGGTGAAATCCATCACTTGACCCACGGTGAAAAAGTGGCATTCGGCACGCTCGTTCAATTGGCGCTGGAAAAACGTTCGCTTGAGGAAATTGAGCGGTATATCGCGTTTTATATCAGCTTGGGGCTGCCTGTCACACTTGAAGACATCAAATTGAAAGACGCATCTAAAGAGGACATTATGAAAGTGGCAGAAGCCGCGACGATTGAAGAAGAAACAATTCATGCCGCTTTTGACGTGACGGCTGACGACGTGGCGGATGCCATTATAGCGGCTGATCAATACGCAAAAGCATTTAAAGAAAAACACGCGTAAAACCTTTTACCGCGTGACCCGGACCCAAGGGCTGTTACAGCCCTTGGTTTTTTTGCGCCCTTTGAAAACTTTTAAAAATAAAGAAAAAATTATGATACAATATACAAATGTTTTGAGAGATTGACAAAGGAAAGGTGGGAACGATATGCTGCATAATCCGACCGGTAAGGAGCGGCTTGCGCTGGCTTTTCTTCTCGGAATGCTTGCGATACTGGGGCCGCTCAATATAGATATGTATCTGCCTAGTTTCCCTGAGATCGCTGAAGATTTAAGCGCCCGCGCATCGCTTGTCCAGCTCAGTTTAACCGCTTGTCTGATCGGACTGACAATCGGACAGGTTGTTGTCGGCCCGTTAAGTGACGCGAAGGGAAGAAGAAAACCGTTATTACTATGTATTTTTTTATTTGCTTTGTTTTCTCTGTTTTGCGCGCTTGCACCGAACATTACTACATTAGTGATTGCCCGTTTTCTTCAAGGATTCACCGCTTCGGCAGGACTCGTTTTATCCCGTGCAATCGTCAGAGATGTGTTTACGGGAAGAGAGCTTTCTAAATTTTTCTCGCTGCTGATGGTCATTACCGCCGTCGCGCCGATGGTGGCGCCGATGACGGGAGGCGCGATATTACTGCTTCCGTTTGCATCATGGCATACGATTTTTCTCTTTTTAACTTTTATCGGGTTTTTGCTTGTTCTCATCATTGCGCTCAAGCTGACAGAAACCCTGCCGCCGGAAAAGCGGATTCCGAGCTCCATCGGAAATTCCGTGCGGACAATGGGAAGCCTGCTGAAGGATCGGTCATTTATCGGTTATGCGCTGACGGTCGGTTTTATTCACGGCGGGAGCTTTGCGTATGTCTCCGGTACGCCTTTTGTGTATCAGGATATTTACGGAGTATCGCCTCAGGTATTCAGTGTTTTATTCGGCATAAACGGTCTGGCGATCATTACCGGAAGCTTTATCATCGGGCGTTTCGGCGGGATCATTCACGAAAAAAGCCTGTTGAGAATCGGCGTGATTACAGCGATGACGGCGACTGCCGTTCTGCTCGTCATGACGATCATTCACGGACCTCTGGCGGCACTGGTGATTTCAATTTTTATTTATATGATTACGATCGGCATGACGCTGACAAGCACCTTTACATTGGCGATGGAAAAGCAGGGACACCGCGCGGGAAGCGCAAGCGCACTGCTTGGCATGCTTCCGCTTCTTCTCGGTTCCATCGTGTCGCCGCTTGTGGGGATGAATGAAGCGACGGCCGTCCCGATGGGGGCAATTATGTTCACGACATCCGTTATCGGTTCCATCGCTTTTTTCGCCTTAACAACAAAACCGGAGAAAGCAAAAAAGGAGTGAAATGATTCACTCCTTTTTTTGATGCCCGTTATTCATATGTCTTCAGCACGATCGCCGAATTATGCCCGCCAAAGCCGAATGAGTTGGAAAGGCCGATCGTTAACGATTGATGGCGGGGCCCGTCTGCTACATAGTCCAAATCACATGCCGAATCAGGGTTTTGCAGATTGATTGTCGGCGGGATGATGCCGTGTCTCAAGCTCTCTGTCAAAGCGATGGCTTCAACGCCGCCTGCCGCGCCAAGCATGTGGCCGAGCATTGATTTGTTTGCCGTAACCGGAATATCATACGCAAGCTCCCCGAATAATGTCTTGATGGCCAATGTTTCAGAAAGATCTCCGGCTTTTGTGCTTGTCGCATGGGCGCTTACGACATCAATGTCTTCCGCTGAAACATTCGCCTTTTTCAAAGCGTTTTTCATCGCCAGGTATGCGCCCGTTCCCTCCGGATGGGAGGCCACCATATGATAGGCGTCAGAGCTCGCACCGTAGCCGAGCACCTCACAAAGGATCGGGGCATTTCTGCCGATTGCGCTATCCAATGATTCCAATACTAAGATGCCCGCGCCTTCACTCATGACAAATCCATCGCGATCCGCGTCAAACGGCCGGCTTGCCGCGGCGGGGTCTTCGTTTCTCGCTGACAGCGCGTGGGCATTGCCGAAGCTGGCTAATGACAAATTCGTAATCGCCGCTTCCGCTCCCCCGGCAAACATGATATCTGCGTCATCATTCCGGATGGCGTTGAATGCTTCCCCGATCGACGTATTGCCGATGGAACACGCGGTGACGGGAGAAAGTGAGGGGCCGAGCGCGCCTAATCTGATGCTGATTTGAGCGGCGGCCGCATTTGAGATCATCATGGGGACAAGGCTTGGGCTCACTTTTCGCGCTCCCCGTTCATTTAAAGTATGAACGTTATCAATCAAAGTCGTGATGCCGCCGATTCCCGAGCCGACGTACACGCCAAGGCGTTTACGGTCAATCTGATCGAGCTGAATCCCGGAGCTTTCAAGCGCCTGTTCCGCTGCAGCTAAAGCAAACTGGCTGAAACGGTCAAGCCGTCTCGCTTCTTTTCTGCCCCATCTTTCTTCTGCGTCAAAATCACGGACGGTACCGGCTATTTTTGTCTTTGAGCCGGAGACATCAAACGAATCGATGAAAGAGATTCCCGATTTTCCTTCCGTCAGGTGTTTCCAAAATGTATGCACATCATTGCCGAGAGGTGAAATCACTCCCATTCCGGTGATCACAACTCTTTTCATGGTCATTCCTCCTTCGGTATGTATTTATTGTAACTCGCAATTATCCTATTACAAGTTGTTGATTATCCTAGTATAATAAATACCAGGGTAAGAGAGGAGAGATTCGGTATGATACCAGAAGGAAGATTGCAGGCGCTCTCAGAGTTTTTAAAAACGCAGCGGGCCAAAATTTCTCCGCAGATGGCCGGGCTGCCGATGGGCACACGGAGAAGAACGCCCGGACTCCGAAGAGAAGAGGTCGCGCAATTAGCCGGCGTAAGCACCACGTGGTATACGTGGCTGGAGCAGGGCAGAGACATTAAAGTGTCCGCAGCCGTATTGGACGCCGTTTCCGATGCGCTGCAGCTGAACAAAGATGAGAGAAATTATTTATACGCGCTTGCCATTGAGGAGGGCGTAAAGCAGCCGTTTGCTGCGGAGGAAGAAGCGGTTATCAGCCCGTCTCTTTCAAAAATCCTGCAGGAGCTCCGTTATTGTCCCACCATTATCTCGGACAGGCGGTGTCATATCGTAGGGTGGAACCAGGCTGCGGCGCACGTGTTTTTAGATTTTGAACAAATCCCTCCTGAAAAGCGGAATCTCATAGAGCTATTGTTTTCCAGAAAAGAATTAAGAAGTTTAGCCGTGAACTGGGAGCACTTTGTGAAAGGATTCATCGCCATTTTCAGAACGTATTACGGCCAGTATGTAGCTGATACGTGGTATTCTCAGTTTATAGAAGAAATGGAGAAAACGTATTCGGAATTTCATACGCTGTGGAATGAGAGCGAAGTCAGCTCGGCACCCGAAGTATTAATTGAGTTCCGCCACGCGAAGGCGGGAAAAATGGTCTTTAACCTGACTTCATTTCAGGTTCAGGGCAACAGTGATCTGCGCTGCAGTGTGTATACACCGGTAGATCATACCGAAACGGAAGCAAAGCTGAAAAAGCTCTTCGAAAACAGATGAAGAACAGAACAAAACGGGAGGCGGCCGCCTCCCGTTTCAGTTTAAAATAAAAGCATGAGACCGGCGATGGCCGGTGTTAAAAAGATGGCTGATTTCAGAATGATTTTCGGCACGAGGTTGGTGAATTTCGCTCCGACATATGCGCCGCACATCGTTCCGATCAGCACTTTGACCAACAGCATATAATCGACAAATCCTTCCGTCACATAACCGAGTCCTCCGCCGACCGCAAGCGGGATAATGACAAGCATGGTGGTGCCGACCGACTGGCGGATGGATAAGCGCAAAAGAATCATTAAGCCGATTTGGATGAAAGGGGCAGAGCCGATCCCGAACGTTCCGGACAAGATTCCTGCGATGACACCGAGTACAACGGCTTTCACCCATATGTTCAGATTGCTTTGCTGTCCCGAATCTTCTTGTGTTTCTTTTACAATAAATAACCGGACTAAAATAAGCAGAGCAGATAAAAACAGCATGCCCGCCGTCAAGTAATGCAGCAAATCTGCGGGGATAAGGGAAGTAAGCCTTGCCCCGAAAAACGAACCGAATGCCGCAAAAACGCCGACGATGAGACCGATTTTCATCTGAATATTGCCTTCACGGTAGTGGCTGAATGCCCCCGATAAACTTGTGAAAGCCATTCCGGCAAGGGAGGTGCCTAAAGCCGTATGAATCGGTACGTGAAACAGTATAGTTAAAAGTGCAATGACAAAACCGGCTCCCCCCGCGCCGATAAACCCGAGAATAATCCCGAGAAGAAACATAACGAGTATAATAAGCACAATCTTCTCCTCCATTTAGATGCCTGATCACCATGTTCCGCTCCGCTGTATCAGGTTTTAATAATCGACCGTAGTCCGTCGACCGTCGTCTAATATTTTTATGTTACCTCAAATTTAAGGTATTGGCAAGAAGACGAATTGCTTTTATACAGAGGGTTTACAGCTCTTTCACCATCACTTTTTCACCATTGAAGTCCAGCTCTCCATTGAATGAAAAGCCGAATCTTTGATAAAGCCGCAATGCGTGCACATTATCTTCAAACAGGCTTAAATAAATCCGTCTGCAATCATATATTCGAACGAGATGGCGGATAAGGGCATCAAGCAACAGCTTGCCCAATCCCCGTCCCTGATAGCGTTCATCAATAAAAAAACGGTCAAGCCATACTCTGCCGTTTTCATTTTCCTCATCATATTCCGGAAACCATCCGTACATGGCAAAGCCGACCAATTCCCCGTTAACATAAAGACCGGCCGGCTGATAATGCCGGCAATCCTCAGCATCTTGTAAGCACTCTTCCGCGGTTTCAATAAATGAAGTCTGGCTTTCCCTTACATGAAGCGCCAGTATATCGGCACGGTTTTCTTCCGTGACTGTTCTGATTTCAATCGTCATACTTGATACTCCTCTTCCGCTTTTTTTGAGACGGTAAAGCTTTCATTACGTAAGCCATTTGTGAATCAGCCTTCTCAATGATCATCATAAAGGATATGGTTACCGTATAGTCAAGGAGGCATTATGAGCGAAGACGTCAGAAAATACTTCACAACGGGTGAATTTGCAAAACTGTGCCACGTAAAAAAACAAACCCTGTTCCATTATGACGAGATCGGCCTGCTTTTTTCTGATTTTCCGGCAGGATTCGCTCCGTCATACACAGAAAACAAGGAGCAGAAACGGATCATGGGCACCGGTACTCTCAAGGTGCAATACTCGGACCCTCAGGGTTTCGTCAATTAACATAACGGGCGGTGAAAAAATGGAGCCAAAATGGCTTGAATGGGCAAAACAGCTTCAATCAGCGGCGCAAGCGGGGCTGGCTTATTCCAAAGACATATATGATATTGAGAGATTTGAAGAAATAAGAAAAATAAGCGTGGATATCATGGCGCATCATACCGGCATCGATAAAAGGGTCATCAAAGACGTATTCGCCGGTGACACGGGCTATCCCACTCCGAAAGTTGATATCAGAGCGGCAGTTTTTAAAGATCAGAGCATATTAATGGTAAGAGAGAAAAGCGACGGCAGATGGGCGCTGCCGGGCGGATGGGCTGATATCGGGATTTCTCCGGGCGAGACCGCTGTCAAAGAAGTAAAAGAGGAGTCAGGAATCGACGTAAAGCCCGTTAAACTGTTAGCTGTAATGGATAAGAAATGCCATTCCCATCCGCCGTCCGCCGCCCACGTTTACAAAGTGTTTATCAAATGCGAGATCATCGGCGGCCGGATCAGGGAGGGAACAGAAACAAGCGCCGCCGGCTTTTTTGCGGAAACGGAACTGCCGCCGCTATCTGAAGCCCGCAATACAAAAAGTCAGATTGATAGGATGTTTGCATATCTCAAACATCCGGACGAACCCGTTTATTTTGATTAAGGCAGCAATCAGAAAGAAAAGGGGGGCCCGAGTATAATGGAGGATTCAATTAAACAGCAGGCGCAGCGGCAATTTGCCAAAAACGCCGCGAAATATGTGACTAGTCCAGGACACGCCGCAGGAGAGGATTTGGCGTATCTCGTTTCAGCTTCCGGTGCCGAAAAGCATATGGACGTGCTGGATATCGCGACGGGAGGCGGACATACGGCTAACGCTCTCGCTCCTCTCGTACGCTCTGTTATCGCCTATGACCTCACGGAAGAAATGTTAGCAGCCGCTGAAGCATTTATAACCGGAAACGGATGGACGAACGTTTCATTCGAAAAAGGCGATGCTGAAAAGATGCCGTTTTCCGATGCTGCTTTCGATATCGTCACATGCAGAATCGCGGCGCATCATTTTCCCGATGTCAGAGCCTTTGTTCATGAAGCGTTTCGGGTTGTCAAACCGGGCGGCAGACTGCTTCTCATTGACAATACCGCACCTGAAAAGGATGAATATGACCATTTTTATAATGACATTGAGAAGAGACGGGATCAGAGCCACTTTCGGGCGTGGAAAAAAACAGAATGGCTCCGTTTTCTGGAGACAGCCGGCTTCCGGATTGAATCCGCTGTCTGCTTTTTGAAACCATTTCAATTTACCGTCTGGTGTGAACGGGCAGGCCTGACTGAAGAGAAAGCCGCATTACTGGAAAAACAGATGCTGGATGCTCCTCATGATATACAGCGGTTTTTTTCTGTAGAAAAGGATCAATCAGGCCGTATTGCGGGCTTCACAGGTGAATCGGCCTGTTTCTGCGCGATCCGTCCCGTCTGAGACGAAAAAAACCGCTGTGCAGTTTTTCTGCCCGCGGTTTTTTCGTATTATCTGTTCTTGATTTGAGAAATAATAGCGGAAGTGACATCTTCCGTTGAATATTTTCCGCCGACATCAGGAGTCAGAATGCCGCTGTTTGTGACCGTTTCAATAGATTGTAAGAGGAGATGGCCCAGTTCCTCTTCTCCGAATGAATCGAGCATTAATTTCGCCGTCCATATTTGGCCTATAGGATTGGCAATTCCTTTTCCGAAAATATCCGGGGCGGAGCCGTGAACAGGCTCAAACATGGAAGGATATTTGCCGTTTACATTGATGTTGGCTGCGGGAGCGATTCCGATGCTTCCCATAATCGCCGCACCGATATCTGTCAGCACATCTCCGAACAGATTCGAAGCGACAATGACATCAAAGCGTTCCGGCTGCGTGACAAAGAAGGCCGCCAGTGCATCGATGTGCTGGGAATCCGTCTCAATCCCGGCGTACTCACGGCTGACCTCTTTAAAGATGTTATCCCAGAACGGCATCGAGTGAACAATACCGTTTGATTTCGTCGCGCTTGTGACGTGTTTCCGCCGACTTGCCGCCAGTTCGAAAGCATACCGCATTACTCTTTCCGTACCCCGTCGGGAAAAGACCGCGTTTTGTATGGCGATTTCGTCCTCACCCTGATAGATTCTGCCGCCGACAGAGCTGTACTCGCCCTCACTGTTTTCGCGGACGACTATCAGATCAAAATCCTTCGGGTTAACGAGGGGGGAAGTGATTCCCGGCAGGAGCTTTGCCGGCCGCACATTAATCACCTGTTCAAATTCCCGGCGTATCTTGATGAGCAGCCCCCACAGCGAAACATGATCGGGGACGAGTTTTTGATTCCCCACCGCCCCCAAAAACAAAGCATCAAAGTGCTGTAACCTTTCTAATCCATCATCCGGCATCATAGTCCCGTGCTCCAAATAATACTCGCAGCTCCACGGAAAAGAAGTGAAATCAAAGGCAATGCCTCCATGTAATTCGGCAATCGCATTCAACACCCGCTCCGCTTGAGGGACTGTTTCTTTCCCCACACCGTCCCCCGGTATGCTGGCAATCTTGTATGTTTTCATGTTTCCGTCACCTCTGAATGAATTGTTTTCGGTTTACGGCAGACCGTCGACCGTCGTTCATTATAGTTCCATATTACGCCACCTCCGATATGCTGACAAGCTCGGGAATGTTGCTTCCATAGATAAACTGTTATATGATCTTGGTAACAATAAGGCCTAAATTGTATGAAGAGGTAGGAAAGATGGATAATTTTAAATTAGATAAGCCAATCCCGTATTATCTGCAATTTTATTCCCAATTGAAAAAAATGATATTTGACGGGATTTTTAAACCGGGTGAACGGCTGAATGAGACTCAGCTGGCCAAGGATTTCGGAGTCAGCCGGTCGCCGGTCAGAGAAGCCATGCGGCTCCTTGAAAAGGACGGGCTTCTGACGGCAGACGATCGAAACGGCTTTGTCATTTATTCTTTGTCCGTTAAGGATGTTGAAGAGATTTATAAAATCAGAATGTCACTTGAATCACTGGCAGTCGAACTGGTTATTGATGAAGCGGCTGAGAGTGAAATTGACCTCATTGAAAAACAGCTGCGCAAGACGGAAGAAGCCATCAATAAAGGCGTCAAAGAGACTGAGATTATTTCCTTGAACGAGACGTTTCATCAGCTCCTTGTGGATTTCAGCCATAACAGCCGGCTGGCCATGCTGCTTGAGCATGTCAATGTGCTGATTCATTTTTGCAGAGTTCTTAATTTTAAAGGCGATGACCGTGCGGAGGTTATTCTGCATGAGCACCGAAAAATCTTTGAAGAAATAAAAAAGGGCGACAAAACAAAAGCCGTGCAATATATGACGGAGCATCTCAAGCATGATGAAGAACATCTGAAAGGCGTGCTGAGAGCGGAAGAAACAGACGAATCATCACGATAGACAAGGTGAAAAGCCTTGTCTTTTTTTTTGCCGATGTCATCGAACCGTCATAAAGACCTGACGGATGTTCCTTGCATGATTTTTTCCGCGTCATTTATGATGGATATGGAAGAGACGCAAAAAAGGCAAAGGAGTTTGAAAAATGGCGAAACATATTCTGATGATCAATTTTCCTGCAGAAGGACACGTAAACCCGACATTGGGTATGACAAAGGCCTTCAGCGAACGGGGCGATCACGTTCATTATATCTCAACGGAAAAATACAAAAGCAGACTGGAAGGAGTAGGGGCGAAAGTTCATCTTCACAGCGATCTGCTCAGAATGACACCCATTGATCCCGGCAGTCCGTCCGGCATACTTGCATTTTTAAAGGTTCATATCAAAACGTCACTGGAGATTTTACATATTGTGCAGCGGCTGGCAGAGGACATTCAATTCGACGCCGTCTATTATGATAAATTCGGTGCGGGAGAGCTGGTGCGGGATTATCTCAACATTCCCGGCATCTCTTCTTCAGCGTCCTTCCTGTTCAATGAAGACCGTCTGAAAATACTGCCGCTCCACCCGGAATCGGCCGTGCCGTTTCAGCCGGACAGGGAATGTGAAGAGCTGTTGGCCGAGATGAAAGACAAATACGGTGTCGCCCCTGACAGCATGGTTCAATTTATGAACAACACAGGTGAATTGAACGTCGTCTATACAAGCAGATATTTTCAGCCCGAAAGTGAGACATTCGGAGATGAGTATTTATTTATCGGTCCGAGTTTTCCGAAGAGAAAAGGGCGCGTCGACTTCCCGATTGACGCATTAAAGAATGAAAAAGTCATTTATATCTCAATGGGAACGGTGCTCGGGGACACGGAAGCGTTTTTCAATCTGTGCATAGACGCGTTCTCAGATTTTGAAGGAAAAGTAGTCATTGCCGCCGGGGAAAAAGCCGATCTGTCGAAAATCAAACAGGCGCCGGAAAACTTTATCATCGCACCGTACGTGCCGCAGCTTGAAGTGCTGGAGCAGGCCGACGTGTTTGTCACGCATGGCGGAATGAACAGTGTAAATGAAGGCATTCATTATCAAGTGCCGCTGGTCGTCATCCCGCACGATAAAGACCAGCCGATGGTTGCGCGTCGCCTGACTGAATTGGATGCAGGCTATACCGTGCAAAAAGATGAAGTAAGCGCTGAAAAGGTAAAGCTTGCCGCGGAAGAAGTGCTGCATAACGGAGAATACAAACAAGGCATTCAAGCCATTAATGAAAGCTTTAAAGAATGTACGAACATGAAGGATGTTCTCGCCCGGATCGACCGGTTTATTGAACAAAAACATGCTCAATAATACATGGAAAAAGCCTGTTTCCTCTGCCAAAGGGAAACAGGCTTTTTATAATGGCTTTTAGATGATGTGATGTTCTTCATTTGCAAGTTTCACAAGAGTCAGAAGAGATTCTGCCTCACGTGCGTCGAGTGTTTTTGCCAGACGGTTTTTTTCAAAGATCTGCTGGCCGAAGACATTCACAGACGCCTGGTCAACCGCCGTGTGCCAGTCCTTTTGTGAATGATTCTCAGAAAAAGAGAAAACGAACACGGCAAAGACCGCTATAAGCATCGCCATGACCCAAAATTTTTGCCGATTTCCTGCTGCTGACATAGGCCGCCTCCTAAACATTTTACTGGTATTAGATCATATATGAGCTGTTTTTAACAGAGTAAAGAAGTCATTTTTTCATGTAGTCCAAATGAAACGGAGCACAGCCGAAAGCCCGCCGGTCAGCCGATGAGCCAATTCATATTTTGTTCATATTTTATTAAAAGTTTATCCAAGCCTGTCCTTTACAGTAGATATAACCACAAAATGCTGCTGAAAGGAGCCTTTAAAAAATGCATATTCATATGATCAACAAAAACCAGTTTGAGAGTGACTTGGAGGCGGCCGGCTTCAGCTGTCAGGCAGATGATATTATCGGCAAAATGAAAGAGTACGTAACGGAATACGCGGCTTCATCCGAACGGTTCCTGATTGAAATTCAAACCGTCATGAACGAATACAAAGCCGTCGTCTGCGCGATGTTTTCGACCATGGAAATTGCCGGTGCAAATAAAGACGAGAAGCATGTTGAATTCGAAGCCTGCACAGTATTGTGTGAATAAAAGACCTTCATCAAACCTCCGCGGCTGCCTGAACGGCAGTATACCGACTGGTGTTTTGAGAAGGGAAAATATTGAAACTTCTAAAGCGGCCGCTCGTATAAAAGAGTAAATCAGCTTGTATATGGGGGTTCGTGAAATGAACGATAAGAAAAAACAAGCGTTTGAACAGCTTTTCAGCACTTTAGACGAAAGACATGAAATAAACGGCGCTGTATTGGCAGCGGAAAACGGCCGCATCTTATACCAGGGTTCATTCGGCGTTGCAGAACTGAAAACAAAGAGGATGCTGAATGACCAATCGGTCTTTGAATTGGCCTCAGTATCGAAGCCGTTTACAGCTTTAGGCGTTATCATTTTAGAGCAGCAAGGGAAGCTGTGTTATGACGATATGATAGAGCGGTGGCTTCCTGATTTTCCTTATCCGGGCATTACCATTCGGCATTTACTCCATCATACGTCAGGATTGCCGGATTATATGGAGTTGTTCTTAACACATTGGGACCGGGACAGAATTGCCGTTAATCAAGATGTGATCAATATGCTTAAGCAGCATAAACCGGATGCTTATTTCCCGCCGGGCAAGGAGTGGCTTTACAGTAATACGGGGTATGTGGTGTTAGCGGTTATTATAGAAATTGTATCAGGCATGAGTTTTGCTGAATTTATGAAACAAGCCGTATTTCATCCGCTTCGTATGCACGATACGCGGATTTATAACAGAAGGCTGAGTAAAGAAAACATTCCGAACTATGCATATGGCTATGTGTATGATGTTCATTCCGGAGAATATGTGCTGCCGGATGAACTTGAGGAAACTGATTATGTCGTCTTTCTTGACGGAATTCAAGGTGACGGAACCGTTAACTCCGCTATTAGAGATTTATATCTGTTTGATCAGGCTCTTTATACGGAAGAAATCATCGGCAAAGAGTCTAAAGATCAAGCGTTTACACCGGGCTATTGGAATGAAGAAAAGCAATTCGGATACGGATTTGGCTGGATGATTCAAAACAGCCCCCAAAAAGGGAAGGTTATCAGTCACGACGGAGGCTGGCCGGGCTATTCAACTCTGATGATCCGATATATTGACCAGAATAAAACATTGATTTATCTCAGCAATATGGAACAATCGTATCAATTTGAACAAGCTGTAATTGCCGCGGCTGTAAACATCTTATTTGATCAGCCATACGTGATTCCGAAACGTCCGGCAGATCAGAAAAAAGCAGATATCGATCCTGCGATTTACAGCAGATTTACCGGCAATTACTCATTTCAGGATGACACACATGCATCGGTGGCGGTAAAAGAAAACCGATTGTATCTTACAATAGACGGGCAGACTCCATTCGAATTATTCCCAATGACGGAAACCCGTTATTTTGTCAGGGCGCTGCCGCTTGAAATTGAATTTGCAGGTGATAAAGCACAAACAGCCCCGCATTTCGTTTTATATCAGGACGGTACAGAAGAAACGGCTGTGCGGATAGACTGAGTGACATGCAAAACAAAACCGCCGTCCTGAGAAGACGGCGGTAATAGAAAAGTCAAACCTCTTTGATGACGCGAAATTTTCTTTTCGGCTCTGACATAAATATAGAAGAAAAAATCATAGCTCCGAGCATTGTGATGTATTCCATATAAAGCGAAACTTCTGCCAAAACCAACCCCGCAATCATTAAAACAGCGCCCAATACCACCGCAAAAACCTTCGTTTTCATGATGAGTTCCCCCTATTATCTGATAATTGAATTATACTGCATCTCCATTAATGTGTACATTTTGTGAACAATTTCACCTGATGAAAGGCAATAAAGAGAGATTTGAAGAATTAGGAGAAATGACAGGCCATCTTTTTGTTTTACTGAAGAAACGAAAGGGAAAGTGAAAAATCAAAAAGGCAAAGGAGTTCTTGAAATGAAAGCGAGACTATTTTTATTCAGCATGTTTCTCCTGATCCCCGTTCTGGCGCTTGCCGGATGCAACAGCCAATCTTCAGGAGGAAGCGAAAAAGCGAAAGACAAAGAAACGCACTCTCACGAAGACATGAATCACTCAGGTTCATCCGAGGTGCCGAAAGGTTTAAAGAAGGCAGAAAATCCGACTTATAAAGTCGGCAGTGACGTCATGATTTTAGCTTCTCATATGAAAGGCATGAAAAATGCGCAAGGAACCGTAAAAGGTGCTTATGATACAACGGTTTACAGTGTATCTTACACTCCGGAAACGGGAGGAAAGCGCGTCGAAGATCATAAATGGGTCATTCAGGAAGAGCTGAAGGGCGCCGGTAATAAAACGTTAAAACCGGGTGACAAGGCCGTGATCGAGGCATCCCATATGAAAGGCATGAAGGGCGCCGAAGCCGTTATTGATTCAGCCAAAAAGACAACCGTTTATATGGTCGACTATACACCGACTGACGGCGGCCAAAAAGTAACCAATCATAAATGGGTGACAGAAGACGAGCTTGCTGCCGCAAAATAAAAAGACCGCAAAAGCCGAAGGAACTCCTTTGGCTTTTTTGCGGTCTCACATTTATGCGGATTTTCTTTTCAAAGCGGGTCTCGTTAAAGAGAATACAGCTAACGCGACAGCGATAATGACAATCAAACCGCCGCACCAGGCTGTTGCTGTGACTGAACCGGTTTGTCCGATCACGCCGCCGCCGATGGCTGACCCGAGCGCGATGCCGATCTGCAAAGCGGACGTGTTGAAGCTTTGCTGAATATCGGAAGACTCAGGCGCAATTTTGATTAAATAGCTTTGCTGCGCAGGCGCAAGGCTCCAGCTGAGCAATCCCCAGATCACCATCGCAGGCAGGAAAATGATTAAAGAAACCGTTGTCAGCGGAAGAATAAACAGGATCAGAGCGAAAGAAACGGTCACAAGCATGATGCTTTTAAATGCTCCTAAACGGTCATACAGCCAGCCTCCGAACGGGCCGCCGCATACCGCTGACAGACCGAACAAAAAGTAGCATACACTGACCCAAACGGAACTCAAATGAAGCGTTCTTTCCAAAAAAGGCGCAAAGTAGGCATAGAGTGTGTAATGCCCCGCCAATGTAAACAAGGTGACAAGATGTGCGCTGGCAATTTTGGCGGTCCCGATCGTCTTGATCTGCTCACGAAACGGAATCATTTTTTCAGCAGGTATTTTTTCGAAAAAGACGCTGATGATCAGCATGGAAACGAGAGATAATACGCCGATTCCCAAGAACAGAACGCGCCATCCGAAGGCATTGCTGATGATAATGCCGACAGGCACGCCTAAAGCGATTGCGGAGCTGAACCCCATGAAAATGATGCCGATCGCCCGCGCTCTGTATTCAGGCGCCACGATTTTAGGAGCAATCGTTAAAGAAAGGACGACAATCAGCCCTGTGCTCATGGAAGCGAGCACCCGTGACACCATAAGTACGGCGAAATTGGGACTGAAATAAGCCACCAGATTACTTAGGAAGAAAATAAACAGTGCGATTAAATAAAGCCGCTTTCGTTCAGCCTTTGCCGTCACCGCCAAAAGCAGCGGGCCGGATACCGCGTAACCGAGCGCAAACACGCTGATCAGCTGCCCCGCGCTGACGATAGATATATCTAAGTCGGAAGCGATTTGCGGAAGAATACCGCCCACAATTAATTCAACCAATCCGACTGCGATGGTAGATGCTGCAAGCAGAAATACTTTGAAATTCATGTACAGATACTCCTTTTTTTATTTTTTAGAAAATAAAAAATCCTGATTACAAAAAGTGTACGGGACAATTTTTGTAATCAGGATTTTACGGTTCCTGGTAGACACCCTCAAACCATATCATTGAGGTTATACAATGTATGCAATATTCGGTTGTGTCCGTTTCTGCAAAAAATTCTACCATAATAGTGAGGGAGATTCCATAGAAAATTCAAGGAAATCCTTTCATTTTCAATATCGGCGGCTGTAACGTCATTGATGAAGCCGGGAAAAAAATTTATGATAACCGTAAGGAGTCTATACAGATCAAACATTATACAGCCGGAGGAAACCGATGAATAAGTACGAAAAAATCGCCAACGAAATGAGAAAGAGGATTAAAAGCAGTGTATATGACATAGATCAGCCGATCCCGGATGAAAAGACGCTCGCTGCGGAGTTCGGGTGCAGCCGGATGACAATGAAGCGGGCGCTTGATACACTTGCGGCTGAAGGGATGCTTTTCAGAAAAAGAGGGCACGGCACGTTTATCATTCAATCAGCCATGCAGGATGAGCACGTTCACGTAGTCAGCAACGAAATTCTCGGCTTGAGCAATTTGTTAAAAGGAAAAAATATCAAGAGCAAGGTCATCCGGTTTGAAGTGCAGTTTCCGTCTCAAGATGTCGCCGCACATTTGGCCATCGATGAAAAGACTCCCGTCTATTATGTAGTAAGGCTCAGAATTGTTGAAGGCGAACCGTACGTTCTTGAAAAAACGTACATGCCGGCGAGCCTTATACCCGGCATTAATGACGAGGTGCTCAACCATTCCATCTACGATCATATTACGCGGGAACTCCAGCTCAAAATCGCAGGCTCACACAGAAAAATCAGAGCGTGCAAGTCGGATGATATGGATCAGCAATATCTCGGCTGCCGGCCGGATGACCCGATACTTGAAGTCGAGCATGTAGGCTTTTTGGACAACGGCACTCCCTTTGAATATTCATTTTCCCGCCACCGTCATGACAAGTTTGTCGTGACCTCAGTCAATATAAAACGTTCATAAAAGCGCCGAAGAGTGAGAGAAAAACTCACTCTTTTTTTGTTGCCGCTGATTTACATCTTCGCTTCTTTTATGTTATATTACCCAATGATAGAATCATCCTACAAATTTCAGAGGTGTTTTGATGGAGATATCCAAAACAAGCAGACTGTCGCTCGTAGAACAAGTGGTGACGCAAATTGAATCGTTAATTCAATCGGATAAATGGCCGGTCGGGACGCGCATTCCCCCTGAGCTGGATTTAATGAAGCAATTTGATGTGAGCCGAAACACATTGCGTGAGGCCATTCGGGCGCTCGTACATGCCGGCCTGCTTCAGACAAGGCAGGGGAGCGGTACGTATGTCAGCTCATCCAGTGTTCTCGGCGCGGCATTTTACCGCCATATTAAAAAATCAAATTTGCTTGAAACATTAGAAGTCAGATACGCACTCGAACGAGAAGCTGCGCGATTGGCGGCGGAAAGGCGTAATGACGAAGACCTGAAAGCACTGAAGGCATGCTTGGATGAATGTGAAGCGGCCTTGCAAAATGAAGATCGAAAACGGTATGCCGAGGCTGACATTAAACTGCACAAAACCATTGTACAGGCGGCCCATAACAACATGCTTTCTGATCTTTACGAGCATATGACGGAGGCGCTTTGTGCGTCAGTCCATAACCTGTTGGAAATCACCCCTGCTATACGGATCCACACCCAGCTTGCCGCCGCGATTATCGGACAGAAACCGGATCAGGCCATGGAGGCCGTCAACCAATACATCACAGTATTTAAAGATACAATACACATGGAGGATGAACATGAAAATTAAAGACGAACATCAAATTCTGCAAGCAAGTCAGCGTAAAAAACTGATATTGCTGGTCATCGGAGTCATATTGATAGGGGCCAACCTCAGAGCGCCTCTGACATCGGTCGGGCCGCTCGTTTCCTCAATTCGGGACAGCCTCGGCATGACCAATGCGGCTGCCGGCACCATTACGACAGTGCCGCTTTTGGCATTTGCATGTCTGTCACCGTTTGTTCCTTTATTGTCCCGGCGCTTCGGTACCGAGATTGTCTTACTGTCATCATTAATTGTCCTGACAGCCGGAACTCTGCTGCGCTCCATCGCCGGAATCGGCACTCTCTTTTTCGGAACGATTCTGTTGGGATTGTCGATCGCCGTATGCAACGTCCTGCTGCCGAGTCTCATTAAACATAAGTTTCCCGGAAATTTAGGCATCATGACCGGCGTCTACTCGGTTTCTATGAATCTGTGCGGCGCGATTGCATCCGGAATCAGCGTGCCGATCGCCTCTTCAGCGGGGTTAGGCTGGAAAGGCGCGCTCGGCTGCTGGGCTATCCTTTCTTTCATTGCGTTTGTCATGTGGATTCCGCAAATGCGAGGACGCGAACTGCCCGTCCGCACGACTGGGACAAACGGAGAGAAGAAAAGCAGTCTGCTGCGGTCTCCGCTTGCTTGGAAGGTGACGATGTTCATGGGGCTGCAATCCCTTATTTTTTACACCGTCATCGCTTGGCTGCCGGAAATTCTTCAGCAGAATGGTCTCAGCTCAAGTAAGGCGGGATGGATGCTTTCATTAATGCAATTCTCAGTCCTGCCGATTACTTTTATCGTGCCGATCGCTGCCGCTAAAATGAAAAATCAGCGCGCACTCGCCGGACTGACGGCTTTATTTTTCCTTATCGGCATTGCCGGCGTTCTTTTCGGAAGCCCGGCTCTCACTCCGCTATGGGTCATTTTGATCGGAATTGCGGGAGGATGTGCGTTCAGCTTGGCGATGATGTTCTTCAGCCTGCGGACCCGGCATGTTCATGAAGCCGCGGCGCTTTCCGGCATGGCTCAGTCATTCGGATACCTGCTTGCCGCGTTCGGGCCGCTCGTATTCGGTTTGCTGCATGACATCACGCACGGCTGGACGGTTCCGTTATTCATGCTGATCGCAGTCTCCGTTCTGATTTTTATTTTCGGAGTCGGAGCGGGAAAAGCAGAACAGATCAAAACAGCATAAAAAAACAAAGGGCCCGTTTAGGGTCCTTTGTTTTTTATTTGAAAAGCTGTCTCAGGCCGTCACGCTGTCAGTTTTAAGCCGATGACACCGATGAGGATAAGCCCCAGAGACACCAATTGTGACAGATTGAATTTTTCTTTAAACCAAAGTATGCCCACGGCCGAAACGCCGATGCTTCCCATGCCGGTCCAAGCCGCATACGCGACACCTGTGGGAAGAACCTGCATCGCTCCGGAAAGGCAAAAGAATGAAAGCATAAAGCCTGTTACCATGACAATCAGCGGCCACTTTTTTTTAAAACCGTCAATATGTTTCATGGCAACGGCCGCTACAACTTCCTCCGCTCCGGCAATAAATAACAGCAGCCATGCCATTAATGTTCACCCCTTGTTTCAGTTTCTTTCGTAAATACCTTCATTCCTAAAATGCCGGACAACAGCAAAGCCAAAAAGAATATTTGCCCGATTGAAAACGATTCACCTAAAATGACGCCCGTTACATATGTGCCGACGGTGCCTATTCCGACAAAAACGGTATATGCGGCAGCCATCGGAATTTTTTTATAAGAGCGGATCAGCATCAGAAAGCTGACGGCAATCAGAAGGAAAATACCAATCCAATCAAAGAGCGAATCCGCATGCTTCAGGGCGGACGCCCAAACTACTTCTAACAGTCCGGCTATCAATACAAGCAGCCAATACATGATACAGTCACCTCAGTTATGAATGAATGTCAGTCATTTTTACGGCGGTCAAAAATGATCGGTCTCCGCCAATCATTTCTGCAAGCTTCTTTTGAGAAAGCTGAATATTTCTTTTTTATATACTTCGAGATCGACATCCTGTTCACAGCCGATATAAAACCGTTCAGCCGCGTTCTCGACAACGTTGATAATCGTTCTGGCCGTCCATCTGACATGAATGCCGCTGTGGACCTCACCCTGTTCAATGGCCGTATTGATCACGCCTTCCAGCCAGGAATAATAAGGCTGATAAATGGCTTCCCATTTCTCCATTGAATGATCAATGGCAAGACCGGAATAACAGAGAACGATAATATCTTTATGAAGCCGGGTGATGTGAAATGTCTCATCTACCAAAATGTCCAGCAACGTCCAAAAATCTTCAGAACCGTCCGCTTTCCCTTTTATTCTGTCCAGCGTAGTGTCGAGCAGGTTTTCTGCAATCGCGGATATCAGTGCGTTTTTAGAAGAAAAATATAAGTAAAACGTACCTTGGGCCGTTCCGGCTTTTTTGACGATTTCTGAAATGGATGCTTTGTCTAATCCTTTTTCAGAAATGACTTCAATCGCGGCTTGCAGGATCTTTTCGTATTTTCCCGAGCTTTGTTTTGCCAATAGAGGGGTTCCTCCTTTTATGAATGACTGTCATTCATTTTATCGCATGTTCTCTTTTTTGTCATCCCTTAAAATAAAAATACCGGAAAGAAGACCATACTTCTTTCCGGCATTCGTCATTTATCACTGTCGATCATAGCCTTCGGCAGACCCGTATATTTTGCCCAGTAATAAATACCGAGCGAACCGATGGCGATCAGAATCAGGTCAAGCGGATTGCTGATAATGCCCAATCCGTGGCCGAACGAGCCGAGATAGGAGAAAATCAGCATCATGACATAAAAGCCGACGATCCACCATGCTGATTTCAGCTGCTGCCGTATGCTGACATCATCTTTGGGAGCATATTTACTGAAACAGAGATAGATCAGAAACATGACAATTTGAGAACCGAGAAGCCAGGATACGGTGCGCCATCCGGACCAATATACAATATAAGAGGTAAAAATAAACGACAGCGGCCCGATGATGCTCATCCCTTTTAAATAAAACGGTCTGTTAATATTCTTCGCGTTGACTCTCAGCGCCGCTGAAGAAATCGGCGCAATCGCATAAGACAGAATCAATGCGACGGAGCATACGTTGACAAGAGCGTTCCAAGAAGGGAAAGGAAGCGTCCAAAAAACAGCCAGACCGAACGAAAGCCAAAGGGAGGCGCGCGGTGTCCCGGTTTCTTTATTGACTTTAGAAAAAATGCTGAATAATGTTCTGTTTCTGGCCCAGGCATAGACGAGACGTGAAGTCGTATTCATAAAGATATTTCCGTTACCGCCCGGTGATAAAATCGCATCTAAAATGACCAATGTCGCCAGCCACCCCAAACCGAGCAAAACGGCGATATCTTTGAACGGAAGGGAGAATTCAGTCCCGATAGCCGGCCATCCGTGCTTCAGGGTATCCGCCGGGATCGCCCCTATAAAAGTGAGCTGCAGCACGGTGTAAATAATAGTAGACACGATAATACAGACAATCAATGCGATCGGAATGTTCCGCTTCGGGTTCTGCACTTCACTCGCGACAGCCACAATCGGATGCAGCCCAAGATATGCAAACATGACGCCGCCTGTGGAAATCGCGGCCTGAATTCCGGTGAAACCAAAAGGCGAGAATCCGTGAACGGTCATATTGCCCGGGTGAAAATGAAAAATCAGTACCACAATTACCGTAATCGGTACGACATATTTAAAAATCGAAATAATGAAGTTTGCTTTCGCAAAGGTTTTGACACTCCAGTAATTGAGGAGGAAGAACAGGCAGAGCAGCGCAAATTGCAATATCCACCCGGCAATTGTCGGAGAATCGGAGCCTTTTACGGTCAAACCGGGAAACCAATACGCCACGTATTGGCGGACTGCCGTGACTTCTATAGAAATAAGACTCGTGTATGCCACAATGGTGACAAAGGAAATTAAATATCCGACGAGGTGTCCGTGTGAATATACGGGATACCGGATAATTCCCCCGGTCCGCGGCAGCGCGGCGCCCAGTTCGGCATAAACCAAGCCGATCAATAAGATGATTCCCCCGCCGATCAGCCAGGAAAAAATGCCTGATGGGCCCGCTTTAGAGGCGACGTTACTGACGGCAAACAGCCATGCCGAACCGAATATGGCTCCCATGCCGATTAAAATAAGATCAAAAAGTGACATAGTTTTCTGGAAGTTTCCTTGCTTAGACATTCGCTGCCTCCTTAAAAAAGACATTGTTCTCTTTACATAATTCCCATTATCATTCAAACATACCCAGCCGGCCGGCTGGAAAATTAGGACAACTTTCGAAACGAAGTATGTACAGCAATGTGCTCACATTATAATAACGGCCGTATGGCAAGATCTCCCGGCTTATATTCCCCGTTTTAAACAAATTCAAACCTCATATTCAGAAAAACAAAAAACGCCCGAAACAGGCGTTTTTTGTTACAAGTTCATATCTTTCAGTCCGGGGCTGTGCTCATTCGGAAGCTCAGGAAGTTCCGGCACGGGGAAACCTTTAGGAGGCTCGGACACACTTAATTCGCCGCCGTTTCGGCTCGGCGTCGTTCCCTGCAGAATTTCTCCGATCCGTGTCGGATCCAGTCTGAAATTAAATTGAGTATTATGATAACCCATCTCAACGAATTTCCGGCATTCCGGGTATTTTTCAATATCATAATTCGGCACGGGAAATAATTTGCCCCATTCGACACCCAGTGTTTCCAACGCTTTTGTAAATGCATTTTGATGGGCGTTGTCACGGACAATCAGAAAACCGAGTGTTTCTCTGAACGTCTGATTTGAACTCATTTCATAAATGCGTGTCTTTTGCAGCACGCCGGTTGATTCCAGCACGACATTGTCCAATAAATCGGAAATCAGATTCCCGTGGTTGTATACCCAAGAACCGTTCCATGGATTGCCGCCGGCGTCTACAGGAAGAGAACTTTGCGCTCCGATGATAAAATGGTGCGGATTGGCGTGTTTAACTGCTTCGTCAAGCGGCGCCTGATCTGCCGCCTGATTTCCGGGGCCCTCAGCGCCGCTTTCGTCGAGCAGCGCATTGATCGTATGCTGGACAAGCTCAACGTGTGCGATCTCTTCTAAAAATACACCGCGAAGCAGGTCACGGAACTGTTTTTCTTTTCCTCTGAAATTAGAGCTTTGGAAAAAGTATTGCATCATCGTCCGCATTTCTCCGTAGTGCCCGCCTAAAATTTCCTGAAGCACCTTGGCCGCGGCCGGGTCCGGCTTGTCCGGTTTAATGATATTGATCAGCTCTTCTTTGTAATAATACATAAACAGCGCCCCCTGAAAGAAGTTTTCGGTTCTTCTGTTAGTGTCTTTGCAAAGTCAGTTTTTATGTATCGGCATCAAAAAAAGGACGGAAAGCGTGTCCGTCCTTTTGTGTTAAGCCTCAACCGCTCCGCGAAGTTTCGTGTTGACAAGCCCGTTCCATCCTTGATCCATCGTACTGTGAATCTCGGAGCTTTTCCGATTGACTTTATTGATGACGGCTTCCGGCTCTTTCCATCCGCCGTGAATGAGAGTGAATTCCGTATCTCCGCTTTCCGTTTCCTTTAAGACAAAAGAAACGATCCAGCCTTCCGTATCCCACGAAAAAGAAAGGCGGTACGGCGCTTCAATATCCAGCAGCTTGCACGGAGACGGACCGAACGGAGATTCCAGCTGAAACTCACTGTCTTCTTGAGGTGTGAAATCATTCGGCATAAACCAGAGAGACAGGCCGTCCGCAGTGGAGACCGTATCCCAGACAACTTGTATCGGCGCCTTGAAAACGGCGGTATGAATAATGTCCGGTAATGGCTGATTGCTGCTGTTATTGTTTTTGTTATCTTTGTTTTGTTTATCAGACATGATGCGTAACCACTCTTTCGCTGTTTTTACTTTTGATCATACTACACGGGGCAGGACATTTGAAAACAAATCAAACTTATTTTATGCTTTTCCAAAGCCATTCAATTCATTTTAAGGAGACGTAGTAATGACAGATCAATTTAAAGCGTTAGTAGTCGATCAACGTGAAGACCGGTTTTCAGTCAGCGTACGGGAGCTGGCGGTTCAGGACCTTCCCGAGGGTGAAGTGCTGATTAAGGTTTGCTACTCAGGGGTGAATTATAAAGACAGCTTGGCTGCCATTCCTGACGGCAAGATCGTAACGTCGTACCCTTTCGTCCCGGGAATTGATTTAGCGGGAATCGTCGTTTCCTCAGATGACGCCCGTTTCAAAGAGGGGGATAAAGTCATTGCGACAAGCTACGGCATAGGTGTTTCCCGCTTTGGCGGTTATAGCGGGATGGCCCGCATTCCGGCAGATTGGATCGTGCCGCTGCCTGAAGGTCTGACACTTAAAGAAGCCATGACGATCGGAACCGCCGGCTTCACTGCCGCATTGTCCGTCCAGCGTCTTGAAGAAAACCATGCCGCTCCTGAAAAAGGGAAGGTGCTGGTGACAGGAGCGACAGGCGGCGTCGGAAGCTTTGCCGTCTCCATTCTTTCAACCTTAGGTTACGAGGTCGAGGCCAGTACGGGAAAAGAAGACGAAAGCGGCTATTTGAAGAGCCTCGGAGCAAAGACGGTCATTCACCGTGACGAAGTGTATAACGGCACGTTAAAACCAATGCAAAAACAAAAATGGGCAGCGGCCGTCGATCCGGTCGGAGGTGAGCCGCTTGCTTCAGTTCTCAGTCAGATTCAGTACGGCGGATCAGTTGCTGTGAGCGGACTGACAGCGGGAACGAAACTCCCGGCTACAGTCTTTCCGTTTATATTGCGCGGCGTCAGTCTCTTGGGAATCGATTCCGTATTCTGTCCGATGGAGACAAGAAAGAAAACATGGCAGCGTTTAGCTGATGACTTCAAGCCTGCAGATCTGGAGGCCTTTATTCAAAAGGAAATTACACTTGAAGAGCTGCCGGATACGCTTCCTGCTCTTTTAAAAGGAGAAGCGAGAGGAAGAACGATCGTTACAATAAACGAAGAATAAATCAAAAACCCCCCAATCAGCAGTTGGGGGTTTTCAATATATAATCAATTATTTATTGAGAAGAGATTAACTATTGAGTATATCGTGGAAATGAGCCGATTAAAAACACAAATTGGTTATATATAGGTAATATAAAGGTAAGTTATAAAATTTTCTGAAATATTTATTGACTGAAAGCGCTTTTAAAATTATGATAATAACATAAATGCCAATAATATCATTATAACTTCACTACAAAGTAACTATAAAATAACAATTTGACGAGAGGGGAGAGCGGATAATCACTATAAATGATAACGCTTTCGGATTATTTTCTTCTTATATAACTGTTTTGGACGGTCAGAACTTGTATGCAGACGTTATAGGTGCAAATATTGATAACTGAATATTCCGATATTATCTCTATGTAAAAACTAGGAGGATTTGAAGATGAATAAAAATAGCAGCCAGCATTCATTTTTGAGAACCATCATTTTAGTATCGACGTTCGGGGGTCTGCTTTTCGGCTACGATACAGGTGTAATTAATGGGGCGCTGCCGTTTATGGCGGAAGCTGACCAGCTTAATCTTACCGCTTTGACTGAAGGGATGGTGGCGAGCTCCCTGCTCTTGGGGGCTGCGATCGGAGCAGTTTTCGGAGGGAGATTGTCGGACTATAACGGCAGACGTAAAAATATCCTTATCCTTGCCGTTTTGTTCTTTGCAGCGACGCTTGGATGTACACTGGCGCCTAACGTATCTGTTATGGTCATCTCCCGTTTTCTGCTGGGGCTTGCCGTCGGGGGAGCATCCGTAACCGTTCCGGCGTATTTGGCTGAAATGTCGCCGGCGGAAAGCCGAGGGAGAATGGTTACCCAAAATGAATTGATGATTGTAACAGGCCAGCTGCTTGCCTTCACGTGTAATGCTATTATCGGCAATGTGCTTGGTGATACCTCTCACGCCTGGCGTTATATGCTCGTTATCGCGGCTCTTCCTGCGGTATTCTTGTTTTTCGGTATGCTGAGAGTTCCTGAAAGTCCGCGCTGGCTGGTTTCTAAAGGAAGAAAAGAAGATGCTCTGCGCGTTCTCCGGCGAATAAGGAATGAAGAGAAAGCGAAGTCTGAGCTCGCTGAGATTGAATCTGCCTTTCATAAGGAAGCTGAGATGGAGCAGGTCGCCTTTAAGGATCTTGCCGTTCCGTGGGTGCGCCGCATTGTGTTTGTCGGGATCGGAATTGCGGTAGTGCAGCAGCTCACCGGCGTGAATTCAATTATGTATTATGGAACTCAAATTTTAAAAGATGCCGGTTTCGAGACAAAAGCCGCATTAATCGGCAATATCGCTAACGGTGTGATTTCGGTGCTCGCGACTTTTGTAGGAATATGGCTTCTCGGCAAAGTCGGCCGCCGCCCGATGCTGATGACGGGGCTGATCGGAACGACTGCGGTGCTGCTTTTGATCGGAGTTCTGTCTGTCGTGCTGAAAGGATCGCCCGCTCTTCCTTATGTGGTTCTTTCATTAACAGTCACTTTCCTTGCGTTTCAGCAGGGGGCTGTCTCTCCGGTGACCTGGCTGATGCTGTCGGAGATATTCCCGCTTCGATTGCGGGGACTTGGTATGGGGGTCACTGTCTTCTGCCTCTGGATCGTGAACTTCCTTGTGGGTTTCACTTTTCCGGTCCTGCTCGCAAACATCGGATTGTCTGCAACCTTCTTCATTTTTGTCTTGTTAGGGATAGCGTCCGTTATATTTGTGAAAAGGTTCCTTCCGGAAACGAAAGGTCTGTCGCTCGAACAGCTTGAACAAAACTTCCGTGCTTATGAAAAAACAGATCGTAATAGCGCGGAAGCCAAGGTGAGCGGGTAATCTGAATAGACGCGGGGTTCCTGGGAATCCTGCTTTTTTATTTATTACATAGAAGGGAATAATAAGTGAGAAAAAAGTTTCGTAAAAGTGTTGACCTAATTTAAAGTGCATGGTATATTATTAGACGTCGCTGATGAACAAAGCGATAACGACAAATGAGAAAATGATCTTTTGAAAAAAGACTTTACAAATTCTCGAAAGCGTGTATAATAAATGAGGTCGAGAAAAAGACTTTGAAAAGAAATAAAAAAAACACTTGACATCATAACTGATTGGTAGTATGATAGTTAAGTCGCCTGATAAGCGCCCGTAGCTCAATTGGATAGAGCGTTTGACTACGGATCAAAAGGTTAGGGGTTCGACTCCTCTCGGGCGCGCCAATTCAAACGCGGGTGTAGTTTAGTGGTAAAACCTCAGCCTTCCAAGCTGATGTCGTGAGTTCGATTCTCATCACCCGCTCCATTATAATGATATTTGAAAACTAAACAAGACAAAACGTACCTGTTAATTCAAAGTTTTAAATAAATCGCACAGCGATGTGCGTAGTCAGTCAAACTACTTTATCGGAGAGTTTGATCCTGGCTCAGGACGAACGCTGGCGGCGTGCCTAATACATGCAAGTCGAGCGGACAGATGGGAGCTTGCTCCCTGATGTTAGCGGCGGACGGGTGAGTAACACGTGGGTAACCTGCCTGTAAGACTGGGATAACTCCGGGAAACCGGGGCTAATACCGGATGGTTGTTTGAACCGCATGGTTCAGACATAAAAGGTGGCTTCGGCTACCACTTACAGATGGACCCGCGGCGCATTAGCTAGTTGGTGAGGTAACGGCTCACCAAGGCGACGATGCGTAGCCGACCTGAGAGGGTGATCGGCCACACTGGGACTGAGACACGGCCCAGACTCCTACGGGAGGCAGCAGTAGGGAATCTTCCGCAATGGACGAAAGTCTGACGGAGCAACGCCGCGTGAGTGATGAAGGTTTTCGGATCGTAAAGCTCTGTTGTTAGGGAAGAACAAGTGCCGTTCAAATAGGGCGGCACCTTGACGGTACCTAACCAGAAAGCCACGGCTAACTACGTGCCAGCAGCCGCGGTAATACGTAGGTGGCAAGCGTTGTCCGGAATTATTGGGCGTAAAGGGCTCGCAGGCGGTTTCTTAAGTCTGATGTGAAAGCCCCCGGCTCAACCGGGGAGGGTCATTGGAAACTGGGGAACTTGAGTGCAGAAGAGGAGAGTGGAATTCCACGTGTAGCGGTGAAATGCGTAGAGATGTGGAGGAACACCAGTGGCGAAGGCGACTCTCTGGTCTGTAACTGACGCTGAGGAGCGAAAGCGTGGGGAGCGAACAGGATTAGATACCCTGGTAGTCCACGCCGTAAACGATGAGTGCTAAGTGTTAGGGGGTTTCCGCCCCTTAGTGCTGCAGCTAACGCATTAAGCACTCCGCCTGGGGAGTACGGTCGCAAGACTGAAACTCAAAGGAATTGACGGGGGCCCGCACAAGCGGTGGAGCATGTGGTTTAATTCGAAGCAACGCGAAGAACCTTACCAGGTCTTGACATCCTCTGACAATCCTAGAGATAGGACGTCCCCTTCGGGGGCAGAGTGACAGGTGGTGCATGGTTGTCGTCAGCTCGTGTCGTGAGATGTTGGGTTAAGTCCCGCAACGAGCGCAACCCTTGATCTTAGTTGCCAGCATTCAGTTGGGCACTCTAAGGTGACTGCCGGTGACAAACCGGAGGAAGGTGGGGATGACGTCAAATCATCATGCCCCTTATGACCTGGGCTACACACGTGCTACAATGGACAGAACAAAGGGCAGCGAAACCGCGAGGTTAAGCCAATCCCACAAATCTGTTCTCAGTTCGGATCGCAGTCTGCAACTCGACTGCGTGAAGCTGGAATCGCTAGTAATCGCGGATCAGCATGCCGCGGTGAATACGTTCCCGGGCCTTGTACACACCGCCCGTCACACCACGAGAGTTTGTAACACCCGAAGTCGGTGAGGTAACCTTTATGGAGCCAGCCGCCGAAGGTGGGACAGATGATTGGGGTGAAGTCGTAACAAGGTAGCCGTATCGGAAGGTGCGGCTGGATCACCTCCTTTCTAAGGATTTTAACGGAATATAAGACCTTGGGTCTTATAAACAGAACGTTCCCTGTCTTGTTTAGTTTTGAAGGATCATTCGATTCTTCGAGATGTTGTTCTTTGAAAACTAGATAACAGAAGTAATTCACATTCAATTAGTAATGCAAGATATCACGTAGTGATTCTTTTTAACGGTTAAGTTAGAAAGGGCGCACGGTGGATGCCTTGGCACTAGGAGCCGATGAAGGACGGGACGAACACCGATATGCTTCGGGGAGCTGTAAGCAAGCTTTGATCCGGAGATTTCCGAATGGGGAAACCCACCACTCGTAATGGAGTGGTATCCATATCTGAAT
>NZ_CP010406.1:0-1465000 GCF_000815145.1 Bacillus sp. Pc3 | reverse complement strand
AATTTGAGAGGAGCTGTCCTTAGTACGAGAGGACCGGGATGGACGCACCGCTGGTGTACCAGTTGTTCTGCCAAGGGCATCGCTGGGTAGCTATGTGCGGACGGGATAAGTGCTGAAAGCATCTAAGCATGAAGCCCCCCTCAAGATGAGATTTCCCATTCCGCAAGGAAGTAAGATCCCTGAAAGATGATCAGGTTGATAGGTCTGAGGTGGAAGTGTGGCGACACATGGAGCTGACAGATACTAATCGATCGAGGACTTAACCAATTTGAATGTATGCTTACTGTTATCTAGTTTTGAGAGAACACTCTCAATGGTTTGGTGGCGATAGCGAAGAGGTCACACCCGTTCCCATGCCGAACACGGAAGTTAAGCTCTTCAGCGCCGATGGTAGTCGGGGGGTTCCCCCTGTGAGAGTAGGACGCCGCCAAGCTTTTCTAAAATTTTATCATCGCGGGGTGGAGCAGTTCGGTAGCTCGTCGGGCTCATAACCCGAAGGTCGCAGGTTCAAATCCTGCCCCCGCAACCAAAAAATAAATGGTCCGGTAGTTCAGTTGGTTAGAATGCCTGCCTGTCACGCAGGAGGTCGCGGGTTCGAGTCCCGTCCGGACCGCCATTTTTATTGTAAACGAAACGATCATGTTTTCGTTTTTTTTTGTGTTTTCTTTTAATGCTGGCAGCTTGGTATCTAACCAAGCTTTCTTTTATATCGTTAAAGTCTTGGATATTGAAACATAATCCGATACACTAGAAAGAGCTGTATTTCACAAGAGCGTCTGAAAGGGAGACGGGAGATATATGGATGAGTTTGATTTGATTCACAGTATTACACCGCATTCGCATTATCATCCTTCCGTCGAGGTAGGGATCGGTGATGATGGTGCGGTTTATACAGCGTCACCCCACATGCAGCAAATTGTCTGCCTTGATACAATGGTGGAGAATGTCCATTTTAAATTAGAGTATTCCTCTCCTCATGATATCGGTTATAAGGCGCTTGCTGTTAACATTAGTGACGTGGCGGCGATGGGAGGCATTCCGAAGTTTTATTTGGTGTCTCTAGCGGTTCCTTCTTGCTGGCAGAAAGCTGACGTCCAGGCAATGTATGAAGGAATGGCGGAACTGGCGAAACTATATCAAATGGATTTGATCGGGGGAGATACCGTCTCCGCTTCCGGTCAAGCCGTAATTACCGTTACTGTCATCGGAGAAGTTGAGAAGGATTGCGCTTGTCTGCGAAGCTCGGCAAGACCCGGAGATGTTGTGTTTGTTACAGGGGATATCGGTTCGTCCGCAGCAGGACTGTCTCTTTTATTGGGAGAAACACTCCCTTCTGCTTTTCATACGACTGATTATTTTATCCAAAAACATAAACGGCCCGTTCCGAGAGTTCAGGTCGGCCGCTTCTGCTCTCAGCTTCAGCGCGCGGCTCTGAATGATATCAGTGACGGATTGGCCAGTGAGCTGCATGAAATAGCTGCGGCAAGTTCAGTTACGATAGAAATTAAAGAACAACTTCTGCCGGTGCATCCGGATTTGCCTGAGGCAGATTCTGAGTGGAAGAAATGGGTGTTATTCGGCGGTGAAGATTTTGAATTGGTTGGAACGGTTTCTCAGCAAGAGTGGGCCTCTTTGCTTGATTACTGCACTCAATCGGGCATTCCGATTGCGAAGATAGGAGCGGTATCTGAACGGAAGGAAGCATGTGTTCTTTTGACAGCCAATGATCAGAGACAAATCGTCCTTGAGAAAAAAGGATACAATCATTTTAAATAAGACGGGTGACTCACTTTGAAGACATTACAATGGAGAACGAAAAACCCCGAAGAAACGAAAGCCGTAGCCAAGCTTGCCGCTTCTTTGGCAAAGCCGGGAGACATTTTGACACTGGAAGGCGACTTAGGTGCGGGAAAAACGACTTTTACAAAGGGTTTTGCCGAAGGACTGGGAATCACGAGAGTGGTAAACAGCCCGACTTTTACAATTATAAAAGAATACCATGACGGTTCGCTTCCTCTATATCATATGGATGTGTATCGTATGGAGGATGAAAGCGAAGACTTAGGGCTTGAAGAATATTTTGAGGGACAAGGCGTCTGTTTAATTGAATGGGCTCATTTAATTCAGGATCAGCTGCCTGCTGAACGGCTGCAGATCGTCATCACAAGAGCCGGTGATGAGGCAAGGGACATTACCTTTACGGCTTGCGGAACACGGTATGAAACGCTTTGTGAGGAGATAAATAAACATGACAATACTGGCAATTGATACGTCAAATTACACACTGGGTGCCGCGCTCGTTCGTGACAAAACGGTGATGGCGGAGTATATTACATATTTAAAAAAGAATCATTCCGTGCGGGCCATGCCTGCTGTCAATTCATTGCTGAAGGATTGCGGCCTAACACCGCAGGACCTTACGAAAATAGCGGTAGCGAAAGGACCGGGTTCGTACACAGGTGTCAGAATCGGTGTGACGCTGGCAAAAACATTGGCATGGTCGCTGAAGCTTCCGGTTTCCGCTGTCTCGAGTCTGGAGGTGCTGGCGGCTAACGGACGGCACTTTCAAGGACTGATCTGCCCGTTATTTGATGCCCGGCGCGGACAGGTATATACGGGGCTTTATGAATATCAGGACGGCCGATTACGATCCGTTATTCCTGATCAGAATGTCCTTTTGACTGATTGGCTCGGCATGCTGAAAGAAAAAGCGTCTCCGGTTTTATTTTTAGGGCACGATACAGCCATTCATGAAGAAACCATTCTTCATGAATTGACATCTCAAGCAGTGATTGGAACGGCTGCACAGCATAATCCGCGGCCGTCAGAGCTGGCGTTTTTAGGCTTGGAAAAAGAGGAAGGGGATGTCCACAGCCTTGTTCCGGATTATTTGCGTCTGGCAGAGGCTGAAGCGAAATGGATGGAATCTCAAAAATAGGGTGATAGGGATGAAAACGAAAACGGCGATTCGAAGCATGCGTCCGGAAGATATTGATCAAATTTATGAAATTGAAACAGCATCCTTTACTTCTCCGTGGACGAAGGATTCATTTTATCATGAGCTTTTGGAAAATCCGTATGCCCACTACCTTGTCATTGAAAAGGACGGCTGTCTGGCGGGGTATTGCGGAATCTGGATTATTATAGATGACGCGCAGATTACGAACATAGCCATTAAGCCGGAATATCGGGGCCAATCATTGGGAGAAGCGCTGTTTCGCTCTGCGATAGAATTGTGCAGAGAAAAAAAGGCAAGAAGGCTCTCTCTCGAAGTCAGGGTCTCAAATCATCCCGCCCAATCCTTATATAAAAAATTCGGTCTTCAGGCCGGAGGAATCAGAAAACAATACTATACAGATAACGGAGAAGATGCGTTATTAATGTGGGTGACATTACATGAGTGAAAAACAAGATATTTATGTATTAGGAATCGAAACAAGCTGTGATGAAACAGCGGCCTCAGTCGTAAAAAACGGGAATGAAATTATTTCAAACGTTGTCGCTTCTCAAATTGAAAGCCATAAACGTTTCGGCGGGGTCGTGCCTGAAATAGCGTCCAGACATCATGTGGAGCAGATTACCCTTGTGATTGAGGAAGCTCTTTCAAAAGCGGAGATGGGCTTTGATGATCTTGATGCGATTGCCGTAACGGAAGGACCCGGACTTGTCGGAGCCCTGTTAATCGGAGTCAATGCGGCAAAGGCGTTAAGCTTTGCCCATCAAATACCATTAGTCGGCGTCCATCACATCGCGGGCCATATTTATGCAAACAGGCTGATAGGAGAGCTTCAATTCCCGGCGCTTGCTTTGGTTGTGTCAGGCGGACATACGGAATTGGTTTATATGAAAGAGCACGGTTCATTCGAGGTTATCGGTGAAACACTGGATGATGCCGCAGGCGAAGCTTACGATAAAGTGGCAAGAACGATGGGGCTTCCTTATCCGGGAGGGCCGCAGATTGATAAGCTGGCTGCTGTGGGAACGGATTCCATTCCGCTTCCGCGTGCGTGGCTGGAAGAAGGGTCTTACAATTTCAGCTTCAGCGGCCTGAAGTCAGCCGTGATTAACACGCTTCATAACGCCTCGCAAAAAAATGAGGTGATTCCTCCGGAGGATCTTGCCGCAAGCTTTCAGCAGAGTGTCATTGATGTACTGACGGCAAAAACCTCTAAGGCCGCGAAAGAATACGGGGTGAAACAAGTGCTGCTGGCAGGGGGCGTAGCCGCTAACAAAGGGCTGAGAGCCGCACTGCAGCAGGAATTCAGCCATTCGGGAGATCCCGAGCTTATCATCCCGCCGCTTTCTTTATGCACGGACAATGCAGCGATGATTGCGGCTGCCGGAACCGTTGCTTTTGAAAAGGGGATTCGGGGCTCATATGATATGAACGGACAGCCCGGTTTGGAATTAACATCCTTTGATCGTCTCACGTTGTAAAACGTGAGGCTTTTTTTTACTTATTAACAGATAATTCTAACATATCCACAGGATTGTGAATATATCCAAAAATCCAGGCTGGATAAGGGGCTGTAAGTTGTTAGTAAAGTGGATAAAGTCAGAAAATTTTGTGGATAGTGTGTATAAAACGTTTACCTACATGGCTGACAAGGAGGATAGCTGTGGATAAAAAAGCACCCCTTAAAGAGGTGCTTGACTTTTTCTATTCTTCTGAGGAGAGTTCCTCCCATTCTGCTAATAAGTTTTCGAGCTCTTGATTCAGAGCTTCATTCTCCGCATGAATGGTCTGTACCTTTTCATGATCCTGATACACGTCAGGATCGCACAGCAGCTCCTCATTGGCGCTGATTTTCTCTTCGGCGGATGAGACGGCAGCTTCAATTTCTTCAATGCGTCTCAGGCGCTGCCGTTCTTTCTTCTTCCATTCTTTTTCTTCCTCGTAAGTTCTTTTCGTATCCTGTTTGACCTTGCCGGCAGGCTGAGCCTGCTCTTTTTCCTGCCGCTTCATTTCTTCCAGTTCCAGCTGCTGGGCTTTTTTCTCGGTGTAATAGTCATAGTCACCCAAATATTCTTCTGCATGATCAGGTGACAGCTCCAGCACTCTTGTGGCGATCCTGTTAATAAAGTAGCGGTCATGCGATACAAATAACAGTGTTCCCGGGTAGTCGATCAGGGCGTTTTCCAGCACCTCTTTACTGTCCAGGTCAAGGTGGTTTGTCGGTTCATCAAGGATGAGAAAGTTTGCTTTTTGCAGCATCAGCTTGGCAAGCGCGACTCTTGCTTTCTCACCGCCGCTTAGAGAACGGACAGGTTTCAGGACATCGTCTCCGCTGAACAGGAAGTTGCCGAGGCATGTCCTGATCTCTTTTTCCGGCATGTCCGGATATTCATCCCACAGCTCGTCCAGCACGCGTTTGGACGAGGTCAGTTCAGCCTGCTCCTGATCATAATAGCCGATTGTGACATTGGAACCGTACGTGATCGATCCGGATTCGGGGCTGAGCGTGTTCATAATGGTTTTCAGCAAGGTTGATTTGCCGATTCCGTTCGGTCCGACGAGGGCGGCGCTTTCGCCTCTTGTAATGCCGAAGGTCAGGTTTTTCAAGAGCGGCGGCTGGCCGTCATAGCTGATGGAAACATCCTGTACGCGCAGGACGTCGTTTCCGCTCTGTTTTGTAATGTCAAAACGGAAGGCGGCTGATTTTTCATCACCGAGCGGCTTTGCCATGACGTCCATCCGTTCAAGCTGTTTTCGTCTGCTTTGGGCTCTTTTCGTTGTAGAAGCTCTGGCCAGATTGCGGTCGACAAAATCTTGAAGCTTGGCGATTTCGTCCTGCTGTTTTTCATACAGCTTCAGGTCTTTCTCGTACTGCTCAGCTTTTTGTTCTAAATAGGCGCTGTAGTTGCCGAGATATTTTTTACTTTCTGTCCGTGAGACCTCGTACACTTGGCTGACGACTTTATCAAGAAAGTATCTGTCGTGGGAGACGATCAGAATGGCGCCTGAATATCCCTGTAAATAATGCTCAAGCCATGTAAGCGTATCGATGTCGAGATGGTTCGTCGGTTCATCCAGAATAAGCAGATCAGGCTGGGTCAGCAGCAGTTTTCCGAGCGCAAGTCTTGTTTTCTGGCCGCCGCTCAGGCTTTGCACTTTCACGGAATCGTCAAATTTTCCGAAGCCGAGGCCGTGAAGGATAGATCGGACATCCGCTTCATATTGATAGCCGCCTTTATCCTTGAAATCTTGCTGAAGCCTGTCATAGGTTTTCATCAGCGTCTCAAGATCCGCGGGGGCGGCCGTGGCCATCTTTTCTTCAATAGAGCGCATCTCTTTTTCCATTGCTTTCAGGAAATCAAAAACGCTCAGCAGTTCTTCTTTTATGGTAAGCTGGGATTCCAAGCCTGTGTGCTGGGCAAGGTATCCCATCGTTAATTCTTTCGGTTTGATTAATTCACCCTTTTCATATGAAAGGTGACCTGCGATAATTTTAAGGAGAGTTGATTTGCCGGCTCCGTTTCTGCCTACTATGGCGATGCGATCCCGAGATCTGACTTCAAGCTTTATATTGTTTAAAATAGGATCAGCGCCAAAAGATTTGGATAGCTGATTAATTTGTAAGATCATCATATTATTTCACCTCTGTTATAATAAGTTAAGTGTAGCTTATCAACCTGCTGTCAGCAAACAATACATCAGAATTGGAACATTATAGGATAAGACATCAGGGAGAAAATAGTGTATGATCAGAAGTAAGGAGAGTTTAAATATGAATGGATTTTCTCATTTTAATGAAGAAGGCCGTGCCCGCATGGTGGATATAAGCGATAAATCTTCAACAGTCCGTACTGCCGCTGCGATATCCAGCGTACACATGAAGCATGACGTGTACAGCAGAATCAAAAACCGCGAGATCGGAAAAGGAGACGTGCTGGCTGTCGCACAGGTGGCCGGAATTATGGCCGCAAAGCAGACGTCAGCGATTATCCCGATGTGCCACCCGCTTTCTTTAAGCAGCGTCGACATTTCATTCGGCTGGGAGGAAAAGGATTCCGAAGCCGTTCTTCATATACAGGCTAGCGTAAAAACGAAAGGGAGTACAGGTGTGGAAATGGAAGCGCTAACTTCCGCTTCAGTCTGCGCTTTGACCGTGTATGACATGTGTAAGGCGCTGGATAAAGGAATGGTCATCGGCCCGACCTGCCTCATGGAAAAAACAGGAGGCAAAAACGGTGATTTTAAAAGAGATGCATCTGAGTATAAAGTGGAGGACCAATCATGAACAAGGATCAATCAAAAATTCCACAGGCGACGGCAAAACGGCTGCCGCTTTATTATCGCTTTTTAAAGAATTTACACGCGTCAGGAAAACAGCGCGTTTCATCAGCTGAACTGAGCGACGCGGTAAAAGTCGATTCGGCCACGATCCGCCGGGATTTTTCCTATTTCGGGGCGCTCGGCAAAAAAGGATACGGCTATAATGTGGATTACCTGCTGTCATTTTTCAGAAAAACACTGGATCAGGATGAAACGACGAACGTCATTTTGATCGGTGTCGGGAATTTAGGGACGGCGTTTCTTCACTATAATTTCACAAAAAATAATAACACAAAAATATCTATGGCTTTTGATGTGAATCAGAGTAAAATAGGAACTGAGGTAGGCGGTGTGCCTGTCTTTGATCTTAATGATTTAGAGCTTCACATTAAGGATGAACCCGTGGCGATTCTTACCGTTCCGGCGGTTGCCGCCCAGTCAATCACCGACCGGCTCGTGTCGCTCGGAATCAAGGGAATCCTTAACTTTACGCCGGCCCGTTTGAATGTGCCGGATCACATTCGAATTCATCATATAGATTTAGCTGTAGAGCTTCAATCATTGGTTTATTTCTTGAAGCATTATTCTGTTTTGGAAGAAATTGAATAGCGAAAGGAGGAGCTGCACATGATCGGTCCTGGAAGCCTGGCGGTTATCGGTGTGGTGGCGGTGATTATTTTCGGTCCGAAGAAGCTTCCCGAATTAGGAAAAGCGGCGGGGGACACGCTTCGTGAATTTAAGAACGCTACTAAGGGATTAGCCGGTGAAGAAGAGGAAAAAAAGAAAGAAGAACAGTAAGATAGGATGACGCGTATGAGAGTGAATCAAATGACGCTTGTGGAGCATATTGCCGAACTTCGGAAACGATTGCTGATTGTGGCGTTATCCTTTACGGTTTTCTTTATTGCCGGCTTTTTTCTGGCAAAACCTATCATTGTGTATCTTCAAAAAGCCGATGAAGTAAAAGAGCTCACCCTTAATGCTTTTAACCTGACGGATCCGCTGTTTATCTTTTTGCAGTTCGCGTTTATCATCGGCATCATTTTGACTTCGCCGATTATTCTCTATCAGATTTGGGCGTTTGTCAGCCCGGGCCTGTATGAGAAGGAGCGCAAAGTAACACTCAGCTATATTCCGATTTCGATCGTGCTGTTTGTCGGCGGTGTGTCGTTTTCTTATTATATTTTATTTCCGCTGGTCGTTGATTTTATGAAGCGGGTCTCGAATGACCTCGATGTCAACCAGGTGATCGGGATCACCGAGTACTTTCATTTTCTGCTGCAGCTGACGATTCCGTTCGGACTGCTGTTTCAGATGCCGGTGCTGATCATGTTTTTAACGAGACTCGGTGTTATCACGCCGATGTTTTTATCGAAGATCAGGAAGTACGCGTATTTTGTGCTGCTTGTGATCGCCGCGATGATTGCGCCGCCTGAGCTGCTGTCTCACTTGATGATTACCATTCCGCTTTGCATTTTATATGAGATCAGCATTCTTATCTCAAAAGCGGCGTATCGGAAAAGGCAGACCAGCAGTGAATCCGATCAGGACGTATCAGCATAAAAAAAGCCATTTCTCAATGATGAGAAATGGCTTTTCTTTTATTTTTGATTTTTCTTCACTTTAAATGAGAAAGCGAACATTTTAAACGAGATGCTGATATTATAAGCGGCGAAAACCATCAGCAGTATGGAATAAAAAGACCACATGCTTCCCGGAGAGCTTGCGGCCAAATACGTAAAGATACAGCCGACTGCGAAATAAATCAAGCCCCAAGTCATTGGGTTCCTCATACAAACAATCCTCCAATAATTAATTGCATTTGCTCACTATGCTGTTCAATATATTTTTGGGCGGGGCCGAGCTGCATGACCACGACAATGGTATTCATCATGACATGGGCGAATATCGGCACAATAATCCGTTTCGTCTGCACATACAAGAACGCAAAGGTAAAGCCCATGGCCGTATACAGCAGCAGGTGCGTGAGGTCTTGGTGCACAATGCCGAAAATGACGGAACTGATCAGTCCGGCGATAAAGAAATTCGTTTTTTCATATAATACACCGAAAATGATCTTCCGGAAAATGATTTCTTCAAGAATCGGCCCGACGATAGAAGAAACGATAATCATGAGCGGCATGGCTTTAATAATGTTAAGAATGGCTTTCGTGTTTTCGGAACCGCTGCCCACATGAAAGACATACTGCTCAATCATCCCGGCGATTCCCTGAGAAAATAAAGCGAGCCATATTCCCGCGACCGCCCAGAGAACGGACATGCCGGCGGATGCTTTCTTCCCGTTTCTTAATGTCTGCTTCGGCGCGGTTCTCAAAATCAAGAGAACGATAATCAGGCAGATAAAAAAGCTTACGACGGAATAAATCCCCTGAGCCATGGTGAGATTCGCATTCGTAGGGTGCCCGCCCGCATAGCCGAATTTGTACATTAAAGGAATGCCGATCAATGCGGAAAGCTGCATGATAACATATGTCAAAATGATATACCAATACTGTTTTCTCAAATGATATGTACTCCTTTATCCTATAAAATCAACTTATTTGTTCTTATTGTAACACAAGTGAACTTGACGTGAAAAAAGGAGAAAATCAGTGTGAGAGAGAATCATGTAAGCGTGAAAATTTTTTATTCTTATGACTTGAAATTGGAAGTGAGATTCTTTATTATAATAACTGTGTTAGCACTCTTTAGAGCTGAGTGCTAAAATTACATATTCATACTATTGAGGAGGTTATTACATTGTTAAAGCCATTAGGTGATCGCGTTGTCATTGAACTCGTAGAATCTGAAGAAAAAACTGCCAGCGGAATCGTATTACCGGATTCTGCAAAAGAAAAGCCGCAAGAAGGCAAAATCGTGGCAGCCGGTTCAGGTCGCGTGTTGGAAAGCGGAGAGCGCGTTGCTTTAGAAGTAAAAGAGGGCGACCGCATTATCTTCTCAAAATACGCCGGTACTGAAGTGAAATACGAAGGTACTGAATACTTAATCTTACGTGAAAGCGACATTTTAGCTGTTATCGGCTAAGCAAATAAATATTTTTAAAAATTCGAGGAGGTTTCGTTAACATGGCAAAAGATATTAAGTTTAGTGAAGAAGCACGCCGCGCTATGCTTCGCGGTGTCGATGCGCTTGCTGACGCTGTAAAAGTAACTTTAGGGCCAAAAGGACGCAACGTGGTTCTGGAGAAAAAATTCGGTTCTCCGTTAATTACAAATGACGGTGTGACAATCGCAAAAGAAATTGAACTTGAAGATGCGTTTGAAAACATGGGTGCGAAGCTTGTAGCTGAAGTAGCCAGCAAAACAAACGACGTTGCCGGTGACGGTACGACGACTGCGACTGTACTTGCGCAGGCTATGATCCGCGAAGGCTTGAAAAACGTAACTGCGGGGGCTAACCCTGTCGGCGTGCGTAAAGGTATGGAACAAGCCGTGACTGTAGCAATCGAAAACTTAAAAGAAATTTCTAAGCCGATCGAAGGCAAAGAGTCTATCGCTCAGGTTGCTGCGATCTCTGCTGCTGATGAGGAAGTCGGAAGCCTTATCGCTGAAGCAATGGAGCGCGTAGGAAACGACGGGGTCATCACAATCGAAGAGTCTAAAGGATTCACAACTGAGCTTGAAGTTGTTGAAGGTATGCAATTCGACCGCGGATATGCGTCTCCTTACATGGTGACTGACTCTGATAAGATGGAAGCGGTTCTTGACAATCCTTACATCTTAATCACAGACAAAAAAATCACAAACATTCAAGAAATCCTTCCTGTGCTTGAGCAAGTTGTACAGCAAGGCAAACCATTGCTTCTGATCGCTGAAGATGTTGAAGGTGAAGCTCTTGCTACACTCGTTGTCAACAAACTTCGCGGCACATTCAACGCTGTTGCCGTTAAAGCTCCTGGCTTCGGTGACCGCCGTAAAGCAATGCTTGAAGACATCTCTGTTCTTACAGGCGGAGAAGTAATCACAGAAGACTTAGGCCTTGACCTGAAATCTACTGAAATCGGACAATTGGGACGCGCTTCTAAAGTTGTGGTAACGAAAGAAAACACAACAATCGTAGAAGGCGCCGGCGACACTGAAAAAATCGCTGCACGCGTCAACCAAATCCGCGCTCAAGTGGAAGAAACAACTTCTGAATTCGACAGAGAAAAATTACAAGAGCGTCTTGCGAAACTTGCCGGCGGCGTAGCTGTCATCAAAGTCGGCGCTGCGACTGAAACTGAGCTGAAAGAGCGTAAACTTCGCATCGAAGACGCCCTCAACTCAACTCGCGCAGCTGTTGAAGAAGGCATCGTGTCCGGCGGCGGTACAGCGCTAGTCAACGTATACAACAAAGTCGCTGCAGTGGAAGCTGAAGGCGATGCGCAAACAGGTATCAACATCGTGCTTCGCGCGCTTGAAGAGCCGATCCGTCAAATCGCGCACAATGCTGGTCTTGAAGGATCTGTCATCGTTGAGCGCCTGAAAAACGAAAAAATCGGCGTAGGTTTCAACGCTGCAACTGGCGAATGGGTAAACATGATCGAAAAAGGTATCGTTGACCCGACAAAAGTGACGCGTTCTGCTCTGCAAAACGCAGCTTCTGTAGCAGCAATGCTCCTGACAACTGAAGCCGTTGTCGCTGACAAACCGGAAGAAAACGCCGGCGGCGCAGGAATGCCTGACATGGGCGGCATGGGCGGTATGGGTGGCATGATGTAATCAAACGGAAAAAACCCTTGATACACCAAGGGTTTGACCGTTTTTCATCACCCCAATTAGCCGAAAAAATAACATTTCTTTATGAAATCCCGAAACTGAGGATGTTTCCAAAAGTCTGCTGGACTTTGTGGGAGGCATCCTCTTTCATAATTCAAATTTAATATATCGGGAACTTTTGTTTTTTATTGGCTAAAAAAGAAAGGCCCTGTTAAGGGCCTTTCTTTAAGCTGCTGTTGTTGTCGTTTTATCTTTTCTGACAAGTCCCATGATACCTGGAATAATAAGAAGAACAGCAGGCAGTAAATAGAACATTGATATACAAATTACTCCGCCAATTCCTGAGATAAGAAGCAATACTCCTCCGACTTTAGGTTTCTTCTTAACTACTACCGAAGCGACAATACCCAAAATTGATAAGACAACAGCTCCCCAGCCTAAACCAATGATTTCGCTTGTACCGCTTGAATTAAAAGAGGCATCAAGTCCACCAATAATCAATGCCATGATCGCTCCAATAAAACCAAAAATTCCACCCAATAATCCTAAAACAAATTCAGTTGTTCTTTTCATTATTAAACTCTCCCTTACTTAACTGGTACTGTAATTGATACAGCTTTATTTTTCATGAAGTCTATGTGACAACATCTCCAAAGTTTAATTTAATTTCTTTTGACTTTATCAACATCATTTTTTTCATCTGGAGCAGAGAATTCAAATACGCCTTTTTGTTTTATTCCGCCTTGGACTTCTCCATCAGTTAAGAACATGTTTGCAGCTAATTGCCAATAACGGCATTTCCTTGGTCAGGATAAAAGGTCAGGTTTTTGTCAGTTGTATTTTTGATGTATATTCCGACGTTTACCTTGTCTCTCATGATCTTTATAATGCCCAGATTAACTCATGCCCAGTGCTTCAGCATATTGTTTGCTTGCAACGACTTTTTTAGAACAGTCATCTTTAGTCTCTCAAGCTTTTTTTATTTTTTGAATCACTATCCCTGTGAGACATCATTTGTCGAGCTACTACAAGCCGCTAAAAACTAAGGATAGTACTAAAGACATGAATAAAAAGAGTCGCTTCTTCACCTAAAACCCCCAATTTATATAATATAATACCTATATATAATCGGCTATAATCAATTAAATTTCAAGGGGATATTACCACTTTTTCTAAAAAATTCTTAGCGGAAGAAATTAAGCTATAAAATATCACTTGAAATATCAAAGTTGGAAATCATTCAACTTACTGCTAGCTTTAAACATTAAAGGCCACATACAGTTTGACATCCTATTAAGTTCTAGTGTAGCCCTAGTACTGGTTTTATCATTTTGACGGATTTGTTATCCCATCACTGCTAAACATTGATTCAAAAATATTTATTAAAAACTAATTTTTCATGATGTTAGGAGGAATAATGCCAATAAACAGCAAAAACCCTTGTTATATCAAGGGTTGGATATTTGATTTCCATCTAAATTGCTCATGCATTCTAGCAAAAAAGACCTTTTCAGTTGAGTAAACTGATAAGGCCTTATTTATAAATAAGGTGTGAGGGGGTTATCTAAGACGGAACTCACACTTTCCTAACTACAATGTGACTTCACCATTTCCTTCAAGCACCATTCTCAGCTGCTCCACCTCACCCCGAATCCCAATCCCAGGCTCCCACGAATCAATCAGCCGAATCGCCTTCTGATTCGATTCCATCGCTTTCCGTTTCTCCCCTTTACGATACAACAGCTGTGCCATTCCGTAGTGATAGTAGATCAACTCAACCTGATTCGCGTTGTGTTTGTCATAGAGCATCTGTTCAAAGGCTTTTTCCGCTTTTTCGAGCTGATCACACTTCACGTAAGCCATGCCCAGGTTGAAATAGGCTTCTATCGTTTTTTCGCCGCCGTATGCGGCGCTGGTTGTGTTTGCCGCTTCGTATAATGTGATGGCTTCTTCGTAGTGAGAGCGGGCGAAACTCAGGTCGCCGCGGACCAGAAGAACCCTGTGCCGGATAATGGGCGAGACGGGCTGATCTTTGATGCCGTCCAGCATTGCTGCCGCTTTGTCCGGTTCTCCGGTTTTTAACAGCAGCCTCGATTGCAGGGCGGTTCCCCATACCCTCAAGTCGTCGTGATCCGGTGCGCCTGATTGTTCGAGTATCTTCAGGCCGGCTTCTATTTGCCTGAGAGCTCCGTCTGAATCGTTGACTTCCATCAGCGCCCAGCCTGCCGTGTCGATCCGAAAGTAAGCTTCCCGCGTGTGTTCGCCTGATTGACGGGCGGCATCGGCGGCTTTTAATCCGTATTCGATTCGCAGAGGCAGGTTGATTCTGCTTAGAAAATGGCTGGTGCGGATGATGAGTTTAATCAGAATGTCATGTTGTCCGGTTTCGCCCGACCATTCAATGACCTTTAGGATGTTCGGCCATTCCTTTTTCATTTGCTCTAAATTCCGTCCCAGCAAGTAGCTCCAATAGACGGAATTGGGCTGTTCCCGCTTTATATGGGTTTCCGCATAATCAATATAATAATGCGCCCAGCGGCTGCGGGCTTCTTTTGCTAATTCGTGATTTTCGGATAAGTGCTGCTCTCCGTAAGCGACAACGGTTTGATGGGCTGCATATTGAATTCTTCCTGCGCTTCGTTCCGGCTGTATTAAAGCATATGACCGCATTTGCTCAATCGCGTAATGAAACCGCCGGACATCTAATCCGGCCGCTTGAGCCAAGCTTTTTTCATCAGGAGGCTTAGCGAAAAAGCAAAGCGTCTGCCATAGTTTTCGTGTGTCTTCATGACATCTGTCCCATGTGCGGCCAAAGAGAACCTCAAACAATTCCAATAATGAGTAGCCTGCTTGTTTAAGTTCTTGAATGAGCTGCGGAGCGGGGATGTCGTCGTCTGACATGTAAGCGATGCTCAGTGCCATGGCCTTCGGGTTGCCGGCGGCTGCCGAGATGAATTCATTCTTAAGGTCAGGCGATAGCTCCAACAGATGCTCCAGCTTTTCCCGTTTTTGCGGGAGGTTGCATGTTTGCAGACAGCGGTGCACTTCTTGATGGAAAAATTCAAGGGCATCCGTTTGTTCAAGGCCGCTCAGCTGGATGGCCGCCAGTTCCCCGAGGCCGTCCCGGTATGTCTGTTTTACGTTTTCCCGTGCCGTAAGGAGGACTTTTACGCCTTGCGGAAGGCCGATGATAAATTCGTGAATGTCACGTTCCGCTGTATCGATGCTGTCAACGATCAGCAATACCGGTTTTTCGTTTGAATGAGCGGCTAATGCATTGCGGACGATGAACCGTTTTTCGTTGATGGATTTGTCGATTTGTTCTGTGCGTCCGAGCTGATAGGCGATCGTGTTTAAAAAATCGCTGAAGCTCAATCCTTTCCAGTCAGCGCTGATCCAGATGATGCTGTTGAATGCCGGCCAGTCTGGTGAACTGCCGGCACAAAGGTAGGCTGCTTCAAGAGCGATCGTTGTTTTCCCCATGCCGGCCCAGCCTGTGATTAAACAGACCGGTGACGGAGACAGCATCCATTGCCGGATCGCCTCTATATCAAAGTCGCGGCCGATAAAGTTTCCCGTCCGGCGTGACGGTAAGTTATGCGTGACGGAGTTTCTTGTAAGCGCATTCGTTTCGTGGCTTGGTCTGTCATGAAACAGCCGCTTTACTGCTTTTTCAACATCGTCATCACTCGGCGCTCCGAATGATCCGTCTTTCCGGAGTATTTTTGCTTTTTTTAGACAAGACGCCGTCCAAACGGGCAATGCGGGTTTGATGACGGGAATGGTGGTGGTTTCCAGAAGATCGGTCAGCCATTCAGGATCCATGTCAGTCTTTTCGATAATGATCCAGATCATGCCGAACAGCTTTCCGTCGTCAATTCGTCCGGGAATGTAGTTTGCGCCCATCTGTCCGATCCAGCTTTTGATCGTGTTAGAGGAAACGCCTAATCGGAGTGCGATTTGATCTATATAAGACTGTCCTGTTTTTTCGTTCTTTTTCCTTCTGACTTTATAATCAGGATGAAGTTTCAGCGATTTGACGGCAGGTGCCAGCAGTTCTGCAAAATGTGTCCGGTTTTCAAGTTCAGCCATTAGCCTGCACCTCCTATTAGTACTATTTTATCAATTCAGTGTTTTTTGTATATGAAAAAATAAAAAGTACAGTGCGGCTGTCCTTTTATACAGCAGGAAAGGCTGTTGAACGTATGGAAAAGCAGATAAAATAGGGGCAGTAACAGAGAAAACAAAAATGTATGCACTTACATTTCAGAGCAGAGAAAGGATTTTGCCAAATGACTCACACAGTGCCTCAAAACATGAAAGCGGCGGTTATGCACAACACGAGAGAAATCAAAATCGAAACATTGCCCGTGCCTGACATCAATCATGATGAAGTGTTAATTAAGGTGATGGCTGTCGGAATTTGCGGATCTGATCTGCATTACTATACAAATGGCAGAATAGGCAATTATGTAGTGGAAAAACCATTTATCCTCGGTCATGAATGCGCGGGAGAAATTGCCGCCGTCGGATCGTCTGTCGATCAATTCAAGGTGGGAGACCGTGTCGCCGTCGAACCCGGTGTCACATGCGGACGCTGTGAGGCGTGTAAGGAAGGGCGTTATAACCTTTGCCCGGATGTACAGTTTTTGGCTACACCGCCGGTAGACGGCGCGTTTGTCCAATATATTAAAATGCGTCAGGACTTTGTTTTTTTAATCCCAGACTCACTTTCTTATGAAGATGCTGCTTTGATCGAGCCGTTTTCTGTCGGTATCCATGCGGCGGCCAGAACGAAGCTACAGCCCGGATCAACGATTGCGATTATGGGGATGGGCCCTGTTGGGTTAATGGCTGTTGCCGCAGCTAAAGCATTTGGGGCAGGCACAATCATTGTCACCGACTTAGAGCCGCTGCGGTTAGAAGCTGCGAAAAAAATGGGAGCGACTCACATTATTAATATACGTGAACAGGATGCACTTGAAGAGATTAAAACGATCACGAATGATAGAGGCGTTGATGTTGCTTGGGAAACAGCGGGGAATCCGGCGGCATTGCAATCCGCACTGGCTTCCGTGCGCCGGGGCGGAAAACTGGCGATTGTCGGTTTGCCTTCTCAGAACGAGATTCCGCTCAATGTGCCGTTTATTGCAGATAACGAGATTGATATTTACGGGATCTTCCGTTATGCCAATACGTATCCAAAGGGAATCGAATTTCTTGCTTCAGGCATTGTGGACACGAAGCATCTAGTAACGGACCAATATTCGCTGGAGCAGACGCAAGATGCGATGGAGCGGGCGCTTCAATTTAAGAATGAATGTTTAAAAGTGATGGTGTATCCAAATCGCTGAATGAACGGGGAGGATCTTTGCATTCTCCCTCTTGCTTATCAAAAATGAAAACGGATTCTTGGGGTGGGAAATGATGATTGAAACAGAAAAAGCAGCGGCAGTAAAGACGAAATATCGCGGCCTGTCCTGGATGGAACGGATCGGCTACGGATTCGGCGATATGTCGTACAATATTATCTTTCAGTTTGTAAACGCATACTTATTATTCTACTATACAGACGTCGGCGGCATTAAGCCTGCGGTCATCGCAGCTTTGTTTCTTATCGTAAGGGTGCTGGACGCTGTTTTTGACCCGATTATGGGCGTGATTTTAGACAAGACGAATACAAGATGGGGAAAGGCAAGGCCGTATCTTTTGTGGGTGGCGTTTCCTTTTGCGCTATTTACGTTCTTATGCTTCACGACCCCTCATTTCGGCGAGACGGGGAATATGGTTTATGCGTACATCACTTATATTCTGCTTGGGATGTCCTTCAGCATGCAGACGATTCCGGTCAACAGCTTAACGGGGCGGATGACGAATTCCGTGGAGGAACGGACGGTTCTGACGACGACCCGGATGATTTTGGTTTATATCGGAATTCTGTTATCGATTTCCTGTGCGACACCGCTTGCGGATGCCATCGGCGGGAAAGATCAGGCGTTTGGATTTCAGATGACGGCGCTCATCTATGCGGCTGTCAGCATCGTTTTGAATCTATTTAGTTTCTTTACTGTACGGGAGCGGATTCAGCCTGAAAAAAGAAAAAAACAAGGAATGAAAAAGACGTTGTCCGTTTTGTTCCGAAACAAGCCTTTGCTCATTTTGGTTTCTGCATTTTTGGCGTTTGCGATTGGGTTTAACATTAAGCTCAGCACGATGGTGTACTATTTTACGTATAACGTCAGCCATAAGGAATTTGTGTTTTTAGGAACTGTATTATTTTTCGGCGCGGCGCTGATCAGCAATCTGTTTATTCCTTTCTTTTCTGAGAAGCGGGGCCGGAAGCAGGTTATGATCATCACGGCGGCGCTATCGCTGATTTCTTATGCGGGCCTTCAGTTTACATCGTATTCTTCGCTGCCGCTTATTTTCTTTTGGCTTTTCGTTTCGGGATTTTTCACAACGCCTTTAAATACGCTTGCTTGGGGAATGGTTGCCGATTGTGTCGATTATGCGGAATGGAAAACCGGAGTCCGGGCTGATGGCGTGGTGATTTCGAGTATGAGTTTCATCAATAAGCTCGGAGTTGCGTTAGCCGGGTCATTTTCGGCCGTTTATCTCGGAATCGCCGGATATGCCGCGAATACCGATCAGACGGCCTCGTCATTGAATGCGATTAAAAATATGAATGCGCTCATTCCGGGATTGTTCATTCTGCTGTCTATTATTCTTATTTCTTTTTATCCTTTAACTGAAAAAAAATATCAGCAGATGATGTCTGATCTGGAGCAAAGAGCTGCAAGATAAGTATACGTAAAATTTAAAATATTCTATGTATACGGTTGTATTTATGACAGAAAGCACTATACTGAAACTATAATCGAGAATTGATAAATGAGTGTGATAATGTGGGAAGCCAATCTGTTATTTGTATTGGGGAATTGTTAATTGATTTCTTTTGTACCGATGTGGATGTTGATTTGACGGAAGGGCGCAATTTCTTAAAAAGTGCCGGCGGCGCACCGGCGAATGTGTCGGCAGCGATTGCTAAGCTGGGCGGAGACGCGGCTTTCAGCGGAAAAACAGGCAAAGATCCGTTCGGGTATTTTCTGAAGCAGACATTGGATGCCGCACATGTCGATACCTCTATGCTCGTCATGGATGAGAAAGCGCCTACAACGCTTGCGTTTGTTTCATTAAAACAAAATGGGGAGCGCGACTTTGTGTTTAACAGAGGAGCGGACGCTTTGTTAACTCTGGATGATATTGATCTGGAAAAGGTAAACGATGCGAAAATCCTTCATTTCGGATCAGCGACGGCATTGTTATCTGATCCGTTTTGCTCAGCCTATTTACGGCTGATGTCGATTGCGAAAGACAATGGACAGTTTATTTCCTTCGATCCTAACTACCGTGAGGATTTATGGAAAGGAAGAGTTTCAGAGTTTATAAACACCGCAAAAAAAGCCGTTGCCGTAAGTGATTTTGTGAAAGTCAGTGACGAAGAGCTTGAGATCATCAGCGGTGCGAAGGATCATAAAGAAGGTGTTGCGGTTCTTCATGAGCTCGGGGCCGGTATTGTGGCGGTGACACTCGGGAAAAGCGGGACCCTTCTTTCAAATGGGAAGGATATTGACATCATTCCGAGCATTCCGGTGACATCAATAGACTCAACGGGAGCGGGAGATGCGTTTGTCGGCGCGGCGCTGTTTCAACTGGCGCGCACGGATGAGATTCAGACGGCAGCCGAAGATTTTGCGAAGCTGCGTGATATTGTCTCATTTGCCAATAAGGTGGGGGCGCTCGTGTGCACCAAAATCGGTGCGATCGATGCTCTGCCGAGTTTAAAAGAGGTTGAAGTATCACTGTAAAGTATGGAGGATGTTTCTTGAAAGTCATCGGACTTCGGGAAGCATCCTCTTTATTTAGGTCTGAAACTCTTTACGATATACGGTATACTTTAGAAAGGCATCCAGTAAATTGAACCGATGTGAAGTACATACAATCACGTTTTTATCAGTTCTGAGTAAAACCAAGTTTCTGCTGCTGCCGTCATGTATAGTATGACGGCCTATGATATTGAACCGCGGAGGAATGTTTTTCATGAAACATGTTTTTCTTATTGTGCAATGCGCGTTTTCTGTTTTTTGTTTTCTTTGTCTCGCCGCTGTCAATTGGTATCAGGGGAGTGAGCTTGTTTCTGATTCGTTTGATTGGAATGATACGGCGAAATTTTCAAAGCTTTTGAATGGGACGGATACGATTACAAGTCCTGAACAGATTTCGCAGCTTGATTTCTTTGTGTATGCGGCGAAACATTATCCGTTAGTGAGCGGGTTGATGATCGGGCTGTTTGTTTATTTTTTGTTCTCACTGTATCTGGTCATAAAGAATTTCCGCCGGCACAAATGGGCTGAATGAGACTATTTTCATATAAAAATACATAAATTAAAGAGAAAATGAAACTTTTTTTGAAAAAAATCAGTATATATAACTGTGAACTTGTTACTATTTAATTTTGGGAGGAAAATGAAAAATGAGTATTTTAGGAAGATTTAAAGACATCATGTCAAGCAATATCAATGCGCTGCTGGATAAAGCTGAAAACCCTGAAAAAATGGTTGATCAATATTTGCGGAATCTGAACAGTGATTTAGGAAAAGTGAAAGCGGAGACGGCTTCTGTCATGGCTGAGGAACAGCGGGCGAAAAGAGCGTTAACAGAATGCCAGGCTGATGCCGAAAAGATGGAAAATTATGCGATGAAAGCATTGCAGGCCGGCAATGAAGCTGATGCGCGGACATTTTTGGAAAGGAAAGCGGCTGTTGAATCAAGACTGACCGAGCTGCAGACGGCTTATCAGCTCGCTTCTTCCAACGCGTCTCAAATGCGCAAAATGCATGACAAGCTTGTCGCTGATATCGGAGAGCTTGAGTCGCGCCGAAATGCCATCAAAGCGAAGTGGTCTGTGGCAAAAACGCAGGAGAGAATGAACAAATTGGGGTCCTCTGTGTCAAATGCGGGCCAATCGATGACAGCTTTCGGCAGAATGGAAGACAAGGTCAACCAAGCGCTTGATCATGCCAATGCGATGGCTGAGCTGAACGCGTCTCCGAAAGACGATATTGACGAGCTGACGGCTAAATATGACAGCAATCAAAGCAGTGTCGATGATGAATTGGCGGCGCTTAAGCAGAAAATGCTTTTCAGTAAAGATCAATAGACAGCGGGCTGCAGCTTTGTCCGATATAAAGAGAAAGTGAGAGAAACAGAATGATCATTTCTTATAAATGCCCGAACTGCGGCGATGATATGGTCTTTGACAGTTCATCCGGCATGCTGACATGTCACAGCTGCGGGCGGCAGGATCAGATTGAAAGCCTGCCAAAAGAGTATATAACGACGAGATTTTCAGAAAATGAGGCGAATGAGTACCGGTGTGAGAATTGCGGTGCGGTATTATTGACTGAGGCGGAAACGACGGCCACGACGTGCGGGTTTTGCGGAGGAGCCGCCGTTCTCGCCGACCGATTGTCGGGAAATCTCGCGCCTTCGATGGTGATCCCTTTTACGATCAGCAAGGAAGAAGCCATGAGCGCTTTTAAAAAGTGGTGCCGAAACGGCCGTCTGACACCGAAAGGATTTATGACTGCCGATCGGGTGAAGAGCATAACCGGCATGTACGTGCCGTTTTGGATGTTTGACTTAAACAGCAAGGTTCAGGTCAATGCCGTTTGTACGAGAGTGCATCACTATGAAGATGGAGAATACCGGGTGACGGAGACCGAGTATTACAACGCGTACCGCGATATCAATCTTGATTATCTCAAAATTCCGGTCGACGCTTCAGAAAAAATGAATGATGAATTAATGGACAAATTGGAGCCTTACTCATACAGTGAGCTGAAGGAGTTTAATACGGCCTATTTAGCGGGATATATAGCGGAAAAGTACAATTATACCGATGACGATCTCTTTCCGCGGGCGAAGGATAAAATCAGCCATTATATTGATTCTTATATCAGATCCACCTTCTCCGGATATACGACGGCTGACATTACGGATGAGCAGATTCAGACCGATAAAATCAGCAGCTTTTACGTACTGCTTCCGGTCTGGATGGTCAGCTACGACTATGAGCGGGCTGAACACATTTTTGCGATGAACGGGCAGACGGGCAAGGTTGTCGGCAAACCGCCGATCAGTGCCGGAAAAGTGGCCGCGTGGTTCGGCGGCATAACCGCCGGTGCGTTTTTAGCATTAAGACTCGTCTCACTTATGATAGGAGGCGGTTTTTGATGAAAGTATCGATAAAAAAAGCGTGTCTCTTCTGCTTCGTCCTTTTTCTGATGCTGTCTTTTGGTTTACATACATCGGCGTCTGCCGCGGAACAGAAGCAATATGTTTATGACAATGCTCATTTATTAACGAAGGATGAAACGAAGAAACTTGAGGAATTGGCCGGGAAGCTCGGGGCAAAGCGCCATACCGATTTTATCATTCTTACCGCAAACGGAACGGGCGGTAAGGACATCGAGCAGTACGCCGGTGATTTTTATGACAGTCATTTTAGCGGAAACACGGCGATTTTGACCATTGATATGAAAAATCGGGAAGTATTTATCTCCGGGTATAAAAAGGCGGAGACGTATTTGAATAACAGCCGGCTGAATACGATCAGAAATACGATCTCGTCAGATATTTCCGCAGGCCATTATGAAAAGGCGTTTCAGACCTACATCAAGATGGCTTATAAAGATATGGGGAAAAGCCCGGACGACAAGTCTGACAATCTGCTGCTCACATGGTGGTTTCAGCTGATTATTGCCGCAGCCGCGGCCGGAATCGCCGTCACCGTGATGGTGTACAATTCCGGCGGCAAGGTCACCGTCACCGGCAGCACGTATATGAATCACGATACGTCTGAAGTGCTGAGCCAGCACGACACATATATCCGAACCGACGTTACAAGGGAAAAAAAGCCTGATAAAGATAATGACAATGACGGCGGAGTCACGAGGGGCGGCACGAGTTACAGCGGAAGCAAGGGAAGTTTTTAATTATATGTAAAGGATTTGAGCATACATGGGTTTTTTCAGAAATCAGTTAGCAAATGTGGTGGAATGGGAAGAATTCAGAGACGACATGGTTTTCTATAAATGGAACAACCGTGAAATTAAAAAAGGCAGCCGTCTGATCATCCGGCCGGGACAGGATGCCATCTTTTTATACAACGGGAAGATTGAAGGGATTTTCCGTGATGACGGCGATTATGATATCGAATCAGAAATCATTCCGTTTCTATCTACACTAAAAGGGTTTAAGTTTGGCTTTAACAGCGGCATGCGGGCTGAAGTGCTGTTTGTGAATACGAAGGAGTTCACCGTGAAGTGGGGCACAAAAAACGCTATCAACATTCCGGCGGCAGGTATGCCGGGCGGTATGCCGATCCGCGCAAACGGCACATTTAACTTCAAGGTCATTGACTACATCGGATTGATTGATAAGGTTGCGGGTGTCAAAGACAGCTATTTAGTGGAGGACATTAAAATCCGGATTACGTCTATTCTCGATCAGCTTTTGATGAAATGGATCACCAGAGAAGGAAAAGACATGTTCAATCTGCAGTCGAATTCCTTTGAAATAGGAAAAGGGATTCAAGAAGATCTTGATATGCAGCTGATCGGAGACGGCATGTCGATTACGGGCTTCAATATTATGAGCTTTAATTATCCGCAGGAAGTTCAGGATATGATTACGAAAAACGCTTCTTACGGCATGGTGGGCGATGTGAACCGCTATCAGCAGATTTCCATGACGGACGGAATGTCATCCGGCAAAATGAGCGGAAGCGGCGCCGCCTCAGACATGGCAGGCATGATGATGGGAATGAATGCGGCAAATCAAATGATGAACCAAATGAACCAAAATCAGCAGAACCAGCCGCAGCAAAATCAAAGTCAGCAGAATCAGGGGACGGCACCGGCGAACGGCTCGGAAGGAGCGGCTAAGCCGAAATTCTGTCCGAACTGCGGAACGAAAACGGAAGGCGCGAATTTTTGCCCGAATTGCGGACAGAAGCTTGCGTGACGATATACGAAAAAGAGGCCTTTTTTGGGCCTCTTTTTCTTGTCATGATTTCATTGTTTGAACGATGAGGGATGTCAGCGCTTTTGATCCCTCAGGTATGAGATGGACGCCGTCCGGTGTGAAGTATTCAGGGTGCTGCAATGCTTTTGCGTGCCAATCGACAAGCGTCACATTTTTCCGTGACTCGGCCTGCCGGCGCAATGACTCGTTTACTTTGCTTTCCCACTGCCGCGGCACACGTGTGTTGACAAGATAGATATCGGCTTTTGAAAAGGAGCTGATCAGTGATTCAATTTGGCTGTTTGTGAAATAGCCGTTCGTCCCTAACTCGATGATGACCGCTTTGTTCGGCTGATTAAATGACGCATATTCCGAAGTGAGCTGGAGTGCTTGAGAGACTTGTCTTCCTACCTTTCCGTCGATGGTGACATGAGGGAGGGACTGCCGCAGGTATGACGCAATGTCCAGCATCACCGAGTCACCGATAGCCAGCACGTCTTGCTGAGGCTGTGTTTGTTTTGGATCAGCCGTTTTTTGAGATGACCGTTCCTTTTTCTCTTCGTTTTTCTTTGTATTTGATTTGTCTGTTGGTTCTTTCTTGTTTGTGTCTGACGCGGTGTCTGTTTTTTCGCCGCTGTGTTTTTTCTTGCTGTCATCTTCTTTTGCAGGCTGATCGTGATCGGCCGTTTCTTGCTGATCATTTTGCGCGTACGTCCATTGCGGCTGTTTTTTCTCTTCGGCTATTCCTGACAGCCCGCCCGCAAATACGAGAATGGCGGCAAGAATGAGGCCGAGCGACATTCTGCTGATGACAGAGGACGTCTTCCATTCCAAAAAGCGGTTCAGAAACACGCGGCGTAAAAATGGCCGGAAGCCCGCAGTGCGGATCGGCTGTTCAATGAAATGGTAAGATAGCTCGGCAAGAATGAAAGTGGCGCCGATTCTGACGGCGCAGTGCCAATAAACCGGATTTCCGATTTCCTGCACGGGTGTGCTCAGTACGATAACCGGGTAATGCCAAAGATAGATTCCGTATGATCTCGTTCCGATCCAGCGAAGCGGCTTCCATGAAAGAACATGTCCCAAAAAGCTGCTCGGATGGCATAAACATGCGACAAGAACCGCTGCGGTGATACTGATCAAAAGCATGCCGCCCTTGTACAAGAAGGGTTCATATTCATCCGTGTAAAAGACGCAAAGCAGCAGCGCGGCAAAAGCCGCAAGCTCCGTCCCGTGAAGCAGGTGTTTCATGCTGCTCGGCAGCCGTTTGGAAGATAATCGTTTCATCGGCCACACTAAAGCTAAAGCGCAGCCGATCAGCAATTCAAATGAGCGGGTATCCGTCCCGTAATAAACGCGGCTCGGATCTCCGCCGGGCACATACATCATACTCATTACGACTGCCGAACATAACGCGAGGAACATGACCGCGGCCGCAAGCCGGGCCCGTGTTTTACATATGTACATTCCCGCAAGCAGCAGGAAGGGCCATATGATATAAAACTGTTCTTCAATCGCCAGCGACCAAAGGTTTTTTAATGGCGAAGGGGAGCCGAAGCTGTCGAAATAAGAAAGCTGATGAAAGATAAACCACCAATTGCTTATGTAAAAAAGTGAGGAGACCGCATCCCCGCGTACGGTATGCAGGAGCTCGCTGTTAAACAATACGACCCAAATGACCGTCGTGATAATCATGAGATAAGCCGCCGGCAGAAGCCGCCTGATCCGGCGCACCCAAAAATCACGCAAATCAAGGGTGATGGCATTGCCTTGGGCAGGCAATATAATAGATGTAATTAAATACCCCGATAAAACAAAAAAGATATCAACACCAATGAAACCGCCGTCGGCCCAGTTAAAATTCAGATGATATGCGATAACTGCGAGGACGGCAAAGGCGCGAAGTCCATCCAGTCCGGGAATATAGCGGTGATGCAGTGACTTGTCTGACATGGTATTCCTCCAATAATGTGTGCGGAAATTCTCGCTGTTTTGCGGATGGCTATGGCAGATTTCTGTACAGTCTTCCATTTGTTCCGTTAATTAGACGCATTCGGAAGGGGATTTTGTTTCAGAAAAAATGAATGAAATGCTGTGATTTTCTTAAACTTTTCAGCCCCCGTCCGGCGTCTGTTATATGAAAAGGGTCCCTTGTGCATCTTGGCTGTTGCGGGACGAAAGAAAAAATCCATGATCTGCGGATATCATGGATTTTTTTCTTTCTTTATCTGATGTAGCGGTCTCCGACAAGCAGCTTGGAGATGACGGAGGTCGGTATTGTAAACTCTGTAACGCCCATATATCCGGGTGCCGCTTCGTATTCATCAAATGAGATGACAAGTTTGTGCTTATCTGTAATATAAAAATTCTGGTCGGCGCGGATGGCTTTAAAAGGCTCCGACATATCATTATCTTCGACCCAGTATATTTTATTCGGATCTTCTTTCATCTGTTTTTTCATTTGTTCTTTAATATTTTCGCTGATGACTTTAATATAACGGTCATCTTTAAATAAACTCTTTAACGTAAGCACGGCCTCATTCTTTTTATCAATCGTGATGTAACGGCTTTGCGTATAAGATGAAGCTTGTGTTTTTTCGATATCACGGCGGATTGAGATCAAATCCGCTGTGTCAGTAACGGTTTCATAATCGCTGTAAATACTGAGGTGGCCTTTTTTGCTTTTTGAGGTCGCCTTCATAAATTCCTGATACAGCTCTTTGCTTTCTTTCATATAATGCCGGTTGATGCTGTCTTCGAGTTTATGATCGGAAAGGCCGGACAGAGCGGGCGTTTTTACATCAATGCTTGATTGGTTCTTTTCTTCCTTCATCTCCGTGAATGTGATGGCTTGGACGACTTTGCCGATGACGGGGATTTTAGACATGGCTTGTGCGGCATCCGGATTGATATTGACAACGGCGGTAAATAAGACGGCCGCAGCGACTGCCGCGGATGTCGGCCACATCACGATTCGTTTTTTCTTCGGTTTTTGCTGAAGGGCTTTTTCGACAATGCTGTCCAGTTCCTTAGGAATGGGTACGCTTTTATACTCTTCTCTTAATTGTTCTAATCTCTTTTCCATTAAGAAAGATCCTCCTTCGTCAGCTGAATGCGCATGAGCTTCAGCCCCCTGTAAAGGCGTGTTTTGACGGTGTTGATGTTTTCCCCCGTGATGTCCGCGATTTCTTCTAATTTCAGGTCTTCAAAGAAACGCAGAATGATAATGGTTTTATATTGATGCGGCAGGTCATCAAGCGCTTCGTGAAGGTCTGTGTCTTTGTAGTGATCTTCCTTTCCGCGGCTTAAAAACTCGATCGTTTCATCGTCCATCACTTTCAGTTTTTTCTGTTTGCGGAGAAAATCAATGGCCGTGCGCACTAAAATTTTATAAAACCAGCTTTTGATCACATCGGGGTTTTTGACGGATTCGACCGATGTCAGCGCTTTTTGAATTGATTCTTGAACAATATCTAACGCGTCATCCTTGTTCTTTACGTAACTGTACGCCAGCCGGTAAAAGTCTTCCTTGCGCTCAGTTATGCACGTCACAAGCGACGCTTTGGCTGTTTCGTTCTTCATTGCTTCAAAGGGCTCCTTTTTTTAAAATACGTATCATAGGCTGCTGCCTAAGGATAGACGGGACAGGGTGAAAAATAGTTTGCGCAGAGGGGATCATTTTTAAAAGGAAAAGGAAGGAAAGACGATGAGATAAAAAAAAGAGCCGGAACGGCTCTTTTTCGGATGTGTTGATATTCAGCTGAACGGTTTAGTTCGGTTTGACTAAGATTTTCACTTGGTTTTTCTCTTTGATTAAAGCACCGAAGCCTTCTTCAATCAGATCGTCGAGCACGATTTTTTTCGTGACGAGCTTATCTGCTGAGAAGTACCCCTCTTTCATCAGTGCAAGAACGGAAGGGAAGATGTCACGGTATCCGATAATGCCTTTTACGGTCCGTTCTTTGATGACGATATCGTTCGGATGAATTTCCGCTCCTTTTTCCCAGATGCTGACGATAACCGTTTCACCGGCAATGTTTGTTGACTGGATCGCCTGGCGGAGAACGACAGGAACGCCTGTTACTTCATAAGAAACATCAACGCCGCCGTTTGTGCGTTTAGCGATTTCTTCAACGACATCGTCCGTTTTTGACGGATCAATGATGATAGCGCCGAGTTCTTTCGCTTTTTCCTGACGTTCCGGTGAAAGTTCAACCGCGTAAATATCTGTGGCGCCGGCCGCTTTCAGGGCTTCAATCACAAGCAGCCCGATCGGTCCGCAGCCAAAAACTGCCGCCTTGTCGCCCGCTTTTAATTTGCTTTGGCGGACGGCGTAAAGCGCTACCGCTGACGGCTCAACAAGTGCGCCCTGTTCGTAAGAAAGCTCTTCAGGAAGCTTAAACAGCAATTCTTCGTCAACGGATACATATTCAGAAAATCCGCCGCCGCCTCCGGCTAAGCCTAAGAATCCCATTTGTTCATCAAGGTTATAGGCTCCCTGATGTCCGTGTGTGGCAAAAATCGGTTCCACGACGACACGGTCGCCGACGCTGTAATTTTTGACGCCTTCGCCCACTTCAACGACTTCTCCTGAGAATTCGTGACCCATCGTGACGGGCGCCATTTCGTTTGTTAACGGATGAGGTTTGCCGACCGGAATAAAGATCGGGCCTCCCAAATATTCATGAAGGTCGCTTCCGCAAATCCCGCACCATTTGACTTTAATTTTGACTTTACCCGGTTCTGCTTTAGGTTCATCAATGTTTTCGATTCGAATGTCTTTTTGATTGTGCCATCTTGCCGCTTTCATTGATTATCACTCCTAGTCTGATTGAAACGAGTATAGGTACATGATCAATATGAACCACGGTTAAAAGGAATAAAGTGCCTGCTTCCTAAAGCCTGATTTTTCTCAAAATATATCATATTATGCAACTATCAATAGGCCTTATAAAAAGTCCATATTGAATGCAGAAATACTCTATGAATATTATAACGCTAATGAATTAAATTTTGTAGTATAATTTACCATGGAATTATATAGAACAGGTAATTGTGCCGTCGTTATGTGCATGTCTCATCACGTTGTAATGAACATGTAAAGTGATTGAAATATTATAATCGTCTTCTTGGTGTATAATTTTGCCTAGAATAAAGAATCAGGAGGACGAAAGCTTGAAGAAGTTATTCTTAGCCTTATTGATTTTAGCAGGAAGCACGCTGGGAGCGATCAGTTACTCTTCTGATGCAAGTGCTAAAAAAGTGAACGGTAATATTACATGGTATAATGGAGTCGGTAAAAAAGGATCTTCCGGTAAAAAACTGGGACACTGGGATTGCGCGACAAAATTAGGATTTGACGTTCCGAGAAACGGAACGAAAATCAGAGCTTATGCGAAAGCAAAACCGAAAAAGGTTATCACCGTATACAAAAATGATGTAGGCCGTCTGCCGAATGCCGTATTGGATGTCAGCCCGAAAGCGTTCAAAGCGCTCGGATATCCATTAAGCAAAGGAAGAGTATCCGGACACTACAGCTATTAAAATAGACCATCTTAAAAAGCAAGGACACTGATTCTTGCTTTTTCTGATTGACGGAGAGATTGATAATGAAGAAGAAACGATGGATCTGGATGTTGCTGGCTGCCGTTTTGGCGGCGGCGGTCATCGCGTCCGTTTTACTGATTAAAGGAAAAAGCGACGGCGGCGGGAAAGCCGTTGTCTCCGGCGGCCATGACAAGCTGCTTGTTTCCATTACAGACAAAGATCTGATGACGAAATATTACGAGGACGGCCGCGTGCTGTACGAGGAAAAGCTTTCGGCATATCCGGCGTTTGCGCTGGATGACGCCCATCAGGTGCTCTATTTTGTCGGGAATAATGACCAAAATGAGATGCGTCTCTATAAGCTTGATCTGAAGACGAAAAAGAAGACGGTGCTTTATAAAGGAACGGCAAGCGCTGACAGTCTGTTTTTATCAAAGGATCTGACGCACATTTATTTCCGTCTCGGAAAAGCGGATGAAGATATTTTCCGTCTCGCATCTTTTGATTTGAAAACGAAACGTTATGAAAATCTGTATCCCGCCGCCGATGAGAAAGACGACAGTGTGAGCAGCTTCTTTTATAACCGCAGCCAAAACGATTTTGCGCTTCTGCATTATTCCGTAAAAGAGGATTATCAAAAAACGGATGAGGCAAATGAGAAGGGGATTGACCCTGAACCGACGAATATCCGGTTTGCAGCAGGAGCGGGCGAACACCTTCAGGATTTGACAAACCTTGAACAGTTTATCAGCGACGTGGCGGTGTCACCGGACGGAAAGAACCTTGTCTTTACATCTTATACACAAAAAGGGATGGAACAAAAAGCGTCCATCCGTCTGATGAATGTCAAAACGAAAAAAGATGAAACGATTATCTCAAACGGGAAGGACTTCGCTCCGCTGATTGATGCCCAGCCTCAGTTTTCTAAAGACGGCAGCATCATTTATTTCATGGCGGAAGCAAAAGGCGCTAAGCGTCTGAAGGATGAAACGGGGCGGAATGCGAAGGTCCGGACCATTTATGCTTATCATTTGGATACGAAAAAATGCGAAAAAGTCTGGGAAAATGACAACGGCATTATCAACAGTTTTTCCGTCATCCAATCATGAAAAAAAACACTCAGCGCCCGCTGGGTGTTTTTTAATGAACAAAGCTGGCTGCGGCTGAGGCGAGCCATTTGAAAAAACGGAGAATCGGAACGGCAAAATGAAGCGTTTCGATGAATGACTGTGCGGCAAGGTTCATTTTCCGCCGTTTTGCCATTTCCTTCAGATCTTTCTGCTGCCGATCGTTTTTCATGTTCAATGCTCCTTTGCATCATAAAAGGACATGATAACGCAAAGGCCTCTCATGAGACATGGAGGCCTTCTCTATGTTGAGACTCGTAAAAGGGAGGTCTAACTTGATGCCGTTTGGTTATTGTTTTGGAGATTTACCAACGAACGGACGCCGTCGATCATTTTACTGCCGCAAAGGGGGCAAGTCGGGGTATCACTGCCGGCAAAATTCTTTCTGCTCCAGCCGATACAGTCCTCTTTTGTGCATTCCCACGTACTGACATCTTCTTTAGGCAGCGGTTCCTGATTACGTTTGTTGTAGTAAGACATAAAGTCACTTCTTCCCTTATGAATTTTCGTGCACTCCTTCATTGTCTCATACTTTTTCCTAATCTCCTAATTCCTTTTTCTATCCAGATTTCCAATGAGGGTGCATCGTCTTCCTGTTATTACAGTATATGCAAATAAGTGTCTTCTTATTTTTTCTTTTTGGATAAATAAAAAATCCCCTTCTCTAAAAGGGGGGATATTTGTTTACTGCTTATTCGTGACGTCCATCGGTCTCATCATGTCGTAATCTTCATGTTCTAGAATATGACAGTGCCATACGTAGCGTCCGCTGTAAGGAGCGAAGGTCGCCGCGATTCTGATGACCTCTCCCGAGTGCGCCTGCACGGTATCTTTCCAGCCTTTTTCACTTGGAGGAGGCGGGACGGCGGGGCCTGTATACACAATGTCGCCGAATTTGTTATAACGCTCTAAGTCAAAAGGACGCCGGTCAAGGATTTGGAAGGAAACAAGGTGCAGGTGTATCGGATGGGTTCCCCCCATCGGATTGATAATCGACCAGATTTCCGTTGTGCCGAGCTTCGGCGCTTCTGTCACAGGATCATGCCATCGCTTGTTATTCAGCGTCAAAACGGGCCGGCCGTATTTGTCTTGCGTATTTGTGAGTTTAAGCGTCCTGATATTGTGTATTCTCTTTGATGTCACATTAGGCATTGTTGAAAGATATTTAGGCTTCCGGCTTGTGTCTGCTCCCTTCAGCGGTTTTGTGACGCGGAATTGCATCACATTGGCGTCTGTATCCGGATCGGCGTCGCCCCCGCAGCCGGTGCCGTTCGTTAAAATGATATGTTCTCCGTCAAAGGCGGAGAAATCGATGAGCACATCATACCGCTCTGCCGGGGCTAAGCTGATAGATTGTGTTTTGACAGAGCGGGGAAGCAATCCGCCGTCAGAACCGATTTGAATAAACTTCCCGCCGTTATTGAGCGAGAGAGAAAATGTTCTCGTATTGGAGGCATTAAGGATACGGAAACGATATGTCCGCGGTTCAACTTCCATATACGGCCACGCTTTACCATTGACGAGAATGGTATTTCCGCAAAAAAACGGGACGATGGAAGGGTCGGGCAGCGTTTCGGAAGGGTTAGCAGGTCCGCTCGGGTAAGACAAGGAACCGTCGTCATTTAATGTGCGGTCCAAAATCATAAGCGGTACGTCATACTCTCCGGAGGGAAGCTTCAGCTGCTTTTCTTTTCGCTCGCGAATGATATACATCCCGGCAAGCCCGGCGTACACATTGAGCCTCGTAATCGCCATGGCGTGATCGTGATACCATAACAGAGCCCCGCGCTGTTTGTTTGGATAATGGTATACCTCTCTCTCAAAATAAGGACCCGTTTCCTTAAAATCCTTTGTGAACCATGCTTCCGGGTAGCCGTCGCTGTCCGGCGGCGTTGCTCCTCCGTGTAAATGGACGACGGTTTTGACATCGGGTTCCTGATGGCCGCTTTCTGAATGGTGAATGGTATGATCCACGGGCAGAAAATGCTTATCCGGAAGGTCATTCATCCATTTAATATAGACGTTTTCATCTTGGTTCACGTCGATCGTGGGGCCCGGAAATAAACCGTTATACCCCCACAGCCGGGTCGGCGGGAGATCGCGGTGCAGCTTGTGAAAGCATTCCTTCATGGTGACTTCATAATACGTGCTGCCGTCTGATTTCTTCTGCGGCTGGAGTGTTTCGATAATCGGCAGTTCATCTGCAAATTTTTCTAGAGCCATTTTTCATCCTGTCCTTATCATTTATTGAAATCCTGTACTACAGTTAATGCTGCCTTGAACAGGTTGGTTAAAAAAACACCCGCCCTTTTTTGAGGGGGGTGTTTGCGGTTATTGCGCAATCCGGCTTTCGGAAGCGCTCTCTTTCGGTTTTTGTTTTTTGCGGAATACATATGAGGCAAGTACCAGCAGAGTAATAAATCCTGTCAGTAGAAATTCAGACCGCATTGAACTGATAAACAGCATAGATAACAAGATGGCGCAAATGGCGATGATCGTCAGGTAGGTTAAGTACGGATAAAACCACATTTTGATTTTAAGAGATTCAGGGTTTGTCCGTTCGATTTTCTTTCTCATTCTCAGATGTGAGACGGCGATGACGAGATAGACGAGCAGTGCGATCGCCCCTGATGAATTGACCAGGAACAAAAATACGGAGTCGGGAGAAAAGTAGTTCATAACAACGGCAATATAGGAGAAAAAGGTGCCGGCGATAATGGCTTGAACCGGTACGCCTCTTTTGCTCAGTTTCATAAAACGCCGCGGCGCTTCATTTCGCTCTGCCAGTGAATACAGCATCCGTGACGTCGTATAAAGCCCGGAGTTCAGGCAGGACAGAACGGCTGTCAGGACGATGAAATTCATGATTTGAGCGGCTGCGGGAACCCCGATATGGCTCAAAACGGCAACGAAGGGGCTTTCCAAAATATTGGCTGAATCCCACGGCAGCAGTGTGACCACAACCGCAATGGAACCGACGTAAAAAATAATGATCCGCCAAACGACTGAGCGGGTCGCCTTTGTGACGGATTCGACCGGATTTGACGTTTCTCCCGCTGCGATTGCGACGATTTCAGATCCCATGAAAGAAAAAATGACAACGACGATGCCGAGCAGTACGGAACTTGGACCTTTAGGGAAAAATCCGCCGCTGCCCGCCAGATTTTCCAGCCCGACCGGTTTGCTGCCGGGGACGATTCCGAAAATGAATGCAAATCCCGCGATTAAGAAGACAACGATCGTCGCTACCTTCACTAAGGAAAGCCAGTATTCAAATTCGCCGAACGATTTAACTGAATAAATATTCGTCAGTGTTAACAGCACGGTCAGAAGCAGACTCGTCAGCCATAGCGGAATGCCCGGGAACCAGTACTGTATGATTCCGGCGCCTGCAATGGCTTCAATGGCAATGACGATGACCCAGAAAAACCAATACAGCCATCCGATCGTAAAACCGGCCCAAGGACCGATGGCATCATGCGCGTACTGTGAAAACGAACCGCTTGTCGGGTTGACGGAGGACATTTCCCCCAGCATTCTCATAATAAAAATCACTAATAATCCTGCTAAAGCGTAGGAGACAATCGCTCCGGGTCCGGTGGAATGAATGACGGATCCGCTTCCGACAAATAATCCGGCGCCGATCACGCCGGCAATTGAAATCATAGTCATATGCCGGGTTTTTAATCCCTTAGATAAAGAGTTAGGCTGATTCATTCTTTGCCTCCTTTGGTTTGTTTATGCTGAATATTCCGACAAGTATTATTCTATCATAAATGCCACAGACAGTTGAAAATGATGTAAGAAAATATGACATTTTTTTCTCATCCGTACAGCAGAAGGTGCCGGAAGGAAAAGAAATAATTTCTGTTATTTCTGTGTTTTATTGGTTTTGAAAATAATTCCATGAACGTGGGTTGGCGAGAATCCTTGATACGATTGGGATGAGAGGGGTTTTGTGAATGAAAATAAGTTTCCTGAGTGCATAAATGTTCTATGCTTACTATTTTTCTGTGGAAAGTGAATCATGTTTCTATAGACCCACTGTGTCCTCGCTTTGTATGATAATGAAGGAAAAATTGAACGGGAAGGAGGATTTTCAGTGGAGAGATATCATGAATTGAAAAAAGGCGAAACCGGAGCGATTGTCAGTATTGGCGCATATGCGGCATTGTCGGCTGTGAAGCTTGTGATCGGTTATTTGTTTCACTCAGAAGCGCTTCAGGCCGACGGTTTAAATAATGCGACTGATATCGCGGCATCTGCGGCTGTTTTCATCGGTTTGCGCATCTCTCAGAAACCTCCTGACGAAGATCATCCTTACGGCCATTTTCGGGCGGAGACCGTCGCGTCACTCATCGCTTCCATTATTATGATGCTTGTCGGAATGCAAGTGCTGTTCAGCGCCGCGCAATCTATTTTTTCCGTTAAAGAGGAAACGCCGGATATGATAGCCGCCTGGACGGCCGCGGGGAGCGCCGTCGTGATGCTGATGGTCTGCCGCTATACGAAAGGGCTTGCCAAAAAGGTAAACAGCCAGGCCCTTTCAGCTGCGGCCGCTGATAATAAATCAGATGCGCTCGTCAGTATCGGCACGTTTATCGGAATTTTTGCTTCACAGTTCCATTTGGCTTGGGTGGATACGGTTACCGCGTTTATCATCGGGTTGATCATCTGCAAAACCGCGTGGGATATTTTTAAGGAATCCTCTCATTCGCTGACTGACGGTTTTGATGTCAAACATATTTCTGATTACAAAAAGACGATTGAACAGATTGCGGGCGTCAGCCGTTTAAAAGATATTAAAGCGAGATATCTGGGCAGCTCCGTTCATATTGATGTCGTCATTGAAGTGCCGTCAGATCTGAACATTAAAGAGAGTCATGAGATCGCAAATGAGGTAGAACGCAAGATGAAAGAGGAACATGCCATTGACCATTCACACGTTCATATGGAGCCTCTCCAGCTGAAATAAAGCTTCCTTTCTAAAGGGAGCTTTTTCCTTTTTCAGACTGGAAACAATTCGCTGGAAACGTTTTTTTATACTGTTTATATTTTGTGGTAAAGTTAGGTTACGATAATTGAAATTTGAGAGATGACTAGGAGGAGAAGAATGGCTTATAAAGAAGAGCTGCATCCGCTGCTGGAGAAAGCCGTTGAGCATATTGAAAACATCATCATAGGAAAACGGGATATCGCCATACTCAGTCTGGCCGCCATTCTCGCAAAAGGGCATGTGCTGCTGGAAGACGTGCCGGGAGTCGGAAAAACGATGATGGTCCGCGCTTTGGCCAAGCTGATCGGAGCTGACTTTAAGAGGATTCAGTTCACGCCGGATCTTCTGCCGTCAGATGTGACGGGTGTCTCTATTTATAATACGAAAACGATGGAATTTGAATACCGCCCTGGACCGATCATGGGGAATATCGTGCTGGCTGATGAAATTAACAGAACTTCTCCGAAAACGCAGTCTTCCCTGCTTGAGGCAATGGAGGAAGGGAATGTTACGATTGACGGAAAGACAATGCGGCTGGCTGAGCCGTTTTTCGTCATGGCCACACAAAACCCGGTTGAATATGAAGGAACGTATCCGCTTCCCGAAGCCCAGCTTGACCGGTTTTTATTTAAGCTGCGCATGGGCTATCCGACTGCCGAGGAAGAGCTTCAAGTTCTGTCTTTGCAGGAAGGGCGCAATCCGCTTGAAACAATCGAGCCCGTCATTTCTAAAGAACAGTTTATCAGCCTTCAGCGAAAATTGGAGCAGGTGCGGGTGGATGATGGAATTAAAGCGTATATCGTCGGCATTACTCAGCATACCCGCCGGCATCCGTCCGTACATCTGGGCGTAAGTCCGCGCGGTTCAATCTCATTAATGAAAGCCGCGCAGGCGTACGCGCTGCTTCATGACCGCGATTACGTCATTCCTGATGACGTCCAGTATTTGGCTCCGTATACGCTGCCGCACAGAATGATCTTGACCGCCGAGGCGAAATTTAACGATGTGACCCCGGAAGCGGTTATAGAAGACATCATGCAAACGGAAAAAGTGCCCGTCCAAAGGATGTCGGTCCGCTAATGAGAAGGAAGATGCATTGGCTTCTATATGGCTGGAAGCTGCTTATGTTGGCCGTACTGACAGCGGCTGTCTTTTCTTATGCCATGTTTCAGGGCGGATTTGTGAGCTGGTTTTTATTTTATGCGTTTTTGCCGTTTACCGTTTACGCCGGGCTGGTCGCTGTGTACCCGCTGCGGGCGTTTCAGGTGACGCGTGACGTGTCCTCCGCCCAGTTAACCTCAGGCGACAGGCTGTCTGTCACCATCAGGCTGACGAGGCGCCTGCCGTTTCCGCTGACATATATGGTCATTGAAGATGTGATGCCGGAAACGCTTGGCGAGAGGCGCAGTGCGAAACAGCTCGTGTTTCCGTGGTTTCAAAGGAAGCTGACGTTACAATATGAGCTGCCGCAGGTGCCGCGCGGAGAGCATCATTTACATACGATAAGAGTGCGGACGGGAGATGTTCTCGGGCTTTTGGACAAGACGGCGTCGTTTTCCGTTACGGATACGGTTCTGGTTTTCCCGGCGTACGGGTCTGTTCACTATAAGCCGCAGGCCGCATCCGGAGAAGAGGGGGCGGCTGCCGGCGCTCCGTTTCAGGTACACCGCTCCGCAATGGCTGCGAGCGTCAGAAATTATCAGCCGGGCGACCGGTTTTCCGCACTTGACTGGAAAACATCAGCGCGGCGAAATGAGCTGATGACGAAGGAATTTGACCCGCTGCAGAGTGTGAATATGACTCTCCTTTTGGACTGCAGGCCGTCCCCATCGTTTGAAGCCGCGGTATCAGCTTCGGCATCCCTGCTTTACACGGCGCTTGTGAAGGGCTCTCCCGCAGGATTTATTTCATTGGGGAGCGACCGGACCGTATTTCCCGTCCGGGAGGGAGACCGGCATTTCAGAAAGATGCTGCGTTACCTGGCATCAGCTTCAGAATCGGAAGAAGCCGATGCAGGCGGGCGTTTAGGAAAAGAGCTGGCGGATCCGCGCGTCCGCAAAGCTTCCATTGCCGTCGTGACGGGCAGTCTTACAGAAGACCTTCTCAAACAGGCTGAGCCCGGCCGTGCTGACATGACGGTGTTTTTGGCGAAAGAAACGAATGCCGCGCTTTCGGAGAAAGAACGGAAACTCGCTCTCATCTTCGCTCAAAAAAATATTAAGGTGCAAATGATCAGGGACAAACGGGTGTCCCATGTTGTTTAGAAAGAGAGGTGGCGCGCCATGCCGCATGACGAGAACCAGGGAAGCAGGCTGAGTCTGCTGCTGTTTTATTTTCTCGCTTTTTTATTGTTATGGGAATGGCTCAGGCCGCTGCACAATTTTACAGATACAAAACATACCGGTTTTTTCATCGTTTTTATCGGTTTGGCATTTCTGCTGTCATTCTTCCGGATGAGGTGGTACGTCACCGTGCCGTCCTGCATTCTGTTTACGTTGATCAGTATTCACATCCTGTTTTATAAAGGTTCGGTTTTTCAGCCGGAATGGCTCGTTTCTTTTTTGCGGGACGTGATGCAAAATGCCCGCCACATCGGGTCCGGAAGATGGAATGACATGAATCCGTCATTCCGCACATTGCTGTTTTTTGTGCTTTTATGGCTGCTCGTGTATTTGCTGCATTACTGGGTGATCTATCAGCGGAAAATATTATTCTTTTTTATCATGACGGTGGCGTATATCACCGTGCTTGATACGTTTACTCCTTATGATGCCGCGTACGCCGTCATCCGGATCGTCTTTATCGGCTTTTTGATGATGGGGCTTTTGTATATGGAGCGCATCCGGCTTACGGAACACATAGCGTTTAAAAAAAGATTGATACTCAAATGGTTTCTGCCGCTGATGCTGTTTATCTGCGCTTCCGTCGTGTTCGGTCTGGCGGCTCCGAAATCAGACCCGAACTGGCCGGACCCCGTGCCGTTTCTTAAAAAAATAACAAACCACAAGGAAGTGCCCGCCGCCGAAAGCAAAATCGGCTACGGCAATCATGATGAAACATTGGGCGGCCCTTTTCAGCAGGATGATACGCCGGTTTTCACATGGAAGGGAAAAGAACGGGCGTACTTCCGGGTGGAAACGAAGGATACATACACGGGAAAAGGCTGGGTGGAGACCGATCAGGGCATGTCCTATAAACTGAACGGCGGCAACGTGGAAGATATATGGTTTGACCGGAGTGTGCAGACGAGACGGTATACGGCACAGGTGTCCATTGATGAAAATTATCTCTATAATCACGTCATGTATCCGATCGGCGTCTCCAATATTAAACCGAAGCACTCGATTCAGCTTGAAATGAACGGAAACACCGAGCAAATTACGCCGGTCAGTGAACAAGTGGGCAACATCCGCAATATGGGACGGTACACGGTGACTTTTCAGGCGCCCGTCTTTAAGCTGAATGATCTCAGAAAAGTGAAAGTGAAACGATACCGTGAGCAGAATCAATTCAATGACCGGTATTTACAGGTCCCCGACAGCCTTCCGAAAAGAGTGAGACAGCTTGCGGACAGACTGACGCGGGATCATCATAATATGTTCGATAAAGCGAAGGCGATCGAGGATTATCTCGGATCTTCCGCATTTTCGTATAATACGCAGGATGTCGCGGTTCCGGAGCACAATCAGGATTATGTCGATCAATTTCTGTTTGAAACGAAAAGAGGATATTGTGATAACTTTTCATCGGCAATGGCTGTGCTGCTCCGCTCTGCGGGAATCCCCGCCCGTTGGGTGAAGGGCTATACATCCGGCGAATATAAAGGGGCAGGCGACCATAACGGCCACATTTATGAAGTCACAAACAACAACGCCCATTCGTGGGTGGAAGTGTATTTTCCCGATCAGGGCTGGGTGACGTTTGAGCCGACAAAAGGCTTCACCAATCCGACGGAGTTTACGTCAGAGCAAAATCATACCGCGGCAAAAGACAGCGGAGGCTCAGCGGGAAATTCGGATGAACCGTCTGACAAGCAGCGTCAGGAAACAAAGCCGGAAAAAGAGGAAAAGCCGAAAAAGCGGGATCACAGCGCGGCACCGCAGCCTGTGATCCGCAACAAAACCGCGGCACAGCTGTGGCCGTATGCAGCCATCGTCATCGTGATTTCAGCCGCGGCGGCACTCGCCTGGCTGTTCCGGGCGCGCTGGATTCCGCACGTTACAGCAGCCAGATTGAAGCGGCGTACGGATGAAGACGTCTTTTTCGACGCATATGCCGCGCTGCTCCGCCAGCTGAAACGAAAAGGGTACAGCAGGGGAGACGGAGAAACGCTGCGCGATTTTGCCGCGAGGGTTGACGAGGCGCACCATACAAACGACATGTCCGAGCTGACGCTGCGCTATGAGCGTGCGTTATACCGCAGCGATAATGCCGCAAAGCTTTGGAATGAATCGGGACAGTTGTGGGAAAATATAATTAAAACAAGATAGTCTTGACCGCATATCGTCCTGTTGTTAGAATAAATGAATGTTAAATGGGAGCCCGGGAGCGTTAAAAAGCCGGGCTTCCGTACAAGTCTTGCGCGACAGAGGGCTGAACGTGTGTCCTCCGTTTTTTCTGTGTCAAAAACTTAGAGGAGATTAGGTGACAACCATGACGAAGTTAGTGAATGAAATGATTCTTGTTCTTGATTTCGGCAGTCAGTATAACCAGCTGATTACCCGCCGGATCCGTGAATTTGGCGTATATAGCGAGCTGCACCCCCATACGTTGACAGCTGAGGAAATCAAAGAAATGAATCCAAAAGGAATTATCCTTTCAGGCGGACCGAACAGTGTATATGATGAAGGATCTTTCCGCTGTGACGAAAAAATCTTTGAACTCGATATTCCTGTATTAGGCATCTGCTACGGCATGCAGCTGATGACTCATTATCTCGGAGGAAAAGTCGAGGCGGCAAGCCAGCGCGAATACGGAAAAGCCAACATTCAGATTCAAGGAACTCCTGACTTGTTCAAAGATCTTCCGGAAGAACAAGTTGTCTGGATGAGCCACGGCGATTTGGTTGTAGAAGTTCCAGAAGGCTTCACTGTTGACGCAACAAGCCATCACTGTCCGAATTCAGCGATGAGCAAAGCGGACAAGAATTGGTACGGCGTTCAGTTCCACCCGGAAGTGCGCCACTCTGAATACGGCAATGATCTTCTGAAAAACTTTGTATTCGGCGTTTGCGATTGTGAAGGCAAATGGTCAATGGAAAACTTTATCGAAATCGAAATGCAAAAAATCCGTGAAACAGTCGGAGACAAGCAGGTTCTTTGCGCGCTAAGCGGCGGTGTTGATTCCTCTGTTGTGGCTGCTTTAATTCATAAAGCGATCGGCGACCAGCTGACTTGTATTTTCGTCGATCACGGCCTGCTTCGTAAAGGCGAAGCTGAAGGCGTCATGAAAACGTTCAGCGAAGGCTTTAATATGAATGTCATTAAAGTTGATGCGAAAGACAGATTCTTAAACAAGCTGAAAGGTGTTTCTGATCCTGAGCAAAAACGCAAAATCATCGGCAACGAATTCATTTACGTGTTTGATGATGAAGCGGACAAGCTGAAAGGCATCGATTACCTTGCGCAAGGAACGCTTTACACGGATATTATCGAGAGCGGTACTGCAACGGCGCAAACGATCAAATCGCATCACAATGTCGGCGGACTTCCTGAAGATATGCAGTTTGAACTGATCGAGCCGCTGAACACCCTTTTCAAAGACGAAGTGCGCGCGCTCGGCACAGAGCTCGGCCTTCCGGATGATATCGTATGGCGTCAGCCGTTCCCGGGCCCTGGACTTGGCATCCGCGTACTCGGCGAAGTAACGGAAGAAAAACTTGAGATCGTTCGTGAATCAGACGCGATTCTGCGTGAAGAAGTGGCGAACCACGGCCTTGAGCGCGACATCTGGCAGTACTTCACGGTTCTTCCTGACATCCGCAGCGTCGGCGTCATGGGAGATGCGAGAACGTATGATTACACAATCGGTATCCGTGCCGTAACATCAATTGACGGCATGACATCTGACTGGGCGCGTATCCCTTGGGATGTGCTTGAAGTGATTTCGACACGGATCGTCAACGAAGTGAAACACATCAACCGCGTCGTGTATGACATTACGAGCAAGCCGCCTGCAACGATTGAGTGGGAATAGTCAAAAGAAGCTTAGAATCCTTGGTTTATAAGGGTTCTAAGCTCTTTTTTCTTTTATAGCAACAATTGATCCAATATTATTAATTGAACCGTGAATTTTAAAGAAAAAGTATTCCACAATGGGATAATAATTAATGTTGTTTTAGAATAAAGTTTGTTCAAATTAAGCAAATTAAAGAAACCCTCTATTCAAATACAACCATTTCTCCGACATCTATAAATCCAAATCGCTTATAGATATTTTTTCCATCCTCTGAAGCCTGTAATACAACTGGTTTTTGTTTATCCTTTGTTTGCTTTAGAAGAAATTGAAACATTTCACTGCCAATTCCTTTACCTCTAAATGTTTCTTTTGTCATCACATCATAAATACCATAGCTATCTTTGGTTTCTATTAATAAACCGGTAGTTACAGGCATTTCATCTATGCATCCAATAAACATCTGAACTTCTGAACCTAATTTTACTTGTGAAAACGTATTAAAATAACTTTCTAGTGCATCTTTTTCTGGTGTACCCTCAAATAAGCTCGTGAATATGTCTGTATATTTTAAAAGTTCTTCATCATTTTTCACAGCAGTAATCATAAGCTGATGGGAAATTCTTTGCCCAACATTAAGAGTATTTTCAAGTTTCATCATTACATTACGTTCCGCTTCTTTTAGATCATATTCTTGTATAAGTTTTGTCCAATCCTCAGTTAAATACTGAGCATCAATCCAAATACTAAAGGGATATTTTTTATATGAAAAATTATCGATTCCATGTCTGATCTTAACTGTATTTTTGATATTTGGAGATTTCGGCAATACTACATTAAATGTATCAGTAGGAATTTTTGTATTTGCTATGATGAAATCTTCTTCCTTTGTAAGCTCTCCGCTAACTGTATGGGTAAATGATTTTAATTTTTCTTCCAAATTGTTTATGACTAATTGTTGATTTGTAATCATGTTTTTGCACCTTTCAATTCGATTTAGTGCGCTTTTTTTATTATAAGGTCAACTAAAACAATAAATCACAGTATTTACCCCCTCCCATAATATTCAGAACACGGGGGAGCAATATTTTTAATGGTAACTTCTAAATCAAGGAACTACAAACCCCAAAAGGCTTGATATTCAATAAATTAATTCTTATAATGTTTTAATACCATTGAATGGGAATAAATGAAGAAAAAAACGTCTCTTTTAAAAAAGAGGCGTTTTTTTTCATCTTTTTGAAACCGTTTTGCCCTGATTCATATCTAACAGCATAGGAGGTGGATAAGGTGAAGGAAGAACGATTGATCAAAAAGGCGAAAAAAGGTGATGCCGCAGCCTTTGAAAAACTGATCACAGCTCATCAGGAGACTTTATATAAAACAGCTTATCTCTATTTGCATCACAAGGAAGATACGCTGGACGCAGTGCAGGAAACGGTTTATAAGGCTTTTCTGCATATCGCGCAGCTGAAGGAGCCGAAATATTTTAAAACGTGGCTGATCCGGATTCTGCTTCATACGATTTTTGCAATGAGGAAAAAGCACGGAGACGTCATTCCGTTTGAGCCGCAACATGATACGCGCGCGGAGAATAAGAACATTGAAGAATACATAGATCTTCGGAATGCCCTGGAAACCCTTGACGAACATATACAGCTGACCATTCAGCTTTATTATTTTCAAGATTTCTCGATTGCTATGATCGCTGAACAGACCGGAATGGCGGAAGGCACTGTAAAAACGCATCTGCACAGGGCGAGAAAAGCATTGAAGCAGGAACTGGAAAAGGAGGATAAACATATATGGAAAAGCATCAAATGAAGCAATTGTATCAGGACATTGACGTGCCGAAAGATGAATTGAAAAACGTGATACACAGCGCTGCTGTCCGTGCCGGAAAAGAAGGCGCCGTCAGACGGAGATGGGGACGAAAAGTGATAAACGGCCTCGCGGTTGCTGCTGCTTTGTTTATTCTGTATCTGTCCTCAGGCTTATTCATGCCCTCCGTTAACACGGCTATGGGAAACATTCCTGTTGCCGGACAAATTTACAGTCTGTTTCAGGATAAGGCAGGTTCTGCGCTGTTTAAAAGCAATTTGGTGACAAAACTGAATGAGAAAGCGGAATCACGCGGGATTACGGTGACAGTGAAAAGTGTGTATTACGACAGCGGACAGCTCGTTTACAATTTTACCGTTGACAATTTGAAATCAGATGAGGAAAGCATCTCTTTTCAAGTTGATTATAAAGATCCACGGAATATGTTAGCGGAGGATTATGACAGCAGTGACATGAAAAAAATGAAAGACGGGCGGTACGCGGGGCAGCTTCGCCTGTTCACGGACGGCTCAAAGCTGAAAGACGGTGATAAGCTTCCGCTTGTCATTACACAAATCAAGGATATCCCCGGAAACTGGCGCTTTACACTTCCGATCAAAAAACAAAAGTCCGTTTCTCTTGAAGGAACGAAAGCTGTGAATGTAAATCACGGATTATACCGCTTTTTCGATATCCGGGCGGAAAACGGAACGATGGGATCGGCTCTCCTGTATTCTATCGACTTTCAAGATGCAGCTAAAAATGATGCCATCTCGATTGACGAAGCAACGGATGATGCAGGAAACCATTATGAAATGACGATGTCGAATATTGAACTTGGCGGCAGAAAGAATCTTCCCGGAGGCGGGAAAAGAATACGCGGCCAAACTCAATTCAGCAAACCGATAGACCCGAAAGCGAAAACACTTTTCATAACGGGTAATTTAAAATCAGAATCAGAGCCGGGAGAAATCGTGCCTCTGAAAACAAAACTGCCTGTCAGTTATGAAACGAAACATCATCATGTCGGCATTACCGTCAAAAAGATCAAACAGCAAGGCAGACGGGTGATCGTCGATTATCAATTCAGCGGAATTGATGTAAGCAAAACGGATAAAGATCAGCTGATCAATGTCGGTGAGTCAATCGGTCTCGGCAATACGAAAAAAATGAAAACCTGGCAATCAGTTGATGAGTATGAAAAAGGCTATTATCTGAAAGGAAATAAGGCGAAAGTCACGAATCTTAAAACGGGTGAAATGGAATCCGTTTTTGAATTGGATGATTCATCCGATAAAGATTATTCATTGCGCGGTTTCTCATTCGATTCATACGCTTTGTACGTCAATCAAACGGCCATGAACATTTTAGCAGGTGACAGCGGAATCACATTCGCGGTGCCGGTTCGGCCTGCGGACGGAAAATGATGTCTGGAAGGCGGCTTTTGCTGTCTTCCATTTTTGGTCAATTAACGAATAAACCAAATTTTTTTAACGGGATTGTTCGTTTTTTTTATTGAGTTTTCAAAATTGAATTGATACAATAGACTCAGAAATCAAATATGCAGATATCGTATAATGGCGGGGATATGGCCCGCAAGTTTCTACCAAGCTACCGTAAATGGCTTGACTACGGATCAATCTCAATCGTTTGATATAAATAATCCATTCTTATTTATTCAGACTGAACGTATGTAGTCAAGCGTCCCAAATGTATTTGGGGCGTTTTTTATTTGGCGGATAACGGGCAGAATAAATGGGAGAGAATGAAGGAGGCAATTGGCTTGAAGCAATTTTTTCAGTTTGATGAGCTGGGGACAAGCTATCGTAATGAAATCATCGGCGGTTTAACGACCTTTTTGTCAATGGCGTACATTCTGTTCGTCAATCCGCTGACATTGTCTTTAAACGGTGTGAAAGGATTTCCCGAAGCATTAAAAATTGATCAGGGCGCGGTGTTCACCGCTACAGCGCTGGCATCTGCGGCGGGCTGTATTTTAATGGGGCTCATTGCAAAGTATCCGATCGCGATTGCGCCGGGTATGGGATTAAATGCGTTTTTTGCTTTCTCTGTCGTCCTCGGCATGGGGATTTCATGGCAGGCTGCGCTTTCCGGCGTCTTAATTTCCGGAATTATTTTCGTGGCGCTTTCGCTGACGGGATTGCGGGAAAAAATCATTAATGCGATTCCGCCTGAGCTGAAATTGGCGGTCGGCGCGGGTATCGGTTTGTTTATCACATTTGTCGGTTTGCAGGGTTCGGGCATTATTGAAGCGAACTCATCGACTTTGGTGTCTATCGGCAATATTCACAGCGGCCCTGTGCTGCTGACGGTTTTCGGTGTTATTGTGACGGTCATTCTGATGGTGCTTCGCGTAAACGGCGGCGTATTTATCGGAATGCTTCTGACGGCGGTTGCCGGCATGGTCTGCGGACTGATTCCGGTTCCGACGCACATTGTCGGCAGCGTGCCGAGTCTTGCGCCGACTTTCGGACAGGCGTGGATGCATCTTCCGGATATCTTCTCCGTCCAAATGCTGATTGTCATTTTAACGTTCCTGTTCGTCGGGTTTTTTGATACGGCCGGTACGCTGGTAGCTGTAGCGACACAGGCCGGGCTGATGAAGGAAAACAAACTTCCGCGTGCGGGAAGAGCGCTTCTGGCGGATTCAACATCAATCGTTATCGGAGCCGTACTCGGTACGTCTACAACGACTTCTTATGTTGAATCCAGCTCAGGCGTTGCGGCGGGGGCGCGCTCCGGCTTCGCGGCTGTTGTGACGGGCATTCTCTTTTTGCTGGCGATGTTTTTCTCGCCGCTTCTGTCAGTTGTCACCACGAATGTGACGGCTCCGGCTTTAATTATTGTCGGCGCGCTGATGGTGGCGCCGCTCGGTAAGATCGCCTGGGATAAATTCGAGGTGGCTGTGCCGGCATTTTTAACAATGATTATGATGCCGCTGACGTACAGCATTGCGACGGGGATTGCGATCGGTTTTATATTTTACCCGATTACAATGATCTGCAAAGGAAAAGGAAAAAGCGTTCACCCGATTATGTACGGGCTGTTCGTCATCTTTATCCTGTATTTCATCTTCTTGAAATAACGGAAAAACCGGCTGAGGACAGCCGGTTTTTTGTTTTTGTCCTATTCCGTAAAACCAATACATACTATAAAACGTCATGTGGGTGTCCGGGTGAAGAAAACCGCTTGACTGTTTGAGGACGCTTCGGTACCTTATATAAGTGTTTTATTTTCTTGTTTAACAAATTCCGCCGTATTTTTTTGATAGGAGTTGCTGACATGACGGAAGAAAGAAAAGAAACGTTGGAAGAAGAAAAACAGCATCAGGGGACTGATGAAGAACCGCTGTCGAGAATGTCCAGAAATGCGGGACGTTATCAAAAGCAAAAGAAAAAAGATAAGGAACGGCGCCCGGCTCCGGCTTTTACGGAAAAACTCGCTTCTGCATGGGCCGCGGTTAAACGTTATTGCCGTTTCGCGCTGCGCATTTTGACATCACCGGTGAAGGTCGTTGGGGAAGACGGCTTTTCCCGCTTTAAATATGCTCTTATTTCAATGCTTGTATTCAGTATCTTTTTCTCAATCGGAAATTGGTTTCAGCTGAGGGCAAGCCAGCAAAGGCCTCTCGGATACGGAGAGCGGCATCATACGTTTTTTGACGGTTTTACCGTCGTTCTCGTGTATACGCTCGTCTTTTTTGCCGCTGCGGCCGGCGCGGTCTGGCTTGTATCACGTTATATGATGAAACAGAAAATCACGATGCGGGATGCGGCCGCGGGGGTCGGATCACTTTTGGTTCCGGCTGTCGCCTGCTCTATCGTGTGGATGATTTTCGCGATATTGAATCTGCCGGTCATCACCGTGGTGTTTACGGCGCTGACCTTGTTTCTGGCCGCCTCGGCGATGGTGCAGTTTGTGCAGATTCTATACAAATCGGCTGAAAAGCCTGCGGCTGACGTGATGTACTGTATTTCCGCGGCGGTCATCATCATGCTCGTTTTTACGGCTGTGACATGGCCGCTTATTTCAGAGTACTTTACTGCTTCGCTGATCCCTTTATAAGTCGAAATTTGTCTTTCACAATGTTTACAAATATTTCTAATAAAGCGTGTTGTTTTGAAAAGCCGTCCGATATATGATGGGAGCAACAGCAATTCGAAAGCGGCACTACTCTTTATGATTCGGAAAGGGATGATGAAGATGGCCCCGTTGTTGCGAGAAGCCATTAATCGGAAAAAACAGCACCTGAGGACAAAACTGATCCGCTCAGGGTTTTATCAAGACCATGTTCAGGAACTGTCCGGATACACGCTGAGTGAACTTGAGAAGGAATATGAAGCCGTCAAACGATTGAAAAAAGCCGATCTTCACTGATAAGAGCTTGAAAGTCTGCCTTGCGGGGCGGGCTTTTTTTTCTTTTGAAAATGATGAAAAGAGGGTAAACTATCCTTAATTGAAAGATTGGCTTTTCAAATTATCAGAGGAGGGGGAATCAATGATGCAGACGATTTTATCCAACAGTATAGGTATGGTTCTCATTATTCTCATCATTAACATTATATATGTCTCTTTCTTTACGATCAGGATGATTCTGACATTAAAGGGACAGCGCTATTTCGCCGCAGGCATCAGTACGATTGAAATCCTTGTGTATGTAACCGGCCTGAGTCTCGTGCTCGGCAATCTGAATCAAATTCAAAACGTCATTGCCTATGCGCTCGGCTACGGCCTCGGCGTCATAGTGGGAATGAAAATTGAAGAAAAACTGGCGCTCGGCTACATAACAGTCAACGTCATTACGAAAGAGCTTGATCTGGACCTGCCGAAACAGCTCCGGGAAAAAGGATACGGAGTCACAAGCTGGGTCGCGGGCGGCCTTGAAGGGGACCGGACCGCCATGCAGATTCTGACGCCGCGCAAATATGAGCTTCAGCTGTATGATACGATTAAAACGCTCGATGAAAAAGCGTTTATCATCGCTTTTGAGCCGAAAGCGATCCACGGCGGATTCTGGGTGAAAGCAGTGAAGAAGAGGAGAATTAAGGAATGACAAAGCCAAAGAAGAAACGGTTTGAAGTAACGGAACATGAAACGATTGACACCATTCTCACTTTAATGAAGGAAGAGGGCTATATGCCCGTCCGGCGGATGGAAGAGCCGATCTTTACAGAAAAGAAAGAAAATGGATCAATTCAAGTCGTTCCTTGCGGGAAAAAAATCGTATTTGAAGGGAAATTGATCTAAACACGAACATTAAAAGAAAGAATTTTTATATCGTTCGATAATGTCGTTGACATTATCTAAGTCCGTTGTTAAGATAAACATGAAATCAAAACACGACCTCATATAATCTTGGGAATATGGCCCATAAGTTTCTACCCGGCTGCCGTAAACGGCCGGACTATGCAGGAAAGTGATAAACAGCTGACATGGATATCGCAGAAGCGAACGACTGACGATACGCGCGCCATGCCCGGTTTGTATTGCTTCCTCATAGTTGCAATATAAGCCGGGCTTTTTTTTTCTGAAAAACAAAGCATGAGAAGGTGGGAACAGAATGCAGCCGCTAGCAGGAATCATCATGGGAAGCACCTCCGATTGGGAGACAATGAAACATGCATGCGACATACTTGACGAACTTCACATTCCTTATGAAAAACAGGTGGTATCCGCGCACCGGACGCCTGATTTGATGTTTGAATATGCAGAAAGCGCCAGAGACAGGGGCTTAAAAGTCATTATTGCCGGAGCCGGAGGAGCGGCGCATCTGCCGGGAATGACGGCGGCCAAAACGACGCTGCCGGTGATCGGCGTACCGGTTCAGACAAAATCGCTTAACGGGCTTGATTCTCTTCTGTCTATCGTACAGATGCCAGGCGGCGTGCCGGTCGCGACGACGGCGATCGGGAAAGCGGGCGCAGTGAACGCTGGTCTGTTAGCCGCGCAAATTTTGTCGGCATTTGACGACGACATTGCGGATAAACTAGAGGCGAGAAGAAATGCGACAAAACAAACGGTGCTGGAAAGCAGTGATCAGCTTGTCTGATAAAAAAACGATTTACCCCGGCGCCGTCATCGGCATTATCGGAGGCGGACAGCTCGGAAAAATGATGGCTGTCGCCGCAAAACAAATGGGCTATAAAGTCGCTGTCGTCGATCCCGTGAAAGACTCGCCTTGCGGACAGATCGCCGATATTGAGATTACCGCCCAGTACAATGACCGTGAAGCGATTCAAAAATTGGCCGGAGTCAGTGACATCATTACGTACGAATTTGAAAATATCGATTACGAGGCGCTCAACTGGCTCAAAGAACATGCATATCTTCCCCAGGGAAGCGAGCTGCTGCTCATCACCCAAAACAGGGAAACGGAAAAAAAGGCGATCCAGTCAGCAGGCTGTCAAGTCGCTCCTTATCGGATCGTAAACAGCGGACGGGAGCTTGAGGAAGCCGTTCAGGCACTGGGGCTCCCGGCGGTGCTGAAAACATGCCGCGGCGGATATGACGGCAAAGGCCAATTTGTCATTAAGGAAGAAGGACAGACAGATGAAGCGTCTGCGCTGTTAGAAAACGGCACGTGCATACTGGAAAGCTGGGTATCGTTCCGGATGGAGCTTTCCGTTATCGTGACGAGATCGGTACACGGTGAGATTTCAACCTTTCCTGCTGCTGAAAATATCCACAAAAATAATATTCTGTTCCAAAGCATCGTGCCCGCGAGAGCGGAGGAAACGGTTCAGAAGCGGGCAGAGGCGCTTGCCGTTCAGCTCGCGGAGAAATTGGAACTTGTCGGGCCGCTTGCGGTGGAAATGTTCGTCACGGAAGACGGAGACCTTTTGATTAATGAACTGGCGCCGCGTCCTCACAATTCCGGGCATTATACGCTCGACCTTTGTGAAACGAGCCAATTCGAACAGCATATCAGAGCGGTCTGCGGACTTCCTCTCGGCAGAACCGATCTTCTCAAACCGGGAATGATGGTGAATCTGCTCGGTGATGAAGTGAAGCTTGCGGAGGAGCATACGGAGCTTTTAAAGGAAGCCAAACTGTACCTGTACGGAAAACATGAGATTAAAAAAGGCCGCAAAATGGGGCATATGACATTTTTGCGGAAGCCTGATGAAACATGGATTCAGGACATCACGAACATATGGATGAAAAGAGACGGAGGACGAGCATAATGATCGAACGTTATTCAAGACCTGAAATGTCCGCGATCTGGACGGACGAAAACAGATACCAGGCATGGCTGGAAGTCGAGATTTTAGCCTGTGAAGCCTGGGCTGAGCTTGGCGTCATTCCGAAAGAAGACGTCAAAGTCATGCGCGAAAACGCGTCTTTCGACATCAACCGCATTTTGGAAATCGAGCAGGATACGCGTCATGACGTCGTTGCATTCACCCGCGCGGTTTCAGAATCATTAGGCGAAGAAAGAAAATGGGTTCACTACGGCCTGACGTCAACAGATGTCGTGGATACCGCTCTTTCCTATCTATTAAAACAGGCGAATGAGATCTTGCTCAAGGACATTGAGAGATTTGTTGACATTATAAAAGAAAAAGCGAAAGAACATAAATACACGGTCATGATGGGCCGCACGCACGGCGTACACGCGGAACCGACGACATTCGGCCTGAAACTCGCGCTTTGGCACGAAGAAATGAAACGCAACCTTGAACGTTTCAAGCAGGCAAAAGAAGGGATCGAAGTCGGGAAGCTTTCCGGCGCGGTCGGCACATATGCAAATATTGATCCGTTCGTAGAGCAGTATGTCTGTGAAAAACTCGGCCTGAAAGCGGCGCCGATTTCCACTCAGACATTACAGCGCGACCGACATGCGGATTACATGGCGGCACTGGCTTTGATCGCGACGAGCATTGAAAAATTCGCAGTGGAAATCCGCGGTCTGCAAAAGAGTGAAACACGTGAAGTGGAAGAGTTTTTTGCTAAAGGACAAAAAGGTTCATCGGCTATGCCTCATAAACGGAATCCGATCGGGTCGGAAAATATGACGGGCATGGCGCGCGTGATCCGCGGGTACATGCTGACGGCATACGAAAATGTACCGTTATGGCATGAGCGTGATATTTCTCATTCATCAGCTGAGCGCATCATTCTTCCTGACGCGACAATCGCGCTGAATTACATGCTGAACCGATTCAGCAATATCGTCAAAAACTTAACGGTATTCCCGGAAAATATGAAACGCAACATGGACCGCACACTCGGTTTGATCTATTCTCAACGCGTGCTGCTTGCTTTAATCGACACGGGTCTGCCTCGTGAAGAAGCATATGACACGGTTCAGCCGAAAGCGATGGAAGCGTGGGAAAAACAAGTGCCGTTCCGCCAGCTTGTCGAAGCGGAGGAAAAAATCACGTCCCGTCTCACACCGGAACAGATTGCCGATTGCTTTGACTACAATTATCATTTGAAAAACGTCGACTTGATCTTTGAGCGTTTAGGTTTATAGAAGAAGCCAGCCGGAGGCGGCTTCTTCAGCCGCTATAGATTGAATATTCCCAACATTCGGGTTAGGAGGCCTTCCGTGAATATTGTGAACAATAATCTTCTTTATGAAGGAAAAGCGAAACGAATTTATCAAACTGAAGACGAACAGATTCTCCGCGTGGTCTACAAGGATTCCGCAACAGCCTTTAACGGTGAGAAAAAAGCGAAGATCAGCGGAAAGGGCCGTCTGAACAATGAAATTTCAAGCCTGATTTTCAAACATCTGCACGCCAAAGGAATTGACAACCACTTTGTGGAGCGTGTTTCAGAATCAGAACAGCTTATCAAAAAAGTGACCATCATTCCCCTTGAAGTCGTGGTCAGAAACATTGCCGCCGGAAGTATGTCGAAACGTCTCGGCATCCCGGAAGGAACTGAGCTTCCGCAGCCGATTATCGAATTTTACTATAAAGATGACGCACTCGGCGATCCGCTCATCACAGAAGATCATATCTGGCTTTTAAAAGCGGCGGCTCCTGAGCAGGTGGAAACGATCAAATCGATTACAAAACAGGTGAATCAAGAGCTGCAGCATATTTTTGAAGACTGCGGCGTCAGATTAATAGATTTTAAGCTGGAATTCGGCTTAGACGCAGAGGGACGGGTGCTTTTAGCGGATGAAATTTCTCCTGACACGTGCCGTCTGTGGGACAAAGACACAAACGAAAAGCTCGATAAAGATTTGTTCAGACGGAACCTGGGAAGCTTAACCGACGCATATGAAGAGATTTTCAAAAGACTGGGAGGCATTTCATAATGTATAAAGTGAAAGTTTATGTCAGCTTAAAAGAAAGTGTGCTCGATCCTCAAGGAAGCGCGGTGCAGCATGCATTGCACAGCATGACCTACAATGAAGTGCAGGATGTGCGCATCGGAAAATACATGGAGCTGACGATTGAAAAATCTGACCGCGATCTTGACGCGCTCGTGAAAGAAATGTGTGAAAAGCTTCTTGCCAATACAGTCATTGAAGACTACCGATATGAAGTTGAGGAGGTTGTCGCACAGTGAAATTTGCGGTGATTGTGTTACCCGGCTCCAACTGTGATATTGATATGTTCCACGCCGTAAAAGACGAACTCGGCGAAGAAGTCGAGTATGTCTGGCACGAGGAAACAAGCCTTGACGGATTTGACGGCGTGCTCATCCCCGGCGGGTTTTCATACGGCGACTACTTGAGATGCGGCGCCATCGCCAGATTCGCAAACATCATGCCGGCTGTGAAAAAAGCGGCTGCCGAAGGAAAACCGGTTCTCGGCGTCTGCAACGGATTCCAGATTCTGCAGGAGCTCGGACTTCTGCCCGGCGCGATGAGACGCAACAAAGATTTAAAGTTCATCTGCCGACCGGTTGAATTAACCGTGCAGAACGGCGGCACGTTATTCACATCTTCCTATGAAAAAGGACAATCGATTACGATTCCGGTTGCCCACGGCGAAGGCAATTTCTACTGTGATGACGAAACGCTTGAAAGATTAAAAGAAAACAATCAAATCGCCTTCACATACGGCGGCGATATTAACGGAAGCGTCAGCGGCATTGCCGGCGTCGTGAATGAGAAAGGCAACGTATTAGGCATGATGCCTCACCCTGAGCGCGCAGTCGATGAACTGCTCGGCAGCGCAGACGGTCTTACATTGTTCCGGTCTATCGTGAAAAATTGGAGGGAAACTCATGTCGCTACTGCTTGAACCAAGTAAAGAACAAATAAAAGAAGAGAAACTCTATCAGCAAATGGGTGTCAGTGATGACGAGTTCGCACTCATTGAATCTATTATCGGAAGATTGCCGAACTACACGGAAATCGGGATTTTTTCCGTCATGTGGTCAGAGCACTGCAGCTATAAAAACTCAAAACCGGTTTTACGCAAATTCCCGACTAGCGGCGAACGCGTGCTGCAGGGTCCCGGAGAAGGCGCGGGAATCGTTGACATCGGTGACAATCAGGCGGTCGTGTTCAAAATTGAATCTCATAACCATCCGTCAGCGATTGAGCCATACCAAGGTGCTGCGACGGGAGTGGGCGGCATCATCCGTGACGTTTTCTCAATGGGCGCCCGTCCGATAGCTGTATTAAACTCTCTTCGATTTGGTGAGCTCACTTCACCTCGTGTGAAGTACTTGTTTGAAGAAGTAGTGGCGGGAATCGCGGGATACGGAAACTGTATCGGAATTCCGACGGTCGGCGGAGAAGTGCAGTTTGACGCAAGCTATGAGGGCAATCCGCTTGTCAATGCAATGTGCGTCGGCTTAATTGATCATAAAGATATTAAAAAAGGCCAGGCGAAAGGTGTCGGCAACACGGTCATGTACGTCGGCGCTAAAACGGGCCGCGACGGCATACACGGCGCTACTTTCGCATCGGAAGAAATGTCAGATTCATCTGAAGAAAAACGTTCCGCGGTGCAGGTCGGCGATCCTTTCATGGAAAAACTTCTCCTGGAAGCATGCCTAGAAGTCATCCAATGCGACGCCTTAGTCGGCATTCAGGATATGGGGGCGGCCGGTCTGACAAGTTCGAGTGCTGAAATGGCAAGCAAAGCCGGCTCAGGCATTGAAATGAACCTTGATCTCATTCCGCAGCGGGAAACAGGTATGACCGCTTACGAAATGATGCTTTCCGAGTCTCAGGAACGCATGCTTCTCGTCATTGAACGCGGACGTGAACAGGAAATTGTCGATATTTTTGATAAATATGATCTTGAAGCGGTTTCCGTAGGTCATGTTACGGATGATAAAATGCTCCGCCTCCGCCATAACGGAGAGGTTGTTTGCGAGCTTCCGGTCGACGCGCTGGCGGAAGAAGCGCCTGTATACCACAAGCCGTCAGCAGAACCCGCGTACTACCGCGAGTTTCAGGAAACGGAAGTTCCCGCGCCTGAAGTAAAAGATGCGACAGAGACGCTTTTTGCCCTGCTGCAGCAGCCGACAATTGCCAGCAAAGAGTGGGTGTACGATCAATATGACTACATGGTGCGCACAAATACGGTGGTCGCTCCGGGCTCTGACGCGGGAGTGCTCAGAATCCGCGGCACGAAAAAAGCGCTGGCGATGACGACGGATTGCAACGCCCGTTATTTATATCTTGATCCAGAAGAAGGCGGGAAAATCGCCGTTGCCGAAGCGGCGCGCAACATCGTATGCTCAGGCGCCGAACCGCTTGCGGTCACGGATAATCTGAATTTCGGAAACCCGGAAAAACCTGAAATTTTCTGGCAGATCGAAAAAGCGGCCGACGGCATCAGCGAGGCGTGCAATGTTCTCAGCACACCCGTCATCGGCGGAAACGTATCACTTTATAATGAATCGAACGGAACGGCGATCTACCCGACGCCTGTTATCGGCATGGTCGGCTTAATTGAAGATACCGCTCATATTACGACACAGCATTTCAAACAAGCGGGGGATCTTGTATACGTGATCGGCGAAACAAAACCTGAGTTTGCCGGAAGCGAACTGCAAAAAATGACAGAAGGCCGCATTTACGGCAAAGCGCCGCAAATCGATCTTGATATAGAGCTGTCACGCCAAAAAGCATTGCTTGACGCGATTAAAAAAGGCTTCGTTCAATCAGCGCATGATGTGTCTGAAGGCGGCTTAGGCGTAGCGATTGCAGAAAGCGTCATGACGACGGAAAACCTTGGCGCCAACGTGACTGTAGAAGGGGAAGCGGCATTATTATTCTCTGAATCTCAATCCCGCTTCGTCGTTTCAGTGAAAAAAGAACACCATGAGGCGTTTGAAGCGGCTGTGGCCGATGCGGTTCATATCGGCGAGGTAACGGCTGACGGACTTCTGGCGATTCAAAACCAGGACGGACAACAATTGGTTCACGCGCAAACGAAAGAACTTGAGCGCGCGTGGAAAGGAGCTATTCCATGCTTGCTGAAATCAAAGGCCTGAATGAAGAATGCGGTGTGTTTGGCATCTGGGGACATGAAGAAGCTCCGCAGATCACATATTACGGCCTGCACAGCCTCCAGCACAGAGGACAGGAAGGCGCGGGAATTGTCGCGACTGACGGTGAAAAACTGACGGCGCATAAAGGACAGGGGCTTATTACCGAGGTTTTTCAAAACGGCGAACTGAGCAAAGTGAAGGGAAAAGGCGCGATCGGGCACGTCCGTTATGCGACGGCTGGCGGAGGCGGATATGAAAATGTCCAGCCGCTCCTGTTCCGTTCGCAAAACAACGGCAGCCTCGCGCTCGCCCATAACGGCAACTTGGTCAACGCCACACAGTTGAAGCAGCAGCTTGAAAACCAAGGGAGCATCTTTCAGACTTCCTCCGATACGGAAGTGCTGGCTCATCTGATTAAACGCAGCGGACACTTTTCGCTGAAGGATCAAATCAAAAATTCGCTATCTATGCTGAAAGGCGCTTATGCCTTTTTAATCATGACTGAAACAGAAATGATCGTAGCGCTTGACCCGAACGGACTCAGACCGCTGTCAATCGGCATGATGGGCGATGCTTACGTCGTCGCATCAGAAACGTGCGCATTCGATGTGGTCGGCGCGACTTACCTTCGCGAGGTAGAGCCGGGCGAAATGCTGATCATCAATGATGAAGGCATGAAATCAGAGCGTTTCTCCATGAATATCAACCGTTCCATCTGCAGCATGGAGTACATTTATTTCTCAAGACCTGACAGCAATATCGACGGCATTAACGTGCACAGCGCCCGGAAAAACCTCGGGAAAATGCTTGCCCAGGAGTCCGCGGTTGAAGCGGATGTCGTCACAGGCGTGCCTGATTCCAGTATTTCCGCGGCCATCGGCTATGCCGAGGCAACGGGCATCCCGTACGAACTCGGTCTCATTAAAAACCGTTATGTCGGCAGAACGTTTATCCAGCCGTCGCAGGCTCTCCGTGAGCAAGGCGTCAGAATGAAGCTGTCCGCCGTCCGCGGTGTTGTTGAAGGAAAACGGGTTGTCATGGTTGATGATTCCATCGTGCGCGGGACGACAAGCCGCCGGATTGTCACAATGCTCAGAGAAGCGGGGGCGACAGAGGTGCACGTCAAGATCAGTTCACCGCCGATCGCTCATCCGTGCTTCTACGGCATCGACACATCAACCCATGAGGAGCTGATCGCTTCTTCTCATTCCGTGGAAGAAATCCGCCAGATCATCGGTGCTGACACGCTTTCTTTCTTAAGTGTAGACGGATTGTTAAAAGGAGTCGGCCGAAAATTTGAAGACACCAATTGCGGACAATGCCTCGCTTGTTTTACGGGCAAATATCCGACGGAAATTTATCAGGATACAGTGCTTCCTCACGTAAAAGAAGCGGTGCTGACAAAATAAAATGTGAAAATGACATAAAGGCAGCGGGAATTCAGGCTGCCTTTCTCTTTCTGCCTTTTAAGGAGAAACGAATTGACAAGGAGTGATAGGGATGTCTGATGCTTATAAAAATGCCGGAGTTGACATCGAAGCCGGATATGAAGCCGTCAAACGAATGAAAAAACACGTGGAGCGCACGAAAAGGCTCGGCGTTATGGGAAGCCTGGGCGGTTTTGGCGGAATGTTTGATCTGTCAGAGCTTCCGTATCAAAAGCCTGTTTTAATTTCCGGAACAGACGGTGTCGGCACCAAGCTGAAACTCGCATTTTCAATGGATAAGCATGACACGATCGGCGTCGATGCGGTCGCGATGTGTGTAAACGATGTGCTTGCCCAAGGAGCGGAGCCGCTGTTTTTCCTTGATTATTTAGCGGTCGGCAAGGCCGATCCGGTAAAAATTGAGCAGATCGTTCAGGGCGTGGCGGACGGATGCGAGCAGTCAGGATCAGCGCTTATCGGCGGTGAGACGGCGGAAATGCCGGGGCTGTATACGGCTGATGAATACGATATTGCGGGCTTTTCAGTCGGCGTCGCGGAAAAAGACGAAATCGTCACCGGTGAACATATCGAAGAGGGGCATCTCTTAATCGGACTTACTTCAAGCGGCCTTCACAGCAACGGGTTTTCCCTAGTGAGAAAAGTGCTTCTTGATGACGGCGGACTTGATTTGGATACTGTCTATGAACCGTTTGCGCGTCCTCTCGGAGAAGAATTGCTGGAACCGACGAGAATATATGTGAAGCCGGTGCTCAAGGCGGTGAAAAGCGGTAAGGTGGACGGCATGGCGCATGTGACAGGCGGAGGATTCATCGAGAACATCCCGCGGATGCTGCCGGACGGATTGAGCGCGGAAATTGATCACGGATCATGGCCGATCCCGCCGATTTTTCCGTTTCTGCAGGAGCACGGCAAGCTGAAAGAAGAAGAAATGTTCAATGTCTTTAATATGGGCATCGGTTTTGTCCTTGCTGTTAAAGAAGAGGACTTGACAGACGTTATCGACACGCTTGAAGCTCAGGGCGAGAAGGCTTATTTGATCGGCCGGGTCAAGCGGGGCGAAGGCATTTCTTTCGGCGGTGCGGCTCTTTCATGAAAAAGTTTGCGGTATTTGCTTCAGGAAACGGATCGAACTTCGAGGCCATTGCCAAACGCATGAGAGAAGAGAAGTGGGATGCGGAGCTCTCGCTTCTCGTGACGGATAAGCCTCAGGCAAAGGCGGTGGAAAGGGCGGAGGCTTTACACATTCCGTCATTCGCCTTTGAACCGTCATCTTTTGAAAACAAAGCGGCCTTTGAACGGGCCGTTATTGAACAGCTGCGCCTGCACGGGGCGGAATTAATCGTTCTCGCCGGCTATATGAGACTGATTGGAGATACGCTGCTTGAAGCATACGGGGGCCGCATTATTAATATACATCCCTCGCTTCTTCCGGCATTCCCCGGGATTGACGCTGTCGGACAGGCGTATCGGGCCGGTGTGAAAGTGGCGGGCATTACCGTTCATTACGTCGACGAAGGCATGGACACCGGACCGATTATCGCGCAAAAAGCATTCGAAATACAGGAAAACGATACGCTTGAAAACATAGAGCATACAATACACGAGCTTGAGCACAAATGGTATCCGAGCGTTGTGAAACAGCTGCTGGGACTAAATAACAGAGGTGAAAAGGCATGACAATCAAACGCGCACTAATCAGTGTTTCTGATAAAACAAATCTCGTACCTTTCGTAAAGGAACTGACAGAGCTCGGCGTCGAAGTCATTTCGACCGGAGGAACAAAAAAACTTCTTCAGGAAAACGGTGTGGATGTCATCGGCATTTCAGAAGTGACCGGATTTCCTGAAATTATGGACGGACGGTTAAAAACGCTCCATCCTAATATTCACGGCGGACTGCTTGCCGTAAGAGACAATGAAGAGCATATGGCGCAGATCAATGAGCATGGCATTGCCCCCATTGACCTTGTGGTCGTCAACCTTTACCCGTTTAAAGAAACGATTTCGAAAGAAGACGTAACATACGATGAAGCGATAGAAAACATTGATATCGGCGGTCCCGGCATGCTGCGCGCCGCATCGAAAAACCATCAGGATGTGACGGTCATCACAGATCCGGCCGATTACAGCTCCGTGCTCAATGAGATGAAAGAACACGGCGGCGTTTCGCTTAAAAGAAAACGCGAGCTTGCGGCCAAAGTATTCCGCCATACCGCGGCATACGACGCATTAATCGCTGATTACTTAACACGCGAGGCCGGTGAGAAAGACCCTGAGCAATTCACCGTTACATTTGAGAAAAAACAATCGCTCCGCTATGGTGAAAACCCTCACCAAGAGGCTGTTTTCTATCAAAGCGCACTTCCCGTCTCCGGTTCCATCGCGGCGGCAAAACAGCTTCACGGCAAAGAGCTTTCTTACAACAATATTAAGGACGCAGATGCGGCCGTTCAAATCGTCCGGGAATTTACAGAACCCGCAGCTGTTGCCGTTAAACATATGAACCCGTGCGGAGTCGGTACGGGAGCTTCAATTGAGGAAGCATTCAATAAAGCGTATGAAGCTGATAAAACCTCCATTTTCGGCGGCATCATCGCGCTGAACCGTGAAGTTGATCAGGCAACGGCTGAAGCCCTTCACGGCATCTTTTTAGAAATCATTATCGCCCCTTCTTTCAGTGAAGAAGCGCTGAACGTACTGACGGCGAAGAAAAACCTTCGTCTGCTCACGCTTGACGTGTCCGCATCAGGGAAGAAAGAAAAACAGCTGACATCCGTACAGGGCGGCCTTTTGATTCAAGATTTAGACGTCCATGGATTTGATGACGCCGACATCAGCATCCCGACAAAAAGAGAGCCGAGCGAGCAGGAATGGGAAGATTTGAAGCTGGCTTGGAAAGTCGTCAAACATGTGAAATCCAACGCGATCGTTCTTGCAAAAGACCATATGACGGTCGGTGTGGGCGCAGGGCAGATGAATCGCGTCGGTTCAGCTAAAATCGCCATTGAGCAGGCCGGAGAAAAAGCAAAAGGCAGCGCGCTCGGATCAGACGCGTTTTTCCCGATGCCGGATACAGTCGAAGAAGCCGCAAAAGCCGGTGTCACGGCGATTATCCAGCCCGGCGGATCGGTCCGCGATGAAGATTCGATTAAAAAAGCGGATGAATACGGCATCGCCATGGTATTCACCGGCATCAGACATTTCAAACATTAAGAGGGGGAACGAAGCGTGAATGTATTGATTATCGGAAAAGGCGGCAGAGAGCATACATTGGCTTGGAAAGCGGCGCAAAGCCCGCTTGTTGACACGGTGTACGCCGCGCCCGGAAATGACGGTATGGCAGACTGCGCGACGCTGGTCAACATTGAAGAAAGCGATCATGCCGCACTCATTGCGTTTGCGAAAGAACATCATGTCGGCCTGACGATTATCGGTCCCGAAGTTCCTCTGATTGAAGGGATAGCCGACGAGTTTAAAAAAGCCGGACTGCTTGTTTTCGGACCGTCTGAAAAAGCGGCTATCATTGAAGGGAGCAAACAGTTTGCCAAGGATTTAATGAAAAAATACTGCATTCCGACGGCGGAGTATGAGACGTTTACTTCATTTGAAGAGGGGAAAGCATATGTGCAGCAAAAAGGCGCGCCGATTGTCATTAAAGCGGACGGGCTTGCCGCCGGAAAAGGTGTCACGGTCGCGATGACGGAAGAAGAAGCGATTGAATGCCTGCACGATTTTCTTGAGGATGAGAAATTCGGGGAGGCGAGCGCATCTGTTGTCATTGAAGAGTTTCTCGCCGGCGAAGAATTTTCTTTAATGGCGTTTGTAAAAGGGGAGACCGTCTATCCGATGGTCATCGCTCAAGATCATAAACGCGCCTTCGATGGAGACAAAGGGCCGAATACGGGCGGAATGGGAGCCTACTCACCAGTGCCGCACATTTCCGATGATATCGTCAGAAGCGCAGTCGAAACGATTGTGAAGCCGGCGGCAAAAGCAATGGTCAAAGAGGGGCGCTCCTTCACGGGCGTGCTGTACGCGGGGCTGATTCTAACGGAAAACGGATCAAAAGTCATTGAATTCAACGCGCGCTTCGGAGATCCGGAAACACAGGTTGTCGTGCCGAGAATGGAATCTGACCTCATTCAGGTGCTCTTAGATCTTCTGCATGAGAAGGATGTTGACCTAAGGTGGAAGGATACGGCCGCTGTCAGCGTTGTGCTGGCTTCTGAAGGCTATCCGGAAGGCTATGCGAAAGGCACTCCGATCGGCAGTTTGACGTCCGCTGAAGACGGGATCGCCGTTTTTCATGCCGGAACGAAAAAAGACGGCGGACAATTTGTTACAAACGGCGGCCGGGTCGCCAATGTCACGGCATTTGCTGATACATTTGAAGCGGCGAGAGATAAAGTGTACAGCGCCGTTTCAGGGCTGACAAAACCCGGACTGTTTTACAGAAGCGACATCGGCGCCCGTGCGCTGAAAGCATCGCAGCGATGAAGAGGAAACCCCCGCGTCATATAAGATGCGGGTTTTCTTCTGAAAAGACGACCTAGACTGTCGGCTTGCCGTGTGACACGCAGTCATCGATGAAGTCCTCCGGCGTATAGACGGATTCTTCTCAGACTCGCGGGACAGGAGAAATTAAATAACAAGCCGAAACGGCTTGTTATTTTTCTTGCTGACGGCTGTCATCCTGATTCATTCCGGTTTGGAACATATATGTCACCGGACAGAAGCGGAGGATGCCGGATGCCGCTTTCATCGCGCCCATCATCATACAGAAGAGATGCATCTTGCACCAAGGTTTTCTCGTGTATTTCGCTGAAGCAGCAGACAAAATGGTGAGGCCGCAAGTGATGCGCATAACGGCATTTAATAAACTGATATTCGGTTTCATCATTTCAGCTCCCTTAGAAAAAGTTTTTCATTCATCTTCAATAATTTGTAACGTTTTAGCCGTGCGATAATTGTGCGGATGTGATACGATGGGTCTAATATAAGCGAAGGAGAGTATGTGAATGTCCGAACGTACCTTTAACTGGAAAAATAAAGACATCAGATCACAGGCGGATGTTGTAGACTCAAAGCTGCTTCCAACGCTACTTTTACGGGATGCTCTCGTATTAAATCCTTTTTTAAAACAATGGCTGAAAAAGAATGTCTGGATTTACGGAGATCGAATTGTATATGTTGGTCATGAGCTTCCTGATGCAGCAGAGCACATTCATACCATAAATTGTGAAGGAAAATACATTGTGCCAGGTTACATTGAACCGCATACACATCCTTTTCAAATATATAATCCCCAAACGCTCGCCGAATATGTGTCTCAATTCGGAACAACGACGTTTGTTAATGATAACTTGTTTTTTCTTTTGCACAGCGGTAAAAAGAAAGCGCTTACTATATTGGAGGAACTGAAAAAACAGCCGGTGCAATATTTCTGGTGGTCCAGATATGATCTGCAGACTGAAGTGCTGAATGAGGATCAGCTTCTTTCTTTTGATGTCCGAAAGCAATGGATTGAGCACCCGGATGTCATTCAAGGCGGAGAATTGACCGGATGGCCGCGCCTCATGGACGGCGATGACCTGATGCTTCATTGCATGCAGGCGACAAAAAAACTGCGCAAGCGGATAGAAGGGCATTTTCCCGGAGCCTCTGAAAAAACATTGACGAAGATGAAACTGTTCGGAGCTGATTCCGACCACGAGGCGATGAATGGCGACGAGGTGATGAGACGGCTTGAATTGGGCTACTATGTTTCGCTCAGACATTCATCCATCCGCCCTGATTTGAGAACGATTTTGCAGGATCTCCATCAAAAAGGCTTCCGGCATTATGATCATTTCTTCTACACGACGGATGGAGCGACGCCGCATTTTTATAAAGGCGGCATGACGAATGAATTAATCAAAATCGCTTTGGAGGAAGGAGTTCCGGCGATCGATGCCTACAATATGGCCTCCTTTAATATCGCGAAGTATTATCAGATGGACGACTATCTCGGTGTGGTCGGTCCGGGACGGCTTGCTTCATTGAACATTCTCGATGACCCGATGAATCCGGACCCGGTCACGGTGATCTCCAAAGGCATCCTGCTGAGGGAAGACGGCCGAAATATGAATGCGTTTACAGAAACGGATTGGAAAAAGGGCGGTCTTGTCCCTCTTGAGCTTTCATATGATATGACGATGGATGATTTACAGTTTTCAATGCCGATGGGTGTGACGATGCGCAACGCGGTCATTATGGAGCCGTATATGATTGCGATTGATAATTCTGTTGACCAGCTTTCTTTTGATCATGATGAATGCTATCTCACGCTTCTCGATAAGCATGGAAAATGGCGGGTCAATACAATGCTGAAAGGTTTTGCCGATCGGGTGCAGGGCTTTGTCAGTTCCTACACGACAACCGGAGATATTATCGCTGCCGGAAAAAATAAAGAAGATATCCTGCTCGCTTTCTCACGGATGAAAGAAATCGGCGGCGGAATCGTGCTTGCCGAAAACGGGAAGATTCTTCATGAGATTCCCCTCGCCTTAAACGGTTCTGCATCTGCGGAGAAGTATGAAGAAGTGCTTGAGAAAGAGCAAAAACTGAGGACGCTGCTGGAGGAGAGGGGCTACCGATTCTGCGATCCGATCTATACGCTGCTCTTTTTGCAGAGCACACACCTGCCTTATATCCGCATTACGCCGAGAGGAATATTCGACGTGATGAAAAAAACTGTACTCTTTCCATCGATAATGCGTTAAAATATAAAAGCAGGGAGCCGACATATGAAAAGATGGAAAACCGTTTGTATGCTTTGTTTTGCGTTTTTGCTGCTTGCCGCCTGCCGGCAGAACAATGCCGATCAGGTGCAGCCGAAAGAAGCGGAAGCTCCTTTAACGGGGCTGAAAACTGAGCAGAAGCTTGCAGAACGCCGTCCGATTGCAGTCGCAGTGAACAATCATCCGAAGGCGAGGCCCCAATCCGGGCTGTCAAAGGCGGATGTTGTCATCGAAGCGCTCGCGGAGGGCCGGATTACGCGGTTTCTCGCGATTTTTCAAAGTGAGATGCCGGAAACGGTCGGGCCTGTGCGGAGCGCGAGGGAATATTTTGTCACGCTCAGCAGCGGGTTTAACAGCATATTTGTCCATCATGGCTGGAGTCCCGGCGCAAAAAAGCAGCTGGAGTCCGGAGCTTACGATTATATAAACGGTTTGGATTTTGACGGAAGCCTGTTTTGGAGAGCCGATTTCAGCAAGCCGCCCCACAATTCCTACACGTCGTATGACAATATCAGGAAGGCGGCGGAACAAAAAGGATACAAGCTGAACGGAAAAACAGAACCGCTCCCATTTCAGACATCAGATGCAAAACCAGGAAATGAAACCTACAATATTCGGATAGATTATGGAACACAAAACATTACAAATCTTGTCGAATACGATTATGATAAAAAAGCTGATGCTTATACAAGAAGCTCTGATGGTGTGAAAGCGACAGACCGGGAGACCGGAAAGCCTTTAGCCATGCGCAACATTTTTATTGTTGAAGCCGGCCATCGCATGACAGACAAAGATGGAAGGCGGGCCATCGATATTCAGTCAGGGGGGAAGGGCCTCCTGCTTCAGCACGGCGATGTTATGGAGTCAGACTGGGAATATAAAGACGGCCGTATTCTGCCCGTAAAAGGCGGTGAGATTCTTCCGTTTGTGCCAGGAAAGACATGGATTAATATCGTGCCTGATCTCGATGCAGCTTCCATTAGTAAAGGAGAAGGTGTTTGACGATGCAAATCGATAAATTACGCGGAAAAGAACTGGACCAGTTATTTTTATCTATTTTATCGCTGAAAGATCTGGAGGAATGCTATCGTTTCTTTGACGATCTTTGTACGATTAATGAAATCCAATCGCTGGCGCAGCGTTTGGAAGTGGCGAGAATGCTCCGCGAAGGGAATACGTATCACAAAATTGAAAGCGAAACGGGTGCTTCCACAGCGACGATTTCCCGGGTGAAGCGCTGCTTAAATTATGGTAACGACGCCTATGAAATGGCGCTTGACCGCGTAAACAAAGGAGAATCCTCCTCAGCTACGTAAAAAACCGCTCTGCCGATGACGGCAGGCGGTTTTTTTTATGCGTGCTGATTCAAAAGGCCGGGAAGTTCCCTCAGGCTTCCGTCTTCCTCCCGGTATACGATGTGTTCAGCTGAGAAATGAATCGGTGAGCTGATGCCCGCCGCCGCGGCGAGGTGAAACAGCCCTTCACGCAATGAGAGCACGTAGTTGCAGACGCGGTGCTGTTTATCCTCGATACTGAGCGCGCGCTGAAGTTTTGGATCGGTTGTCGCCACTCCGACAGGACAATGATTGGTGTGGCATACTTGAGCGCGGATACAGCCGACTGAAAACATCATTCCCCGGGCAATATTGACAAAATCCGCGCCTAACGCGAGGGCAACGGCAATCTTATCCGGAGTGAGCAGCTTTCCGGATGCGAAAATTTTCAGCTTATTTCTTATCCCGTATGTCTTCAAAAGGCCGTCAACAAGGGGGAGGCCGGTCAGAATCGGCAGGCCGACGGAATCCGCCAGCTCATGGAAAGAAGCTCCCGTTCCCCCTTCACTGCCGTCAATCGTAATAAAGTCGGGAAGTTTGCCTGATGAACTCATACAGGAAATAAGGTCTTCAAGGTCTTTGCGGCTGCCTGGGACAATTTTGATGCCGACCGGTTTTTCACCGACAGTCCTTAATTTCTCAATGAAATCAAGCATGTCCGGAACATTTGAGAACTCGTTGAAGCGATTTGGGCTGTCAATGGATTGTCCGGGCTGCACATTTCTGATGGCGGCAATTTCTTCGGTCACCTTTGAACCGTCAATATGCCCGCCTCTTGCTTTCGCCCCTTGCGCAAGCTTTAATTCAAAAGCTTTAATCTGCACGAGGCGGCTTTTTTTCTTAAATTCTTCCCATGAAAATTCTCCATCTTCAGTGCGCACGCCGAACAGCCCGGGGCCGATTTGGCAGATAATATCCGCGCCGCCTTTCAAGTGATACTCAGACAGGCCGCCTTCGCCTGTATTCATCCATGTGCCGCCGGCCTGGTGCAGCCCTTTTGACAGGGCGGTGATTGCTCGGTCGCCAAGTGAGCCGTAGCTCATCGCTGATTGTCCGATTAACCCTTTCACATAAAACGGCTTCTTGCATGTGTCGCGGCCGATCACTTGAACATCGTCCGGATGCAGGTAATAAGGGTCCGCTTTTGCCTTTTCGCGGTGTTCGCTGCGTTTCAGCAGGTTGTCCTTGTCAATCTTGTATACCATCGTGTCGATCTTCGGCGTCTGATCTGCGCGCAGCTCCTCCCTTTGTTTCGGGAAGAGGGCGTTACGGATATAATAGCCCGGCTGATTGAAATCCCGTTCTGAGCCGAAGCCCATCATTCTGCTCTTATACTTTCCCGACATGACCGTCTGTTCATATTCTCTCCGGGAAAACGGCTGTTCTTCATTATCATTGCTGAATAAATACTGCCGCAGCTCAGGTCCGATTTTTTCAAATATGTAGCGCAGTTTTCCCGCTACGGGATAATTGCGCAGCACTGAATGTTCTTCCTGCTTTTCGTCTCTTATGTATATCCAGAGAAACAATGCGGCGGGAACTAAAATAATAAAAATCAATATACAAATCAGTACGATAATGGCTTGTTCCATTGAGATCAGACTCCTTGTCTTTTTTCTCTTTGACATTCCACATATTGTCTGTTTTCAAACATAGCCGTTTCCCGTCCGGCGGAGCGCAATCTTTTTTTGTGAATCAGGTGAATGACGTCTTTTTCCGTTTTTCCGGGCCAAACGAATTTGTTATAATGTTTAAATGGCAAGAAACGAATGGAGGAACGAAAACGCATGTACGATGTTAACGAGTGGAAGCATGTTTTTAAACTCGATCCGAATAAAGATTTACCGGATGAACAACTGGAACGGCTTTGTGAATCAGGGACTGACGCCATTGTGATCGGAGGAAGCGACAATATCACCGAGGACAATGTGCTGAGACTGATGTCAAAGGTGCGGCGGTTTTTAGTGCCGTGCGTACTTGAGGTGTCGACGATTGATTCCATTGTGCCCGGGTTTGATCTTTATTTCATTCCGAGTGTGCTCAACAGCAAAAAGGCGGACTGGATTGTCGGCATGCATCATCAGGCGATGAAAGAATACGGAGAGCTCATGTCAATGGAGGAAATCGTGACGGAGGGCTACTGCATCGTCAACCCTGATTGTAAGGCGGCCGCTTTGACGGAGGCGGATACACATATAGAAACAGAAGATATTCTCGCCTATGCGCGGGTCGCGGAGCATTTGCTTCATCTCCCGATTTTTTATCTGGAATACAGCGGGATGCTGGCGGACATAGAAACGGTGGAGAAAACGAAGGCTGTGCTGGACAAGTCCGTCCTGTTTTACGGAGGCGGCATTAAAGACGCGGAAACGGCGGAACGGTTCGGCCGTCATGCCGATGTCATCGTTGTCGGAAATGCCGTATATGAAGATTTTGATCAGGCGATTAAAACGGTGGCGGCTGTAAAGACAAAGTAGCCAAGCGGACGAAATTGATTTATGATAGAACATATGTTTGATAGGCGGTGAACGGATATGAATTACATTAGCAATCAATTATTAAGCGGATTAAATCCCGTTCAGCAGGAAGCGGTCAAGACGACGGACGGTCCGCTGCTTCTGATGGCGGGCGCGGGAAGCGGAAAAACACGTGTGCTGACGCACAGAATCGCATACTTAATGGCGGAAAAACACGTGGCGCCATGGAACATTCTGGCGATTACATTTACAAATAAAGCCGCCAGAGAAATGAAGGAGCGGGTAGAGAGCATTCTCGGACCCGGCGCGGATGAAATCTGGATATCCACTTTCCACAGCATGTGCGTGCGGATTCTGCGCAGGGATATTGACAGAATCGGCATCAACCGAAATTTCTCCATTCTTGATACGGCTGATCAGCTTTCCGTTATTAAAGGGATTCTGAAAGAGCGGAATATCGATCCGAAAAAGTTTGATCCGAGAAGTATTTTAGGCTCCATCAGCAGCGCAAAAAACGAGCTGATCGAACCTGAGGAATTCGCAAAATCGGCCGGCGGCTACTACGATCAGGTCACGAGTGACGTGTATACCGATTATCAGAAAAAACTGCTGAAAAACCAATCGCTCGATTTTGATGATTTAATCATGACGACGATTAAGCTTTTCGAGCGTGTGCCGGAAGTGCTTGAGTTTTATCAGCGCAAATTCCAGTACATTCACGTAGACGAGTATCAGGATACGAACAGGGCGCAATACCTCCTTGTGAAGCAGCTTGCGGCCCGCCTTGAAAATATCTGCGTCGTCGGTGACTCCGACCAGTCCATTTACAGATGGCGCGGGGCGGATATCGCGAATATCCTTTCCTTTGAAAAAGATTATCCGAGCGCAAACGTGATTCTGCTCGAGCAAAACTACCGCTCAACAAAGCGGATTCTGCAGGCGGCTAACGAAGTGATCAAAAACAACTCAAACCGCAAGCCGAAAAACCTGTGGACGGAAAATGACGAAGGCATCAAGCTTTCTTATTACAGCGGCGACAATGAATTCGGCGAAGGCCAATTCGTCGCGGGCAAAATTTACGAGCTGCACAGCTCGGGCCGGCGGAAGCTTTCCGATATCGCGATTTTATACCGGACAAACGCCCAGTCGCGCGTCATTGAGGAAACCCTTTTAAAATCCGGACTGAACTACAATATCGTAGGCGGAACCAAGTTCTACGACAGGAAAGAAATTAAAGACATTCTCGCATACCTGCGCCTTGTGTCAAACCCGGACGACGACATCAGTTTTACGCGGATCGTCAATGTGCCGAAGCGGGGCGTCGGCGCCACTTCGCTAGAAAAAATCGCTTCATATGCGGCGATGAACGGAATGTCAATGTTCCAGGCGATCAAACAGGTTGATTTCATTGGCGTCAGCGCGAAAGCGGCAAACGCGCTTGACGGCTTTGGCGCGATGATTGAAAATCTGACGAACATGCAGGATTACCTGTCCATTACGGAACTCACGGAAGAAATTCTCGAGAAAACGGAATACAGAGAAATGCTGAAGGCCGAAAAATCAATCGAAGCCCAAAGCCGCCTTGAAAATATCGACGAGTTTCTTTCCGTGACGAAAAACTTCGAACAAAAAAGCGAAGACAAGTCTCTCGTCGCGTTTCTGACTGATTTGGCGCTGATTGCGGATATTGACCAGCTCGACCAGAAGGAAGAGGAATCAGGCGGAAAGGATGCCGTCACTTTAATGACACTGCACGCCGCTAAGGGGCTTGAATTTCCTGTCGTGTTCTTAATGGGCATGGAAGAAGGCGTGTTCCCGCACAGCCGCTCCCTGATGGAAGAAGCCGAGATGGAAGAAGAACGCAGGCTCGCATATGTAGGCATTACGAGGGCGGAAGAAGAACTGTATTTAACGAATGCCAAAATGCGCACCTTATTCGGCCGCACCAATATGAATCCGGAATCCCGCTTTATCAGGGAAATACCTGGCGATTTATTGGAGAACCTAAATGAGAAGAAAACACCCCGCATGCAGCCGGGAAGAAAAGTGCAGCCGAAACGCGGGCCCGTATCCCGTCCCGTTTCCTATGCGAACAAAACAGGCGGCGACTCGCTCAGCTGGGCGGTCGGCGATAAAGCGGGCCATAAAAAATGGGGCACCGGAACGGTTGTCAGCGTAAAAGGAGAAGGCGAAAGCACCGAGCTTGATATCGCATTCCCGAGCCCAGTCGGCGTGAAGCGTCTGCTTGCCGCTTTTGCGCCGATTGAAAAGCAGTAACCTGAAGAGGAAAGGAAGAACATGATGGACAAAGAAACAGCGAAACACCGGGCAGAAGAATTGCGCCGCACCATCGATCAGTACAGTTATGAATATTACACCTTAGATGAACCGAGCGTGCCGGATTCCGAGTACGACAGACTGATTCAGGAGCTGATTGCCATAGAGGAAGAGCACCCGGAACTCAGAACGCCTGATTCGCCCACACAGCGGGTCGGGGGAGCGGTGCTTGAATCGTTTCAAAAGGTGCAGCACGGCACGCCGATGCTCAGTCTCGGCAACGCATTTAACGATGATGATCTCCGCGATTTTGACCGCCGGGTCCGTCAGGCTGTCGGTGACGGCGTCGCTTATAATGTGGAGCTGAAAATAGACGGTCTTGCTGTTTCTCTCCGTTATGAAGACGGCTATTTCGTCAGAGGCGCGACAAGAGGAGACGGAACGACGGGCGAAGATATCACGGAAAACTTAAAAACGATCCGCAACATTCCGCTGAAAATGAAACGGAATCTTTCCATAGAAGTGCGCGGAGAGGCGTACATGCCGAAACAGTCATTTGAAGCGCTCAATGAAGAAAGGCTGAAACATGAAGAGGAGCCGTTCGCCAATCCCCGGAACGCGGCTGCGGGCTCACTCAGACAGCTCGATCCGAAAATTGCAGCGAAACGAAATCTTGACATCTTCGTCTACAGTATAGCGGAGCTTGACGAGATGGGTGTGGAAACACAGAGTCAGGGCCTGAATTTTCTGGATGAGCTCGGTTTTAAAACAAACCAGGAACGAAAAAAATGCGCCACGATAGATGAAGTCATTGAAATGATCGAAGAGCTGCAGGCGAAGCGGGCCGATCTCCCGTATGAAATTGACGGAATCGTCATCAAAGTCGATTCGCTCGACCAGCAGGAAGAGCTCGGGTATACGGCAAAAAGCCCGCGCTGGGCGATTGCTTATAAATTCCCGGCGGAAGAGGTCGTGACAAAACTGCTCGATATCGAACTGAATGTCGGAAGAACGGGCGTCATTACGCCGACCGCCGTTCTGGAACCGGTAAAAGTCGCGGGAACGACGGTCTCAAGAGCATCCCTTCATAACGAAGATTTAATTAAAGAGAAGGATATCCGCATTCTCGATAAAGTGGTCGTCAAAAAAGCGGGCGACATCATCCCTGAGGTCGTCAATGTCTTAATCGAACAGCGGACCGGGGAAGAAAAAGAATTCAATATGCCGACCAGCTGCCCTGAGTGCGAAAGCGAGCTAGTGCGCATTGAAGGAGAAGTCGCGCTGCGCTGCATCAATCCGGAATGTCCGGCGCAGATCAGAGAAGGCCTGATTCACTTTGTCTCACGCAACGCGATGAATATTGACGGACTCGGAGAACGTGTCATCACACAGCTTTTCCGTGAACATCTCGTCCGTAATGTCGCTGATTTGTATAAGCTGACGAAAGAGCAGGTCATCCGGCTTGAGCGGATGGGGGAAAAATCAACTGACAATCTGATCAGCTCCATCCAAAAGTCGAAAGAGAATTCGCTGGAACGCCTGCTGTTCGGTCTCGGCATCCGTTTTATCGGCTCAAAAGCGGCCAAAACACTCGCCATGCATTTTGAAAGCCTGGAAAATCTGAAACAAGCTACGGAAGAAGAGCTGCTTGCGGTGGATGAAATCGGCGAAAAGATGGCCGATGCCGTTATCACCTATTTCCGCAAAGAAGAAATGCTTGAGCTATTGAATGAACTTGAGAAACTCGGTGTGAACACACTCTACAAAGGCCCGAAAAAAGTAAAAGCGGAGGACAGCGACTCTTATTTTGCCGGCAAAACCATCGTGTTAACCGGAAAGCTTGAAGAGCTGTCCAGAAATGAAGCCAAGGCGCAGATTGAAGCGCTCGGCGGAAAGCTGACGGGATCTGTCAGCAAAAAAACAGACTTGCTGATTGCCGGAGAAGCAGCCGGAAGCAAGCTGACAAAAGCGCAGGAATTAAACATTGAAGTATGGAATGAAGCACAGCTATTGGGAGAGCTAAAGAAATAAGAGGAGTGTTTTCTATTGAAAAAGATGTTGGCATTGGCGGCGACGGCAACGGCGGCAGTACTCATGCTGTCGGCCTGTTCGCCGAGTTTCGGGGGGAACAAAGAGGAAGAGATCACGCAGAAAACGGCAAAGTCTTCTGAAAAAGCGATCATACCGAAATATAATATCTCTGATTCCTACTATAAAATGGTGCTTCCGTTTAAGGCCGGAAAAGCGCGCGGCCTGACCGCGGACCGGCTGAACACGAGGCTGGACATCGATGAATTCGAGACGGGTCTGATGCGGCTCGCTCAAGACACGTTCCCGACGGATGACTATTTGTATCAGGAAGGCCAGTATTTAGATGAGGACACGGTACTCAGCTGGCTTGACCGCAAAAAAGAGGGCAGTGATCTGAAAAAGGCGAAAAAGGCAGACGCCAATTTCCAGAATCTCGGCTTAAATCCCGTGCTGCCAAGCTCGGGATCGGCAAAAGAGAAAAATGAAAACAGCCCGATTTACTTAGCGTCCATGCTTGAGCAGGATTACTTAGTAAGAAAAGATAAAAATTCCATCCAGCTTGGCGGTATCATGATCGGTCTCGCTCTCAACTCTGTATACTATTACCGTGAAAACACAGGTGATCCGCAGCAGGAAGTGGAGCTCAGTGACAAAACGATCCGCAGCCACGGTGAAGAAATCGCCCAGGAAGTCGTTAACCGCCTTCGGAAAATGGATAACCTGAAAAATGTGCCGATTACCGTCGCCCTTTATAAACAAGCGCCGAAAACATCAATCGTACCGGGGAATTACATTGCAAAAACAGAAGTCAAGGCCGGCTCATCCACCATTTCAAACTGGGATGATGTCAAAGAAAAGTACGTCTTCTATCCGGCGGATACAGACACGGCAAAAAAATACCCTGATGATTCCGAAGTATTTAAACGCTTCAAAAACGCCATCGACAGCTACTTCCCGAATTACACCGGAGTCGTCGGAACGGCAATGTACGAAAACGATGAAATGAGAAAAATGAAGATTGAAATCCCGATGCAATTTTACGGGAAAAGCGAAGTCATCGCCTTCACCCAATACTTAACAGGTGAGCTGATGGATTATTATTCAAAAGGCTCAGTTGATGTCGAAATTAACATTACCTCGTCTGACGGGCAGGAAGCGCTGATCGTCCGCAATGCGGGTGACAAAGAACCGACCGTCCATATTTACGATTAACCAGAATGCCCTTGTTCATTTCTGTATGAGCAAGGGTTTTTTTATTGTGAATATCGTTGGAGCGAGGAATGAGGTATGTTAAGATATTTGTATAATCAGGAATTAACAGGAAAACACATTTCATTTCTAAGCGGATGTTACTAATCTGCTGTGAAAAAAGAAGGGCAGGAATGTTGATGAATGACATTTGCTGAGTACACACACCGCCTACAAACGTTATGAAAAGGGTGAATCAGCATGCATAAAGATATTAAAGCGATTTTTGAGGAAGATAAGGTGCTGGCTGAGGCCGGTGAAATATATGGATTTACCAAGTTTCAATTTATTGCGGACGCAGAGAACTACGTATATGAAATTGTGAAAGATAACGAACCGTATATCTTAAAAATTACGCATACGATCAGAAGAACACCGGAATATATTCTCGGAGAAATGGAATGGCTTCATCATCTGGCAAGGGGAGGGCTTTCAGCAGCAAAGCCGATTCCTTCATTAAGTGGCAAAGATGTCGAAGAAGTCCCGGATGGAAAAGGCGGAGCGTTTTTAGTAAGAGTCTATGAAAAAGCGCCCGGACGCAAAGTGGAGGAACCAGACTGGAACGGAACCCTGTTTTACGAGCTTGGAAAGTACACGGGGAACATGCACCGGCTGACGAAAAGCTACCGTCTGAGCGATCCGACATATAAAAGGCAGGAATGGGATGAAGAGGAGCAGCTGAAGCTGAGAAAATACGTACCCGCAGATCAGCATCTCGTATTTGAGCGGGCGGATGCTCTAATGGAAAAACTGCGCCGTTTGCCGAAGAACCCTGAAAACTACGGCCTTGTGCACGCCGATCTGCACCACGGCAATTTCAATTGGGACAACGGAAAAATCACTGCATTTGATTTTGATGATATCGGCTACAATTGGTTTGTGAATGATATCAGTATTCTGCTGTACAACATGTTGTGGTATCCGGTCATCCCGTATGAAGACAAGGCCGCGTTTACGGGTGAATTCATGACTCACTTTATGAAAGGCTACAGGGAAGAAAATGACCTTGATCCCGCCTGGCTTGAACACATCCCGGATTTCCTCCGGCTGCGCCATATGCTGATCTACGGATTATTGCATCAGGCGTTTGACCTCAATGCACTCGGGGACGAGGAACTTGAGATGCTGAAAACCTTCAGGCGCGATATCGAAAATGAAACCCCGATTACGGAGTATAACTTTTCTGCATTCGTATAAATAGAAAAACGCCGGCTGAATCCAGCCCGGCGTTTTTTTATAGCGTATCACACTTCACTCCGACGACACCCTGAATTTCTTTAATATCATAATAGACGTCAGTGGTGTAGCGGTTTTTATGAACACTGACTTTCACTTCCATAATCGGAAATTCTTTTTCACCCAGATCATCAATCCGGACGGAGTGAATGCGGAGCTGTTTGCTTTTCATTTCCTTTAAAATCTCGGTCATTTTGTCTTTATCGGAAAGAGACATTCTCACGCGGATATCTTTTTCCTTCAAGCGGTTGGGACCGATTTTTCTGATCAGCCACGGAAGAAATTCGACACTGATCAGGATAAACAAGAGGCTTGCGAACGCCTCTTTATAAAAGCCGGCGCCTGTAGCCAGACCGAGCCCGGCTGCGCCCCAGATGATAGCCGATGTCGTCAGGCCGGATATGACGTCATTGCTTTTACGCAGGATCACGCCCGCGCCGATAAAACCGACGCCGGAAATGATTTGGGCGGGAAGGCGGAGCGGATCCATCATGATTCGGTAATATTTTGGGAAATGATATGCCGCATTAATGCTGACGATCGTCAGCATACAGGAGCTGACGGCGATGACGATACAGGTTTTCAGTCCGAGCGGTTTGTTTTTCAGCTCGCGTTCAAGACCGATGATCATGCCGATCAGCGTGGCAATGCCCAGCTTTAATAAAATGTCTGGTTCGATAGGCCAGCTCAATTTGCACAGCACCTCCGCAATTTTTCTTATAATAAATTGATATGATTTTCTCACAGTATTTATAGCAGGACAAGTGCGGAAGAAAAAAGCCGTCAGGGATAAAATCTGACGGCTTTTTGTCTATTTCTTGTTTTTCAAAAGAGCTTCCATCCGGCTGAACAGCTGATAAGAAGCATCGGCCGGTTTTTTGGTCAGCAGGCTGACGGCAATACCGGCAATCAGACTGAGGAAGAACCCCGGAATGATTTCGTATACGCCGGTTGAAGCGGCAAGCCCTGTCGTGATCCAGATTAAAACGGCCGCGGCCCCGGTAATCATCGCCGCAAGCGCTCCCCATTCATTCATCCGTTTCCAGTACAGACTGAGCAAGAGCGCCGGGCCGATAGCCGAACCGAAGCCTGCCCACGCATATCCGACCAGATCAAGAATGGTGCTGTTCGGATTCATGGAAAGCAAAATGGCGATAACGGCCACGATCAATACCGACAGGCGTCCGGTCATGACCAATTCTTTATCGCTCGCTTCCCGTCTGAAAAAGGCGCGGTATAAATCTTCCGTAATGGCGCTTGCCGTTACGAGAAGCTGTGAGGAAATGGAACTCATGATCGCCGCTAAAATCGCGGACAGCAAGAAGCCCGTAATCAGCGGATGGAACAAGATTTTAGAAAAAATAATGAAAATCGTTTCCGGATCTTTTACGGAGACCCCGAAGTGATGAGAATACGCAACCCCGATAATCCCGGTCAGCAATGAGCCGACAACTGAAATAAACATCCAGCTCATCCCGATTCTGCGGGCGGGTTTTAAATCTTTCACTTCTTTAATCGCCATAAATCGTACGATGATATGAGGCTGGCCGTAATAGCCGAGTCCCCATGCCAAATAAGAAATAATGCTAATGACGCTCGCGCCTTTAAAGATATCCAATAGTTTCGGGTTAACGGCGTTGATCGAATCAATCGTCGTTGAAACGCTCCCGAGCTGGGTAAAAGCAACGATCGGCACAAGCACTAATGCCGCAAACATGATCGCTCCCTGTACAAAGTCAGTCAGACTGACAGCGAGGAAACCGCCAAACAGCGTGTAAAGCACAACAACACAGGCCGTTAAAAACAAACCGAATTTGTAGTCGGCGCCGAATGCCGATTCAAATAACCTGCCTCCGGATACCATCCCGGACGATGTGTACAGTGTGAAAAAGATCATAATAATCACGGCGGAAACAATTTTCAGCAATGATGACGAGTGGCGGAACCGTTTATCGAAAAAATCGGGAATCGTAATCGCATCATCCGCAACTTCCGTGTAAGCGCGCAGCCTCGGAGCAAGCAGCAGATAATTTGAATACGCGCCGATCGTCAAACCGAGCGCCAGCCATAAGGTCGATAACCCCGTTGCGAACATTGCGCCGGGAACTCCCATCAGCATCCATGCGCTCATATCGGCCGCACCTGCGGACAGCGCCGTTACGAACGGGCCGAGTCCTCTTCCGCCCAGCATGTAATCATTAATATTCGTTGTCTTCCTGAATGCGTACCAGCCGATTAACAGCATGGCAGCAAAGTAAATGCCAAGAGATATAATTAATTCAATACTCACGTTTCTGGACCCTCTCTTCTTTTAAGTAAATGTTGCATCACCTCTGCAGATTAGTAGTGCCGGACTTTTGCGCCGGCGGCAAGCCTTTAGTCATCATGACATGCTGAATGCATGATTTTGTGCAGGCTATGGTTACTAAACCTAACAAAGTATCCCCGATCAATCAACTCTCGAAACCTGGCCCATTCAAGGAAAAAATCCCCGGCAGCATAGAACAGCTTAAAGATGAAAACGCTACCAATAAATTATAAAAGTAAAAATTTTCTGACATATAATTCGTTTCTCTTTCTCCCCGATTTAGGATAAAATAGAGAGGGTTTCATCATGCCTCAGAAGGCGGCGTTTTGTTGCTTTAGAGGGCTCGTTTTTGATATGATCAGTATTATATGACGAAACGGAGAATTATGCGGAGGTGGATCTTATGTCACGAATTTCTATAGAAGAAGTAAAGCATGTCGCTCATTTGGCGAGACTCGCCATTACGGATGAAGAAGCTGAAATGTTCACAGAACAGCTTGACAGCATCATCTCGTTTGCCGAGGAGCTTAATGAAGTGGACACGGATAACGTGGAACCGACAACACACGTGCTGAAAATGAAAAACGTAATGAGAGAAGATGAAGCGGGTAAAGGCCTTCCGGTCGAGGATGTCATGAAAAATGCTCCCGATCATAAAGACGGCTATGTCCGTGTGCCATCTATTCTGGATTAAAGGAGGGAGACAGTATGTCATTATTTGATCACAAAATCACAGAACTGAAACAAATGATACATAAAAAAGAAATCAAGATTTCCGATCTTGTTGATGAATCTTACAAACGGATCGCATCCGTGGATGATAAGGTGCAGGCGTTTTTACAGCTTGATGAAGAAAGAGCCCGCGCTTACGCGAAAGAACTTGACGAAGCGGTTGACGGACGGTCTGAACACGGTCTTCTCTTCGGAATGCCGATCGGCGTCAAGGACAACATCGTGACCAAAGGGCTTCGCACAACATGCTCAAGCAAAATCCTCGAAAACTTCGATCCGATTTACGATGCGACGGTTGTGGAGCGCCTTCAAGCCGCTGAAGCCGTCACGATCGGAAAGCTGAATATGGATGAGTTCGCGATGGGTTCTTCTACTGAAAACTCCGCGTACAAAGCGACGAAAAACCCTTGGAATCTCGATACGGTTCCCGGCGGATCAAGCGGCGGTTCCGCAGCGGCGGTTGCCGCGGGCGAAGTGCCGTTTTCACTCGGATCTGATACGGGCGGCTCCATCCGCCAGCCGGCTTCTTTCTGCGGCGTCGTCGGATTAAAGCCTACATACGGACGCGTGTCGCGTTACGGTTTGGTCGCTTTTGCGTCTTCACTGGACCAGATCGGACCGATCACAAGAACCGTAGAAGATAACGCATTCCTGCTTCAGGCGATTTCAGGCCCGGACAAAATGGACTCTACGAGCGCCAATGTCGAAGTGCCGGACTTTCTTTCTTCATTAACTGGCGATATTAAAGGCTTAAAAATCGCCGTACCGAAAGAATATCTCGGAGAAGGCGTCGGCAAAGAAGCGAAAGAATCGGTTTTAGCCGCTTTAAAAGTGCTTGAAGACCTCGGAGCGACATGGGAAGAAGTATCTCTGCCGCACAGCAAATACGCGCTTGCGACGTATTATCTGCTGTCATCTTCCGAAGCGTCTGCGAACCTTGCGCGCTTTGACGGCATCCGCTACGGATACCGCTCAGACAATGCGGACAACCTGATCGACCTTTATAAACAGACACGCTCAGAAGGCTTCGGCAACGAAGTGAAGCGCCGCATCATGCTCGGGACCTTCGCGCTCAGCTCCGGCTACTATGACGCGTATTACAAAAAAGCGCAAAAAGTGCGCACGCTTATTAAGAAAGATTTTGAAGACGTATTTGAGAAATACGATGTCATCGTCGGACCGACAACGCCGACACCGGCATTCAAAATCGGCGAAAAAACCAGCGATCCGCTCACAATGTACGCCAACGATATTTTAACGATCCCTGTCAACCTCGCGGGTGTGCCGGGAATCAGCGTGCCGTGCGGATTTGCGGACGGACTGCCGCTCGGACTGCAAATCATCGGAAAACACTTCGATGAAGGCACTGTATACCGCGTCGCTCATGCTTTTGAGCAGGCAACAGATCATCATAAAGCGAAACCTGAACTGTAAGGGGTGAAATGAAGTGAACTTTGAAACGGTAATCGGACTTGAAGTCCATGTGGAATTAAAAACAAAATCTAAAATTTTCTCAAGCTCACCGACGCCATTCGGCGCGGAAGCGAATACCCAAACGAGCGTCATCGACCTCGGCTATCCCGGCGTGCTGCCCGTTTTGAACAAAGAAGCGGTCGAATTCGCGATGAAAGCCGCAATGGCTTTGAACTGTGAAATCGCAACGGATACGAAGTTTGACCGGAAAAACTATTTCTATCCCGACAACCCGAAGGCATATCAAATTTCTCAATTTGACAAGCCGATCGGCGAAAACGGCTGGATCGAAATCGAAGTCGGTGGAAAAACGAAAAAAATCGGCATTACCCGTCTTCACCTTGAAGAAGATGCGGGAAAACTGACGCATACGGGCGACGGCTATTCCCTCGTTGACTTCAACCGCCAGGGCACGCCGCTTGTCGAGATTGTATCTGAGCCGGATATCCGCACACCGGAGGAAGCTTACGCATATCTCGAAAAGCTGAAATCAATTATCCAATATACAGGCGTTTCCGACTGTAAAATGGAAGAAGGTTCACTGCGCTGTGACGCCAACATTTCCCTCCGTCCGATCGGCCAGGAGAAATTCGGCACAAAAACGGAGTTGAAAAACCTGAACTCCTTCGCGTTCGTGCAAAAAGGACTTGAGCATGAAGAAAAACGCCAGGAGCAGGTGCTTCTGTCAGGCGGAGTCATTCAGCAGGAGACGCGCCGTTACGATGAAGCGACGAAAAAAACCATTTTGATGCGTGTCAAAGAAGGTTCGGACGACTATCGCTATTTCCCTGAGCCTGACCTTGTCGAGCTCTACATCGATGACGAATGGAAAGAACGCGTAAGAGCAACCATTCCTGAGCTTCCGGACGAGCGCCGCAAGCGTTATATCGAAGAGCTCGGCCTGCCGGCTTATGACGCAATGGTTCTGACGCTGACGAAAGAAATGGCTGACTTCTTCGAAGAAACGGTCAATAAAGGCGCAGAAGCCAAGCAGGCATCAAACTGGCTGATGGGTGAAGTCTCAGCTTACCTGAACGCCGAACAAAAAGAGCTTGAGAATGTCGCACTGACTCCTGAAGGCCTTGCCGGCATGATTAAGCTGATTGAAAAAGGAACCATCTCGTCTAAAATCGCGAAGAAAGTCTTTAAAGAATTAATTGAAAAAGGCGGCGACGCAGAAAAAATCGTCAAAGAAAAAGGCCTCGTGCAGATTTCTGACGAAAGCGTGCTTCTGAAGCTGGTAACAGATGCGCTTGACAGCAACCCGCAGTCAATTGAAGACTTCAAAAACGGAAAAGACCGCGCGATCGGCTTCCTTGTCGGGCAGATTATGAAAGCCTCAAAAGGACAGGCCAACCCGCCGATGGTCAACAAGATCTTACTTGAAGAAATCAAAAAACGATAAAAAAAGCAGCCGCCTGCAAGGGCGCTGCTGACACGGAGACCGGTAAGCGCCGGTCTCTTTTTTTATAAGATGAAATAGGTTTCAATGGAAGCCCGCAGCGTTTCAATCTGCTCATTTCCGCTGCCTGCCAAGTTGGACAGCATTCCTTTAATAATCGGTTTTCGCGGCTCTTCCTTTGCACATTCCTCTTCAATGACTTCAAGCGATACGAGGACGTCCTCAGGCAGCCCCTGCTGTGCTTTTATCTTTTGAATATCCGCAAGCAGTCTTTCTCTGTCCGCCGCGGGCTGAGTGAAGATATCCTCAGGCAGCAGCGGATCGGGATTGTCTCTTATCAGTCCCGTAATCAGATCATCAATTCTGGCAATCAGAAAGGCCGCCACGTTTTCCGTCCGGAATGCCGTATGTTCATTAAAAATCAAGAAATGAATATAGGAGCTCACAATTCCTTGCGCCATAACGGACGCATCCGCTAAAAACGGTGTGACGGCATCTCCGTAAACGGAGAGCAACGCATCCCGGTACAGCATGTTAAATTGAATATTGGCCTCATGAAAATACTGTTTGACCTTTTGATTTTCAGGAATGACCTTTTCGCTCAGCAAGAGGATGATAAAGTCCTTGTGTTCCATAAATTCCTGGAATTGATATGCGATTTGTTTTCGGAATACGTCCTTAGATGGTTTATGCTGATGTTCTGTTTTGATTTTCTTTATTTCTTCCATAGACATGCCGATGTAATACTCACATGCTGACAGCAAAAGGTCTTCTTTTGATTTGAAATGGAGATAGAAGGCTCCTTTTGAAATTCCGCATTCGCCGGCGATTTCCTGAATGGTTGTTGAAGAAAACCCTTTTTTGGCAAATAAATGGATGCCTGTTTTTATGATTTTCTCTTTTTTTTCGTTCATGACGTGCTTCCCCTTAATCCTGAAAAATTTAGAAAAATTTACTGCCTTATTAGTTGACGATGTTGAGTTATACCGTTTAGTATTATATAGAATGACCAGTCAGTCAATAAAAATTAACGGAGGACATGATGAACCACATTATTAACTTTGTACTGAAGAACAAATTCGCAGTTTGGCTGATGACGATTATCGTTACTGTAGCAGGGCTGTATGCCGGTATGAATATGAAGCAGGAATCCATACCGGACGTCAACATGCCTTACCTTTCAGTAAATACGACTTATCCCGGAGCTGCTCCGAGTCAAGTTGCGGATGACGTGACAAAACCGATCGAGCAGGCGGTCCAGAATTTAGAAGGAGTGAGCGTCGTAACGTCCACATCCTCTGAAAACGTCTCATCGGTTATGATTGAATATGATTACAACAAGGATATGGACAAGGCGAAAACCGAAGTCGCTGAAGCGCTGGACAGTGTCAGCCTTCCTGACGACGCGAAAAAACCTGACATTTCCCGTTACAGCCTCAACTCTTTCCCGATTTTGACGCTCAGTGTGACAAGCGGCAAAAGCTCGCTTGAAGACCTGACCAAAAATGTGGAAAACACTCTCGTTCCTAAGCTTGAAGGCATTCAGGGCGTTGCGTCTGTGCAAGTTTCCGGACAGCAGGAAGAGCAGGTGGAATTCTCTTTCAAAGACAAAAAAATGAAAGAGTACGGACTTGATGAAGATACCGTCAAGAAAGTGATCCAAGGCTCTGACGTCAATACGCCGCTTGGATTGTACACATTCGGCAACAAAGAAAAATCAGTTGTCGTTAACGGAGATATTACGTCAATTAAAGATCTGAAAGATATGAGAATTCCGGTCACATCTTCTTCTGCCGCTCAAGGTCAAGCGGGCGGAGCCGGTGCGGCATCTGCGGCGGACGCTCAGGCTATGCAGCAGGCACAGCAAAGCGCGACAGCAGGGGTGCCGACTGTCAAGCTTTCTGACATTGCCGACATTAAAGATGTGAAAAAAGCTGAATCCATTTCCCGCACGAACGGAAAGGACAGCATCGGAATTAATATCGTAAAAGCCAATGACGCCAACACGGTAGAAGTGGCCGATGCGATTAAAGATGAACTGAATCAATACAAAAAAGACCATAAAGGGTTCAAGTACAGCTCGACTCTTGATATGGCAGAGCCGATTACAGAGTCGGTGGATACGATGTTAAGCAAAGCGATTTTCGGCGCGATTTTTGCGGTCGTGATCATTCTCTTATTCTTAAGAGATATTAAATCAACGATGATTTCTATCGTTTCCATCCCGCTGTCACTGCTGATTGCGCTTCTTGTGCTGAATCAGCTTGATGTCACATTGAACATAATGACGCTCGGTGCGATGACGGTCGCCATCGGACGGGTAGTCGACGACTCGATTGTCGTGATCGAAAACATTTACCGCCGCATGAGGCTGAAAGATGAACCTTTACGCGGGAAGCAATTGGTGCGTGAAGCGACGAAAGAAATGTTTAAACCGATCATGTCATCAACGATCGTAACCATTGCCGTATTCCTGCCGCTTGCCATGGTCGGCGGACAGATCGGCGAACTGTTTATGCCGTTTGCATTAACAATCGTCTTCGCGCTTGCCGCATCACTGTTGATTTCGATCACACTGGTGCCGATGCTTGCGCACAGCTTATTCAAAAAATCGCTCACAGGCGCGCCTGTTAAAGCGAAAGAGCATAAGCCGGGCAGATTGGCCAATTTCTATAAAAAAGTGCTGCATTGGTCATTAAGACATAAATGGATTACATCTATCATCGCGGTTCTGATGCTTGTCGGCAGTTTGTTCCTCGTACCTCTGATCGGCGCGAGCTACCTGCCTGCGCAAGCGGACAAAACGATGCAGCTCACATATACACCTGAACCGGGCGAAACGAAAAGCGAAGCTGAAAAAGCTGCGCAAAAAGCGGAAGACATGCTGCTTAAACGCAAACATGTCGATACCGTTCAGTATTCATTAGGCTCGCAAAGTCCGCTCGGCGGAAGCTCAAACGGCGCATTGTTCTACGTGAAATACGAGGATGACACGCCTGATTTTGACAAAGAAAAAGACAATGTCTTAAAAGAAATCAAAAAAACATCCAGCCGCGGCGAATGGAAATCACAAAATTTCAGTTCGTCAGGCAACAACAACGAATTAACGTACTATGTGTACGGAGATTCAGAGTCTGATATTAAAGGCACGGTCAAAGACATCGAAGGCATCATGAAAAAGCAGAAAGATCTGAAAGACGTCAACTCAGGCCTTTCCAGCACTTATGATGAGTACACGTTCGTCGCTGACCAGGAGAAACTCAGCAAGCAGGGCCTGACGGCTTCGCAAATCTCCCAAGCCCTGATGTCCCAAACGTCACAGTCTCCTTTGACAACGGTGAAAAAGGACGGCAAAGAGCTTGATGTGAACATCAAAACAGAAAAAGACCAGTATAAGAGTGTAAAAGAATTAGAGGATAAAACCATCACATCGCCTGCAGGCCAAGAAGTAAAAATCGGCGATGTGGCGAAAGTGAAAAACGGCACGACATCCGATACCATTTCCAAACGCGACGGCAAAGTGTACGCTGACGTAACGGCAACCGTCACTTCTGACAACGTCACGAAGGTGTCATCGGCCGTTCAAAAGAAAGTTGACAAACTGGATCACCCGGACAATGTATCGATTGATACCGGCGGTGTATCAGCGGATATTGCTGATTCCTTTACGAAACTCGGCTTAGCGATGCTTGCCGCAATCGCCATCGTGTACCTCGTTCTTGTGATCACGTTCGGCGGAGCATTAGCGCCGTTTGCGATTCTGTTCTCGCTTCCGTTTACAGTCATCGGCGCATTAGCCGGACTGTATGTATCCGGAGAGACGATCAGTCTGAATGCCATGATCGGTATGCTGATGCTGATCGGAATCGTCGTCACAAACGCGATTGTCTTAATTGACCGCGTCATCCATAAAGAAGCGGAAGGCTTATCGACGAGAGAAGCGCTCCTGGAAGCCGGCTCTACGAGATTGCGTCCGATTCTGATGACGGCGATCGCGACAATCGGCGCCCTGCTTCCATTGGCATTGGGCTTCGAAGGCGGAAGCCAGGTCATTTCTAAAGGACTCGGTGTCACTGTTATCGGCGGTTTAATCAGTTCGACTCTGCTTACCCTTCTGATTGTGCCGATCGTATATGAAGTATTAGCGAAATTCCGTAAGAAAAAACCTGGAACGGAAGAAGAGTAAGACAGCGGGCCTTGGCTCCTTAAACGGAGCCGGGGCCTTTTTTCTTCTGGCAATTCCTGTACATATTGTTGCGATTTTCTCAAGTCATAGTATAATTAAAGGTTGTTAGTGTTAATAATGGATCGGATACTCTTAAGTAGGATGATGAGATAATGAAACGTGCACGCATAATATACAATCCGACTTCAGGACGGGAGCTTTTTAAGAAAAATCTTGCCCAGGTCCTGCAAAAATTTGAACAAGCCGGTTATGAAACCTCCACTCATGCCACCACATGCGCGGGGGATGCCACCAACGCCGCAAAAGAAGCCGCTTTGCGGGAGTTTGACCTGATTATCGCAGCCGGCGGAGACGGAACGATTAATGAAGTCGTCAACGGCCTTGCACCGTTAGACAAACGCCCGACACTCGGTATCATTCCGGTCGGCACGACAAATGACTTCGCCAGAGCGCTGGGCATTCCGAGAGAGAATGTACTGAATGCCGCTGATACCGTCATTAACGGCGTAGCCCGCCCGATCGACATCGGACAGGTGAACGGTCAGTATTTTATCAACATCGCCGGCGGAGGCCGTCTGACGGAGCTGACGTATGATGTGCCAAGCAAACTGAAAACGATGCTCGGCCAGCTTGCTTATTATTTAAAGGGAATGGAAATGCTGCCTTCACTTCGACCGACAGAAGTCGAGATTGAATATGACGGCAAGCTGTTTCAAGGCGAAATTATGCTGTTTTTAGTGACGCTGACCAACTCGGTCGGCGGATTCGAGAAACTGGCCCCTGATTCCAGCCTGAATGACGGCATGTTTGATTTGATTATTTTGAAAAAAGCCAATCTCGCGGAGTTTATCAGAGTCGCGAGCATGGCGCTCAGAGGCGATCATATTAACGATCAGCACATTATTTACACAAAAGCGAACCGTGTGAAAGTCAATGTATCAGAAAAGATGCAGCTGAACCTGGACGGCGAATACGGCGGCATGCTGCCGGGCGAATTCGTGAACCTGTACCGGCATATTCACGTCATCATGCCGAAGGAGAAAGCGGAACAGCTGGATGATTAATACGCGGACAAAATCCTAAAACAGTATTCGTTTTAGGATTTTGTCATCTTTTCAGCGTGATCGGAAACCTTTGAAGGCTGACATTGAATTTGAAGGTTTGCCAGCACGCTGAAACAAGGCTATTGGTAAAACTAGAGGTGATTATAGATGAAAATGAAACCCCCGATAGAAAAAAATGAATACTATGATGTGACATTTGAGGATTTGACGCACGAAGGAGCGGGCGTCGCAAAGGTTCAGGGATTCCCGATCTTCGTGCCGAACGCCCTGCCTGAGGAAAAAGCGCAAATCAAAGTGACACGCGTCAAAAAAGGCTTCGCTTTCGGCCGCTTAATCGAGCTGAAGGAAGAAAGCCCGCACAGAACGGATGCCCCGTGCCCGATCTACAAACAATGCGGCGGCTGCCAGCTTCAGCACATGACCTATGAAGGCCAGCTCTTGTTTAAACAGAAACAAGTCAAAGACGTCTTAGAACGGATCGGCAAGCTGAACCTTTCAAAAGTCATCGTGCATCCGACGCTCGGCATGGAAGACCCGTGGAACTACAGAAACAAAGCGCAGGTGCCGGTAGGAGAAAGAGAAGGCGGACTCGTCGCCGGATTCTATCAGCAAAGAAGCCATGACATCATCGATATGAGCGCCTGCCTGATCCAGCAATCCAAAAACGACGAAGCCGTTCAAGCTGTCAAAGATATTTGCGCCTCATACGGCGTCAAAGCCTACAACGAAGAACGCCACAAAGGCTGGCTCCGCCACATCATGGTCAGATACGGCGTCGTCACGGGCGAAATGATGATCGTCTTCATCACAAGAACAAGCGATTTCCCGCATAAAGCGAAGATCATCGAAGACATCACGACGCAATTCCCGCACGTCAAATCAATCGTGCAGAACATCAACCCAAATAAAACAAACGTCATCTTTGGGGACGAAACAAACGTCATCTGGGGCGAAGAATACATCTACGACCTCATCGGAGACGTCAAATTCGCCATCTCCGCCAGATCGTTCTATCAGGTCAACCCGGAACAGACAAAAGTGCTCTACGACAAAGCGCTTGAGTACGCGGAGCTGCAAGGGGAAGAAACCGTCATCGACGCCTACTGCGGCATCGGAACGATTTCTCTCTTCTTAGCGGAGCAGGCGAAGAAAGTATACGGCGTCGAAATCGTGCCGGAAGCCATTGAGGATGCAAAACGCAACGCTGAGCTGAACGGCATCACGAACGCGGAATTCGCAGTCGGAGAAGCGGAAACCGTCATTCCAAAGTGGTACGAAGAAGGCATCACGGCAGATACGCTAGTCGTCGACCCGCCAAGAAAAGGCTGCGACGAAGCGCTGTTGCGCACAATCATCGACATGAAACCGAAGCGGGTGGTGTACGTCTCCTGCAACCCAGGAACGCTTGCAAGAGACCTGAAGGTGCTTGAGGATGGTGGGTATCAGACGCTCGAAGTACAGCCTGTGGATATGTTCCCGCATACGAATCATGTGGAGGTAGTATCGCAGATGATTTTAAAAAATGAAGCAGGCTCCCGATAAGGGTAATACCTGCTTTTATTCAAATGTTGGGGCGGCAAATCGGTAATTAATCACTGGTGTGCCGTCTTCTTTTACATCATTTCTATTGAATGGGCGATGTGAAATTTCCGGTGTTAATTCATTAAAGTTTAGAAATTGAAGAAGCTCTTGTTTCAGCTTGTCGATATTATCAATCACTTGCTCACTTTCAATCACTGAGAGCATTTCATTTTTCTTTTCCGCAAGCTGAGCAAATTCATTTTTGTATCTTCAACCATTTCTAAATACTCATCATGTTTGATTTTTTCATCAGCAAGCATATTGATGAATTTCTATTTTCGTACTCTTTATACGCCATTTGCTTGTTGAGCTTATCAAGCTTTTGTTGAATATCCTTTTTTGATTTCTTTGACTTCGCCTCAAGCACTTTCAAATATTGTTCTTTATCAATTTTTAACAAGTTTTCTATCATACAAAATCGTTTTTATGAGATTGCCCTTTTTGATCGTGTGAGCGCTACAAGCTTTTTTACCATGCCGAGCATAAGTGCCGCAAATATAACCATTTGGTCGATTACTTCGATACCACATTCCCTTTCCGCAATCCGCGCAAAAGAGGATGTTCGTAAATAAGTGAAGCTTTGGGGCAGTTATGAATTTCTTTCGCTGCTTTTGCACGGCCTCAAACATATCATGCGAGATGATGGGATCATGGGTATTCTCAATGATATACATATCATCTTCGTCTTGTTTCTTTCGTTTTTTGCTTGTGACACTTACTGTCGTCGTGCGCCCTTGAACTAAATCTCCAACATAATGAGAATTTGTTAAGATGAGCTTGATCGTGGAATCATTCTATTTGTCACTCGCATTTTTCTTCCCTGCAACATCTGCGGGTGTTTTGACTCCTTCATAATAGAGCCGTCGTGCGATACTTTCACGACCACTTCCTTCAAGATATTCACGAAAGATACTTCTAACAATTTCAGGTGTTTCATCATTACGAATAAAAAGCTTCCCCTCTTTGACCTCATAACCGTATGGGGGATTGGAACCTTTAAACAAGCTTTTTTTTGCACGTGTTTTTAATGTTTCTTTTACACGATTACTTGTATTTTGAGATACTTGTTCATACATCCATGCGTATAGGCCCAAACATACTTGTGTTTCCGGTAAGAGTGTTGATGGCATTATCTAATGTGATAATGTGAATTCCTTGATTTTCGCAAAGTTTTTTGATTTTGTATGATAACTCACCATTCCGAGCAAGTCGCGATAACTCTTTGGCTAAGATGAAATCGAACTTTTTGTCTTGAGAGTCTTCAATCATTCGTTGAAGGTTTTTTTTTCTTTGCGGTTGTTCCGGATTGCACATCTATGTAAAATTCGTAGATGTCCCATCCTTTTTCTTCAATGAATTTGTAAAACAATTCTTTCTGATATTTTAGTGAGGCTTTTTGTTCCTCTTTATCTGTTGATACTCGAATATAAATTGCACATCTCATGAAGCATCTTGCTCCTTATCGTTTGGTTGAGATGTAGCAGTGTTTACCTTGTTAGTGGTATTTACAAATTCTTCTATTTTATTATCGATAATTGCTTTGATCAATGAGCAAATGCCAACTTAGGATCGGTGTATATATGTTCAACTGAATGAGGTTGTTTAGTCATGATGAGCTACCTCCATTTGACCGCTGTATAAAATCAATCTCGCGTTGAATTTTTTAAATTAACATAAAATGGAATAAAGCTCACTGGTCTTTCGTGAGAAATCTGAAAGAGAATAAGTGATAATGATATCTACTTTTTGGTTGCGGACTTGGTTTAGTAAATGGTTTAGAGATTGTCGTTGTTCAACTCCGCTGTCAATATCCAGAAAGATAATAGGTTCCAATTCTCTTTCCTTGGCATATACCTCTAAGTGATGAAGGGTTGCCATATTATTTAAATGATTTGTACGAAAATAGATTCCTACTCTAGGTTGTTTTTTCATGATTGTTTGTTTCCTTTCGATTCTCGTATTTTTTATTCTATATTCTTTGAAGCTAATTCAGTAAAGTAATTTGAATGCTTCCTATAGTCCTGTAAAAGTTAATTAGAATCTACTGATTCTGGATCATTAACTATACATAAAGCTTCGGAGCTTTCTAAAATCACTATTCATTGATGTTTCTTTCTCCTTTCGATATTAAAAAACCGTAGAATTTCATAGCCGACTATTCATTTAAGTGGCTAAGTAACCGCTGCGGTTTTCGCTTGTTGTTGGGTTACAATATTTTTTTGGAAATTATTAAATTTGTTCATCTAACATGGTTTCTCCTTACCATATTTGATTCGTTGCCTCATGATTTGAGTCTCATGTTCAATTATCCAAGCATAAAGACTAATTAAATCTACGTTTTGTTGCTGAGTATTGATGGAACCATCTAACGTTATAATTTGAATTTCCTTCATCTCACAAAGCTTTTTCATTTTAGAAAATAGTTCAGGATTCCGTAATAATCGTAATGGATCTATAATAGAGATATATCTTTAAAGAGGAGGGCTTCCTTTGCCTTATGAAACTGGTGGTAGGGCTGATAAGTTTGGAAATAGATATGAAGGTAGATGGGTGGTTAAACAATTACTTAGACTAATAAAAGAGGAAATATCATCTATCATACTGGAAAGTATTGGGAAAGAGGAAGAGGGCATTGATCTATGGATTAGAAACAATGATGGAAGTAAAATATGCTCGCAATGCAAGGGGAGAAATGCAAGCAAAGAGTATTGGACTATAGGTGATTTGGGTGCAAAAGGAATTTTTCAAAAAGCAAAAAAACAATTAGACTCCAGTGATAAGATTAGTTATCAATTTGTTTCAGCAGTTAATAGTATGATGTTGAATGATATTACTAATCGGGCTAGAAATTCTAATGGAAACCCTAGAGATTTTTATGAATATCAAATAAAGAATAGTACAGAAGTGTATAAAGAATATAGAAAAATATGTGAGTATCTTGGGCTGGATCATAGTTCTGTTCAAGACAATGAACAAGCCTTTCATTATTTAAAAAGAATGCATGTTATACATTACTCCGATGATTTAGAAACAAAATTAACCTTGAAGGAAACTATAAAGTATCTTTTTATAGGTAATCCCGAAACTATTTATAATCTATTATTGAGCTACCCTATAGAAAATGATTTATTAGGAAAAGAAATATCATCTTATATGATAATAAACTTTTTAGAAAGTCAACCTGACATTTCATTTAGACAATTACATAAAGATGAACGGATTATGCCAAGAATTGAGTATCTGAATAATGAGTTTGATTCTGCTTTCGTTAAAATTAATAACTCTCTCATGCATAGGCAGGAAAGTGAAAAGTGTTATAAAGAACTTTTGAATGGAAATTCAGTAATTATACATGGGAAAGCAGGAAGCGGAAAAAGCGGATGTGTTATAGAATTAAGAAATAAGCTAAAAGAAAAAAATATAGTTCATCTTGCATTAAAACTAGATCGGCGTGTTCCAGAATATTCTTCTAATAATTACGGAGATCAATTAGGTTTATCTGCATCACCAGTATTTTGTATTGATGCAGTTTCCAAGGATAAAGAAGCTGTTTTGATTCTAGACCAACTAGATGCAATCCGATGGACGAATAACCACTCAAGTACTGCACTAGAAGTCTGTAAGGAAATGATAGCAGAAGTAAACAATATCAATAAGGAAAGAGATAGAAAAATAACGCTGGTTTTCATATGCAGAACGTTTGATTTCCAAAATGATAATGGTATAAAGCAATTGTTTTCAAAAATGAACACCAATTACAAAGAAGACACATGGAAAGAAATAATTATGAGTGATCTGGATAATGATAGCGTAAAAGAAGTTGTAGGAGAAACATATAATAACTTATCAACGAAACTTAAACTCTTGTTAAAAACACCTAGCAATCTATATATTTGGTCTAATTTGGAAGAGAAAAGGAAGTCTAATACATACATATCCTCTAGTGATTTAATAAAACAATGGTGGACACAATTAAGTATTAATTGTGAAATTATGGGTGTTTTTATTAATGATTTAAATGAACTAAAAGATACAATAGTTCATCAAATTGATAATTTAGGGAAGTTAATGATTCCTGTACAGATGGTAAATAATTGCTCAAAGGTTGCGATTGAGCAATTATTATCCAATGGACTATTGTTTTCAGATGGTAAGAGAATTGGTTTTGTTCATCAAAGCTTTTATGACTATTTCTTGGTTGAAAAAATGATTCAACAAATATTTGAAGGTAATTCCATTATTAGTATACTTGGCTCTCCTTCTAAACAGACTCCATCTAAAAGGTATCAACTTCAGATGTTATTAGAAAATTTACTAGACTTTGATATAGATGACTTTGTAGATGTGGGTATTGAGCTAATACAAAGTGTAAATATACGCTTTTACATGAAATATGCCTTTTTAGAAGTACTGGGACAGGTAGAAACAATCAATTCAAAAGTGGAGGTATTCTTAAAAGAATATATTAACTCAGAGTACTGGAGAAATCATTTATTGGGTGCTGCTTTCATTAACCACCCTATTTTTATAAAGTTTTTAATTCGAGAAGGTTACATTAATACTTGGCTTGATTGTGAACAAGATAGGGAGCTAGCATTGTTGCTACTTAGATCTGTTAACTTTGATTTACCAAATGAAGTGACTTCATTGATTTATCCTTTAGCATTCAAAAACCCTGATTTGGATAATAAAATTTACAATGTGCTATGTTGGAATATTGCAGATGATTCTGATGAAATGTTCGATTTTAGATTGGAATTATTAAAGTTTAGGCCAGAACTATGGAATGCGTACATTTCTTGGGAAGAACTTGCTAAAGATGCTCCTAGCAGAGCATTATCTTTAATTGATTTAATTGTTAAAAATGTCAACAATCAGGCTATTGAAAATAGACAGGATTTGGATTATAAGGCAATACAAATCCTTACTGAAATTGCAAAGGATCGACCGTATCAAGTCTGGAAGGACTTTATGCTATATATTGCAGAAACTACTAAAAATACAACTTCAATCTGTGACAAAAAAATAGATTTTTGGATATCTAAACAATATATGGGTCAATTGTATGGAAGAGCTTATGTAGAGATGGTTAAGGCTTCAGGAAAAGAATTAATTAAAATTGATGCGAAGAATCTATTGAAGAGTTGTGAAAAATATAATGACTATTCTTCACTTATAATAAATGAGATTTTATTATCCCTTATGGAAAGTCTGCCGGTTGATTGCTCTGATTATGCTATTAGCTGGTTAATTGAGAATCCACACACAAGATTATTCAATTACACAGGGGACTCTGACGAATACTTATATATCGCTAAAAAAGTAATAGAAAAACACTCTAAAACATGCTCAGATGAAGTGTTTGAAAGCTTAGAACATAGACTTTACTATTATCATGAAGAAGATGAGTTAGAAATAGCAAAACGTAGGTTTGAGTTTAATAGAGAAAATAGGATAAAACATAATAAATTGACAGTTCATTGGATATACTGGGGCGAGGTACAAAATTATTTAATTCCAGCTCTCGACCAAGATAGGATATCAAGAAAATCTTTCGAACTGGAAAGAATTCTAAAGCGGAAATTTAATGGTCAATATTTTAGGCATAAAAGGAATAATGCTATAGGGGGGTTTGTTAGTTCGACTATTGGTACTAAAGCTGAAAAAATAAGTGATAAACAATGGTTAAAGATTATTGAGAAAAAAGATTATCAAAAAGATAAATGGTCCTTAAAAGATGGACCTATTCTAGAATCTTCACCAAGGCAATTTTCAAGAGATATTATAAGAGTTGGTGAAAAAGATCCAAATAGAATCGCTAACTTAGCCTTAAAGTTTCCGAAAGATATTGATAATCACTATATCAGTGCTGTTTTCGATATAATAGGTAAAAAAGATTTAGATAAGGATATGAATAAAAACGGAGATTGGAAACCTGTTAATCTCCATCTAGCACAGAGTTTATATAAAAAATGGGTTAACAATGAGAATATAAATGTTGCAACGTCTTTTTGTAGAGGAATTAGAGAGAGAGCTGAAGAATTATGGGACAAGGATATTTTAAACGAAATATCAAATATAGCAATGAATCATCTGAATCCAGAGCAGGGTGAGTTCAATGTAGTGTCCTCAGAAGGTAAAGAAGTAAACACGATTAATTCTCTTTTTACAAATTCAATGAATTGTGTAAGAGGTTGCGCTGCTGAGGCAATAGCTTCTTTACTCTGGGAAGATAAAGATAGATATGATTATTTTAAAGATGCTGTAGATTCTATTGTTAACGATAAAAATCTAGCGGTAAATATGTCAGCAATAGAGTGTATTATACCGATTATGAATTTTGATAAGGAACAAGCTGTACAGTGGTTCTTTCAATTGGCTAACAAAGATCTAAGAATTGCTGCTCATCCATATGCATATAACTTGTTCTATAATTTATATAAAGATTATTCTAGAACGATTAAAGAGTTAGTCCTTGAAATGTATAATTCAAAGTTTGAAGACGTGGCTAAAGTAGGTGCCAAACACATTGCGAATATGTATGTATTATATGGAAGCTTTGGAGATATTCTTTTTAAGAATATTAATAAATCTAAGGAACAAAAAGAAGGAATCGTTAAGGTTGCATGTGATCTTATTGGATATCAAGAACATCATGAAAAGTGTAAAAAAATAATTGTACATTTTTTGGATGAGGAAAAAGATGACGATCTTACTTTTTCTTATTCTCAATTATTATATAAAGAAAAGATAAATATAAAGGAGGATGAAGAGTTTATTTTAAAATTAGTAACTTCTAAAACTACCAGAAAAATGGTGCGTCGCTTTGTATATTTTATAAATGAAAATGATATACCAATCATATTATTCAAAGAAGTTATATTCGGTATGTGCCAAAATATAATTCAAAACTCTCAAAAAGAAGTTAAAGATGTTGGAAGTGAACTATATGGTATAGCTCGGGAATTATCGAAATTAATTGCTTTTCTCTATGATAGAACCCAAGGTGATTTCGAAGTTAATCAGCGTTGTTTAGATATGTGGGATGAAATGTTCGAAAATCGAATTGGAACTATGCGTGAATTAACGATTACAATTATGGATATGTAAGCTAGGCACAGAATTTCAAAGGTAAATAAAATTATAGGAGTTACATACATTACAATGTTAGCAATATTACACTCTAACAGCCTACGGGCGGCATGATGTAAGATTCAAATGCTAAAATTATTATTAATTTAAAAGTATAAGGTAAACACCACTACATCAATATTTTCTGCCATCACCATCCAAGCCATGTGAAGTGTGTGGCGGTTTTGGAGAGAAAAGATATATAAGAAATTTTAAAAAAACTAAAGCCTCCCAAGATCAGGAGAGGCTTTTTATACTTCGTCTCTAGGTATCTCATTTATATATAGAGGTGTTTGAAATAATGGCTAAAGTTTTAGATGATTCAAATTTAACCATACTAGAAAAAATGATTAAAGTAATAACAGAATATCATAAAGCTAAAAGGGAGTTGTTTAAAGACCATCCCTTAGGGACACTTGTTCGTCATAAGATAAAGGAGTCTCTTTTTAAAGACGCCGAATTAGATCTAAAAATTTATCATATAGTAGGTTCGGTAGGACAAGGTAGATGGGCTGAGGTTCCATGGATTTCTATCTTTATTAAGAACTTAACGATTTCAGCTACAAGAGGGTACTATATTGTATATTTGTTTAATGCAGATGGCAGTGGCTTTTATGTTAGTTTGAATCAAGGTTGGACATATTTTAAAGATAAATATGGAACAAAGCTAGGGAAGGAAAAAATAAAAAAAACAGCTTCTATAATTAGAGGAAAATTAAATACTATACCTAGAAACATGAATCTTTTAAATATTGATTTAAAGGGTAATGGTGATCTTGCTAGAGGATATGAACTAGGACATATATGTGGACGATATTATGATGTGAGCAATATACCTAGTAAGGAAGAATTCATAATCGATTTACAAAATTTGTTGATTACATATAAAGAAATAGAAGGACTGATTGGAAAGAGATCAATAGAACAGTTCAATGATTTCATTTTATTACAGGAAGACGGGGTGTTTACAGATGAAACGACTAATGAAGAAGAATATCAGCTAGCAATTCAGCATTTTATTATATCTGAGAGTGTAAAAAAGTCATATGAAGTAAATCAAAAAAAAGTACGTCCAGAACCAATTTATAATAAAGGTGGACAAAAGCAGTGGACAAGGAATGCAAGCCTAGCCTCAATGGCTATGATGCTTTCAAATTACACTTGCGAAATTGATGACTCCCATAAAACATTTATCTCTAAATCTACCAATAAGCCTTTTGTTGAGTGTCATCATCTTGTGCCTATAGCTAAGCAAGGTGAATTCCAATATGACTTAGATCAACTAGAGAACATGGTAAGTTTATGTCCACTTTGTCATCGTCTTATACATTTAGGGAGAGATGAAGATAAAGAAACACTTTTAAAAAAATTGTTTGATCAGCGTAAGGATCAATTGAAACGTATAGGTATAGAAATCACCTTTTCAGATCTTAAAGAGATGTACGGCTGTCTGATTAAAAGCTCTTGAAATCATTTGAGTTGTTTTTTCTGAAAGTAATTATCCTCTAATTATTGATTATAGCAGGTTTATTATTACTATCAATTGTTTTAAGGGCAATATTGACTCTTGGTAATACGATATTAAGAACTAACTATGAGCATAGGATTCATATAGTTGTTAGCTGATTCTAGATATGCTCTTGTCAGAGTGTCTAGTTTATTTCTAACTTTAGAGAGGTCTTCTTCGAATTGTTCATCCGATGATTGAAGGATAAATTCATTTCCCTCTTCGTATCTTTTTATTAGGATTTTCACCATTGGAGTTGGATTCTTTTGATTGTTTGTTTTTATTGCTGTGATTGTTAAATTAATTTGTTTTATTAAGGCTCTTCTTACTGTCAAAATGTTGCTCCTTTTTATAAAGTGAGATGAGATAAATCTAAGCCCTCAATTAAGAGGGCTTAGATTTATTAAGCAGAGCTGGAGTGTACCATTTTTGAATTATAGCTGAAGTAGCTTACTACTATTCAGTTCTCCCGATTGTGACCTCACCATCATGGAAAAATTCAATAACAAAACCGTGGTCGCTGTACATAAAAGTATCTGAACCTACAGCAAGTACGTTATCTAGCACTTCTAATGCATTCTCTAATGTAGTCCTCACAACAGGAATATCCGATGGATTCCATAGAAGATTAATGGTTGTATCTACAATCTCTTTAAACTTTAACCATTTATATAGATCATCATAGGTTTCTATACTTTCTTTTTGTGGTACTTTGCCCCAATCAATTTTTTAGCCCAACTGGTTATCGGGAAATTATTGTTTAGTGTCTCGAAGTATTGTTCGGTTAGCTCATCTGATAAAATTTCTTTAGGATTTTTAAGGGCTTCGATGCAATCTTCAAATAAGTCCAAAATTTCCGCCTCATGTTTAAGTAATAATATGAAGATGTATTTTCAGTTCAAAATAAATTTTGAAGTGCATTAAACAAATTATCATTAATATGATTATTCGTTTGTATGGGATGATTGGTTTTCTTCTTTTTTCTGTACTAAAGAAAAGTCTATACTCATCTAAAATTTCAGCGTATAGGCCAACCTTATTCCATTCAGAAGTAATCAAATTATTAAATCATTCGGCTGACTTTTTATATAATAGGCCTTTTTCGGTTTCCATAAAAGCCAAGAGCCAATCTGAGAATAAAAATAGCCCAGCAGTAAAGAGCTGAGCCATTATTGATTTATAGACCGAAGTAGTTTAATACAAAATCTTTCTCTTTCTTATCTTCTGGCAAGATACCTAAATTCTTATATTCCCATACGACTTGCCGTTGTGTTTCGTTTAAGTCTGAGGCGATGACATCGGTGTAATCGTAGTCAATTGAGAATTTTCCAGTATTCTCCAGTTTAAGCGTTAAATTGGTCCAAATATCTTGGTTGTTTGCTTTAAATTCTTCTCTTAACTCTTCGAATAACTCTTGAAGTTCAATTAATAAACTCACGTATATTTTTTTACTAACATCGAATTGTTTCGGTATATCATGAGAATAGATATTCTCTTCACCTCGTGGTGTATTGAAGAAAAAGTAAACTTCTGATGAATTATCATAAAGAATGATTTTTGTCCATTCTGATGGAATCATTTCATTAAGGTGCTCCGCTATTTGTTGATAAAACTGTCCCATATCAGAAACTAATTTAAATTTTTCCTTCGTTAGTCTTAATATAATCCTCTAAAAAGTCTCTGACCGTTTTCCTTTTTGGCAGTAAACCCAGGTTTTTATACACCCAAATAGCTTTTCTTTGAGATCCATTTAGCTCTGAAGCAATTACATCTTCATAGTTATAATCTATAGAAAACTGGCCTGTCCTATCTAGTTTCAAAGTCAAGTTTGTCCAAATTTGTGGATTATTTTCCTTGTACTCTTCGCGTAATTCTTCGAATGATTCTTGAAGTTCGATTAATAAATCATCATAGATATCTTCGCTTACATTAAAATGGTCTGGAATGTTATGTGAATATAAGAATTCACTCTCGCCCGGTATATTAAAATAAAAATATACTTCGGAAGAATCATCTAATATCTCGGCGTGAAGATATACTTTTTCCCATTCTGATGGAATCATTTCATTTATCTGAGTTGCTATTCTTTGATACAATTCACCCATTTTTGGTGTGTCCATGACCTCAACCTCCAGATTGATTTTTTATTGTTACTTTTTCGAAATCAGCATCTCCAATGCTGTACTTAACGATGAATTTGTCTGGTCTTAGTGAATCACCTTTATATATGGCTTTTATATTAACGTTAACTTTTTGCGGTGGTTCTTCTTTAAGAGCCTTTGCCCATTCTTGCTCCATTTCATACCATCTGCCGCCGCTCCTATTAATCTGAGAGTTCATCGGCACGATGTTGTCGAATTGGCCTGAGCCTTTGAATTGGGTGGCGATTAGGTGGCCTCCGTCGTCATCTGTCAGACGGTCTGGTTTACCTGCTTTTGACTGTGCATATTGGTTGCGTTTTGCTTCTCCCAGCTGCAAGTCTGCTTTGACACTTGTAATTCTACCATAGTTGTCAGTGGTGTACGTGTAGCCTTCCTTTGTTTTGTAGATGACATTCGGCTTCAATACTTTCTTTCTAGTCCATTTCGCAAAATGCTCGCCGTATTTGACCGTTACCGGCGGTACATGCGGTGCCGGTGTCCGTCTGCCGCTTGCGGAGGTTCCGTACGGTTTCGGCAGGATGACCTTGGCGAATTTCTGAAGTCCTTCTTTAAGTGTGACCCCGTTGACTGCGTTGTAAGGAACGCCCGCCGGCACTAAGTCGTGACGCGGATGATACGGGAGAATATCAGCCAGGGTGACATCTCCGATTTGATTTAACTTGGTTTTGACACGTTTTTTTGATACTTCGATGCCTGTGTTTACTTTTTGTTTGATGCGATCAACGGTTTGTTTTGAGACCGTTATCGCTTTTTGAGCTGTGGCGGATTTGCTTGCTGCTGTTTTGACTTTGGTTGTCACTTTGGCGGCTGTGCCTGTTTTTGAGACGGCGCCGACGCCTTTTGTGCCGACGACTGATGTCACAACGGTGCCCACTGCATATGACACCCATCTTGCTCTGGAGTAGGTGTCGCCATTCACCATGTCTTTTTGGTACGATTCTTCGATTGCCGCTGAAATGGCTTCATACGTTTTGATCGGGTGAGCCACCGCTCCTGTAATGGCTTCAACCGTTCCGCCCGGATCTGTGACCATATCCCACAGGCCTGTGACCGCGTCTTTTCCGGAATCATAAAGGCCGACGGCAACGCCTTTGAAACCGTCTGTAAGTTCACGCGTGTTTTCAATTTGAGTGAAGTAGCGCTGCTGTTCTTTTGTCAGGTTTTTATAGCCGATCGTTTTGGCCATTGAATAGAATTCATCGGCATTCGCATAATCGTAGTTTTTCAGTCTTTCTTTCAGTTTTTCAATCTCCCGCTCTTTCGCTTCTTCCTTTTTAATCGTCAAATAAGCATCCGAATGTCTTGCAATCTCGTCTTTTTTCTTATGGATGTCGCTTTCTCGGTACGCCTTGGCATTGTAGTGAAGCGGCGTGGCGTTTTTTCCTTTGCCTGTAGCGTTTTGGAGCTGCTGGAAATCTGCTTGGATAAAATGTTCATTTGCTTCGGTTTCTGCGTATTCTTTCGTTAGATCGTGATCAAGCTTGCCGAGCTTATGTATCGTTTCGCTTCTTTTTTTGTCAGCTGAAGAGAGCTTCTGATCTGTGCTTTCGGTTGAAAACAGATCAAGCGAGATGATATCTTCGATCTCTCCGAGGATGGAGCGCATGTCCTTTTTCTGCTCTTCCATAATCGCCTTTGATTTACTGAGGGCGTGGGTGAGCTCATGCTCCAGAAATGATTCCTCCACATGCGAATTAGAAAGTCCGGCATCTTCGACCTTACCGGGAAGGCTTGTGAGAAATGCGATTTTCATATCGATCAGATCAAGCCAGCTGTCTGTGACGCCGGCGTGGTCCTTGAAAAAAGCTTTGATGTTATTGGCGCCCCGGCCAGAGAAATCATTGTCACCAAGATCAGCCATACCTTGAAACGCTTTTTTTAGATTGACCATCTGGCCGCGCAGTTCTTTGTATTCACTCGCACGCTGTTTGGCAGCTGTCAACAAGCTGTTTGCTTCGAAAACTTTCATGACCATATCCTTTCATTCGGGGGTTATTTTTTCAGTTTATAGAGGGAAAGATTAAGAAACTTATCAGAGACTGTGCAAACATAGGAATAGGGTTTCCCTGAATCTATAAAGCCTCAATATTCTTTTCGATTTTTTGAATGATTTGTCCGAGCCATAGTATTGGGGATAGTCCGTAACTATTGATATCTACACCATCTGCAGTCTCTTCTATAAAATCATTTTTTTGTTCATCTGAGTAATCGCTTTTTATAAACGCTTTGAGTGCTACTACATCGTTTTCTTGTTCTTTTTTAGGTATTTCTTCTAAGTATTCTTCAAGTGCTGACTCAGGAGTGTCTATATCTTGGTGGAAAATACCTCCTAAAAATTGAAATACAGGTTCAGAAATATTTGTTTCAATCATTGACATCACCTCTTGGGTAGGCTGTTTGCTTCGAAAACTTTCATGACCATATCCTTTCTTTTGTTCGATATCAAAATTTTACCACGTAAGTCAGGATATACAGTGTAGGAAATAGGTAATAAGAATAAAATGAATCTTTTGGCTTGCGACTTCCTTCCTGTATGAAGGGAAGCTTTTTATGTTTTGTACAATAACCCTCACATTCGGCTTACTGCGCTCCGGTGATTTTAAGCGTGCCTGTTTTTTCTAATGTCTTACACTCGAAACAACCCAACCGCTGAGGTATAATAGAAGCAGAGTATTTATCATACAGATTCAATTCGTGAAAGAGAGTGGAACAAAATGGGCCGTAAGTGGAACAATATTAAAGAAAAGAAAGCATCAAAGGACGCAAATACGAGCCGGATTTACGCGAAGTTCGGCCGTGAGATTTATGTGGCGGCAAAACAAGGCGAGCCAGATCCGGAATCGAACCAGGCGTTAAAAGTGGTGCTTGAGCGCGCGAAGACGTACAGTGTGCCGAAAAATATTATTGAGCGTGCGATTGAAAAGGCGAAAGGCGGCGCGGAGGAGAACTTTGACGAGTTGCGTTACGAAGGTTTCGGGCCGAACGGTTCAATGATCATCGTTGATGCGTTAACGAATAATGTAAACCGCACGGCGCCTGAAGTGCGCGCCGCATTCGGGAAAAACGGCGGAAATATGGGTGTGAGCGGGTCTGTCGCTTACATGTTCGATGCGACTGCCGTTATCGGCGTTGAAGGCAAGACGGCGGATGAAGCGCTGGAATTGCTGATGGAAGCTGATGTGGACGTGCGCGATATTTTAGAAGAGGATGACAGTGTGATCGTGTATGCCGAGCCTGACCAATTCCATGCGGTGCAGGAGGCATTCAAAAATGCCGGCGTTGAAGAGTTCACAGTTGCGGAGCTGACGATGCTTGCGCAAAATGAAGTCGAGCTTCCGGAAGATGCGAAAGCTCAATTTGAAAAGCTGATCGATGTGCTGGAAGACCTCGAAGACGTACAGCAGGTTTATCACAATGTAGATTTAGGCGAATAAAGACAAAAAGGCCGGGGCGGCATAAGTTCCGGCCTTTTTATTTTGCTTAAGCGGTCAGCCTGTATCGTATTTTTCTCCGTAAGCAATTATTGATTATTTCGCCAAAACTGGGCGGATGCCCATACGTTTCCTTCCGGATGTCATAAACTGGACTGTAACCTATGTGAAGGAGCGATAAACCATGAATGAAAGAAGACCGATTTACGGCGGAGGCTATGGCGGAGGCTATGGCGGCTACGGAGGCTACCCGGGGTACGGTTTTGGCGGCTACGGCGGCTACGGCGGCTACGGAGGATATCCGGGATACGGTTTCGGCGGAGGCTACGGCTACCCGGGATACGGTTTTGGCGGTTACGGCGGTTTTGGCGGCTACGGAGGCTTCGGGGGATATCCGGGGTACGGTTTTGGCGGCTATGGCGGAGGCTACGGCGGCTACCCGTTCCATCATCATCATCGGGACAGCCAATATATCTGACCATTCGGGAAAAAGCACTCTTGGAACAGCAAGAGTGTTTTTTTGTGACCGTTTCTAAGCGCTGGCTTTTTTCATTTCTTGCGGGGCATAAATGCCGATACGGATTCATACCTATTAAGGTCATGTGTTGAGGAAAGGAGGATCGTAATGAAAGAAAATCAGCCGTTTACACCGGTCAAATCCTATAAACCCTTCCACAGCCGGTTTGATCCCTGCCCGCCGATCGGGAGAAAATACTTCAGAACGCCGCCGCATCTTTATATGCGGTTTCAGCCGTATCACTTAGAGCAGTTTTCTCCGATGGAGGCATTGAGAAAAGGGACCCTTTGGAAGGATCTTTACGATTTCTATGATAATCCTTATCGGGGGGGAATCGAATATGGCGAAAAAGATTGATGATGAATATTATCGGCTGCTGGAGCAAATTCAGGCGGCGGACTTTGTCTTGGTGGAGCTGACGCTTTATCTGGATACGCATCCCCATGACCGTCTCGCGCTTCAGCAGTTTCATGAATATTCCCGGTACTCAAGACAGCTTAGAAAGCGGTTTGAACCTGAGTACGGACCGCTTCTGCAATTCGGCGTGAGTCAGGTCGGCGCTCAATGGGACTGGGGCCGCGGTCCTTGGCCATGGCAAGTATAAGGAGGGATCTGTAAATGTGGGTATATGAAAAAAAGCTGCAGTATCCGGTTAAAGTCAGTACATGCAACCCGATGCTGGCTAAGTTTCTCATTGAACAATACGGCGGGGCGGACGGCGAATTGGCCGCAGCGCTCCGGTACTTAAACCAGCGCTACACGATTCCTGACAAGGTGATCGGCCTGCTGACGGATATCGGCACGGAGGAGTTTGCGCATTTAGAAATGATTGCGACGATGATTTATAAGCTGACAAAAGATGCGACCCCGGAGCAGCTGCGTGATGCAGGGCTCAGCGATCATTACGTCAACCATGACAGCGCGCTGTTTTATCACAATGCGGCCGGAGTTCCGTTCACAGCGTCTTACATACAGGCGAAGGGAGATCCGATCGCTGATTTATATGAAGATATTGCGGCTGAAGAAAAGGCGAGAGCGACGTATCAATGGATTATTGATATTTCCGATGATCCTGACCTGAATGATTCACTCCGTTTTCTGCGTGAGCGTGAAATCGTCCACTCTATGCGTTTCAGGGAAGCGGTTGAGATTTTAAAAGAAGAACGTGATAAGAAGAAAATTTTTTAAACGGCCCTCAAACATGACGGCTGTTTTTTTCCTTTCTGCGTTTGGTCTATAATGAAGGTGTCGAATATTCTGATTACGGGAGGCTTTTATGACACCATTTACGATCACGGAGGAGAAGGCGGGGGCATTCCGGGTCACCTCCGCCCGGAAAGATGATGCAAAAGAGGTCATGGATCTGCTCGTGCAAGCGGCAGAATGGCTTCGCGATAAAGGGTCGAACCAGTGGAGCGGCCTTCTGCAAGGGGAAGATACCCACAATATGCGGGAGGCGATCGCCCAAGGGTATGTTTTTTTATTCAGGCAGAATGAAGAGTTGGCCGGCGTCGTCATGCTGCTTCCCGAAGCAAGCGGGTGGGACAGACGTCTTTGGGGCGATGAAGGACATGAGGAGTCCGTATATCTTCACCGGCTGGCGATTAACAGGCGGTTTGCAGGGGCAGGGCTCGGCCGGACAATCATGACTTGGGCGGAGAGGGGTGTGTCTTGTCCGGGAAAAACGAAAATCCGGCTCGATTGCGTGTCCGAAAACAAGGCGCTTCAGTCGTTTTACAGCGGAATGGGGTACGAATCAAAAGGACCCGCGCCGGGTTATCATTTGTTTGAAAAAAAGGTGAGCAAATAAAAAGCTACTCATGACGGAGGTGCAAAAGACATGGGGTTTTTTTTTCTGATCTGTCTGGCCGCATTTTGTCTTAACTTTGCCGTATCGGCTGTGCTCCGCAAGAAATGGCCGAAAAAGATGTGGCCTGAGTGCCTTTTGGCGGTGCTGGGCCTGACTGCTTTCGGTACGGTTGTTTACAGCATTTTCGGTGTCGGCGGCTGGGAAGGAATGGGCTTGGGGCTTGCCGCGATGTTTGCGGGTTCCGGAGCGGCCGCCGGTTATGCCGCTGAGGTGTGCTTACGGGTCGTCAGATCGAATCAAAAACAGTAAGCAGAAGTGAAAAAACGCGGCCGCGGCTGCGTTTTTTTGTGTGTTGCCGGCCGCTGTATAGAAAACAGGCGAATGTCCATAATGGTAATGACTTTTAAGAAGAAGGTGCGAATATGGGACATTTACTTACAGTGGCTTGGGAGTTAGTATGCGGTTTGGGTATTTTATTTGTGATTTTAAAATTACTTGGAAAAACTCAATTCTCGCAAATTACGCCGTTTGATTTTATTTCCGCGCTCATCCTCGGCGAACTGGTCGGAAATGCGGTGTATGATAAAGGCGTCAGGATTTTTGAAATCATTTTTGCCTCTCTGTTATGGGGGGGTTTAATTTATCTCATCGAACTGATTACGCAGAAAGTAAAAAGCTCCAGAAAGCTGTTGGAAGGCGAGCCGAGTATTATCATCCATAAAGGAAAACTGAAATATGGTGTGCTGAAAAAGAATAAGCTGGACATTAATCAATTGCAAAGCCTTCTCAGACAGGCGAATTGCTTTTCCATACAGGAAGCGGAGTACGCGATTTTAGAAACAAACGGGATGGTCAGCGTCCTGCCGAAATTTCAATATGACACGACGAAAAACGGCGACATGCAAATAAAGCCGAAGCAGGTCTCTTTGCCGGTCACGCTGATTATTGACGGCGAAGTGCTGTATGAAAATCTGAAAGAAGCCGGGCTGGAAGAAAAGCAGCTGAATCAGGAGCTGAAAAAGCTGAACATCAAAAAAACGGAGGACGTGCTGTATGCGGAATGGAAGCCCGATAAACCGCTGTTTGTCCTGCCGTATGAGGAGAAAAAATGAAAAGAGCATTGCCCTGGGGCAAATGCTCTTTATTATTTTTCGTGTACGCCTGTTTTAACGGCTCTGACATGATACATACCGACATCCGTCCCAAGCATATAATCAGGTTTCGGCTTGCCTTGGTTTGCTTTGTGGGCCGCGATGTGGTCTTCGCTTTTTTCCCATTGTTTCCAATGGTCTTCTGACTCCCAGCGGATTAACACGACGACTTCTTCATCACCGCGGCGGACTTTTTTTTCCAGGACCGTTATGTCTATCAAACCTTCCTGCTTTTCAATCACGCCTCCTGAACTGAAGCGTTCGATTACTTTGTCGGCATGTCCTTCTTTTACGGTCATTTTTCTGATTTGCACGAACATCTGGCAACTCTCCAATCCTTTTCACGCTTTATCCAACATTTTAAATGAAAATGATTCTCAAAGTCAATTAAGATGCCTGACGGATTACGATTTCAGGAGAAAGACATGACCATCCTCATCTTTAAATTGCACGAAGCTGCCCCATTCCATTTGTTTCGGTTCATCTAAAAAGGTGATGCCGTTCTTTTTCATCTGTTCGTATGCGGCAAAGACATCTTCACACTCAAATACGATAGAAGCCTTCATATGCTCGGCCCCTTTCATCATCGATTTCGGATAAATCACCAAATGAGTGGCGGCTCCTTTGGGCGCTACCTCAAGCCAGAAGGCGCCCGGGCCCATCGGATGCTCGGCGACGGTTTCAAACCCCGCTTTTTCCGTCCAGAATGTTTTCGCTTTTTGCTGATCATCAGTGTATACGGCGACTGTCGCGATTTTATTGATCATCATACTGACCTCCTGTTTCATTTCTTTTATAGTGTATCCTCCTGTCGAAAAAAGCAATCAAAAGCTTTAATGTGCCGGTTTTTTTAATTTCTCTAGTGCGATCGGCGATTCCGATTTATAATTTAAACAAAAGTACATATTCTTGAAAGAGGAGACGGCAGTGAACAAAGACCAATTACTTCATGATTATATTATTACACATTCGGCAGAGCTGACGGAAAAATGGCTCAAGCTGAGACGGAAGCTGAGAGGGCGTTTTTATTCTGCGGATCAATTAAGTGAGGAAATGAAACGGCTGCTGATCGAGCAGCATACCTTTACAAACACGGTCATCGCAAGCGCTTTTTTGGAAGATCCGGCCGTTTTTCAGCATAACAAAGAAAAATGGGCCGCACAGGTAGCGAAAAGCAGAGTGGAGCAAGACGCGGAGGTTCATGAGGTCGTTGAGGCGATCGGCAATTCAAGAACCGTCTTTTGGGAGGCGGTCACCCGTTTTATGGATGAGCATCAGGACATCGTAACAAACGAGGATGCCCGCCGCTGGAATCACCTTGTCAACGGCTCGTTTGATCAGCTGATGACGGATTTTACTGAACAGTTTCAGAAATTAATGATCGCGAGGCTGTCATCTCAGCAGGAGCTTATTTCCGAATTGAGCTGTCCGGTTATTTTGATCGCGGATACGATCGGCACTCTGCCGCTCATCGGATCGATTGATACGAGACGGGCACGCGTGATTTTGGAGTCGGTGCCGGAAAACTGTGTCGCCAAACGGATCACAAACCTTGTGATTGATCTGTCCGGTGTGCCCATTGTCGATACGATGGTGGCGCAGCAATTGTATATGCTGTCGAAAACGTTATTTCTCCTCGGCATCAGAACCGTGTTTTCCGGCATTCGGCCTGATGTGGCACAGACCTCTATCCAATTGGGGCTTGATTTTTCAGAGTATCAAACTTACGGCTCCCTGGAGCAGGCGCTCGCCAGCATGGGTGTCACATGTGTGATCGAGGAAGCAAAAGCATAGAAAAAAGGGTGCTCCGTCCAGAGGCGGGGCGCTTTTTTTGTCAGCGGAAAACAATGTAAATATGTCGGAACTTGAAGATTGCATTCTTAAAAACAGCTATATGACGCCTTGGGAGTCGATTTCGGGATGACACGGTTTAAATCAAAGCGAAGGAAGTGAAAGTTTTCGCAAAGAAAACATATCCAAAAATTGTGTAAATGTTATTGATTTCTGAATGAAAACATAATAGTATAATTATATATTTCTTATCAGAATAGTATGAATTAAAACACTCATTGTCAAAAGACGAACGGCCAGACATAAAGGGGGAGCATGATGACGTCCAAAGGAAACGTAGATCCGCATGTGATCGAAAAGATTATCAGCGCGCTGGAAACGCTCGATTTCGGGACAGTTCAGATTACGGTTCATAATTCCCAAGTGACACAAATTGATAAGGTGGAGAAATATCGATTTTCCCTGAAGAGCAAAGAAGTAAAACAATCTTAAAAAACAGCCAATGACAGGAGGCGGTACATATGAAGCATTCAACTGTTCCTTTCCGGGAGATCCGGTATCTGCACCTGCCCGAAGTGCGCTTTCTGCATTGGTGCACGAAGCAATACGGCATTAACAAAGGCGTGCTCAATACAATTGACGGCTGGTTTTATGATGCGGGCGTCATTCCGATTCCCGTCAGGCGTCTTTATGTGCTGGCATTTCTCGATTTCGCGAAAACGCCGGGGCAGAAGGGGAATATCCGATTCGGGCACGGCGGATTGACGAAAAAACTGCATGATTTCATGGATATGCAGGAGTGCGCAGCAAAACGTCAGGCCTGACATCCTTAAAATCTTCTTAAAATCATGCAAATTTCTCCCATTTTATTTATAATAGACCTATCAAGATCATTTTTTTGGGAGGACTTTTGACATGCAAACTGCTGCTTATGAGAGCAAACAATCTATTATGCAGCGCATTATAACGGTATTTGTGTTTACACTGTTAGTTGCGACAATCGGCCTGTATACGGGCCAGTTCATTCCGCCGGCATTGATGCTGCCGCTGTCGGTCTTAGAGGTCGTCATGATCATCGCCGCATTTTGGCTGCGCCGAAAAAAAGCCGTCGGATATGTGTTTGTGTTTTCATTCGCTTTCATTTCCGGAATGACGCTGTTTCCGATTATCAGCCATTATGCGTCCGCAGCGGGGGCCTATGTCGTATTGGAGGCATTCGGTTCATCGTTTGTGATTTTTGCGGTGCTCGGCACGATCGGCGCTAAGACGAAAAAGGACTTGTCATTTTTATGGTCCTTCTTGCTTGTCGCTGTTATCGCACTTCTCGCAGTGGGGATCTTTAATATTTTCAGCCCGCTGAATTCCGCCGCCATGATGGCGTATTCCGTCATCGGGACGATTGTGTTTTCAATGTACATCTTATACGATCTGAACCAGATCAAGCACCGGGACATCACGGCTGACCTGATTCCTTTGATGGCATTGACGCTTTATATCGACTTTATTAACTTGTTTATCAACCTGCTACGGTTTTTCGGAATTTTAAACAGTGATGATTAACCGCGCGAAAAAGGCGCCCTGCTGAGAGGGGCGCCTTTTGTTAATTTCTAAGAGTTTTGAATTTTTACTCTCCTAAGCCATGAGATCCCCTTTGTCATACGTTTGCCAGCTAGAAGTGAACGGAGGGTTTGTCATAATAACAAGCCTGTTTCAAAAAATTTGAAAGGGGAAGGATATTATGCCTTGTAGTACAGATTATGCAACATATGTATTGAGAGTTTGTACCGATGCGGATTCTTATTCTGCAAAAGCTACTTCCATTGATTGTGTAGCATCATATGGGGGCGGGACAATCGCAACATTTGATTATTCCATGACAATTGATGTTTGGAACGGTTCAAAATGGGTGGCTAATGAAACAAAGAAAGGTTCTTTCAGTCACTCAACACCTAAAAAAGTATTTAAACTCTCAAATCAAAAATCGTTAAAAAAAGGATCAAATAGTGTGAGAGTGAGGTTGAAGACTAAAAATCGATATACAAATGTAACTTCCAGCATTAAAACACCTGCATTTATAGTGAAGAGAAAGTAATTTTAAAATTATTTCTTCTGAAACAGCCTGAACAAACAAATGTGCAGGCTGTTTTTTTATAACCCTCATCTTTTTACTTCAATTTCCATCTCATAGAAATTTGCCTTTGTTTTTACGATACTACTTTATGTTCTGCCGCCGGAAAACAGCAGAAGCTTATCAAATAATACTTCAAGCATTTTTGTCAATTCCGCTTTTTGTTCAGCGGTGAAGCTTTCCATGACTCCTGAAATATTGGAGAAGTGGCCGGGAAGAAACAGCATCAGCTTTTCTTTTCCTTCTTTTGTGAGTTCGATGCTGATTTTTCGTCTGTCGCCGGTATGCCGGCTGCGGTTTACAAAGCCGTCCCGTGCGAGTCCGTCGATCAATCCGGTGATGGTCGCTTTGGTGACGTTGGATTTTTTCGCCAGCTCTGTCGGACTCAGGCTGTGTCCGGGTGCGTCAAACAGAAACATTAAAATTTTGAATTTCCCTTCGGACAATCCGTGACTTGAGAAATAATGCTCCATGACCTGATTCATTTTTTTAGACATATCAAATAACGTCAAAAATGTTTTCAATGATTCAGCATCCATATCGGCGTAAATCTCAGCGCGTCCGGCAATCTGCGAGTAATCCGGCAAATGTCTCAACTCCATTTTTGTAAGCCTCCGTACCATTTTAGTGATTCAAAGTATAAGCTTGCCGGATTCAAAAGGCAACTTATAAAGATTGACAGTTTTTCAGCCTATATAGTAAGGTGGCTAATAGTTAATAAGTGATAAATAAATAGAGAAGGCGGTATCGTGATGAACCATGAAGTGAAAAAGATCATCATAGCGGGCGGAGGGATCGGCGGCCTGTCCGCAGCGATTTCTCTCGGCAGAGCGGGTTTTGAAGTGACCCTTTGCGAGGCGGCGTCCGGCATGCGAAAAAGCGGAGCGGGCATTCTCCAGCCTCAAAATGCGCTACGGGTGCTTCGGGAAATCGGTGTGTATGATGAATGCTGTCAACACGGCTTTCAAACGGAATGGCTGAAGCAGCATGATGAAAACGGAACGCTGCAGTTTAAAGTGAGTGAGGCGTTTTTAGATGATTCATTGCCGGGGCGGAATAATATATTGCGGCAAACGTTAAACGATATCCTCAAAAAGCATGCTGAAGCGGCGGGGGTCACGATTCTGCTCGGTAAAAAAGTCGTGTCTTACGAAGAAACGGCAGATGAAATAACGGTGCATTGTGCAGACGGAACCATGATGACGGCTGACATTCTCGCCGGCTTTGACGGCATCCGCTCCGCTGTCCGCGATCAAATGCTGCAAAGAGAAGTGAAAACAGAGTATCTCGGCATGGGAGCGCACAGATTTTACATTTCTTTTCCCGAGCCGATATTTCATGATTCAACACTGATGTATAAAAAAGGGCAGACGCAGGTCGGAGTCGTGCCGCTCTCTGAAAAAACAGGATACGTATTTATCATCCGGCCGTATGACGCTGACTTCAGGGATGACGAGGACACGCGTTTTGAACGGGTGAAAGACTTGCTGCGCGGAATTCCGGGAGTAAAGTTTGTGACAGAGAATATGTCAAAGGAATATCCCGTTTTGTTTCATAAGATTGAGCAGATGGCGGTCAAAGAACCGTGGCACAGAGGCCGCGTCGTTCTGGGCGGGGATGCCGTCCATGCAGGAGCGCCGACATTGGCGCAGGGAGCGGCGATGGCGATTGAAGACGCGATTGTGCTTAGTGAAGAACTGCGAAAACACGAAAACCATGAAACTGCATGTCAAGTATACTTCGAAAGACGGGCGGAGCGGGCTTTACAGGTGCAGAATCTCTCATCTGAAATCGTCCGCCGCGAGATAAAGGGAACGCCCGGCGTCCAAGACATCATGAGGGAATGCTATCGATTGCTCAAAGAGCCTTATTAAATAAAGCAAGTCCAGAACATGGCGTCTGGACTTTTGTCAGTCTTGTTCAGATTTATTCCGTATCCGTTCAATCACCTCCTGCAGCCCCTCAGGCTTGTGAAACTCCACCGGCGAACTGCCTTTTTCAAACGAGATCGTCTCCGCCTCAATGAGCGCGACATAGCGCCCGTTCACTTTTGCGAGATGGATGGATTCGCCGAAATCAGCCAGTAATCCTTTAATCTCTGTTTCTCCTACTTTCATTTTCAGCTCGGCTTCCGGCGTGTGTTCAATGATCTGCGCGGATGCCTCGATGACTTGATGGGTGTCGAGGCGCTCCTGAATTTCCCGCTTTTCACTCGCTTCCCAAATTTCAATGTCGTGCTCAAACTGCTGAAGCTCTTCGCTGTTTTCTTCAAGAGTTTCATACACGTGCTCCTGCACCATGTTCATGACTTGGTTTTTCATGATTTCCGGCATCGATTCGCCGTATTCGACAAATTTGAGAAAATCTTCGAAATAACGGGCGTGCGAGGCCTGGTGGATTTTCAGCTCATGCTCTTCCGTCATGCCTTCTTCCGGCATATACGGATATTGAATGCTTTTCATGTTTTTTGTCGTGATGGCCATTTCGACCTTTTTAATGAGAGACGAGGCGTCTGAGATGCGGGCGACCTTCGGCTCGAAATCGCATTTCATCATAAAGACGAATTTGTCTTCAAAATACTTGCGCGGAACGGCCGATGCCACGATAAAAACACCGCCGCGCACGGCGCTCGTGTCAAGGTAAGTGCGGACGAACTGCTCGCTTGCTTCGATAAATGCTTCCTTCGTATCCGCAAGTCTGGCGCGGTTGAAAAGGTTGTAATTCGGATTTGAATCAAGCTCATGGCCCGGCTCCATGATAAAATGGCCGATTTTTGTTGGGACCTGCTCGGATTGCGGATGCCGTTCGGCTTTCCGTTTGACGATTTTCTTCAATTCCCCGTCAAGAAAATCCTTCAGCTCGCTTTCTTCAAATTCTTCCGTGTCAAGCGTCTGGAAATGTTTGAACTGTTTGTTTGCCTGTTCGTCTTTTCCTTCCACTTGAATGACATAAAACGATAAAAACTTGATTTCAAAATCCATATGTGAACTCACCTTATTTCTGTATTTAACAAGCCTCTCCAGTATAGAAAAAACCGTTATCGATCGTCAATCCGATGATTGATCCGTGACGGCGGATAATCGGCCGGTGAAAAGGGCAATGTAGTTGGAAGGAACGCATCAATGTGTTAGAAAGGGTGTTATTCATGAAGGAAACAGGTCCGATTCCGCAGCCGAAGACATTCGGCCCGCTCGGCAATCTTCCTTTGCTTGATAAAGACAAGCCTACAATGTCGCTGATCAAACTGGCAAACGAGCAGGGGCCTATTTTTCAGCTGCATACCCCGGCGGGCGCCATTATCGTCGTGTCCGGCCATGAACTGGTGAAAGAGGTTTGTGATGAAGAACGGTTCGATAAAAGCATTGAAGGAGCTTTGGAGAAAGTCCGGGCGTTTTCCGGTGACGGGCTGTTTACAAGCTGGACGCATGAGCCTAACTGGCGAAAGGCGCATCATATTCTGATGCCGACCTTCAGCCAGCGCGCGATGAAAGATTACCATTCGATGATGACTGATATCGCGGTGCAGCTGATTCAAAAATGGGCTAGGCTGAACCCGGATGAGGCCGTTGATGTGCCTGCTGATATGACCCGCCTGACGCTTGATACGATCGGGCTTTGCGGCTTTAACTATCGGTTTAACAGCTATTACAGGGAAACGCCTCATCCGTTTATCAACAGCATGGTGCGCGCCCTTGATGAAGCGATGCACCAAATGCAGCGCCTTGATGTTCAGGATAAGCTTATGATCAGGACGAAGCGCCAATTTCATCATGACATTCAGGCGATGTTTTCGTTAGTAGACAGTATTATCGCAGAGCGCCGGTCAGGCGGCCGGGATGAAAAGGATCTGCTGGCCAGAATGCTGAATGTGGAAGACCCGGAAACGGGCGAAAAACTTGATGATGAAAATATCAGGTTTCAAATCATCACGTTTTTAATTGCCGGCCACGAAACGACCAGCGGCCTGCTTTCCTTTGCCATCTATTTTCTGCTGAAACATCCCCGTGTTTTGGAAAAAGCCTATGAAGAAGCCGATCGGGTATTGACCGATCCCGTTCCTTCATATAAACAAGTACTGGAGCTTAGTTATATCCGAATGATTTTGCAGGAGTCATTGCGCTTATGGCCGACCGCCCCTGCGTTCAGCCTTTATGCGAAAGAGGATACGGTGATCGGCGGGAAATATCCGATCACGCCGAAAGACAGAATTTCCGTCTTAATTCCCCAGCTTCACCGTGATAAAGACGCGTGGGGAGACAATGCGGAGGAATTTTATCCGGAGCGGTTTGAACATCCTGATCAAGTGCCTCACCATGCGTATAAGCCGTTCGGAAACGGTCAGAGGGCGTGTATCGGTATGCAGTTCGCCCTGCATGAAGCAACTCTTGTTCTGGGGATGATTCTGCAGCATTTTACCTTTATCGATCACACCGATTATGAGCTCGATATTAAACAGACACTGACGATCAAGCCCGGCGACTTTCATATCCGGGTGCGGCCGAGAAATAAAGAAGCCGTTGCGGCTGCTCTCCCGGCGGCTGAAAAAGCGGCGGAAGACGTCGAAAAAGAAAAACGGGAAACAAAAGGCGCATCCATTATCGGGCTTGATAACCGACCGCTTCTGATTCTGTACGGCTCAGATACGGGAACCGCAGAAGGCGTGGCGCGGGAGCTTGCCGATACTGCCGGGATGCACGGCGTCCGGACTGAAACGGCGCCTTTAAATGACCGGATCGGAAAACTGCCGAAAGAAGGAGCTCTCTTGATCATTACGTCCTCTTATAACGGAAAGCCTCCGAGCAACGCGGGACAATTCGTTCAATGGCTTGAAGAAGTCAAACCCGGGGAGCTGGAAGGCGTCCGGTATGCCGTCTTCGGCTGCGGTGATCATAACTGGGCGGCGACATATCAGGCTGTACCGAGGCTTATTGATGAGAAGCTTGCCGAAAAAGGGGCGGAACGCTTTTCCTCCCGAGGCGAGGGGGACGTCAGCGGCGATTTTGAAGGAAAGCTTGATGAATGGAAAAAAAGCATGTGGACGGACGCCATGAAGGCATTCGGTCTCAAGCTGAATGAAAATGCCGAAAAAGAGCGAAGTGCGCTGGGCCTTCAATTTGTCAGCGGGCTTGGCGGGTCTCCTTTGGCACAGACGTATGAAGCGGTTTACGCATCCGTTGCGGAAAACAGGGAACTTCAGGCGCCGGAAAGCGGCCGGAGCACAAGGCATATCGAAATCACTCTGCCGAAAGAGGCTGCCTATCATGAAGGGGATCATCTCGGCGTGCTGCCGGTAAACAGCAAAGAGCAGGTCAGCCGTGTTCTCCGCCGGTACAATCTGAACGGGAACGATCAAGTGCTGCTGACGGCCAGCGGACAGAGCGCGGCTCATCTCCCGCTCGATCGGCCGGTCAGGCTGCATGATCTTCTGAGCAGCTGTGTCGAATTGCAGGAAGCGGCATCAAGGGCTCAAATCCGGGAAATGGCCGCTTATACGGTCTGCCCGCCGCACAAACGGGAATTGGAAGATTTTCTTGAGGAGGGCGTCTATCATGAGCAAATCTTAACATCGCGCGTCTCGATGCTCGATCTCCTTGAAAAATATGAAGCGTGTGAACTTCCGTTTGAGCGATTTCTGGAGCTTTTGCGTCCGCTGAAGCCGCGGTATTATTCGATTTCAAGTTCGCCTCGGAAACATCCCGGGCAGGCCTCAATTACCGTCGGCGTCGTTCGCGGCCCCGCCCGGAGCGGTTTGGGGGAGTATCGCGGAGTCGCTTCGAATTATTTAGCGGACCGCGGCCCTGAGGATGGTATCGTGATGTTTGTCCGCACTCCGGAAACACGATTCCGGCTTCCGGAAGATTCGGAAAAACCGATTATTATGGTCGGTCCCGGCACAGGAGTCGCCCCGTTCCGCGGGTTTCTGCAAGCCCGGGCGGCGTTAAAAAAAGAAGGAAAAGAGCTGGGGGAGGCTCATCTGTATTTCGGATGCAGAAACGATCATGATTTTATTTACCGTGACGAGCTTGAAGCTTATGAAAAAGACGGAATCGTGACGCTTCATACGGCTTTCTCCCGCAAAGAAGGCGTACCGAAAACGTATGTGCAGCACTTAATGGCGAAAGACGCCGGCGCTTTAATTTCCATCCTCGGCCGGGGAGGGCACCTCTACGTATGCGGCGACGGCAGCAAAATGGCGCCCGATGTAGAGGCAACGCTGCAAAAAGCGTATAAGTCGGTCCACGAAACAGACGAACGGCAAGCGCAAGAATGGCTTTTGGACCTCCAGACAAAAGGCATTTACGCAAAAGATGTTTGGGCGGGGATTTGACCGATTTGATGAAAAGGACTGGATGACTCCAGTCCTTTTTCCTTCAAGAAAATGAATTGCTTTCCAATCGATATACATTCGGTTTGTCAGCAATCTGAAGGCTTTGTTGTGAGATCTTATAACAAGATAAGGATGTCTCACAGTGGTGGAAGGATATCAGCGCCAAGAGTCCCATCTGCTGTTTCCAAGACTAAATAGTTGCGCCTATTTTGGATAAAACCTCTTTACAAATATATGGAATTAGAATATACTCTGTTTCACAAAGTACTTTGTAAAAAGAGGAGCCTGTCTTATGTCAAATCAGAATTTTCGAGAATCAGAGATAGCTGAAAACTTATCTCATATCAAGGTCTTGACGAACTACAAGACTGAGTACTCAAGGCAAACCAGTCCATATTTCATTATTTGGGGCTGTATATGGATTATTGCGTACTCCGTTTCTTTATGTAAGGTACCTTCTGTAGTCCTTGCTTGTGTCTGGTTAATACTGGCAGTATTAGGGTGGATACTGACTTTGAAGACATATCTTAAGCAGAAACAATTTGATCCCATGCCCACTTTCTTAAAGAATCAATTAAAATATGCATGGATTGGATTCATATTAATGGTATGCATTTTTGTTTTCCTGATTTTAATGGGATTATTGCCGCGAACAGGAGAATTTCTATCGTTTTTGATTGTGTTAATGGTGTCTATTATGTACATATTCTTAGGCATCGTGTTAACAAAAGAGATTTTTATTATGGGATTTTGGCTGAGCATACTCGGTATGCTTACATTCTGTTTATTTCCTGAGGCAATGAATATTGTTTTTGCATTTATTGGCGGAGGCAGCCTATTACTTACAGGAATGATTTTGAAAAGAAAAGGGCAAGGAAATGAGTAATGTTAACAATATCAATGATTTAATACATGCCAAAGTACGGTTGGGAATTATGAGTTTACTGATGACTTATGATCAATGTGATTTTACTTTCCTGAAAAAGTCATTAGACATCACAGATGGGAATTTAGGTTCGCATCTGAAAAAGTTAGAAGATGCAGCTTATATAGAACTAACCAAGAAGTTCGTATCCAAAAAGCCGAAGACTATTGTTCAGATTACGAAAGAAGGGAAAGCAGCCTACAAGGAGTACATTAATACAATTGAATCCATATTTAAAATAAATAACAGTGGGGGAATGGTGTAAATGCTGCAAGTTGAACATATAAGTAAGCGCTATGGCACGACTCTGGCTTTGGACAATGTGGCTTTAACAATTCCGAAAGGAGTCTGCTATGGACTTGTTGGACCGAACGGATCCGGCAAATCTACCTTAATTAAGATCATCTCACGCATCATCCGGGAATATGACGGTAAGGTTGAATTTGTCGGTAATGAAAATGGCAGACTGGGTTATGTTCCACAGGATATCAGCCTTGAAGAAAAATTAACCGCAAAGACCAACATGGAATTTTTCGGAAAGGTGCATGGACTAAATGGCTTAAAACTAAAGCAAACAACAAAAAAACTGTTAGAAGATATCGGGTTGTCAGAAAGGACAAACGACGTTGTGGAGAACTTTTCCGGAGGAATGAAGCGCCGTTTAAATATCGGGTGTGCACTAATGCACGATCCAGACTTAATTATTCTAGATGAGCCGACGGTAGGCGTGGATCCGCAATCACGCCGCTACATTTTTAACATCGTAAATCGACTCAAAAAAGCCGGTAAAACCATTATTTATGTGAGCCATTACATGGAAGAGATTGAAACTCTTTGTGACTATGTAGCTTTTATCGACAGAGGGCAGATTATCGATGAAGGAGAAATAAATGAACTGCTTAAACGACATGAAGAATCATCTATTATGTTTAACTCCTCATTGTCTCATGAATTAATAAAGAGCCATGGTTTTGAGTTTTCAGTCGTTAATTCAGGGCTGATAATAAAAACCAAAAAACCTTTAGAAACCATGGAGCGCTTAATTAGCGTCAGTAAGGAAAACAATATTGTGCCTCATCAGTTGTTTTTATATAAGCCAAAATTAGAAGATGTATTCTTTAAACTTACCGGCACTGATTTGCGTGATGAAGAATAAAGGGGGAATTTATCATGTTACCGCTCGCTCAAATTGAAACGCTAAAACAGTTAAAGGATAAGTCTCTGTTTTTTTGGACCATTATATTACCCATTGTGTCCATCATATTGCTGATTGAGCTATTTACGACAGACAGTACAAACAAAACTTTAGTAGCTTCTCAATCCGTAACCGGCATGAGCGTATTCTTTTCAACATTCATTATTATCTCCATCGTTATAAGTTTTGTAAAGGATCGGGAAAAAGGAATTGTATCAAGACTGGCAAGTACCCCTTTAAAGCCTTATAACTTCTTCTTAGGAAAAAGTACCCCTTTTTTAGTCATAACTTTTATGCAAATTCTTCTCCTTTCCGTTCTGGGAATATTTCTGTATGATATTGAAATTAATAATTTTCCGGCGTATCTGTGGGTTGTTGTGTTGATATCTTTACTGGTTACATCCTGGGGAGTTGCCATTTCAGTCTTTGCAAAGACTGAAAATACCGGTTTGATCATGACAAATGTGATTGCATTAGGTACCGCTGTTGTATGCGGTTTATGGACCCCTTATGATCAATTACCAAGCTATCTTCAAACTATTGGAATGCTCTTTCCGCAGTACTGGGCGCATCAAGGGTTAATTCAATCGGTCTCGACGATATCGGGAGGAGAAAGTCTAATATGGGTAACCCTTGTTGTACTGAGCTATACAATACTGGGATTTATAGTTTCTCTAATTGGATACCGGCATTACATTAAAATGGCAAGAAACTAGACCGCTGAAGAATGGGTCATTAAAACGCAGCTGGGACTAAAAGGAGAGCGGGAAATGATAAGTGAAAAACTAAAACTGTATGTCGAGGCTCTATTTAAAAAGTACGAAAGAAATTCGTTACTGAGCAGAAAAAAACGGAGCTAATTCCTTTATTGGCGGGTTTGATGAAACCAGTTCACAATTTTTTTCGCTAATGAGAAACAGAAATTTGCAAGACGCGTTAAGGACCAGTGTTGGAGAACAGTTTAAGCAGTCACAAATGCCAGCTCTGCTGCATGGTTGGATTATAAAAAACAAAAGGTAAACGTGAAGAAAGCATTTTTGTATATCTTTAGGGTCTAAGCGATAATTTGACAGGTAAAGGACTGGATGACTCCAGTCCTTTTTTTACATCAGCAAAAAAAACCTTCAAGTTTTTCAGCCCCTTTGCATACAATAACTTCAGCCCGCCTGTTGGGCGGCTGTCTTTGATATTCATTTTTCGTTTTTAGAAGTTTGTGTTATTCTTATATTTGGTATCTCCTATTTTCAGACCGGGTCTGATACGGTACCTTTTAATGCCAGAAAAAAATGTGAAACGAAGAACGGATATCCTGCGTCTAATGGCTGGCGGGATAAGATGTTCAATGGGCATGACACGAATGATAAATATATCGTTTTTTTAAATGGTGTGTTTATGGGGCTGTGTGATGCTTTCGTTTTGCTCGGAAAGCAGGAATTGAAGCAAAAAGTAAGAATACAGATTTAAAGTGTTTAGGAAAGTAGAGGTTGCCATGAAGAAATTATTTTCTTACAGACTTAGTTTTTTTGTACTGGCTATTATTTTGTTTTGGGCCAAAACGTATTTAGCCTATCATGCTGAATTCAACCTTGGGGTGAAGGGTCCGACGCAGCAGTTTCTGCTTGTGATCAATCCGTTCTCAAGCGCCATTTTCTTTTTAGGACTGGCATTGTTTGCGAAAGGCCGCAAATCAGCGATTATCATGGTGATTATTGATTTCATCATGACGTTTATTTTGTATGCAAATATCCTATTCTATCGATTCTTCGATGATTTCTTGACATTCCCGAACTTAAAGCAATCCGGTAATGTGGGAAATATGGGAGACGGCATCTTCAGCATTATGTCCGGCCATGATATTTTATACTTTGTTGATATTATTATTTTAATCGCGCTTCTGGTGTGGAGACGTGAGCTGAAGGAATTCAAGCTGAAAAAACGGTATACGTCATTAATTATCGTGACGGGTATTGTTTTGTTCTTCGTGAACCTGGCGATTGCCGAAGAGGACCGCCCGGAGCTGCTGACAAGAACGTTTGACCGCAATTACATTGTAAAATACTTAGGCCTTTATAATTACACGATTTATGACGGCGTACAGACGGCGCAGACGGAATCCCAGCGGGCATATGCCAGCAGCGATGACCTGACGAGCGTTGAAAACTACACATCGTCGCATTATGCGAAGCCGAACGCCGAGTATTTCGGCAAGGCCAAAGGCAAAAACATCATTAAGATTCACCTGGAGAGCTTCCAATCGTTTTTGATCAACTACAAACTTGACGGAAAAGAAGTCACGCCGTTCCTGAATAAACTCGCCCGCGGCGGAGAGGACATGACGTACTTTGATAACTTTTTCCACCAAACGGGCCAAGGTAAAACATCTGACGCCGAGCTGATGATGGATAACAGCCTGTTCGGACTGCCTGAAGGGTCAGCCTTTGTGACAAAAGGGGAAAACACGTATCAATCGCTTCCTGCCATCCTTGACCAAAGTGAGGGCTATACAAGCGCCGTTTTACACGGTGACTACAAATCATTCTGGAACCGTGACCAGATTTACAAACATATCGGCTACGATAAATTCTTTGACGCCAGCACATACGATATGTCTGATGACAACCTTGTCAATATGGGACTGAAGGATAAACCATTCTTCAAAGAATCCATTCCGAAGCTTCAATCGCTGAAACAGCCGTTCTACGCGCATTTGCTCACGCTGACGAACCATTATCCGTTTACGCTTGATGAAAAAGACGCAACGATCGAAAAAGCGAAAACGGGCGACGCGACTGTGGATGACTATTTCCAGACGGCGCGTTATCTCGACGAGGCGCTTGAACAGTTCTTTAAAGATCTGAAGTCATCCGGTTTATATGACAACTCGGTGATTATGCTTTACGGAGACCACTACGGAATCTCTGAAAACCATAACCGCGCGATGAAAGAAATTCTCGGCAAAGAAATTACGCCTTATCAAAACGCGCAGAATCAGCGTGTGCCGCTTATGCTTCGCATCCCTGGCAAAAAAGGCGGGGTGAACCATACGTACGGCGGTGAAATGGACGTTGTGCCGACGATCCTTCACTTGGAAGGCATCGATTCTAAGAAATATATTAATTTCGGCACCGATCTCTTCTCGAAAGACCATGATGATACGGTGACGTTCCGTAACGGAGATTACGTCACGCCGAAATATACTTCCATCTCCAATGTCGTATACGATACGAAGACAGGAAAAGAACTGAAAGGCAATCAGGAAACGAAAAACCTGAAAGCCAGAGTCACAGAGCAGCTGAAGCTGTCTGACAGCGTGATGTACAAAGACTTGCTCAGATTCCACAAATTGAGCGACTTTACGCCGGTTGATCCGTCTAAATATCATTACGGCAAAGAAAAGCTGAATCAGGATAATAAATAATAGAAAGAGCCTTACGGAATTTCCGTGAGGCTCTTTTTTTTGTGTATCTTCACCAATCTGAAAAAAGAGAGAGCTTTTGGTCACAAAGGGCGCCAATCTCTCATATCTTACAGTAGATTTTGAAACCGGTGATAGAGAATCGGACAAATTATCGGGTTGGTTTCTCTTATACGGGCGGTTTCGAATCCAATATTCACAGAGAAGAGGGGTAGAGATGAAAGCAGTCATTCTCTGCGGCGGAAAAGGAACGAGAATGAGCGAAATCACCAATGAACGTCCCAAACCGCTCGCCATGATAGGCGGCAAACCGATTCTATGGCATATTATGAAACTCTATCAATACTATGGCGTGAACGAATTTATCCTGCTTCTTGGTTTCAAAGGAGAGATGATTAAGGAATATTTCTTAGATTATGACTGGAAGAATCACAGCATGACGCTGGACAGCTCTACCGGAGAAGTGCGGATATTGGGAAAATCCGAGCCGTGGAAAATCACTTTTTTAGACACGGGGGAACACACGCAGACAGCGGGGCGGCTTTTACAGGCGAAGGACATCATCGGTGATGAAACCTTTCTTATGACGTACGGGGACGGACTGGCCAACATCAACCTGTTTCATCTGATCAGCTGTCATCAATCAAAAGGGGCAGCGGCAACCGTCACCGGTATAGAAAAGTCCTCGCAATTCGGAACGTTGACGGTTGAAGACGGCATGGCGAAAAGCTTTTCTGAAAAAACCTCGAGTGACGGCATCATCAACGGCGGATTTTTCGTACTCAGCCCGAAGGTATTTGATTATCTGCCGAAAGACAGGGATGTCATGTTTGAAGAAGAACCGCTGAAAGAGCTGGCGAAAGACGGCGAATTGGCGGTATACCGGCATTACGGTTTCTGGACGGCGATCGATACGTATAAAAACCTGCTGGAAATCAACAAGATGTGGGACCGGGGACAACATGTATGGAAGGTATGGTGATCAAGTTTGAGTTTCTGGAAAAATAAAAATGTGTTTGTGACGGGATGCACAGGTCTTTTAGGAAGCTGCTTGGTGAAGGAACTGATCGATCAGGGGGCCAATGTGGCGGGACTTGTCCGTGACACTGTGCCCAAGTCGAACCTGTATCAGGGAGAACAAGTGAAGCAAATGAATATCGTGCAGGGCGCGCTTGAAGATCTGGATGTGATTGAGCGGGCGCTGGGCGAATATGAAATTGACACGGTCTTTCATTTAGCCGCTCAGGCGATCGTCGGCGTCGCAAACCGCAATCCGATTTCCACATTTGAAGCCAATATTCTTGGCACATGGAACATCCTTGAAGCGTGCCGCAGGCATCCGCTCATCAAGCGGGTGATCGTCGCGTCCAGTGATAAAGCGTACGGCGACCAGCCGACACTGCCGTACGATGAAAACATGCCTCTTCAGGGCAAACATCCGTATGACGTATCAAAAAGCTGTGCCGATTTGTTAAGCCACACATATTTTAATACGTACGGACTTCCGGTCTGTATTACGCGCTGCGGCAACTTGTACGGCGGCGGAGATTTGAACTTCAACCGGATTATTCCGCAGACGATTCAGCTCGTGCTGAACGGTGAAGCGCCGGAAATCCGCAGCGACGGCACATTTATCCGTGATTATTTTTACATCGAGGATGCGGTCGAGGCATACCTTTTGCTGGCGGAAAAGATGGAGGAGCTCAATCTTGCGGGAGAAGCGTTCAACTTCAGCAATGAGATTCAGCTGACGGTGCTGGAGCTTGTAGAAAAAATTCTTAAGGCCATGGACAGTGACCTCAAGCCGAAAGTGCTCAACCAGGGAAGCCATGAAATCAAGCACCAATATTTATCGGCGGAAAAGGCGAGGAAGCTTCTGAATTGGACACCCGCACATACCATTGATGAAGGATTGGAAAAAACGATCAAATGGTATAAAGCCTTTTTTCAAAAGTAACAGAAACAGAGGTGAGAGAAAGACGTGACAAGCGCATATTGCACAGTTTTATCAAAAGGAAGGCTGTATCAGGCTATCGCTTTGTTCGGCTCATTGAAAGCGGTTCAGGCGGACGCCCCCATTTTTACTTTGTGTATGGACCAAGACACCTATGACGTGCTTCAGGCAATGCGGCAGGATAATGTCACCTTGATTCAGGTGTCCGCACTGGAAAATGAGGAGCTCCTTGAACTGAAGCGGACGAGGGATCAGAGCGAATACTGCTGGACGGTGAAGCCGGTATTTCTCGAATTCGTGCTGGACGGACATCCGGAATTAGAGCGTGTCACGTACATTGATGCCGATTTGTTTTTCTTCGCTGATCCGCGCGCGATTTTTGACAATCAGCCGGATTGTTCGGTGCTTCTGTCACGGGGCGATATCGTCATTCCCTCATTTGGAAAACAGGAAATCGACATGCTGCAGCGTCTTTTAGGCCGGTATAATTCCGGTTTTCTCAGCTTCAAAACCGACAGTGCCGGTACAGATTGTCTCAGATGGTGGAAAGAACGCTGCCTGGAAGAATGCAAAAATGCGCCGGGCGAAGGAAAATTCGGAGATCAAGGCTACTTGGATTACATGTCCGGCCTGTTCCCGAATGTGTGTGACATCACCACGCCCGGCGTGAATATCGGCCATTGGAATTACGGCCGCCACACGTTTTCATGGAAGGACGGGCGTCTTGTGCTCGAAGACGGAAGTCCGCTGATTTTCTATCATTTCAGCGGATACCGGATCGTTACAGCCGGCGACATTCGGCAGATTCATGAGACGGACCGGACCGACCTGCCGTTTGTCCATCAGCTTTATCAGGACATTCTGAAGCGGGTGATCGGGACGGTCAGCGCCGTCTGCCCGGAGTTCAGCGGCTTTGCATCTGAGGATGATAACAAATAAATGATCATATACAGGAAGTGAACGAAAAGTGAAGGCAAGCGTCATTGTTCCCGCATATAATTCCAAGGAGCGGCTTTATAACAGCCTGCTGTCCCTGAATGAACAGGAATGCACAGAGCCGTTCGAAGTGATTGTGGCTGACAACGGTTCGGAAGACGGAACCTTATCCATGCTTGAATCATTCAGCGCGAATTTTCCGCTGATTTTTGTGAGAATTAAAGAAAACAGAGGGATCGCTTACGGACGGAATCAGGCGGTCCGCAATGCCCGAGGCGATATTTTGATCTTCCATGACAGCGACATGCTTGCCGAAAAGGATTTGGTGGCGAAGCATATCAAGGCTCATGAGAACCGGGACGATCTTGTCGTATGCGGTATGTTCTGGAAGCGGATTTACAGCTTTTATTATGACCGTTTTGAAAAAGAGCATAAAGAGAAACTCGCCGAACTGTATGAAGAGCTGCCGGGCGATAAAGAGCCGCTCCTTGATGAAAGTGATATCAGAGACGGAAGTTTTCTTGACCAATGCTTTGATTTAGATACCGACTTTATCCGTGTGCTGAAAAGTATTTTGGAAAAATACGGAGATGATTTGAACGGCTACCGTCTGCCATGGCGTTTTTTCATTACGAACAATTCGTCAGTCAAGAGACAGCACGTGGCAGATCTCGGGCTGTTTGATGAAGGCATTGTCAGATACGGCTTTGAAGATTATGATCTCGGCATCAGGCTTCATCAGTCGGGAATGAGATTTCAGCTGCGGCGCGATATCATGAGCGTCCATCAGGAGCATCCGAGCAACTGCGCTTCCGTTGATGATATCAGGGCGAATATCGCGTACATGTGCGACAAGTACAATGACATTCATTCGCTTGACGTGCACCTCGCGTTTAACGGCCCGTTTGACGCGGAGTTAACCAACAGCATGATGGCAGACATCGAAGTGCTGCTTGATTATGAGAAATATGAAAGCCTGCTGCACATTTTTCTCGAGCTGCTGCACGCGGTTAAAGACCGCAACCTTGACCCGGACTGGAAGACGAAAAGCCCGCGGATCACGGCGAACAGCTTCCAGCTGCCGGAGGTCGGAAAGCTTTTGGCAAAAGCGGAAAAAAAGCTGGGCGTCACGCACTTTGCAAGGGCGTTCAAAGCGCTGACTGCTGATTTACTGCATGTGGATCTTAAATAAATTGGATGTGATATGGTGAGTAAATATCATTTTTCAACCATTGTTTCCAGAACGCATATCTTTAAACTGATGCCGATGATTCATTCTCTCCATGAGCATTGCCGGGATTTTCATCTGTATGTGCTGTGTGTCGACCAGAAAGCGTACGAACTGCTTCAGCAGGTGCCGTGGGAACATATCACGGCGGTTCAGCTCCATGAAATGGAGGACCCGGAGCTGCTTGAAGCAAAGGGCGGCCGGACGTTTCATGAATATTGCTGGACGCTGAAACCGGCATTTCTGTTCCATGTGATGACGGAGTATGATGGAGCCGAATATTTTGCCCACTTGGACACCGATCTCTTTTTCTTCTCAGATGCGGGCGAGCTGTTTGCGGAAAAGCCGGATGCTTCCCTTTTTCTGACGGATCACCGCAATTCAGAACGGTTTGCGTCTTATTACAAGCTGACGGGGCAGTACAACACCGGGTTTGTCGGCGCGCGGAATACCGGGGAAGCGTATCGGGCGGTCTGGCAGTGGAGACAGGATTGCATCTCCTATTGTACGGTGGAGATGAATGAAGAAAAAAAGACATACGGTGACCAAAGGTATGTTGAAAAGTGGCCCGCGCAGTTTGAAGACGTTCATGTCACGGAGTCGATCGGCGCGAATGCGGCGCTGTGGAATATTGAGCAATATGACGTCAGCCTGCGCGGCGGGGCTGTATATGTCAATGACACCCCGCTGATTTTTTATCATTTTTCAGGCTTTACGCTCGTCACGGAGAACGAATTCAATCTGTGCTGGTACTATCACATTGATGACGAGGCGACAGTCAATATGATTTACGTGCCGTACATCAAAAACGTAAAAAAATGGATTGATGAAATTCAAAAAGCGTTTCCTGATTTCAGAGACGGGTTTATTCCGAAGTATGCGGTTCCTGACACTCATTTTTATACGGTTGAAACATAAAATCCCTGCCTTTTCGGCAGGGATTGTTTTTATGAATGCCATTCTTTTAATGTTTTGTCGCTCGGCAGGACAAAGGCGAGCAGACCTAAAACGGGCAGAAAGGCGACGGCTGTCATGGTCGGCGTCAATCCCGCTGAATCAATAAGAGCACCGAGCGCAACGGCTCCGATCGCGCCCATTCCGAAGGCGAGCCCGACCGTAAGCCCTGACATCGTTCCGATTTTGCCTGGAACAAGCTCCTGCGCGTAGACAACAGTCACGGAGAAGCTGGACATCAGAACAACACCGATCAGCGCCAGTACGCCATAGGCGATGACAGGCCCCGCAAACGGAAGGAAAATCGTCAATGGAGCCGATGCTATCATCGAAACGATGATGACGTTCCGCTTTCCGAAACGATCTGCAAGCGGCCCGCCGAGAAACGTTCCGACAGCTCCGAAAAATAAAAAGACGAAGATATAGCTCTGTGCCTGCTGAATGCTGACATGATAGGCATTCATCGCATAGAACGTATAAAAGTTGCCGATCGCGCTCACATACCAGGAGCGCGCGAAAATTAAGAAGATAATCATGATAAGGGCGAGAATAATCGGTTTTGTAATCACGGTCTGCACGGCGGAGGCCGGTGATTTTTTACTTACGGCGCGCAAATGAATAAGGCGGCCTTTATACCATTTGGCGATATAAATGAGAAACAGTACAGCGATTGCGGCGACTAGCGTAAACCAGACAGAGCCGAATTGACCGAGCGGAACGAGAATCAGCGCGGTAATCAAGGGCGCCATCGCCTGGCCGGTATTCCCTCCGACTTGGTAAATCGATTGCGCCAAGCCGCGCTTTTCGCCGGCGGCCATGTAGGCGACACGCGATCCTTCAGGATGAAAGACGGCGGAGCCAAGGCCGATAAAAAAGACACAGCATAAAATCGTCAGAAAAGACGGGGCGAACGCGAGACCTAAAATGCCGAGCATGCTTGCGGTGAGTCCGAGCGGCAAGGCATACGGCATCGGGCGTTTATCCGTATACCAGCCGATGACGGGCTGCATCACGGAAGACACCATATTCAGCGTAAAGGCGATAATTCCGAGCTGCGTAAATGTAAGATTCATGGAACGTTCCAATATCGGAAACATCGCCGGAATCACCGCTTGCAGTGAATCGTTCAGCAGATGACAGATCCCGATAATGAACAAAATAGAATACATGGTTGTTTCGGGACGATGGACAGGTTTTTCTTTAAGCGGGGCGGCAATTGCCAAAGTGATTCTCCTCCTTTTTATGTAAACGAAGCATACACCATATTATTCATAAGGTGAATGAATTATCAAGTGCAAAAAAGGCTCTTCTTTCTCAAACAGAAAAAAGAGCCTCCCTTTTTATTTATTTAACAAACTGTGTTTTCTCGAATACATCATATAAACGACGATCCCGGCGGCGATCCAGATGACAAAGGCGAGCCATGTCACGCCCGGCAGGCTGCTTGCGAGATACAGGCATAAGCATGCGCTGATGATCGGCACAAAAGGCACGAAAGGAACACGGAAGGAAGATTTGATCTCCGGATGTTTCTTTCTTAAAACGATGACGGCGATCGCAATGACCGTAAAGGCCGCCAAGGTTCCCATGTTGACGAGATGCGCCAAGGTTCCCAGATCAATAAAACCCGCGATCCCGGCAGCAGCGATCCCCGTCACCCATGTGTTTTGAAACGGTGTTTTAAAACGCGGGTGAACCTTGGAAAACATGCGGGGCAAAAGGCCGTCTCTGCTCATCGCAAATGTAAGGCGCACCTGAGCGTAAAGCAGAGCGAGCATGACCGTTGTAATCCCGATAATCGCGCCGACGGAAATAATGCCTGCTATCTTGTTCTGGCCGACAAATTGGAGCGCGAAAGATACCGGATCCCCGACATTCAGCTTAGTGTACGAAAGCATTCCCGTCAGGACGAGCGATACCGTAATGTAAAGGACGGTGCAGATGGCGAGCGCGCCGATGATTCCGACCGGCATTGATTTCTGCGGGTTTTTCACTTCTTCCGACGCGTTTGACACGGCATCAAATCCGAGATACGCGAAGAAAACGGTCGCGGCGCTCGTGATGACGCCTTTCATTCCGAACGGCATAAACGGCGACCAGTTTTCCGGTTTCACGTAGCCGAAACCGACGATGATAAACAGCAGAATGATCGCAATTTTCATCAATACAATGACATTGTTAAAGCGGGTGCTTTCTTTCACGCCCCTTGAAACAATCGCGGTAATGACCAAAATAATGATAACGGCCGGCAGGTTGAACACGGCACCCGTTTTGCTGCCGGGTGCGGCGGTCAGCGCCTCCGGAAGATGCAGCCCGAAGCCCGCAAGAAGCGACTGGAAATAGGATGACCAGCCGGTTGCGACGGCGGCGAGCGCGATGACATATTCAAGCATTAAGTCCCATCCGATTAAAAACGCGAGACACTCCCCGAGAGTGACATATGAATACGTATATACGCTGCCTGAAATCGGAATGGATGAAGAAAATTCCGCATAACAAAACGCGGCGAGCGCGCAGGCAAGGCCCGCGAGCACAAACGACAGAATCAAAGCCGGTCCTGCGCCTGTCGCGGCCACAGTCCCGGTAATCACAAAAATCCCCGTGCCGACAACACAGCCGATTCCGAGCAAAACCAAGTCAAAAGCGCTTAACGAGCGGGACAGGCTGGTCTGTTTGCTCTGGGCCTTTAAGTCGGCCAGCGGCTTTTTCCGAAATAGTAAAGACATATGGGTCCTCCTGAAAATTCATAATATTCTTATCATTATATACACTGACGTTTGTATTATATTGTCGAAATTTCTCGCAGTCAATTAAAGAATTTTCCACTTTAAAAGGACAAAGCTAAAAAGCGTCGATGCACGGAAGGAACGGGAATTTTATTGTGAAATAGTTCAATTTTCTCACCTTAAGACCGATACAAAAGATGACTCATCAACTAATTTCAAGTTTCGGTGAAAGGGAGATGTTTTACATGTTTCAATATGAAGAACTAAATAAGCAGTTTATCGGCGGCCGATGGAGGGATGGGAGCAGCCGGAACGTATTGGAAAACAGAAATCCTTATACTCAAAAAGTCATCACCTCATTCCAAAAAGGGACGTCTGATGACGTGGATGCGGCATATCGCGCCGCGGCTCTTGCGAAACAAGAATGGGACAAAGTAAACCCTTTTAAAAAGCGGGCCATTTTGGAAAAAGCCGTTTCTTTCATTGAAGAGCACGAAGAAGCGATTATTTACTTAATCATGGAGGAGCTTGGCGGAACACGGCTGAAGGCTGAGTTTGAAATCGGACTTGTCAAAAATATGATAAAAGAAGCCGCAACATTTCCGGTGCGGATGGAAGGGAAAATTCTCCCGTCCACGATTGACGGAAAAGAAAACAGGCTGTACAGAATACCCGCCGGAGTCGTGGGGGTGATCAGCCCGTTTAATTTCCCGTTTTTCCTTTCGATGAAATCTGTTGCGCCGGCACTCGGCGCGGGGAACGGCGTCGTGCTGAAGCCTCATGAAGAAACACCGATCTGCGGCGGAACGCTTATCGCGAAAATTTTTGAAGCGGCCGGCGTACCGGACGGGCTGCTGAATGTTATCGTGACGGATATCGGGGAGATCGGCGACAGCTTTGTTGAGCATCCCGTCCCGCGGATAATCTCATTTACAGGCTCAACCGGAGTGGGCAGCTATATCGGACAGCTTGCGGTCAAACACTTTAAAAAACCGCTGTTGGAGCTTGGCGGAAACAGCGCGCTGATCGTGCTTGAGGATGCTGATCTTGAATACGCCGTCAATGCGGCCGTATTCAGCCGGTTTACGCATCAAGGCCAGATCTGTATGTCGGCGAACCGCGTGCTCGTTCACACATCTGTATATGACAAATTTACAGAGCTTTACGAAGCGAAAGTGTCATCGCTGAAAGTCGGCGATCCGATGGACCCTGATACGGTTATCGGCCCTTTAATCAATGAGAGACAGGCGGAAGGTTTGAGACGGTCTGTCGAAAAAGCGATAGAAGAGGGAGCGGTTCCGGTGCTGTCCGGCCGATTCAGCGGAACGGTCGCTGAGCCCGTCATTTTAAAAGATGTGAAACCTGAGATGAGCATTGCGAAGGAGGAGCTGTTCGGACCGGCCGTCTGCATCATGCCGTTTGAAACGGAGGATGAAGCGGTAAGCATCGCAAACGCGACACCGTTCGGTTTAAGCGGAGCCGTGCATACGGCAAACGTTGAGCGCGGCGTTGAGTTTGCTAAGCGGATCGAAACCGGCATGATTCACGTCAACGATACGACCATTAATGATGAACCGAACGTCGCGTTCGGCGGCGAGAAGCAATCAGGTCTCGGCAGGCTGAACGGTGAATGGAGCCTTGAAGAATTCACCACGCTGAAATGGATTTCGGTTCAGCATGAAAAACGGCAATTCCCATATTAAGAAGGAGTGAAAGAAATGAGTATACAGACGGAGCAGCAAACGCACAGCCTGCTTGACGCTTTTGTCAAAGTTGCGCCTTTTTTAAACAGCCTGATCCAAGATGACATCACCATCGGAATTTATGATACAGAAAAATTAATCGTGAATATTCCGGCTAAAACGTTTTCTCTTAACGTAAAGCCGGGAGACCCGCTGCAAAAAGGGGATATCATTACAGACGCGATCCGCATGAATCAGAAGAAGACAAGCATGGTGCCGAAAGAGCTGTTCGGATTTCCGCTGATCGCCAGAGCGATTCCGCTTCACGATGAAAACGGAAAAGTCATCGGCGGCGTCGGTCTCGGCACGAGCCTTGAAAAATCAGCCAAGCTTCACGATGTCGCTGAGAGCCTGTCCGCCGTCGTGGAACAGACCGCTTCGGCCATCGCGGATATCTCAGAATCCATCAGCGGTTTCTCAGCACAGATGACCGGAATTTCCGCTCAGGCGAAACAAGTCAGTGAAAGCGCGGGAGAAATCGCCGACATTTCCGTCACTGTCAAGGGCATCTCGGATCAAAGCAATCTGCTCGGTTTGAATGCGGCCATTGAAGCCGCGAGAGCAGGAGAATCCGGCAAGGGCTTTTCCGTGGTGGCCGACGAAATCCGCAAGCTTGCCACTCATTCAAAAGACAACGTCGGCCAAATTGACCAGATTACGAAAAAAATCCACAGCCTGCTGAAAGGGCTGGAGGACTCTATTGAATCCATCAACCAGAACACAAACGGCCAAGCGGCGGCGGTTGAACAAATTTCTGCCACCATGCAGGAAATTTCGGGAAGCGCCCAGCATTTAGCGAAAATGGCTGAAAACGTACTCGGAGAGTCATAAAAAAGGGAGCTTACGGGCTCCTTTTTTGTTTTCCCTTTATCAATCTGAAACTGCACTTACACGTTTGATCCGTCATGCTAAAGGGGTACACATACGAATACATCACCAATGATAAAGGAGAGTCTTGTATGTCTGATGCAAATCTGCACAACCCGCTGACGAAATATGATCATGATGAATTTCCAAAACAATATCAAGAACCGCCCGGTTTGCAGAAAGAGATGAAGCCTGTGCCGGACTGCGGTGAAACGAGCTATAAAGGAGCCGGCAAGCTGAAGGGAAGAAAAGCCCTCGTCACCGGCGGCGATTCAGGTATCGGCCGGGCCGCCGCGATTGCTTATGCCCGGGAAGGGGCGGATGTGGCGATTAACTATCTGCCTGAGGAACAGCCGGATGCTGAAGAAGTGAAAGCGTTAATTGAAAAAGAGGGAAGAAAAGCCGTTCTGCTGCCGGGAGATTTAAGCGATGAAGCGTTTTGCGGAGAATTGGCGGAAAAAGCGTATCAAGAGCTTGGCGGTCTTGACACGCTCGCTCTTGTCGCCGGCAAACAGCAGGCAGTGGATGATATCAGCGATCTTACTACAGAACAAATCTATCAAACATTTGAAGTCAACGTATTCTCGCTGTATTGGCTCGTCAAAGCCGCGCTTCCGTATCTGCCGGAAGGCGCGTCTATTATCACGACAACGTCCGTAGAAGGGTATAATCCAAGCCCGATGCTGTTGGATTATGCCGCGACGAAACATGCCATTATCGGTTTTACCGTCGGCTTAGGAAAACAGCTGGCGAATAAAGGAATCAGAGTCAACTCGGTAGCGCCGGGGCCGATCTGGACGCCTCTGCAGATTTCGGGAGGACAGCCCGGTGAAAACATTCCGAAATTCGGCAAGGAAACACCGGCCGTTCCATTAAAGCGCGCCGGACAGCCGGCGGAGCTAGCAGGGATTTATGTCTTTTTGGCCTCAGAAGAATCGAGCTATGTGACATCCCAGATTTACAGTGTAAGCGGAGGAATTCCGACAGCGTAATCAATAAGGAGCTGCCCTTCATACGGGGCAGCTCTTTTTTTCGATGTTATGTGCCGAGCACGTTTTGATTATACAGGACACTCGGATGTGACGGATGATAGGAGGCGGCTTTGTCGTTATGAATCTTCGCTTTTTCTCTGTCGCCGAGCTGCCAGTGGCAGACGCAGAGCTGCAGATGGGGATACCAGGTGGAATATTCGAGCTGGGTAAAGCCTGCATCACTGCTTTTGGCGGATAGGGCGAGCTCATACCAAAACACGCCCTGCCGGTATTGCCGTTTCTCCGCAAAATAGTCGCCGAGCCTGCAGCAGAACTCCGGCCGCGGACAATCGATCAGAAATGATTTTAAGAGAGACGTCATGGCGGCCTCTTCATGGCCGACCGCCCTGTAGCAATCGGATAGATATTGGCACGTTCTGATCTCGTCTTCGATCCAGCACTGTTTTGTGGAAAGAAAATGGTGATAATACGTGATGGCGCGCTGATACTGGCCGTGATCCTTTAATTCATTCGCGAAGTAAAACAAATCGCGCGGTGTCATCGTTTCACTGTTTTCCGCCATTTTCTCATAAATCTTCAAGTTGCGGTCTGAGGGAGGCGAGTGCTTTTTCTCGGATTTCCGGTGTGTGACGGCAATATCGGTTTCTATGATGTTTCCGTATACTTCAAGATACTCATGCACGGCTCCGATCCAGCGGAACCCTTTTTCACGCTTGACGAGTCGGTTGCGGCGGTATCTGAAGCTGACCTCTCCCCGTGCATCAAAGCCGACGTGATAATACATGGATACCGCGTCCACCTCTTTTGAAAGCGACGCCTTCAGTTCAATCAGCTTTTCACGGTCCTTTTCCGTCAATATATCGTCGGCGTCCAGCCACAGAATATAATCCATTTCCGCTTTCGAAAACACAAAGTTACGGGCGGCCGCAAAGTGATCGATCCATTCAAAATCATAAATCTTATCCGTATAACGGGCCGCGATTTCTTTCGTCCGGTCGGTCGAGCCCGTATCAGCAATCACAATTTCATCCGCAATGTCTTTGACGGAATCAAGACAGCCCGCAAGCACTTCCTCTTCATTTTTCACGATAACGCACAAACTGACGCTGATCATGTCATCACCTCTTCACCTCCAGTGTATAAAAGGAGAGGCGGAAACATTCTTCGGACAAAATGATCTCTTCCAAGAAATTTGTCTGTCCTTTTACTAGTTTTATTCCAGCGCCTGATTTAAAATGAACACATGAACTTACGTGAGGATTGATAGGGACCATGAGCATCATAAAAGCGGAAAACCTTTATAAAACATACGGAGATAAGACATTATTCGACCATATCTCCTTTCATATTGAAGAGAATGAAAGAATCGGTTTAATCGGCCCGAACGGAACGGGGAAGTCTACGCTTCTGAAAACCATTGCCGGCCTTGAATCAACGGAGGAAGGCGAGATTACGGCCTCAGGAAACGTGCATATTGAGTTTTTGCATCAGGACCCTGATCTTCCGGCCGGACAAACCGTTCTTGAACATATTTATTCCGGCGGATCAGCCGTCATGAGAACGATGAGAGAATACGAAAAAGCGCTTCAGGCGCTGAATGAAGAACCGGAAAATGACCAGCGCCAGAAACAGCTGCTTGATGCGCAGGCCCGAATGGATGCGAATGATGCGTGGGAGGCGAATACGTTAGCCAAAACGGTTTTAACCAAACTTGGCGTCACCGATCTGATGAAGGATGTCAGCGAGCTGTCCGGCGGCCAGAGAAAGCGCGTCGCGATTGCGAAAAACGTCATCCAGCCGGCTGACCTGCTCATTTTGGATGAACCGACAAACCACTTGGACAATGAAACGATTGAATGGCTGGAAGGCTACTTATCGCAATATCCGGGCGCCGTTATGCTTGTCACGCACGACAGATATTTTCTGAACAGGGTGACGAACAGAATTTACGAGCTTGAGAGAGGCAGCCTTTATACGTATAAAGGAAACTATGAAGTATTCCTGGAAAAACGGGCCGAACGGGAAGCGCTGGCGGAGCAGAAAGAAACAAAACGTCAAAACCTCCTGCGCCGCGAATTGGCGTGGCTCAGAAGAGGGGCGAAAGCGCGCTCGACGAAACAAAAAGCGAGAGTGGACAGAGCGGAGGCGCTCAAAGAGCAAAAAGGGCCGGCAGTCTCCGGATCACTCGATTTCGCGATCGGTTCTCACCGTCTCGGAAAACAGGTGATCGAAGCCGATAACGTCGCCATTACCTATAACGGCCAAGCGCTGATCAGCCGGTTTAATGAGCTTGTCATCCCGGGGGAACGAATCGGCATCATCGGGCCGAACGGAATCGGGAAAACGACACTTTTAAACAGCCTCGCCGGCAGAATTCAGCCTGACAGCGGCAGTATCACCATCGGGCAGACGGTCCGGATCGGCTACTACACCCAGGACCACAGCGAAATGAACGGTGATATGAAAGTCATTGAATATATAAAAGAGACGGCTGAAATCGTCAAAACGGCGGAAGGCGATGTCATCACCGCGGAACAAATGCTTGAGCGTTTTCTGTTCCCGCGTCCGATGCAGCAGACATATATCAGAAAGCTGTCGGGCGGGGAAAAGCGCCGTCTGTACTTGCTGAATGTACTGATGCAGGAACCGAATGTGCTGTTTTTAGATGAGCCGACCAATGATCTGGACACAGAAACATTAAGCGTGCTCGAAGATTATATCGAACAGTTCCCAGGCGTCGTCATCACCGTATCCCATGACCGCTATTTCCTTGACCGCGTCATTGACCGCCTGATCGTATTTGAAGGACAAGGCGTCATTTCCCGTTTCCAAGGTTCGTACAGTGAATACATGGAATACGCAAAAGCGAAGAAGACGGCGGTAAAACAGCCGGCCGAAGAGAAAAAGGCGGAGGAAGAGCCGAAGAAAAAGCGCAAAAAGCTTTCATATAAGGATCAGATCGAATGGGACGGCATCGAAGACAAAATCGCCGGCCTTGAAGAAAAGCATCAGCGTCTGGAAGCGGAAATCGCTGAAGCGGGAAGTGATTTCGGAAAGATTCAAGAACTGATGGCCGAACAGGCAAAAACGGCTGAAGAGCTTGAAGCGGCGATGGAGCGCTGGACCGAATTGTCACTGATGATTGAAGAACTTGAGAATTAAGAAAAGCCGGTACGGCCCCCGAGAAAGATGGCGGGTCATTCCGGCTTTTTTTATCTTACACAGATGTCTCCCGGCGCTTTAAAGACAAACGTTTTGTCCAAGCAAAGTTTATCAGGCATAAAAAGTTAACGTTTACGTTAAGGTTCAAATGGTGTATAATAGAAACAGATACGACAAGAGGGGGATTCACCTTGGAATGGATGAAGATTGATCAAGTTGCCAAGCGAAGCGGATTGACAAAACGAACCATTCGTTTTTACGAGGAGATTGGTTTGATTCCTGCTCCTAAACGGACAGAAGGCGGCGTCCGGCTTTACTCTGAAGATGATATGGAGGAGCTCGAAAAAGTCACCAGCACAAAAGAAGTGCTCGGTTTTTCCCTTCAGGAGCTTCAGCAGTTTATGGAGATGAGCCGTCAGCTGGAATTAAACAAAGAGGGGTACTTGTTGTCACTGGATCTGAAGGAACGGAAAGAAAAGCTGGAAGAGATTCAGCACGCTTTGAACCACCAGCTTGAGATGATTGATGAGAAGATCAGCACATTTCAGCATTTTAAAACGCGCCTTAACGGAATGAAAGAAAAAGCTGACCGCGCCATTCAATCAATCGAATGATTTTGCTGTAAACGCTATGGATATAGCGTTTCTTTTAATGGATGAAACAGGAGGTCTGGTCAAATGGATACATCATCACAACAGAAAACAGGCTTATTCAGCCAGCCGAAAGCCGTTTGGGCGGTTGCGTTTGCCTGTGTTATTTCCTTTATGGGAATCGGTCTTGTCGATCCGATTCTTCCGGCGATCGCCGCACAATTACATGCTTCACCTAGTGAAGTATCTCTATTATTTACAAGTTATTTGCTCGTTACCGGTTTTATGATGTTTTTCTCCGGCGCGATTTCCAGCCGGATCGGCGCAAAATGGACGCTGCTTCTCGGACTTATTTTTATCATCGTGTTTGCCGCTCTCGGCGGAAGCTCAAGTTCAATCGCTCAGCTTGTCGGCTATCGCGGCGGCTGGGGGCTTGGGAATGCTCTCTTTATTTCAACCGCGCTTGCCGTCATCGTCGGGGTATCGGTCGGCGGCAGCGCCAAAGCCATTATTTTGTATGAGGCCGCGCTTGGACTGGGAATTTCTGTCGGGCCGCTTGCAGGCGGAGAGCTTGGCAGCATCTCATGGCGCGCTCCGTTCTTCGGAGTGTCTGTCCTTATGTTCATAGCGCTTTGCGCGATTTCACTCATGCTGCCGAAGCTGCCGAAACCGGCGAAACGCGTCGGTGTGTTTGATGCGATGAAGGCGCTCAAATATAAAGGCCTTTTGACAATGGCAGTATCTGCTTTCTTATACAACTTTGGATTTTTTATTTTGCTTGCTTATTCTCCGTTCGTGCTGGATTTAGATGAACACGGCCTTGGATACGTCTTCTTCGGCTGGGGGTTATTGCTGGCAATTACGTCAGTCTTTACGGCGCCGCTCGTGCACAAAGCGCTGGGAACAGTGGGTTCGCTCGTCGTTCTCTTTATCGCCTTTGCGGTCATTCTCATCGTCATGGGGATCTGGACTGACCATCAGACGTTGATCATTACGTGTATCGTTGTCGCCGGTGCTGTTCTCGGTATGGTGAATACGATCATGACAACCGCTGTGATGGGTTCTGCGCCGGTTGAACGTTCAATCGCGTCTTCAGCCTACAGCTCAGTCCGTTTTATCGGCGGTGCGCTCGCTCCGTGGATTGCGGGGATGCTGTCAGAACACTTCACCGCAAGCACTCCATATACAGTAGGCGGGATCGTCGTTTTTGTCGGCATGCTTGTCCTTCTCATGGGACGCAAACATCTCGCCGGAATAAAAGCCGGACATTAAGAAAAAAAGGAACTTCCGCACAGGCGGGAGTTCCTTTTTGTGTTTACAGCACTTTCGTCGTCCAAGATTCACAATTCCATGTTTCCGTCGCGATATCCATGTAGAACTCGGGTTCGTGGGAAATCAGCAGAATGGAGCCTTTGTATTCTTTCAGCGCGCGTTTCAGCTCTTCTTTCGCATCGACATCCAGGTGGTTTGTCGGTTCGTCAAGCACGAGCAGGTTTGTTTCTGAATTGATCAGTTTGCACAGTCTGACCTTCGCTTTTTCTCCTCCGCTGAGAACGGAGACGCGGCTTTCAATGTGTTTGGTCGTCAGTCCGCATTTGGCGAGGGCGGCGCGGATTTCGTACTGGGTAAAGGAAGGAAATTCGCTCCACACTTCTTCGATGCACGTATTGTTATTGGTTTCTTTCACTTCCTGCTCGAAATAGCCCGTGTATTGATGCTCGCCCCGTTCCACCGTGCCTTCCAGCGGCTGGATTTCACCGAGCAGGCTTTTTAACAGCGTCGTCTTCCCGATGCCGTTTGCGCCGTACAGGGCGACTTTCTGCCCGCGCTCCATTCTGAGATTGAGCGAGCGTGACAGCGGAGTATCGTAGCCGATGACTAAGTCCTTCGTTTCAAAAATGAGCTTGCCTGACGTTCTCGCAGGCTTGAAATGGAATTCCGGTTTCGGTTTTTCGGCCGCCAGTTCGATCATATCCATCTTATCAAGCTTTTTCTGGCGGGACATCGCCATATTTCTCGTGCTGACCCGCGCTTTGTTGCGGGCGACGAAATCTTTCAGTTCAGCCACTTCCTGCTGCTGTTTTTTATAGGCGGCTTCGAGCTGCTGTTTTTTCACTTCGTAGACTTCCATAAACTGATGGTAGTCACCGACATAACGCGTTAGCTCCTGGTTTTCCACATGATAAATCAAATTGATCACGCTGTTTAAAAACGGAATGTCGTGAGAAATCAAGATGAACGCATTTTCATATTCCTGCAAATAGCGTTTCAGCCATTCAATATGCTGTTCATCAAGGTAGTTGGTCGGTTCGTCCAACAGAAGGATTTCCGGTTTTTCCAAAAGCAGTTTGGCGAGCAGCACTTTCGTCCGCTGTCCGCCGCTTAAATCAGTGACGTCGCGGTCAAGTCCGACATCCTGCAGGCCGAGGCCGCGGGCGATTTCTTCAACTTTGCTGTCAATCACGTAGAAGTCATTGTTTGTCAGGGCGTCTTGAATGACACCGACATCTTCAAGCAGCTGCTGAAGCTCATCAGGGTCCGCTTCGCCCATTTTGTTGTAAATCTCATTCATTTCCTCTTCCATCGCAAATAAGTAATGGAACGCATCTTTCAGCACGTCGCGGATCGTTTTTCCTTTTTCAAGCACGGTATGCTGATCGAGGTAGCCGACGCGCACGTTTTTCGCCCATTCAACTTTACCCTCATCAGGCTCAAGCTTTCCGGTAATAATATTCATAAACGTTGATTTACCTTCGCCGTTTGCTCCGATTAAGCCGACGTGCTCCCCTTTTAAAAGACGGAACGATACATTGTTAAAAAGCGCACGGTCACCGAAGCCGTGGCTTAACTCTTTTACGGATAAAATACTCATCATTACACCTCTATCGTTATCAGACACGCATTTTTTATCATGTGTCTTTCTCATTTATGATTATAAAGGAGGAGACCGTTTGTTAAAAGGCTTGGAAGGAAAAAGAAAATTGCGTTTGGCGCGTGCATTTGAGATACTATGGAGTAGATTTTAAGAATTGAGGAGAACGACATGACCCAAACATGGCCATTTTTACAGCATACACAACCATTTATCGCCGAAAACTGGGAGGCGTCAGGTTTTCAGGAGCCGACCGTCATTCAGGAAAAAGCCGCTCAGGTGATTATGGAAGGGAAAGACGTCATCGCCGAATCCCCGACGGGAACGGGAAAAACATTGGCGTACACGCTTCCGGTTCTGGAGCGGATCAACCCGGAACAGAAACATCCGCAAGTGATCATTTTAGCGCCGTCCCGCGAACTTGTGATGCAGATTTTTCAAGTGATTCAGGAGTGGATAAAAGGCTCTGATCTTCGCGCTTTGTCTTTGATCGGCGGAGCAAACGTGAAAAAGCAGGTGGAAAAGCTCAAAAATAAACCGCATATCATTGCGGGCACACCGGGCAGGGTGCTCGAATTGATTCAGGCGAAAAAGCTGAAAATGCATGAAGTCAAGACGATCGTTCTTGATGAAGCGGATCAGCTCGTGACACAGGAACACCGCGAAACGATGAAAAAAATCATTAAAACGACGCTGAAAGACCGACAGCTTTTAAGCTTTTCCGCTACGCTGCAGCCGGAAACAGAACAGGTGCTGAATACCATCGCACACGAACCGGCCGTTTTGAAAGTGGAGCGGAATACGGCGGAAAAAGCGCGCGTCACGCATCAATATCTCGTCTGCGATCAGCGGGATAAAGTGAAGCTATTACAAAAGCTGTCACGGCTGAACGGCATGCAGGCGCTCGTGTTCGTCAGAGATATCGGAAATTTAAGCGTCTATGCGGAAAAACTCGCCTATCACCACGTGGATCTCGGCATTCTGCACGGAGAAGCGAAAAAAATGGAGCGGGCAAAGATATTATCAGCGTTTGAACGGGGAGAATTTCCGCTGCTTCTGGCGACTGACATTGCGGCGCGCGGACTCGATATCGATGATCTTCCGTACGTCATTCACGCGGACATCCCGAATGAAGACGGATATATCCACAGATCCGGCCGGACGGGGCGGGCCGGTAAAGAAGGAACCGTACTCAGCCTTGTCACGCCGATGGAAGAATCCAAACTGAAAAAAATGGCCAAATCACTCGGAATTGAGCTGAAAGAGGCTGTTTATTCAGGCGGAAAATTATCTGAGAAATAAGAAACGGAGGGCGGGAAGCCCTTCTTTTTTTATTGTAAAATAATAGAAAAGGTTCGGGTGGGGGAGTGGGAAGATGGGTTCAATAGACCGATTTCAAATATTGAAGGAACGTGAGCTGAAAATACTTGAACACTGGTTTAAGAACGATAACATCAGACGGAGAATGGATGCGATGCTGCCATTAGACGCGTGGTATGCACGATTGAATAAAGATGAAGACGATACTGTCATTATGGCATATGACGGGCAGCTTCCGGCAGGAATGGTCTCTATAGAGTTTGTGGAGGAACGGGCGTATATCGGATTGATCGTCAATCCTTTGTACCAGCTTCAAGGGTACGGAAAACAGATTTTGCAAAAACTGCTGACTGATCCTGGGTTTACCGGCGTGCGGGAATGGGCGGCAAGCATCGAAAAAGACAATCAAATCAGTTTAGCCTGCTTTCAAGCAGCGGGATTCACTTTGGAAGATACGGAGCCTGATGAAGACGGCTTTCTGACTTTGATTCTTCGCGGCTGATGCGAAAAAGCAGAAAAGGAGGGGACAAAGCCCTCCTTTTTTCATCATCATGTTAACTTAGATCACTGACTTTGATGATCTGTTTGCCTTTGTTTTCTCCTTTAAACAGGCCGAGGAACGCGTCAGGAATATGGCTGAATCCTTCCGTAATCGTTTCTTCATAATGAAGCTTCCCGTCCTTGAGCCATTCGGCCAATTGTTTCGCGCCTTCGGAAAAGCGGTCAGCATAATCACTGACGATGAACCCCTGCATCAGCGCTTTTGTTTTGATCAGCTTCGGCTGGACGCGGGGGCCCATGTCTTCCTCTTCACTTTCGGTATTATATGAAGAGATCGCTCCGCATACCGGAATGCGGGCGAATTCATTCAGCAGGTTTATCACCGCATCTGAAATCGGTCCGCCGACATTGTCAAAATAGACATCGACGCCGTCAGGGCATGCCTGTTCAAGCGCTTTTTGAATATCATCCGCCGTTTTGTAATTAATGGCTTCATCAAATTGAAGCTCCTCTTTCAGGTACGCGATTTTTTCGTCAGAACCGGCGATGCCGACAACCCGCGCGCCTTTGATTTTGGCAATCTGCCCGACCGTTGAGCCGACGGCGCCCGCAGCCCCTGAAACGACGACGGTTTCGCCCTTTTTCGGACGGCCGATATCGAGCAGCCCGAAGTAAGCGGTCAGTCCGGTCATCCCTAAAATGCCGAGATACGCCTGGGCGGGTGCGATATCCGTATCCAACTTGCGGAGGGCGGACTCATTGACGGCTGAATATTCCTGCCATGCGAGATTTCCGATCACAACATCTCCTTTTTTCAGCTTATCGCCGTCTGTCAGAACTTCGGCAATCACTCCGCCTGTTATGGCTTCATCTAAAGCGAACGGCTCTACATATGATTTTGTATCCTGCATCCGTCCGCGCATGTACGGATCAACGGACACATAACTCGTTTTCACAAGCACTTCGCCGTCTTTCGGTTCGGGAACGGCAATCGTTTCAAAGCGGAAATCGTCATGGACGGGAACGCCTTTGGGGCGTCTTGCCAATTGAATCTGCTGCTGATTTTTCGGCATGATGCATCCTCCTTCAACATGAGTGTTTGTTCCAAATGTAACACGAACCATTTCCCGAATACAAAATCAAACCGTCCGCCGGCAACAAAAAAAGAAGGGCCCGGGCCCTTCTTTCCTTATATGCGTATTTAAAAGAATAACCGGTACACATCGGTGTTTTTCTCATGTTCCAAATATTCATAGGCATTCGTTTTTGAAGAATGAAGCATGTCAGCGGTAATGACGGGCTGAAGCGCGGTCAGATAAGAACCCAGCTTATTTTCAATTTCTTTCGGCAGAACGGATTCGATATCACCGATATTGATAATGATAGAGAAAACGAAATCGATATTAATATGAAAAGTATCTTCAGCAAAGACCGTAAGCTCTTTTATTCCATCCGGGCAGCGGGTATGCCGGCGGAATACCTGCTTCACTAAATCACTGACAACCCAAGCGTTAAATCGCTGTTCCGGTGAAAAGTAATGAATAGGAACCACCTCCCTGCTTAATCGGCTCATGAAGATTTTTATTTTTCTGATAAATGTAGCTTTCCCTACTGTAACATGTCCCGCCGGAAAATATCCAGCGACAATCTGCCCGTTTTTTCCCGGAACTCTCTTTCTTTTGTTTGACCTTTGGTTGAGCGGGTAAACATCCAATATACAAAAACAAAAGGGAGGACTTATCAATGAAACCGGTAGTAAGAGAATATACAAATGATCAAAAACTGATGCAGGACGTAAAAGAGCTTCAGCAATTGGGTGTCGCAAAAGAAGACGTATATGTGCTTTCTCATGATGACGACAGAACGGACCGCCTGGCAGATAATACTGATGTCAATACCATCGGAGCGAAAGAAACGGGCATTAAACACGCGGTCGGCAATATGTTTAATAAAAAAGGCGACGAGCTCCGCAACAAAATTCATGAAATCGGCTTTTCAGAAGAGGAAGCATCACAATTTGAAAAGCGCTTAGATGAAGGAAAAGTTCTTCTGTTTGTCACGGATAACGAAAAAGTAAAATCATGGGCGTAAGCTGAACAGATCCCAAGGGGTTTTCGGTCCCTTGGGATTTTTTTGCGGTTTCCGCAATAAAACCGAAAGGCACATGCTGTACATTTTCGGTGCCGTTTCTCAACTGATTTGATAGAATTCAATTGTAATAAATTGGAATGAAAAATCAGGAGGAGCACAATTCATGAAAAAAATGTTATTTATGCTGGCGGTTTGTTTATGTATGATCCCTGCGGACGTCTATGCCGCTGACCTGGGACGGCAGACGTTAGGAACAAATGACGGCTGGGGAGCCGCTTCCGGCGGGACAACCGGCGGCGCGAAAGCCTCTTCATCGAATGTCTACACCGTATCAAACAGACAGCAGCTCGTTTCTGCATTAGGGGGAAGCGCCAACAGCACGCCGAAGATTATTTACATACAAGGCACAATCAATATGAATACGGACGACCGGAATAAAACGCTCGGCTTTAATGATTATAAGGATCCGGCATATGATCTCAACGCTTATCTGAAGGCGTACGACCCGGACAAATGGGGGAAAAAAGCGCCGTCAGGCACCCAGGAAGACGCCAGACAGCGATCTCAAAAAAACCAGAAAGCACGGGTCGTGATTGACATTCCTTCAAATACGACGATCATCGGTTCGGGTTCAAATGCCAAAGTGACAGGCGGAAGTTTTAATATAAAGAACGGCGTCGACAATGTCATCATCCGCAACATTGAATTTCAAGACGCTTACGACTATTTTCCGCAATGGGACCCGACGGACGGCAGCAGCGGCAACTGGAACTCGGAATATGACAATATCACCATTAACGGCGCGACGCACATCTGGATCGATCATTGCACCTTTAATGACGGATCGAATCCCGACAGCGGTTTTCCTTACTATTACGGGAGAAAATATCAGCACCATGACGGCCAGACGGATATAGCCAACGGGGCGAATTATATTACATTGTCCTATAATAAATATCATGACCATGACAAAGGCTCCGTCATCGGAAACAGCGACAGCAAGACGTCGGATGAAGGAAAACTGAAGGTGACCACTCACCATAACTATTACCAGAACATCGTCCAGCGCGCACCGCGGGTCCGGTACGGGCAGGTTCATATTTATAATAATTTTTACGCAGGCTCTAAAAGCGCCGCATACCCGTTCAGCTATGCGTGGGGCGCAGGCCACGCGTCAAAAATATATGCCCAGAATAATGTCTTTGAAGTGCCGGGACTGGCTGCTGATAAAGTCATCAGCGTCTTCAGCGGCGGAAAAGCGCTTCATGAAGACGGCACTCTTTTAAACGGCGCCGCAATTAACGCGTCAGCCGCCAACGGATTAAGTCAGTCCGTCGGCTGGACACCGTCATTGCACGGTTCCATCGGCTCATCATCAAATGTAAAATCAGATGTTATATCTAAAGCCGGGTCGGGTATATTAAAATAATAAACAAGAAGCACAAAGGAAAATATTCCTTTGTGTTTTTTAATTAACAAAAACGTTTATTAACTTAGTTAAGTAGTAAAATGGGATAGGGGATGGAAGACAACAAAATAGGAGGAGACCTGTAATGGCTTCAGAAAAAGACGCAAAAAAACAGCAGGCAGTAAAAATCATTCCTTTGCTTATTACTGTTGCTGTGGGATTAATCATTTGGTTTATTCCCGCGCCGTCCGGACTTGAACCTAAAGCATGGCATTTGTTCGCTATTTTTGTCGCAACAATTATCGGCTTTATCTCCAAGCCCTTGCCAATGGGCGCAATTGCAATTTTTGCATTGGCAGTCACCGCGTTAACGGGAACGCTATCTATTGAAAATACGTTAAGCGGATTTGGAAACAAGACAATCTGGCTGATTGTCATCGCCTTTTTTATTTCCCGGGGATTTATCAAAACCGGGCTCGGCGCCAGGATTTCTTACGTATTCGTACAACGGTTCGGGAAGAAAACACTCGGCCTTTCTTATTCACTGCTTTTCAGTGATTTAATTTTATCACCTGCCATTCCGAGCAACACGGCACGGGCGGGCGGCATTATTTTTCCTATTATCAGATCATTATCCGAAACTTTCGGATCAACGCCGGCAGACGGAACAGAGCGGAAAATCGGCGCTTTCTTATTAAAAACCGGTTTTCAAGGAAACTTGATTACGTCTGCGATGTTTTTGACGGCAATGGCGGCGAACCCGCTGATCGCCAAGCTGGCCCACGATGTCGCAGGGGTGGACATCACATGGACAAGCTGGGCAATCGCGGCCATTGTACCGGGATTGGCGAGCTTAATCATTACGCCGCTCGTCATTTATAAGCTGTATCCGCCGGAAATTAAAGAAACACCGGACGCGGCTAAAATCGCAACGGAAAAATTGAAAGAAATGGGTCCGTTTAAAAAATCCGAACTCTCCATGGTCATCGTCTTTTTATTGGTGCTTGCGCTGTGGATTTTCGGAGGAAGCTTAAATATCGACGCAACGACGACGGCCCTGATCGGATTATCCGTTTTGCTTTTGTCACAGGTATTAACATGGGAGGACATCAAAAAGGAACAAGGTGCATGGGATACGCTGACTTGGTTCGCGGCGCTTGTGATGCTGGCGAATTTCCTGAATGAGCTCGGCATGGTGTCTTGGTTCAGCGATATGATGAAATCATCTGTTTCCGGTTTTTCATGGATTGTGGCATTTATGATTCTGATTGTCGTGTATTATTACACGCATTACTTCTTTGCGAGCGCAACCGCGCATATCAGCGCCATGTATGCGGCATTTCTCGCCGTCATCGTGGCGGCAGGCGCTCCGCCGCTGTTGGCGGCGCTCAGCCTGGCGTTTTTCAGCAACCTTTTCGGTTCGACGACGCATTACGGATCAGGAGCGGCTCCGGTCTTTTTCGGAGCGGGTTATATATCGCAAAGCAAATGGTGGTCCATCGGCTTTATCCTGTCAATCGTCCATATTGTGACATGGCTTGTGATCGGCGGATTATGGTGGAAAGTATTAGGGTTATGGTAGAAGAAAAAAGGCAGACTCAGGTCTGCCTTTTTTTATTTCTGTAAGGAATGGGAAGGGCCTGCACATGATGACTTCAGTGCGAATAGAATATTGCCGGGGTGATAATATGAGCAGCGGCCGTAATCAATACATGATATTGAAACAGAAACCTTACAAATATATGAGCAGACATATGAAACGCCGGTATGAACAATTACCATGTGAACATGAAAGTCCGGAAACAGGGACGGAAAAACGGTTTCCGTCTTCAGATGAAGATCGATCTGCCTTGTGCGTACCCGGGCTGCGAGGTCCCGAAGGCAAAAGAGGACCCGCCGGCTCCCGCGGTCCGCAAGGGGAGGCGGGTCCGCCCGGTCCCCCGGGGCCTGAGGGGCCGCCGGGAGCGGTTCCTGCGGTAGCTTTTCAAAATACAGCAGAACTAATGACGATTCCGTTAGAAGGAACACCGATAAACGTGTTAAGCGCAGTGATAGCTGCGCCGACAGATCAATTGGTGAAAACGGATGCCGTCATACAAGTAAATGTGGAATTAGATCCGCTCGCGTCTCATTTCTCATTGGTCTTAGCTGTCGAGCTGCAAAGAAATGGCGTATCGATACAAACACAGAGACAAGAGAGGAACCTCTTTTCTTCAGGCGGGCAAATCATAGGAATTCCTTTTACGTACATCGACGGAATGATGGCGGATGAAACAGCCGCGTATCAGCTCTATTTATCCGTCCTTTCTTCGAACTACGTAACACAAGTCGCAGCGGCAAACCGCTCCCTCATTGCGACGGGATTCCCCATTCAAGGATCGGATTAAGGTGATGAAAAGAAATCACCTTTTTTATTTAGGTTGTCAAAACACAGCCCGTATTAATATGCTGTCTTAATAAGTAAGACGGTCAACAACGGGAAGGAGAGGGAAAAAGATTGAATGAATAATCCGATTATAAACGGAAGCTTTGAAACCGGCACATTAGCGGGGTGGAGTTCGGCAAATACCCAGATTAACAGTTTGTTTGCACATTCAGGGAGATATTCTGCGCAATTTATTGGAGCTCAGCCATATGCTTACCTCAGTCAAATCGTTCCCATTTCAGCCAAGTCAGTGACTCTATTCGTATCACTCGCAACGCTCGGAAATGAGCCAAGTCCCCAAGTCACTCTCCAGATCATCTATGTCAGCGCAGCAGGTGAACAAATCAGTTCCATTCAAGAAAATATCACACCCGGAAATTTGCCGAACGTGCTCTTTCACACATGGTCTGAAATCTATAAAACAAGCAGTGTGCCTTCTGGCGCGGCCTCTGCCGTCATTGTATTAAGTAAAGTTTCTTCCGGAACGGTTTTAATAGATGACGTTTCATTGGCGCAAACCGGGGGTGAACCTGGCGTAACAGGAATTACAGGTCCCACAGGAGTGACGGGTCCCACAGGAGTAACCGGAGCAAGAGGAGCGACCGGAGTAACTGGTGCAACGGGAGCAACTGGTGCAACGGGAGTAAGAGGAGCGACGGGTGTAACCGGCCCAAACGGAGTAACTGGTCCGACAGGAGTAACTGGAGCTACCGGCTCGACTGGTGTAACAGGAGCAACCGGAACCACGGGCTCGACCGGAGTGACTGGAGTAACAGGCTCAACCGGTGCAACCGGAGTAACCGGAATAACGGGCTCAACCGGAGTGACTGGTGCAACAGGATCGACAGGAGCAATTGGTTCAACCGGACCGACAGGCTCAACGGGAGCAACGGGAGCAACCGGCCCCATCGGAGCAACGGGTGCATCCGGGGCGACAGGCGCAACGGGAATAACGGGAGTAACCGGCTCGACCGGTCCAACGGGAGAGATCGGCCCAACCGGAGTAACGGGTCCAACGGGAGAGATCGGTCCAACTGGATCGTCAGGCTCAACTGGGATTACCGGCGCAACGGGATCGACAGGAGAAACAGGCGCGACTGGCTCAACAGGAGTAACTGGAGCAACGGGTGTAACCGGTTCAACCGGCGCAACCGGAGCGACAGGTACAACAGGCCGAACTGGTTCAACGGGAGAAACCGGAGCAACTGGAGTGACTGGTGCAACGGGGATAACAGGAGCGACTGGAGCAACCGGAACCACGGGCTCAACTGGAGTAACAGGGGCGATTGGAGCAACCGGCTCAACCGGAGTAACGGGTCTAACTGGTGTAACGGGCTCAACTGGTGTAACAGGAGCAACGGGATCGACAGGCTCAACCGGCACAACCGGTGTAACGGGAGTGACTGGGTCAACGGGGATAACCGGAGTAACAGGCGCAACTGGGATAACCGGAGCCACTGGGATCACCGGAGCAGGCGCGATCATTCCTTATGCTTCAGGTCTTCCCACTGCCGTGACGACCATTGCCGGCGGATTAATCGGAACGGTGAGCCTTGTCGGGTTCGGCAATTCTGTGACGGGCGTCAATGTCGGAGGGGGAGGCGCAATTGATCTTACCGGGGCTGGAGGAACTCTGCTGAACTTTGCTTTTTCTGCTCCGAGAAGCGGAACCATTACATCAATTGCCGCCTATTTCAGTACAACCGCAGCATTGTCGCTTGTCGGCTCGACTGTTACGATAACCGCACAACTATACAGTTCTACTGTGCCGAACAATACGTTCACGCCGATCCCCGGAGCATCCGTCACTTTAGCTCCTCCCCTCACCGGCGTATTGTCAATCGGCAGCATCAGCAACGGAATCACGACAGGACTGAACATTGCGGTAACTCCTCAAACCCGGCTGTTAATGGTATTCTCCGCCACTGCTACAGGCCTTTCGCTTATTAATACAGTGGCGGGATATGCAAGCGCGGGAGTTACAATTTCCTGATAGATTGCAGACTGACTTCGGTCAGTCTTTTTTATGTGTTATATCAATTGTGTAAAAGTAAATATATACCTATCATCACCTTTTTGGTAAGCCGCAAGAGAAAAAGATCACGAAAATTCTCAAAAATGAGAAATAAAGATTTAAAAAATGGTATGATTTTAGGAGGAAAGGACGGCTGGTGCTGTGTTGGAAGCGAAGCGGTTTTATGTCTCTCTGCAAATGAAAATCGCCGGATTAATTACGGCTTTATTAATACTTGTCATCGGAACGCTCACGGTTATATTTGCCTTTCAGCAATTAAAGGAAGGGCAGAAGCAGGCTGAACAGCTGGCGGTGCAAACGGCAAAAACCATTTCATATATGCCTCCCGTAAAAGAGGCGTTCCGGCTTGCGGATCAAGAGGCTTTTACAAAGTTAGATGTCATTGAACAAATGAAAGAACAGGCAGGCGTGCACGCCGTCTACATCACTGATCAAAAAGGGCATGTTGCATTTCATTCGGCCCGAAGCAGTATTCCGAAAGAAAATCAAAATCTGCAAAACAAAACCGTCATGTTCGGCGGGTCTCCGGTTTCCGACGGAATGAAGGCCGTCCGGGGAAGCGCCCCGGTTATTTTGGAGGAAAAAAATCATAACGAAGTCGTCGGAACGGTGACAGTCGAATTTCTACAAGATGAGATAGAAAAAGATATGAAAGCGCATCTGCGGCATTTAGGCTATTTTGCATGTTTGGTGTTTCTTATCGGCATCGGGGGAGCGGCGGCGCTCGCAAAAAGCATCCGTAAAGATACACTCGGCCTTGAACCGCATGAAATTGCAGCGCTGTACAGGGAACGCAATGCGATGCTCCTTGCGATGAAAGAAGGGATTATCGCCGTAAACAAAGAAGGCGCGGTAACCATGATGAATTTATCTGCGGCTGATATGCTGAATCTTCCGGAACCGATGATCGGAAGGCATATAAAAGAAATCATGCCGGGCGCAAAGCTCATGCCGGTGTTGGCAGGGGGAGAATTACCGCCGAACGTGGAGGTGCGTGCCGGAGATAAAGTATTTATCTTAAACGTGAAAGAAATGAAGCAGACCGGACAAGTATACGGAGCGGTGATCAGCTTCCGCGAAAAAACGGAGCTCAAGAAACTGATCAACAAGCTGACTGAAATGAAAAAATACTCGGAGGATCTCCGGGCGCAAACGCATGAATTCTCGAATAAGCTTTACGCGATACTCGGTCTGTTAGAGCTGGGAGAATATAATGAAGCCATTGAACTGATAAAAGAAGAGTACGCCATCCAGAATGAACAGCATGAAATCCTCTTTCAAAACATTCATTCACAGCGGGTTCAGGCCATACTATTAGGAAAAATGGGAAAGGCGTCTGAGAAGAAAGTGAAGCTTTCAATAGATGAAAACAGCTTTTTAGAATCGCTGCCGGAGCATGTGGGTTCATCCCAGCTCATTACGATCATCGGAAATCTTATTGATAACGCTTTCGAAGCCGTCGCCGAAAAAGAGAAAAAAGAGGTATCCTTTTTCATGACCGATATCGGCAGGGATATCGTCATCGAAGTGGCGGACTCAGGAGACGGCGTGCCTCAGGAAAAAACAGAAACGATATTTGAAAAGGGCTACTCTTCAAAGGGGACAAGGAGAGGATACGGCTTAGCCAATCTGAAAGAAGCCGTCAGTGAATTGCAGGGATCGATAGAGATTTCGCAGCAAAAGAGCGGCGGTGCTGTATTTACGGTGTTTATACCGAAAGAAAGGCCAAAGGGGGAATCGGTGTGATTAACATCGCGATTGCAGAGGACGACTTTCGAATAGCGCAAATTCACGAAAAATTTATCGAACATCTTGATGGATTCAATGTCATCGGCAAAGCAATCAATGCCAAAGACACCATATCGCTGCTTGAGAAACGGCAGCCTGATCTGCTGCTTTTGGATATTTATATGCCGGATGAGCTGGGGACAGATCTGCTCCCGCTTATCCGCGGCCGTTTTCCTTCCGTTGATATCATCATTATTACGGCTTCTGCCGAAACAAGGCTGCTGCAGGAAGCGCTCAGATCAGGCGTTTCCTACTATGTCATAAAACCGGTGTCGGCACATAAATTTACAGAAGTGCTTTTGCAGTACCGTGAAAAAAGAGAATGGCTGCACTCACAGCCGGAGCTGAGCCAGTCCGTGATCGACATGTTTTTCGGAAGCGGTCAGAAAGAACAAAAACAGCACAATGATCTGCCGACAGGCATTAATTCGATTACGCTTCAAAAAATCAAAAACGCGCTCAGGGCGTCCCAAAAAGGGATGACGGCTGAAGAACTGGGCGAAAAAATGGGCGCCTCCAGAACAACGGCGCGGCGCTACGCCGAGTTTCTCGTTTCTCGGGAAGAAGCTCTCGCTGAATTAGAGTACGGCATTATCGGCAGGCCGGAACGGAAATATTATTTAGCACATGAATAAGGGATGGGAGAAATGAAGCGGTTGGGAGTGCTTCTTGTCATGCTGGCGGCGCTGGTTTCTTTTGACGGACGGCAGATGGCGGGCATCCGTTCAGCTGAAGGGCCGGTTGAAATTGTCGTTCCGGCAGCGCCTCAAGGGGGCTGGGACGTAACGGCAAAAGCTTTGCAATCGGTAATAGAGCGGAAGCAAATATTAGGCCGGCCTGTTAAGATCGTCTATAAACCCGGCGGAGGCGGAGACAGCGGCTGGAAATATGTAAACGAACGAAAAACGGATGTCATCAGTATGAATTCAAGTCTGCTGTTAAGCAATGAAATTTTGGGACAAAGCCGGCTGAAGGCAGCTGATTTTACGCCTTTGGCCATTATCGCAAAAGAGTGGCAGATCGTCGCTCTTCCGAAGGATTCAAAGATAAAAAGCGGAAGGCGGCTGCTCGGCGATATTAAAGCACATCCGGGCGGCATAAAAATCGGATTTGCGCCCGGCCTCGGAAATGATGACCAGCTCTCCTTTGCGAGAGCGGCGGAAATGGCCGGAATTTCTCCATTTGATATCCGCTTTTTTCAATACGGAAGCAGCAATGAAGTCATTGAAGCTCTTATCAGTCACGAGATAGACGCCGCCTCAATGACCATTTCAGAAGCGAGAGACGTCTATCGGAAAGGGAAAATCACATTGGCGGCCGTTACGTCTGACAAAAGGCTCTCCGGCTTCAGCGATGTGCCGACATGGAAAGAGCAGGGGGTGCCGTTTGTCTTTGCGCACTGGAGAGGCATCATGGGGCCGAAAGACATGACCGAAGGCGAGATCGCCTATTGGGATCAGGCTTTGAAACAGATTACCTCATCTGCGGAGTGGAAGCAAATGTTGAAAAAACGGGATTGGGAGAGCTTTTATAAAAACAGCAGCGGCGCAAAACGCTTTTTAGAAGAGCAGACCGAGTTCTATAAAGAGATGATGAGCAGCGAAAAATAAGCCTTCCGCATATTTGCGGAAGGCTTTTGATTTATAAATGAACAAAATGAACGAAAAGGTTATAAAAAATTAAAAATCTTTAAAATCCAAAATATTTACTTCAATATCCAATTCTCATAAGATAGCAAAAAGGCGGATAAAGGGGATCGGGCCTTTAAAATGTAAGCGTATTCATAATAAGGGGGACATACTGTGTTAGCAATCTTAGGCTTTCTTATGATGCTTGTTTTTATGGTGCTGATTATGACAAAACGGCTTTCAGTGTTAACGGCGCTCGTATTAACGCCGATCGTGTTTGCGCTGATTGCCGGGTTTTCTTTTAACCGGGTCGGCGAGATGATGATCTCCGGCATTGAACAGGTGGCGCCGATCGCAGTGATGATTATATTTGCGATTCTTTATTTCGGCATTATGATTGATACCGGTTTATTTGATCCGATGGTGTCGCGTATTTTAAAGCTGGTTAAAGGCGACCCGCTCAAAATTGTAGTCGGAACAGCCGTTTTGACCATGCTTGTCGCACTGGACGGAGACGGCTCGACGACGTATATGATTACGACAAGCGCAATGCTGCCTTTGTATATCATGCTCGGAATCCGTCCGATTATTTTAGCGGGAATCGCCGGGGTCGGCATGGGTATCATGAACACGATACCATGGGGCGGCGCGACGCCGCGTGCGGCGAGTGCGCTCGGCGTTGACCCGGCAGAGCTGACGGGGCCGATGATGCCCGTCATCGCGAGCGGAATGGTGTGTATGATTGTGGTCGCTTATGTACTCGGAAGGATGGAAAGGAAACGGCTCGGGGTGATCGAATTAAAACAGCCGTCCCATACAAATGAAACGGCTGCGGCTGCGGAAGATGAATGGAAGCGGCCGAAACTGTGGTGGTTCAATTTACTGTTGACGCTTTCTTTAGTGGGATTTTTAGTGTCAGGAAAAGTGAATTTAACCGTGCTGTTCATCATTGCGTTTTGTATCGCGCTGATTGTCAACTATCCGAAACTTAACGATCAAAGGGAGCGCATTTCAGCCCATTCGAGCAATGTGCTTGCGATCGGTTCGATGATTTTTGCCGCAGGCGTGTTTACCGGAATTTTAACGGGGACGAAGATGGTTGATGAAATGGCCATTTCCCTCGTATCGCTTATTCCGGAACAGATGGGAGGTTTTATTCCGGCGATTGTTGCCTTAACGAGCGGTATCTTTACGTTTCTGATGCCTAATGACGCCTATTTTTACGGCGTGCTGCCCATTTTATCTGAGACCGCCGTGGCGTACGGTGTAGATAAGGTGGAAATCGCCCGCGCTTCGATTATCGGCCAGCCGATTCATATGTTAAGCCCGCTCGTGCCGTCGACGCATTTATTAGTCGGGCTTGCCGGGGTCACCATTGATGAACACCAGAAATTTGCGATGAAATGGGCGGTTCTTGCCGTTATCGTCATGACGGCCTTTGCGCTCATCATCGGCGCAATCACGATTTTTTAACATAAAACACCCGGTTCGTCGCACACTAAAGGCATCAGAGGAGGTGCCATGATGAGTGATCCGTTTATGCCGCTTTTTTCAGTGAGAAGCGGCGCCGGTTTTAAAGCGGCGGATGGCGTTTACGGACTGACCGTGCAGATTGCGAATGTTTACTTTATCGAAAGTCCCTCAGCTCCGCGGGAAATCATTCTGGTTGACGCGGGAATGCCTCAATCGGCGGAGATGATAACAGAAGAAATGAAACGCCGATTCAAAGAGGGGTATGAGCTGAAGGCGGTCATTTTGACACACGGTCATTTTGATCATGTCGGTGCGATTGAAGAACTGCTTGAGCTTTGGGATGTGCCGGTTTACATTCATGAAAAGGAGCTCCCGTACGTCACGGGGAAAGCGGATTATCCGCCTGCCAGGCCCGATGCGAAAAAAGGGCTTGTCGCAAAGCTGTCACCGCTGTTTCCGCGCCATACGATCCGCATTCCGTCCGTTCAGGCACTGCCTTCAGACGGTACCGTTCCGTTTCTTGAGGAATGGAGATGGGTGCATACGCCCGGCCACACACCCGGCCATATTTCATTATTCCGGGATAAAGACCGCGTGCTGCTTGCCGGTGATGCCTTGATCACTGTTGAACAGGAATCGCTTGCGGACGTTGTCATTCAAAAGCAAGAGCTTCACGGGCCGCCCGCCTATTTTACAGCGGATACGCAGACGGCGGCCGCATCCGTTCAGAAACTGGCGGAACTGGAGCCGGAAGCGCTTTTGACGGGTCACGGAATTCCAATGACGGGAAAAAACTACCGTGAGGATTTGCTTACACTGGCTGAAAAACTGCATTCCGTTTTGTGAAACACCTGCGAAAATCACAGGTGTTTTTTCTTTGCAGTTTCCAGTATGATACAAAAAAACCATTGTGTTCACACCTAAAAACGATACAATGGGAAACAGATGTAAATTGAAGGAGAGAGTTTTTTGAAACATACGGAAATACTTTGGGATGAGGCGAAGGATTTTATTGATGTCTGCTATCGGGAACTCGGAATGGAATCGCAAATCAACGCGCGACTGCACGCGATAAAAGATGAGATAGAGCGGACGGGAAGTTACGTCCATACGGCGGAAGAGCTTGAACACGGGGCGAAAATGGCGTGGCGCAACAGCAACCGCTGTATCGGGCGTCTGTTCTGGCAATCGCTGAACGTCATTGACCGGCGCAATGTGAACACGAAAGAAGAGGTGCGTGACGCATTATTTGAACATATTGAAATCGCCACGAACGGCGGAAAAATTAAACCGACGATTACGATTTTCCCTCCTGAGAAGAACGGGGAGAAACAAGTGGAAATCTGGAATCACCAGCTCATCCGCTATGCGGGATATGAGACTGAAAAAGGAAGAGTCGGTGATCCGGCATCATATGAGCTGACGGCTGTTTGCGAAAAACTCGGCTGGCGCGGGAAGCGGACCGATTTTGATATTCTGCCGCTGCTTTTCCGGATGAAAGGGGACGGGCAGCCGGTCTGGTATGACCTGCCTCAGACGCTCGTGAAAGAAGTGCCGATCACCCATCCGGATATTGAAGAGTTTGCCGATTTAAATCTCAGATGGTACGGGGTTCCGATTATCGCCGATATGAGGCTTGAAATCGGCGGACTGTCGTACAACGCGGCGCCTTTTAACGGATGGTATATGGGAACCGAAATCGGCGCAAGGAATCTTGCTGACGAAAAGCGGTATGATATGCTCAAAAAAGCCGCTTCGGTCATGGGGATTTCCGCCAGCCTGAATACTGACCTGTGGAAAGATCAGGTGCTGGTGGAACTGAATAAGGCAGTGCTCTATTCATACAAAAAACACGGTGTCAGCATTGTCGATCACCATACGGCCGCGAATCAATTTAAGCGCTTTGAAGAACAGGAACAAGACGCGGGCAGAAAGCTGACGGGCGACTGGACCTGGCTGATTCCGCCGATCTCGCCGGCTTCCACCCACATTTTTCATAAATCATATGACGATACGATTGTGAAGCCGAATTATTTTTATCAGGACAAGCCTTATCAGTAACTGATGGAAAAGGTGCGGTACCCTTTCAGACGGTGTGATTCTTCGATGGTTACGTTTGTGACATTTGAGAAGGGGCTGCCTTTTCTGACCGCTTCGGCAAATTGTTTTAACGACTCTTCAGGGCCTTCGGCAAGGATTTCCACCCGGCCGTCATCACGGTTTTTTACCCAGCCGGCTATCTTATGTCTGTCGGCTTCCATCTGGACGAAGTAGCGAAAACCTACGCCCTGAACCCGGCCGTCTGCAATCATATGATACTGAAGCATGGAAAAACCACCTTTTTCTTACTATGATAAAGGAAAGATAGGATATTTCGCAAAGGATGTGAACGAGATGACGCAAGACTATTCTGTCTTATCTATCAATCTCGGAAAGCCCGCAATTCATGAATTTGCCGGCAGACAAATCAATTCAGGCATCATCAAGCGGCCCGCAGATTCTCCCGTCATGCTGTATAAAACCCATTTTGACGGGGACGGGCAGGCTGATCTGAAGCATCACGGAGGTCCCGATAAAGCGGTGTGCGTGTATCCCGCCGAGCATTATTCATATTGGGAAACAACGCTCGCGAGAAAACTTCCCGCCGCCGCGTTCGGAGAGAATGTAACGGTCAAAGGACTGGCCGAACAAGACGTGTGGATCGGAGACGTCTTTCAGCTGGGGGAAGCCGTCGTTCAAGTAAGCCAGCCGCGCCAGCCCTGCGTCAAACTCGCGCTCAAATATGGCATCAAAGATATGGTGCTCCGTGTACAGCAGACGGGATTTACCGGCTTTTATTTCAGGGTGCTTGAAGAAGGATATGTCGATCCGCGTCCCGTTCTCAAGCGTCTGTCGAGAGGCAAAGAAAGCATTTCCGTCTGGTATGCGAACGAAGTGAAATACCGTGATTCAGGCAATCTGTCAGCGATTGAAGAAATACTGCGGGAAGAAGCGCTGTCAGAAAGCTGGAGGGAGTCCTTCCTTAAAAAAAGGGACAGGCTCACTAATGTATAGAAAAAAAGCCGTGCTGCACTGACAGCACGGCTGATTTACGTTATGCTTGTTTCTTTGTTTCCAGCAGATTGGCAAGGAAGTACTTTTTGAAGCTTTGAAGCTTCCTTCCTTCATAGTGGGTAATTCCTTTTTTCTTTAACTCTTCTACATACCAGCCTTTACTGCCATAATGCATGTCAGAAAACTCCTTTCTCCGTTCTCCCGCTGGGGAGAGTTTCTTCAGTTTTTGCCAAACTTTTGGCATTGTAACATCTATAAAAAGACGCTGAAAAGGGATAACGCAAAAACTGAGCCTTTCGATTCAGAGATGTAAAGCTTTCTTACATATATATGTAAAGGGCGGTCTTTTCATACTTAATGGCCGGTTAATTTTAACAGCACCGTTCCGAGTGTCATGATTCCGAAAACGACGCCGAAATAAATCAGCATCCCCTTCTTTTTCTTCACCCCGTAAACGGTAAGAATGATGCTTTCAATAAAGAAAATAAACCCGAAGATAATAAACCACATGTTGAAAAATGGCTCCTTTCACAGACATATGTCCAGTGTAGCACAACTCTTATAACGGAGCATAAAAAAGCCGGGCACTGTATCAGTGTCCGGCAAGTTTGACGAGAAGCTGGGCCAAATGCTGTTTTTCATTGTCATCCGCAATGTCCCACAGTTCTTGTAAAAGTTTTTCTTCCGCATTGCGGGGCTCCTCGTGTTTGGCGAGATAGTCCCCGAGGATGGCGGCGCTTTTAATGATTTTGCTGTCATCCAGACCCAGTTTTTTTCCGGCGGAAATTTTCTGATGAAGGTACGCCTTAAATTCCTCGAAATCCTCTAAAATCTGCTGTTTCGTTACGCCGTGCATGGCGTGTATTTCGTTTTCGATTTTGATTTTTTCTTTATCTTTTTTCATGCGTCTCCCTCCTTCGGGTTAGTTGTTGTATACCTGTTCGGGAGGGAGATGAAACATTACAATGCAGTTAAAATAATCGGTTTGTCTTTTGTGATCACGATGGTGTGTTCCACTTGGGCGACAAGGCTTTTATCCGGCGTTTTATACGTCCAGCCGTCTCCCGCTTCAACAATCGTTTCCGCTTTCGTGGAAATAAACGGCTCAAGCGCGATCACGGTTCCGTTTTTAAACAGCGCGTTATCAAACGGGTCGTAGTAATTCATGATGTGGTTCGGCGCTTCATGGAGGTTTCTGCCGATTCCGTGGCCCGTCAGCGTTTTAATGACGGTAAATCCGTTGGAGCGGGCCTCATGGTAGACGGCTCTGCCGATCTGGTTTTGACGTTTGCCGGCTTTTGCCTGATCCAATCCTTTCTGAAATGCGGATGCTGCGCAGTTACAAAGCTTTTGCAGACGTTCATCGCCTTCTCCGAGCACAAATGAAATGCCCGTATCGGAATAAAAACCGCCGAACTCCGCCGAAATATCGATATTGACAAGATCTCCGGCTTTTAAGATTTTAGAGGCGCTCGGAATGCCGTGAGCGACTTCGTCATTTACGCTGATGCATGTCACGCCCGGGAAATCGTATTCCTTCTCCGGAGCGGAAGCGGCTCCGTGCTCGTCAAGCACCGCCTTTCCGATCAGGTCAAGATCTTTCGTGCTCATGCCGGGCTCGGCTTTTTTCTTCATTTCTTCACGCGCCAGCGCGACGATTCTGCCGATTTTTTTAAGGCCTTCTAATTCTTGATCGTTCGTTACAATCATTGTCATTCCCGCTTTCTATTTTTAATCATCTGATTCAAGCTTACCACAACTGGTTTATAAATAGAAAACCAACAAGCCTTATGTGAATAAATGAAGGAAAATTGGTATAGATCACTAGATAACTTATGTGGTATATTTAAGAAAAAAGAAGGGGGATGGGTAAAATGCTTCAATTTTTGCAAAAACTCGGAAAGTCTTTTATGCTTCCGATTGCCGTTCTGCCCGCCGTTGGTATTATTTTGGCCATCGGCAGAGAGGACTTATTAAATATTCCGTTCATTTACGCGGCGGGGACCGCGGTATTTGATCATCTGCCGCTGATTTTCGCGATCGGAATCGCGATCGGGATTTCCAAAGACAGCAACGGGGCCGCCGCTCTGTCGGGAGCCATTTCTTATATCATGCTGGACGCGGCTGTAAAATCAATCAATTCGACAAATAATATGGCCGTTTTCGGAGGGATTATCGCGGGGTTAATTGCGGGATACACGTATAATCGCTTTAAGGATACGAAGCTGCCCGAATATCTCGGGTTTTTCAGCGGGCGCAGGCTCGTTCCGATTGTAACGGCGCTGATTACCATTATTTTGGCGGGTATCTTCGGATTTGTGTGGCCGCCGATTCAGTCGGTGATTACGTCCTTCGGGGAATGGATGATCGGGCTTGGCGGGATCGGCGCCGGGATTTACGGGATTTTTAACCGGCTTTTGATTCCATTCGGTCTTCATCATGTGCTGAATAATATTTTTTGGTTCCAGTTTGGCGATTTTCACGGAAAAACGGGAGATCTGGCCCGCTTCTTTGCGAAGGATCCGACGGCGGGGACTTATATGACGGGATTCTTCCCGATTATGATGTTCGGGCTTCCGGCCGCTTGTCTGGCAATGATTGCCGCGGCTAAGCCAAGTAAGCGCAAAGCGACGGCCGGAATGATGATCGGTCTCGCGCTGACGGCATTTATTACCGGAATTACAGAGCCGATTGAATTTGCATTTATGTTTTTATCACCGCTTTTGTACGGGGTTCATGCTATATTAACCGGGTTCTCTTTATTTATCGTGAATGTTCTCGGAATCAGGTCCGGTTTTTCATTCTCGGCGGGGGCGATCGATTATCTCCTCAGCTACGGCATTGCCGAAAAACCGCTTTTGCTGCTCGTTGTCGGGCTTTGTTATGCGGTGATCTATTTTGTTGTCTTCTATATGCTCATCAAAACGTTAAACTTGAAAACGCCGGGACGGGAAGATGATGAGGAAGAGGAAGAAGTGCTTAGTGAAGATACGGCCGGTTCCGTCGAAGAACATGCTATGCTCAGGGGGCTCGGCGGCAGGCAAAACCTCGAAACGATTGATCACTGTGCGACCCGCCTCAGGCTGACCGTGCAGGATACGTCTCTCATTAATGAGGCGGCGCTTAAAAAAGCGGGAGCAAAAGGGGTTATCAAAACGGGGAATAAAACAGCGCAGGTCATTATCGGGCCGAACGTCGAATTTGTCGCGGAAGAGCTGAGAGAGGCCGTCCGCCGTGACGATCAGAAGCAGACTTGAAAAATCCGGATCACCTTTGTGATCCGGATTTTTTTGAACATATATCAAGTTTCACATAATGTACAAAAAATAATGTTTTCTTCTATGTTAAGATTCATGTAGAACAAGTATGGAGATGATGTAAGGTGACATGGATTGCAGTTGTTTCAATTGTTGTCATAAGCCTGATTAAGATTGTGCTGACATGCCTTCCTACCGGAGCGGTGGAATGGATCCTCCGCAAGTTTGAAACCCATTCAAAGCTCAGTGACGCGTCCGCTGCCGTTTCCCTCGGCGGAAAACGTCTGGAAGGCGAAGACAAACGCCGGGTGATTGATGATTTTAACGAAGCCGTGTTTATCGAACGGCATTATATATACCCAGGGGATGAAGAGCGTTATCTTCATCCGCAAAACGGAGCCGATCCGCTTGTCATTAAGACGAGAAAAGGAAAAAAAGATGTGACGGTGTTTGTATACAGCTACGAAGATCATGTAGATGTCGTCAAACAGCAGAAAAAGAAAGTCGTCGCTTATTCAGTTCTTTCCGACAGCCTGCAAAAGCGCTCTATGGCCGCCGCCGGGAGCTGAACATAAAAAAGCCAGATCATTGATATGATCTGGCTTTTGTTTATTCTTTTTGATCATCTGCTGAGGAATCTTCACGCTTCGTATAATCGAATTGTGAAGGATCCACTTTCTTAAAGCCTTTCGGCTGATAGAAACGAAGCAGATCGCCGTTGATGATCTTATCAGACATTTCAAGCTCAGTCTTGACGAGAGAGTCTTCTTTTTTGTCGACTTCTGAATCATCTAAAAGTCTTCCGGTTTTCGTATCGTAATACTTGCCGGACACTTTCGTATAGTTCGGTGAGATGAAGTCTCCGTTACGGAACGGAATGACTTCTCTGTGCTCTTTCGATAAGATATCTGAACCTGACATGAGATAATCTTTCGTATCGACGCCGAGCAGATGAAGAACGGTCGGCGCGACATCGACTTCACCGGCAAATTTGTGATTGCGGCCGCCTTTCACGCCGGGAGCGTGGATAAAGAGCGGCACCCGCTGAAGCTGGGCATTGTCGTATTCAGTGATCTCATCTTTGCCGAGCACTTTCGCCATCGCTTTATTATGGTTTTCGGAGATGCCGTAGTGGTCTCCGTACATCACGATAATCGACTTATCGTACAGGCCGTCTTTTTTCAGGTCATGAAAGAACTGTTCAATTGATTCATCCAGATAGTTCGCGGACTGGAAGTAATTATTAACGACTGAATCGCCAAAGTCTCCCGCCGGGAAGTCCGTGTCTTCTTTATCCATTCCGAACGGGAAGTGGTTGGACAGCGTAATGAACTTCGTATAGAACGGCTGCGGCAGGCTCTTTAAGAGCGGCATGGATTCTTTGAAATACGGTTTGTCTTTCATGCCGTAGTTTTTCGTGTTTTCTTCGCTCATGTCATAATAAGCGGAATCGAAAAACTTATCGATGCCTTCCGCTTTGTACATTTCGTTACGGTTCCAGAAAGTCTGCGTATTTCCGTGGAAAGCGGCAGACGTGTACTTTTTGCCTTTTAAGATCGCAGGAACGGACTGCAGCGTGTTTTGCGCTTTATTGACGAAAACCGAACCTTGCGAAAGCGGGTACAGAGAGTTCTCCATCATAAATTCCGCATCAGATGTTTTACCTTGTCCCGTTTGGTGGAAAAAGTTATCAAAGTAGAATGTTTGATTATCGTGCGCCAGCTTATTTAAAAACGGCGTCACTTCCTTGCCGTTAATTTTATAGTCAATGATAAAGGATTGCAGAGACTCTAATGAGACGTAGATGACGTTTTTTCCTTCGGCTTTTCCGAAGTAGACGTTATTCGGCACGTCATAGTTGGCCTTCATATAGTTTTCCACATCCGTTACATCGCTTGAATCGGCAAGCGCGCGCTGGCTGTTTGATTTCACATTCTGCACGGCATCGTAAATCGTAAAGTTGTACGTGCCCAAGTATTTCACCAGATAGTTTCGGTCAAATGAGCGTGTCAAAAGCTCAGGACGGTCGGATTCCGCGACGGCGAGGTTGATCAGGAACATAAGCACGGCGGAAGCCAAAACGATTCTGAATGATTTCTTCGCCGGTTTTTCAGCCGGTTTTCTCATCTTAAGGGCCAAAATAATCAAAATGACGGTATCCAGGAAGTAGAAGGCGTCTGTCCATCTCATTAACGAGAACGCGCTGTCTCCGAGCTGGCCGCCGTTTGTCTTTGCCTGCATCATGACCGGGATGGTAATGAAATCATTAAAGAATCTATAATAGACGATGTTTGCAAAAAGCAAAAAAGACAATAAAAAATGAATCACAATAATGGCTGTCTGCTGTAATTTTTTCTTGAAAAGAAGCCCAAATCCAAGAAAGAACAAGCTGGAGCTCAGCGGATTCACAAAAAGCAATATTTTCTGGATCGTGTTGTCTATGCCGAGGTTAAAGTTTAAAATATAAGCGACATATGTTTTCACCCACAATAACACGACCGCTATCAAGAAGAAGGCAAGTCCTCTTTCTTTTATAAATGTTTTCATTGTTACACTCCTTTTTTCCGATCACGGTTTACACGGAACGATAGAAAAAACGAACGTAATCAATATACCATGAAACCAGCAAATAGAAAAGGTGGAAAAGGCTCATCGGAAAAAGGGCGAAAAACGCTGTCGCAACGGGGGTTGATCTGTTGAATGACAGCTTTAAAACATATAAATGGCACAAACTGGGCTTTGTGTTTCCGTTTAATCATACCCGGTTCTATTGAAAAAAGAGGTGAACAGTGATGGATATTGCCCATATCGTAGCTGAAGATAAAATCAAGCGCGCCATTAAGGATGGAGAATTCGCCGGCATCAAAGGAATGGGAAAGCCCCTGCCGAAAGACGATGCCGCACATCTTCCGGAGTCGCTCAGAATGGGCTACCGCATATTAAAAAACGCCGGGGTCGCCGAGGATGAGGGCGCGCTGAAGAAAGAGCTGATGACGCTCGATTATTTGATCGCCAAGTGCCGCAATGAAACGGAGCTGGATCACCTGCGGAACAAACGGACGGAAAAACAAGTCAGACTCGACAAACTGACGGAGGAGAAAGCCATGTTCTCAAAACCCGCATCTTCTCATTATAAGGAGAAAGTGTACAGACGGCTGGGCCGCCCGTAAGCCGGCTCCTTATATGTTTTTCTGAAAAGGAATGTGCTCCATAAGGCGCGGGCAGGAAATGTGGAGCAGGCCGTTTACGCACTGCGCCTGTAACAGGTGGGGCTCAGCCGGTTCAGGAAGCTCAATCGTCTCATCGATTTCCCCGTAATATCGGTTCTGGCAAACTCCCATGTTCTTTGGGAAAAGGGGTGTGATGTTGCCTTTTATATGCAGCCGTGTCCTTGACAGCAGCCTCAATGTCAATTCTTCTTCGTAAACGCCGGGCATTTCCACAATGACAAATGTGTACTGTTCATCCTGATAAATATCATAAGTCAGGGTGTTTTTTTGTAAGGAGAAAAAATCTTCGGGAGATTTCCGTTTCAGGACATTGGTCCAAAAGTCGCTGGGCTTGTGCTCGTTCGTAATCTCAAGCCACTTTCTCATTTTTTCGATATCCACTTCGGCAGAACCTCCCTATATTTGATTTGCGATCGGCATTGACGGGTTGGCGATCTGATCCTGATCGCTCACGTCAGGGTCAAGATGGCCCGAATTCAAACATCCGGCGGCCGGCGAAAAATCCCCTAAAGAAAAGTTCGCGCCGACAAATTTGCTGTTGGCGGTGTGGCTGTTTTGTACGGTCTGACCGATATCGACGTTTCCGTTTTGCGTTGCTCCGTTTACTTTTATATTGACGACGTTAATTTGGTAAGGCATTCATAAAAACCCCTTTAATCTATAGTCGGCGGTACCGGCATAACATTTGCGGTATCTGCGGTTCCGATTTCTGTCTGGTCGTTGACATCAGGATCATTTAACAAGTTCTCCATCATCGATTCTATAGGTGACGTATCGCCGAATGAAGAGTTCAGTCCTTGTGATTTGTTATTTGTGGTGGGACTGTTGTATGCCGCTTCCCCAATCGTAATAGATCCGTTGCCAGAAATACTGTTAATCTTCAAATAGTACAGGTTGATAACAGTGGATGGCATCTCTTCACACCTCTTTAACTTAGTTGTACAGTACTGTATGCTTTTTGTGCTCCTGTTGTGAATTTCGCCCGGACATGTTCCCGACCAAACAAGAAGTCAAGGCCCGGTTCCGGCGGGGCTTTTTTTGTTTCAGGGTCTTTCGCAGTATATTTGTGATGAAAGCGCTATAAAAATAGATTGACGACATGTATATACATCATTACAATAGAGTCATAAACATGTATATACAAGTTTGCGAGACAAAATGAAAACGGTTACGGAGGGGTTGGCATGGGTGAGTTTAACCGGGCTGCGCGGCAGATCGCTGAAGCTGTCGGCGGAATTGAAAATATTGAGGCGGCGACTCATTGTGTGACGCGTTTGCGGTTTGCATTAATAGATGAAACCAAGGTAAACCAAAAAATGCTTGATGCAATAGACATTGTCAAAGGATCTTTTGCGGTAAACGGGCAGTTTCAAGTCGTGATCGGGCAGGGGACGGTCAACAAAGTATATGCGGAATTAGTGAAGGAAACGGGGATGGGTGAAGCGTCCAAGGATGACGTGAAGAAGGCGGCGGCGCAAAAAATGAATCCTTTACAGCGTGCTGTGAAAACGCTTGCGGACATCTTTATTCCGATCTTGCCGGCGATCGTCACGGCCGGGCTGTTAATGGGTCTGAACAATATCTTAACGGCGGAAGGCATTTTCTACAGCACGAAATCGATTGTCCAAGTGTATCCGCAATGGGCGGATCTCGCCAATATGATTAATCTGATCGCGGGGACGGCTTTCGCTTTTCTGCCGGCTTTAATCGGCTGGTCGGCAGTGAAGCGGTTCGGAGGAAGCCCGCTTTTGGGCATCGTGCTCGGGCTGATGCTGGTGCATCCTGATCTGTTAAACGCATGGGGCTACGGGGCTGCCGAGCAGAGCGGCGATATTCCGGTGTGGAACCTGTTCGGCCTTGAGGTGCAGAAAGTCGGGTATCAAGGTCAGGTGCTCCCGATTCTGCTGGCGTCTTATTTACTTGCCAGGCTTGAGCTCTTTTTGACGAAACGGACGCCGGAGGGCATTCAGCTGTTGGTCGTCGCGCCGGTGACGCTTTTGGTCATCGGTTTTCTATCCTTTGTCATCATCGGTCCGATTACCTTTGCGATCGGTAACGCGCTGACGGCGGGATTGATTGCCGTTTTCGGACAATTCTCCGCCATCGGAGGCCTGCTGTACGGAGGGCTGTATTCGGCGCTTGTGATCACGGGGATGCACCATACGTTTCTCGCGGTCGATCTTCAATTAATCGGATCAAAGCTCGGCGGCACATTTTTATGGCCGATGCTCGCATTGTCAAATATCGCTCAAGGATCGGCGGCTTTGGCCATGATGCTGATTACAAAAGATAAAAAACAGCGGGGGCTTTCACTGACGGCCGGCATTTCCGCATATTTGGGCATTACCGAGCCGGCGATTTTCGGCGTGAATCTTCGTTACAAATTTCCGTTTGTGATTGCCATGATCAGTTCGGGAATCGCGGGGATGTTCATCTCCGTCAAAGGCGTTCTCGCAAGCTCGGTCGGAGTCGGCGGCGTGCCGGGGATCTTCTCCATTATGAGCCGGTACTGGGGTCCGTTTGCGATCGGAATGCTGATCGTGCTGATTCTCCCGTTTGCGGGAACATACGGGTATGCGCGGCTGAAACGGCAAAAATAGAAAACCTGCGGGGCGCCTTCTATCAGGCTGTCCCTTTTCCCTTTCAATTCAAAACATTACAGGCGGTGAAGAAAAATGAAAACAGACAGCACACCATGGTGGAAAAAGGCAGCGGTATATCAAATTTATCCGAAGAGCTTTAATGATACGACGGGAAACGGGATCGGTGATCTGAACGGTATTATCGAGAAGCTTGATTATTTGCAGAAGCTTTTGATTGATGTCATTTGGCTTACGCCGATTTACGATTCGCCGCAGAATGACAACGGTTATGACATTCGCGATTACTGCACCGTTTATGAAGAGTACGGAACGATGGAGGATTTTGAACGCCTTCTCGATGAAGCGCACAAAAGAGGAATCAAGGTCGTTATGGATCTTGTCGTCAACCATACATCAGTCGAGCATCGGTGGTTCAAAGAAGCGGTCTCGTCACCCGACAGTCCGTATCGGGATTTTTACATTTGGAAAGACGGAAAGGAAGACGGCCGGGCGCCGAACAACTGGGAATCAAAATTCGGCGGTTCCGCTTGGGAGCTCGACCCGGCGTCAGGCCAGCACTATCTGCATTTATTTGATGTGTCGCAGGCCGATTTGAACTGGGAAAATGAAGAGATGAGAAAAGAGGTTTACGACATGATGCATTTTTGGTTCCGAAAAGGAATCGACGGTTTCCGGCTGGATGTGATCAACCTCATTTCTAAAGACCAATCGTTTCCTGATGCCGAGGATGGGCGTGACGGGCGCCCTTATTATACGGACGGGCCGCGCGTGCACGAATTTCTCCATGAGATGAACCGGGAAGTGTTTTCGAAATATGACAGCATGACGGTCGGTGAAATGTCCTCGACAACGGCTGACCACTGCATCCGGTACACAAACCCTGAGAATAAAGAACTCGATATGACTTTTAACTTTCACCATTTAAAAGTGGATTATCCGAATGGTGAAAAATGGGCGCTCGCTCCGTTTGATTTTCTGAAGCTGAAACGGATTTTAGCGTTTTGGCAGACGGAGATGCAAAAAGGCGGAGGCTGGAACGCATTATTCTGGTGCAACCATGACCAGCCGCGGGCCGTATCCAGATACGGAGACGACGGCGTATACCGGACGAAATCAGCCAAAATGCTGGCGGCGGCCATTCATATGATGCAGGGCACGCCTTACATTTATCAAGGTGAAGAGATCGGCATGGGCAATCCGAAATTCGATGACATCGGCTCATACCGCGATGTCGAATCATTGAATATTTACAAAAAGATGAAGGAAGAAGGCGTGCCCGAAAAAGACATTATCGCCATTTTAAAAGAGAAATCAAGAGACAATGCAAGAACCCCCATTCAGTGGAACAGCGGGCCGCACGGCGGTTTCACGACGGGCACGCCTTGGATTCCGGCGGCGGATGATTATCGGGACGTTAACGCGGAAGCGGCTTTGCGGGACCCGGATTCAATTTTCTACCATTATCAGAAGCTCATCATGCTCAGAAAGGAATATGACATCGTGACTGAAGGAACGTTTGAGCTGCTTGCTGAAGACGATCCGGCGGTTCTGGCGTACGTCAGACACGGCAAGGATGAAAAACTGCTGTGCATCAACAACTTCTACGGGAAAGAAGCGGACTTTACGGTTCCGTTTAAAGACACGGACGGCTGGCGGTTTACGGTGCTGCTGACGAATGATGAACCGAGGGAAGGGCGGCCGGAACGATTGACGCTCCGTCCGTATGAATCGATCGTTTATCATCTGACAAAAGCGTGATACACTAATCTGGGTGGTCAAATGAAAGTGAATAAATACATCACAATCTATAAAGATATGGTGCGGCAGATCGAAAGCGGCCAGCGGCAGGCTGAAGACGTTCTTCCGTCTGAAAATGATTTGTGCGATCAATACGGCACATCACGAGAAACCGTCCGCAAAGCGCTCAATATGCTGGCGCAAAACGGCTACATCCAGAAAATCAAAGGCAAAGGCTCCGTCATATTAGACAGAGAAAAAATGCGTTTTCCCGTCTCAGGCCTGATCAGCTTCAAAGAGCTTTCGGAAACGCTCGGAAAAGAGACGAGAACGACGGTTCACCGTCTCGGGCTGATCCTGCCTCCCTCAGAAGCCGCAAAAGAGCTTGGTACAGAAGCGGATGAAAAGGTGTGGGAAGTCGTCAGATCAAGACGGATTGACGGAGAACATATTATTTTGGACAAGGATTACTTTGTGAAAAAACATGTGCCTCTATTGACGAAGGCGATTTGTGAAGATTCGATCTATGAGTATCTCGAAGGAGAACTTGGCCTCTCCATCAGCTACGCGCAAAAGGAAATTGTCGTGGAGCCGGCGGGGGAGGAGGACCGGAAGTATTTGGATCTAGGCGGGTTCAGCCATATGGCGGTCGTGAAAAACCGCGTCTTTTTGGAGGATACCAGCCTCTTTCAGTACACGGAAAGCCGGCACAGGCTCGATAAATTCCGTTTCGTCGACTTTGCGAGAAGAGAAAAATAAAAACGGACTGCCGCGGCAGCCCGTTTTTTTGTCAGTATCAAAATGAATACTATCCAACAAAAATGTGCGTACTGGTACTTTCAAAAATAATGGCTACAATAGTACATAACGATTGAAAAGGAGAGATCATGAATGTCAGATAAAAAACAGCAGATCATCGAAGCGTATCAATTCAGACACGCCACAAAGGAATTTGATCCTGAGAAAAAAATTTCAGAAAGCGATTTTGAATTCATTTTAGAAACGGGAAGATTATCCCCAAGCTCACTCGGTTTGGAGCCTTGGAAATTTGTCGTCGTTCAAAATCCGGAGCTTCGTGAAAAACTCCGCGAGTTCACATGGGGCGCGCAAAAGCAGCTGCCGACCGCAAGCCATTTCGTACTTCTGCTTGCCCGGACGGCAAAGGATATCCGTTTTGACGCCGACTATGTCAAAAACCACTTGCGGGAAGTCAAAAAAATGCCGGAAGATATGTATGAAGGCTATATCAGCAAAACGGAAGATTTCCAGAAAAATGATTTCAATCTGATTGAATCAGATCGCGCGCTGTTTGACTGGGCATCCAAACAGACATACATCGCTCTCGGCAATATGATGACAGCCGCTGCGCAGATCGGAATCGACTCCTGCCCTGTAGAAGGCTTCAACTACAAAGAAATTCACCGGATTCTTGAAGAAGAAGGGCTTCTGGAAAACGGAAGTTTCGACATCTCTGTTATGGCCGCATTCGGCTACCGTGTCAGAGAACCGCGCCCGAAAACAAGATCTGCCTCAAAAGACGTTGTAAAGTGGGTATAAGATAAAAAAGGCTGCCGGGCGTGTCCCGGCAGCTTTTAACGTTTATTTGGTTTTGCTAAAAAACAGGCGGTGATCCAGGACGTAACGGGAATGATGATGCCGATCCCGATTCCGGCACAAAGAATGGTGACGGCTTCCGCACTGAATACTTTTGAGTTCACTATTTTTTCAGCTGAGTATGATAAGTCTTTAAACCAGATAATTAAAGCCAAATAGCTGCCGAAAAAAGCAAAGAATAACGTATTCGTATTCGTTCCTAAAATATCTCTCCCGATGCTTAATCCGAATGTGTACAGATCTTTTCTGCTCATGGACGGATTATGACTGTAAATTTCCCGCATGGGTGAAGTAATGGAAATCGCGACATCGGTAATCGCCCCTATCGTGCCCATGATGATCATGGCTGCGGTAACCTTCACAAAATCCACCCCGACAAACAGTGTGAATATGCCGATATCACCCAATTCTTCTTCACCGAATCCTTGAATTGAAGTATGTTTTGTTACAGACATAATAAAAAACAGCAGCAGTACAATCGTCAGCATTGCAGAAATAAAGGCGGTTACGGTTTTGACGTTTCCTCCATTAATATAAAAAAGAGTAATGCTGCAAATCACGGCGGAAGAGAGCAATGTTAAAACAATCGGATTGATATGCGGGTCTGTCATGAAAATGATGGTGAGAAAGAGAACACCGAAATTTAAGAATAACGCAATAAAAGACCTCGCTCCTTTTTTTCCGCCGATGATGACCATCAATAGAAATAAAATCGCCGCGAGAATTACGATGACATTCATGAGCTTGCCTTCTTTCGTTTAATAAAAAAGATAGAAGCATACAGACTGGCGGGTATGGCTAATACGATTCCGATCCCTCCGGCCAATGCTCTGGCTATTTCCAAGGAAATGTTCATAGAAAGAGTGAATCCTATCGGGGAATCATTTTTCAAATACAAAAGCATCATCGGAATAGAGCCGCTTATATAAGCAAAAAACAGAATGTTGGTCATCGCCCCCATGATGTCTTTTCCGATCTCCATCCCGGAACGTCTGAGAGCTTGTAATGAGATTCCCTTGTTTTCTTCATATAATCCGAAGACAGATGACGTCATGGTAATGGCTACATCCATGACCGCTCCCAGTGATCCGATAAATACCCCGGCCATAAACACCGTGTGATAAGGGCGGGTTAAATACTGCATTTCCTCATATCTGAGACCTTTCTCACCGGTTGCCAGCATTACCAGATACGTAATCAGCAGGGAAACGAAAGTGCCTGCGAGCGTCGCGGCAATGGCTGCGTATGTTTTCGCGTGAAAACCGCTGACAAGCAGCAATGAGATGACAGTAAAGATGAGAATACAGATACCGCAGATGAAAATTAACCCTATATTAGGATGCTTCCTGTACAAATCTAATGCAAACGACAGTAAAACGGCGTTAAACATCAGGCTGACGATCGAAAAGAAGCCTTGTTTTTTGCCGACGATAAGCAAGGTGAAGATGAAAACCCAAGCGATCAGCAAAAGCTGTTTATCCCGTTTTTTATCTATAATGCTTCCCGATATATCCTTGTTTGATGGTTTCCCTTTATCAATAGAAACGAATACTTCATCGCCAATCGAATATTTCTGATCATTCGCTCCGGATGATGAATACTGATTGGACAAATGAATGAGCTGTCCTTTCTGACTGCCGTTTTCAAGTCTGGCAGTGATCGTCTGATTGAAAATCTTATCTTTGTTTTTATGCATGTCCTGTACGTCAGACTGATGTTCCAATGTTGTTTTCGTCACTTTGGCAATCGGCCGCTCATAAAAAGAAGCATTGTGAGTGACAAAAATGAGCGAGCTGATAAAACAGAGCGCTGTTATCACGTAAAACAGCTTTTTCTTGTAAGACATGCGGTTTCGTTTGTGTCCTGTTATCTTCAAAAAAAGTCCTCCAAACAGGCGGCGCCGTATGAAAGAGAGGCCCTGCCGTGAAGTGTTAAACGATGCGGATGCAGTCTTTCGCGAATAACGTTCATATTTTATCACTCGGCCGTACGGCTGTCGACTCAGAGGGGGACCGAGAGAAAAAGCTCCCCTGATACCAGATCAGGAGAGCTTTTGGATGAACCGCCCGATAAAAGCGGTCTTTTTATGCGTCGTTCACTTTTTTTGCTTTTCTTCTTTGATGCAGATACAGTGCCGTTCCGAGCACGCTGATGAGTAACCCGGCAAGAAGGATGGAATACATCGTTGTGGCCGTATCAGGAAGCAGGCCGCCCGGCGATACCCCGTCCTGTGCAGGGCCGGATGACGGTTTTTGTCCGCTTGGCTGCTTTCCGGAGCCGTGATCTCCGCTTGTCGGCGGTGCGCTCTTCGTGTTTGCGTTTAATATGGTGTATTCACTGAAATGATTTGTATAGCCCGTGACGAGATCGTTTGAAACCGAACCGTTGTCTGTTTTTGTATAGACGTTCTTTTTCCGGTCTACATGGTAAATGCCCGGCTGTTTCGCCTTTTTCGTATTCTCAATGCGCAGGGTGAGCTTTACCGGCGCTTTAAATGTTTTGATGTCTTTGTTTTTCTGCTTCATTGTAAAGTCGTATACATTTGAAAGCGCCCCGCTTACTTTTCCTTTCGGCGTCACGCCGAATTGTGTATCAGCTGAAGCAGCGTTTGCCATCGGCATTTTCATGCTGAACTTGTCATGCAGGATCGTAAGGGAAGAATCCGATGTTCTGTCCTTTAACAGGCCGATTTGTTTTTTGGTCACGCTGAGATCAATCGGCTTTTTGGCGCCGTCATTCTTATCGTAATACACGATCGGCGTGTTTGCGTTTTTGGCATAGGCGGCAAATGCGCTGTCATCTTCAAGCGTCCACGAACCGTTTTTTTGTTTCGTCGGCAGGTACACTTCCTGCGCGCGGCCGTCAACTTTCGGTTCCACCGCTTTTCCCGCTTTTTCAAGCTGCTCGGTGAAGACCTCATAGTCGACAAAGCCAAGGTCTTCTTTATGGGACGCTTCGTTAAAGACGGAATATCCGTCTCCGCCTTCACCGACAAAGTTACTGGTGGCGACTCTGTATGTCTTCTTATCAGAAATCGGCTTTACGCTGCCGTCATCCTGTACGGCCGCAGCTTGAAGAACGCGGTGTCCCGGCTTTTTATTCAGTGTAAACGTGTATGTTAAACCGGCAACTTGAGGGAAGGCGCCGCCTTGAGCCTCAATTCCGCTTAACCCTTGCTCCAAGGCTTGTTTGATCTGTTTTCCGGTTAAATCCGCGACGTAAAGCGTGTTGCCGAACGGCATCACATTCAGCACATCGCCGAGTGTGATGTCTCCTTTATCAATGCCCGCGCGGATGCCGCCCCCGTTTGTGATCGCGATTTGGGCGCCGGCCGCTTCCTTCGCTTTTTGCAGCATGCCGTCCGCGATGAAGTTTCCGAGATTGGTTTCTTTGGAGCGGACATGCTCGCGCTGGCCGTCAAGTGCGACCTTTGTTGAGCCGACTTTTTCATTTTTGACGGAGACGAGCTCTTTTTTAAACGGATCAAGCTCTTTTTTCAGATCCGGGTCTTCTTTCGTCTGCTCGTTCACTGGCAGCGCCTGAAGAGAGGATTGTTCCGGCAGGACGATGCCGTTTTTGTCAAATGCGACATCGACACGGCCTAAATATTCGCCATATTCTTTTGCCTGGGCGACGATGGTCGGCTCTTCGTTTTTGACAACTTCCATTTTATCTACAAGCGTATGCGTATGTCCGCCGACGATCAAGTCGATGCCTTTTACCTTTTTGGCAAGATCGAGATCACGCTGATGCCCGATATGGGTCAGGGCGATAATTTTATTGACATGTTCCTTATTCTGTATTTCTTTTACCGTATCTTGTGCGGATTGGAAGGCATCATGAAAGACAATGCTTTTTCCCGGGCTTGATGTGACGGACGTATCTTCTGTCGTTAAGCCGAATACGGCGACTTTTTCTCCGTTTACATCAAGCAGAATGTATGGATAGATGCCTGCTTTTTTCTTTTTCCCTGCCGTAAATGTGTCTGCTTTTTTCATGAATGGTCTGAGTTTTGACTCTTTGGACACATCGACATTTGAGCTGACGAGCGGAAAGTCAGGCGCTTGAAAATTGTATTTTCCGGACGGGTCAGCCGCGCTTCCGTTCCCGCTCAGGAAGCTGGCGAGAGCACCCGGGCCTTTATCAAACTCATGATTTCCGAAAGTCATTGCGTCGTAACCCATGCTGTTCATCAATTTTAAATCAGCCAGCCCCTGCCACTTTGTGAAATAGAGATCGCCTGAGAAAACGTCTCCCGCATCCAGCAAAATGCTGCGGTCGGTTTCGCTTCTGATTTCTTTGATTTTCGTCATCCGCCTCGCCGCGTTATCAAGGTGGGCGTGCGTGTCGTTTGTATGCATAACGGTGAGTTTCCATGCGTCATCTTTCGGCGGATCTGTGCCCGGTTCATCATCTTTGAATTGGAGCTTGTACTGTCCGTAGCCCGCGTTTTGTGATTCACCGATATAGGCGACGTCATCTGCGCGGTCGGCAAACGGCTTTGCGGCCAAGGAAGATTCAAATGTCATGTTTGCCCCTTTGACCGGAAGGATGGACCAGTTATGATCAGCCTGCGGATTAATCGTTTTCTGCTGGATGATGTAATCCATTAAGACCTGCCTGTTCTCATCGGCAGAAGAGTATACGATTTTATCATTGCTTAAGTGAGGGAATCCTCCGCCGCCTGAAGCGCGGTAATTATTTGTGACGATCAGAAATTCCTGCTTGGCGCTGACGGGCTTTCCTTGATAAGAAAGGTTGACGATCCGGCTTGCATCGGGATGAATGACTGTTCCGTTTTCGTTGTATTTCGCCGGTTTTGTGACATCGACCTGATAGGTGACACCGTCAATGACATCAAAATTGTATGAGCGGTAGGCGTCATTTAAAAGCGCTTGGCTGCCGCCTTTTGCCTGATCGATCTGATTAAATTGCCCCGCGGACATTTCGAGCCAGTCTTTCACTTCGCTTCCGTTCAGCTTGACGATCTGAACCGTGTTGTCATACAGGTACAAATCGCCGATGTTTTTGATGGCGAGGTCGCCAGCGGAAATGTTTGTATAGTAATTTGAGCCGTTCCGCCCGCCGGCTTTAAACGGGGCGCCCGCCGAGAGGATAGGCAGATCTTTGTATTCCGTATCCTTCATCTTATTTTCGGCGTACCATTTTTGCGCATCCGTTACGATTTGAATGGACGGATCATCTTTGACTTGGGCGAAGAAACTGTTGATATCGGCTTTTGTCTGGCCGACGGGTTCTCTGATGTATTTCAATGTGCCTTCGTGCGCTTTTTTGACGGTATTGACGACGGTTTCGTTTTCCGACGTCACATTGCCGGCAATCGGCTCGATGCTGCCTTTTGCATCTTCCACATGCCACGCGCTGTCTGTTTTTTCAAGCCGGAGGTCGATGACGCCCGCATATTTGCCCCAGCTGCTTGACATGACAACGGGGATGCCGTTAATCGTGCCTTTATCGACGTCAAATTGATCAGCGCCTTTGTATTCGGCATCAGGGAAAAGCCCGTGCTGATGGCCGGATACGATCGCATCAATTCCGCTGACTTTCGTTGCCAGGTCAAAAACGGCGTTTTCCGCTCCGGAAGACTGCGCTTTTTTTTCGATGCCGCTGTGGGCGAGGGCGATGACGATATCGGCTCCTTCAGCTTTCATTTTCGGAACGGTTTTCTTTGCGGATTCCACAATGTCTTCGACCTGAACGCGGCCTTCGAGATTTTTCTTATCCCACGTCATGATTTGGGGAGGAACAAAGCCGATGTAGCCGACTTTTATCTGATGCTTGCCGCCGTTTTCATCCGTGACGGTTTTGTCTTTTATGACATAAGGCGTATAACGGTTTTCGCCGCTTAATGTTTTCACATTGGCGTTAACGATCGGATAATCAGCGCCTTTGATTGTCCCGTCCAGAAATTCAAGCCCATAATTAAATTCATGATTGCCGAGTGTTCCTGCGTCATAATGCAGACTGTTCATCACTTCAATGATCGGATGGGTCTTTGCGCCTGAAATAATATCATTTTTCTCATATTTTACGGCGTATTCTCCGAGGGGATTCCCCTGAATCAGGTCTCCGTTATCGACAAGCAGCGTATTCGGGTTTTCGCGCCTGTGCTTCTCAATAAGCTGAGCCGTTCGGGCCAGCCCGAATTCCGTTGTCGGTTTGTCGCTGTAGTAATCGTAGTCCATCATGTTAGCGTGAACGTCAGTTGTGGCTAGAATGCTGAGATTCACACTGGAGGATTTGTTTTCTTCTGCTTTAATGGGTGATGTTGGGAGGATTAGACTAAGTATCATAACTAGGGGCAGCAGAATACGGAGTGTCATATTGACGCTGCATCGTCTTTTCTGTATTCTCACCTGTTCTCCACCTTTCAACAAATTTTGTCATGCAGTACCATTGTAAGAATATTTTGTGAAAGTTTATATAGATTTCATGATGATTCTTGTAAAAAGATGAAAAATGAGGATAATGACCTATGTAAAACGGATGAGCGGCAAACGCGTTACCTATGTTTGATGTTAGTGTGGCTGGGGTACATGGATTTATGTAGACTTCATCAAGCAGGAGGTAGTAACTATGGGTAAAAAAATTGCAGTTGTATTAACCGATTATTTTGAGGATGTCGAGTATACTGAACCTGCGAAAGCTTTTAAAGATGCGGGTCATGAATTAACCGTAATTGAACAGGAAAAAGGAAAAACAGTCAAAGGCAAACAAGGGGAAGCCGAAGTGAAAGTGGACGCGTCCATCGATAATGTAAATCCGAAAGACTTTGACGCATTGCTGATCCCGGGCGGATTCTCTCCTGACATGCTGCGTGCGGATGACCGTTTCGTCCAATTTGCCAAAGCGTTTATGGATGATAAAAAACCGGTGTTCGCCATCTGCCACGGACCTCAGCTTCTCATCAACGCGAAAGCATTGGACGGGCGCAAAGCGACAGGGTTTACATCAATCCGAATCGACATGGAAAACGCGGGCGCAAATGTGGTGGATGAAGAAGTCGTCGTCTGCCAGAACCAGCTGGTCACAAGCCGCACACCGGATGACATACCGGCATTCAACCGCGAATCATTAAAACTGCTTGCGTAATATAAAAGCGGAGCGCCGTATCAGGCGTTCCGCTTTTTTTGTGAAGATTCCCGGATGACCAGCTCAGGCGCCAGAATAATGCGTTGTTTTTTGTGCTGGGAACTGGTGATTTTATGATGCAGCAATTGAGCCGCTTCTTTTCCCGACTGCCGCGGAAAGGAAGAAACGGTTGTAAGCGGGGGATAAGAAATTTCAGCTTCCGGCACGTTATCAAAGCCGACAATGTCAATATCTTCGCCCGGAATGAGCCCGGCTTTTCTGATCCCTTGCATGACGCCGAACGCGACCAAATCACTGAAGCAGAAAATCGCGGTCGGGCGCTCAGACCGGCGGAGGAGCTCCGTCACGGCTTCACAGCCTGCTTCGCGGGTCGGCGCGCTGTCAATGACATATTCATTTTTCACTTCCAGATCCGCTTCACGGAGCGCTTTTTTAAACCCTTTCATGCGCTTCGTCCATGTTGATGAGTGCTTCACGCCGCCCAGAAACGCAATCTCCTGATGGCCTTTCTCAATGAAATGACACACTGCCTTATAGGTGCCTTCCTCATAATCGGCTCCGACAAAATCACAGTCGGCATCGGCAATCTCCCTGACGGCGAGCACGACCGGAATGTCAAGCTGCTCAAGGCGGGAAAGGGTTTCCTCAGCCGTACCTGAAACCGGACACAAAATCAATCCGCCGACCCTGTGCTCCAGCATGGTCGAGATCAGCTGCTCCTGCTTGGCGACGGAATCAAATGTCGTGCCTAACAGCACCGTTAATCCGACTTCCTCAAGCGTATTCTGAACGCCGATCAGAAACTCTGAGAAAAACGTATTGGAAATGTCAGTAATAATCAATCCTACCGTTGTGGACGTCTGTGATCGTAAATTCGCGGCGACCCGATCATATACGTACCCCAGCTCCCGCATGGATTGCAGCACTTTCTCACGGGTCGCTTCGGAAATTCGCGGATTATTGCGGACGATTAATGAAGCGGTGGATGTTGAGACGCCGGCATGTTCAGCGACCTGCTGCAATGTCACCCGGCGTTTTTTTTGCTGTTTCATACGTCGCATTCCTCACTTGGTTTTTATTCGTTACATCCATTATAAGCGTTTTGGCGCATGAGAAGAAAGAGAGAGGGGAGAAAATGACAAAGCGCCGGAAGACGGATTGTCCTTCGGCGCTTCTGTCACAATAGGTTATTCAAACATTTGCTCTTTAATATACTGAACCGGCATTTCACGGCCTGTCCAATATTCAAACGCCATGGCGCCCTGCCAAAGCATCATGCCGAGGCCGTTAATGGTGTTGCAGCCGGCCGCTTGAGCTTGTTCAAGCAATTTCGACGTAACGGGGTTGTAAACGACGTCTGTCACAATCAAATCCGGACGGAGCATGGATGTATCTTCAATGACGCTCAAGCCTTCAAGCGGTTTCATGCCGACACCCGTTCCGTTTGTGAAAATATCGCTTGAAGCGATTTCAGCACGCAGCGCATCTTGATCTTCGAGCGGGAAGACTTTCGCTTTGCAAGAAGATCCCTTCATTTCTTCATTGATGATGCGGACGTTTTCTTCCGCTTTTTCGAAAAATGCGTCATTGCGGGCGAAAATAGAGATTTCTCCGAGGCCTTCCAATGCGGATTGAATCGCTATCGGAGTGGCGGCCCCGCCGGAACCGACCAGCGTCATTTTTTTGCCCGTGATATCGATGCCGTGTTCTTTTAAGTTGCGGACGTATCCCATACCGTCGGTGGAGTGTCCGATCAGTCTGCCGTTTTCATTAACGACTGTATTTACCGCGCCGGTGAATTTCGCTGAATCCGCGAGTTCATCGAGGTAAGGGAGAATGTTCATCTTGTTCGGCATCGAGACATTGAATCCTCTGACGTTTAAGGCCCGCATTCCCGTTACCACATCTTCCAGCTGTTCATTGCCGACTTCAAACGCGAGGTAAGCGTAGTTCAATCCTAATTTTTTAAACGCCAGGTTGTGCATCGCCGGAGATAAAGAGTGTCCGATCGGTGTCGCGAATAATCCGATAAGCTGAGTTTTTCCGTTAATCCGTCCTAAATCTTTCTTCATGATGTATTCCTCCGTTAGTCCATTCATTTGTTTTTCAACCCGCTTTGAGGGCAAAAAACGCTGATTACATATGTTTATTTAAAATGCTGAGTACGCTGCGCAATTCTTCAACGGGAATCTGTCCGGGCGCTGATGCTTCTTTGCCCGCTCCGAACGTGCACGCTGAGCCAAAGACTTCGCCGGCCAGGCGGCTGATCAGACCTGTTCCCGCCATTGACATCGTGATGATCGGCCGGTCTGCGTATTGTGTTTTCATCGTGTGAGTGGCATCCAATAAGACGAAAACATCTTCAGTGCTTTGCGGCATCACCGCGATTTTCGGAATGTGCGCGCCGTACGCCTGCATGTTCCGCAGCCGGGAAATGATTTCTTCTTTTTTCGGTGTCTGATGAAAATCATGATTGGACATGACGACATATACGCCGTTGTCTTCAGCGGTTTTCACAATTGATTTGACTTCCGCTTCTCCCGTAAACAACTCAACGTCTGCAAGGTCAATGTGTTTTGTTTCGATGGCGGTTTTAAGCAATTCAATGTAGAAGCGATCATCAATAACTTTATTTCCGCCTTCGTTATGAGTTCTGAATGTGAAAAGCAGCGGTGTTGCGCCTGCGGCTTTCCGCAGCTTTTCAAGCATGCCTTTTACGGCGTCCAGGCTGTCAACGTGCTCGTACACATCCGCCCGCCACTCAATGATATCCGGGCGAAGCCTGTTGACGGCTTCAATTTCTTCGAGCAGTTCTTTCTCTCCGGGCGCCATCAGCGGCACAATGATCTTCGGAAGCCCTTCGCCGATGACCGTGTTTCTGATCGTGATAGATTGCATGATAAATCCTCTCCCTTAAAAAATAGTCAGGCTTTCATCACTTGCTTAAAGCGGATTCCGATAAACAATGCGAGAAGGGCGCTGACAACCGCAATTCCGATATCAAGCAGAAAAACAGGCGTCAGGCCGGCCGCTTTGGATATCGCTCCCGTTACAAGCGGAATGACAATAAAAGATAAGCTTGATGCTATATTAACAAAAGATGTGATCGTACCTTTATTTTTAGGGAATAAAACAGCCATAACCGTCATCGCCAATTGCAGAATGCCCGCAGTTGAAAGTCCGATGACAAAGGAGCTGATGACTGATACGGCCGGCTGATGAATGAAAATCAGAGCAAGCAGCGCGATTGCCGCGATCACAGGGTACAGCACCATTACCGTAATCGGCTGAATCACTCTGTTTAACAGCACAGCCAGCAATAACACGGACACAAGCGCACCGATGCTGTAATAGCTCAGCAATTTGACGGCCTGCACCTCAGGCATGCCCAAAACGGATTGCCCGAACTTAGGAAGCCATACTTGAACGAGCATAAACAGCGCCGTAGATGAAAAGCCTAACAGAATGATCGCAAGGCCTTCGCGCCATATCGACGGCTGTGATGTGAACGCGTCATCAGACGGAGAAGCTTCCGTCCGGCCGCCGCCTTCTTTTTGCTTATGATTCGGAAACGGAACTTTTAACAGGAAAAAGCCGTTCAGGAAGAAAATAATGCCCGGTACGAAAAACGTCCAGCCGTAAAACAAATGCCTGTCCGCAATAAACGCGATAAAAAACGGAAGCACCGTCGCGCCGATGGATACAAACGCTTTGATTAACACGGTTGCAGAGCTTGCGTTTTTCGGAAATCCTTCAATAAGCGCCGGATATGTCCCGGAATCCAAAAAGGAATTGGCGATCCCGGCGAAAATGGCGAAGATAAACGCGGCCGTATAGTTTGTCGAAAGCGGAATTCCGATTAGGAAAATCAGATACAGAAAGGCGCCCGATACGATAAACGGCCGTCTCCCGAATGTATCCGAAAGCTTCCCGGCAAACAGAAGCGAAATCAGCTTCCCGATCCCGATGGCGGAGACCAAATAGCTGACCCCGGCTGCGGATGTATGAAGCTGTTTTGATAATGCCTCCATATTGGAAGCGATAATAATATTGATCATGCCCAGCAGGAAATAATTAATATAAAGACCCGCTGCCATTTTGGTGTATATGTTTTTCATGATGACATCCCCTAATGCGGTTAATAAAGAATTAAATTAATTTTTAAATTAACAAAAGCACAGAACCATTCCCCTTTATTGAACCACTGCCTTTCTTTGAAAACTGGTTTGATAAAACGGTTGCAGATACAAACTTGACTAACGCTGATATAACAACGAGTATATCGTTCTACTAAATAAAAAAAGATAAGCGGCCCGCTCATTTAGTATATCGTTCTACCAAGTTCACAGTTACTATACTCCTTCTTTTTATATGTGTCAAACCGATGAACTTTTATTTTTTACTTTTTTAAATCAAAAAAAGACCCGCCGTTTTTCGGCAGGTCTGACATGGGTTTATTTTCTGAGAGAGGCGAGCTCCTCGGCAATGGCCTGCATTTCACTCGGGCTGAATGATGCTTTTTTCATGACCATTTGATGAAGGTATGTAAGATCTTCTATTTTTTCATCACTGAAATCTTCCGCTCTGATGACGCCGACATTGAGCATGTTGAGCTTTTGCGAAATGTCTTCAATCATTTTGTTTAACGTTTCTGTTTGTTGGCTCGGCAAATTCATGCATCCTTTCATGACCGTTTTCGTACCCTTTATTTTAACAGAATTCATTTAGAATAAAAGCTTATTTCCACAGCGGCAGAAAAGTTGCTAAGATGATGATAAGGTTTTTGATCCTCAAAATGCGGGGAAAGAATAGGGAGGTTATCGATATGATACATGTGCTGTTTGTCTGTCTGGGAAATATTTGCCGGTCTCCTATGGCAGAGGCGGTATTTTCTGATATGGTGAAGAAAAACGGGCTGAACGGGCAGATTAACATTGATTCAGCGGGAATCGGCGCCTGGCATGCGGGAAATCCGCCGCATGAAGGGACAAAGGAGATCCTAAAGAAGAAAGGGATCAGCGCAAGCGGCATCACGGCGAGGCAGGTGCGTGAGTCTGATCTGACCGATTTTGATTACGTCATTGCGATGGATGCAGAAAATATCGGACATCTGCGCAGCATGGCCGGTTATAAAAAAGCGGCGCCGCGTATTGCAAGGCTGCTTGATTATGTACCGGAGTCGGACCTTGCGGACGTGCCCGATCCGTATTATACCGGGAATTTCAGCGAGGTGTACGCTTTGGTCGAGTCCGGGTGCCGTCATTTGCTGGAGACAATAAAGAAAGACCATCATTTATAAGGGGGATTGACCGATGAAGCAGACACGCATCATGGCAAAAGCGATTCTTATCGGCGCTGCCGCCGGGGGAGCACTGTCCTTATTACATAAGCCGACAAGAGAGGCATGTTTCCGGAACATGGACGCGTGCAGGCAGCGTGCGGCATTCTACCGAAAACATCCTGAAGTGCTGAAACAGCAGGCATCTGCAAAACTTGATCAAGTGAAGACCATCGCCAATACCGTATCGGATGATCTGAGTTTTTTAAACGGCCAGATCACTAAGCTGAAGCAGACGACACCGCAGGTCATTGACCTGTTAAAAGAAACGAAGGAGCATTTTTCGAAAAACGATCATTGAGGTGGGATGTCATGAGTTTTATAAAGGAGCTGTTTGCAAGGTTTTCTCTCCATGAAGGACAAAGTAAATCGGCGGAGCTGGCGTATTTTTTCCTGCTGTCATTGTTTCCGTTAATGATTTTCATGCTGACGCTCACCGCCTATCTTCCCATATCGGCAGAAGACGTGCTCGGGGCGGTCGATCAATACGCGCCCGACAGCGCCATGTCTATGGTGAAATCCATAACGGAGCAAACGCTGAACAAGCGCAGCGGCGGGCTTTTGTCATTCGGGATTATCGCCGTCATCTGGTCGGCTTCGAATGGTATGAACGCGATTGTCAGAGCATTTAACCATGCCTACGAAGTCGAGGAAAACCGCTCATTTATCATCATTCGCCTGACCTCAATTTTTTTAACCATCGCGATGGTGGTTACGATTTTAATCGCATTGCTTCTGCCGGTGTTCGGCAGAGAAATCGGAATGCTGGCCGCAGATTTCATCGGCGCCTCCGGCCTGTTTTTGCAGGTGTGGTCGGTTGTCCGCTGGGGTATCAGTCCGCTTATCCTTTTAATCGTGTTTACCGCGCTTTACATTTTCGCGCCGAATAAAAGGCTTTCCCTCCGTTTTGTGCTGCCGGGAGCCGTATTTGCGGCAGCCGGCTGGATTATCGTCAGTATGCTGTTCTCATTTTACGTCGGCACCTTTGCCAACTACAGCGCTACATACGGGAGCATCGGGGGAATTATCGTCCTTATGATCTGGTTTTACCTTACGGGAACACTGCTGATTTTAGGAGGCGAAATCAACGCGCTTTTACATAAACGTAAAAAGCTTCCTGATGAAAATCCGTACCGCGGGAGCAAGCTATAGAGGAACGGAGACGTTCAAGCTGAAAAACGGAGGGAATCGGCTATGACCAAGCATACGAAAAAAGGCGGAAGCCATAATAAACAAAACTCCAAAAACGGCCCGAAGAATAAAACAAGCGGAAGCGCTAACGGGCAGAACGGATACCACTAGAAAGAAGCCGCCTGACTTAGATCAGGCGGCTTTTTTATGAGGATGGAAAAGAATGGGATTCGGATGCGGGACTGTGCTTTGTTTTCCCGAAGACGAGCGCAAGCCAAATACAGACCAGAATCACCGTAATAAAGTAAAACAAATTGGCGCTTTCAAACCGCTGCATATACCAGCCGCCCGCCACCGGGCCGATCATGCTGCCGAGGCTGAAGGAAATGCCGCAGAGCAGATTGCCCGCCGGCAGCAGATGGGAGGGCAGCAGGTCGCTCATATAGCTGATGCCGAGGGAAAACATACTGCCGACCGCCATTCCCGCCGTGAAAAAGCAGCAGCCGATGACAGAAGGCGACGGAAACAGTCCGGCCGTCAAAAAGCAAAGGGCACCCGTTAATAAGATGACGAGCAGGACACGTTTTCTCCCGAATCGATCGCTTAATAAACCGAGAGGGAACTGGAATACAATACTTCCGATGGCAAAAGCGGGCAATATCAGCGCGACGGCATCGACGGATATGCCTAAGCGCAGGGCGTACACGGGAAAGCTTCCGTTCAGCGCCGTTTCTAAAAAACCGTACCCGAAAGCCGGGAGAAAAGCGACCCAGCCGAAAAGAAGGGCGCGGTAAAACCGTTTTGCGCTGTTATCCCCGGATGTTTCATCCGGACCTTGCGCCGGGTACTCGTTACGTAAGACAAATACAAACAGCCAGGCGGCAAGACTGATACAGCCGGATACGATAAACGGAAGGGGCGGACTTGTTTTCACAAGAGGGACCATGAACGGGCCGACAGCGAATCCGAGCCCGAAGGACAGTCCGTACAGCGAAATGTTTCTTCCTCTGTTTCGGGGCGTTGACTTTGACGTCACCCACGTTTGGGTTGAAAAATGCAGCATATGATCACCGATTCCGATAAGCAGCCGAAGAAAAAACCATAACCATATGGATTGAAGCCAAATAAAACTGAATAAGCTGATGATAACAAGAAATCCGCCCATGACCATCAGAGGTTTGAATCCGAGCTTGCGCAGCGGGGCCTCCATAAACGGCGACGCCAGAAGCACGCCGATATAAAGGCCGGTTGCGTGAAGTCCGTTTATAGCGGCTGATTCCCCGTTCGTTTCAAAAATGACGGAGATCACCGGCAGAAGCATGCCTTGGGAAAATCCGGAGATGGAAACAAGCAGAACCAAAATAAAGAAGTACAGTCGTGACATCGCGTATTTCTCCTTCTTCAGTATCTTTCTTGATCGTACACGGATTTGTCGCGTCCGGCAACCTAAAAATGCCAATTCGGGCTGCCGCGGAAGTGTAATTGAGGGAGTTTTTGAGAAGGATATAAAAAGACTCATTCGAAAAAAGGAGCCAGGCAGATATGAATCGGATTTTTTTCTTTACAGCTGCGGCGGGAGTGCCGCTTTCAGTCATCGGCGGCCTGATGCACTGGCCGTCAGCGGTTTTGTTTATTATTTATTGCTTGACGATTATTGCGCTTGCAAGTTATATGGGGAGAGCGACTGAATCTCTTGCCATTATCGCGGGACCGCGGATCGGCGGTCTGCTGAATGCCACGTTCGGCAATGCGGTAGAGCTGATTATATCGCTTTTCGCCTTAAAAGAAGGGCTGACGGGCATCGTGCTTGCTTCACTGACCGGTTCGGTGCTCGGCAATCTTCTGCTCGTCGCGGGACTGTCGTTTTTTATCGGCGGTTTGAAATACAAGCGGCAGGAATTCAATATTCATGATGCCCGGCATAATTCTGGCCTGCTGATTTTTGCCATTATCGTTGCTTTTGTCATTCCCGAAGTGTTTTCCATGGATATGGGGGAAAAAAACAAGCTTGATTTGAGTGTCGGCATCAGCATCATCATGATCCTTTTGTACGTGGCAGCTCTTTATTTCAAGCTCGTCACCCACCGCGGTGTTTATCAGCCGAATCAGCCGGAGGCAAAGGAAGAAGAGGAGCAGCCTGAGTGGTCGGGGAAAAGAGCGACAGCCGTCTTATTTATTTCAACCATTATCGTCGCCTACATATCTGAAAACCTTGTCCATACGTTTCATGCGGTGGCTGAACAGTTCGGCTGGAGCGAGCTGTTTATCGGAGTGATTATCGTCGCAATCGTCGGAAATGCCGCAGAGCATGCGTCGGCGATTATTATGGCGTACAAAGACAAGATGGATGTCGCCGTTGAAATCGCGGTAGGCTCGACTTTGCAGATCGCCATGTTTGTGGCTCCGGTTCTTGTGATCTGTTCCATCTTTTTTCCGGTCAATATGCCGCTTGTATTCACATTGCCCGAGCTTGTCGCGATGATCTCATCCGTCCTTTTGATGACGATGATTTCAAATGACGGTGATTCGAACTGGTTTGAAGGGGCTACGCTCCTTGCCGCTTATGTCATTATGGCGATCGGTTTTTTCCTGCTTTAACCTGTAAAAAATGCGGATAACAACGATTGCGGAGGAAAAGACTAAAGGAAAATGCTATAGAAAGAGTGATATGATGAGAAAGCTGTTTCATGCCACACTGATTCTGCTGTTATCCTTTAGTTTTTTCGCAACGCCGTCTGCCGCTGCAAAAAAACCGTTTAAGGTTCCCAACTCTGTCGTAAGCATTTCAAAGGAAAATACGTATCCGAATGCTTCACAGGACCAGCCGATGCTTCAGCCGAGCAAACTGGCAAAGGAATTGTTAGATACATCCGAGATCAACATCGAAAATCCACATCTGATAAAGATGCTGAATGAATCCTCGGTTTCCGGTTCACCGCTTGCCATCGGATACCGGGCGACAATATTTCTCGGGAAATGGGCGCTCGGCTATCAGTCGAACGAAACGGTCGCCAACTGGGAATATAAAAAAATCAACACAAACAGAGCGGATAACCGGGGCGGACAGCAAACCGCGGTTATCTCATACGCCCAAGAACAGCAATACAAAATCAAAGGCGGTCTCACAGCGAAGGTGCCGAACGCAGAAGACGTAAAAAGCATGATGATGCAAAAAGCGATGAAGAAAACAAAACTGCCGCTCGCGTTTGAAACGGTTATCGGCGCAGGCACAAAACGCGATCAAACCTACAAAATTTCTCCGCAGCGGCTCGGCTACCTGCACGCCTACGCTCCGGCCGTTAATGAAAAAGGAAAAGTAACATACGGTGAAGTGTATTTGGTGCTGAAAGGCAGCAAGCGGAAACTTGTCGTCAAAAATGTGACTTCGCAAGGAATCGGGGCTTGGATTCCGGTGCAGGATCACGTCACATTCGGTTTTCAAATGACAGCGCAGCCGAGATAAATAAAAAAAGCTGATTCCGGTTCGGGAATCAGCTTTTTTGTGTGTGATACATTTCCTCGAGCAATTGCACATTGTTGTTGTACAGCTCCCGGGCAAGAACGCGTCTCACCGCAAGGCTCGCCGAGAAGTATTCTGTGTCTTGAACCATGCCTTTCACTGTAAATTCAATGCCTCTGGTTAATTTGTTCAAACTCATAATTCCATGCACTTGAAACGGCTCCGTCGCATTGAGAAATTCATCCCGCTTCAGTGAATCGCGAAGCTCATCATTGAGCATATCGCAGGCTTTTTCTAAGACGGCATATACCCGCTCGGGATCTTCCTTGTAACTGATCACGACGGACTCGGTAATCCGCATAAAATCAATGTTATAGTTTTGAAGCTGTCTGACCTCACCGTTAGATATGGTAAGCAGCTTGCCGGTCCACTCACGGATCTGGAGGGAACGGAGTCCGATTTCTTCGACTGTGCCGTTGAACAGATTGTTAATCGTCACATAATCACCTTTATGAAGCTGGCGTTCGTATATTAAAAAGACACCGGCCAATATGTCCTTGATTAACGACTGGGCGCCGAAACCGATGACGATACCGGCAACACCCGCCCCGGCTAAAATTCGGCCGAAATCATGAACGAATAAAGAAATGACGTAAAAGATAAAACCGATCGTCGCCGTATACTGGGTGATGGATCGGACGAGGCTTTCAATCGTCTTCCCTTTCCGTTCCTCCAAGAAATCCGTGCGTTTAAATAACACCTGGACAAAGCGGTTGATCAGAAAAACACCGGCGTAAAGCACGAGAGCGACGATGATGATCTCAACCACTTTGCTTTTCAAAATGTCCGTAATTGTCGTTTCCATCTTTTGTTAACCTCTGGCTTTTCGTAATGAAAAATCCGTGTCCTGATAATAACTGTTTTTGACAAGGACGTTCGGGCCGAGGCACCGGACGTTTGTGCAGCGGCAGTTCAGCTCTTTGCTCAGCTTCGTCTGTCTCCACTTGTCATATGCTTCGGGAAGGCTGTCTGTTTTAATATTGCCGAGCGGCGGTGTATCGCCGAAATCCGTGACAATGATATTTCCGTCAAAAATGTTGACATTCAGGCGGGAGCGGCCGTCAGGGTCGTTTCGCACCGTAACGTTTTTCGCTTCCCGCAGGCGGAGGAGGAGCTTCTGATCTTCTTTATCAGGGCTGCATGCGTAAAACGGGAGCGTACCGAACAGCATCCATGTCTCTTCATCGCGAATGTCGAGCAGATGATGAATGGCCTGTCTCATGTCCTTCAGGCTGAGTGATTCAAGAGCGCTGGCGAAATCACTCGGATACATCGGATGGACTTCGTGCCGCTGGCATTTCATTTCTTCCGTAATCTGCCGGTGAATATGTTCAATATGCGGCAGCGTCCGTTTGTTCAGCATCGTTTCCGCTGAAACCATTACGCCTGCTTCGACCAGCGTGCGGCTGTTTTCAATCATTTTGTCAAAATAGCGCGCCCGCTGTTCAAATGTCGGTTTCTTCTCCATCATCGCAAATCCGATGTCGGCAAAGTCCTCGACCGTTCCCCAGTTGTGAGAAATGTGAAGGACGTCCAAATAAGGAATAATCCGTTCGTAGCGCCCGATATCAAGCGTCAGGTTTGAATTGATCTGTGTACGGACGCCGCGTTCATGGGCATATTTCAAAAGCGGGACGACGTATTCCTTTACCGATTTCAGCGAAAGCATCGGTTCGCCGCCCGTAATGCTGATAGAGCGTAACAGAGGAATTTCATCAAGCCGCTTTAATAAAAGGTCGATCGGCAGCGCATTCGGGTCTTTCGGCTGGAGCGTGTACCCGACGGCGCAGTGCTCGCATCTCATATTGCACAAAGTCGTCGTTGTGAATTCAACGTTCGTCAGTTTCATATCTCCATACTGGTCGACATCCATGTACGCTTCCCAAGGATCGTACTCCGGTGTGATCGGACGCAGTGTTGTGTTTTGTGTCATGACTATCTAACTCCTTTATAAATGGGGCATACTAACGTCTGCCAACTGTTAATTTTAGACCTGATCTGCCAAGATCGCAAGTAGCGGAACCATTGAAAAACGGCAAAAAATACGCTACCATTATAAAAAATGAATGGAGTGGAAGTATGGGGAATGCAGTAAACAGCAAAGATCAGCAGCTCGATTACCTGAAGAACAGACTCGATATGTTTATGAATGTCATTGATTCATTAGACCCTGAATCAACGGACGTTGAAGATATAGACCGGCTCATCGGCATGCTTGATGATCTGGAAGCAAAATACGAACGCTTTAAAAAGGATTGGGAATAAACCCCGGCGGATGCCGGGGTTTTTCTTTTTCCATAATGCGGCTGTATAAAAGGGCAGGGCCTACTGCAAAATAAGGAAAAATGCAGAAGGAGTGCTGGTCATGAAATGGTTTTGTTCAATTTGCTGCATGGCCGTTTTACTTGCGGGAGGCATCAACAGCGCAGAAGCCGTGCCGAATGAACGGATAAACTGGGGCTTTAAACGCAGCGTCAATCATCAGCCGCCGGATGCCGGCAGACAGCTGGACAATCTGGTCAAAAAATATGATGCCTTTTATTTGGGCAATACGAAAGAAAAGACCATCTATTTAACATTTGATAACGGATATGAAAATGGGTACACCCCGAAAGTGCTTGATGTGTTAAAAAAACATCACGTCACGGGCACTTTTTTTGTCACGGGTCATTTTGTGAAAGAGCAGCCTGATTTGATTAAACGGATGTCAAAGGAAGGCCATATCATCGGCAATCATTCTTTTCATCATCCTGATCTGACGACAAAAACGGGCGATCAGATTCAAGACGAACTCGATTCAGTCACGGAAGCCGTGTACAACATTACCGGAAAGCGGGACAACCTGTATCTCCGTCCGCCGCGCGGCGTATTCAGCGAATATGTCCTCAAAGAAACGAAGCGCCTCGGCTACCAAACCGTTTTCTGGTCCGTCGCATTTGTCGACTGGAAGGTTAACGAGCAAAAAGGGAAACAATACGCCTATGATCACATGATAAAGCAGGCGCATCCCGGCGCGATCTACCTTCTTCACACCGTTTCAAAGGACAATTCAGAAGCTCTGGACGATGCCATTACCGATTTGAAAAAAGAAGGCTACACGTTTAAAAGCATTGATGACCTGATGTTTGAGAAAGAAATGAAGCTGCCGCGCCTGTAGAAAACACCTCTCCTGGTAATGGAGAGGTGTTTTGTTATTTCAGGCATTTAATCAAAGCGGCCCAATCCAGATCCCCGAAGCCTTGTGCGATCCCGCTTTCAAAATGGCTCTTGGCCAGTTCGGCAAGAGGGAGTTTTGCGGAAACCTGTTCTGCGGCGGCGAGCGCCAGGTTGGTATCCTTCAGCCCTAAAGACATTTTGAAACCGGCCGGCTCAAATTTCTCCTCAGCCATGATCGTGCCGTAATTTTGATAGACGGGAGAGCCAAAGAGCGCGCCGGCGATTTCTAAAAATTGTTTTTGTTCTAACCCGTACTTCTCCATCATTAAGAACGATTCAGATAACGCCTCAAGCATGGACACGAGCAAGAAATTGACGCTGATTTTCGCGGCATTGGCCGTTTTTGTTTCTTCACCAGTGTCAAATACTTGCTGACTCAGGATGTTAAGCAGCGGTTCGGCCTTTTTCTTCGCTTCCGCCGGTCCGGCTGTGATGATGCGAAGCTCGGCCTTCTCGGCGGCATCGGGGCGGCCGAGGACGGGAGCGGCAATAAAGGACTGCCCTCTGCCCGAATGTGCGGCGGAAAGCTGTTCTGACAGCGCCGTACTGATCGTGCTCATTGAAATATGAATGCCGTTTTCAGATAACCCGGCAATAATGCCGCAAGCTCCGAAAGTCACGTCTGTTACGGCGTCATCGTCTGACAGCATGGACAGCACGATGTCCGCATGTTCAGCTGCCTGTCGGGGCGTTTCGGCATATTCTGCCCCTTTATCCAGCAGGTCAGCCGCTTTTTCTTTCGTCCGGTTATATACAGTCAGACTGTATCCGGCTTTCATGATATTTTCGGCGATGGGGCGGCCCATATTGCCGAGTCCGACGATGGCGATCTTCATTTCACAGTCCCTCCAATGAAAAGTTTTCCACCATTATACATGCAAAATGGTTAATCTGCTGTGTACAGGATTGCCACTTTCAGTTCAGGTTGTGAAGACCATCCGGAGTCTGAGGCGGCTTTCCCCTTATAAAATCCGGTAAATCGGATTTTGATGATTGTTTTTGAACGGGGTTTTACAGTGAACGTTTTTGATTTGAATGTGACGTCCTTTATGTTTTCTGATAAATCCGGGGTGACAGAAATAGTTTGTTCCCCTTTTCCGTAATGATTGATATAAAGCGTGCAGCTCATGCCCGCTCTTTTTCGCTCAACCAGATGACTGCATTCGCTGCGGTGCTTCACATATTCGACAGCCTCTTTTTCGGGCGCGAACTGTTTTAAGGAAAAAACGGCATATTCGGTGGCAGGACTGATACCGGAAGCGGCCCCCATACTGAGAAAGATCAGAAACAGCCCCGCCGCGGGAAGCGTCCGCCTGAACGCGGCGGCACACCAGATTAACGCCGCAAAGTAAAGCACAACCCCGGGAATGACGGAGATATGGGCTCCATCTTCCGGCCAAGAGGAAAAGCCGAGTAACTCAAAGATGTAATCAGACACCGTACGGCCGTTATACAGCGGGGCAATGGACATGACACTGAAAGCCAGGAGGACAGAAGAAATGATTTTGTGAGAAAGGATGGTAACGGCGCACACCTCTTTACGTTTTTTTTCAGACTATCATGTTTTCTCAAAAAAAAGAACAGCCGGCAGCCGTTCTTACTTGAAAATATTAAACCAGCCTTTACGGGCGAACCAAAACAGCATGGCGGCCACAAGAACGGCCATGACGCCCAAAACGATAAAATACCCGTATTTCCAGTGAAGCTCAGGCATGTTATCGAAATTCATGCCGTAAACCCCCGCGATGAACGTCAGCGGGATAAAAATGGTCGAGACGATGGTTAATGTCATCATAATGGCGTTCATCCGGTTTGAATTCAGCGTCACGTAGCTGTCCCGCAAATCTGACGTCATATCACGGTTTGACTCGATCAGCTCAGCCAGTTTTAACAGGTGGTCATAAATATCGCTGAAATACGCTTTCGTTTCACGGCTTTCTTTTACATGGTCAAGGCTCAAAATCCGGTACATTAAATCGCGCATCGGAATGATCGTCCGCCTCAGGTTCAAAAGATCAGTCCGCAATTCAAACACTTCATTCATTAAAGTGCCGTAAGATTTATGTGTTCTGCTGTCTTCAATTTCATTCAGCCGGTCTTCAATTTTGTACAGCACGGGGAAATATTCATCGACAAGCTGATCCATCATCATATAAGTGATGTGCCCGGGCCCTTTTTTGGCTAATCCCGGAGAAGCGAAAAACCGTTCTCTCACCTTTGAGACGCCGGGCGATTCGTGCAAATGGAAGCTGACGATGAAACGGTCGGACTGAAAAATGTCCACCTCTTCCATTTCCAGTGTGTCCGGGTTCAAGGCGTGGAGCACATAAAAACGGTAGCCGTCATAATGGTCGATTTTCGGCCGCTGCATATGCTGAAAGCAATCCTCGATCGCAAGCGGATGAAAGTGAAAATAATCACGCAGCAGCTCGGTTTCATGCATCTCAGCGCCGAAAAAATCAATCCAGTACCATGCGATGTCCGGTTGTTCTGTACGTGATAGGGGGATATTATCTAATATCTCATTATGTGTTGTGATTGCGGTTATATGTATCATAAACAACCCTCCGCCTGCCATTATATCATGCGGCGTTATGAAGAAAAGTATACGAATTGCCGCCCGGCCGCTTCATGATATACTTGGACAAAAAGGGGTGGAGCATATGTGGAAGGAAACGGTTTCGGTCACACCGCCGTATCATTTTGATAAAGTCCTTGAAAGGCTGTCGCTCGATCCGCTGAATGCGGTCGATCTTCATGCAAGATCAATCAAAGTGCCGCTCAGAACACGGGACGGCAAACTGTCCGTCATCACGGTTCAAGCGGAAGGCACCGCCGCAGACCCGGTCTTTCTCGTCAGCGGAGAAACGGACCGCGAGGAGATGATTGAACGGATCAAACACATTTTTCAGTGGGAGCAGCCGCTTCAGCCTGTGCTTGATCATTTCTCAAAAACAAATCTGTCGGCGCTTTTTGAGGAGCATGCGGGAACCCCGCTCGTCTTGGAATATGACGTCTACAACTGTCTCATGAAATGCATCATCCACCAGCAGCTCAACCTGTCCTTCGCTTTTACTTTAACGGAACGGTTCGTCCATGCCTTCGGTGAACAAAAAGACGGCGTCTGGTGCTATCCCGAGCCGAAAACGATCGCGGCGCTTGAGTATCAGGACTTGCGGGAGCTCCAGTTCAGCATGAGAAAAGCGGAATATGCGATTGACATTTCACGGATGATTGCAGAAGGAGCGCTCAATCTGGCGGAACTTACCCATTTATCGGATGAAGACATTATGAAAAAGCTGATCGCCATCAGAGGCATCGGCCCGTGGACCGTCCAAAACGTCCTCATGTTCGGCCTCGGCCGCCCGAATCTGTTTCCTTTGGCGGATATCGGCCTGCAAAACGCCGTCAAACGCCGCTTCGCCCTTGAGGATAAACCGTCAAAAGACGTGATGCTCCAGGTAAGCAGCGAATGGGCGCCGTATTTAAGCTATGCGTCCTTGTACTTGTGGAGAAGTATTGAATGATGAGGATTTTTGGAAACTTCCAGTGAAAAACATGAAGGAACCGCCGGCTGCATGTTATACTGAAAAGATGTGATATTTCAAATCAGCCGTTTTCCCATGAGAAAGGCTTTATATAGAAACGGAGAGAAAAAAACGTGAATCAACATCAAAAAAAGGCGCCTGCCGAATTGAAAATCGGACAGACATTTCCGCTGACCATCAAACGTCTCGGCATTAACGGAGAGGGCGTCGGCTATTTTAAGAAAAAAGTTGTCTTCGTTCCCGGCGCTCTGCCCGGTGAAGAAGTCGTTGCCGAAGCGACAAATGTGCAGCCGAAATTTTCAGAAGCACGCGTCAAAAAAATCCGCAAGCCGTCTGAACACCGCGTCACGCCGCCATGCCCGGTCTACGACCAGTGCGGCGGCTGTCAGCTTCAGCATCTGGCATACACCCAGCAGCTTCGCGAAAAACGCGACATCGTCATTCAGTCTCTGGAACGTCATACGAGATTCAATGTCGAAGAAATGAACATTAAAGATACGATCGGAATGGACAACCCTTGGAATTACCGGAACAAAAGCCAGTTCCAAGTCGGACGCTCGCAAAGCGGCAGCATCATTGCCGGCTTATACGGACTGGATTCCCATAAAATCGTTCCGATTAAGGAATGCATTGTCCAGCATCCGGCGACAAACAAAACAACGGGTATCGTCCGCCGTATTTTGGAAAAACACAACGTATCCGTTTATAACGAACGGACCAAAAAAGGCGATGTCCGCACCATCGTGACGAGAGTCGGTTTTGAAACAGGCGAAGTGCAGGTCGTGCTTGTCACCGCGAAAGAGACACTGCCGAATAAAGACGAAATCGTCAAAGCCATTCAGAACCGTCTGCCGGAAGTGAAATCGATTATTCAAAACGTCAACGGCGCGCGCACATCCGTCATTTTCGGTGACAAAACAAAAGCGTTGGCCGGAAGCCATGCCATTCAAGAAGTGCTCGGTGACGTGTCATTTGAACTGAGCGCCCGCGCCTTCTTCCAGCTCAACCCGGAGCAGACGGTCAAGCTGTATGACGAAGTGAAACAAGCGGCTCAGCTGACAGGAAAAGAAAAAGTCGTAGACGCGTATTGCGGCGTCGGTACGATCGGCATGTGGGTTTCAAGCGGCGCAAAAGAGATCCGCGGCATGGACGTCATTAAAGAATCAATTGACGATGCGAAGAAAAACGCCAAGAAACACGGCATCAAAAACGCGGCATATGTCACAGGAACAGCCGAACACTGGCTCCCGAAATGGACGAAAGAAGGCTTCCGCCCTGACGTGGTCATCGTCGACCCGCCGAGAACGGGCTGTGACAGAACATTTTTAGATACCATCAAAAAAGTAAAACCGAAACGCTTCGTCTACGTATCCTGCAATCCTTCCACACTGGCGAAAGACTTGCAGACGCTGTCGAAGGACTATCGCGTCGAATATATTCAGCCTGTTGATATGTTTCCGCAGACGGCTCATGTGGAAGCCGTGGCGAAGCTTGTATTAAAATCGTCTAACTAAAATAAACAATTCGTAATCAGACCTGGATTTCGGTAAATTAAACAATTCCGATTTCCGGGTTTTTTTATGTTTTGTGCCCTTGTCCTATCTGTCTTTTGTCTTTATTTAACTGATAAAAAGAGTTGAAAAAACGTATGGAAAAGCAAGTGAAAAACAGCCAAGTAGGCTGCTTCACTTTCTTTTTTTCGTTTGGAAACGGCATTACAGACAAAATATGAAGATCTTGTTGTGAACCAGAAGCAATAACAAGTCGTTCATGTTCCGTGAATACTTGTAATCTCAGTTAATATTTTGTAAACTTCTTTCTTAAAGAATAAAGTTCCCGACACTCATCGGCACTTCTACTATTGGCGATAGTTGTAATAAATGATAAAAAGGAGGTGAAACCGAATGAGAGATATTGGAACCTCAACCACTGAACGAAGGTTCTGAAGCAGAAGGTGTAAAAGGCAAGGTTGGCTTACTTACACTAATCACAACGGCAGTTGGAACATCTACTATTAGCAACAACTGTGGATAAAAGATCAAACACACTAAAAAAGCATGTTTGGTCGTTTAACATGATATGAAAGCCTAAACAGGAAAAAAGGACCCCGATTATTTTCCTTATTCCCAAAGAAGAAATAAATCCGAGGCGGAAACGCAAGTGATAACAACTATTACAGTAATACCTGCGATGGTTATATCCTTAATAAGTAATTATTGCGACAATCATACTTCATCATATAATGATGTTAGATTGACACTTGGCTAAAAAGTATTGCAGAAAAGGAAATGGATAATGAAATGGATAAAGTAAACAAAAAACGACCGTTATTTAAAAGAAGTTGGTTTCAAACGTTGTTGGCATTTTTAGTTTCACAGCTTTATTTTAATTTTGCAGAATTAACGGGATGGGGTCCTAATTATAGAGAAATGAATGGATTCCCAGCAAACATAGTTGAGCTGGATTTCTTTCAAACATATCTTTCATTCTATGATAATCCATGGTTTAATATTGTCACTGTTTTCTTGGGGGTTTTCACTGTTATACAAATCATCACAGGTATAACAAAGGATATTCGAAATGAAAGCAATAACTTCTGATGCCTTATTTAATAATGAAAGAAAATGAACACTTTTTTATTAATCTTATGAATGAGACTGCGGCACTTAGTCAGCAGTCTATTTTATTGGTTTTGGATCAGGATTACCGAATCGTAACCTTATACAAACATTTATAGATGATTACTGTGGCACCTTATAAATGTAATTATTTATTTTTTTTATGCAGATATTTTGTTTATAAGTAATAACTTTAAAACTAAAACGTTATAAAGATATTGACATATGGACAATTATTTTGCATTGGTAATAGGGAGAACTCATATGATATTCTATTTAGGTTGGAATCCTTTTATCCAAAAAGAGCAAAAGTAAGGCCGCTAAGAAAGACGAAGGTCAGCGCTACTATTAATAAACCACAATATAAATAAAAAAATAGGTGTAGATAATCATCACACTTTTTTCTCTCTCAAACCCTTTTAAAGGTTAAGGAGTTGGCTGAGTTGATCAGAAATGAACGATATGGGGTTAACTATAGCGATAGTCTATTACGTTAACTCAATTAAGGCGTTCTGCTTCAGTTTGCTTTTTCACTTTTTTACGTGTAAAAAGTGAAATGTTCAAAATTTACTATCGTTTGATAAGAAGTGCTGACACATGCTATAAGTGTAAAAGAAGCATGGTCAGTTTTTAATTTTGGGATAAAGGTTTGGCTGTATCCCATCATGAAAGGATTTGGATTTGTTATGACAGATAATTTCTGGCGTGAATTACCACGGCCATTTTTTGTACTGGCACCAATGGAAGATGTGACGGATGTCGTTTTTCGCCATGTTGTGAGTGAAGCAGGCAGACCTGATGTGTTTTTCACAGAGTTTACAAACTCAGAAAGCTATTGTCACCCGGATGGGAAGGATAGTGTGCGCGGCCGTTTGACTTTCACGGAGGATGAACAGCCGATGGTTGCCCACATATGGGGAGATAAGCCTGAAAACTTTCGCCAAATGAGTATTGGGATGGCGGAATTAGGGTTTAAGGGCCTGGATATCAATATGGGCTGTCCTGTACCTAATGTGGCGGGGAATGGAAAGGGAAGCGGCCTGATTTGCCGTCCTGAAGTTGCAGCCGAATTAATACAGGCGGCGAAAGCAGGAGGTCTGCCGGTAAGTGTGAAGACCAGACTTGGCTACACGGATATAGACGAATGGCGCGGCTGGCTGACACACATACTGAAACAAGACATTGCGAATCTTTCCATTCATCTGCGTACAAGAGCGGAAATGAGTAAAGTAGATGCGCATTGGGAGCTCATCCCGGAAATCAAGAAACTTCGTGATGAGATAGCGCCGGATACCCTATTGACGATCAATGGGGATATTCCTGACCGTGAAACCGGCTTGAAACTCGCTGAACAATACGGTGTTGACGGGATTATGATTGGACGAGGCATTTTTACTAATCCATTCGCCTTTGAAAAGGAGCCGAGAGAGCATAGCAGTAAGGAATTGCTTGATCTTTTGAGATTGCACCTGGATCTTCATGATGAATATTCAAAAGCAGAAGCTCGAGCATATAAACCGCTCCCCCGCTTTTTCAAGATATATCTCCGCGGATTCCGTGGAGCAAGTGAATTAAGAAATCAATGCATGAATACAAAGTCAACAGATGAAGTGCGTGCATTGCTCGATGACTTTGAGAGAAAGTATCTTGATGGGATGGAGCAAGAGTGACATAAATAACTCTTCATCCGGCCCGGATTTCGGTTTGAATTCCGGGTCTTTTTGTGTGCAGTTTTTACCCAGACAGATCCATGGCCAGTTTCGTCATGCAGAAATAAACGAATCATGGTACATTGATAGGACATACATCATAAAGGGGAGAGAAAAATGAAACGACTGTGCATCATCCCCTGCGGCAAGAAAAAAATTTGGGATGTCCATTCAGATACAGGTCCGGTAAGGGCGGAAGACGCTTATCTCAGCCCGTTTCATCAGGCGTGCGAGCGATATGCGAAAGCATTTTTCGATGAGTGGGTAATTTTGTCGGCAAAGCACGGATTCCTTCGTCCGGATGATATGGTTCCCGGAAATTACGATGTCACTTTTGGAACCGGTCATCCGGAGATCATGGCAGCGGACGAGCTGCGCCGTCAATTTCATGAAAAAGGCTTTTCCGACATCGAAGAGTTTATCATGCTTGGCGGGAAAAAATACCGAAGCGTCCTAAACGCCGTCATCGGAGAGCATCAGCATATCACCTGGCCTTTGTCATCGTATAAAGGCATTGGCTACATGCTTCAAGCGCTGAATCGGGCTGTTGAAGAAAAGCATGAACTGCAGCACGCGGATATGAAAAAAAAGAGTGTAACCACTCAAACGCCGCGATAGACTGTATGCAAAAGAATGAAGCAGTTAAAAGATTTCCGAGGAAATAAATACGTCGATCATTGTCAAAGACAGGGTGATGCCCGGTCTTTTTTGTATGCCATAAAACGAGACAAAGGGAACAGATCGAGACAAAATGAGACACCTGTCTCAAACTGTCTCCATTGTAAAAATAAAAACATTCATTTTACGGGCTTCAAAGGCTGGCATGCTTCTTGCATTTATAAGTGTGAACCCTAAATAGAAGGAGGCGCACAAAATGGAATTGTTAAAACGAGAAGGCTTGTCATTAACTGAGGAGAAAGCGCTGTGGATGTACCAAAAGATGCTGGAAATCAGGGGCTTTGAAGACAAAGTGCATGAACTGTTCGCGCAAGGAGTGCTTCCCGGATTCGTCCATTTGTATGCCGGTGAAGAAGCGGTAGCTGCGGGGGTGTGCGCTCATTTAGATGATGGCGACAGCATTACAAGCACACACAGGGGACATGGCCATTGTATCGCCAAAGGTTGTGATCTGGACGGCATGATGGCGGAAATATTCGGAAAAGCGACCGGACTGTGTAAAGGCAAAGGCGGTTCTATGCACATTGCGGATCTTGATAAAGGCATGTTAGGCGCAAATGGAATCGTCGGGGGCGGATTCACGCTCGCATGCGGATCAGCGCTCACGGCTAAATATAAACAAACTAAAAATGTAAGCGTTTGCTTTTTTGGGGACGGAGCCAATAACCAAGGGACCTTCCATGAAGGGCTGAACTTAGCGGCAGTATGGAATCTTCCTGTCGTGTTCATCGCCGAAAACAACGGTTACGGCGAAGCCACGACATTTGAGTACGCATCAGCCTGTGATTCAATCGCCGATCGGGCGGCTGCCTACAACATGCCGGGGGTCACGGTGGACGGAAAAGATATTTTAGCAGTTTATCAGGCAGCCGGGGAAGCGATAGAAAGAGCAAGAAACGGCGGAGGCCCGTCTTTGATTGAATGTATGACTTACAGAAACTACGGACATTTCGAAGGGGATGCCCAAACTTATAAAACAAAGGATGAAAAGACTGAGCATCTTGAAGAAAAGGATGCCATCCAAGGCTTTAAAAACTATCTTCTAAAAGAAACAGATGCAAATAAACTGTCAGACATCGAACAGCGTGTCAGCGAATCGATTGAAAAAGCCGTCTCGTTCAGCGAAAAGAGTCCATATCCGAAAGAGTCAGAGCTGTTGACAGACGTCTACGTGTCATATGAAAAAGGGGGAATGTGAGATGGCGAGAGTCATAAGCATGTCGGACGCGCTCAATGAAGCAATGAAGCTTGCGATGAGAAAAGACGAAAATGTGCTTGTAATCGGTGAAGATGTCGCCGGGGGAGCGGCGGTCGATCACTTGCAAGATGATGAAGCATGGGGCGGTGTACTGGGGGTCACAAAGGGGCTCGTACAGGAATTCGGCAGAAGCAGGGTGCTGGACACACCAATTTCTGAGGCGGGCTACATGGGTGCGGCCATGGCTGCGGCATCCACGGGGCTGAGACCGATTGCGGAACTGATGTTTAACGATTTTATCGGAACGTGCTTTGACCAAGTGATCAACCAAGGGGCGAAATTCCGCTATATGTTCGGCGGTAAAGCGCAAGTGCCGATCACCGTCCGCACCACATACGGAGCCGGGTTCCGGGCAGCCGCTCAGCATTCGCAGGCGCTGTATGGCCTGTTCACGAGCATCCCTGGACTGAAGACAGTTGTTCCATCCAATCCGTATGACGCCAAAGGTTTGCTGCTTTCGGCAATAGAAGACAATGATCCGGTATTCTTTTTTGAAGATAAAACGTCCTACAACATGAAGGGCGAGGTGCCGGAAGATTATTATACAATTCCGCTCGGAAAAGCGGATATCAAACGCGAAGGCAGCGACATCACACTGTTTGCGGTCGGCAAGCAGGTCAATACTGCGCTTGAAGCGGCTGCGCAGCTTTCTGAGAAAGGCATCGACGCCGAGGTGCTTGATCCCCGGAGTCTGTCTCCTTTAGATGAGGAAGCGATTTTCACATCGTTAGAAAAAACAAACCGGCTGATCATCATTGACGAAGCCAATCCGCGCTGCAGCATCGCCACGGATATTGCTGCGATTGTCGCCGATAAGGGCTTTGATTTGCTTGATGCGCCGATTAAGCGGATTACAGCGCCGCATACACCAGTGCCGTTTTCGCCGGTGCTTGAAGATCAATATTTGCCGACACCAGACCAAATTGTCAGCGTCACGCTTGAATTGCTTGGCGAGCCGGCAATGAATTAAAGGAGGGATATAGAATGGCTGTAAAAGTAGTAATGCCGAAGCTGGGAATGGCGATGAAGAAAGGTGAAGTATCCGTCTGGAATAAAAAAGTCGGCGACCCGGTTGAAAAGGGAGAAAGCATCGCCAGCATCAACTCGGAAAAAATAGAAATGGAAATAGAAGCGCCTGAAAGCGGCACGCTTCTCCATATTAAAGTCAAAGAGGGAGAAGGAGTCCCGCCGGGAACGCCCATCTGTTATATCGGGGAAAACGGCGAAGAAGTGCGGGAGAAGGAGACGCCGGCTCCTGAAAATGCAGGGAAACCGCAATCTGAACCTGAACATATTCCCGCTCCCAAAGCCGGGCAAAAGCGTAAACACCGCGTGAAAATATCTCCCGTTGCCCGAAAAATGGCGGAGAAAGCCGGGTTGAAAGTTGAAACGCTGAACGGGACGGGGCCCGGAGGCAGAATCGTAAAAGCTGACGTCATCAAGGCCATGAAGACGGAAGCTGAACCGCAGTCTTCGGTTCAGACGGCACAGCCGGAGGGAAAACCGGCTTCAGCGATGAGAAAAGTAATTGCAGACCGAATGCACAAAAGCCTGCAAAACAGCGCCCAGCTGACGCTGACTATGAAAGCGGACATTACGGAGCTTGTAAAATGGCAGCAGCAGCTCGCCGACAGCGCGAAAAAGCGGAGCGGTGTTAAACTGACGGTCACACATTTCGTATCCCGGGCCGCGGTGCTTGCGCTGAAACAGCATCCTGAGCTGAACAGCTCTTATCAAGAGGAGCGGATCATCACCTATCCATATGTCCACCTCGGGATGGCGGTTTCTCTTGAAAACGGTCTCGTTGTGCCGGTGATTCGGGATGCGGAAAAGCTTTCATTCCTTGAGCTTGCGGATCACATCAGCACATCGGCACGCCGGGCGCGGGAAGGCAATGCTTCCGGAGATGACCTGCACGGATCGACATTTTCTATTACAAATCTCGGGGGTTATGGAATTGAGCATTTCACCCCGATTCTTAATCCGCCTGAAGCCGGTATTCTCGGAGTAGGCGCAAGCTATGAAACGCCTGCGTTTAAAGGAGATGAACTTGTCAAAAGCACCATGCTGCCGCTGAGCCTTACCTTTGATCACAGAGTATGTGACGGCGCACCGGCTGCGGACTTCCTGAAAACGGTCAAAGCGCTGCTTGAAGAGCCGGCCGGATTGATTTTATAGAGAGGGTGAAGAGATTGACACTAGCCATTATCGGCGGCGGGCCTGCCGGATATGCAGCTGCCGTGACTGCCGCGCGGAGGGGAGAAGAAGTCGTTCTGATTGACAAAGGGCCGCTCGGAGGCACTTGTCTCAATGAGGGGTGCATTCCGACAAAGTCGCTTTTGGAAAGCGCGAATGTGCTCGATAAAATCAGGCACGCAGATACATTCGGCATCGAACTGCCGCAAAACATTACACTCAATTGGGCCCGCATGCAGGGGCGCAAACGGCAAATCGTCAGCCAGCTCGTGCAGGGAATTCAATACTTAATGAAAGCAAATCAGATTAAAGTCATCAGCGGGACAGCTTCATTTCTCACAGAGCAGACATTGCTTGTTGAAGGAGAAGGAGGCGCAAAAGACATTCTGGAAGCGGATCGGATATTGATTGCATCCGGATCTGAACCGGCGGAGCTGCCGTTTGCCCCATTTGACGGCGATTGGGTGATCGACAGCAAAGACGCGCTTTCTTTACAGCAAATTCCTTCTTCTCTGCTTATTGTCGGGGGAGGTGTGATCGGCTGTGAATTTGCCTCTTTATTCAGCCGGTTTAAAACGAAAGTGACGGTGATTGAATCGGCTGACCGGCTGCTCCCGGCAGAAGACGGAGAAATTGCCGCCGTTTTCGAAGACTCTTTAAGAGACAGCGGGGCTGATATTCAGACGAAAGCCGCCCTTCAGCGGATTGACAAAGAAAGGAAAACCGCCGTGTGGACAAAAGACGGCAAAGAAATTGAGGCTCAGGCTGATCACGTTTTGGTTGCAATCGGGAGAAAACCGCGTTTGCAAGGCCTGAATCTGGAGCAGGCCGGCATCCGGTATTCTCCGCGCGGTATTGAAGTCAATGACCATATGCAGACCAATGTGCCTCATATATACGCGTGCGGCGATGCGGCCGGAGGAATGCAGCTCGCGCATGCCGCCATTCATGAAGGAATCACAGCCGCCGCGCATGCCTCGGGAAAGGACAGCAAAGTCAATATGCGGGCGGTGCCCCGCTGTATTTATACATCGCCGGAAATGGCCGCTGTCGGACTGACGGAAACACAGGCGAGAGAGACATACGGAGATGTGAAAATCGGAGAATGCTCATTTTCTGCTAACGGAAAAGCGTTAATAAAGCATCAGCATGGCGGCAAAATGAAAATCATTGCCGAACCGGAATTCGGAGAAATCGTCGGCGTGTCAATGATCGGGCCGGACGTGACAGAATTGATCGGTCAGGCGGTCATGATGATGAACGGTGAAATGACGGCGGATATGTCGGAGCACTTTATCGCGGCGCATCCGACTCTGTCAGAAACGCTTCAGGAAGCCCTGCTGAATGTCACCGGACTTGCGGTGCATTCCGTATAACCGGAATACCCTTTCTCAGATGAGAAGGGGTATTTTTCGTTGAAAGCGCTTTATTTTTACCCTACAATATATGAAAAGATGGTCTGAACAGGGGGGAGCGAATACAATGAATGTCATTCGGAATGATTTTAAAACCTGGAAGCGTTTTGTGAAAGAAGGCGTGCTCGATGAATCCCGTATTCAGAAGCGGGTGGCCGCCTCATGGCACCGCTGCAAAAAAGCCGACGTCAACCCTTATCTCGAAAAGGGGCCGAATGTGATGCCGGCAGATCATTTAGAAAGACAGGCCGAAAAGCATGCGTTATTTTTAGCGGCCTCAACGCCGTATGCAGAAAGAATGAAAACGGCGATGCGGGAAATGGAAATGATGGTTCTCCTGATTGATTCAGACGGCGTTGTCCATTCAGTTGACGGCCACCCGCGCACCATTCATGAAGCGAACCGCATCAATTTCTTAAAAGGCGCCCGCTGGACGGAAACGGCCGTCGGCACGAATGCGATCGGGACGGCTCTTTATACAAATGAGCCGGTCATGATACACGGTTCCGAACATTATTCGCTCGCTTCTCATCAATGGAGCTGTTCCGCCGCGCCGATCCGTTATGAAGACGGGCGGCTGGCGGGTGTCATTGATATTTCCTGCCCCGCCGCCCGCGCTCAGCCGTTTATGCTCGGAATTGCCTCCTCCATCGCTTATACGGCGGAACGGGAGCTTGCCCTAAAGATCAAAATGACAGAACTTGACATGATCAGCAAGTTCGCCGGGCTTACCCGGTCTCACGATCCGATCGTGCTTTGCAATGAAATGAGCCGGGTTATCGCCGCAAGCCGTCCCGTTCAGCATTTTACCGGACATACGCTGCGCGGGCTTGAGGAACATGGCTATCACATCAAGCAGGCGAAGCGGGAGGAGAACGGCTACACATGCGTTTATTTATCCAAACGAGAAGAAAAGCCGTCTTTTATATTCCATGGTGCGGCAGGCAAAAGCCCGTCATCCCGACATATGCTTCAGCAGCTGGAGCTTGTCGCCCGAACGGACGCAACCGTTTGTCTTACGGGAGAAACCGGGACGGGAAAGGAGGTTGCCGCCCGGGCGATTCATAACAACAGCTCCAGGAAAAACGGCCCGTTTATCGCCGTCAATTGCGGAGCGGTCCCCGAAAAGCTGATTGAAAGCGAACTGTTCGGCTACTCGGAAGGCGCCTTCACCGGGGCCAAACGGAAAGGACATAACGGTGCTTTGCAAAAAGCCGATAAAGGCACGCTTTTCCTCGATGAAATCGGAGAAATATCACACTCCATGCAGGTCGCTCTGTTACGGGTGCTGCAGGAACGGAAAGTCACCCCGGTCGGCGGGACAAAAGAGATTCCCGTTGACATCAGAATCATCACTGCCACCCACACTGATCTGAGACAGCTTGTCGAATGCAAAAAGCTGAGAGAAGATTTATTTTACCGGCTTCACGTCTGTCCGATCCACCTCCCTCCATTAAGAGAACGCACCGAAGACATTCCCGGCCTCTTCCTTGAATTTCAGCGAAATCGCGGCTGGCGGGGGGAGCTTCCTGATGACTTTTTAGACCTATTAAAGAGCCGGAAATGGCCGGGGAATATCAGGGAATTGTTTAATGTATTTGAACGTCTTTCCGTCATGTTCCCGGACGGACGGCTGTCAGAACGCCCCATCGCAGCCCTGCTTGAAGCGTCAGGTCTTAAAGAGGCGGCCGAGTCTTATGAACAGGAAGAAGCGTCCCCTGTCTCCATCCGGGAGCACATTCAGAAAAACATCATCGTAAACGCCCTTGAATCAGCGAAGGGGAATGTCACGCTGGCCGCCAAAATGGCCGGAATCCCGCGGAGCACGTTTTACAAACGCCTCAAAAAATTCAAACTCACCACCGGACAATTGTAAGAAACAAGCATACTTCTCTTGGCTGCCGGACACGTTATGTGTGAGGCCTAAAGGAGGTTTGAGACGTGAATACACAGCGTGCGAAAGACATTTCGGAATCCGCCGCCATGGCGTATGTGACGTACGAAGGAGTTCCGATTTATATTCAGCATGTCAACGAAGACAAGGAAACAGCCAGAATTTTTCCGATCGGAAATCCGCAATTTGAGCAGGAAGTGCTGCTTTCTGATTTACAAGAGCATTTTTGAGAATGGGTCTGCTGATGACAGCAGGCCTTTTTCGTACCTGTGGGAACTTTCCCGCTTTTTGAGAAAAATAACTAAAATTGATTAAATGATCTAACTCCTCCAAACCCGGTACAGATCGGACCTTCTCATGATATAAATAAAATGTAAACGTTATCAGAGGAGGGCTTCACATGACAGACAAATCATTCTCAATCGTTATTGCAGGCGGCGGCAGCACATTTACCCCCGGAATTGTATTAATGCTTTTGAATCACCTGGAAGAGTTTCCGATCAGAAAGCTGAAACTTTATGACAATGATAAAGAAAGGCAGGAGCGGATTGCGGGTGCGTGTGAGGTATTTATAAAAGAAAAAGCGCCGGACATTGAATTTCTGGCGACTGATGACCCAGAGACGGCTTTTACGGATGTTGACTTCGTCATGGCGCATATCCGCGTCGGAAAATATGCGATGCGCGCGCTCGATGAACAAATCCCGCTGAAGTACGGCGTGGTCGGCCAGGAAACATGCGGGCCGGGCGGAATCGCATACGGCATGCGCTCTATCGGCGGTGTTCTGGAGATTCTTGATTATATGGAAACGTACTCGCCCGACGCATGGATGCTGAATTACTCCAATCCGGCGGCGATTGTGGCCGAAGCTACACGGCGCCTCAGACCGAACTCAAAAATATTGAACATCTGCGACATGCCGGTCGGAATTGAGGATCGCATGGCGAACATCCTCGGATTATCTTCACGAAAAGAAATGAACGTCCGTTACTACGGCTTGAACCACTTTGGCTGGTGGACGTCCATCACAGACCGGCATGGCAATGATTTAATGCCGAAGCTGAAAGAGCATGTCCGTGAATACGGCTACGTTCCGAAGACGGAGGCCGAACAGACTGAAGCAAGCTGGAATGACACATTCAAAAAAGCGCGCGACGTACAGGCGGCTGATCCGGATACGCTTCCGAACACATATCTGCAATATTACTTATTCCCGGATGATATGGTGAAAAAATCAAATCCGAACCATACGAGAGCCAACGAAGTCATGGAAGGGCGGGAAGCTTTCATTTTCAGCCAATGCGATATGATTACGCGCGAACAATCGTCGGAGAACAGTGAAATTAAAATTGATGATCATGCTTCCTATATCGTCGACCTTGCCCGGGCCATCGCTTACAACACAGGGGAGAGGATGCTGTTAATCGTTGAAAATAACGGCGCGATCGCAAACTTTGATCCGTCAGCCATGGTTGAGATTCCTTGTCTCGTAGGCTCAAACGGACCGGAACCGCTCTTAGTCGGGAACATACCGCAATTTCAAAAAGGCCTGATGGAACAGCAGGTGTCTGTTGAAAAACTGACGGCTGAAGCGTGGGAAGAGCGGTCATTTCAAAAGCTGTGGCAGGCGCTGATCCTGTCAAAAACAGTGCCGAACGCCCGTGTGGCAAGACTGATTCTTGAAGATCTGATGGAGGCTAACAAGGACTACTGGCCTGAGCTTGATGTAAGTCCGTCTCCTATTTCCTGATGACAATCTTCCCCGTTTTCTTTATCTGTTATTCTATATAATAGAAAGAAAACGGGGGGATTTTTGGGATGAGTCTTGAAGAACTGGTTAATCAGCATTACGCGAAATTAAATGACAACGATTTTTATATTTTAAAATATATATTGAATCATAAACATACGTGCTACCATCTCGGTATCAATGACATGGCGAAAGCCTGCAATGTCTCTCGGTCTTCCATCCTGCGGCTCGCCCAAAAACTGGGCTTCAGCGGCTACAGTGAATTCCGTGTTTTTCTGAAATGGGAGGATCAGCCTGAAGAGGGCGAGAATATGACGTTTGAAAAGCTGCTGGATGATATTGAAGCCAATGTAAAATACGTGAAGTCAAAAGATATGACGGAGATGTGCCGGCTGATAGATGAAGCAAAACGGATTTTCGTTTACGGATCGGGGACGGCTCAGAGGGTGTGCGCCCGTGAGCTGCAGCGGATGTTTGTATCCCGGCGGAAGTATCTGATTTTAATTCAGGACATCACAGAGTTTGATATCATGTGTGATGATTTTAAGGTTGATGACGTATTCATCATTATTTCTTTATCAGGCGAAACACCCGAATTAATTCCGCAGGTAAGGACCCTGTCCGCAAAGGGAGTTCCGTTTATTTCAATCACCAATCTGAAAAACAACGTACTGGCGCAAACGACGCCGTATAATCTTTATGCGACCAGCAAGCCGGTGACGTTAAGCGATAAAACGGAAATCGTCGCATTTGCCCCGTTTTTTCTGGTGGGCGAAGCGTTATTCCGCGCATATGTTGATTATAAAGAGCTCGAAAATTTTGATAAATAGCGGGAGGTCACGTGAAATGATGCAAAAAGTCCAGCGCTTCGGCAGCGCGATGTTTGTGCCTGTTTTATTATTTGCATTTTCCGGTATTATTGTCGGTCTGAGTACGCTGTTTAAAAATAAAACGCTGATGGGGCCGCTGGCTGATCCTGACGGGCTTTGGTATCAATGCTGGTACGTCATTGAACAGGGCGGCTGGACCGTCTTTAATCAAATGCCGCTCCTGTTTGCGATCGGCATACCTGTCGCCTTAGCGAAAAAAGCGCAGGCGCGGGCCTGTTTGGAAGCGCTTACAGTTTATCTGACATTCAATTACTTTATCAATGCGATTCTGACGGTTTGGGGCGGGGCTTTTCATGTCGATATGACTCAGGAAGCGGGCGGAACGAGCGGGCTGACGATGATCGCCGGGATCAAAACGCTTGATACGAATATTATCGGCGCCATCTTTATTTCATCTATTGTCGTGTATTTGCACAATCGTTATTTTGATAAAAAACTGCCGGATTTCCTGGGGATTTTTCAAGGATCTTCCTACATCGTTATCATTTCTTTCTTCATTATGATACCGATTTCACTTGCGGTGGCATACGTGTGGCCGATGGTTCAGTCCGGAATAGGCTCGCTGCAAAGCTTTCTCGTTTCTTCCGGGGCGATCGGCGTGTGGATTTACACGTTCCTGGAGCGGATTTTAATTCCGACCGGCCTGCATCATTTTATTTACTCGCCGTTTATTTACGGTCCGGCTGTGGCTGAAGGCGGTATCGTCACCTATTGGGCCCAGCATCTCGGGGAATACTCTCAAAGCGTCAAACCGCTGAAAGAATTGTTCCCGCAGGGGGGCTTCGCGCTTCACGGCAACTCGAAAATCTTCGGCATTCCGGGAATCGCGCTCGCTTTTTACGCCACGGCTTCAAAGGAAAAGAAAAAAATCGTCGCCGGCCTATTGATCCCGGTCACCTTGACGTCCATTGTCGCGGGAATTACAGAGCCGATTGAATTTACATTCCTTTTTATCTCGCCGTTTTTATTTGCGGTTCATGCTTTGCTTGCCGCTTCCATGGCAACCGTCATGTATATGGCCGGCGTCGTCGGAAATATGGGAGGCGGTTTGATCGAAGCTGCGACCTTGAACTGGATTCCGCTGGCGTCAAGCCACGGCTTGACGTATGTATACCAGATCATTATCGGATTGTGTTTTACCGCTGTTTACTTTTTCGTCTTCCGTTTCCTCATTCTCAAATTCAACATCGCCACACCGGGCAGAGAAAAAGAGGAAGGGCAGGAAACAAAGCTCTATTCGAAAAAGGAGTACAGAGAACGGAAGCAGGCTTCAAAAGAAACAGCGGCGGCAGACGAAACACAGCGGGATACAGCCGCTTTGTATATTGAAGCGCTGGGCGGAAAGGACAATATTACGGAGGTCACCAACTGCGCCACCCGTCTCCGCGTCACTGTCGCTGATGAATCAAAGGTCAAAAGTGACGCCGATTTCAGAGAGCTGGGAGCCCACGGCGTCGTCAGAAAAGGCAGGGCGCTTCAGGTCATTGTCGGATTAGGCGTTCCGCAAATGCGGGAGCGCATTGAACAGCAATTGGATCAATAAGGTCAAAACCTTCCCTTCCCGGGAAGGTTTTATCTTTTTCGCAGATTATTGAAAAAACGGCACACCAAATTTCTTTATTCATTTGCCGGAAAGGCATAAAATAATAATATTGAACAAAGGATTTGGAGGCTTACACATGTCAAAGGCTTTATCATATGTAAAACCGTATTCTCTTTTGGCGGGAATCGCTCTGTTTTTCATGCTCATCGAGCTTGCGGTAGAGCTGATACAGCCCCTGCTGATCGGGAAAATCATTGACGAAGGAATTTTAAAGCAGGATCTCGGAACGGTTTGGCTGTGGGGCGGCGTGATGATCGGACTGACCGCTGTTTCATTCGCATCGGGCATTTTAAATTCATTCTACTCCGCCCACATCAGCCAGAGCTATGCGTATGATACGCGAAAAGGGCTTTTTCAAAAAATTCAATCCTTCTCCTATTCGACATTTGCGCAATTCTCATCCACATCGTTTATCACCCGGCTGACAAACGATGTGACACAGGTTCAGAATATGCTTTTCATGAGTCTCCGGTTTATGCTCCGGGCGCCGTTAATGATTGCGGGGGGCATTATTCTCTCGCTGACCGTCAATGCGAAACTCGGGTTTTTTCTGCTGATCACGGTGCCGATTTTGCTTTTGTTTTTGCTGTGGGTGCTGAAAAGAGGCGGCGCGCTGTTTCGGTCTGTGCAAAAGCGGCTTGATCAGGTCAACACGATCATGCAGGAAAACCTGACGGCGATCAAACTGATTAAAGCGCTCCTCCGTGCAAACCACGAAGTGAAACGTTTTTTGAAATCGAATACGAAGCTGATGGAAAAAACGGTCTCCGCTTTTCGTCTCGTGGAAGCGGCGATGCCGATTTTAATGCTGCTGATGAACATTTGTATTTTGTTTATCTTATGGTTCGGCGCCAAAAGCATTGCTCAGGGCGGAGCGCAGGTCGGCGATGTCGTTTCCGTCATTAACTATGCGACGCGGATTACAGGCGCGCTGTCCGTCCTTCCTTTTCTCATCATGGTATTTTCCCGGGCGAAGGCTTCCGGAGAAAGAATCGGCGAGGTGCTGGAAACAGAAGGCGGCGAGGGAACGGGGCAGGACCCGGCACGGGCGCTTGCAGGCGGGATTGAGTTTCGCGAAGTGTCCTTCCGCTATCCGGGCATGGAAAAAGACGCGCTGCATCACGTGTCCTTTTCTGCCAGCCCGAAAGAAACGGTTGCCATTATGGGCGCGACAGGTTCAGGAAAATCAACGCTTTTTCAGCTGATTCCGCGCCTGTACACGGCTGATTCGGGCAGTATTTTCATAGACGGCAAACCGATCGGTGAATTCTCCGCTTGCGGGCTGCGCAGGGAAATCGGCTATGTTCCGCAGGAAGTGCTTCTGTTTTCGGGCACCATCCGTGAAAATATCGCCTGGGGGCGGGAGGATGCTTCACTAGATGAAGTAATGGAGGCGGCCAAAGACGCGCAAATCCATGACACGATTATGAAGCTGTCAAACGGATACGACACGGTGCTGGGACAGCGGGGCGTCAATTTGTCAGGCGGGCAGAAGCAGCGGATTTCCATCGCGCGCGCTTTTATCAGAAAGCCGTCCCTCCTGCTGTTAGATGACAGTACGAGCGCGCTTGATCTTCAAACGGAAGCGAAGCTTTTACAAGCGATCAGATCCTATGAATGCACGACACTGATTATTACGCAGAAAATAACGACTGCGATGAAGGCTGACACCATATTATTGCTTGAAGACGGCGAACTGCTGGCCAAAGGCACGCACAAAGAGCTGATGGCACAGTCTCATCTGTACCGGCAGATTTATGAATCACAATTCGGAAAGGAGGGAGCTGACAATGCAAAAAGACATTCGTAAACCTTTCCGATATCCGAAAATACCGCTCAAATCAAATGAAGGCGGCAGAAAACGCGCGAAAGCAAAAGATACAAAAGGCACGCTGCGCAGAATCTGGTCTTATGTAGCCGAGAAAAAAGGGCTTTTAACCCTTGTGATCATCATGGTAGTCATAAGCGCCATATTCGGCCTGCTCGGACCGTTCGTCATCGGGAAAGCGATTGATCATTTTATCGTCGGGCAGACGACAGACGGATTGGCGGGGGTGCTGTTCATCCTGTTTGGGATTTACCTCGTGCAATCATTGTCCTTATGGTTTCAAAACTATTGGATGATCAATATCTCGCAAAGCACCGTGTTTAAAATGCGGAGCGAGCTGTTTACCCATCTGCATGAGCTGCCGATTCCGTTTTTTGATAAACAGCGGCTCGGGGACTTAATGAGCCGGGTCACCAATGATATCGAAAATGTCAGCTCCACTTTAAATACATCCGTCATTCAAGTGCTGTCGAGCGTCATTACATTCGTCGGCACAATCGCCGTCATGCTGTACATGAGTCCGCTTTTAACATTGATCACGCTTTTGATTATTCCGATCATGCTTTTGAGCATTAAATGGATCACCAACCGGACGGGATTGCTTTTTAAGCAGCAGCAGAAAAACCTCGGCGAGCTGAACGGTTTTATTGAAGAGTCGATATCAGGGGCGAAGGTCATTAAAGCCTATTCGAGGGAAGACCGCGTCATGGAACAATTTTTAGAAAAAAACGCGGCGTTACAATCATCGGGGTTTTGGGCGCAGACAATTTCGGGATTCATTCCGAAAGTCATGAACTCTTTAAACAATTTAAGCTTTACGATTATAGCGGCGGTCGGCGGGCTGTTTGCGCTGAAGGGATGGATTTCAATCGGTTCCATCGTCGTATTCGCCGAATATTCGCGGCAGTTCACGCGCCCTTTAAATGATTTAGCCAATCAGTTCAATACGATGTTATCGGCCATCGCCGGGGCTGAACGGGTGTTTGACGTGCTTGATGAAAAAGAGGAGCGGGAAGATGAAGAGCATGCGCTGTACCAGCCGATCAAAACGGGAGAGATTGAATTCCGAGATGTCTCCTTCGGCTATCATGAAGACAGCCCGATCTTAAAACACCTGTCCTTCAGCGTTCCGAAAGGACAGTCCATCGCCTTCGTCGGACCGACCGGAGCGGGTAAAACAACCGTTACGAGCCTGATCGCCCGTTTTTACGAGCCGAATAACGGAAAAATCCTCATTGACGGAACGGACATCAAAAAACTGACGAGATCCAGTCTGAGAAAAAACATGGGGTTTGTCCTGCAGGATTCCTTTCTCTTTCAGGGCACCATCAGGGAAAATATTCGCTACGGCCGTCTGGATGCTTCTGACAAAGAGGTGGAGGAAGCCGCAAAAGCCGCCAATGCCCACGGGTTCATCGAACGGCTCCCGAAAGGCTATGATACTGTTCTTACCCAAAACGGCGCGGGCATCAGCCAAGGACAAAAACAGCTCATTTCCATCGCGAGAGCTGTGCTGGCAGACCCGGTGCTGCTCATTTTGGATGAAGCGACGAGCAACATTGACACAGTGACCGAAGTGAAAATACAAGAAGCGCTCGGCCGTTTAATGGCGGGCAGAACAAGCGTCATCATCGCTCACAGGCTGAACACGATTCAAAAAGCGGATCAGATTCTTGTGCTGAAAGACGGCGAAATGGCTGAAAAAGGAACCCATGCCGAACTTCTCAGCCAGAACGGGTTTTACCGGGAATTATATGAAAGCCAGTTCCGGGAATTATAGATAGGGAAAAAGACCTCCGACAGAGTGCGGAGGTCTTTTTTTCGCGAAGGCAAATAGTACTTTTAAGTTATTTTCGTTAAATGTAACAAAATTACTTGACGTAAATAAGTTATGTATATATACTAGCTTACATAAAGTAAGTGATAATAATTTTCAAGGAGGATTTTATGAATAAATCATTCGAAACAGGAACACTGCTTTTAAGGGTTGTAACAGGTATTATCTTTTTTGTTCACGGTTTATCCAAGTTTCAAGGGTTGGAAGGAACTACGCAATTTTTCCAGAGCATCGGGATTCCGGCCTTTATGGTCTATGTCATCGCGACGATTGAGCTTGTCGGCGGGGTTCTGATCTTTTTCGGTTTGGCAACGCGCATTATCGGCGTTCTGTTTGCCGTCACATTAGTCGGCGCCATCTTCACGGCGAAGCTTTCCTCACCATTTATGGGCGGATCGGAATTTGATTTCATCTTACTGGTTGCGTCAATTCACTTAGCGCTTTCAGGAAGCCGTCTGCTTTCATTGGATCAGCTCCTTTTCAAATCAAAAAAGGGAGAAACTTTTTCAGCATAAGAAAGAAGGCGTTCAAATGACCGGCATTCATCAAGATACGGCAATCGGTTATGTCAAATTGACCATTAAAAATATGGAACGCTCGCTCGGCTTTTACCGGAATGTAATCGGCCTTCAAGTCATCTCGCAGACAGATCGTTCAGCAAGACTGTCAGCAGACGGAAAACGCGTCCTGCTGGTGCTTGAAGAAAATCCAAGCGCCGTCGTTCTGCCGGAGCGGTCTGTCACCGGCCTTTACCATTTCGCGATACTTCTGCCTGACCGGAAAGAACTCGGCATCGCATTGGCCAGGCTGATTGAAAACGGCATCGCGCTCGGTCAGGGGGATCACGCGGTCAGTGAGGCTCTTTACCTGTCTGATCCGGACGGCAACGGTATTGAAATATACGCCGATCGTCCCCGCAGCACGTGGCAGCGCGATGCAGAGGGCAATTATGTCATGCAAACGGCGCCCGTCGATGTGGACGGGCTTTTGGAAGAAGCCGGAGCTGAACGGAAAAGCCGTCTTCCAGAAGGAACTGTTATCGGCCACATCCATCTTCATGTGACGGACTTACAGGAAGCCAAAGCGTTTTACACCGATATCCTCGGTTTTGACATTGTCGGCAATTACGCCGCCATGTCCGCTCTGTTTGTTTCAGCGGGAGGGTATCACCATCACATCGGTCTGAATATATGGGCCGGAAAACATGCGCCGCCGAAACCGGGAAATGCAAGCGGGCTGGATTATTACACCATCGCGCTGCCGCATCAAAAAGAGCTGTCACGTGTGACAAAAGCGCTGACCGATGCCGGCTTTGAGATCGAAGAAAAAGAAGAGGGCGTATTCGTCAAAGACCCTGTATCAGGGGCGGATATCGCATTTACACTGTAAGAAACAAACCTTGCCGTCTAATCGGCAAGGTTTTCTATTTTTCTGAAGTTTTCTTGAAAAGGCTCGGGAAAGAAGAACGTCGATTTGCAATATCCACACGGTTTTTGAGTGACTGAAGAGAGCGAACATCTCAGTGAGGCGCAAAAATGACGCGTGGAGCCGCCATCGCCGGCCCGAGCTCGGAGCATCCGCTGGATTGAAAAAGCTGTATGGACAGGATTTGAATAGAAAAAGGCAAAAGCCGCATCCGGTCACAAGATGCGGCTTTTCATACACAATTTACAATTGTGTGAAAAATGCCCAAAATAAATTGCGCTTCCTGATTCTTCCTGATATGATAAGCCGAAAAAGGAGAACCTGAACAAATGAACTCAAATGCAGCACAGACGGAACAGCCGCTGAAGCATAACGGAAACCGGATGACGGTCAAGGACTTTATCATTCTTGCCAAACCGGGGATTATCATCTCAAATTCACTCGCCGCATTGGGCGGATTTTGGATCGCATGGATTCAGTCAGAAAGGACGGGCGGAGGGCCCGGTATATTTGCCGCCATGGCGGTTGCCATGATCGGAACGGCGTTAGTCATGGCATCAAGCACTGTTTTTAATAACTTTTTTGACCGCGGCATGGACGCAAAGATGGCGCGAACCCGCACCCGCGCCAGCGTCACGGGGAGAATACCGCCGCCGGTCATGATCCTGTACGGCACATGTCTCGGCGCATGCGGATTCATCATGCTTGTTTCGCTTAATGTACTGACCGCCGTTCTTGGCCTGCTTGCCTTTTTGCTGTATGCCGTCGTTTATACGCTTTGGTTTAAAAGACAATCCGTCTGGAGCACATTTGTCGGCAGCTTTCCCGGGGCGGCTCCGCCTTTAATCGGTTATTGCGCGCTCACCGGGTACATTGATATGCCCGCGATTTTGTTATACGCGATTATGTTTTTGTGGCAGCCGCCGCATTTCTGGGCGATCGGAATCAGGCGAAAGGAAGAGTATCGTGCCGCCGGCATTCCGCTTTTGCCGATCATAAAAGGCAACCGCGCCACAAAAATAAAAATGCTGCGCTATATTGCCGTTCTGACTGCGGTTTCGCTGCTCGTTCCTTTTTATATAGACGTCAGCCTGTTTTATACCGCGTCCGCTCTCCTGCTCGGAGCCATCTGGCTGTACCGGAGCGTCAAAGGCTTTCAGGCGGCGGATGACACGCAATGGTCGAAGGGGATGTTTTTTTATTCGATTGTGTATTTCAGTCTGCTTTTTCTTATTTTAATGGCTGATTCGTTTATCAATGCGGTTCTCAGAACGTAAACAGGCGGCTTGCAGATACAGAGCCGCCCCGTTTTGTTTATGCTTTTTTGATGAGAGCCAAAATATCTTCAAGCCAGGAAATATAATTCCGTTCCCGCTCAAGCGCTTTTGTCAGCACGAGATAATGGCCGAAATCAGGAGAAGAAAATGAATCCGCCTCCGCGGACGATGTCATCAGTTCTTGATAACTGTTTTCCAGATCGGACAATTTCTCCTTCCGCTTTACGAGCTGATCGGTGAATAGCTCATCCGCTTCTTCCTGCGTCAAAGCTGAGATGAAATAAGCCTTCAGCATAAATTCATCCTTCACCGTTTCAGGAATCGGGTCTTTTTTCGTCAGCCAGGCAGCAAGCTCCAGCTCTCCCTTGTCAGTCAGCGTGTACATTTTTTTCTCAAGCTTTGTTCCTTGAATCGCAGTGCGAAACGTAATAAATCCCTCAGCCGTCAGTTTTTTTAATTCCGGATAAATCTGGCTGTGCTTTGCGCTCCAAAACTGGCCGAGCTCTTCCTTAAAATAGCTCGATATATCATATCCGCTCAATTCGCCTTTTCGCAAAAGCCCTAAAATCGCGTACTTTAAAATTCTCATGTTGTCCTCCAAGCCATTCATTTGACAGCTAGTATACCATACGGCCGCTCAAAAACGCAGAAGTGCCGGATGCTTGTCATTGAATCCGCGGCGGCAAAATCAGCAAAAATATGCAGAAAGGGGTTATCGAAACGGCAGCAGAACTGGAAAAAGCCTTTCTCATGTCTTTGCCTCATTCATATGACATCATGATATAATCATTGTAAAAATTAAGAAATAATGGGAGGGACATATGAAGACGGTGATTGTGTATGCAAACCCGGATGAGAACAGTTTCAATGCGGCTCTCGTAAAATACGTCGTCATGGCTTTAAAGGACAGCGGCCAAAGCTATACGGTCATTGACTTATACGCCGACCAATTTGATCCCGTGCTGAAGTACGGCGGCGAAAAAAAGCGCTCTGACATGAACCGGGACGCTGAAACGAAGAAATACCGGAAACTGATGAAAGAAGCGGATCATCTCATTTTCATCTACCCGCTGTGGTGGGGAGGCGTTCCGGCGATTATGAAAGGCTTTTTTGACAGAGTGCTTGTCGCTGGAGAAGCCTACACATATGAAAAAGGCCGCGTAAAAGGACTGCTCCGGGCAGAGACGGCACAGGTCTTTTATACGGCGGATTCCCCGGGCTGGTACTTAAAGTGGTTCCGGAAAAACTCGGACTGGATTACGCTGAAAAAAGGCATTCTGCAATTTTGCGGCATTCAAAAAGCCGAGCGGAACCTTTTTTCTGTCGTCAAAACGAGCACACCCGAGCTGCGGGAAAAATGGCTGCGCCAAGCATACGCTAAAGTCCGGCGCGCTTGTGAAAAAGGAGCGGCCGCATGCAGATAAAAGAAATTTTCGTGATTCGCTGCCTGTCCTGTTTAAGTGTGGTTCTGCTTCACGTAGTTTCAATGGTGCTGATGATTCAGGAAGAGTCCTTAGCCAGTGCCGCCCATACAGTTGATGCTTTTCGGACCCTGTTGATGTTCAGCACGCCGGCGTTTATCTTTATTTCGGAATTTCTGCTTGCCAGGTCATACCCGGGAGGCGTTCCCGCGGGTTTTTTAAAGAAAAGGGGCAAAGTCATTTTCGTGCCGTTTCTGTTTATTGCCGCGGTGGATGCCATTTTAATGAAAAGCGTGGCGGAAGAAGGAGCCGGATTCGTTTCAGTGATCGGTAAATTTTTAGAGAATGTGTTTTTAGGAAACTTCATCGGCTACTTCATTCTTGTGATCTTTCAATTTTACATTCTCCATATGCTGCTGCACCGCTGGCTGAACAACAAATCTCCCATGTGGGTGCTGTCTGTTTCGTTTATCATCAACGCCGTCTATCTGGCTTACTTTTCCATCTTTCATCCGCCGGCATCATCGGGGCTTGATTCTATTTTTCCGTTCTTTTGGGTTCCGTTTCCGGGCTGGGTGTTTTATTTCTGTCTGGCATTTTATTGCGGAAAGGAATATCCGCGTTTTTTATCGCTCATGAATCAGTACCGTTATGCGGTTTACTTCAGTGCGGCCGTATCGGCAATATTGATTGTGGCCGTTTCATATATCAGCGGCGGCTCCATTTCCTCTAAGCGTCCGGATATTATGATTTACGCGGTCAGTATGATCTTTCTGTGTTTTCATCTGTTTTCAAAGCTCAAAAAAGTGCCCGCGATTGTGATGATGATCAGCAACTATTCGTTTTCAATCTATCTGCTGCACTCCTACTTTTTAATCAGCGGATATCTTCTGGAAGGCTATTTGCGATCAATGCCTTTAGCGGCTGCCATCCTTCTTTTATTTTTGATCTGCACGCTCGGTCCCATTTTCGTATCTTGGGTGTGCAACCATTTCAGATACGGATACCTGTTTGTCGGGAAAGTGTATCAGCCGAAGCGGACCAAAAGAAATACGGCGGCGCATCAAGGCCGCACAGTCTGAAAAAAAGGCGGCGTTTTCAGCCGCCTTTTTTGATACGGAAGTTGTACATAACCTGCAAACGAAACCCTCCGCGGCAAGCCGGAAGCGAATGCCAGGCAAGCAGTATCGGGCCGCCTATCTCTAATTTTAATAGCGCTTTCACTGTAAGGCTGAAGACCCCGCTGCGGCCGTTTTGACGGATGCATTTATGACAACATAACGCCATCGATTTTCTCCCTTGTGAAGACCGATATATTGTATACTTATAGGAAATACTTTCAAAAAAAGTGAAAAAGAGAAAAACTGTGAGCTTGGATGAACGACTAAAAAGGAGCGGGGACATTATGAATGACTGTGTCAAAACATTCGGAGAACTTCCGGACGAACTTTATTCCTTTGCGGGAGGAAAAGGAAGCATTCTCTCTAAAATGTATCAAAGCGGGTATCCTGTGCCTGAAGGGTTTGTGATTTTGCCGTCTGCCTTTCAGGACGGACAGCTGCGCCATCAGGCGAGAGAGGCTATTGATCAATATGTGAAATCCATCCGCAGCCGCCATGCATCTGCGTTGTTTGCCGTACGATCATCCGCGCTGAGCGAGGATTCCGCTCAGGCTTCCTTCGCCGGAGAATTCGATACGGTGTTGAATGTCAAAACAGATCAAGACATGTCCAGGGCGATTGATGAAGTCCGCCGATCGGCACAGTCAGAAAGGGTAAAAGCGTATAGCGCCGTTCAGGGAATGGAAGATGAGCATGAAATCGCAATCGTCATCCAGCTGATGATACCGTCTGAGATATCCGGAGTGCTGTTTACCGCAGATCCGATTACGGGGAGCAGGCGGGAGATGACAGGCAATTACGTCTACGGTCTCGGGGAGCAGCTCGTTTCCGGGGAAGCCGATGCCTATTCTTTTAAACTGGCACGGCCTAAGAAAAAATATGACGGCCCCGGGGAATTTCGCAAATATGCGTCAAAGCTCTATAAACTGGCGAAAAAGCTGGAAAAAGATCTTGGAGGGCCGCAGGATATTGAATGGGCCGCCGCGGGCGGGACATTGTATATTCTACAATCCCGCCCGATTACGACCTTACAGGCCGGAAATCTGGAAACCTATGAATGGAATGATTCTTTCAGCGGTGATTTTTTATGGACAAACACAAATATAGGAGAAGCGATTCCCGATGTGATGACGCCGCTGACATGGTCGCTCCTCCGGAATCTGGATGAAGAGTCGGGCATCATTCCGGGCTATTATGTCTGGTCCGGCAATATTTGCGGCAGAGCCTATAACAATATGAGCCAGCCTCTTTCCGTTCTCGCCGCTTTCGGTCTGAATCCGAAAGGCGGAAAAATAGGAAAAATGATGAGCGATACATTGGGAGAAATCCCGGCGGAAATGAAGATTCCTTTATATCCGTTCTCAAAGTATGAACTTTTGAAGATCATCTCGAAAAAACTGAAACCGTATCTGTCGAAAATGAAGCTCGCGAAAAAAAACATGTCCTCCTACTTGGACGAATCGCCGGAGTGGTGCCGGAATATTGAGGAAAAGCTGAAACGTGCCGAAACGGAGCGGGCATTATTAGCGATATGGAATGATGAGATCTATCCGTATTTATGCAACGCGTGGTTTGCGCTAATATCCGGCGGGCGTGATTCTGCGCAATCCTCTTCGTCGTTAACCTCTCAATTAACAAAACTCGCAGGGATAGAAGATGCGAATCTCCTGCTGTCCAATCTGAGGGGAAAAGGCGGACTGGCCAGCCTGGAGCCGATTATCGGCATTGATCAAGTCATAAAAGGCCGTATGAGCGAGGAAGAATATCTCAGGAACCAAGGCCACCGAGGTCCGCATGAATACGAACTTTCCATACCGCATCCGGGAGAAAACCGGGATTGGCTGACGAAGCAGATCAAAGAACACAAGGAGTCGGGTATTGATGCCGAACAACTGCTTTTGAAACAGCAGCGGGCGCATGAACAGGCCTTCCGAAGATTTGAAGAAAAGTTTCCTCATAAGGTCAAATGGCTCAAAGCCAAAATGGAAAAAGCGTCAGAATACGCGAATATGAGAGAAACAACCAGATCCGAATTTGTCAGGGTGTATCGGACAGCCAGAGCATTCGCGCTCAGAGCGGCGGAAATGACCGGCATGAAGGACGATATTTTCTTCTTGTATCTGCATGAAATAACCGATCTGCTCGCGGGGAAAGAGCCGGCGGTTGCGTCGATTCAAGCGAGAAAGCAAAACTATGAAACCTATAAAAAACTGCCGCCGTTCCCATCCGTTATTAACGGAAGATTCAATCCGTTTAAATGGGCTGAAAATCCTGACAGAAGAGCGGATTATTACGATGCTTTTATGCCTGCGGAAGCTGATGATGCGCACACTTTAAAAGGTTTCGCGGGAGCGGCCGGGAGAGTGGAGGGCATTGTCCGTGTCCTTGATGTCCCGGAAGACGGGGATTCTTTTGCGGCGGGGGAAATTTTAGTGACGTCGACAACCAATGTAGGCTGGACCCCGCTTTTTCCAAGAGCGGCCGCTATCATAACGGACGTCGGCGCCCCTTTGTCCCACGCGGCGATCGTTGCCCGGGAACTGGGGATTCCTGCCGTTGTCGGGTGCGGAAATGCAACGTCAAAACTGAAAACGGGGGACAGGGTGGCCGTTGACGGCGGGCAAGGCATTGTCCAGCTGGAACCGCGGCAGACTCCGGTCACTTCTGAAGAGGAAAATGGTAAACTGATAGAATAAAAACATGGGAAAGGAGCCGCGTATGAATAAAGCAGTTATTAACGGGGAGCAAATCAGAAGTATGAGCGACCTGCACCAGACATTGAAAAAGGAACTTGCCCTTCCTGAATACTACGGTGAAAACCTTGACGCTTTATGGGATTGTCTGACCGGCTGGGTGGAATACCCCCTCGTTTTAGAATGGAGACAGTTTGAACAAAGCAAGCAGCTTACAGAAAATGGCGCCGAGAGTGTGCTTCAGGTCTTTCGTGAAGCGAAAGCGGAAGGCTGTGACATCACCATCATACTTTCATAATACGAGCAACGGGAGAGAGACAAAAATGGAAAAACAAACTCTCAGCTATCCGATTGGAGAATATCAGCCGGCTGAATCGATTTCGGCCGGACAGAAACAAGAATGGATCAATGCGCTCGAACACGCTCCGGCCAAACTGAAACAAGCTGTCAGAGCGATGTCGGACAGTCAGCTTGATACGCCGTACCGCGAAGGGGGATGGACTGTCCGCCAAGTGGTTCACCATCTGGCGGACAGCCACATGAACGGCTATACCCGGTTTAAATTGAGCTTAACGGAGAATGAACCGGAAATCCGTCCTTATGATGAAAAAGGCTGGGCCGATCTTCATGATTCCAAAACCGCCGCTTGCGGGGATGCGCTTGAGCTGTTAGCGATCCTGCACAGAAGATGGGCCGCTCTTTTGCGCTCCATGACGAAAGCCCAATTCAAACGGACATACTTCCATCCTGTATCTAAAGAGACGGTTACGCTGGAACAAGCGCTCGGACTATATGTCTGGCACTCTGAACATCACATCGCCCATATTACTGAGCTTTCCCGGAGGATGGGCTGGCATCTGTCTTAGAGGATGCCGGCTTCCGGAAAAACGCCAAAACAGCCGCAGATACAATCGTGCATAATGAAATGACGGCGGCTGCCGTATAAAGATGGTGGTAGCCGCTGGCAATGCCCGCTTCAATCGCATCAGAAACCGCTTTTTTGACAGCGGGAACGGGGATTCGGCTTACCTGCTCCTGCAACGAAGAAAGTCCGCCGCCGATATCCGGCGTTTGCGCCTGATCAGCGGGAATGCCGCTTTTCGCTAAACGGTTTTTGATGTCATCTCCGATCCGGTCAAAGCCCGCTGTAATGAAGCCGGCATATAAAGCCGGAGCGAGCGTCAGCCCGACCTGCCTTACGAGTGACAGCGTGCCGAGCGCTGTTCCTTTGTTTTGGCCCGCCGTTTCTGATACAAGCACATTCAGCGGAGCCCCGAGCAGAAATCCGAAACCGATCCCCGCAATGACACTCGCTGTGACAAATTCCCATTTATCCGTCACCCATAACGGAAACAGGCTGAAGCCTGCAAATGCGATGGCGCCTGATACAACCGCGGAAAAGACCGGCCCTTTTTTATCCGTGATCGCCCCGCCGAGCCACGCTCCGATGCCTGACGCCAACGCGAGCGGTGTCATCCAATAACCCGCTTTCTCCGCCGATACGTGCAAATATTGCTCCGCATAAGAAGGAATAAAAATGACCGCAGCGAGCAGCCCTCCCGATAAAAATCCGATAACGAGCGTCCATTGAAACACTTTATTTTGCAGCAGCGAGTAGGCGAGAATCGGATCGCCCCCTCGGTTTTCAACCCGCTTTTCGACCTTAAGAAGCACCAGAAAGAGAAGTGCCGATCCCAAAAGATACCCGTACACCTTTACGTCCATTATGCTTTCTGACAGCTTCGCCCCATCGAGATTCGTGATACCGATCATACAAGATAAGATCGCAAGAGACAGCAGCATTGTGCCGGCGAGGTCAAGACGTTTCGCCTCAGGCTCTTTCGTTTCAGCGATAAACAAACCGCCGCACACAACCAAAGCGGCGGCAATCGGCAGGTTAATCAAGAACAGCCAATGCCACGATCCGGTTACATCAAGCAAAAAGCTCCCGATATTCGGCCCGAGGACGGCCGCCATACCGTTCATCGCCCCTAAAAGCCCGAGAGCTTTCCCTTGTTTCTCCTTCGGAAGCACGGCCAGCACATGCGAACTCCCGATAATAAAAATTCCGCCGCCGCCAAGCGCCTGAATGAGCCGTGCCGCCAAAAACATCGGGAAGCTCTGACTGAGTGCGACAAGCAAAGAGCCGAGTCCGAACAGCCCGACTTCAATCATAAACAGCTTTTTCCGCCCGTATCGGTCCGACAGCTTGCCGACAATCGGCACACTGACACTGAGTCCCAATGTGTAAAGGGTCACTCCCCACGATCCCCATGAAGGAGAAACATCAAAAGAGCTGTTAATCGTCGTCAGAGCAGCGGAAATAATTCCGTTGTCCAGCGCCGCCATGAACACACCGATCGTAAAGAGAGTGATGGCCCGGCTCTGGTTTTTTTCTGTTTGCAATGGCTCCGGCATACTGATCAATCCTTCCGTTTTTAATTCACTTTGAATATATTATTCACTTCAAGTGAATTAAATGTCAAACAAAAAAAGGCCGCCGATACCGGCAGGCCTTTTTCATCTCTATCCCTGTTTGGAAGAATCAAGCGCTCTTGCCAAAATGGCAAGCCCTTGATTGACCGTTTGTTTTTCTTCAGCGGTCAGCGTTTCCAATGAACGCTTCAATTTTACATGTCCTTTTTGATAAAGGCTGCGGAAAATATCTTTCGCGTTTTCCGTTAATTGAACGACGACTGAACGGCGGTCTTCTTCTGACGGAGCGCGTGTAATGAAACATGATTTTTCTAAACGGTCAAGCAGCCCCGTCGTATTTGAAAGAGAAGCGCCCATTTTCTCCGCTATGTCACTCACCTTAAGCGTCCCGTGGTTGTTCAGAAGCATCAGCACTTTCATTTGCGGCATGCTCATATCAAGCTTCATCCACTCCGACACATCGCCGAGCCCCGCCGATGTCATCACTTTCATGTACAGCACCCAAATATCCCGTTCCTCAGGAGAAAAAATATCGCCGCTTAATACTGTTGTATCATGCAGATTATAATCCATCGTCTCACTTCCTCATTTATACTCCTGCATACCATATTACTGATTTTAATCAGAGAAAGAAAGTTGCAGACGAGTTTTGTTTGAATGTGAGGTGGTAGTGTATAATATGTTGGAGATTATTGGGGGAATTATAATAAATAAGCTATTTTATGATGATTGGAGAGAACATTGCTGACTAAAAAGAATGCCTTATCGATATTAAAAGTATTATTTCCTATTGCAGTTTTGCTTTTAGTCATTTATCAGTCCAAAAAGGAATTGACAGACCTTTCTTTTAAACGAACGCTGTACATTATTAACGGGATTGAGCGTTACGATTTATTTATTCTCGTTCTGCTCGGCCTTCTTGCCGTCAGCGCGATGTCCTTTTATGACTTTGTGCTGAAACGGACGCTTCGCCTCAACATTCCGAATTGGAAAGTATTCAGGGTCTCTTTTATCGCCAATTCCTTTAACAATGTCCTTGGATTCGGCGGTCTGGCGGGCGTCGGGCTGCGGACGATGCTTTACAAAGAACATACGAATGACGTAAAACGCCTCGTCGCAGGCATCGCCTGGCTTACGTCCTCAGCGCTGCTCGGGCTGTCCGTCTTCAGTATCCTGACCATCGCCCGCGTTCTGCCGGTTGGAGAGATTACAGGTGAGAAACCGTGGCTGTGGGCTGTTATCGCGGGAGTGGCGCTTATTGTGCCGGCAGCCTTAATCGCCGCTGGGATCAACAATAAAAAAGCTGGCGCAGAAGACGGTGAAGCAAAACCGAGGCATCCGGTTTTTTCTTACATCGGGGCATCGTTTGCCGAATGGTTTGCGGCGGCTGTCGTCATGTATTATTCCCTGTATGTCATGGGAATTCACGCGGATGTCCGCCATGTATTCGGGGTATTTGCCATTGCCGCTATCGGGGGAATCATCAGTCTTGTGCCGGGAGGATTCGGTTCGTTTGACCTTCTGTTTCTGCTCGGCATGCAGAATATGGGCTTTCCGCAGGAGGCGGTTGTGACATCCATCGTCATCTACCGGATTGTGTATTCATTTATTCCGTTTGTGTTCGGGCTGTTCTTTGCGGCTGGCGATTTAACGGAAAATACGCTTAAACGGCTGGAATCAAATCCGAAGATGGCGCCTGCCGTGGAAACGACGAACGTGCTTCTCGTATTCCAGCGCGCTATCTTAATCAGGGTGCTTTACGGTTCGCTGTCGCTTTTGGTTTTCATGGCGGGAGTCGTCGTGCTGGCGTCCGTCGCCCTGCCGATTGACAGGGAGACGGTCATCCCGCATATTCCGCGCCCGGCGCTCCTTGCGTTTAACGCGTTATCGTTAAGCGCGGCTTTGATTCTTTTAATCTTGCCGATTGAATTATACAAACGGACGAAACGTTCTTATTCAATGGCGGTTGCCGCGCTGGTCGGCGGTTTTGTGTTCAGTTTCTTAAAAGGATTGAACATCAGCGCGATCTTTATTCTGCCTGTCGTCATCGCATTGCTTGTGCTGTTAAAGCGGCAGTTTATCAGAGAGCAGGCTTCGTATACGCTCGGCCAGATGATTTTTGCGGCCGCTCTGTTTATTATCGCCTTGTTTAACTACAATCTCATTGCCGGCTTTATTTGGGATAAAATGAATCGGCTCTTGCGCCACGACTATTTCGTCCATAACAATTCGCACATTACATATGCCACGATGACGGCCATTATTGTTGTGCCGCTGTTTTTCCTTTTGTTTACGTTCTTTTATCATAAAAGATCGAAGCCGATCGGAGAAGAGGCCGATCCTGAACGGCTGAAGTCCTTTTTGGCGGAAGAAGGCGGAAATGCGCTCAGCCATCTCGGCTTTCTCGGGGATAAGCGGTTTTATTTCTCAAGCGACGGCAAAGCGCTTTTATTGTTCAGCCAGATTTCCAGAAGGCTTGTCGTGCTCGGTGATCCGTCAGGACAGAGAGACTCTTTTCCGCTTGTGATTGAGGAATTTCTGAATGAAGCGCATAAGCAGGGGCTGAGTGTCATGTTTTATCAGATCGAACGTGAAGATCTGGCGCTGTACCATGACTTCGGCTATAACTTCTTCAAGCTTGGAGAAGAAGCGTTCGTGGATATGGAGGCCTTTACGCTCTCAGGTAAGAAAAAAGCGGGGCTGCGGGCGATTAACAACAAATTTGACCGCGAAGGCTACACATTTCATGTCGGGGAACCGCCGTTTTCCTCCGAGTTTATCGCCAAACTGAAAGACATTTCGGACGAATGGCTCGGACCGAAAAAAGAGAAAGGTTTTTCTCTCGGTTTCTTCGACCGGGATTATTTGGAACAGGCGCCGATTGCTTACGTGAAAGACGAGGAAGGGGAGATCATCGCTTTTGCCAACCTGATGCCGATGTATCAGGAAGGCGAGATATCCGTCGACTTGATGCGTTATCGGAAAAGCGCGCCGAACGGTATTATGGACGCGCTTTTCATCCGTCTGTTTCTCTGGGCGCAGGAAAAAGGCTATACCACCTTCAATATGGGCATGGCGCCTTTGTCAAACGTAGGTACGGCTTTTACATCTTTCTGGTCGGAAAGAGCCGCGGCCGTCATCTTCAACAACGTCCGGTATATGTACAGCTTCAGCGGGCTGCGGGCCTTTAAAGAAAAATACAAACCGGAGTGGCGCGGGAAATACTTGGCATACCGCAAAAACAGATCGCTGTCCGTCACGATGATCCTCGTCACCCGCCTGATCGGAAAAACCAAAAAAAGACGCCGTTAAAAGGCGTCTTTTTTTTTGAATAATTGACTAAAAATTCTAATTTTACTCTGTTATACTGAATAACATGATCATAAGGTGAAAGGAAGGCTGATGAATGAAACAGGCAACCGTGTTTAAATATGAAGCGTTTTCCGATATTCCGAATTTGGGAAATCCCGCGGGAATCGTCTTTAACGGAGATGATTATTCAGATGAAGAGATGCAGATGATCGCCGAAATGGCAGGGTACAATGAAACCTCATTTCTCTGTAAAAGCGGGGAAGCCGATCTGCGCATCCGCTATTTTACACCCGGCCACGAAATGAATTTATGCGGACATGCTACCGTCGCCTCTCTTTACGCATTAATTGAAAAGGGAAGGCTTCAGGCTGATCAGACATATCAAATTGAAACGAAAGCCGGCATTCTTCCCGCAAAAGCCGCTGAACGAAACGGCCGGGTATACATCACACTCGAACAGGCTCCCCCGCAATTTCTGCCGTTTACGGGAGACAAAGAAAAGCTTGCGGCCTCGCTCGGGATTACGGCTGAGGATTTTCACAGCGGGCTGCCGATTGTTTACGGATCAACGGGGATCTGGACACTGATTGTTCCGCTGAGATCACTTAAAGCATCACGGAATATGGTGCCGGACAACGCACAATTCCCCGCTGTTTTGCGCGATCTTCCGAAAGCGAGCGTTCATCCGTTTTCTCTGGAAACCGTTCATCCGGAAAGTGATCTGCACGGACGCCATTTTTCTTCCCCTTTCTCCGGAACGACCGAAGATCCCGTCACGGGAACCGCTTCAGGCGTCATGGCAGCCTATATGCGGCAATACGGAGGCTCCGAAGCCGAATGCCTCACAATTGAACAAGGCCAGGAAATCGGGAAAGACGGAAAAGTGGAAATCAGGATCGCGGAGGAAAACGGAGAGATGAACATCAAGATGACGGGAACGGCCGTGTATGCCGAAACAATCAATTTTCAGCTTCCGTAACGGTTTACAAAAGCCGGTCGTATCCGTTATATTATAAATGATAATCATTTTCATTTGGATAGGAAGGTGAATCGGCATGCCGAAAACCGAACAATTACAGCAAAACGAAAGTCTTGCACATACAATCAGAAACAGAAGATCCATCCGGTCGTTTAAACCGGAAACCGTACCTTCTGAAGTCATATTAGATATGCTTGAAACCGCCGTTTACGCACCGAACCACAGGCTGACGGAGCCATGGCGTTTTATCTACGCAGCAAGCGAAGCGGGAAAAGCAAAGCTTGCGGACAGCTACGTCTCATTTTTCAAAAAGATAAAAGATGATTTCAACGAGGAAAAAGAGCGGAACATGAGAAAAAATCTCAGCGCCGTTCCGGGATTTTTGCTGGTCGTCTTTAAAGAAGATGAAAATGAATTTACGAGAAACGATGATTTTGCGGCGCTGAGCGGCATGATTCAAAACCTTCAGCTTCTCGCACATGAAAACGGCATCGGCATGGTCTGGAAAAGCGGCCGTATCATGTATGACAAACAGGTGCACCAAGACTTCGGCCTTGCTGACAATGAGCGCTTTGCCGCCATCATTCAAACGGGCTATCCGGATGAACAGCCTAAGGCGAAAGAACGGACGCCGGCAAAAAGCCTGTTTACCGAACTGTAAAAAAAATCCCCGTCTCTATACAGAGGCGGGGATTTCGTATTAGCGGGTTTTGCTTTTAGCTCTGTTGTCAGCGGCTTTCATCCGCGCCTGCGCTTCGCGGTCAGCGGAATCAGCAAGCTCGCTTGAATATTCCTCATATGTGCCGTCTGTTTCGCGTTTCAAAGCATCCGGAACTTGAGGAAGTTTTTGTTTGTTTTTATCACGGTTTTTGTGAGTATGATTTCTGCCCATATCAATCGCCCCCTGAAAAAAGTGATATCAAACAAACATAGTATCTGCCCGGTTCCGATCTTTATTCAGTTTACTTCCGTTTGGCTGCTCTTTCCGCTTTTTTGAATTCACCGGAATAAAGGACTTCCTGCATTTTTTTCAGATTGGCTCCCTGCTGATGTTTTTCGCGCTTCTTTTCCAAAAGAAGACCCTCCTTCAAAACAGAATACCAATAGGATTGGCTTTTATTTCCGTTTTTATGCAGATAAGAGATCCTTTAAAGCGGAATCAAGTTCTTCATACGTAAATTGAAAACCGGATGTCAGCGCCTGCTTAGGCAGGGCGCGCTGGCCTTTTACGATCAGCAGGCTCATTTCTCCCAAGGCCTTCTCCAGAAAAAGTTCCGGTACGGGAATCCAATGGGGGCGGTGCAGGACGCTTGCGATCATTTTTCCGAATTGCTTCATTTCCACGGGGTTCGGCGATGTCACATTCATGGGACCGGACAAGTCATCATGCTCCGCCGCATAAGCGATGAGTTCCGCGGCGTCATCGACATGAACCCATGACAGCCATTGCCGTCCAGAGCCGATGGTGCCGCCGGCTAACAGTTTATAAGGGAGAACCATGAGCGGCAGGGCGCCTTTTTCACCGAGCATCACCCCGAATCTGGCATATACCGTCCGGATGCCGAGCGCTTCAATTTTCTGGCCTTCACGTTCCCACATATGAGCCGTATGACTGAGAAAATCTTCATTTGACGTATCTGACTGTTCGGTGAACGTTTTTTCTGTGCTTGTGCCGTAAATGCCGACGGCGCTGGCCTGAATCAAAGCCCGGGGTTTTTTTGGCTGCTGCTTTATAATCCGTCTGACTTCTCTCGTCGCTTCTATTCTGCTTGAGATGATTTGTTCCTTCGTTGTGTCCGTCCAGCGGTCAAAGATGGATTTTCCGGCGAGGTTCACCCATACATCAATAGGGGGAAGCTCGCGCTCAGGCGCCGCGTTTTCGGCCAGCCATTGAACATATGTCACATTTTTTTGTTCGGTTTCTCTCTGTTTTCTTGATAAAATATAGACATGATGTCCCCGGCGGGTAAACACACCTGTCAGATGCCGGCCCAGAAAACCAGTGCCGCCTGTCATCGCGATATTCATATCCATCTCTCCTTACACGTTGATACATATACTGTACCTCATTTGCCAAAAAGAAAAACGCCTGAACATCGGGGCGGGAAAGGAGACCGGGATGCCGTTTATTACAAAAATATCGACCCAAAAGAAAAATACCGAGCGCTTCAACATCTTTCTTGATGAGAAATATGCATTCAGCGTCGACGCCGACGTGCTTGTGCGTTTTGACCTGAAAAAAGGGAAAGAACTGGACGAGCTTGACATTCTTGAAATCCAGCACGGCGATGACGTGAAAAAAGCCTTTAACCGCGCCGTAGAATTTTTATCATACCGGATGCGCTCTGAAAAAGAAGTCCGGGATCATCTGAAGAAAAAAGAAACACCGGACATGGTCATTTCTGAAGTCATCCATAAACTGTACGATTACCGCTACTTAAATGACAAAGAATTTGCCGAAGCCTATGCGAGCACCCACAAAAAAACAAACGGCAAAGGCCCTGACGTCCTGTTCCGCGAGCTGAAAGCGAAAGGAATAGACGACGATACCATCAAGGAGACGCTCAGTGCGTTTACATTTGATGAGCAAATACAAGAAGCGCTGAAACATATCGGCAAAATCCTGAAAAAGGACAAAAAGCTGTCCACAAAAGAGATCAAACAGCGGGCGCAGATGCAGCTTCAGCGAAAAGGTTTCCCTTTCGACGTCATCAATGCCGCTCTGGAACAGACGGAGTATGAAAATGATGATGAAGCCGAGATGGAAGCTCTGAAGGCTCATGCGGAAAAAGCGATCAGGAAATACCGCTATGACGGCAGCTATGAAAGCGGAATGAAGGTTAAACAGTACTTATTCAGAAAAGGATTCTCGATTGACGATATTGATCAATTCTTGCAGGAAGAGGAGTAAACTGAAATGGACAAACGATACAGTCAAATGACGCCTCATGAACTACAGACAGAAATTGCGGGACTGAAGGAAAAAGCGCGAAAAGCGGAACAGATGGGCATTGTAAATGAACTGGCCGTGCTTGAACGGAAAATTACGATGGCCAAAGCTTACATGCTGAACCCGGAAGACTTTCGGCCCGGCGGGGTGTATCAGATAGAAGGTTCTGATGACACTTTCCGCATTGATTACATCAACGGCGTATTCGCCTGGGGACAAAGATCTTCCCCGTCTGATGGGGAAGAAGCACTGCCGATTTCCGTTTTAAAAGAAAAAAAATAACAAAAGAGGCCGGTTCCGGCCTCTTTTTCTTTTCGGGCACATTCGTTTCAACCTTTCAGTAAAAAATGATTGAATTCATTTTTGATATCTTTTAAGATGGAATTCGTTGTTTTTTAAATAAAAAGGAGGCGATTTGCGTTGAATATCAAAATGAAACAGCCATCAGTGAAATTAATGATTTTTGTTTTAATGATTTGCACATTTTCCATCGGGTATACGGAATATGCTGTCATGGGTATTCTGACGTCGATTGCCGATGACTTTCATATACATGTATCTTCAGCGGGCATGCTTGTTACGGCGTACGCGGCAAGCGTCTGCCTGACGGGCCCGATCGTAACCATTATCGCGGTTAAGCTGCCGAGAAAGCCGGTGCTGCTAGGGTTGATGGGCATCTTCGTCCTTGCCAACCTGATGAGCGTCTTTGCGCCAAACTTCGCCGTGCTGGCGATTTCCAGAATTTTATCCGCATCCATCCACGGAGCTTTTTTTGCGATCGCCATGGTGTTTGCGAGTGAAATGGTGCCGCCTGAAAAACGTTCCGCCGCCGCGGCTTCCATGAACGGCGGATTAACCGTGGCGCTGATGCTCGGTGTCCCGTTCGGCTCTTATTTAGGGGATGCCCTTAACTGGCGGGCCGTCTTTTTCATTATTTCCGTTTTAGGCATGATCGGGCTGATCGGACTGATGCTGGTCGTACCGAACCGGAAACCGAAAGTGATTCCGATGCTGATGAATGAATGGAGTGTCTTTAAGCATAAGCAAGTGATTTTTTCCTTTGCGATCACCATTCTCGGCTACTCAGGCGTATTTATCGCTTACACGTTTATTGAGCCGATTTTAAGAGATTCAGCGGGGTTCGGCACAGTCGGCATTACAGGCGCATTATTTGCCTACGGTCTCGGCGGAGTGGCGGGGAATTTCTTCGCGGGGAAAGTGCCGCTCAAACTGCTGACACGCACGATGATCGGTGTGATGATCGGCTTGATCGGCGTCTTGGCGATTTTCCCTTATATCGCTGTTTTTCCCGCCGCCGCCGTTTCAGCGACATTTTTGTTCGGCGCATGTGCGTTCGGCACGCCGCCGCTTTTGCAGACCAAGGTTATTTCTTCCTCTGAAAACGGCACGACAATCGCCGCTGCGGTGAGCGTTTCTGCCTTTAACCTGGCAAACGCGCTCGGCGCCTGGATCGGCGGATTGATTCTCGGGGGAACGGGATCTTACTCATGGCTGTTTGCCGGCGGTGCGCTGATGACGGCTCTCGGCCTTGTGCTTTCCACGTTCGCTCATCTGTCTGAGAAGAAAGATATCTATGAATACCAAGTGCATAAAGGATAACAAAAAGCTTGCAGGGGATATTCCGCCTGCAAGCTTTTTTCATTGTTTCAATGTAATGCTGATCACCGTATGTTTATCATTCTCAGCTAAGGACATATTCCGGGTTTCCGGTACTCCGTCTTTTTCAAAAACGACGGCATAAGTTCCTTTCGCGGCACTTTTCCATGCAATCTCGCCGTGGTGATCAGTCTTGCCTATTATCTCTCCGCGGTCTATATTCGGCTGATGATCTGACTCCGCCGCTTTCATCACGGTGACCGTCACACCAGCCGCCGGTGAGCCTTCTGCATCCTCAACATGGAGCGTAACGGGCAATACTTTTTTGGCGGCGGAATCATCCGCTTTGCCGCATCCGCATAAAACGGCCGCCGCGAGAAAGAAAACAAAAGCTTTATTGATTTGACCAATATTGAATGTTGTCGAATACACTGTTTGTCACCCTTGTTCCCAGATTGTAAGACGACCCGCCGTTTGTATGAATGGCAATGGCGGTCTGGCCGGTGTCGCTGTAATTGCGGTAAACGGGCGATCCGCTCTGGCAGCCGAACGTATCTGTCGTATAAGTGAGTTTATATGTCTCGGCAGAACGAATCGGCTTGCTGTCCGACCACATGGAACCGGACACTTTGTCGCACGGATATCCTGTCACGGTTGAGGAAAGCCCGGCCGGACTGGAACTGTTGGTCGTCCGGTAGCCGTACCAGCCGACAGTATTCCCGGGCGACCCGTTTACTTTGATTGCCCCGTAGTCATAGTTTGTGTCACCGTTTTCTGTCCACCCTTTGACACTGTAGAATGTCTTGCCTGAATAAGAGCCGTACGGGTACGATGATCCGTTGCGGCCGGGAGCTGCCGTAATTTTCGATGCCCAGCCGTTTTTCTGGTCATACACGCAATGTCCCGCCGTAACGATCGTGTCGGCATTGACAAAAAAACCGGTGCATCCGTAGGTGCTTGTGCTGCCGCTGTATGTAACAGTCAGCTGTGCTGTCGCTCGATATGGAAATGATGTTGTAGGAGAAATTCTGATTCGTTCGTCTGTCCCAATAATACTGGAAGGCTTTAATGACTTGATGTCAGATTTGCTGTTTTGTGCAAGCTGTCTTTTGGTGAGGCCCGTTCCTTCATAAGCGGGGGATGTCTGTGTTGTTTGTACAGGCTGATTCTGATGTGCGTCAAACTCCTCACCGCTGTTTGATACAGATGTCTGCGGGCTGCCCGCTGCTTCAGCTGAAACAGCAAATAATGAAACTGACAGTAAGAATGCGGTAAGGCTCAGCAATCGTTTTGAAACTGTCTTCATTTTATAAAACCCCTCCTTTTTTGTCTACCGGCTTTCGGTTTAACATTTAACATATTATGGAATTTATTTAGCTTTATGACCGCAAAAGGATGTTTTTTTCCGCAAAAAAAAGACCGGGTCATTCCCGGTCTCTTACGGTGTGTGTGTTATCGTCTGCCTGAAGCTCTCATGCGTTCTTGCGGGTGCGAATTAATTGAACCGTCCGCCCGTTTAGAAGCGTAGTCATCCTTTGCCCGCGGTTCGCCTTCAAACTTATTATTGTTCTGATTAGGAAATCCTTTTGCCTTGTTCCGGACCATTTGTTTTCCCCCTCGGCCAATATCAAAAGGTTGCGCCTTCTGGACTGAAGACGTAAAGTTAGTATATGCCTGTGACAAGCTGCGTAAAAGCAGCAGGTTTTCCCAAGGAAAGGAGACAGAGACATGAATACATATATCGACAAACTGACGAATTTGCTGCTTGAGAAAAATGACATGCTCAGCTATTTGCAAGCGCGAACTTGGGTTGAGCTTTTATGGGGAGATTTCGAAGCGACTTACGCAAAAGCCGGCCGCCCGTATCAAGGAGAGCAAATGACAGAACGCGTCGTCAAGGAATGGATCGAATCATACGGCAGTAAGCTCCATATGTTCCAGAGCGTTCGGGAAGACGTTTCTCATTATTTGGATCAAAGCAGGGGTCTCCTGCATTAACATAGCAGTGCACCCGCCGGATATCGTCCGGCGGTTTTTTCTTTTTATAAAAGAAATAGGAAAAATCATGTTTGGCGACCGGCGGAATGTGGAAATGTGTAATAACTTATAAAATAGCGGGGAGGAACCACAATGAACATGAAAAAGGGGTTAACCGCATTTATTCCGGCCGCAGGACTTTGCTTATTTTTAGCCGCAGGCACCGTTTTTTTCGATCCGGCAGCGAATGCCGCAGCAGTTCACCAGACAAAAATAGACACCGCAGCAGATACATATATCGTGAAAGCAGGAGAACTTAACGTCCGCAAAGAACCAAATAAACAAGGGTCGATTATCGGCACGCTTCGTTCAGAGGATTCCGTAAAGGTTAAACGGCTTCAAGGAGCAGATTGGGCTGAGATTGACTACAAAGGTCACAAAGCCTATATCTCCACACATTTTCTGATGAAGCAGCCGGTGAAGGCGGTGACGGCGAAACAAACCGCTTTTTATACGCCGACTTTGGAAACCGGCAAAAAAGGGTCCGTTAAAGCGGGTGAAACCGTCAATGTGCTCGGCTGGGGGTTCAGCCATGACGGAGGATTTGACCGTAAATGGGCGTACGTCACATACGGCGGGAAAGCAGGTTATGTGAAAACGGCCGACTTAACTCAAAAATAAAGATTCGGGCAGGCGAATGAGCCTGCTTTTTTTCTGAAACTTTTCGCCTTTCCTTTCGTAAAAGATGAAAAGGAGAGTGACAGATATGATAATGGTAATCGGCGGCCTTCTGATGGCTGCGGCCGGCATTTTAGTCACATTTTTTCCGCCGAAGTCGATCAACAGCCTGTACGGATATCGGACGAAGCGCTCTATGGCGGATGAGTCGCAGTGGAAAGAAGGCAATCGATTCAGTGCGCTTCTCATGATTTTGTTCGGCCTTATATCGGCGGCAGCTGGATTTGCGGGCAGCCTGCTTATCCGGCTGACTCAGCCGTTCGCCTTGATCGTTCAGGCCGTATTATTGATTGCGATCAGCGTACTGATCATCGTCTTAACAGAAAGAAGATTGAAACAAACGGGGAGGAGAATCGATGAATGACATTACGTTTCACATGATCGAAACAAACGGAGTGACGCTGCACACGGCTTCAGCCGGTCCGAAAGACGGTCCTTTGGCGGTGCTGCTGCACGGGTTTCCGGAATTCTGGTACGGCTGGAAGAGCCAGATCAAACCGCTGGCGGATGCCGGATACCATGTTGTCGTGCCTGATCAGCGCGGCTATAATCTCAGTGACAAACCGGAGGGCATTGAAAACTATACCATTGATACGCTCAGAGACGACATTATCGGGCTGATCACGCATTTTACAGATGACAAAGCCGTCGTCATCGGCCACGATTGGGGAGGAGCCGTGGCCTGGCATTTGGCATCCACGCGGCCGCAATACGTTGAAAAATTAATCACGGTCAATATCCCGCACCCGGCGGTTATGCGGAAGGTCACACCGTTCTACCCGCCGCAGTGGAAGAAAAGCTCTTATATCGCGTTCTTTCAGCTGCCGGAAAAGCCGGAACGGAGATTGTCTGAAGACAATTACCGCGTATTGGATCACGCGATCGGCTTATCCGAACGACCGGCGCTTTTTTCACGGGAAGATGTCGACAGCTACAAAGAAGCTTGGGGCAGAAAAGGAGCGCTCACGGCGATGCTGAACTGGTACCGGGCGATCAGAGCCGGCGGTTTAGGCCCTGCCGTTCCGCTTAAAATGCCCGTTCCGTACCGATTAATATGGGGCGTCAATGACCAAGCGCTGAGCAAAAAGCTCGCCAAGGAAACAAAACGGATGATTCCAAACGGCGACTTAATCTTCATAGATGATGCCTCACATTGGGTCATTCACGAAAAACCGCGCATCGTCAGCCATTTGATTCATGAATACCTTCAGCAATAAAGTCTGTCCCGCGTACAGACTTTTTCTTTTTTTTCTCATATCTGCCGAAAAACATGACAAAATATAAACCATATGCAGAAAAAAATTTCTTTCCCTGTAACAAAAAAAGGGTTTAAACGTCATTAAAAAAAGGAAAAGCCTTACTGAAGTTTTGCGGACAATTCCTTTAAGGCCGTCCTAAAAAAAGAATAATACAAAGAAGGTGCCTTCATGAAACAAAGGTTAATCTCAATTATTATTCCGTCTTACAATGAAGGGAACAACGTCAAGCTCATCCATGAATCTTTAAAAAAAGAATTTCAGACGATTCATTATGACTATGAAATTTTCTACATCAATGACGGAAGCGCGGATGACACCCTTCAGCAGATTAAAGAACTGGCCGCCAGAAACCATCGCGTCAAATACATATCTTTTTCCCGCAACTTCGGGAAAGAAGCGGCCATTCTGGCAGGATTTGAACACGTGCAGGGCGAAGCGGTAATCGTGATGGACGCCGATCTGCAGCATCCGACCCATCTGCTGAAAGACTTCATTCAAGGCTATGAAGAAGGGTATGACCAAGTCATCGCGCAGCGCAACCGAAAAGGGGACAGCCCCGTGCGTTCCGTGCTTTCTTCCCTGTATTATAAATTTATCAACAAAGCCGTCGAAGTGGACCTGCGTGACGGGGTCGGAGATTTCCGCCTGCTGAGCCGGCAGGCCGTTGATGCTCTTTTGAAGCTGAGTGAAGGGAACCGTTTCTCGAAAGGGCTGTTCTGCTGGATCGGGTTTGACCAGAAAATCGTATTTTATGAAAATGTCGAAAGGAAGAACGGCACGTCCAAATGGTCATTCAGCAATCTGTTCAACTACGGAATGGACGGTGTCGTCTCCTTCAACAACAAGCCCCTCAGGGTATGCTTTTTCACCGGTATTCTGATATTGCTTCTGTCGATGGTTTATATTGTAACAACCTTTGTTCATATTCTGACACACGGCGTGTCCGTACCCGGATACTTCACCATTATTTCCGCCGTGCTGTTTTTAGGGGGCATCCAGCTTTTGAGTCTCGGCATCATCGGAGAATACATCGGCCGGATTTACTATGAAACAAAAAAACGCCCGCACTATTTAATTAAAGAAGCGAATATAACGTACGGAGAACAAAATGAAACGAATTATACAAAAAAGCGCAAGTGGAACCATTAAACAGCCGCCGCTGTGCGCAGGGTCTGGGGACGTTGTATGAAAAAAAATAAATGGATCTTGCCGGCAGCCTGTGTGCTGGCTGCGGCAGCCGCTCATATTTTTTTCTTAAAAGAGTGGTCGGCAGGCCGCTATATGACGGGGTCTGGAGACGGGATCGCCCAAATGGCGGTCTTCAAAAAGCTGCTGTTTGATCAATATATGAACGGCAGGCTGTTTTACAGCTATTCGTTCGGACTGGGCGGGGGAGTGTACAGTCAGCTCGGCTATTATTTCTCTACTTCTTTTCTATTCCTGTTTATCTCCGCCGCTGTCCGCTTTTTGCAGCTTATTCAGCTGACGGGTGAGGCTGATGCGCTGTTTTGGGCGCAGGCCTCCGTTTTTATCAGCATCGCCAAGCAGAGTTTCATCATATTCACGGCGGCGTGTGTGTTCCGCTATTTCGTCAAACGGACGGTGCCTGCTTTTGCCGGCGCCGTGTTGTACGGGGTCTCGATTATTTACTTCCGGCATGAGGTATATTGGGACTTTTTCACTGACAGTATGGTGTGGCTGCCGTTGCTTGTGTTGGGCGCGGAAAAAATCATCCGGGAAAAAAAGCCGGCGTGGTTTATCTTCGCCTGTGCGCTGACATTGATCAACAACTTTTATTTTGCGTATATTAATCTGATTTTCATCGGCGTTTATATCTTATTCAGGTGGGTGATCCCCCTTGAAGGCAATGAGGCGAAAAGGCTCACTCAATGCAGGATATTTATTCTGCCGGGCCTTCTCGGGTTCGGCATAAGCGCAGTTTCCTTTATTCCTGTCGTGTACGGATACCTTCATAATCTGCGGCCGCCGTATTCAGAGCATATTGCATGGCTTGATTTTTCCGACAACATTTTATTTTCTAGCCGGATTATCATCCTGCCGGCGGCTTTTTTGCTTTTTCTATTTACATTTACTTTATACAAAAACCGCTTGTTCCGGCTGTTTGCGGGAATCAGTCTGCTGTATATTCTGTTTCACTTCAGTCCGTTTGCGGCAAGTGCCTTTAACGGTTTTTCAGCTCCGCAGAACAGGTTTGAATACGTCCTGTGCTTCACGATTGCCGGAACGGTTTCAGCCGGGCTTTCTAAGCTTTCAGACATCAGCATGAAGAGTATGCTGATGTCCGCCGTACTCGTCGTTCTGCTCTATTGGAGCCAGGTGAGGCGGTACAGTCTGGATATTTCTGATCACGCCAACCTGCCCGTCATCCTTCTTCTGGTGCTGAGCATAGCCGCTTTCTTTGCAGCAAAGACAAGACTGAAAGGCGCGGTGCCCGCCGTCTATGCCGTCATTTTGCTTACGGCTGTGCTTACGGCTAATACATATGAAAAATATGCTTTATCAGAAGGCGGGAAGATTTATACGGTATCGCATACCTTTATGACGGGTGCTGACTATAAAGGCAAAGAGCAATCAGAGCTCATTCAGCGTCTGAAAGAAAAAGACCCTGATCCGTTTGCCCGTTTAGATTGGATGAACGGTGTTTTCAATAACACCCCGATCATATACGGATTCAACGGATTCAGCGTATACTCAAGCATACTGAACCGCAATCTGCTGTCCTTTTACTGGAACGACCTCCAGATTGACATGGGCAGAGAAAGCGTCAGCCGCTATGCGACATTAGGAAACAGGGCTAATTTATACAGCCTGCTTTACGGAAAATATTATATGACGGAAAAAACAAACGAGGCCGGCGTGCCGTACGGGTTCAAAAAAATCATGGAATCAACCCATTATGCGGTTTATCAAAATCAATATATGCTTCCGTTCGTCCGGACAGCCGATCGCGTATATAACGAGGGCGGCCTGAAAAAAGCGCCCGCCCTTGCCAGGGAACGGGCAATGCTTGACGGGATCGTCACGGAATCAAGCACAACCAACACGAAAAAAGCGCCTGAGGCGAAAAATATGATCCGCCATGCAGAGGTAGCGGCCGAACATGGCGATTATCATAACGGCATCCTGACGGTAAACGAAGACGGCGGCGGCCTGATCATTACGCCGCAAGCCGCTAAGATGGACGGCGGCGATTATTACGTCAGCTTTTATTTGAAGAATAAAGCGAAGGACCAGGGCTTTACATTAAAAGTGAACGATTACACGACAACGAGAAAATCGAATCAATCCATTTACAAAACAGGTGTCAACGATCTTACTGTCAGAGTGCCGAAAACAAAAAACATCCAAATCCGTCTGCCGAAAGGATCGTATCAGCTTGACAGACTGGCGCTTTATGAAGAACGGTACGATACGCTGAAAAGCGCATACCGAAAAGCGGAAAAAGAACCGCGGGCCGATCTCAGCTGGCGCGGAAATACGCTTCATATCTCGTATGATAACAAAACCCGCGCGCCGTATATCATGCTTCCGATTCCTTATGAAAAAGGCTGGGAGCTGAAGATAAACGGCAGAAAAGAGCAGATTGAAAAAGCGGATTATTCCTTTATCGGATTTAAAGCGCAAAAAGGAAAAAACGATATTCAATTAACGTATTTCCCGCCGTTTTTTAAACCCGCGGCCGCTCTATCGGTGATCAGCCTCGTGTTTGCGGCTATATATGTGAGAAGACAAAAGAAGCCCGGCTCTTAAACAGAGCCGAGCTTTAATTTTTTCTGCAATTTTTCCTCGCTGAAAATCCAGCCCGTGTAAGAAGAGAGAAACTCTAAATCATGACTGAGGTGGACGATGGCGACAAAAGGATAGTGGCCTTTGCTCCGGTAGCGCAAATCAATAAAACGCACCTCATAATGATCTTTAAAGGTATCGACCTCCCACCTGTAAACGGGGGAAAATGAAAGAAAGGCTGCAATATTTTCGTCCTGTTTCGCGGCCTTCATCACATCGGTTTCCGGAACGGGCACGCGGTTGAATGTATCCAATATCACGACATGGCCGTCAAGGCTTCTGCCGACATAAAAGGCATGCGCCGTCGTCACGGCGATACGCCACTGCCTGAATTTCATCGTCGGCGAAATAATAATGGTTTCAATCTCCTCTTCAATCATTTCGCGCAGCCTTCGCTTTATCCGCAGCTGCATCAAAAACCGGACGGCGTAATATCCTGCGAGGATGATATAAAGCATCAGAAATGTCACGCCCGGATGACCTCCGATATACCACACGGCAATCGCGGCCAAATGGCTGACGAAAATAAACGGATCAAAGGTATTGATTAAACCGAGAGCGATCCATTTTCGCGAAAACGGGCGGATGGCCTGCGTGCCGTATGCGTTAAAAATGTCAACAAACACATGCAAAACGACAGCGAGAAGCGTCCACAGCCACAGGTGCAAAAAGTTCGCTTCCGGATAAAACATAAACAAAATACCCGGAATCAGAACGGACCAAAATAAAACGGCGGGAATGGAGTGCGTGAACCCTCTATGATTTCGAATATAAACGGCATTATTTTTCAGCTTCAATATGGTATCAATATCAGGTGCCTGAGAGCCGGCAAGAGCGGCGATCATAACTGCCTGAGACATGGGGGTGTGCATGCCGACGGCAGGATCAAGAGTTGCGATTCCGCCAAGCGCGATACCCATGACAACGTGAGTGCCAGTATCCATTGTTGACCTCCTAGCAGGCGTTAACAATCAGTTGCCCGCATATTTCGCATTATAAGATATTCCCCATTTTCTGTTTGCCCAATCATGGCGTTTATCCGCCGTTCTCATATGTTTCCGCTTTTTCTTTATCACTATTTAATGTAACATATTATCGTAACGTGCCCTAAGTTTACACCAAAATACGGTGTCAAGAAAAGCGGAACCCGAAACATCTGAGGAGAAGATATGAACGCACTTGAAGAAAAAATGAAACAAAAAGATATAGACAAATTTCGCGAGGACTTAATTACATGGTTCGAAAGAGAACAGAGAATTCTGCCGTGGAGAGAAAATCAGGACCCGTATCGGGTGTGGGTGTCAGAGGTGATGCTGCAGCAGACGCGCGTAGAAACCGTTATCCCTTATTTCCGGCGGTTTGTTGAGCAATTTCCGACCGTTTCGGCGCTCGCTGAAGCCGATGAGGAAAAAGTGCTCAAAGCCTGGGAAGGGCTGGGTTATTACTCCCGTGTAAGAAATCTGCAAAGTGCCGTAAAAGAAGTGCATGAGCGGTACGGGGGAGTCGTCCCTGCCGAGGAAAAGGAATTTGGCGGACTGAAAGGCGTCGGCCCTTATACAAAAGGCGCCGTGCTCAGCATCGCATACAACAAACCGATTCCCGCCGTAGACGGCAATGTGATGCGTGTCATGTCGAGAATTCTTTCCATATGGGACGATATCGCAAAACCTAAAACCAGAACCATTTTCGAACAGGCGGTATCCGCTTTCATTTCTCATGAAAAACCATCTGAATTCAATCAGGGTTTAATGGAGCTCGGCGCGATCATCTGCACCCCGAAATCGCCGTCCTGCCTGCTTTGCCCCGTACAAAAGCACTGTTCGGCATTTGCGGAAGGGACAGAGCGGGAGCTGCCCGTTAAAAGCAAAAAGAAAAAGCCCGGAATAAAAACAATGGCAGCCGTTGTGCTGACAGACGATCAAGGCGATGTCTATATTCATAAACGGCCGCCAAAAGGCTTGCTCGCCAACTTGTGGGAGTTTCCGAATACCGAAACTCAGAAAGGAATCAAAACCGAAAGAGAGCAGCTTGAAGCCTATTTAGAAAAAGAGATGGGAACAACCGCTGAAATCGGGGAGCTGGAAGGCATCGTAGAACATGTTTTCACCCATCTCGTCTGGAATATTTCGGTCTTTTTCGGTAAAGTAAAACAAGTGTCGGATACAACGGAATTTATACGGGTCACAAAAGAGGAGCTCGAGGAATACGCATTTCCCGTTTCCCATCAAAAGATATGGAAAATGGCGGAAGAAAGCGGCCGCCTGTAAAAAGCGTCAGTCATAGCTGACGCGAGTGCCGTGGCCATAATCCGCTTCATTCCGTTTCAGTCCGCCGCGGGCTTCGATTTCCTGAATCAGTTCCCGGTATTTGGACTGGCCTTCTTCGTTTAAATACGGCATAATTTGCTGGAAGGCATGATGGAAATAGGCGAGCTCTGAATCTCTCCAATCTTTTTTGGGCATCATGGCCAATTCGCCCATATCACGTCCGACATACATATAAAAGACCCCTTTCAACACATATTGCTTTTATTGTTTGTTGAATGAAAAGAACTATACACAGCAAGGAGCTGAGGAAAAATGGAACAAAATAAATGCGCACTGATCACGGGAAGCAGCCGCGGCGTCGGGAAAGCAGCCGCCATCAGACTCGCGGAAAAAGGATACAACATCGTCATCAATTACGCCCGCAGTAAAAAAGCGGCATTAGAAACCGCCGAAGAAATTGAAAAACTCGGCGTTAAAACGCTCGTCATTAAAGCCAATGTCGGCCAGCCGGCAAAAATCAAAGACATGTTCCGCCAGATTGACGAAACATTCGGCAGACTGGACGTGTTCGTCAATAATGCGGCTTCAGGCGTGCTGAGACCGGTCATGGAACTGGAAGAAACACACTGGGACTGGACGATGAATATCAATGCGAAAGCATTGCTTTTCTGCGCCCAGGAAGCAGCAAAGATGATGGAGAAAAACGGAGGCGGCCACATCGTCAGCATCAGCTCGCTCGGCAGCATCCGCTATCTTGAAAACTATACGACGGTCGGTGTCTCAAAAGCCGCTTTAGAATCGTTAACCCGTTATCTGGCGGTTGAGCTGTCTCCGAAAAATATCATCGTAAACGCGGTGTCAGGCGGAGCGATTGATACGGACGCGCTGAAGCATTTCCCTAACAGAGATGAACTGCTGGAAGATGCCCGCCAAAATACGCCGGCCGGCAGAATGGTCGAAATTAAAGATATGATCGATACGGTGGAGTTTTTAGTTTCTTCAAAAGCGGACATGATCCGCGGCCAGACCATCATTATTGACGGCGGACGTTCTCTGCTTGTATAAGTTTTAAAAAAAGATGAATAGCCTTATCATCTCCTGCGCATTCTAAAGTGCGTGGAGGTGATAACAATGGCAAACTCAAAATACAGCAAAACAGACGTTCAGCAGGTGAAAAAACAAAACCAGCAATCAGCTTCCGGTCAGGGTCAATACGGCACTGAATTCGGCAGTGAAACTGATGCGCAGCAGGTTAGAAAGCAAAACCAATCTGCTGAACAAAACAAACAGCAAAACAGCTAATCACTGAAACGAAAAAGCACTTCATCTTCGGATGGAAGTGCTTTTTTCTGTTGCCAAAACGACAAAACTTGTGATTCCTCTACAGAATGAGTCAAAGGGTTTTCCGGCGTAAAATCGAAATGGTAAGGAGTATCAACCTAAAAGCCTAAGGAGGAACCCGATGTCAGAGTTTGAAAAGCTTGTAAGTGAACAGATGAAAATCATGGATCAGCTTCTCGAGCTGCAGTCAGAACTTGACCGCTGCCGGCAGGTGGAAGCGGAACTCATCAGTCTGGAAAGAGATGCAAAGCTGGACAATGTACAGGACGAAATTGCGACAAAGCGAAAAGACCTGGCCGGCATACAGGAGTTATTCCAAAGGCAGACAGAGCAAGTCATCCAGTCTTATCGCAGCACGGAAAAGCCGTCTTCCTATGTGCAGAAATGAATGTGCCATTCCGGAAGCGGAGTGGTTCTTTTATTTTCATTTTTTAATTCGTAACGTTATAATAGTGAAAAGACTTGTCGGAAAGCAATTGCGGCTGCATTGACTGCAGGGCTTTACAGAAAGTAGGGGAGAAATATGGGATATCCCAAGGAAGGAGAAACCATTCAAATTCACAGCTATAAGCATAACGGGCTGCTTCATCGAATTTGGAATGAAACGACGATTTTAAAAAGTACGGAATTGTGTATCATCGGAGCCAACGACCGGACAATGGTGACGGAATCCGACGGACGGACGTGGGTGACGAGAGAACCGGCGATCTGCTACTTTCATGCCCGTCAGTGGTTTAACGTCATCGGAATGCTGAGAGATGACGGAGTACACTATTATTGCAACATCAGCTCGCCGTTCGCTTATGACGGAGAGGCCATCAAATATATTGATTACGATTTGGATGTCAAGGTGTTTCCGGATATGACGTATAACATTCTTGACGAGGATGAATACGATGACCACCGCAAATCAATGAATTACCCTAAAGAGATCGACAGCATTCTGAAGGAGTATCTGAATACGCTGCTGCACTGGATTCATCAGCGGAAAGGACCGTTTGCTCCGGAATTTGTTGATATGTGGTATGAACGGTATCTGCGCTATACAAAATAAAGAATACAATAAAAAACCTGTTGGGGTGTCAACAGGTTTTTCACATGGGCTCACACGCCTTAAAGAGAGAGGGGGATAAAGTGTGGGCGTAATCAGACGCTATATGCAATTTGTAAAACCTTATAAAAAACAAATTTTTATCACAGTGTTAATCGGCATCATAAAATTCTCCATCCCGCTGGCTCTCCCGCTGCTGTTAAAATACGTGGTCGATGACATTATTCAAGGGAGCGGAACGGCAAGCGCTAAAACATCATCGCTATTCACGATAATGGGCATCATGTTTGTGCTGTTTTTAATTCTGCGTCCCCCGGTAGAGTACTATCGGCAATACTTCGCGCAATGGACGGGCAGCCGGGTGCTCTATGATATCAGGGGAGTATTGTTTGATCATATTCAAAAATTGAGCCTGAGGTTTTATGCCAACACGAGAACGGGCGAAGTCATTTCCCGGGTGATAAATGATGTCGAACAGACAAAAGACTTTGTCATAACCGGACTGATGAATATCTGGCTTGATATGATGACGGTGCTGATCGTCATCTGCATTATGTTTACACTCGATGTCAAGCTGACATTGATATCTGTCATTTTGTTTCCGTTATACGGAATTTCAGTGAAATACTTTTACGGCCGTCTCCGAAAACTGACACGTGAGCGTTCTCAGGCACTCGCCCAAGTTCAGGGACATTTGCACGAACGAGTTCAGGGGATGCCCGTCATCAGAAGTTTTGCCATTGAAGATTATGAACAAGCCAATTTTGATGAAAAAAACGGACATTTTCTGGACAGAGCGATCCGTCATACGAATTGGAACGCAAAAACGTTTGCAGTCGTGAATACCATTACGGATTTGGCGCCGCTGCTCGTTATCGCGTTTGCGGGTTATTTTGTCATAAACGGTCCGCTGACGGTAGGGACGATGGTTGCGTTCGTCGGCTATATTGACAGAATGTACAATCCGGTCAGAAGATTGATCAACTCATCGACGACCCTGACCCAGTCGATCGCTTCAATGGACCGCATATTTGAATTTATCGACGAGCCGTATGAACTGACTGATAAACCGAATGCAGTAAAAGCTGACGGCGTTAAGGGCGAAGTTGAATTCCGAAATGTCTCGTTCCGTTATGAGGAAGGAAAAGAAACGATTTTGCAGGACGTTTCCTTAAAGGTGACAAAAGGGGAAACCGTCGCGCTCGTCGGGATGAGCGGCGGCGGTAAATCGACGCTTGTCAGCCTCATACCGCGTTTTTATGATGTATCCGGCGGCAGCCTGCTGATTGACGGCACAGATATTCGCGATTATGAAGCGAGAAGCCTCCGCAATCAAGTCGGAATGGTGCTTCAGGATACGTTTCTGTTCAGTGAGACGATTCGTGAAAATATCGCCATCGGTAAACCGGGAGCGTCTCTGGATGAGGTGGTTGCGGCTGCGAAAGCGGCAAATGCCCATGAATTTATTATGAATTTCCCCGAAGGCTATGAAACCAAAGTCGGCGAACGGGGCGTCAAATTGTCAGGCGGGCAGAAACAGCGGATTTCCATCGCGCGTGTATTCTTAAAAAATCCGCCGCTGTTAATCTTGGATGAAGCGACATCGGCTCTTGATCTGGAAAGTGAACACTACATTCAGGAAGCGATGGAAAAGCTTGCGAAAAACAGGACGACATTTATCGTCGCCCACAGGCTGTCCACGATTACGCACGCGGATAAAATTGTCGTCATGGAAAACGGCGCCGTCGTCGAAACCGGCACGCACGAGGAATTAATGGCCCAAGGCGGCCAGTACAGACACTTATTTACGATTCAGAATTTGAACTGATACAAAAACGTATGCCGTCCGAATGGGCGGCATACGTTTTTTTGAATGCAAAAAAACCCGGTTTTACGGAAGCACCGGGTTACTCATCATCGTCTGTTTCTAATTCGCTGTCTTTCGGGTGGTATGTCTGAAAACTCGTAATTAATGTATCGAGATGCTCCAGCTGCTCGCGGTATTCCGCAACCGCAGCCATAATGCTGAGCATATTGTAATCAAGCAGTTCATCCTCGCAGTTCTGCTGATTTTTCAAGAAAGACTTCGTCAAAAGCTGTTTATATCTTATGCTTTCTTCAGCGTCGTCATCATGCGGTTTGATCTTGCCGACCGTCCGCATCAGAATCCTTTCGTGCCAATGAAGCAGATAATCAATTTCTTCTGTCAGCGTCTCCTGAAATTCCTCCGGCATATGATAAATCTCGTTTTCATAGCGGTGCAGCTTTTTCAGCGTATCAAGCGCCCGATTCGCCGTAATAATCGCCTGTCTGAACAATACAAGCTTGCGCGACTTTACATACGTCGTTTTCTTAAAGTAGCTTCTCTCCTCTTTATAAAGAAGGTACGTATGATCAAGCTTCATCATCTTTTCCTTCAGCTTCTCAATATCCTCTTTCAATATCGAGTGTTCCGTGGACTGACGCATCGTCAGCCTGATCCATTTCATGATCTCATCGGTATATTCAACCGTATGATGAGTCAGCTTCGTTTCGTATTTCGGCGGAAGAAACACAAGGTTCACAATAAAAGAAGACAGCACGCCTAAAATAACGGTGCTTGTTCGTATCAGAGCGAACGTCAGGAAGCTGTTTCCCGGTGTTTCTAAAATTGCGATAACCGTCACGAGCGCAATCGAAATGGTGTGTTCAATTTTCAGTTTTAACATGATCGTGATGACAATCACTGCGGTCAATCCGATCATAATCGGACTCGGTCCGAAAATCAGTCCGAATGCCGTAGCGATGACAGCGCCGATGATATTTGCCTGAACCTGATCAATAATGATAAGAAAAGACCTGTAAATAGAGGGCTGTATGGCAAATATAGCTGCAATCCCGGCAAAGATCGGCGACGGAAGTCCGATCCATGATGCTAAGTAGAGCGCGAGCGTAATCGCAATCCCTGTTTTTAAAATGCGGGCACCAAGTTTCATTGGTTTGTGCGTGCATTCCTTTCTCTAATAAATTATGTGCCGAACGAACGGCTGACACTTACATTTCCCTGTTGGCTGATTTGCTAAACAATAAAGTAATATACAGGGATCATACCAATTATTCAAGGTCTTTTTTTGAAAAAACCATTATCTCACAAATCGGACAAAAAGAAAAAGCGGAAGCCCCGGGCTCCCGCTTGTTTCAGCAGTTATTTTTTCATATGTCTGAACGCATCTTCAACGGCTTGTAAAGTGGCGTCGATATCCTCTTCAGTATGTGCGGTTGTGATAAACCAAGCTTCATACTTCGATGGAGCGAGATTGATGCCGCGCTCAAGCATCAGCTTGAAGAACTTGGCGAATGCTTCTCCGTCCGTATTTTCCGCCTGCTCGTAATTGACGATCTTTTCATCAGTGAAGTAAACCGTGAGCGCGCCTTTTAAACGGTTGACGGTGATGGTAATGCCATGTGTCTCCGCATGGGCGAGAATGCCTTGCTCAAGTCTGGCGCCGAGCTCATCAAGCCGCTCATAAACGCCTTCTTCCTTCAGCACTTCCAGGCAGGCGATGCCTGATAGGATAGATGCCGGGTTTCCGGCCATCGTGCCGGCTTGATATGCCGGACCGAGCGGAGCAACCTGCTCCATGATCTCTTTTTTGCCTCCGTAAGCGCCGATCGGCAAGCCGCCCCCGATAATTTTACCGAGCGCCGTTAAATCAGGCTTCACTTGAAGAAGATCCTGCGCGCCTCCGTACATAAAACGGAACGCCGTGATCACTTCATCATAAATGACGAGCGCGCCCGCTTTATGGGTCAATTCATTTACCTGTTCTAAAAATCCTTCTTCAGGTTCAACGATGCCGAAGTTGCCGACGATCGGCTCGACGAGAACCGCTGCAATTTCTGAACCCCATTTATCCATCGCGGCTTTGTAGCTTTCAATATCATTGAAAGGAACGGTAATCACCTCATTGGCGATGCTTTTCGGCACGCCGGCGGAATCAGGGGTGCCGAGCGTAGACGGGCCGGAACCCGCAGCGACAAGTACGAGGTCAGAATGGCCGTGATAGCAGCCGGCGAATTTAATGATTTTTGTCCGGCCTGTATAAGCGCGTGCAACCCGGATCGTTGTCATCACCGCTTCAGTGCCTGAGTTTACGAATCGTACTTTATCAAGTGAAGGAATGGCCTCCTTCAGCATTTTGGCGAAAGTGACCTCATGTTTGGTCGGCGTCCCGTACAGCACGCCGTTTTCAGCAGCTGTTTTAATCGCTTCAGTAATATGCGGATGGGCATGTCCGGTAATAATCGGGCCGTAAGCCGCTAAAAAATCGATATACTGATTCCCGTCTATATCCCAGAAATAAGCGCCGTTCGCTTTTTCCATCGCAACGGGTGAACCGCCGCCTACCGCTTTATAGGATCTGGACGGGCTGTTCACGCCTCCGACGATATGCTCTAACGCTTCCTTATGAAGTTCAACTGATTTTGTATACAAAAAATGACCCTCCTAATATCTCCTTACATCATGTTCTATTGTAGCATGCTTCATTGCGAGCACAACGGTTCATGCTTCCAGAAAAGAGCGGGGGGATAACGGTTGTAATCTTAACGTGAATTGGATACGCTTAATAAAAAACCCGGAGGTATAAGAAATGAGTATTGAAATCGGACAAACAGCACCGGATATGAAATTAGTGAATGACAGCGGGGAAGAAGTAGCATTGACGGATTTTAAAGGGAAGTACGTCGTTCTCTATTTTTATCCGAAAGACATGACACCCGGATGCACGACGGAAGCATGTGATTTCCGTGATCAGCACGAAAGTTTCGCGGGACTTGATGCGGTTATTATCGGAGTAAGCCCTGACAGCCGTGATAAACATGAAAAATTTAAGCAAAAACACGATCTTCCTTTCCAGCTCCTCGTTGATGATGAGCACAAATTGGCGGAAGCTTTTGATGTGTGGAAGCTGAAAAAGAATTTTGGGAAAGAATATATGGGTATCGAGCGATCCACTTTTTTGTTAGATAAAGAAGGCCGTCTTGTGAAGGAGTGGAGAAAGGTAAAAGTGAAAGATCACGTTGCCGAGGCGCTTCGAGAATTGGAACAAATTGCGTCTAATTAATGGACAAATGCTGAACTCACGGGGTTTTCTTCAGATTACATTTGACAGGAGACCGGAAAAAGATGTACACTAATTATAAACATTATAAAGTAAGAATCTTTTTTAGAAGAGAGGTGCATGACGGATGGCTGCACATGAATTAAAAGAAGCCTTAGACACGTTGAAGGATACGGGAGTCCGGATTACTCCTCAACGTCATGCCATTCTGGAATATCTCGTGGATTCTATGGCACATCCGACAGCGGACGATATATATAAAGCCTTGGAAGGGAAATTCCCTAATATGAGTGTTGCGACAGTGTATAACAATTTGCGTGTATTCCGGGAAGCTGGGCTTGTAAAGGAACTGACGTACGGAGATGCGTCCAGCAGATTTGACTTTGTCACCTCTGACCATTATCACGCCATTTGTGAAAGCTGCGGAAAAATCGTAGACTTCCATTATCCCGGGCTTGACGAAGTGGAACAGCTTGCGGCTCACGTCACGGGGTTTAAGGTAAGCCACCACCGTTTGGAGATTTACGGCGTCTGCCAAGAATGTTCCAAAAAAGAAAACCACTAAACGAAGCTGACCGCTTTGATACGGTCAGCTTCGTTTATTTTGCACTGTTTTTTCTGTTATAAGACTCATCGAACGCTTTGCCTTCCAATCCTTTATCCAATGTAAGCGGCTCTCTGCAATGCATGCACATATCCACTCTGCCCAGAATCTTCGTTTCTTTCTCGCAAGCGGGGCACATCACCCGGACCGCTTTTGTGGACAGCATGCCGATCCAAAAATAAACGGCGGTGCTGAGCCCGATCGACAGCAGGCCGAGAATCATAAACAAGCTGGCAAGCAAAACAGACTGCTTAAAGAACAGCCCGATGTACATAATGATAAACCCAACGAAAACCAAACTTAACGCAAACGTTCTGATCTTATTAATTTTGCTTGAGTATTTCGCCATGTCCATCCCCCTCCCGTTTAACTATAGCACAAAACAGATGGCATATTCTTCATGTTTTCGTAAGAAAAGGGAAGAATAAATATGGCACCTGAAAGGAAATTTGTTATAATAGTGCAATGTGTTTAGAAAAAAGGACTTTCATGTTTTATCATAGAAATGTAGAAACAATAGCTAGTGAAACAATCGCATTGGAGGAATCGTAATGGACAATCTTCTCCGTCCAATTTACCAAGAAAGAGCAAGTCATCCCGATACGCTGGCCGTCCTTATGATTGAGAGAAGGAGTAAAGCATCATCCATCACGGATAACTTTGATGCGGTCATGCTTGTCATTGTCAAACAGGCTGATGAACCTCTTTTTATAAAGCATTATGAATTCGAACAAAAAACCGCTTCTTTACATATTGTAACGGAGGCTCTGCTTCAGGAATGGATTCTGCTTGGGACCAATAGAAGAGTCATAGATTGGATCATCAACGGCAAAGTACTGTTTGACCGCAATGAATATATATCTGAACTCAATGACCGGCTCAGCACTTTTCCTTTCGCCGAGCGGAAATTAAAGATCGGAATGGAATACGGCAAGCTGATCAGAAGATTTGTAGAAGGAAAAGCGTTTTTTGAAGCTGATCATTTTCTGGATGCATATTATGCGGTAGTGCATGCTCTTCACCACTTGGCCCGCATAGAAGTGATTGACCGGGGATTTTATCCCGAAACGACAGTCTGGAACCAGGTCCGTCACATTGAGCCGCAGGTATATAAGCTATATTCCGAACTTGTCGAGAGTCACGAAAGTTTGGAGAAAAGGCTCGAATTATTATTCTTAGCAAATGATTTTCTCATCCATTCAAAAGCTGAAATCGGTTCTGCCCACCTTTTTCAAGTGATGAAAGAAAAAGAAATGTGGCAGTTTGGAGAATTGCTTCAGCACCCTGAACTGGTGCACTTCACCCAAGATCTTGGTGTTATGCTTGATTACCTGACGGAAAAAGGCTTTGTTGAAGTATCTCAAATAGAGACCAAAGGGCAGGAAGTATATCATCGAGGATATTCTTTCAAAAAAAGTGTTGACGCTGAATCATAGGCATGGTATATTATTAAACGTCGCTGATGCGCTTCAACAAAAAGCTCACAGCGGCGGAGAAATAAAAACAAAAAACATTTGACAGCAAATCGCTGAAATGTTATACTGAAAAAGTCGCCTCAAGATGAGGTTGAGATGATCTTTGAAAACTAAACAAGACAAAACGTACCTGTTAATTCAAAGTTTTAAATAAATCGCACAGTGATGTGCGTAGTCAGTCAAACTACTTTATCGGAGAGTTTGATCCTGGCTCAGGACGAACGCTGGCGGCGTGCCTAATACATGCAAGTCGAGCGGACAGATGGGAGCTTGCTCCCTGATGTTAGCGGCGGACGGGTGAGTAACACGTGGGTAACCTGCCTGTAAGACTGGGATAACTCCGGGAAACCGGGGCTAATACCGGATGGTTGTTTGAACCGCATGGTTCAGACATAAAAGGTGGCTTCGGCTACCACTTACAGATGGACCCGCGGCGCATTAGCTAGTTGGTGAGGTAACGGCTCACCAAGGCGACGATGCGTAGCCGACCTGAGAGGGTGATCGGCCACACTGGGACTGAGACACGGCCCAGACTCCTACGGGAGGCAGCAGTAGGGAATCTTCCGCAATGGACGAAAGTCTGACGGAGCAACGCCGCGTGAGTGATGAAGGTTTTCGGATCGTAAAGCTCTGTTGTTAGGGAAGAACAAGTGCCGTTCAAATAGGGCGGCACCTTGACGGTACCTAACCAGAAAGCCACGGCTAACTACGTGCCAGCAGCCGCGGTAATACGTAGGTGGCAAGCGTTGTCCGGAATTATTGGGCGTAAAGGGCTCGCAGGCGGTTTCTTAAGTCTGATGTGAAAGCCCCCGGCTCAACCGGGGAGGGTCATTGGAAACTGGGGAACTTGAGTGCAGAAGAGGAGAGTGGAATTCCACGTGTAGCGGTGAAATGCGTAGAGATGTGGAGGAACACCAGTGGCGAAGGCGACTCTCTGGTCTGTAACTGACGCTGAGGAGCGAAAGCGTGGGGAGCGAACAGGATTAGATACCCTGGTAGTCCACGCCGTAAACGATGAGTGCTAAGTGTTAGGGGGTTTCCGCCCCTTAGTGCTGCAGCTAACGCATTAAGCACTCCGCCTGGGGAGTACGGTCGCAAGACTGAAACTCAAAGGAATTGACGGGGGCCCGCACAAGCGGTGGAGCATGTGGTTTAATTCGAAGCAACGCGAAGAACCTTACCAGGTCTTGACATCCTCTGACAATCCTAGAGATAGGACGTCCCCTTCGGGGGCAGAGTGACAGGTGGTGCATGGTTGTCGTCAGCTCGTGTCGTGAGATGTTGGGTTAAGTCCCGCAACGAGCGCAACCCTTGATCTTAGTTGCCAGCATTCAGTTGGGCACTCTAAGGTGACTGCCGGTGACAAACCGGAGGAAGGTGGGGATGACGTCAAATCATCATGCCCCTTATGACCTGGGCTACACACGTGCTACAATGGACAGAACAAAGGGCAGCGAAACCGCGAGGTTAAGCCAATCCCACAAATCTGTTCTCAGTTCGGATCGCAGTCTGCAACTCGACTGCGTGAAGCTGGAATCGCTAGTAATCGCGGATCAGCATGCCGCGGTGAATACGTTCCCGGGCCTTGTACACACCGCCCGTCACACCACGAGAGTTTGTAACACCCGAAGTCGGTGAGGTAACCTTTATGGAGCCAGCCGCCGAAGGTGGGACAGATGATTGGGGTGAAGTCGTAACAAGGTAGCCGTATCGGAAGGTGCGGCTGGATCACCTCCTTTCTAAGGATTTTAACGGAATATAAGACCTTGGGTCTTATAAACAGAACGTTCCCTGTCTTGTTTAGTTTTGAAGGATCATTCGATTCTTCGAGATGTTGTTCTTTGAAAACTAGATAACAGAAGTAATTCACATTCAATTAGTAATGCAAGATATCACGTAGTGATTCTTTTTAACGGTTAAGTTAGAAAGGGCGCACGGTGGATGCCTTGGCACTAGGAGCCGATGAAGGACGGGACGAACACCGATATGCTTCGGGGAGCTGTAAGCAAGCTTTGATCCGGAGATTTCCGAATGGGGAAACCCACCACTCGTAATGGAGTGGTATCCATATCTGAATACATAGGATATGAGAAGGCAGACCCGGGGAACTGAAACATCTAAGTACCCGGAGGAAGAGAAAGCAAATGCGATTCCCTGAGTAGCGGCGAGCGAAACGGGACCAGCCCAAACCAAGAGGCTTGCCTCTTGGGGTTGTAGGACACTCTGTACGGAGTTACAAAGGAACGAGGTAGATGAAGAGGTCTGGAAAGGCCCGCCATAGGAGGTAACAGCCCTGTAGTCAAAACTTCGTTCTCTCCTGAGTGGATCCTGAGTACGGCGGAACACGTGAAATTCCGTCGGAATCCGGGAGGACCATCTCCCAAGGCTAAATACTCCCTAGTGACCGATAGTGAACCAGTACCGTGAGGGAAAGGTGAAAAGCACCCCGGAAGGGGAGTGAAAGAGATCCTGAAACCGTGTGCCTACAAGTAGTCAGAGCCCGTTAACGGGTGATGGCGTGCCTTTTGTAGAATGAACCGGCGAGTTACGATCCCGTGCAAGGTTAAGCAGAAGATGCGGAGCCGCAGCGAAAGCGAGTCTGAATAGGGCGAATTGAGTACGTGGTCGTAGACCCGAAACCAGGTGATCTACCCATGTCCAGGGTGAAGTTCAGGTAACACTGAATGGAGGCCCGAACCCACGCACGTTGAAAAGTGCGGGGATGAGGTGTGGGTAGGGGTGAAATGCCAATCGAACCTGGAGATAGCTGGTTCTCTCCGAAATAGCTTTAGGGCTAGCCTCAAGGTAAGAGTCTCGGAGGTAGAGCACTGATTGGACTAGGGGCCCCTACCGGGTTACCGAATTCAGTCAAACTCCGAATGCCGATGACTTATCCTTGGGAGTCAGACTGCGAGTGATAAGATCCGTAGTCGAAAGGGAAACAGCCCAGACCGCCAGCTAAGGTCCCAAAGTATACGTTAAGTGGAAAAGGATGTGGAGTTGCTTAGACAACCAGGATGTTGGCTTAGAAGCAGCCACCATTTAAAGAGTGCGTAATAGCTCACTGGTCGAGTGACTCTGCGCCGAAAATGTACCGGGGCTAAACGTATCACCGAAGCTGCGGACTGTTCTTCGAACAGTGGTAGGAGAGCGTTCTAAGGGCTGTGAAGCAAGACCGGAAGGACTTGTGGAGCGCTTAGAAGTGAGAATGCCGGTATGAGTAGCGAAAGAGGGGTGAGAATCCCCTCCACCGAATGCCTAAGGTTTCCTGAGGAAGGCTCGTCCGCTCAGGGTTAGTCGGGACCTAAGCCGAGGCCGAAAGGCGTAGGCGATGGATAACAGGTTGATATTCCTGTACCACCTCCTCACCATTTGAGCAATGGGGGGACGCAGGAGGATAGGGTAAGCGCGGTATTGGATATCCGCGTCCAAGCAGTTAGGCTGGGAAATAGGCAAATCCGTTTCCCGTGAAGGCTGAGCTGTGATGGCGAGCGAATTATAGTAGCGAAGTTCCTGATTCCACACTGCCAAGAAAAGCCTCTAGCGAGGTGAGAGGTGCCCGTACCGCAAACCGACACAGGTAGGCGAGGAGAGAATCCTAAGGTGATCGAGAGAACTCTCGTTAAGGAACTCGGCAAAATGACCCCGTAACTTCGGGAGAAGGGGTGCTCTGTTAGGGTGCAAGCCCGAGAGAGCCGCAGTGAATAGGCCCAGGCGACTGTTTAGCAAAAACACAGGTCTCTGCGAAGCCGTAAGGCGAAGTATAGGGGCTGACGCCTGCCCGGTGCTGGAAGGTTAAGAGGAGCGCTTAGCGTAAGCGAAGGTGCGAATTGAAGCCCCAGTAAACGGCGGCCGTAACTATAACGGTCCTAAGGTAGCGAAATTCCTTGTCGGGTAAGTTCCGACCCGCACGAAAGGCGCAACGATCTGGGCACTGTCTCAACGAGAGACTCGGTGAAATTATAGTACCTGTGAAGATGCAGGTTACCCGCGACAGGACGGAAAGACCCCGTGGAGCTTTACTGCAGCCTGATATTGAATGTTGGTACAGCTTGTACAGGATAGGTAGGAGCCTTGGAAACCGGAGCGCCAGCTTCGGTGGAGGCATCGGTGGGATACTACCCTGGCTGTATTGACCTTCTAACCCGCCGCCCTTATCGGGCGGGGAGACAGTGTCAGGTGGGCAGTTTGACTGGGGCGGTCGCCTCCTAAAAGGTAACGGAGGCGCCCAAAGGTTCCCTCAGAATGGTTGGAAATCATTCGCAGAGTGTAAAGGCACAAGGGAGCTTGACTGCGAGACCTACAAGTCGAGCAGGGACGAAAGTCGGGCTTAGTGATCCGGTGGTTCCGCATGGAAGGGCCATCGCTCAACGGATAAAAGCTACCCCGGGGATAACAGGCTTATCTCCCCCAAGAGTCCACATCGACGGGGAGGTTTGGCACCTCGATGTCGGCTCATCGCATCCTGGGGCTGTAGTCGGTCCCAAGGGTTGGGCTGTTCGCCCATTAAAGCGGTACGCGAGCTGGGTTCAGAACGTCGTGAGACAGTTCGGTCCCTATCCGTCGCGGGCGCAGGAAATTTGAGAGGAGCTGTCCTTAGTACGAGAGGACCGGGATGGACGCACCGCTGGTGTACCAGTTGTTCTGCCAAGGGCATCGCTGGGTAGCTATGTGCGGACGGGATAAGTGCTGAAAGCATCTAAGCATGAAGCCCCCCTCAAGATGAGATTTCCCATTCCGCAAGGAAGTAAGATCCCTGAAAGATGATCAGGTTGATAGGTCTGAGGTGGAAGTGTGGCGACACATGGAGCTGACAGATACTAATCGATCGAGGACTTAACCAATTTGAATGTATGCTTACTGTTATCTAGTTTTGAGAGAATTTTTTTAAAAAAACTCTTGCTTTTTCTGAAATACATAGTATAATAATACATGTCACTAAAATGTCTGGTGATGATGGCGAAGAGGTCACACCCGTTCCCATGCCGAACACGGAAGTTAAGCTCTTCAGCGCCGATGGTAGTCGGGGGTTTCCCCCTGTGAGAGTAGGACATCGCCAGGCAGACTTCATTCCGCAGTAGCTCAGTGGTAGAGCTATCGGCTGTTAACCGATCGGTCGTAGGTTCGAATCCTACCTGCGGAGCCATTTATGGAGAGCTGTCCGAGTGGCCGAAGGAGCACGATTGGAAATCGTGTAGGCGGTAACCCCGTCTCAAGGGTTCGAATCCCTTGCTCTCCGCCACTAATTATCAATACATAACAAACGAAAAAATACCAGGGCCCGTTGGTCAAGCGGTTAAGACACCGCCCTTTCACGGCGGTAACACGGGTTCGAATCCCGTACGGGTCACTTATATGATGGAGGATTAGCTCAGCTGGGAGAGCATCTGCCTTACAAGCAGAGGGTCGGCGGTTCGAGCCCGTCATCCTCCACCATTATCATCGCGGGGTGGAGCAGTTCGGTAGCTCGTCGGGCTCATAACCCGAAGGTCGCAGGTTCAAATCCTGCCCCCGCAACCAAAAAAATGGTCCGGTAGTTCAGTTGGTTAGAATGCCTGCCTGTCACGCAGGAGGTCGCGGGTTCGAGTCCCGTCCGGACCGCCATTTATAAAAAGGCTCGGTAGCTCAGTTGGTAGAGCAACGGACTGAAAATCCGTGTGTCGGCGGTTCGATTCCGTCCCGAGCCACCATTTGCCGGTCTAGCTCAATTGGTAGAGCAACTGACTTGTAATCAGTAGGTTGGGGGTTCAAGTCCTCTGGCCGGCACTCTAAATGATGGAGGGGTAGCGAAGTGGCTAAACGCGGCGGACTGTAAATCCGCTCCCTCAGGGTTCGGCAGTTCGAATCTGCCCCCCTCCACCATTTTATAAATAGGGGCATAGTTTAACGGTAGAACAGAGGTCTCCAAAACCTCCGGTGTGGGTTCGATTCCTACTGCCCCTGCCACTATTTTATTTATTCATCTTCAGATTATGGCGGTTGTGGCGAAGTGGTTAACGCACCAGATTGTGGCTCTGGCACTCGTGGGTTCGATTCCCATCAATCGCCCCATTTTATCATTGGGCTATAGCCAAGCGGTAAGGCAACGGACTTTGACTCCGTCATGCGTTGGTTCGAATCCAGCTAGCCCAGTTGCATTTTTTTAAAAACAACAGCATAAGATGTATTAAGTTCTTTTACATGTTGCGGAAGTAGTTCAGTGGTAGAACATCACCTTGCCAAGGTGGGGGTCGCGGGTTCGAATCCCGTCTTCCGCTCCAAATTACGGCGGCATAGCCAAGTGGTAAGGCAGAGGTCTGCAAAACCTTTATCCCCGGTTCGAATCCGGGTGTCGCCTTTCTATTGCCGGGGTGGTGGAATTGGCAGACACACAGGACTTAAAATCCTGCGGTAGGTGACTACCGTGCCGGTTCAAGTCCGGCCCTCGGCACCAATTTAACTTTGAACGAACTATGTTAAATTGGTCATCAGTTTTCACATTATAAAACATATATGAGAGTGATTTGCATATTGCAGATCACTTTTTTTATATAATAAAAACGTAATGACTATCAATATAAGTTTCTTGCTTGTATCGCATATACTGCATTACCATTTAAAAAACTTTGCTAAAACCGTTGACGTTTTATGAAATACATGTTATATTTATATACGTCGGTTGAACACGACGCATTACATGCCGGTGTGGCGGAATTGGCAGACGCGCACGACTCAAAATCGTGTTCCTTCTGGAGTGCCGGTTCGACCCCGGCCACCGGTATACAAAGGCTTCTACAATATGTAGAAGCCTTTTTTGTTGCATGAAAATATCCTCCAAAGCTTGTGAAAACATGATACCTGCTGATTGTATAAATCCGCTTTTTTCAAAGATACTAACAAGAAGTTCTTTGAAAGAGGTGTTTTTTATGGAAGGGACTTGGGCTTGTCTTATCCCATTTATTCTGGTCATTCCTATTTCAATCATTACAAAGCAAGTGCAGTCCGGTCTGTTTGTCGGTTTGCTGGTCGGAAGCTATCTTTTGCATCCCAGCTTGCTTGGCGGGATTGAACATATGGTTCAATATGTAATCAGCAACATTGTCGTCACCAATAATATTAGAATCATTGTGTTTCTATATTCATATGCCGGCCTTGTAGGGATTATAAAGCTGACCGGCGGGATAAAAGGATTCGTCCATTTGATCAGTAAAAAAGTTAAAACCAAAAAAGGTGCGATGCTGCTTGCATGGCTGTCGACATTTGGCACGTTCAGTGAACCGGACTTTCGCATCGTCACAATTGCACCGATCATGAAAGCTTTAAGCAAGCGTCTGAACCTGTCGAAACAGAAAATTGCGTATGCCATTGAGTTTACGGCAAACCCTGTCATTGCCTTGATTCCGATAGCAACGGCATTTGTCGGCTACATGGTTTCCATTATCGGACAGGCCCTTAAAACGTCAGGAATAGATCAGCCGGCTTACACGGTGTATGTGAAAAGTATTCCCTTCAATTTTTTCTCCATTGTGATTATAGTAGTCGGAATTTATTACTGCTTTTTTAAGAAACAAAAAGCGGACGAAAGCTTAGAAAAAACAGAAAAGAGCGGACAAACTTCTGCTCGCAAACATAACAAAAATACGGAACCGATTCCGCGGAACAGCGGTGTGTTGCTTTCAAAAGGCTCAGGTTCATTCAACATGGAAACAGGGACGATCTCAGATATTCACGATGGACATACGGGAATGTTCGAAAGTGATGAGCATGCTGACCAGCAGGAGGAGCTGGATTCGGCGCACCGTGCTTATATTAAGGAAACACCGATTCGGCCTTGGAATTTAATCATTCCGATCGGGCTGTTTTTGCTATTAACACTCTTTCTCAGCTGGTGGGACGGCCATTCAAAAGCACAAGGGTTTTTGAATGCTTTTATCAAAAGCGATATGCTTGGCGTCATGTTAACCGCATTATTGGCAGCGGTTATTGCAGCATTTGCTCTTTTTATGTTTCAGCGTTTTCATGCAGGCGAGCTTGTTACCCATTTTATTAAGGGCGGAAACGAATTGGTCAACGTTATTATTATGTTATCGCTGATTTGGGCCGTAACAGCAGTATCTGAAGATCTGGGATTCTCGAAATATGTTACTTCTCATTTAACGTCATGGATCCCTCATATGTTTATTGCGCCGTCTCTTTTTATACTGGGGGCTGTTATATCCTATTTTATCGGGTCATCCTGGGGGACTTGGGGGCTATTAATGCCGCTCGGCGTAACGCTGGCGGTACAGTCACATACCAGTTTATTATTAGCGATCGGGGCCGTGTTTGCGAGCGGAACATTTGGAGCGTTTGCTTCTCCTCTCAGTGATAATACGGTGACAACCTGTACGGTGTTGGGGATCGATGTTGTGAAGTATGCCCGTTCGAAGCTTGTTCCGGCGCTTATCGCCGCGGGGATCTCCGTTGTGTTATACGGTGCGTTTTCATTTTTCAGATAACAAATACTTTTTAAAGGCGGTATCCGGAATGGGGGGTAACGCCTTTTTATGAGCTGTTATACTAGAGGAAAAAAGAGGTGATGACATTGAAGCAGATTATTGCAATGGGCGGCGGGGGCTTTTCCATGGAGCCGGATCATCTTGTGCTGGATCAGTATATTTTAGAGCAGTCGGCGCGGTCAAAGCCGAAAATTTGTTTTTTGCCGACGGCAAGCGGAGATTCGGAGAATTATATCGGCAGGTTTTATCAGGCCTTTCAAAAGCTGCGGTGTGAGCCGGATCACTTGTCGCTGTTTAAACCGCCGGGTTCTGATCTCAGATCCTTTCTCATGAAGAAAGATATTATATATGTCGGCGGCGGAAATACGCGCAATATGCTTGTCTTATGGAAAGAGTGGGGGCTTGACCTTATTCTTCGTGAGGCTTGGGAAAACGGCATCATGTTGGCGGGTCTCAGCGCCGGGGCGATTTGCTGGTATGAAGAAGGAGTGACGGATTCAGCTGGAGATTTGAGAGAGTTAAGAGCTTTAGGATTTTTGCGGGGAAGCTTTTGTCCGCACTATGACGGAGAAGCGGAGCGCCGGCCGGTGTATCACCGTCTGATTTCAGAAAAGAAACTCAGGGAGGGCTATGCCGCTGATGACGGCGCTGCGCTTCATTATAAAGACGGTCAGCTGTTCCGGGCTGTCTCCTCCCGGGAAACCGCAAAGGGTTATCGGGTTTTTAATACCGAAAAAGGCGTTCGGGAAACAGAGCTTATGACCTTACCGTTATCTGAATTTTGATAATATGCTTTTTTTTGTACACAACTTATGTTACGATGAGAGCGAAATCAATAGTTACTGGGGGTGCCCGTCTGAGCGGGCTGAGAGAGAAGCGGCGGCTTCTTAACCCTTTGGACCTGATCTGGTTCGTACCAGCGTGGGGAAGTAAAGGTTTTATTATTGTTGATGAAAACAATAATAGTTTCTTTCTGACTGCAAAACCGGGTTCTTCTTTGAACCCGGTTTTTTTGTGCTGGTGCTGAGCTTGGTTCTGTTATTCAAATGATAAAGGAGAGATTTGTATGCAAAATCAATCAGTACAGCAAGCGAACATTTCCATTATGTCGAGTTTTTCCGGCAGTAAAAAGGTTTATGCAGAAGGTTCTTCGCCCGATATACGAGTGCCGATGCGGGAAATCAGCCTGAGTGCGACTACGGGGGCATTCGGGGAAGAGGAGAATGCGCCGGTCCGTGTTTATGATACGAGCGGGCCGTATACAGACCCAGATGTACAGATTGATATTCATGAAGGGCTGGGGGCGCTCCGCACAAAGTGGATTACCGGGCGCGGAGATGTAGAAGAATATAACGGCCGGACCGTGAGACCTGAAGACAACGGCTATAAAAAAGAGGGCCGTGCCGCCGAATACCCCGGCCTACAGCGGAAACCGCTTCGGGCCAAGCCGGGGAAAAATGTAACACAATTGCATTATGCGAGAAAAGGCATCATTACGCCGGAAATGGAGTTTATCGCAATACGTGAGCATGTGTCTCCCGAATTTGTCAGGGAAGAGGTGGCGAGCGGCCGGGCGATTATTCCTTCTAACGTCAACCACCCGGAAAGCGAGCCGATGATTATCGGCCGGAATTTTCATGTGAAAATCAATGCCAATATCGGCAACTCGGCTGTTACATCTTCTATCGAAGAAGAAGTCGAAAAAATGACGTGGGCGATTCGCTGGGGCGCCGATACGATGATGGACTTATCCACGGGAAAAGACATTCATACGACGCGTGAATGGATTATCCGCAACTGCCCCGTGCCTGTGGGGACGGTGCCGATATATCAGGCGCTTGAAAAAGTAAATGGCATTGCCGAGGATTTAACGTGGGACATTTATCGTGACACATTGATTGAGCAGGCGGAGCAGGGCGTGGATTATTTCACCATCCATGCCGGCGTACTGCTTCGTTACGTCCCGTTAACGGCTAAACGCACGACGGGAATCGTATCCCGCGGCGGGGCAATTATGGCGCAATGGTGCCTGGCTCATCATCAGGAAAGCTTTCTGTACACGCATTTTGAAGACATTTGTGAAATTATGAAAACCTATGATATCGCTTTTTCTCTTGGTGACGGGCTTCGCCCCGGTTCGATTGCGGATGCCAATGATGAAGCGCAGTTTGCGGAATTGGAAACTCTCGGAGAATTGACGGAGATTGCGTGGAAGCACGATGTGCAAGTGATGATCGAAGGACCGGGTCATGTGCCGATGCATAAAATTAAGGAAAACATGGACAAGCAGCTGGAAATTTGTAAAGAGGCGCCTTTTTACACGCTCGGACCATTAACGACGGATATCGCTCCGGGTTATGACCACATTACTTCAGCAATCGGCGCGGCGATGATCGGCTGGTACGGGACGGCGATGCTTTGCTATGTCACGCCGAAGGAGCATTTGGGGCTGCCGAATCGTGATGATGTAAGAGAAGGTGTCATCACGTACAAAATCGCGGCACATGCCGCAGACCTTGCTAAAGGGCATCCGGGTGCACAGATCCGTGACGATGCTCTGTCTAAGGCGCGGTTTGAATTCCGGTGGCGTGATCAATTTCATTTGTCGCTTGATCCTGAAAGAGCAATGGAATATCATGATGAAACGCTGCCGGCTGAAGGCGCAAAAACGGCTCACTTCTGTTCGATGTGCGGTCCGAAGTTCTGCAGTATGAGAATTTCTCAGGATATTCGTGATTATGCGAAGGAAAACGGACTTACTGAAGACGAGGCCGTCAACGAAGGGCTGAAAGAAAAAGCAAAAGAGTTTGCAGAGAAGGGAAGCCGTTTATATCAATAAAAGAAAAGATGAAGATGGAGTTTGCCCATCTTCATCTTTTTTAGAAAAACGGTGAACGGCGAAGCGGCGGAATGCTCTGTTCAAAGCGGAATATATTTTCCGGATCGTATTTCGTTTTGACTTGACGGAGGCGGTGAACATTTTCTCCGTAATACGTTTGCAGCCAGTTTCTGATTTCTCTATCAGGCCAATTCACGTAATCTCCCATCGTTTCTCTTGATAGGGACGTTCTCAGTCCTTCGATCCAGCGGACATTTTGTCTTTCTTCTTCAGCAGATGTCCAAGTTGTAATATATTCTTGGGCAATGATTGCGTTGCGATAGTAGAATGCCGTTTGGTCAGGAGCGATCCGTCCGGCCGCCCCGCCGAGAGATTGCTGCCACACACTGGCGTTTTCGTTCGGAGCGTGCTCTAAATAGCGCTTTAAAGTGGAAATCGCGCGTGTTGATAATGGTTTTTCAATAAAGGATCCTGACCGCTTCATCTTTTGCGGCTGATTGCCTCCCGGGCTGTTAAAAAAGGCTGCCGCTTTAATAAATGGCACTGTCTTGACCATGCCGCTTGCCGGTTTTCCCGCTTTCATTAACGGAGCCAGCAGTTCTTTCAGCTCATCCTTTGTCCCGGTAAATTGACCGAGCGCTTCTATGCGGTTTACTTCCTTAGGCCAAAACTGAATTGATGAGGTAAGCCGGTTGTCTGTAAATGGAGCCCAGCGCTGCCATGTGTTAAATACTTCCTCAAAATCATCCCAGCCCCAAGTGACAGAAAAAACAGACACGCACGAGATCGGCACGGCTTTAAACATCATGGATGTGACAATGCCGAAGTTGCCTCCCCCTCCGCCCTGAGATGCCCAAAATAGATCAGAGTGCTTTGAGCGGTTGACTGTGATCAAGTCAGCACCCGCTTTTTCGTCCGCTATGATCATTTCGAGCTGGAGGAGACGATCGCAAGTAAGTCCGGCTGTCCTTGTTAAATATCCGATTCCTCCCCCGAGCGTCAGCCCTGTGATTCCCACATTCGCAATGGTTCCCGCAGGAAGGGTCAAGCCGTACCGCCAGAGTGTCCGGTAGACTTCCCCCAATTCGGCTCCCGCTTCAATCGAGACCAGCCGCTTATCCTCATTTACTCTTATTTTCTTCATTTCACTGAGATCAATGACTAGTCCGTCATTTAACAGGGAAAAATTTTCGTAGCTGTGTCTTCCGCCTCTGATACGGAAAGGCACATTGTTCTCACGTGCCCATCTCACCGCATTGAGGGCGTCATGTTTGTTTTGACAAAACACAATGATGTCTGGATATCTTTGCAGGCTTAAATTGATATTGGTTCTTGCAGCATTATAGTCCGGGTCATCTTTTTTGACGATGCGACCGGTCAATGTTGTCTTTTCCACATTCTCACTCACTTTCACTTGTACTCTGCTATGTTTTCTAGCATATGCGGAAAAATGAGAGAGTGTATGAGGAAAACCCCCGGAAGGAAACGATATTTTAAATTATAGTTGACAGGTAGGGATTGTATGAATTAACATAATCATTACATATTTCCAAACGATGGCTGATCGGATCACCGAAGGCTCTTATCTTTTAAACAGATAAGGGCCTTTTTTGCGTGAAAGTCATGAATGAAATGAAAAGCGGAGGGATAAAAGTGGCGTTAAAAAAGGTATCACATGTACGCAAAAAGAGCAAAAAACGAAAAAAGTACAGAAAATACACATTGAATTTCGAACTGCTTGTAGAGAAAAACAAACGGGAGATTATGAGAAATGAGGAACAGATGGAGCAGATTTATATAAAGATAGATGAAAAGCATGCGGGGGTTCGATAAAGATGAAGGAGAGAAAATGGAGGATAAAAACAACGGTACTCGCGCTGTCGGTATCCATCATGTTATCAGGGTGCGCGTTAGGGAGCGCCGGGGAAGAACCGTCATCTGCGGTGGATAAAAAGGAAGAAACACGTATTGCCCATGTCAAGACAAAGGAATTTAAAGCTTCTCATCCGGCGGCCATTCCCGCTAAATCGAAAGCCAGAACTGACACTTTTGTTGCTGGGATTTCCGCGCCGGGCGGTGTGTTTCTGCCGTACTTTTACGAAAACGGCTGGGACGGAAATGCGACAGATCCTATTTTTGAACCGTTAGTCAAACTGGATAAAACGGGGAAGCCTGCCCCGGCTCTTGCGGAAAGCTGGAAAATTTCCAAAGATCAGCTTACATACACGTTCCGTTTAAGAAAAAATCTCGTTTTCAGCGACGGTTCACCGCTGACCGCAAAGGATGCCGCATTCACTTTAACACTGCTGCATGATCCTGCATACGCGGGCTATGAAGATATCACCATGGCCTATATTAAAGGCGGTAAGGCTTACAAAGAAGGAAAGGCAAAGACGATAGAGGGCATTCGCCTCCTTGATGACAGAACCATTCAAATCACGACTGAGAAAGTCAGTGCGAAGTCGCTGCTTCTTTTAGGCGGCCAGGTGCTGTCAGAAGCCTACTACGGAAAGAAATATCAATTCGGCAAACTGGACTATTTAAAAGAGCTTTATGCCAAACCGCTCGGAGCGGGACCTTATCAATTTACAGAATATCTTCCGGGACAGGAAATACGCTATCAGGCTAATGAACACTATTATGCCGGAAAACCAAAAACCGAAAAGCTGATTTATAAAATTATCGATCCGTCAACTTCCCTTCAGCTGTTTGAAACGGGTGACCTAGATTACGCTTCTTTTTCACCTGATGATGATACGGTTCAGCATTTAAAAAGTCTCGGTTTTGCCAATATAAGCGTATCTGTCGTGAATGATTACGGGCTTGTGTACGTCAATCACAAGCGTCCGCCTTTTCAAGATAAGAAAGTGTCCCAGGCGCTTATTTACGGACTTGACCGTCAAAAAATCGTCGATGTCCGCTTTAAACGCTACGGAGAAGTCGCGAATGTGCCGGTGTCTCCGGTTTCGTGGGCTTATGATGACAAAGATGTCAATCGATACGCGTTTAACCCTGAAAAAGCCAGAAAGCTTCTCGATGAAGCGGGCTGGAAAACGGGCAAAGACGGTGTACGTGAAAAAAACGGCAAAAAGCTTGAAATCAGCTATTACACGTCTAAAGCGGATGATGATTTCATCCCGATCGCGAAAGAAAATTACGCGGACATCGGAATCTCATTAAAACCGGAAGTGATGGATTTTAATACAGAAGTAGCGAAAATAAATGACAAACAATATGACCTTGCCGCCGTTTCCACCTCGCAGATTCTTGATCCGAATGACACGGTGGAAAAGCTGGCTTCCGGCCATCCCAATAATGTAACGGGGTATTCCAATCCGAAAGCGGACCGGCTGATAGAGAAAGGAGCCGGCACGCTTGATATCAGCAAAAGAAAAGAGATTTATCACCAGCTGTACCGGGAGCTCGGGGAAAACCCGCCTTACATTCTGATTCATTACCGTCAGAGTGCAAGGGCGGTCAGCGGAAAAATAAAAGGGCTTGAGCCTGACAATTATTCTGGAATCAGTTCAAGTCTCTCAAATGTCTCAATTCAATAGAACGGTTGGGCAAAATACCCGGTGCATCCTGGGGATTTTGCCCTTTCAGCGGAAAGGAGGGGCTTTTTGTGAAACGGTATGCCGCAGAACGATTCATTCAAATGCTTGTGATCTTATTCGGTACGTCCTTTATTATTTTTTTCTTATTCGCCATGCTGCCGGGCGACTATATTGATTCCAATGTAAACCTGACTCCTGAAAGAGCGCAGGAGTTAAAAGCGCTTTACGGGCTGGATCAGCCGATTTGGCAGCGCTATGTGACATGGCTCGGAAATGTGCTCAGCGGAGATTTTGGGTTTTCTTTGAAATATCAGGAGAACGTCCTGTCACTGCTTCGGAAATATGTCTGGAATTCGTTTTTTGTCGCGTTTTTGGCGTTGCTTGTCACATGGTCAGCCGCGATGATAACGGGTGTCATATCCGCTGTCAGGAAATACTCATGGTTTGACGGGATCGTGACGTTTCTTGTTTTTGCTTCCATGGCGTTCCCGTCTTTTTTTATCAGCCTTCTGTTTATTAAGTGGTTTGGGGTGGATTTGAAAATATTGCCCGTCGGCGGGATGATTGATACCGGAAGCACGAGTACAGGTTTTTCGTACGTGCTTGAAGCCGCCAGACATATGATTCTTCCGGTCGTGATTTTATCTATGCTCGGCATCGGCTCGCTGACAAGGTATTTCCGCTCCGGCATGCTGGACGTGATCAGACAGGATTATATCAGAACGGCGAGAGCGAAGGGATTGAAAGAGCGCACCGTCATCTGGAAACATGCGTTGAAAAACGCGCTCATTCCGGCCATCACCCTGCTTGCTTTTGAACTGCCGGGACTGTTTTCCGGAGCCATCATTATTGAACAGATTTTCGGGTGGCCGGGTGTCGGACGTATTCAGATGGAATCTGTGCATTATCGTGATTATCCGGTTTTGATGGCGTTTACCTTGTTTTTGTCTTGTTTAACGATTGTGGGGAACTTCTTGGCGGATATCGCTTATGCCGCGGTTGATCCGCGGGTCAGGCTGAAATAGGGGGTGTTCGGAATGAAAAAACAAAAAGGGGCGCCGCCTTCTCTTTGGAAGCAGACGTACCGCCGCCTGCTGCAGCATAAGCTGACGGTCATCAGTCTTCTTTTCTTATGTTTTATGTTTTTATTGTGCTTTATCGGGCCGTCTTTTTCTCCGTACATAACAGATCGGACGGATATTTCAAATGCCAATCAGCAGCCGGGAATCCATCATTGGCTGGGAACTGACCAGTACGGGAGAGATGTGCTGACGAGGCTGATGCTGGCGGGGCAGATTTCTCTGACCGTGGGGCTTGCTTCAATGGTGCTGTCGCTTGTCATCGGTTCTTTACTCGGGGCTGCGGCCGGATTTTATCGGGGAGCCGCTGATATGATCATTATGCGTATTGCTGATATGCTCATGTCCATCCCGGGACTGCCGCTGCTTTTGATTTTGGCTGCGGTGATGTCGGAGTGGAAAGTGCCTTCTGAATACAGAATGTACCTGATTATGATGATGTTAAGCCTGATCGGATGGCCCGGTCTGGCGCGGCTTGTACGCGGACAGATTTTGTCGCTCAAGGAGCAGCCGTTTATGATGGCCGCGGAAGTTCTGGGGCTTAGTGATAAACGGAAAATCCTCTATCATTTGCTTCCCAATACATTGCCGTTATTACTGGTAGCGGCGACTTTGCATGTGGCGGGAGCGATGCTGAGTGAATCGGCGCTGAGTTTTCTCGGGCTTGGCGTTGCTCCGCCGACACCTTCTTGGGGAAACATGATGGAAGCGGCGAATCATTTTATGGATTTTACACTCCGTCCGTGGCTGTGGATTCCGCCGGGAACGGCCATTTTTCTGACCGTTGTGGCGATTCATCTGCTTGGAGACGGTTTAAGAGACGCTTTTGATCCTAAGGTAAAACGGCAGGTGAAAATGAAATGAAAAAACCGCTTTTAGAAGTGAGGCATTTGGAAACGGCTTTTTATACTGAGGAGGGGGCGGTAAAGGCCGTGGACGATGTCAGCTTTACGATACATGAGGAGGAAACGGTTTGTATTGTAGGGGAGTCCGGCTGCGGGAAAAGCATGGCGTCATTGTCCATTATGCAGCTTATTCCCGAGACGGGGAGAATCGAACGGGGAGCGGTGCATTTTTCCGGACGGAACCTGTTGGAATTGAAACCAAAAGACATGCAGAAAATCCGCGGCAGCGAAATCGGGATGATATTTCAGGAACCGATGACATCTTTGAATCCGGTATTTACAATCGGTGAGCAGCTGGCCGAACCGATTCGCGAACATTTATTGCTGAGTAAGAAAGAAGCATGGCGGAGGGCCGTTGAACTGATCACGTTAGTGGAGATCCCGCATGCCGAGCAGGTTATGCACCAATATCCTCATGAACTGAGCGGCGGCATGCTGCAGCGCATCATGACGGCTGTCGCGCTAAGCTGCGAACCGAAACTGATCATTGCCGACGAGCCGACGACAGCGCTTGACGTAACCATTCAGGCGCAGATATTGGATTTATTGCGGGATATGAAAAAGCAATTTCGCACGTCTATTTTATTCATTACTCATGACCTTGGCGTGGTTGCTGAAATGGCTGATTATGTGATTGTCATGTATGCGGGAAAAATTGTGGAGGAAGGACCGGTTGCAAAGCTGTTTTCTGATCCGAAGCATCCGTATACGAAAGGGCTGCTCGCGGCCAAGCCGGTTATCGGTCAAAGAAGGGAGATGTTGTACACCATTCCGGGGCAAGTCCCCGAGCTTGCGGACCTGTCGGGATCGTCTTGTTATTTTGCGGAGCGATGTGAACACAGCACGGAAATATGCCGAAAATCGAGCCCGCATTTTACTGAATTCGGGAAGGGGCATCAGGCGGCGTGCTGGCTTTACAGAGAGGAGAAAGCAGATGAGTGATGTGTTGCTGGAGGTCAAGGGGCTGAAAAAATATTACGAGGAGCATGGGGGGATGAGAAAGACCCGCAAAAATCCCGTAAAAGCGGTTGACGGTGTCAGTTTTACGATAGGAAAGGGAGAAGTGTTCGGCTTAGCGGGAGAATCGGGCAGCGGAAAGTCATCAATCGGCAAGACCATTTTGAGGCTTCATGAAAAAACAGAGGGAGAGGTGTTTTTTCAGGGGCGTGATGTGTTTCGGATGAGCCGGCGCGAGCTCAAAACTTTCAGATCAGAAGCGCAGCTCATCTTTCAAGATCCGTTCAGTTCTTTAAATCCCCGGCGCCGGATCGGAGAAGCCATCGGTGAAGCGATGATCGAGCATCAATTGGCGGTGAAACGGAACGCGCGTGATAAAACGGCGGAAGTTCTTGAAGCCTGCGGACTTTCCGCAAACTTTATCGACCGTTATCCGCATGAATTTTCCGGAGGGCAGCGGCAGCGGATCGTGATTGCAAGAGCGATGGCGCTCAAGCCGCAATTTATCATTATGGATGAACCCGTGGCGGCGTTAGATGTCTCCATCCAGGCGCAGATGATCAATTTGTTCAGCAGCCTTCAAAAACAGCACGGGCTGTCATATTTATTCATTTCTCATGATTTAAGCGTGGTGGAGCACTTATGTACGAAGGTCGCCATCATGTATTTAGGGACGATTGTGGAATACGCGTCAAAGGAGGAGCTCTTTTCACGGCCGCTTCACCCTTATACGAAAGCGCTGTTATCAGCCGTGCCTGTTCCTGATCCCGGAGCGAAAAGGGAGCGGATAATTTTAAAGGGTGATATACCGAGCCCCTCTGATCCGCCTTCAGGCTGTAAATTCCGAACGAGATGCCCGGCAGCCAAGAAGATATGTGCTGAGAAAAGTCCGGCGCTGTCAGAAAAAGGGCTTCATCATTTTGCGGCATGCCACTTCGTATAATTGAGAAAAAAACGGTTTTATTGATAATAAACAGAAAAAACCTGCCGGGCAGACCGGCAGGTTTTTTGATGTTATTTTGGTGATGGCAGTCCGAGTCCTTCGGCAACGCGTCTGCCGTATTCAGGATCAGCTTTGTAGAAGTGGCCGATCTGGCGCAGCTTAATTTCTTCTTTTTCCACAGGTTTCATCGCACTGACGATATTGGCGACAAGGCGCGCGCGCTCTTCTTCGCTCATCAGGCGGTACAGGTCGCCGGCTTGTGTGTAATGATCATGATGATTATAGCTTACACTGTCTGCGAAACCTGATACAGGATATGCCGCCTGTTTATCTTCAGGTGACTCTTTCGGGCCGCCGAAGCTGTTAGGCTCGTAATAGACGGAGCGGCCGCCGTTATCATCAAAACGCATTTGTCCGTCACGCTGATAGTTTTTCACTTCATTGCGGGAACGGTTGATCGGCAGCGCCTGATGGTTCGCGCCGACACGGTAGCGATGCGCGTCATGGTATGCGAACAACCGGCCTTGAAGCATTTTGTCAGGTGAGACGTCGACGCCAGGGACTAATGTGCCGGGAGAGAACGTCGCCTGTTCTACTTCCGCAAAGTAATTTTCCGGATTGCGGTTCAGAACCATGCGGCCGACTTCGATCAGCGGATAATCTTTTTGAGACCATACTTTTGTGACGTCAAACGGATCAAAGCGATATGTGTTTGCGTCTTCTAACGGCATGATTTGAACATATAATTTCCATGCGGGGAAATCGCCGTTTTCAATCGCATTGAACAAATCTTCCGTATGGTAATCGGGATTTTCGCCCGCGATTTTTGCGGCTGTATTAACATCAAGGTTTTTCACGCCTTGCTCTGTTTTAAAGTGATATTTGATCCAGACGCCTTCGCCTTTATCATTTGTCCATTTAAATGTATGGCTTCCGAATCCGTGCATATGGCGAAGAGTCGCCGGAATGCCCCGGTCTGACATCAGAATGGTTACCTGGTGCAGGGATTCCGGTGACAGAGACCAGAAATCCCAAACGGCCGTCGGGTTTTTCAGATGTGTTCTCGGATCTCTTTTTTGTGTATGGATAAAGTCAGGGAACTTGATGGCATCGCGGATGAAGAACACGGGTGTATTGTTTCCGACGATGTCGTAGTTTCCTTCTTCTGTATAAAACTTAACGGCAAATCCGCGCGGGTCGCGCACTGTGTCACTAGAGCCCAGTTCGCCCGCAACGGTTGAGAAACGGATGAAGAGCGGCGTGCGTTTACCGACTTCTGACAGAAATGCGGCTTTCGTATATTTTGTAACGTCATTTGTGACTTCAAAATAACCGTGTGCGCCCGCGCCTTTTGCGTGAACGACACGCTCGGGAACGCGTTCTCTGTTAAAGTGCGCCAATTTCTCAAGCAGATGGACGTCTTGTATTAAAGCAGGACCGCGATCGCCGGCCGTCATTGAGTTTTGGTTATCTCCGACAGGAGCGCCCCAGCTGGTTGTCAATTTATTTGAACTCATGTGATCACCTCTTTAGATTTATAAAAACATAATATCACCTATCATTAAAAAGTCAATATTATTTTATAATGATTATAAAATAATTATTTTTATTATCGAAAAAAGGGTTTGGGTTTGAAAGCCTACTTGACTGACGGGAATAATGGGTTTAAGATGAGAAAAAATAGAAACCGCTGACTTGGACACAAGAGGCTCTTATTCTTCACTGGATAAGGGCCTTTTTTTATTGTCAGGCGGTAAGGGAGGCGGCGATTGTATGCTTTTCCGGCAGCATTTTAAACCTGTCGATATTCACGGTCATCTGCCGTACAGCCTTTATTTCGGCAAAAACGATAAGACATTTTCCGATTATAACCGGGAGCGGTCAGAAAGAATGAATCTGACTTGGGATTTTCCTGATCCGCATGATGTGGAGGGCGATGACGGCGAAATCGCTTTGATGACAAGATGGGAGAATGAATTAGATAAGTATGGCATTGACGTGCTGAATTTTTTAACAGCAGAGAGCAATGACCGGATGGCGGCGTTTATTCAAGCCAATCCCGCGAGATTTACCGGATTTGCATATCATCCTTTGGAGCGGGAGGATGCGTATGAAGAGCTGAAAAGAGCGGTAGAAGAGCTCGGTCTGAAAGGGTATAAACTGTTCGGGCCGCTGACAGACATCGATTTTCATGATCCGTCGCTGAAAAAGCTGTGGACGTATCTGGCTGACAAAAGGCTGCCTGTATTAATTCACTTCGGGCTTTTAGGAAGAGCGGGGGGCATTGTCAGCCATCGCAACATCAACCCGCTCTCCATCTATCGCGTCGCGAGAGAGTATGCTGATATCCCGTTCATCATTCCGCATTTCGGCGCCGGATATTATCAGGAACTGCTGCAGCTGTGCTGGAGCTGCCCGAATGTGTATATTGACACGTCCGGCTCAAATCAGTGGATGAGGTGGATGCCGTACCCGCTTGATTTGGAAATTCTGTTTCGGAAGACATCTGAATTAATCGGTGCTGAACGGATCATCTTCGGGACGGATTCGAACGGATTTCCGAGAGGATATGTATACAGATATCTTCAGGAGCAGGTGAGGACCTGCCGGGAAATCAATATGCGGGAAGAAGATATAGAGAACATTTTCGGCAACAACGCGCGGACATTATTGAAAATCGCCCGCCAAGAAAAGGAAGTAAATACGTGATACAGCCGATGCGCTCTCTGGCAGGGTTATACCGGAGGGCGTATTTTAATCCTTATAAAAAACAGTTGACAAGTCGGAATAATTTGAATTAACATGATATTCAAATTTAAAAACAAACGGGTTGCCGATCGGACCGCCGAAGGCTCCCATCTCTGCAAGCAATCGGAGATGGGGGCCTTTTTGTTTTTCGATCGCACGCGGCAGAAAGAGAGGGGAAGACAGATGGCTGTAACCATCAGCATACAAGAAAAAGCTTTTGAGCATGAAGGCCGGAAAACGCCGGTGCTGAATGATATTGAGCTGTCAATTGCATCGGGAGAATTTTTGACTGTCATCGGGCCGAGCGGATGCGGCAAAAGCACGCTTTTAAAATTGATTGCCGGTCTTGATACCGATTATAAAGGCTCTGTCACAATAAACGGCCGCAATGTGTCGGGACCGGGCATCCGGCAGGGATTTATCTTTCAGGAGCACCGGCTGTTTCCCTGGCTGACGGTAAAACAAAACATCGCTGCCGATCTCAATATGAACGACCCGGCCGTTCGGAAAAAAGTGGATGATCTGATTGAGGTTGTCAGGCTGCAGGGAGCGGAGAACGCTTATCCGCGCGAATTATCCGGCGGCATGTCGCAGCGGGTTGCCATCGCCAGAGCCCTTTTGCGCGAGCCGGAGGTGCTGCTTTTAGATGAACCGTTCGGGGCGCTTGACGCTTTTACGAGGAAACATTTGCAGGATGTGCTGCTTGATATATGGCGCGAGAAAAAAACGACGATGATTCTGGTCACGCATGATATTGATGAATCCGTCTATTTAGGCGATAAGCTGGCGATCCTCAGGGCAAAGCCCGGCCGGCTGCACAGCCTGATGCCGATTCAGCTTCCGCATCCGCGCAATCGGACCTCAGCGGATTTTCAGGCCGTCCGGCAGAAGGTGCTTTCTGAGTTTGAGAAAACGGAAGACCTCCGGTTTGCGGATGGGTCCGGGATATAGAAGGGACGAAGTGAAGTGAAAAAAATCATCATTCTTTTAGCCGCAGCAGTCATGATGTCAGCCGGATGCAGTGCAGACAGGACAGGGGGGAGCGGGAAAACGGTGAAAGAAATCCGGATCGGCATCCAGCAGAGTTTAAGCCCGCTTCTCATTGCCAAGGAAAAAGGCTGGTTTGAAGAGGCCTTCAAAAAAGACGGAATAAAAGTAAAATGGGTCGAATTCCAAAGCGGTCCTCCGCAATTTGAAGGTCTTGCCGCCGATAAGCTTGATTTTTCCCAGGTCGGCAATTCACCGGTCATTTCCGGTCAGGCGGCTGGAATTGATTTTAAAGAGATCGGGCTGTCTCAGGACGGGTTAAAGGCAAACGGCATTCTCGTAAACAAGGGCAGCGGGATTCAGAGCCTGAAAGAATTGAAAGGTAAAAAAATCGCTGTAGCCAAAGGCAGCAGCGGCTTTGATTTTCTCTATAAAGCTTTAGATAAAGCGGGGCTTTCCGCCGATGACGTCACCATCATCCAGCTTCAGCCTGATGAGGCGGTTTCCGCTTTTGAAAACAAATCAGTTGACGCATGGTCCATTTGGGAGCCGTATTTGTCGATTGAAACGCTGCAGCACGGGGCGGAAATATTGGCGAACGGAGAAAGCACAGATTTATATTCTCCCGGTTTCACGTTAGTCAGAACGGGATTTTCCAAAGAACACCCGGATGAGGTGGTCCGTTTTCTGAAAGTGTTCAATAAAGCAGTTACATGGCAAAAGGAACACAAAGATGAAGCTGTCTCCTTATATGCGAAAATCAAACATCTTGATCCGAAAGTCGTCAGAAACGTGCTTAACAATACTGAGCCTCTCAATGAACCGATCAATGATGATATTGTCAAAGCCCAGCAGGAAACCGCTGATTTTCAATATCAAACAAAAGCGATTCATAAGAAAATTCATGTAAAAGACGTTGTCGACAATTCATTTATTAAAAAAGCGCTTGAAACGGGGGGTGGCAAGTAATGAAAGCAGAAGCATCAACGGCTGCCGGCGCAATAAGCCAATCAGAAAAGAAAGCTCTGGCAAGATCCCGGAAGTATTCATACCAATGGATGAAAGGGGTTGTACTCCCGGCTGCGGTTATCGCAGTATGGCAGGTTATCGCAAGTCTGGGCATCGTCTCGGCCACGGTGCTCCCCTCACCTGTCGTCATCTTGCAGACGTTTCAGGAACTTCTTCTTTCAGGTGAACTTTGGGGTCATTTAGAGATCAGCTTATACCGGGCGGCTGCCGGATTTCTGCTTGGCGCGGGCCTCGGACTTGTTTTCGGGCTGCTGGTCGGTTTCTCAAAGCGGACGGAAGCATATCTAGATCCGTCTCTTCAAATGCTCAGAACGGTTCCGCACTTGGCCGTGACTCCTCTGTTTATTTTGTGGTTCGGGTTTGATGAGACATCAAAAATTCTGCTGATCGCATTAGGGGCATTTTTCCCCGTGTACATTAATACGTTTCTCGGAATCCGCAGTGTGGACGCGAAGCTGTTTGACGTCGCGCGGGTGCTGGAATTTAACTGGTATCAGCAGATGACGAAATTAATTCTTCCGGCATCTCTGCCGAATATCCTGCTCGGCATCAGGCTCTCTCTAGGCATTGCGTGGCTCGGTCTCGTGGTGGCGGAACTGATGGGATCGAGCGAGGGCGTCGGTTATATGATTATGGATGCCAGACAATTTTCACAGACAAATAAGGTGTTTGTCGGCATTATCATTTTTGCGGCTGTCGGCAAGCTGACAGATGCATTGGTCAGAATGCTCGAACGGAAACTATTAAAATGGCGGAACAGTTATGAAGGGTAACCTATTAAAAAAGGAGAGATTCATATGGAGATTCTTTGGTTTATTCCGACGCATGGTGACGGCCGGTATTTAGGGACGCAAACGGGAGGGAGAACGGCGGATCATCTTTATTTTAAGCAAGTGGCACAGGCGGCGGACAGACTCGGTTATACGGGGGTTCTGCTGCCGACGGGGAGATCATGTGAAGACCCGTGGCTGACGGCTGCCGCTTTAGCGGGGGAAACGAGTGACTTGAAATTTTTAGTGGCGGTCCGTCCGGGACTGATGCAGCCGTCTGTCGCCGCGAGAATGGCGTCGACAATGGACCGGCTGTCAGACGGCCGTTTGCTCGTAAATGTCGTAGCGGGCGGAGATCCTTATGAACTGGCGGGAGACGGCATGTTTATCAGCCACGATGAACGTTATAAGGCGACTGAAGAATTTTTAACCGTCTGGCGCGGACTCATGCGGGGCGAAACGGTGACATATGAAGGGGACCATATCAAAGTGGAAAACAGCAATCTGCTGTTTCCGCCAAAGCAGTCTCCGCATCCGCCATTATATTTCGGCGGTTCATCACAGGCGGGAATTGAAGCTGCGGCGAAACATACAGATGTCTATTTAACATGGGGAGAGCCGCCGGAGCAGGTAAAAGAAAAGATTGAAACCGTTAAAAAACAGGCTGCCAAGGAAGGAAGGACGATGCGTTTTGGCATCAGACTTCACGTGATTGTCCGGGAGACTGAGGAAGAGGCATGGGAAGCGGCTGATCGATTAATCAGCCACTTAGACGAAGAGACGATTGCGAAAGCGCAGGCTGCGCTTCGGCGCGCTGATTCTTCGGGACAAAAACGGATGGCCGATCTCCATAACGGTGACCGCTCGAAGCTTGAGATCAGCCCGAATCTCTGGGCCGGCATCGGACTGGTCAGAGGCGGAGCGGGCACGGCGCTTGTCGGTGATCCGCAGACTGTCGCTGCTCGAATTTTAGAGTATCAGGCACTCGGCATTGAGTCGTTTATCTTTTCAGGCTACCCGCATCTGGAAGAAGCTTATTATCTGGCTGAACTCGTGTTTCCGCTTCTGCCGTTTCAGAATGAACGGACTAAAAAGCTTGAGCGCAGACTGGGTGAAGCAATGGGAAACGACCATTTTGCAAGAGGAAATAAAGCGACAGTCTGATGACGTCGCAAGGCGGATAATTGACGGCGGGCGCTTTCTGCGGATTCATTTCCGGGGAAATGCCGGCAGTGAAGGCGGGTATTCACCCGCCTTTTTAAGCGCTTAGCTTGCACGATGCTCATATGGATGATATGATACAAAACGTAATTATTACGATTTGTTAGGAGTGCTGAAATGGCAAAAAAATCAAAAGTGATCAAAGAGCTCAAGCGGCAGAAGCTTGTTGAACAATATGCGGACATCCGAAGAGAATTAAAGGCAAAAGGAGACTGGGAAGCGCTGGGCAAACTGCCGCGTGATTCTGCTCCGGCCAGGCTTCATAACCGCTGTACGTTGACGGGGCGGCCCCGCGGATATATGAGAAAATTTAAACTGTCCAGAATCGCATTCAGGGAGCTGGCCCATAAAGGCCGGATTCCCGGGGTGAAAAAAGCGAGCTGGTAACGTAAAAAACTCCGGATCTGTCATGAACCGGAGTTTTTGCCGTGCTTATGAAAAGTGAAAACATAAGCCAAATGCTGAATCATCATCAGAATGAAAATCAAAAGAATCGGAAAAAAGGGAAGATGTGGCTGAATCAGCGGATAAAACAAAAGCAGAACGGCTGCGGCCGGCAATGAGAAGTAAACGGCGATATACGAGGAACGGCAAGCTTTAGCCGTCATCATCCGTTCTCTTTCATCCTGTTCCTCAAATTCATCGGGCACAAGCCTGTGCTTTTTGCCGTTCCGTTTTTTCTTTTCAGTATAGATATATAATGCAGTACAAACGGTAAACAGCAGAAACGGCGTGATATTCAGCTCAAATGAACCGCTCCCCTCCGTTTGGAAAAACTGAGCGATCCGCGGCGCCGCTTCCATAAAGGAAATAAGCGTCCAGCAGGCCAATCCGTAGAGTGCAAGGTGAAAACACGCTTTTCTTTTCAAACTCATTTTTTCTCCTCCTCCAGCCAGAAAACTTCCTCCATCGGCAGGGAGAAAGCCCGGCAGATGTTAAGCGCCAATAAAAGTGAAGGCACATAATCTCCTTTTTCAATCGCTGCAATCGTCTGTCTGGTGGCTCCGGCTTCTTTTCCGAGCGTTTCCTGAGAATAGCCGAATCTGGCTCTCAGCTCTTTTACTTTATTTTTCATCATCAGGCGTACCTCAAGTTTTCTTCTTTTTCATATTGTATGAGACTCTTAACAAAATGTAAACCCAACTTAACATGTGGACAAAAAAAGAATTTTTTTCGACAAATTTTTTAACATTCCCTTGACGAAAAAAAAATAAACATGTAATATTAGAAACATCAAATCGGTACTGACAAAAAAATAATTTTGATGCGGGTGTAGTTTAGTGGTAAAACCTCAGCCTTCCAAGCTGATGTCGTGAGTTCGATTCTCATCACCCGCTCCATACATACGTTATTAACGCAGTGTTTCGTTTCTCTGATAAACGAAGTATTGCGTTTTTTTATGTGAAAAAAGACACGAAGGCGTGTCTTTTTATGAAAGCCAAGAGACGGTATGCGTGCCTCCGTGAATTTGTTCAAACATTTTTGTTAAGGATGATAGCAGCTCATCCGCCGCGTCGGCATGAAATGAAGGCGGGAAAAAGATCAGCTGCAGCATTTTCTTTGTGCCGGGCGTGACAGGGCGTGTATTGATATGTCCGGTGAAGTCGCCGAAAACGCCGTCCGGGCCGGAGAAAGACAGTACGCTTTCTTTTTCTCCGATCGTAATTGAAATCGGTTCATCTATTTCTGCGGCATCATACGCCATGATAGGCAATGAATATTTCAAGGAGAAAAAAAGTATGGTATCATGGGCTGAATTCACACTTTCAATGAATCGTTCCCGGGAAATATCGCCGAGCATAAGCTCCATCGGCGTTTTTTGTCCTGAAAAGGCGAGACTGAGCTGTTCCATTATACGCGCCCACTCTTTTACAAAAGGCTGCTCATCTATACCGCCGTCAGCATAATCAAAGTAAAGAGATTCTTGAAATAAACGGAGGCGGCCTTTCAGCATTTGCGGAGCAGGCCCGATTTCGATCTGTTCATATAAGACGGCTGCCGCTTTGATCCCCGGCACCCGTTCAGCAATAAGTGGATCTAAACTGATGTTCAAGTGTGTTCACTCCATTTCGGGATGATAAAACTCTATTATACCTGTGCGGGAGCCTGATCACAAAGAAAGGAGGCTGTGCAAAAAATGAATATTCATAAACTGAAAGAGGAATTAATCGAATACGCCAACAGCATCGGAGTCGACAAAATCGGGTTTACGACGGCTGATACGTTCGACAGTCTGCGGGACCGGCTGATTCTTCAGGAATCACTCGGCTATTTATCCGGGTTTGAAGAACCGGATATTGAAAAACGGGTTACACCGTCTTTGCTTCTCCCGAAAGCCAAATCAATCGTCGCCATCGCCCTTGCTTATCCTTCCAAAATGAAAGATGCGCCGAGGAGCACGAGGGACGGGCGGCGCGGCATTTTTTGCAGAGCTTCCTGGGGGAAGGATTATCATGACGTGCTGAGGGAAAAGCTTGATCTGCTGGAGAATTTTCTCCAAAGCAAACATGAGGATATCCGCACGAAGTCAATGGTGGATACAGGGGAATTGTCCGACAGGGCCGTGGCTGAACGGGCGGGAATCGGCTTCAGCGCCAAAAACTGCATGATCACCACGCCTGAATACGGCTCTTACGTCTATCTGGCTGAAATGATCACCAATCTGCCCTTTGAACCGGATGTGCCGATTGAAGATATGTGCGGTACGTGCACAAAATGTTTAGACGCGTGTCCGACCGGCGCGCTCGTCAATCCCGGACAGCTTAACGCCCAGCGCTGTATTTCGTTCCTGACCCAGACAAAGGGATTTCTGCCGGATGAGTTCCGCACGAAAATCGGAAACCGTCTGTATGGCTGTGACACGTGCCAGACGGTCTGTCCGATTAATAAGGGGAAAGATTTTCATCTTCATCCGCAGATGGAGCCTGATCCGGAAATCGCAAAGCCGCTGTTAAAGCCGCTTTTGACCATAAGCAACCGCGAATTCAAAGAAAAATTCGGACATGTATCGGGATCATGGCGCGGCAAGAAGCCGATACAGCGGAATGCGATTTTAGCTTTGGCTCATTTTAAAGATGCCTCGTCTCTTCCGGAATTAACGGCCTTGATGCACCAAGATCCGCGCCCCGTCATCAGGGGGACGGCCGCCTGGGCCATCGGGAAAATCGGTGATCCTGATTATGCGGGGGAATTAGAAAAAGCGCTTCAAAAGGAGCAGGATGAGGACGCCATACGGGAAATTGAAAAGGGACTGGAGCTGTTATCGGTTTCTGATAAGACTAAAACCGGCCGGTCCTGACATATGTATAGAGAAAAAGCACTTGGCGTGAGTTCAAGTGTTTTTTTCTTTATAAAACAGTATGGTGGGTGGAGCGCTTGAAGCATATTATTGAAGATTTAGCGGAGGCCCGGCTTCATTATTTAATCAACGGAACCGAGATGAGGCACAATGGGCAGCCCGGCGATCTTGAGGTCCTGACGAGAAAAAAAGAGCTGTTTGAAAAACGGAAAGTTGACATCGTGAAAGCGAAGGCAAAAGCCGTCATTGTCAAAAGCAGCCTTGAGGACGACGGCACGTTATGCGTCATGTACACGATTCATTTCGAATATTTGTGCAAGGAGCATGACGGACACCTTTACTTAGAAGAGCAGATTGAGGAACGGACTGCATTTCTCTATGATCAGCTTTTGATTAAAGACCGGGAAGTAAAGAAAAAACCGGCGGGATTTTCTGACGGAAACAGCGTAATTGAATATGAGCGGAGTGAACGGGAAGATTTCGGGCGGGCGTTTCAATACGACCGTCTGGCTGCCGTGCAGTACGCGGAGAAGTTTTGGAATAAACGAAACCCCGCTTATAAAAATTTCAGCGACAACTGCACCAATTTTATTTCCCAATGTTTACATGCCGGAAAAGCACCGATGCGGGGGCATCCGAACAGAGGCTCAGGCTGGTGGATGAAGGCAAGCTCGTGGAGCTACAGCTGGACGGTCGCGCATTCGATGAAGATGTATCTGGCCCAATCCAAGGCAGGGCTTCGCGCGGTGCAAGTATCAAGAGCCGAAGAACTGATGCCCGGAGATATCATTTGCTATGATTTTGAAGGGGACGGCCGTTTTAATCATACGGCGATCGTGGTCGCGAAAGATAAAAGCAATATGCCGCTCGTCAATGCCCAAACGTATGACAGCAGAATGAGATATTGGTCATATGAGGATTCAACGGCGTATACTCCTTCCATCAGATATGCGTTTTTTCATATTACGGATGATACGACAAAAGAGTAATTAATGATATAATGGTGGGCGGAATAAAAAACAGAGGTGAACATCGTGGCATTACATGTCGTTTTATATCAACCCGAAATCCCGGCCAATACGGGAAATATCGCACGTACTTGTGCGGCAACAGACACAACGCTTCATTTGATCCGCCCGCTCGGATTCTCGACCGATGATAAAATGCTGAAGCGCGCCGGACTCGATTATTGGGAGTTCGTCAACGTCGTATATCATGATTCATTGGAAGAGTTATTTGAGGCATATGAGAACGGAAAGTTTTTCTTCATTACAAAATTCGGCCAAAAGCCGCACACATCATTTGATTACTCAAATAAGGAGGAAGACTTTTTCTTCGTATTCGGCAGAGAAACGAGCGGACTTCCGAAAGAATTGATCGAAAACAATATGGACCGCTGCCTGCGTCTGCCGATGACCGAGCATGTGAGATCATTAAACCTGTCCAACACGGCCGCGATTCTTGTATATGAAGCGCTGCGCCAGCAAAATTACAGAGATTTGACGTGAGAAAAAACGCCCGCATCCGGGCGTTTTTTTTATTGAATAAAAAAGACGGACAGCAGCTGTTCACGGCATTTTTATAATTCCAGGCTTAACAACGTAACAGTGTTATGTTACAATACATTCATCGAAGGAGCTGGATTCATGGAGGAACAACTGATTTCTAAAAAAGAATTGCTGGAAGAAACATCAATTTCATACGGGCAGCTGTACCGCTGGAAACGGAAAAATTTAATCCCTGAAGAATGGTTTATCCGAAAATCAACATTTACAGGCCAGGAAACATTTTTTCCGAGAGCGGAAATATTAAAACGTATCTCAAAAATACAGAAAATGAAAGAAAATTTGTCTTTGGATGAAATGAGAGAAATGCTGTCTCCGCAAATGACTGATGTCAATATAACGTCTGCGGAACTGCTTCAAAAGGGACTGATTTCAAAAGCCGCGCTGCAAGTTTATGGCGAAGACGGTGTGACATTCACGTCCCGCGCGCTGCTGTCTTTATATGTGCTTGAAGGGCTTTTGCAATCGGGCAATATCAGCCTTGAGGAAGGAAAATTGGCGGCAGGGGTGCTGAAAACGTATGAGGCTTCCGAGCTGAAAGCGAATACGGAGCTTGTCATGCTCCGAAAGCTTGGCGTAACGACGTGCTTCATCGCAGACGCGGAACATATTTTATTTGAACCGACTGTCAAAGTGGTTGAACGGGTGGCGCTTGCTGCGGCATCGGAAGAATTAAAAACGAAATGGATGCAGGAGGACCATCAATGGAAGTAACAGATAAGTTAATCATCAACGGTTCAGGAAGTTCAAAAGGAGGCCGTTTTCATACAGTGGAGATCAACGGAAGCGGCACGGTGTCAGGTGATGTGGAGTGCGTGAGCTTTTTGTTTAACGGCAGCGGAAAAACAGACGGACATGTCAAGACGCAAACGCTGACGATCAGCGGTTCGGGGAAAATTGGCGGCAGTGCCGAAGCTGAATCCATCCGTATCAACGGAACGGGTGTCATTAAAGGTGATGTCAAAACGGAGCGGCTGAACGTCGCGGGATTTTCATCTTTCGGCGGCGGTGTGAAAGCTGATGATATTTTCATATCCGGGAAAGCCGCGATTGAAGGCGATTGCGAGACAGAGACGTTCCGTTCGGAAGGCAAATGCAAGATCGGCGGCCTGCTGAATGCCGATGAAGTCAGTATTAAGCTGGCGGCGGGAGAAAGCCATGTGAAAGAAATCGGATGCCGCCATTTGAAAGTGATGAGCAGAAAGAGCGTGCTAACGCGTTTTAAGCTGATGCCGGCCCCGGTGCTGACAGCGGAGCTGATTGAAGGTGACATCATTGAATTGGCGGACACGAACGCGAAGACAGTCCGCGGAAATCATGTGCGGATCGGCGCAGGCTGCACCATTGGGACTGTGGAATACAGCGGCGATTTTACATGTGATCCTTCCGCTTTGGTTAACAAAGTCGTGAAACGATAGGAGGAACTGCGATGGAAACGACAAAAAAATTGAGTCATTTAAAAATGTACGGAGCCGGACACGCCTCCGGCGGCTCCTACCAAAATGTAAGCATTAAAGGGGAAGGAACTGTCGGCGAAGGACTTCAAAGCGAACGCTGCCGGATATTCGGTACGGGACTTTTTCTAGGAGATGCCGAGATCAACAGGCTGAAAATTTTCGGAGAGCATGAAGTTGCAGGAGATTTATCAGCACGTTCAGCAAATGTGATGGGCACATTGAAAGTCGGCGGCTCCATGCGTTTCGCCACGATGAGGCTGAAAGGACTTGCTGAAATTGGCGGCGGGGCCGCGGGAGAGCAGTGTCATATAAAAGGCAGTCTCACCGTCGGCGGCGATTGCGAGACGGAGCTGCTTCATGTAACAGGATGTATCAATGTGGCAGGATTGTTAAACGCAGGGGACGTAAACATCCATTTGCGTTATGACCGAAGCCGCGTGAAAGAAATCGGCGGCACATCGATCACCGTCAGACGGAAACCCGGTTTTCTTAAACGGAAAGCCGGCACGCTTTCTGCTGAATTGATCGAAGGAGACGCAATTTATCTCGAATACACGGAAGCAGACATCGTCAGAGGGAAACATGTGGAAATCGGCCCGGGCTGCAAAATCGAAAAAATCGAGTATCAAACAAGCTGCAAATCTCATGAAAAATCAACTGTCCAAGAACATATTCAAATATGAAACATTGTTATGTTGTACAGGAAAGGGTGCTCTTCATAAAGAGCACCCTTTTGCCGTTATTTGTTTTCAGGTTTGCTGTCGTAACCCGCCGTAAAAATGGATACTAAAAAAGTGAGAATGACCCCAAGTAAAATGATCGTTTTCATCATTTCTCCTCCTCTTTGCTTTTCCATTTGATGTCCGAGTCTGGATGAAACTGTATTTCTTTCATTATGAACGGTGCACCGGACCCTTGTCAATGACGGCCTTGTAACGTCTTTATTTTTAAGAAACGAAAAGCATGTATTATCACGTCACCGCATAGATTGTAACAAAGTACCTTATTTCTAGTGCATTAACCATGACAGAGGAGGTTCTTATGGATATATTAAAGAAAATTGAAAAGTACAGAGAGGAAGAGCAGCGTCTCAAATGGGAAGGGACGTTCGCTGATTATTTGGAGATCATAAAAGAAAATCCATTGGTCGCGCAGTCTGCTCATTCTCGCGTTTTTAATATGATAAAAGACAGCGGAATCGAGGAGGATGACGGTAAAAAGACATACAGCTTTTTTTCGCGGGAGCTGTTCGGCCTTGAGGAATCTCTGGAACGGCTCGTGGAGGAATACTTTCACCCGGCTGCCAAGCGGCTCGATGTAAGAAAACGGATTTTACTATTGATGGGACCCGTCAGCGGCGGAAAGTCAACTCTTGTCACCATGCTGAAAAAAGGGCTTGAAGCCTACTCATTGACAGACAACGGCGCTGTTTACGCCATTAAAGGCTGCCCGATGCATGAAGATCCTCTCCATCTCATTCCCCATCATCTGCGCGACGACTTCTACAGAGAATACGGCATCAGAATTGAGGGCAGCCTTTCTCCGCTTAATGTCATGCGGCTTGAAGAAGAATACGGCGGCAGAATTGAGGATGTAAAGGTTGAACGTATATTCTTCTCGGAGGATAAACGTACCGGAATCGGAACCTTCAGCCCGTCTGACCCGAAATCACAGGATATCGCCGACTTGACGGGGAGTATTGATTTTTCAACGATTGCCGAATACGGCTCAGAATCAGATCCGCGCGCTTATCGGTTTGACGGTGAATTAAATAAAGCGAACCGCGGAATGATGGAGTTTCAGGAAATGCTGAAATGCGATGAAAAATTTCTGTGGCACCTTCTGTCACTCACGCAGGAAGGGAATTTCAAAGCCGGACGGTTTGCGCTCATCTCAGCCGACGAATTGGTTGTTGCGCATACGAACGAAACGGAGTACCGCTCGTTTATTGCCAATAAGAAAAATGAAGCCCTTCACTCCAGGATCATCGTGATGCCTGTTCCTTATAATTTAAAGGTGTCAGAGGAAGAACGGATTTATGAAAAAATGATTTCTGAAAGTGATGTTTCTGACGTACACATCGCCCCCCATACATTAAAAGTGGCCGCGATGTTTTCTATTTTGACTAGGCTGAAGGAACCGAACCGCTCTGATATTGATCTCGTCAAAAAAATGAGGCTCTATGACGGAGAAAGCGTTGAAGGTTACAATTCCGTTGATCTTGAGGATATGAAGAAGGAATTCCATGATGAAGGAATGAGCGGAATTGACCCGCGCTATGTCATCAACCGCATTTCCTCAACAATTATCAGAAAAAATATGGAATCGATCAATTCGCTTGACGTGCTGCGTTCCTTGAAAGAAGGACTCGACCAGCATCCGTCCATCTCCGCCGAGGACAAAGAGCGGTATATGAATTTTATTTCCGCCGCCAGGAAAGAGTACGATGACATCGCTAAAAAAGAAGTGCAGAAGGCGTTCGTCTATTCATATGAAGAATCCGCGAAAACTCTCATGGACAATTATTTAGATAATGTGGAAGCGTACTGCAATAAAAATAAGCTCCGCGATCCGCTGACGGGTGAAGAAATGAATCCTGACGAAAAACTGATGAGATCCATTGAAGAGCAGATCGGCATTTCAGAAAACGCGAAAAAAGCGTTCCGCGAAGAAATTTTAATCCGCATATCCGCCTATGCAAGAAAAGGAAAACGCTTTGACTATAATTCGCACGAAAGACTCCGCGAAGCGATTCAGAAAAAGCTGTTCGCAGACTTAAAAGACGTGGTGAAAATTACGACCTCAACCAAAACGCCGGATGAGCAGCAGCTTAAAAAGGTCAATGAGGTAGTGGCAAGGTTAATAGATGAACACGGCTATAACTCGACTAGCGCTAATGAACTGCTGAAGTATGTCGGAAGCTTGTTAAACCGCTGATGTTTGATTTCATTGAGAGGCCCGTCTGTAAAAGGACGGGTTCTTTTGTCTGTTTTTCACAATTGTTTGTCAATTGGAGAGTCCGGCCGGCATAAGATAAAAATAAATCTTTTCGCCGGACTTGTTTCATAAACAGGACCAAGCCGGAATACACATGTAAAACGACCATAACGGTTAAGGAGGGGAATTCATGTCCCGTAATGACAGCGGAAATTTTTTGATTTCAGAGGAAGACTGGTCCCTCCATCGCAAAGGCTTTGACGACCAGCAGCGCCACCAAAAGAAAGTACAGGAAGCGATAAAAAACAACCTTCCGGACCTTGTTACTGAGGAAAGCATTATTATGTCCAACGGAAAAGATGTCGTGAAAATCCCGATTCGTTCGCTTGATGAATATAAAATCCGTTATAACTATGATAAAAATAAACATGTCGGCCAAGGCGACGGCGACAGCGAAGTCGGCGATGTCGTCGCAAGAGACGGCGCAGATAAAAAGCAGGGGGCCGGAAAAGGCCAGGGAGCCGGCGATCAGGCAGGCGAGGATTATTATGAAGCGGAAGTTTCATTGATGGATCTGGAAGAAGCGCTGTTTCAGGAATTAGAACTGCCGAATCTGCAGCAAAAGGAAAGGGACAATATCGTCCATACCGATATCGAGTTCAATGATATCCGGAAAACCGGGCTGACAGGGAATATCGATAAGAAAAGGACGATGCTGTCGGCCTATAAACGAAACGCCATGACAGGCAAGCCGTCGTTTTACCCTATTTATCCGGAAGATCTGAAATACAAAACATGGAATGATGTGACGAAGCCGGAATCGAAAGCTGTCGTTTTAGCGATGATGGATACAAGCGGTTCGATGGGCGTATGGGAAAAGTATATGGCGAGGAGCTTCTTTTTTTGGATGACACGATTTTTACGGACAAAGTATGAAACGGTTGATATCGAATTTATCGCCCACCATACGGAAGCGAAGGTTGTGTCGGAAGAAGATTTTTTCTCGAAAGGCGAGAGCGGGGGCACCATCTGTTCCTCCGTTTACCGGAAGTCTCTTGAATTAATTGATGAAAAATATGACCCCGCCCGCTACAATATCTATCCCTTTCATTTTTCAGACGGAGATAACCTGACTTCGGATAACGCCCGGTGCGTAAAGCTCGTCAATGACATCATGAAAAAATCGAACCTGTTCTGTTACGGTGAGGTCAATCAATATAACAGGCATTCCACCCTCATGTCCGCCTATAAAAATGTCAAAGATGATAAATTTAAATACTACATCCTGAAACAGAAATCAGACGTATTTCAAGCGCTGAAAAGCTTTTTTAAAAATGAGGAATCCGGTGTAAGCAAAGCATCGTATGAAATATAAAGCCGAGTGAAGAATCGTGCGGCCGCGGTTCTTCACCCGGCTTTTTTAAATTAAAAATAAAGAGAAAAAACGGCATAAAAAAAATCCTTAAAAAATGAAACTTTTCTCTTTACAAACCTTCTTTCATTTATTAATATTTTATCTTGTGAACTATTATTAAGGGAATGAGGTGAAAATACGGTGATTGAATCAGAGCTCGCTTTGCTCAGTTTTGAACAACTGTTTGATACTTCCAGATCGATTTACAAAAAGCAGAAAATGATTCTGGAGACAGTTCTTGAACCTTTTGATATTACAGTGCTGCAGTATCTGCTGATGTTCAAAATACATAAGAGCAAAAGCACGCAGCTTTCAAGGCTGGCTTTGTCGCTTGATCTGAAACCGGCGTCTGTCACGAGAATGACCGATATTCTGTATAAGCGCCGCCTAATGGTTCGGAGCGACTATCACGACGACCGGCGTGTTGTTATGATTCAGTTAACCGAAGAGGGGGAAGAACTTCTAAAGAAAGCTGCTGTTCAATATGCCGAAAAAGCGGCGGTCTTATACCGGCAGCTCAATACCGCTGAACTGCAGTACCTGCGCAAGCTTGCGGAAAGTTTAACGAAGCTTGCAAACGGCTGTGCAGTGAAAAACGGAAAATAAAAAAATCCCCACATATTTTTATCATCATTCCACAAAATGATAGAGGAAGAAACGAAAGGAGAAAACAAAATGAACAGAGGACGTTTAATTCTGACCAACATTATCGGTTTGATTGTTGTTCTTGCAATTATAGGCGGAGGTGCTTACTACTATTATCAAAGCACACACTATGTAAAAACCGATGAAGCAAAAGTTGCCGGCGACATGGCTGCTATCACAGCTCCTGCTGCGGGTAAAGTAACTGACTGGAACCTTGATGAGGGGAAAGAAGTAAGCAAAAACGACGTTGTTGCAAAAATCAAAGGACAGCAAAATGCTGACGTAAAAGCCATCATGGATGGAACAATCGTGAAAAACGAAGTGAAAAACGGCCAAATGGTGCAAGCCGGTACGACAATTGCCCAGGAAATTGACATGAAACACCTTTACATCACTGCAAACATTAAAGAAACAGACATTAGAGACATTGAAGTAGGAAACAAAGTAGACGTAATTGTTGACGGCGACCCTAATACAACATTTGACGGAACAGTAGAAGAAATCGGTTATGCGACAAATTCAACATTTGATATGCTGCCTTCTTCAAACTCAAGCGGCAACTACACAAAAGTAACGCAAAAAGTTCCTGTTAAAATTTCACTCAGCAACCCATCTGACAAGGTGCTTCCTGGTATGAACGCATCTGTAAAAATCTCTGAATAATACAGATCAGTCATCAAACCATGAAGGGAGGTTGTCTTAGGTGGCTAAATCAGATAATCAAGTAAAAAGTCCTAAAACATTGCTTATTGTGCTTATGGCCGGGTTATTCCTGGCGATCTTGAACCAAACGCTTCTTAACGTGGCGATGCCGCACTTAATGACCGAGTTCGGTGTGAGTGCGACGACGATTCAGTGGCTTACGACCGGATACATGCTGGTCAACGGTGTTTTGATTCCGTTATCTGCGTTCTTAATTACCCGGTTCGGACAGAGAAGCCTCTTTCTCGTAGCCATGTTCTGTTTTACAGCGGGAACGTTAGTCTGCGGAATCGCGCCTAACTTCTCAACCATGCTGATCGGCCGGTTAATTCAGGCGGTCGGCGGCGGTATCCTGCAGCCGCTGGTCATGACAACCATTCTGCTTATCTTCCCGCCTGAAAGCAGGGGGAAAGGAATGGGGATTTTCGGTCTTGCGATGATGTTTGCTCCGGCGGTCGGACCGACTCTTTCCGGCTGGATCATCGAGCATTACACATGGCGCATTATGTTCTACGGCCTTGTTCCGATCGGGGCAATCGTTATTATCATAGCGTTCTTCCTCTTTAAGAACTTGGTGGAACCGCAAAAAATCAAACTCGACAGCTTGGGTGCGATTCTATCCATTGTCGGATTTGCCTCATTGCTTTACGGAGTCAGTGAAGCGGGCAGCGACGGCTGGGGAGATCCGATCGTGCTGTCTACCGTCATTGTCGGTGTCATCGCGATTGCCGCGTTTGTCATTCAGCAATTGCGCTCTGAAAAACCGATGCTCGACTTCCGGGTATTTAAATATGATATTTTCTCACTTTCCAGTGTGATTAACATCATTATTACCGTTGCGCTTTACACAGGAATGTTCCTGCTTCCGATTTATTTGCAGAACTTAGTCGGCTTTACAGCGCTGCAATCGGGCCTCTTGCTATTGCCGGGCGCGATTGTCATGCTGATCATGTCGCCGATTTCTGGTATTCTGTTTGACAAAATCGGTCCGAGACCGCTTGCGATTATCGGGCTGGTCATCACGGTCGCAACGACATTCCAGTACACAAAATTGACAATTGACACACCTTACACGCACATTATGCTTGTCTATGCCATCCGCGCATTCGGTATGTCACTGTTGATGATGCCTGTTATGACAGCCGGAATGAACCAGCTTCCGGCACGGTTGAACAGCCACGGCACGGCGATGAGCAACACGCTCCGCCAGATCAGCGGTTCAATCGGAACAAGTTTGATCACAACGATTTATACGAACCGTACGACAATGCACTATTCGCAGATTGCGGATAAAACGAGCACGGCTGATCCAAGCTTCATGCAGTCGTTCCAAAGCGCGGTTTCGAATTTAATGGTCAACATGAACATGTCGCTTGATGCGGCGAAACAAACCGTTTATTCATATCTCTACAAAACAGCTTCACTTAATTCCAACGTTATGGGGATTAATGACGCGTTTATGTGGGCGACGATCTTTGCGGTTATCGGCGTAGTCCTGAGCCTGTTCTTGCGTGACGTACGGAAAGACAAACAGCGGGCGAAGAAAAAAGAGGAGCTGTCATTGCTTCCGGCCCCTAAAGAAGTGAAGGAATCTTAATCATCTGAATGGGAGGTTTCCTGAATGAAAATTTACGTAGTGTACGATAGTGAAGGCGAACATACAAAACACCTTGCTGAAGCCATTGCCGAAGGAGCACGAGAAAACGCTGAGGCTGAAGTCCTGATCGACCATGTCGATCAAGCAGACATCCGCAAGCTGAAAGACATGGATGCCATTATCTGGGGATGCCCAGGACACTTTGGCACCATCAGTTCAGGCTTAAAAGCGTGGATCGACAGACTCGGCTATCTGTGGGCTGAAGGCGAGCTGATTGATAAAGTCGGCGCCGTATTCTGTACGACGGCGACAACACATGGCGGATTAGAAATGACAATGCACAATCTGATCACTCCTATGTTTCACCAAGGCATGATTGTTGTCGGACTTCCCGGCAACGTTCCTGAAAACGCGCTGTACGGCTCTTACTACGGTGCGGGCGTCACATGCCCGGTTGACAGCGATGTGCTGATGACGGAAGAAGGCCTTCAATTAGGCCGTGCGCTTGGCAGACGTGTCAGCCAAGTCACAGGTAATCTAACTGCCGGACGACAGTAAGGAGAGGGTTATATGGCCATTATTATAGCGGTTATTGCTGCTGTCATTGTGATTGCACTTCTTATCACATTCAATGTCCGCAGCACTTCTGCAGGACAGGATGTCAAAGAAGAAAAGAGAGAAGCGATCGGCACTACAGCCGAACAGCCGGAAAAGCATGATCCGGCCGAGGAGCGCTCAGCCGAGCATGCTCCCGTCGTTGTAAAATCTGAATCTCCCCGTGAGAAAAAGAATACAATGGGCGATGATGTGTACCGTCAGGCGCTTCAGAAGTTTAAGACTTCTGAGACGGATCAGGAACCAAACGATCCTGATAGCGGCGGCAAAATGCAGGATAGCAGCTATCGTGATGCGCTGCTCTCCTTAAAAAACAAAAAGAAGTAATTGAAAAGGCAAATCTGCGTAAGAGCGGATTTGTCTTTTTTTTTATTGAAGATATTGTAATACGTGATGATCTAGTGTACTATGTTACTCATACACTTGATCCGAATGGAGAGAGAAAGAATGACATCGTTTTTAGGTTTGCTGAAAAAAGATGCGAAAGTTTCATGGATTTGGCTCGCGGTGTGGCTTTGCGGCATGATTTGCTGGGCGTTTGCAGCCCACGTCATCGCTGCCCGTCAGAAAGAACCGCTCGTCATTTTCGGCTTTTTTACGGCAATGGGGTTTTTTCAATTTCTTGTAGCGCCGCTTTTTATGTACTATCACCTTCATAAAGAAGGAAAAAATCAGCTGTGGCTTTACAATCCGAATGGAGGATTTTATCTGCTGGCTTCCAAGCTGACGGCCTCACTGCTGTATCAGTTGATCGGGCAGCTGGCGCTGACCGGTTACGGCATTTGGATGTACCGGATGCTTTCTGCAAAAGGAGCGCTGGAACACACCATTCCCCTGGCCGGCACATTAACCGGACTGAATGCTTACCTGCTGATCAGTTCAGCGTATTTATCTGTGATCGTGGCCGTATTTTGGACTGTTTTTCACTCATTAAAACATGTTCCCGTCCTCCGTTGGGTGATCTGCATCGTGCTTGCGTTTGTCTGGACCTATATTGACGATAAAATCATTACGCCTTTCACTTCATCTCAACATGATTTATGGCCGGTAAAAGTGTATGCGGATTTTGATTTTCACTATACAAAATTGACCGGCTGGACGGTGGAGCTGAAGGCCGTCCACATCTCGCTTTTCAGCTTCCTGGCAGTGATCGTGCTTGCGGCGCTCTGTCTCGCGCTGGCCTCTATGCTGCTGAATCGAAAGGTTGAGGTGTAATGATGGAGAATGAATTTCAGTCATCCAAGCCGATTTATCTGCAGATTGCCGATCGTGTATATTACCGGCTGATCCGAGACGAGCTTTCACCGGGGGACAAACTGCCGTCCGTAAGGGAGATGGCCGTACAGATGAAAGTGAATCCGAATACGATACAAAGAACGTACAGTGAAATGGAAAGGCTGGGGATCGTGGAGACGAGAAGAGGACAGGGAACCTTTATAGCGGAAAGGTCCGATCTGAAAGCGGAGCTGAAAGACAGGCTGACTAAAGACGTTTTCAAACGCTTTATTCAGGAAATGGCGGAGCTGGGGTTATCTCCTGAGGAAATGATCGACGGGATCAAACAATATGCGGAGGAAGCAAACGATGAATCTTGATTTTGAACGCGTAACAAAAAAATACGGCCGCAGGCTCGCGGTCAGCGATGTATCATTTTCATTGTCTCCGGGTAAAATCTACGGAATTTTAGGGCCGAACGGAAGCGGTAAATCAACAACGCTTAAAATGCTTGCCGGGCTAGCGTTCCCGACATCGGGCGCCGTCCGGATGGGAGACTGCGCAGTAAGCAGGAACATGCTGTTTCGTACGGCTTATTTAACCGAACACGATATGTTTTCCGCCCGGACGACCGTCGGTGATATGCTCACATTTTATCATTCGCAATTCCCGGATTTTCAGCTGGAAAAAGCACATAACCTATTAACGGAAATGAATCTTTCAGCGAAGCGGAAGATAAAAGAGCTGTCCAAAGGCAGCCGGGGCAGGCTGAAAATCGTTTTGGCCCTGTCGAGAAAAGCATCCGTCATTCTGCTGGATGAGCCGTTTTCAGGTCTTGATCCGGCTGTCAGAGAATCGATTGTCAACAGTCTCGTATCTTATATTGATTTTGACAGCCAGATCGTCGTCATTGCCACGCATGAGATCGGCGAGATTGAGACGCTGTTAGACGAAGTGATGGTTTTCATAAAAGGGAAAATCGCTGAACGGCGCGAGGTCGAAGAAATTCGGGAACAGGAAGGAATGTCCGTGCTGCAATGGTACAGAAGCGTCATGCAGGCGCACGAAATAGAAGGGGGATTCTAATTGGAAACGGTATTAGAACTGCAACAGGTAAAGAAAACGATAAAAGGACGAACGATTATTCATGATCTGAGCTTCTCCGTCCGGGCGGGCGAAGTGTTTGGGTTTCTAGGGCCGAACGGAGCGGGGAAAACCACTACGATCAGAATGATGGTCGGATTAATGAAACTGTCTCAGGGAGACATCGTAATCTGCGGGGAATCCATTACGAAAAACTATGCAAAAGCGGTCAGGCACGTCGGAGCCATCGTTGAAAACCCGGAGCTGTACAAATTCCTGAGCGGCTATAAAAATTTACAGCAGTACGCAAGGATGGTAAAAGGCGTTACGAAAGAAAAAATAGATGAGGTCATCGAGCTCGTCGGGTTGCAGGACAGAATACATGACAAAGTAAAAACCTACTCTCTCGGAATGAGACAGCGTCTCGGCCTCGCCCAAAGCCTGCTGCATAATCCTAAGGTGCTGATTCTGGATGAACCGACAAACGGCCTTGATCCCGCGGGCATCAGGGAAATCAGGGACCATCTGAAAAAGCTGACACGTGAAAAAGGAATGGCTGTCATCGTCTCAAGCCATCTGCTGTCAGAAATGGAGTTAATGTGCGACCGAATCGGCATTCTGCAAAAAGGGGAGCTTGTCGATATTCAAAAAGTAAGGGATGAAGGAAAAGAGGATAAAGATACATACTTCTTCCATATTGAACAAAGAGAAGAGGCTCTGGCCGTTCTGAGTCAGTTTGACTGTATGAAGAAGACAAACGGCATTGAGATCAGGCTGTCAAAACAGGAAGTGCCTGATGTGATATCACTGCTCGTCCGTGAAAACATCCGCTTATATGAAGTGAAAATCATGACAAAATCTTTGGAAGACCGTTTCTTGGAGATTACCGGCGGGACGAAAGAGGAGGTTCAATATGTTTAAGCTGATCTATAATGAATGGATAAAAATTTTCAGCCGCGTCGGCACGTGGGCTATGATTGTAATTTTAGGCGTTTCGATGATCGGTTTTGCGCTTCTGTCAAACCATTTCACCTCGAGCGAAGCCAATCCGAATTGGAAACAGGAGCTCCAGGCCGAAAACAAAGAAATGAAACAGCAGATGAAGGAAACCGGAAATCAGACTGTCATTGATAGTCTGAAACAGAATATCGCGATAAATCAATACCGTATGGATCATAATATTCCTGAGGATACAGGGTACACAGTGTGGTCATACGTAGCTGATTCTTCGATGATGACGGTTTTGACCGGGCTGTTTACGATTATCATTGCCGCAGGCATCGTGGCGAATGAGTTCAACTGGGGGACGATCAAGCTGCTGGCTATCCGTCCGCTCAGCCGTTTTCAGATTTTGCTTTCTAAATATATGACGGTGCTGCTGTTCGGACTGCTGATGCTTGTGATTTTATTTGCCGGCTCCGCTCTGCTGGGATTGGTCTTTTTCGGTACAGGGGGAGATACTGCGGCTGATGTTCATCTCGTATACAAAGACGGCCATGTTTTTGAGCAAAATATCATCGCTTTCCTCGCTAAAACATATGTCTATGAATCTGTCTCCGCTTTTATGCTTGCGACGATGGCGTTTATGCTGTCTGCGGTATTCCGGAACAGCTCATTAGCGGTCGGATTTTCTATTTTTCTATTGGTTATGGGGAACACGGCGACTGTATTTCTTGCCACGAAATTTGAATGGACCAAATATATTTTATTCGCCAATACGGATTTGTCGCAATATATGAACGGGACTCCTTTAGTAGAGGGGATGACGATGACATTTTCGGTTGTGATGCTTGTGATTTACTTCATCATTTTTCTGGCGCTCGCATTCGGCGTCTTCTTAAAACGCGATATTGCCACCTGATATAAAAAAGCTGTTTTGCCTTTGCAAAACAGCTTTTCGTTTTAGATGAAAAAAACCCTGCCGGCGTACACCGGCAGGGTTTTTAAACAATTTATGCTTTTGTTACGTTAGCAGCTTGTGGTCCGCGGTTTCCTTCAACGATTTCGAAAGAAACAGATTGGCCTTCTTCTAAAGTTTTGAAGCCTTCGCCTTGAATAGCAGAGAAGTGAACGAATACATCGTCTTGACCTTCTACTTCGATGAATCCGAATCCTTTTTCAGAGTTGAACCATTTTACTTTACCTTCTAACATGAAATTTCCTCCTAAAGCGACATAACGCTTAAATTCACTATTCTTGCTCTAAAACAAACTTCCAAGACGAAAACTCTTACAAAACTTTCTTCTTAAAGATAGTTCGAACAAAAATAATTACCTTTACTCTACCAGTAATTCGAAGAAAAAACAACTGCTAAATGTAACTTTTTTCGAAATAACATGTTTTAAGAGGGGAACGCTCTGATACGGAAATCTGATTTGAGACTAGAACAGCCCATTTTCAGCTGATAAAAACCGCTTTACGGTCTCTTAAGGAAGCAATTGACAACCTTTTTTTTAATCGGTATTGTATGTAATCATGAGCCCGAATACCATGGTGCCGCCTCTGTACATAAAAATAGATAGGGAGTAGGTCAACTTGAACCTGCAGCTTATAAACAGTCTGTTTCTTTTCATTTTGATCATGTCACTTACTTCATGTCATTATCCTGACGGGAACCGGACAATTACTATCGGAATCAATGAATCTGATCAATCGATCTGGGAGTTTGTCGCGAAAAAAGCCGGTGAGGAAGGATTGCAGCTTTCTTTGGTAACGTTTTCGGATTATGCCGAGGCCGATTTGGCGCTTGCCGGTGGGGATCTCGACGCCAATGCGTTTCAATCCGTTTCTTATTTTCAATCTTTGCCGCCTCATATGAAAAAGAAGCTGGCTCCTTTAGGAACGACATATGCGGCATCGCTGGGGGTGTATTCCAAGCAACATAAACGGCTGAAGGATATACCGGACGGAGCGGTCATTGCCGTGCCTGGTGAAGCGGCGGCCTTCGGCAGGGCGCTTTTTCTCATGCAGGAGGCCGGACTGATGACATTGAAAAAGGGATTCACCGGTACGGGTTCAACTGATATGATCAAGGACAACCCGAAGCATCTGACCTTAAAAACGGAAACAAAAAAGAACGCCTATCAGGCGGCGGAACATGCTGACGCAGCAGTTCTCAGTCAAAGCGAGGCGAAAAGAGCAGGATTTCATGCGGAGAAGGACGCGCTGATCCGATCGGCGCAAATGAAGGAAGCATATATTCATCTGATCGCCGTCAGAGCTGAGAATAAAGATGATGAACGGATGCAAAAACTCCTGTCTTTGTATCAATCAGATGATACCGCGGCGTTTATTGAAAAAGAATATGAGGGCAGCCTGATTCCTGTTTTCCTGAGGGGCGGTTTTCTCACTGAAAAGAAAGAATGATTTCCTCTTCGGGCGATCATTCTTTTTTTTCAGTGCTGCACACTTGATTGCGCCCTGATGTTTTCGCTTTGTACAGCATCCGGTCCGCGATCAGGGGCAATGTCTGAGGATCCGATGTATTTGTCGGATAATGCGCGATGCCGAGGGAAACGGTCACGGGAATTGTATCTCCGCTCGTCAGCAGAATCGGGTTCGCGTCAATCGTGTGCCTGATTTCTTCTGCGAGGTGAAGCCCTTTTGTATACGTGCAATTGGGCATAAGCACGGCAAATTCTTCCCCGCCGATACGGGCTGACGGATCAGAACTGCTGAGTAAGAACCTCAGGCGCGCCCCCAGTTCCTTCAGCACTTGGTCCCCTTCATAATGGCCGTATTGGTCATTGATCTGCTTAAAGTGATCAATATCCAAATAAATAAGCGCGAGCTGAGACGAGGGGGATTGAGACGCCCGATCGTACAGAACGCGCGAGACTTCCTCGAATTTTCTCTTATTAAAAATCCCCGTCAGAAAATCATAATTCGCTTGAAACTTGTATTGCTTGAACAAAAGGCGGGCATCGGCTTCGTGTTTAATGATATACAGCGACAGCATTCCGCCCAAGGTAGAAATGAGCCAAAAATAAACGAGGGCCCCGGCAGGCTGTTCAGGCATAAGTAACAGCAGCGTCAGGGTGATAATAACATTTGAAAAGAGCAGCATAACGAACGCATTTTTGTGATTCGGCTTTTTTCCTCTGAATACGGCCACAGAAAGTATCGCAATCATGCCGACTGCGGCGATAGAATAAATGGCGCTGGCATTGAAATTGATCAGGATACGGCCTGCCACGATAATGATAAAGGCAGCTGCTGTAGACACCCAGCCTCCGTAAAGAGCGGCGATGATAATGGGGATATTTCTGAGATCAATGATGGAATCGGAGTAAGAAAAGCCGAAAGCAATCAGAAAAACCCCTAAAAGCCCGCAGACCGTCCCCTTCAGTAATTGAAACATCGGACGGTCTTCTTTATGTGAAAGCGACTCTTTAAAAAGAACGGTGAAGAGATAATTAAATGTGATTAAAATCGTCAAATTAAGAAACAGTTCCTTCAGCATAACAATCACCCTTATATAAGTTACTAAAGAAAGGATGGAAAGAAAAGAGAAAAATCAATAAAAATACATATATTGTCAATTCTTACTTGACCGATCGGAATTGATGTAATATAGTGTTTAAGGATAATGAGCAAGGGAGTGTTTACCTGTTTTGGAGAATTTATTTGTAATCTTACATGTTTTTATTTTGTTTTTGTTTATAGCAGGTCTGTTTGTGATGCAAAAAAAACACGTTTCCTTTTCTAAACGTGTCTTTACCGCACTCGGATTAGGCATTGTATTCGGTTTTGCACTGCAATTGATTTACGGGCCGGCCTCACATGTCGTGACACAAACGGCCGATTGGTTTAATATTGCCGGCGGCGGTTATGTCAAATTGCTTCAGATGATCGTCATGCCGCTAGTCTTTATTTCTATTCTCGGCGCATTTACGAAGCTTAAACTGACCCATAACATTGGGAAAATCAGCGGACTGATCATCGGAATTTTGATTGCTACGACAGCAATTGCCGCGGCAGTCGGAATTGTTTCGGCGCTTTCCTTTGATCTGAAAGCCGTTCATATCGACCAGGGGAGCACCGAGTTATCAAGGGGTCAGGAGCTGCAGCAAAAATCTGAGGATATGACGGCCAAAACGCTGCCTCAGCAAATCGTTGAGCTTCTGCCGGGGAATCCGTTTCTTGATTTCACGGGAGCCAGACCGACTTCCACCATCGGAGTCGTTATTTTCGCCGCTTTCCTCGGCATCGCTTTTCTGGGCGTGAAACGGAAACAGCCGGAGCACGCAGCGACATTCAGCGGAATTGTCGATGCGGTTTACGCGATTATTATGCGCGTCGTGACATTAATTTTAAGACTGACGCCTTACGGAGTATTGGCGATTATGACCAAAACGATCGCGACAAGCGACATCGACAGCATTGCGAAACTGGGGATGTTTGTGATCGCTTCATACGCCGCGCTTATCGCCATGTTTATCATTCACTTGCTGCTGATCACGTTCAGCGGTTTAAATCCGATCACATACGTGAAAAAAGCTTTTCCGGTTATGGTGTTTGCGTTTACGTCCCGTTCAAGCGCAGGGGCTTTGCCGCTTAATATTAAAACACAAAAAAGCATGGGCGTACCGGAAGGCATTGCGAACTTCGCCGGTTCATTCGGCTTATCAATCGGTCAAAACGGCTGTGCCGGCATTTATCCGGCGATGCTCGCGATGATGATTGCGCCGACAGTGGGGCAAAACCCGTTTGAACCGGGATTTATCATTTCCGTCATCGCCATCGTGGCAATCAGTTCATTCGGTGTAGCAGGCGTGGGAGGCGGCGCGACATTTGCGGCTCTGCTCGTCCTATCCGCTTTGAACATGCCTGTGGCGCTTGCCGGACTGCTCATTTCAATTGAGCCGTTAATTGACATGGGGCGCACCGCCTTAAATGTCAGCGGCAGTATGACCGCAGGGCTGTTAACAAGTAAAATGACGAAGGAAACCGATACCGCGGTGTACAATGATTCCACAATCGTCATTGAAACTGAAGAAGCTTAATAAAAAAGCAGATAGCACTAAAACGAAAAATCCTTCATCGTTGAACGAATGAAGGATTTTTTCGTTTCTAATGATTTCCGGGTTCAATTTCTTCCAGCATATTCATCACGGTGCTGTCATTTAAAACATTCACCGCGCTTTCTTCGAAGTGAATCGGCTCGGTATAGTGAGGCTTCGGCGAAGTTTCTTTACTGCGGCTGCGGTCTGCCTGTCCGTCCGTATGGGATGAGCCGGAGTGATTGCGGGAAGTCTGCTCATGCTGCTGTCCGCCGGATTCGCCGCCGAAAGCCTGTTTAATCAGGTCGGCAGGCTGCAATGAGCCGGTTTGTGAATGCCGGGCTTTGTCCGTGTGCTGCTGTCCGCCGGATTCCCCGCTGAAAGCCTGTTGAATCAGGTCAGCAGGCTGCATGGAGTGTGTGCCATCTTTATGCTGCATTCTGCCTGAAACCATTCCGGAGATTTTCCGGCGGATTTCGGGTGATAAAGCTGCAATCAGAATCGATGATCCGATCAGCAGCGCTGTCGGGCTGATACCGCTTTTTTTTCTGAACAAGTTAAATCCCTCCTCATTCAATTGATTACGCTTACCTTTCCCTTTCCTTCTGATATTTATCCAAACCGTTCAGAATGCAAACGGCGTGCATAAATCCCGCCGAATAGAAAAACCTATACGTAAAGTGAGAAAGGAGGAATTCACATGATAAAAAAACAAGCAGTTATCTCTGCCCTTCTTCTGCCGATGCTGATTACCGCAGGGTGCAGTATGGGGAACCAAGGAGAAGGAAAACGAAATGACAACCGCACCCAGAATGTAAATTACCGCAACACGCCTAACGACGGTGCGACAAATATGAATACAGTGAACCGTCATAACCAAAACACCGATCACAATGACAATCGTAACCTGAGAGTGGCTGATAAAGCCGCCGACAAGGTGACTGATTTAAAAGAGGTTAAAAATGCGACTGTGATCGTTGCCGGAAACAGCGCATATGTTGCCGTTGTTTTGACAAACGGGCAAAAAGGCGCCATCGCCAACCATTTGAAAAATAAGATTACCGATAAGGTGAAATCAGCCGATAAACATGTCCGGACTGTATATGTATCAGCGAACCCGGACTTCGTTGAACGCATGCAAGGCTACGGAAAACGAATCCAAAACGGACATCCTGTATCCGGTCTGTTTGATGAATTCGGCCAAATGGTGCAGCGTGTATTCCCAAACCCCAATAAATAAATGAATGGAAAAGCCGCATTTGCTGCGGCTTTTTTATTTTATCTGCCGTCACGACCCAGCGCTCCTGAGCATAAAGTAAAGAATGAGATGAAAATGAAAGGATCGGGGAGGGGAGCTTGTTTGCGTGACGGCATGGGGAAACGGGCGGCATTCACTCTGATCCTATGCGGAGTCCTTGTCATATTGGCTGTCAGTTCAGCCGTTTCAGTAAGTATGATGTACGTCCTGTCAGGCCAAAACAGCCGCTCTGTTCCGACGAAGGAACAAGTGACTGAACACATGAATAAAGAAATTTACAAACATACAGCGATTTACTATACGGCGGATGAAAAGCCGCTCTTGGATCTGACCAAGCTTACGCTGGACCACGCAAAGCGTATCAATCAAATCATTGTCGGTTATAAAGGTGCAGCGCCGCTTGAACTCATTTTCTTTTCGGATGAAGATGAAATGGAGCAATATTCAGGATTGAAAAATGTAGTCGGTTTTTATTCAGAACAGGAGCAGATGATGGGGCTTTTGCCTGAAGAGAAAAAACAGCTTTTGAAAAAAGATGAGCTGGCCGTTTTCATGTATAAGCAATTGATTATACATGAATATACACACTATGCGTTTCATCAAAAAACGCGGCAATTGGGGACGGATACGTCTGTATTTCCGCTTTGGTTTCATGAGGGGTTGAGCGAGTGGGTCGCGCATTATGATGTAGTCATTGATCCGATTGCATTTTCCGTCGTGCCGTTTGATCAATTAACGACCGACCGAAAATGGCAGAAATCGCGTATGGAATATGAAACGGATGTCTATTTGCAAAGCTTCTATATGATAAAGGACTTAACCGAAACATTCGGAGAAGGCATTATCTTAACCATTATCAATAAAACCGCCGAAACACAGGATTTTGAAAAAGGCTTTGAAGCGGCTACGAAAGAAAGCCTGAAACGATTTGAACATGATTTCACAAAAGCATATGAAAAAAAGAAAACGGCGTTGGAGAGTCAGGTTTCCAACGCCGTTTTTTAATCAATGGAGGTTTTGCTGCTGCTGTCCCATTTGTCCTTTAATCGGAGGCATTTGCGGCTGTCCCTGGGCCGGTGCAAATGAATTCAGCATGGTCTGCATATCTTGTGCATTGAGCTGAGGAACCTGATAATAACCGTGTTTGTTTTGGTATAAGAAGATTTCATACGCCATTTCGACATATTGCTGAATTTGGGCGGAGAGCACTCTTCTAGTGACGGGATTGGTCATTTCAAGCGAGCTCATCGTCAAGAGAGAAGCTTGAGCTTTAATCAGGCCGAGCATATGGCCGCTGATCCCGAGATCTTTGACATCATTTAATGATTGATTCGGTTTTTTCGGCTGAGTCGGTTTTATACCGTAGACGGCCTGGTTCTGTTCCTTCATCATATATGTCGACGTTTCCTGAGAAGGCTTTTGGCCGGTCTTAAAGCATTCTGCCGTCAGATTATAGAGTCCGAGAATGAATTGATACTGGCGGTCAAGGATGTCGGCCAGCTGCTGATCCTGTATAAACTGTCTGAGCATCATAAATTGATCCAAAACGCCGACTGTTCCGGCCAGCACTTCATGCATATCGAAAAGCTCATGTCCTCCGTGATTCACTTGCGGTGAACCCGGGATCCCTTGATTTACTGGCGGCTGCTGCTGATTCTGCTGCTGTTCCACTGGTTGTTTTCCTCCTTCATGTCAAATCATCATTAAGATGTGAAAAAAGCCGATCCGTTATACATCAAGTCCTGTTTCGTTACGTGGGGATTATTTACTATTTTGCGCCGGCGAAGACAATCTTTACAAAAAAGTGATGTGATTTTTAAGAAAATAAGCTAACGTATTTCTTAGAAGACAGGGGGGAAATGAATGAAGAAAAAAAGGGGTATGCGTCTTTCGTGCTGTTTGCTGACGGTTTGTTTTTTGATGTTCAGCGTGAAAGATGCGGAAGCAATCGGACAAGCCGGATCACTGAATGAAGCCGGCACGGATAAAGCGTATAAAGAACAGCAGACAGAAGACTCCGGCCGTGTCCCACTCAGAATCATCAGCATGAATGATCTGCACGGAAAAATTGATCAGCAATATGAGCTTGACCTTAACGGAGACGGTAAACCGGATGGCACGTTCGGGCGGATGGACTACGCCACAGCGTACATTAAAAAGGCGAAAGCCGAGAAAGAACACGCCTTTGTCGTGCATGCGGGCGATATGATCGGGGGCAGCTCTCCCGTGTCAGCCCTTTTTCAGGATGAACCGACAGTAGAATTGATGGAAGACATCGGTTTTGATGTCGGAACTGTCGGCAATCACGAATTCGATGAAGGAACGAATGAGCTTAAACGGATCATCAATGGAGGAGATCATCCGGACGGTAAGGGGACAAGCGGTTATGACGGCCAAAATTTCCCGCTCGTCTGCGCCAACTGTAAACTGAAGTCAGGGGAGTCCTTTCTGCCGCCGTATGAAATTAAATACGTTTCCGGAATTCCGGTCGCATTTATCGGGGTTGTAACCAGATCGGCGGCAGGCATGGTCATCCCGGACGGAATTAAAAATATTACGTTTACGGATGAGGTAAAGGCCGTCAATGACGCCGCTGCTGACCTGAAGAAAAAAGGAATTAAAGCAATCGCCGTGCTCGCCCATATGTCTGCTGAACAAAATGGCTCAGCCATCACGGGAGAATCCGCAAAGCTTGCAAGCGGAACAGACTCAGAGATTGACGTGATTTTCGCCGCGCACAATCATAAAGTCGTAAACGGAGAAATCGACGGCAAGCTGATCGTGCAGGCATTTGAATACGGAAAAGCAATCGGAATCGCGGATCTTGAACTTGATAAAGAGTCGAAGGATATCGTGAAAAAATCAGCGGAAATCCAATATATCGATCAAAGCAAAATCAAGCCTGACCCGGTTGCGGCAGGCATATTAAGCAAATACGAAGAGAAAGTGAAACCGATTATCAGCGAAGCGGTCGGGGAAGCGGCCCATGATATAACGGGCGGGTATTCAAATGACGGCGACACGGCGCTCGGAAATCTGATTGCCGACGGTATGAAAGCGAAGATGAAATCCGATTTTGCGCTTATGAATGGGGGAGGCATCCGGGACGGCATAAAAAAAGGGACGATTACATGGGGAGACCTTTATAATGTACAGCCGTTCGGCAATGTGCTGACGAAGCTTGAAATCAAAGGAAAAGATTTGCGGGAGATCATTAACGCGCAAATTTCTCCGGTGTACGGACCGGATTACAGCATCAGCGGATTTTCCTATACATGGAACCCGGAAACCGGACAAGCGGTTGATATGAAGATGGCGGACGGGACAGACATACAGCCCGAAAAAGGATATACAGTAACAGTCAATCAATTTATGGCGACGGCAGCGGGGGCAAAATACGGTCCGATCGGGAAACTCGGCAAGAATCCGGTGACGGGGCCTGAGGATTTGGAAGCGACAGTAGACTATGTCAAAAGCTTTTCCGCACCGATTTCTTATCAAACCGACGGCCGCATCCGCACGGCATCAGCCGCCGAAACACCTGATGACACCGGCAATCAGCCGGGAAGCGGGGAAACACCGGGCGGCACCAGGCCTGATAAAGGAGAAAAACCTCAAGCGGAAAAACCCGCTAAAAAACCGGATGCGGCAGAACAGCCTGATCAAACCAAAAAACCTGAACGTCCTGTCGCAGAAGAAACAGCATCTGATACAGTGCAGTCAATTCCCGAATCCCGTCCGGCGTCTGCCGCAAATTCGGAACAAAGCACAAAACAGACTGAAAGCGGCACACAAAAAGGCCGCCCATTGCCTGATACTTCAGCGGGCAGCCATCAGACGGCATTGGCCGGTCTGGTGATCACGGGTGCCGGCGTATATTGGCTTTTCAGAAAGAAAAGGGGAATCCGCACACGATGAACAAACTGAAACTTATTCCGCTTTTCGTCATCATCGCCGGTATCATCATCACATGTTACGGAAGCTGGAAGATCATTGATTCACATATGAAAACGAACCATTCGCTTGAAGAAGCAAAAAAAGCAACAGAACCTGTCTTGGAAAAGAACGAAACAAAAAGCGCTGTGCTGACACAGCGCAAAAAAGAATTTCACCCCGAAACGGGTGAGGCAAGCGGCATTTTAGAAATCCCTGAAATCGACGCTGAGCTCCCGATCGTGGAAGGGACTGACGCAGATGATTTAGCAAAAGGCGTCGGACATTATAAGGACAGCTATTATCCGGGCGATCACGGCCAAATTGTGTTATCCGGCCACAGGGACACGGTGTTCCGCCGGACCGGCGAATTGAAAAAAGGAGACAGACTGAACGTGATTTTGTCTTACGGCACGTTTTCTTATAAAATCAGCCGTACAAAAATTGTCAGCCGGGATGATACATCTGTCATCACCCTTCAGCACAAGCGGGAGGAACTGATTCTGACCACTTGCTATCCGTTTTCTTACATTGGAAATGCGCCGAAACGATATATTATATATGCCGACCCGGTTTAAGAAAAATACGTTTCGGTAAAATGAGCCAGATCAGCCGGCATCGGCGCCTCGGCAACGATTTCTTCTCCTGAGATCGGATGGACGACACTGACTTTTTTTGCGTGAAGCGCCTGCCTGTGAAACAGCGTCCTGCTTCCGCCGTACAGGTCATCGCCCGCCAACGGATGGCCGATGCTTGCCATATGCACCCTGATTTGATGTGTTCTCCCGGTTTCCAGTTCAAGCTCTGCCAATGTAAGCTGCGCACCGGGATGATAGCCTTTCACTTTGTAATGGGTGACGGCGGCTTGTCCGCCGGGTGAGACGCGCCGTCTGACGGAATGTGACCTGTCGCGGCCGATCGGCGAGTCAACCGTGCCTTTTTTCGGCGTGACTTTTCCTTCCGCCGCGGCGATATAGGTGCGTTTTAATGTTTTGGTTTCGAGCTGACGGTCAAGGATTGCATGAGCCAGGCGGTGTTTCGCGAAAACGACCGCGCCTGACGTGTCACGGTCAAGACGGTGAACGTGGCGCACTTTCGCCTGCTCGCCGTTGATTTGAAAATGGTAAGCGATCAGGTTGCTGAGGGTGCCGGTCTGACCCTCTTCATTTGGATGAGTCGGCATTCCCGCCGGCTTATTTGCAATCAGCATATGATTGTCCTCAAATAAAATGTCCGGCTCTCCGTATTCCGGAGTCACCGAAGAACCCGTTTTTTCCTGAAGATCAATGAATAAGCGATCTCCGGTCTTCAGTATGATGTTGTTTTTCGGGGATGTTCGATTCACCTGAATGCTTTCTTGGTTCATCCATTCCGTAATTACGGGTTTTGACGCCTGGAATTCAGATTTCAGGACTGAAAACAGCCATTGTCCGGCGTGCTTTTCCGTAATCAGGAGTTCCAGACCGCGGTCATTTTGTTTCATATCATAAAGCTCCTTTTCAAGCGGAAAGCGGCTGTTTCAATAGGAAACACTTACCTTAGCTTTCGCGTTTTTTTCTATGCTATTCTTGATAAAGATTAAGGATATTCACATGGCAAGAAAGGTGATTGATGTGAGAATTGTGAACGCAGCGACTGACGGACAAGAAAGCGCGATACAAGAGCTTTCCTCTGAATTGTTTCAAAATGTCTTTCCTCTTTATTTCTCCGAACTGGAAATTCAGCGCTTTAAAAAAAGGGGCGTATTATCATTACAAAACCAACGTTACCAAGGAACTTTAAAAGAAGCGTTTCAAATTATGGCTTGTCTGCAAACGGTACATATCATGCTGTCAAAGCCGCACCCGGTATATGACGTCAAAGAGCGGGCGCTGTTTGATAAAAATTGCGCTTTGCTGAATGAATGCGGAATGAACTTTCCCTTTACCTATGATGCTTTCGAGACAGGGGCCGGATCAGAAGCCTGCGGTCACAGAAGGCTGATCTGAAGGGTATAAAGAGCCTTTTGACAGGCTCTTTTTTGCTTCCTTGACATGATACCACAATTTCTTTCCTCTAACTCCCTTTATAATGAGACAAATCCCCGAGCATAATAAATGTCGAAAGGGGTGCTTTACAATGAGTTCAATCAAACAATCAATGACTACCCACGTGGCTACCGTTTCTCCCAATCAAACGATTCAGGAAGCGGCTGCGCTGATGCACCAGCATAATGTCGGAGCAATTCCCGTCGTTGACGGAGGGGAATTAAAAGGAATGCTGACAGACCGTGATATCGCATTGAGAACAACGGCTCAAGGCCGCGACGGCCAAACACCTGTTTCACACGTGATGTCTTCTGCAGTTGTATCCGGAAACCCGGAAATGAGTCTTGAAGAGGCGTCACATCTGATGGCCCAACACCAAATCCGCCGCCTTCCCATTGTCGATCAAAATCATCTGGTCGGGATCGTTGCGCTTGGAGACTTAGCGGTCGATCAGCGTTCAAATGAGTCTGCGGGAGCAGCTCTTTCCAATATTTCCAGTCAAAACACACAGTAACGGATGAAGAGAGCTTGCACTCATGCAGGCTCTTCTTTCCGTGAGAATGTTACATTTTGAACGCGAAAGAAATTCACGGTATAGTGTATACATAGGTCAGTACGTTTAGCTAAAGGAGCTGTAACCATTGATAAAAGCATTAATCTTTGATTTTGACGGGTTAATTTTAGATACAGAAACCCATGAATATGAAGTGCTGCAGGAAATGTTTGAAGAACACGGTTCAACATTGCCTTTATCCGTCTGGGGAAAGGTGATCGGAACGGCCGCGGGGTTTAAGCCGTTCGCATATTTAGAGGAGCAGCTGGGAAGAAAGCTCGATCATGATGAACTGACGGCGATCAGGCGCGGGCGCTTCGAACAGCGGATGAAGACGGAAACGGCGCGCCCCGGAGTGGAAGCTTATTTAGCCGCGGCAAAAGAATTAGGATTGAAGGTGGGGCTCGCGTCCAGCTCAGATTTCAAATGGGTATCGGGCCATCTGAAGGAATTAGGCCTGTTTGATGAATTTGAAGTGATTCAGACGGCTGACGACGTAGAAGAAGTGAAGCCGAATCCGGAGCTCTATCTGAAAGCTGCGGAACATTTAGGCGTTGAACCATCTGAATGTCTGGCCTTTGAGGATTCGGTCAACGGCTCTATCGCAGCCAAACGGGCCGGCATGAAATGTGTCATCGTGCCGAATAAGGTAACAAGCGCCCTGTTATTTGAAGAATACGATCACAGACTGGAATCGATGGCGGAAATGGAACTTGAATTACTCTTACAGCGATTGAACGATCAAAACGAACCGGCAGGGGGAAGCAGCATTGTCTGAGAAACTTGATCTGACCCGTTTTGAAAAGAAAATGGTCATACGGAATATGGAAGAGAAAGATATCAACAAAATTATTGAGCTACAAAAGGATTGTTTTCCGGGGATGGAGCCGTGGGAGCCTGAGCATTTAATCAGCCATCTCGCGCACTTTCCGGAAGGTCAGTTTTGCGCCGAGTACGAAGGGGAAATTATCGGTTCATGCTCAAGCCTGATCATCAATTTCGATGAATATGATGACCGCCACACGTGGCAGGACATTACAGACGACGGTTATATCACGAACCACAACCCGGACGGATTGAATCTGTACGGGATTGAGGTAATGGTTCACCCGGAATACAGACGGATGAAAATCGGACACCGGCTGTATGAGGCGAGAAAAGACTTGGCGAGACGATTGAATCTGAAAAGCATTATTATCGGCGGGCGGATTCCGAATTATCATAAGTATGCGGAAGAAATGACGGCGAGAGCTTATGTCGAACAGGTGACGCGCCATCAGATTTATGATCCGGTGCTTTCTTTCCAGCTGATGAACGGATTTACGCTCATGCGGATCAATCCGAATTATCTCCCGGATGACACCGCGTCCATTAAATATGCGACATTAATGCAATGGAACAATGTCGATTACCTGCCGCAATCGAAGCGCTATTACAAATCGGCATTTCCGGTGCGCATCTGCGTCATTCAATATGAAATGAAAAAGATTTACTCCTTCGAGGAATTTGCCAATCAGGTTGAATATTATGTCGATGTGGCTTCCGATGCGAGATCTGATTTCGCGGTGTTCCCGGAAATTTTCACGACGCAGCTCATGTCATTTCTCGAGGAGCGTTCTCCGAGTCTGGCCATTCAGAGGATTACCGAATATACCGAGGACTATATCAGCCTCTTTACAGATCTCGCGGTGAAATATAATGTCAACATCATCGGCGGCTCCCACTTCGTTGAAGAAGAGGGGAAAATTTATAACATCGCCTACTTATTCAGACGTGACGGCACGATTGAAAAACAATATAAGCTTCACATTACGCCGAATGAGCGGAAATGGTGGGGCATCAGCGCCGGAGACAGGGTGCGCGTATTTGATACGGACTGCGGAAAGATCGCCATTCAGATCTGTTACGATATCGAATTTCCGGAGCTTGCGAGAATTGCCGCGGATCAAGGGGCGAAAATTATCTTTACGCCGTTCTGCACTGAAGACCGCCAAGGCTACTTGCGCGTAAGGTACTGCTCTCAGGCGAGAGCGGTTGAAAACCAAATTTACACCGTCATCTCAGGTACGGTCGGAAATCTGCCGCAAACAGAAAATATGGATATTCAATACGCGCAGTCAGCCATTTTTGCTCCGTCTGATTTTGAATTTGCCAGAGACGGAATCGTCGGTGAAACGAATCCGAATATCGAAATGGTCGTGATCGGGGACGTGGACCTTGAAATCTTAAGAAGGCAGCGTGAAAACGGAACCGTGCGCCAGCTGAAAGACCGGCGCAAAGACATTTACCGGATTACGCATCTGAAATAAAAAAACGCCCGCTCCGCTTAAGGGGCGGGTTTTTTTATAAAAACACTTGCACCGGCCCCGGTTTCGGGATATGCTCTTGTAGCCCTTTCGCTTTCTGGGAGAAAGCGTTTTTTTAATTGCCGCCGCTTTATTGACTCGCCCATGCCGCGCCTTTATATTCTTATTAAGAGGAAAACTTCACCAAGAGAATCGGCGTCAGAAGCCGGGCAGCTTTCGATACAGTGCAATGATATTGAAAGGGAGATGAGCGGTGTGGAACATGTACAAAAAAATCAGTCACTCAAACAAAAGGATAAAGAGCTGATTTGGCACGCGATGAAAGGAGCGGAGCCGGATGACAGCATAATCGTCCAAAAAGGGGAAGGCGCCTGGGTTACGGACATTGACGGCAGACGGTATTTGGACGGCATGTCAGGCCTGTGGTGCGTCAATATCGGATATGGGAGAAAGGAACTTGCCGATGCGGCTTACAGCCAATTGAAGGAGCTTCCTTATTATCCGCTGACCCAAAGCCATCAACCCGCGATTGAGCTTGCGGAAAAACTGAATGAATGGCTCGGCGGCGATTATGTAATCTTCTTTTCCAACAGCGGATCGGAAGCAAATGAAACCGCGTTCAAAATTGCCCGCCAATACCACATTGAAAACGGCGATCACAGCCGCTTCAAATTCATCTCCCGGTACAGAGGCTATCACGGCAATACGATGGGGGCGCTCGCCGCTACCGGCCAGGCGCAGAGAAAATATAAATATGAGCCGCTCTCACAAGGTTTTTTGCACGCGGCGCCGCCTGATCTTTATCGGAATCCCGGCGATGCCGTCACATTGGAAAGCGCGCATGACATCGACCGGATCATGACGTGGGAGTTAAGCGAAACGATTGCCGGCGTTATTATGGAACCGATTATTACAGGCGGAGGGATACTGATGCCCCCGGACGGGTATATGGCAAAGGTAGAGGACATTTGCCGCCGCCACGGCGCGCTTCTGATCAGTGATGAAGTTATTTGCGGTTTCGGCCGCACGGGAGAGCCGTTCGGATTTCAGCATTACGGCGTTTCACCGGACATCGTCACAATGGCAAAAGGCATTACGAGCGCTTATCTGCCGCTGTCGGCAACGGCAGTAAAACGGGAGATTTTTGAGGCGTATTCGGGTGGTGAGCCGTACGGCCGCCTCCGGCACGTGAATACATTCGGAGGCAATCCGGCAGCCTGCGCCCTGGCCTTGAAAAACCTGCAATTGATGGAGGACGAAAATTTGATCGCCCGCTCCCGGGAGCTTGGAGAAAGGCTGCTCCGTGAGCTTGAGCCGCTCAGAGAACATCCGGCGGTCGGAGATGTACGGGGCAAGGGCCTTCTTGCCGGCATTGAGCTCGTCAAGGACAAAGTCACGAAGGAACCCGCTGATGCCGCCCTTGTGCAGCACGTCATCACCGCGTGCAGAGAAAAAGGCCTGCTTGTCGGGAAAAATGGCGATACTGTAGCGGGATATAATAATGTCATTCAGCTGTCTCCGCCTTTTTGCCTGTCGGACGAGGAGCTCTCTTTCATCATTTCGACCGTCAAGGAAAGCGTGCTGAGCATTGATTTTTAATGTAAAGGAGTAAAACATGAGTTTTCACAACCAGCAGATTCTACCGGCAATCCGGAACATGAAGCAATTCGATGCATTTTTAGAAAGTCCGTTCTTATACGGCGTCATTTTAGATATCCACCTCGGTCAATTAAAAGGTGTTGTGAATGAAGCAAAAAAACACGGAAAACTTCTGATGGTTCACGTCGATTTAATCCACGGCATTAAGCATGATGAATACGGTGCGGAGTTCATTTGCCAGGATATCCGGCCCGCGGGCATCATTTCGACGAGATCATCAGTCATCGTCAAAGCGAAACAAAAGAAAATATACGCGATCCAGCGTCTGTTTCTCTTGGATACAAGCGCCATGGAGAAAAGCATGGAATTCGTCGGAAAGCATAAGCCTGACTTTATCGAGGTTCTCCCGGGCATCGTTCCGACTTTAATCAGAGAAATTAAAGAAATGACGGGGATTCCGATTTTTGCCGGCGGCTTCATCCGCACGGAGCAGGACGTTGAAAACGCCTTGCAGGCAGGAGCCACGGCCGTGACGACTTCAGACACCGAACTATGGGCTAAATATGAACATTCTATGACAAAAAAAGATTGACACCGCTTACACCCATTGTTACAATAGACCTAGGTTAATACTATGTGATGGAGACCCGGAGACCCACAACAGCTCTTTACGGAAGCAATAAAGCGTAAAGCGGTTTGTTGTGGGTTTTTTATTCTCTATAACTCTGTCAAACCTGCTATTTTGTCATTTAGGAGGAATGATGATGACAGCATTTTGGGGAGAAGTAATCGGTACAATGCTGCTTGTTATTTTCGGCGGCGGCGTTTGTGCGGGAGTCAACTTAAAGAAATCGCTTTCATACCAATCCGGATGGATTGTTATTGTATTCGGCTGGGGATTGGGAGTAGCCATGGCGGCATATGCCGTCGGCAGCATCAGCGGCGCTCACTTGAATCCGGCTTTAACGATAGGCCTTGCGCTTGAAGGCAGCTTTCCTTGGAAAGACGTCCCTGTTTATATTGCGGGACAGATGATCGGAGCAATGATCGGTGCGGTTGTTGTGTACCTTCATTATCTGCCGCATTGGAAGGCGACGGATGATCCGGCCGCTAAACTGGGCGTTTTCTCGACCGGCCCGAGTATTCCTCATACATTTGGGAATATGATAAGTGAAGTCATTGGTACGTTTGTGCTTGTGCTCGGCATTTTGGCAATCGGAGCGAATGAATTTACAAAAGGGCTGAACCCGCTGATTGTCGGATTCCTCATCGTTGCCATCGGGATTTCTCTTGGAGGGACGACCGGATATGCGATCAACCCTGCGCGGGATTTGGGGCCGAGAATCGCTCACGCCTTTCTGCCGATCCCGAAAAAAGGGCCTTCAAATTGGAAATATGCCTGGATTCCCGTAATCGGTCCGATCATGGGCGGTGCGTTCGGCGGCGTATTTTACAATGCCGCGTTTAAAGGAAATGTGACACCTAGCTTTTGGTTTGTAAGCGTTATAATGGTTGTAGTGCTTTTCATACTCTATATTTATACCAAGAAATCTCAATCACGGAAAACATTATCAAATTCTGAATATATTTAAAAAGGAGAGCGGCATCATGGAGACCTATATTTTATCAATTGACCAAGGCACAACAAGTTCAAGAGCGATTCTTTTTAATAAAGAAGGAAAAATCGTGCATTCCGCTCAAAAGGAATTCACACAGCATTTCCCTCAGCCGGGCTGGGTGGAGCACAATGCGAACGAAATCTGGGGATCGGTGCTCGCCGTTATCGCGACTGTGATTTCCGAGTCCGGAATCAGCGCTGATCAAATTGCCGGCATCGGCATCACGAACCAAAGGGAAACGACGGTCGTATGGGATAAAGATACCGGAAAGCCGGTATACAATGCGATTGTCTGGCAATCGAGACAAACATCCGGCATTTGCGAAGAGCTTCGTGAAAAAGGATATAATGATACATTCAGAGAAAAAACGGGACTTTTGATCGACCCTTATTTCTCAGGAACGAAAGTCAAATGGATTCTTGACAATGTAGAAGGCGCGCGGGAAAAAGCGGAAAACGGAAATCTTCTATTCGGAACGATTGATTCATGGCTCATCTGGAAAATGTCCGGAGGGGCGGCGCACGTAACGGATTATTCCAACGCTTCAAGAACGCTGATGTTTAATATTCATGAATTAAAATGGGATGACGAGCTGCTTGATATTTTAGGCGTGCCGAAATCAATGCTGCCGGAAGTGAAACCGTCTTCTCATGTGTACGCGAAAACGGTTGATTATCATTTCTTCGGTAAAAACATTCCGATTGCGGGAGCGGCCGGAGACCAGCAGTCTGCGCTGTTCGGTCAGGCGTGCTTTGAAGAAGGCATGGGGAAAAACACATACGGCACAGGCTGCTTTATGCTGATGAATACCGGAGAAAAAGCCATCACTTCTGATCACGGCCTTCTGACGACAATCGCCTGGGGATTAGACGGAAAAGTCGAGTATGCACTGGAAGGAAGCATCTTTGTCGCAGGTTCTGCCATCCAATGGCTGAGAGACGGCATGCGGATGTTCCAAGATTCAAAAGAAAGCGAGACATACGCAGAGCGTGTGGATTCCGCTGACGGTGTTTATGTCGTGCCCGCTTTCGTCGGATTAGGCACACCGTACTGGGACAGTGACGTGCGCGGCTCAGTTTTCGGCCTGACACGCGGAACGACGAAGGAGCATTTCATCCGGGCTACGCTTGAATCTCTCGCTTATCAGGCGAAAGATGTGCTTGATGCCATGGAGGCTGATTCAGGCATCTCTTTAAAAACATTGCGTGTAGATGGCGGAGCGGTAAAAAATAACTTCCTCATGCAATTCCAGAGCGACTTGCTTGATGTGCCGGTCGAACGTCCGGAAATTAATGAAACGACGGCGCTCGGTGCCGCGTATTTGGCCGGAATCGCTGTCGGCTACTGGAAGGACAGCACTGAAATCGCTGATCAATGGAACCTTGATAAGCAATTCAAACCGGAAATGGAAGATGAAAAACGCGATGAATTGTACGGCGGATGGAAAAAAGCAGTAAATGCAGCTATGGCTTTTAAATAAGATAAAAATGTGGTATACTGAAAACAAGTTAATAGGAACGGTCCTGAGATGAGGAGAGACCACAGCACCAAAGTGATAACTGCGCTTTGGCTGTTGTGGTCTCTTTTTCTATACCGTGACAACAAGGAGGAAACGTAATGATGAATCACCAATTTTCAAGTTTGGAACGGGATCATATGCTGGAAGACATGACTAAAAAAACATACGATCTGTTTATTATAGGGGGAGGTATTACGGGTGCCGGTACGGCGCTTGACGCTGCTTCAAGGGGAATGAAAGTCGCTTTGAGCGAAATGCAGGATTTCGCGGCCGGCACATCAAGCAGATCCACAAAGCTTGTCCACGGCGGTTTGCGTTATCTGAAGCAATTTGAAGTCAAAATGGTTGCAGAAGTCGGTAAGGAACGTGCCATCGTGTACGAAAACGGCCCGCACGTCACGACGCCGGAATGGATGCTGCTGCCGTTTCATAAAGGGGGCACGTTCGGTTCATTCTCTACTTCCATCGGCCTGCGTGTGTATGACTATTTAGCGGGAGTAAAAAAATCAGAGCGCAGAAGCATGCTGTCTGCTAAAGAAACGCTGCAAAAAGAGCCGCTCGTCAAAAAAGACGGCTTAAAAGGCGGAGGCTATTATGTAGAGTACCGGACGGACGATGCGAGACTGACGATTGAAGTCATGAAAGAAGCCGTTAAATTCGGTGCGGAGCCTGTCAACTATTCTAAAGTGAAAGAACTGCTTTATGAAAAAGGAAAAGTTGTCGGCGTTTTAATTGAAGATCTGCTGTCAGGCAAGGAATACAAAGTTTACGCCAAAAAAATCGTCAATGCGACAGGTCCGTGGGTCGACGAGCTGAGAGAAAAAGACCACAGCAAAAGCGGAAAACATCTTCAGCACACAAAAGGGGTCCATCTCGTATTCGACCAATCCGTGTTCCCGCTTAAACAGGCGGTGTACTTTGATACGCCGGACGGCCGGATGGTGTTCGCCATTCCGCGTGAAGGAAAAACATACGTGGGTACGACCGATACGGTTTACAAACAAAAACTTGAGCACCCGCGCATGACGGTGCAGGACCGCGATTATGTCGTCAGCTCCATCAATTATATGTTCCCGGAACTGAACATTACGGCGGACGATATTGAATCAAGCTGGGCCGGCCTCAGACCGCTTATTCACGAAGAAGGGAAAGACCCGTCTGAGATCTCCCGTAAAGATGAAATCTGGACATCTCAATCAGGCCTGATTACGATCGCCGGAGGAAAACTGACGGGCTACCGTAAAATGGCTGAGCACATTGTCGATCTTGTCCGCGACCGCTTGAAAGAAGAGGGCGGCCAGGACTTCGGCGGCTGCAAGACGAAGACGATGCCGATTTCCGGCGGACATGTCGGCGGCTCTAAAAACTTCGAGTCATTTGTGGAAGCAAAGACAAAAGACGGCTTGAAAATCGGATTATCACAGGAAACCGCTAAGCAGTTAGCCATCAGATACGGCTCTAACGTTGAAAATGTATTCAGCCGGATTGAAGGTCTGAAAGACGAAGCGGAAAAACGCCAGATTCCGGTTCACATTTTGGCTGAAGCAGCTTACAGCATCGAAGAAGAAATGGCTGCGACACCTGCCGATTTCTTCGTCCGCAGAACGGGAAGACTGTTCTTCGACATCAAATGGGTGCAAACGTATAAAACAGCCGTGATTGATTACATGAGCGACCGATTCCAATGGAATGACGAAACGAAAGAAAAACACACTGAGTGGTTAAATACGCTGCTGCACGACGCGGTTGTTCCGCTCGAACAATAATAACCGGAGGGCTGTGCCGAAAAGGCATGAGCCCTTCTTTTATCTTTTTACATAAAGCATTTGGTTAAGTTATCAAGTGACACGGACAGCCGCTTCATATTAAAATATGGTCATAAGCTGAAATTATAGGAGGACGAACATGAGTTGGAGTAAGAGTTACGAACGCTGGAATCAGGCCGAACAATTAGATTCAGAATTGAAAAAATTATTGGCGGACGCAGAAGGAAACGAGCAGCTGCTGGAAGATTTTTTCTACAAAGATCTTGAGTTCGGAACAGGAGGCATGAGAGGGGAAATCGGGCCGGGTACGAACAGGATGAATATTTACACGGTCCGCAAAGCATCCGCCGGACTTGCGGCGTATATCGCGAAACAGGGGGAAGACGCGAAAAAAAGAGGGGTTGCGATCGCATACGACTCCCGTCATAAATCTCCTGAGTTTGCGATGGAAGCTGCAAAAACCCTTGCTTCCCAAGGCGTTCAAACATACGTATTTGATGAGCTCCGCCCGACGCCTGAGCTGTCTTTTGCGGTGAGAAAGCTGAACGCTTATGCCGGTATCGTCGTGACGGCCAGCCATAACCCGCCTGAATATAACGGATATAAAGTGTATGGCGATGACGGCGCACAGCTGCCGCCGAAAGAAGCGGACATCGTCATTGCGGAAGTGAATGCCATAGAAAATGAATTAACGATTCAAGTTGAAGATGAACTTTCACTGAAAGAAAAAGGTTTGATTAAAATAATCGGTGAAGAAATTGATAAACCGTATACTGAAGAACTGACTTCCATCTCCGTACATCCCGAGCTTTCGGCTGAAGTGGATGTCAGCGTCGTGTTCACTCCGCTGCACGGCACGGCAAATAAACCGGTGCGCCGCGGTCTTGAAGCACTCGGTTACAAAAACGTCACCGTCGTGAAGGAGCAAGAGCTGCCGGACCCGGATTTTTCAACCGTCAAATCGCCGAATCCGGAAGAGCACGCGGCATTCGAATATGCCATTAAACTCGGAGAAGAACAAAACGCTGATATTCTCGTCGCTACGGACCCGGATGCCGACCGTCTCGGCATTGCCGTAAAAAACAGCGAAGGCAAGTACACAGTGCTGACGGGAAACCAGACAGGCGCGCTTTTATTGCATTACCTGCTTTCCGAGAAGAAAAAACAGGGCGCCCTTCCTGAAAACGGTGTCGTCATGAAAACGATTGTCACGAGCGAATTGGGCCGCGCCGTCGCTTCATCGTTCGGATTAGATACGGTTGACACGCTGACAGGCTTCAAATTTATCGGTGAAAAGATCAAAGAATATGAAAAATCAGGCCAATACACGTTCCAGTTCGGGTATGAAGAAAGCTACGGCTACTTAATCGGCGATTTCGCGCGTGACAAAGACGCGATCCAGGCTGCGCTGTTAGCCGTCGAGGTATGCGCCTTTTATAAAAAGCAGGGCATGTCGCTTTATGACGCGCTGCTGTCCATTTTTAAAGAATACGGATATTACCGTGAAGGCTTGAAGTCATTGACGTTAAAAGGAAAACAGGGAGCAGAGCAGATTTCCGCTATCCTGACTTCCTTCCGAAACGATCCGCCGAAGCAGATGGCCGGAAAACAAATCACGCAGGCTGAAGACTATTCAACGGGAAAACGGACTGTATTTGCCGATCATCATGAAGAAGATATTGATCTGCCGAAGTCAAATGTCCTGAAATATTTCCTTGAAGACGGCTCTTGGTTCTGCCTTCGTCCATCGGGAACGGAGCCGAAAGTGAAGTTCTATTTCGCCGTGAAGGGAACTTCTTTACAAGACAGCGAACAGCGTCTTGCCGCATTATCTGAAGCCGTCATGAAAACGGTGGATGGCATAGTGGAAAAAACGAAATAAACAACAAACCGCCGGAAGCGACTTCCGGCGGTTTTTTTATACGCCTCATCAAAAGTATGAGGAAAATTCATGCTGAAAACAAAGGAATATACAGAAAAGAATTGATATAATATGGATAATTCTGATTGGCCGGAGTGAGGGAAATTGACGAAAACGACGGTAGAAACGTTAAAAACGTTAAAAGCGATTGCGGAAACCTTAAACCAAAGCCACGATTTAAAGGAAGCGCTTGATAAAGTGCTTCGCGAACTGCTCAGCCTGACCGGGCTGCAGACAGGGTGGATTTTTCTGATTGAGCCGGACGGGTCTTATACGCTCGCCGATTGCTGATGATCATCACGTTGTCCGCAAAGGACTGCGCTATTTCTTCGCCACTCAGGAAGACATTGAAGTTGTCGGTGAGGCGTCCACCGGTGCTGAAGCGCTTCAGCAAGCTGAAAAGACGGAGCCGGACATGATTTTGATGGATTTATCAATGCCTGATATGGACGGCATAGAAGCGGCAAAAATTGCGGCTGAACGATTTCCGGACATCAGTATCGTCGTTTTGACGAGCTATTCTGATCAGGAGCATGTCATTCCCGCCCTTAAAGCCGGCGCAAAAGCGTATCAGCTGAAAGACGCCCAGCCCGATGATTTAGTGAAAACGCTCTGGGAAGTGTATTCCGGACGTTACCGGCTGTCGGCGGATATTGTGCCTCACGTGCTGACCCATATGGTTCAGGACGATCAGGATAAGGAAAAATATGATCAGCTCACCCCTCGTGAAAAAGATGTTCTTCAAGAAATAGCCAAAGGGAAAAGCAATAAGGAAATTGCGGCGGCACTGTTTATTTCAGAAAAAACAGTGAAAACCCACGTGTCCAACCTGCTGTCAAAGCTGAATCTTTCCGATCGGACGCAGGCGGCATTGTATGCGGTAAAATATAATGTTTTTGGAAAGGCGGTAAAATGATGAGCATATTAGTGATCAGCGGCACACCGAGAAAAAACGGGCGGACTAGAATTGCCGCTTCTTATATAAGAGATCGGTTTCATACCGATTTTATTGATTTGAGCGAAAGTGAACTGCCGCTTTATAACGGTGAAGAAGAACAGAACGAGCTGCCCGCAGTGCAAGAGTTAAGGCGGCAGGTGAAAAAGTCGGCGGCCGTCGTCTTATTATCTCCCGAGTATCACAGCGGCATGAGCGGCGCTTTAAAAAACGCCATCGATTTTTTAAGCAGCGATCACTGGGCATACAAACCGGTGGCAATCATTGCCGCGGCGGGCGGAGGAAAAGGAGGCATGAACGCGCTGGCGAATATGCGGACGGTCATGCGGGGCGTTTATGCAAATGTCATCCCGAAACAGCTGGTCTTAGACCCGATTCACATTGACATGGAGCGCCGGACCGTATCTGAGGATATGGCAGTCAGCCTGAAAGAGATGATCGAAGAGCTGAATATGTTCACAAATACAAGAAATCCCGGCGTCTGACGCCGGGATTGTTTTATGTCAGCATGGCTAATTGATCTTCATAAGCGAGCTCTGTCGCATGATCAATATACCCGAGAAGGGAATACAGCTCTTTTTCAAGCACCGCATGATCATATTCGAAATGATACGCGTGCAGAAAGTACTCAATACGCTTTGATAATAAATCATCTTTTGTACGAACCATCAAAATTAACAAATTGTCCCATTGAGACCGGTGTGTGTAATATAAGGCTTTATCATAATCCGCATGATCCATCTTACGCTTCTCCTTTCAATGAGAAGTTCTCCGTTAGTTTATGCCGTCGAAGACCGATGCAACGGGGGAAAAGTTGGTGTCCTTATCACAGCGGCATAGCAATATGAGGGAGACATAAAATAAAACCGCATATCCGTCTCTTCTTTGGACACGCTAAGATTGACAAAAAACGACTCAGGAGAACATAAAGATGAAATCCCTTCCATTTGTGCTTGCCCTCTTGTTTTGCGGCATTCTCATTGCCTCGATCGCTGAAAAAGGGCATACAGAACACCTTGATCCGTCAGTTGAAAAATGGGAACAGCTCGCATGGAACCAGCTTGAACGTGAATACAAGGGGGCCGAGCTTACCGATTATTCGTACATGGGCCGTACAAAAGTGAACCGGGAACAGACGAAAGATGTGTTTCGCGTAACGGTGCAAACAACAAAAGAAACGTTTTCATCCCGTGCTGAAGTGTATTTCCATCCGGTGACAAAACACGTGATCAGCATTAATATTTTCAGACTGTAAAAAAAGCTGCACAGCCTTATTGAGGCCGTACAGCTTGTCAGATATCAGAAGAAACGTTTTGCGCCGAGGTAGCGCTGTTTCCAATAGGAATTGTTCATGCTGGAAATAACGACACCCGAATCGTTGGCATTAATAAACTGGCCGTTCCCGAGATAAATACCGACGTGGGAAGGTCCGGCTTTATAAGTTGAGAAAAAGACAAAGTCACCGACCGCCGGCTGGCTGACTGATGTCATCGTATTCCAGTAGCCTGCGGCTGAAAGTCTGGATACAGAAGTGACCTTATTGAGAACGTAATAAATGAAACCGCTGCAGTCAAAGCCTCTCGGCGTCGTCCCGCCCCATACATACGGTACGCCCAGCTGAGCTTTTGCGGCATCGATCATTACATTAATCTTCGCGCTTGTTGAACCTGTGCCGCCTGTGTTGCCGGACTGATTCGGAGTCGTGTTTGTCTGCTGCCCGGTAATCGTCAGCTTTTGTCCGATTTGAAGAACGTCTGTTTTCAGATTGTTTTTCTCGCGGATCTGCTGGGCGGTCACATTGAACTTTTGGGCGATCACCCATAAAGAATCCCCGCTTTTCACGGTATATGTAGTGGTTTTCCCTGTATTTCCGGACTGGTTCGGAGTTGACGGTGAAGTCGAAGAGCCGGAAGATGACGTTTTGGTCAGCTTAAGCACTTGTCCGACCCGCAGCATGTCTGACGTCAGTTTGTTGATGCTTCTGATTTGCTGAACCGTCATATTGTATGCGTTTGCGATTTTCCAGAGTGAGTCTCCGCTTTTTACTGTATAGGAGGACGTTTGCGTCTGGTTTTTATTTTGGTTTGAATTGTCTTTTGACGGCGTGTTTCCCGAAGAAGACGTTCCTTTTGTTTTCAGGACTTGGTTTACGTAGATCGTATCCGTTTTTAAGTTGTTTAATACTTTGAGTTCCGCAATGGTCATATTGACGCTGTTTGCGATCTTCCATAGTGAATCGCCGAGTTTGACTTTATACGTCCCGGAAGATGATGACTGCTTTTTGCTGCTGTTTGAGCTGCTGCCAGGAGCGGTTTTTTTCTGATCGGTGCTTGAGGAAACTTTCCCCGTCACTTGCAGCTTCTGTCCCGCGCGGATTAAGTCGCTTGTCAGACCGTTCAATTTTTTCAGTTCCTGTACGGACATTTTAAAATCAGATGCGATCAGCCACAGCGAGTCGCCGCTTTTCACTGTATAAACGCTTTTAGTCGTGCCGCTGTTCTTTGAAGATGGCTTTTTGCTGCCGGAATCTGATTTGCCGTTAGGAATGTTGAGCGTCTGCCCGATAGAAAGAACGGTGGATTTTAGATGATTGGCTGATGTAATGGCATCCACGCTCGTATTGTAGTTTTGGGCAAGCTTCCATAATGAATCTCCGCTTTTAACCTTAATCGTTTGTGCTTCTGCCGGTGTTACAGCTAACGCAGACCCGACGATCGCAGATGCAGTCAAACCGACCGCTACCTTTTTTTTCATAATGAATCTCCCTTTTCCTGCGATGATTTTACTATCCCCATTCGTTGCAGCCGCAAGGTGAGGATATCAGTAATGATAATCTTTATATCGGCACTTGTCTGCAATCGTTTATCATATTAATAGAAATAGTCCTTTTTTCTTATGCCGGCATAAAAAAAGAAGGAATGCGGGCATTCCTTCAGCTTCTGAGCAGTCTCATAATCTCCTCTTTATTTTTGACCAGATCCCTTAACGTATATTTGTCTAAAACGGCCAGGTAAGCTTGCAGGGCTTCATTCAGAAGGTTCTTTAAGTTGCAGGCGGGAGATATGATACAGAGATTTTTTTTGGAGTCAAAGCATTCTACGATGTTAAAGTCGTCTTCTGTATTTCGAACGACTTCTCCAATGTTTATGTCTTCCGGTGTCATTCCTAAACGGATTCCGCCTCCCCGGCCCCGGATCGTTTCGACATATCCGAGCTGGCCGAGGCGGTAAATGACTTTCATAAGGTGGTTTTTAGAGATGGAATAAGTATCTGCGATTTCTTTTATGTTGGAAAGTTCATCGGAATGTCTGGAAGCCAAAAAAATCAAAACGCGTAAAGAATAATCGGTATAGTTCGTTAATTTCATAGAATGACCTCGAAAAAAGAGATTTTGCTTCTGTTACAGTCTATCATATATGAATCTAAAATGAAAAAAAAGGAATTTGCCCCCTTAACTCAAAAAAATACGTGCGCTCCTTCTGAGCACACGTTTTTTTCGTTAAGACATCGGCGGCTTCCGATCGTCAGCCGATTGATGTTTTTCAATTTTGCGATCCAATTTTGCGAGATAACGAGAGGCGAAATCTTTTCCGCCAAGACCGAATGAAAGTCCGAAGGCAAGCGCGAAACCGCCCAGAATCAGAATAAACGCGGCATTTACGATCGTGTCGGCGACACCGAGCTGATCCAGCGCCATAAAGATTGAAAGAGTGATAATGGTATATTTCGCAACCGGCGCCAGGAATCTGAATTCCTTTCCGCTCAGCATGCCGGCAAGCAGTCTGCTGACGAGCTGTCCGGCCAAAAGTCCGATTCCGAGAATAAATACAGCGGCCAGAACATTAGGCAGGTAAGCGATAATACCTGTTGCGATAACGACGAGAAATTCGAGATGAACAAGCTGCAGCGCCTCTGCCGTAAACAGCAGGACGATGATAATCTGAACAATCATGCCGACCGTCTGAGAAAGCGTCAGCTTCGGGGTACCCGTCTGTTCAAAACCCATTTTACCGAGAAGAGAGTCGAAACCGGCCCGGTGCAAGAGCCCGGATACAATGCTGTTGACCCATTTTCCGATCCAGATGCCGGCGATGATCAGCACGATACCGATGATGATATTAGGGAGCATTGTGAAGACCGTGTGCAGCATGGCTGACGCCGGTTCAGAAATACCCGCCACATCAAGCCGGTCAAGCGCAGAAATGATCACCGGAATGAAAATCAGCACGTAGACAATCGTTCCGATGATTGCCGACAGGCTTGTATCCTTCAGGTATATAGAAAGCCCCATACGTGCGGCGAGCCTTTCCGTGCCGATACTCGCCAGAAAGTTTGTGACGATATCACGGACGAGACGGGCAACAAGCCAGCCGATTAAAACAATCAGCGCCGCGGCGAATAATTTCGGTATAAAGGACAAAACGCTTTGGATCATATTTGTAAACGGCCCTGATACTCCGCTGATTTGGAGAGCGGCCAAGACGCCGGGCAGGAACAAGAGCAAGACGAAGTAAAAAACGATTCGTGAAGCGGCCGTAACGGATCTGCTCATCTCCGCTTCTTCAGACACCATTGTCCATTTTCTGAGCCGGCCGTTTTCAGCGAGTTTCATGCCCGCTTTTTTGACGAGATAGCTGAAAAGCGAAGCGGCCGCCCAGCCCAACAGCAGAATCAGGCCGGCTTTTAAAATGCTCGGCACAGCCGCCGTTATCGCTGACAGCATGCTGACAAAAGGCGAAGCCACGGTTGTCAGATGCAGAATGTTAAAGAATAGAATAAAAACGATGATTAATGCGATAAAATAAATGACTTTACTGATGACTTTTTCTGAGGAATAGCGCGCCGGCTTTGTTTCGGCGAACAGTCTGTCGTCGATTTTTGTTTTTTGCAGGCCTTTGTATACAGCTTTTTCAATGATTTTGGCAATGCCCCAGCCGATAAGCAGGACGAGCAGTGCAATGACCAGATTCGGGAGTTTGCTGAGATACGTCGTAAGCATGTCTGCTGTATTCAAGTAGAATCGCTCCTTTTCTTTTTGGGGTATGGTGTGTGTTTTACCCACTTACATATAAAGCAAACGGGGCGGGTGTGCCGAAAGTTTTCAGACGGAAACCGGTCTGTTATTTCATCTTTTGAGAGGAGGGGTCATACATTATAAATAAGTCCAAGTAGGGGGGATTCGGTTGAACGCGGAGGAGACAAAAGGTTTACAGCGGGCAATTGAGGAAATAACCGACATTGCGAAGGGTTTCGGCCTTGATTTCTACCCGATGAGATATGAAATTTGTCCGGCTGAGATTATTTATACATTCGGCGCGTACGGCATGCCGACGAGATTCAGCCATTGGAGTTTCGGCAAACAATTTCACAAGATGAAACTCCATTATGATCTCGGTTTGAGCAAAATTTATGAACTTGTCATTAATTCCAACCCTTGCTACGCTTTTTTGCTGGACAGCAATTCGCTGATCCAAAATAAATTAATTGTAGCCCATGTTCTTGCCCATTGTGATTTTTTCAAACATAACTGCCGCTTTCAAAATACGAACCGGGACATGGTTGAGAGTATGGCGGCTGCGGCGGAGCGGATTAAGCATTATGAAAGAATTCACGGGATAAAAGAGGTGGAGTCCTTTTTAGATGCCATTCTGGCGGTTCAGGAGCATATCGATCCGTCGCTCGTCAGGCCGAAGCTGCTGTGGAGCGTCGATGACGAAGAGGAGGACGAAGAAGAAACCGCGCCATCGCCTTACGATGATTTATGGGGAATGGATAAGCCGAAGCAGCTGAAAAAGAAAAAAGGGAAAAAACCGTTTCCGCCCCGGCCGGAAAAAGATATTCTGTTGTTTATCGAGGAACATTCGCGGGAGCTTGAACCGTGGCAGCGTGACATTTTAACCATGATGAGAGAAGAAATGCTGTATTTCTGGCCTCAGCTGGAAACGAAAATCATGAACGAAGGCTGGGCATCCTATTGGCATCAGCGGATTATCCGCGAGCTTGACCTGACTTCAGATGAAGCTATCGAATTTGCGAAGCTGAACGCAGGCGTCGTTCAGCCGTCAAAAACGGGAATCAACCCGTATTATTTAGGGCTGAAAATTTTTGAAGACATCGAAGAGCGTTATGACAACCCGACAGATGAAATGAAAAAAACAGGGGTAAAGCCCGGTTCCGGACGCGAGAAAATGTTTGAGGTCAGGGAAATTGAATCGGATATATCATTTATCCGCAATTATTTGACGAAAGATCTCGTGATGCGTGAGGATTTGTATTTATTCCAAAAGCAGGGCAGGGACTATAAAGTGATCGACAAAGAATGGAAGGCCGTGCGCGACCAGCTCGTGAACATGAGGGTCAACGGGGGATTTCCTTATCTGACCGTCAATGACGGGGATTACCTGAAGAATAATGAACTTTATATTAAACATTGGTATGAGGGAATTGAGCTTGATCTGAAATATTTGGAGAAAGTGCTGCCGTATCTGTACCAGCTGTGGGGCAGGAGCGTGCACATCGAATCTGTTCTTGAAGACAGAGAAGTGATGTTTTCGTATGACGGCAAAGGAGTGCACCGGAGATATCTGTAAAAGAAGAAAGGATGCGGGGAAACCCCCGCATCCTTTTTTTATTTTCCGTGTTTCAGGATGTGAAAGATCTTTTTGGCCTGGTCCGTGTTGTTTAAAAGCCCCGTAAATGACTCTCTTCCCGGACCGTATGCGTAAACGGGAACTTCTTCGCCTGTATGATCGCCGGTTGTCCAGCCGCTGTTGGTTTTCGCATTAAAGAGCTTAATGATCGCTTTGTAGATGCTCTTGTCAGCATCCTGTTTTGCGGCCGTTTCGATCTGTTTGATTTCCGCTTTTGACCATTTCAGGTCTGTATAATGCGCAAGCACGGAAGATACGGATTTGCCCGCTTTGATTTGGTCAGCCATAAATGCCGGGGTTTTTTTTGCGGCAAGAATCGGTTCAACATGCCAGTTTTTATCGTCATTCGCGCCGATCGTCAATCCGCCGGTGGTATGATCAGCCGTGGCAACGACAAGCGTATGTTTGTCCTTTTTGGCAAATGCGATCGCTGCTTTATACGCTTTTTCAAAATCCTTCATTTCACTCATTGCGCCGACTATATCATTGTCATGTCCCGCCCAGTCAATTTGGCTGCCTTCGACCATTAAGAAAAACCCTTTTTTATTCTTGTTCAGCCTGTCGATCGCTGCCGTTGTCATGTCTTCTAATGAAGGGACGGCATTTGAGCGGTCGATTGCTTTGTCGAGTCCGCCATCGGCAAACAGGCCGAGAATCTTCTTATTACGATCCTTTTTGAGCTCCTGTTTTGATGTCACGTAGCTGTATCCCGCTTTTTTGAAATCCTTTGTTACATTGCGGTCTTTACGGATAAAGTTTGACTTGCCGCCTCCGAGGAGCACATCGACTTTCTGTTTTCCGTTGATGCGGTCATCAAAGTAGCTGCTTGCGATGTCATCCATGTTCTTTCGGGATTTGTTATGGGCTCCGAATGCCGCAGGGGTGGCGTGGGCAATCTCTGAAGTTGCGACAAGTCCGGTGGATTTCCCTCTTTGTTTCGCTTCTTCGAGGACGGATTTTACCCGCTTTCCTTTTTTATTGACTCCGATCGCCGCGTTATACGTTTTCACGCCTGTGGCCATTGCCGTGCCAGCCGCCGCGGAATCGGTAATATTGGAATCAGGATCGTCAGGATAAGTCATCATCATACCGGCGAGATTGGGGTCGAATGCCGTCAGTTTCATACCATCCGAAGGCTTTCCTTTGTTAATGACCGAACGGTAGGCGTTCATATAGGGAGCGCCCATTCCGTCGCCGACCATGAAGATGACGTTTCTGATTTCGTTTTTGTCAGGCTGTTTTTTTGCCGCAGCCTGTTCGGAGTGCTGAAGCCCCGCGCCCGCAATCAGACCGGCTGTCAGCACGGATACGGCTGCCGCCGGCAGAAGTTTTGATCGAACCTGTTTAAATAGACTCATTCTCACTCGTCCTCCTTTAATCGTGTCTGCATGTCTAATGGTAGGGGGTGTTTGTAAAGAGCGCCTGTTCCTCCTGTAAATTTCAGGTGAAACATTGTTAGAAATGTAAATTCCGGTGTAACTTATGTTTTCAAGAAAGGATGAAAACCATTCACTTTTTTGAAAAAGTCGAGGATTTTTTTAACAAGGGGTTATTTGGAAAATAAACTGCTTTGTTTTTCCAAAATACGAGGATCACAGGAAAAAAACATGACAAATTGACTCGTTTTTCGTCACGTTTGAAATCAAATTGAAATATTTAATACCCTTAAAAACTTTTTTCTAAAACGAATTAGTAAGAAATTTGTCACGGGAAGTCAAGTCTATTTCTAGTGGAAATTGAACCTTATAATAGGAAACAGATAAAAACTTTAAAAAAGAGACACATAAAATAGATAGAATCATTCAGGGAGGAAAATATGAAAAAGCAACTTGTTACAGCAACAACGGCAGTGGTTTTGGGGACGACTTTGTTTGCGGGCGCGGCATCTGCGCAAACGATTAAGGTAAAAAAAGGCGATACATTATGGGGACTTTCAAATCGGTACGGAACGTCAATTAATTCCATTAAATCTGAGAACAAATTAAAATCGGATATCATTTACATCGGTCAGACGCTTTCGATCAACGGTAAATCATCCTCAGGTTCAAGCTCAAGCAGCAAGTCATCATCGTCTACATATAAAGTCGTAAAAGGCGACAGCCTTTGGAAAATTGCGAATAAATATAAAATGACGGTAAACCAATTAAAAAGTTTAAACGGTTTAAAAACGGACCTGATCCGCATCGGACAAGTTCTTAAAGTAAAGGGATCAACTTCCGGTTCAACGTCTTCGGGATCTTCGTCATCAAAGCAGCCTTCATCCAGCCATAATGTTGCACAGACGAGCCTGAATGTAAACAAGCTGATTTCTGATGCGCAATCTTTAACCGGGACGCCGTATGTATGGGGCGGAACAACGACTTCCGGCTTTGACTGCAGCGGATTTATCTGGTACCTGTTAAACAAACAGACGAGTGTCGGCAGAACGAGCACTGCGGGATACTGGAGCTCAATGAAGAGCGTGTCCAGCCCGTCAAGAGGAGACTTCGTCTTCTTTACAACATATCAGGCCGGCCCTTCACACATGGGTGTGTACATCGGAAACAACAAGTTCATCCATGCCGGTTCTGACGGCGTCACAACAAGTGATCTGAATAACAGCTACTGGAAACCGCGCTACCTGGGCGCGAAAAGATTCTAGCAGAGATAGAAACCCGTTCATCAGAACGGGTTTTTTATTTAGACGGGACAGAGCTCCATTTGTTTCACCTAAAAATGAAAATGTGATAAAAAATCTAAAAAGGTTTTCTTTTTTTCATTTTCATAGAGGGCGATGGCGTATGCGCCCGCGCTCGGCATCTGGGCGAATTCGCACGGAATTTCAATCATGCTGCCTGCGGCGAGTTCGGCCCGTACCGCTGACAGCGGCAGAAATGAGACACCCAGCCCCTCTTTAATAAATCGTTTCGTAATATGCGTCTGTGTCACCTTCATTGTCCTGACGAAAGGGAACTGTATTCTGACCTGGCGGAGCAAATCATCCCAATAGTCAGGATGGTTATGGGTCAAAAGCAGATATTGTCCGAACAGGTCTTTCACTTCATCCGCCTTCCCTGTTCCGGGTTTTCGGCCGGGCGGCGCGACGAGGACAACGGGGTCATTGTACAGGGGGCGGCAAGTGAGGGAAGATGATTGCACCTTTAAGCAGCTCAGTCCGATATCGGCTGAGCCGTTTCTGATTTGAGAGGCGATTTCTTCCGATTCGAAAATGGTGACCGTCATTTCGGTTTCTTTATTGTCCTCTGTATAACGCTTCATGACAGACGGGAGAACGGTGTCGGCGATAAGCGGTGAAACAGCGAGTGTCAGCGTGTGCGAGTAGCCCTGGCGCACCCTGTGCAGCTCCGCCATGCTGTTTTCATAGTCTTCCAAAAGCCTCATGGCAAACGGCACGTATGCTTTTCCTTCTTCCGTCAATTGTATTTTCCGGCCGCTCCGCTGAAACAGCTTGCAGCTGATTTCTTTCTCTAATAATTTTATATGAACGGTGACGGTCGGCTGAGATAAAAAAAGCGTTTCCGCCGTTTTTCTGAAATTCTCATATTTTGCCGCGGTGACGAAGGTGTGAAGCCATTTAAAATCCATAGATGCACTCCTCTGATTAAAAGTTTTAATTAATTCCCTTAAAAATATTCATTATTTTTTAAATATTATATTTACTATAATAACAGAAAGAGGATAAGGGGGAATGAAATTGATTTATCGTGGATTGAAAGGGATTACTTGTGCAGAAACGGCGATCAGCCACATTGATGGAGAAAAGGGGCATTTAATATATCGCGGCTATGACGCGAAGGATATCGCGCTGCAATCCAGTTTTGAAGAAGCGGCGTATCTCATTTTGAACGGGGCGCTTCCTGATGAGCGGCAATTGCTTGCGTTTCAGGAAGAACTTGCAGCCGAGCGCGGGCTTCCGAAACATTTGATCGACTTACTGGAAACGCTTCCGGATGAAATGGAAGACATGGCGGTGCTGAGAACGGCTGTTTCAGGTTTGGGCACAGATTCATTTACATATCCGCCCAAGCCGGAAGAAGCGATTAAACTGATTGCCGTCACACCGACGATTATTGCGTACAGATACCGCCGTAAACAAGGGCAGGAAGCGTTGTCACCTGAGGCGCGATACGGACACGTTGAAAACTATTTGTATATGCTGACAGGCAGGCAGCCGTCCGCAGCCCAAAAGAAAGCGCTTGAGACGTATATGATTCTGGCGATGGAGCACGGGATGAATGCATCGACTTTTTCGGCGAGAGTCACCGTTTCGACTGAATCGGACTTAGTGTCTGCCGTCACTGCCGCACTGGGTACGATGAAAGGGCCGCTGCACGGAGGCGCGCCTTCAGGCGTCACGAAAATGCTTGAAGACATCGGGACAAAAGAAAATGCAGAAGCGTATTTGGCAGCGAAGCTTATGAGGGGAGAACGCCTGATGGGCTTCGGGCACAGGGTGTACAAAACAAAAGACCCGCGGGCGGAAGCGCTGCGCATAAAGGCTGAAGAGGTGGCGGGAAATGATCCGTCGCTTGACTTGGCGCTTTATGTGGAGAAGGAAGCCATCCGCCTGCTAGAGCAATATAAGCCCGGACGGAAGCTGTATACGAATGTGGAGTTTTACGCAGCGGCTGTGATGCAGGCCATTGATGTCGACAATGATTTGTTTACGCCGACCTTTTCAGCAAGCAGAATGGCAGGCTGGTGCGCACACGTGCTTGAACAGTCCGCTGACAACATGATTTACAGGCCGTCTGCGAAATACACCGGCGCTTTTCCCGAAACGGCTCAGCAGCTTTAATTACCGGCATATTTGTCCGTTTAACTCCCCGCACTGCGTGGTATCGTCTCAGTAATACCAATTGCAGGAGTGTGAGAATATGAATCCGATAGACAGACAGACGGAAGGACAAAAGCCGCAGGTGCAAAACCGCCAGCCCGGCATTGAGTCAGACATGGAGCCAAAACCGCTCTTGGAGGACCCGGATGTAAAAGGGTCGGGCAGATTAAAAGGAAAAGTCGCCGTCATCACGGGCGGAGACAGCGGCATCGGCGCAGCGGCTGCGATCGCTTACGCGAAGGAAGGAGCGGATCTTGCCATCCTGTACCTAGACGAACATGCCGATGCTGAGAGAACGAAAAAGCGTGCGGAAGAATACCAGGCCGAATGCCTGTTAATTCCGGGAGACGTCGGTGATGAGGCGCATTGTCAGAAGGCGGTCCGGCAAGTCTTAGATCGCTACGGAAAAATAGATATTCTCGTTAATAATGCGGCTGAGCAGCATCCGCAAAACGGGATTCTTGATATTACAGCTGAACAGCTGGAGAAGACATTCCGTACAAACATGTTTTCTATGTTTCATATGACAAAAGCCGTGCTGCCCCACCTGCAAAAAGGGAGCGCCATCATTAATACAACGTCTATTACCGCTTATCAGGGAGACACATCATTGATCGACTATTCGTGCACGAAAGGCGGCATCGTTTCCTTTACGCGTTCAATGGCGATGTCATTGGCCGATCAGGGGATCAGAGTTAATGCGGTGGCCCCCGGGCCGATCTGGACCGCCCTGATTCCGGCAACGTTTACTGAAGAAAAGGTGGAAAAGCACGGTCTGGACACTCCGATGGGAAGACCGGGACAGCCTGCTGAACACGCCGGAGCTTACGTGCTTCTGGCTTCAGACGAATCTTCCTATATGACGGGGCAAACCATTCACGTAAATGGCGGAAGATTTATTTCAACATAATACGCAAGTCTTATCCCGCGCTTTTAAAGAGTGCGGGATTTTTATTTGAACGTACATATGAATACGATTTTCAAAAAATGGACGTCGCCAGCTGAATCACTAATGTTAATATTTCACAGTGGAGAATCCGCTGAGTTCTGTTTTATGAAAACTAAAAATAATATATAGAATTTTCAAAAAAGTTATTTTCATTTTTATATTTTTCGCTATAATATGACATAGGAGAAAGGGATGATGTGCTGAAACATTTCATGCGAAAAATAAGAATTTAGTCATTATTGCTATTGTTATCTGAATATTCTAACATATATTGATTTACAAGGAGTGAAGCAGATGAAGGGGAGCGTATTCAGAAAGAAAAGCATTCAGGACCTGCTTGCCGCAACGGGCGGGGAAAAGTCGCTGAAAAGAGAGTTAGGGGCCTTTGATCTGACCCTTCTGGGGATAGGGGCCATCATCGGAACGGGGATTTTTGTATTAACCGGAACAGGCGCTGTCACGGCGGGGCCGGGGCTGACCGTTTCATTTGTCATCGCCGCTCTTGCGTGTTTATTTGCGGCTCTGTCATATGCCGAATTTGCTTCAAGCGTCCCGGTTTCAGGTTCCGTCTACACGTTTACTTATGCGACACTGGGTGAACTTCTCGCGTTTATCATCGGATGGGATTTAATCTTGGAATATATGCTCGCCGTCAGCGCGGTTTCGGTCGGCTGGTCCGGCTATTTTCAATCATTCTTGGCGGGCTTCGGCATTCATCTTCCGACCGCATTAACGGCCGCGCCGGGATCCATTAAAGGCACGGTCACATTCTTTAATCTCCCCGCATTTGTTATCGTGCTTGCGATTACATTCCTCCTCTATTTAGGCATTAAGGAATCGAAGCGGGTCAATAATATTATGGTCATTTTAAAGGTTCTGGTTGTTCTATTGTTTATCGCCGTTGCGGCCGTATATGTCAAACCTCACAACTGGCAGCCGTTTATACCGATGGGGTTCGGCGGTGTTTTCAGTGCCGCGGCGCTCGTTTTCTTCTCTTTTATCGGTTTTGACGCCGTCTCTTCCGCCGCTGAAGAAACGAAAAATCCGGCGAAGGATCTGCCAAAAGGAATTATCTTTTCATTAATCGTCTGCACCGTGCTGTATGTGACCGTATCGGCGATTATGACGGGCGTCGTTCCGTTTGCCCGCTTTGAAGGCGTTGACCATCCCGTGTCTCTCGTCCTGCAGATGGCCGGACAGAATTGGGTGGCCGGGATTATTGATATCGGCGCAGTGTTGGGGATGACAACGGTGATGCTCGTCATGCTGTACGGCCAGACGAGGGTGATGTTTGCCATGTCCCGTGACGGTTTGGTGCCGGGGGCGCTTTCAAAAGTCCATCCGAAGCATAAAACGCCGCACGTGGTGACATGGGTTTTCGGCATCCTGTCGGCATTACTCGGCTCGCTCGTCCCGCTTGATGAACTGGCGAAGCTGGTGAACATCGGCACGCTTGCCGCATTTGTCCTGATTTCCGTGGCGGTTATCGTATTGAGAAAGAAACAGCCTGATCTGCCAAGGGCTTTTAAATGTCCGGGGGTTCCCTTTATTCCGGTATTGTCCATTCTGTTCTGCGTGTTTTTGATTATTAACCTCGGCGCCACCACCATATTCCGTTTCTTTATCTGGCTGATCATCGGTCTGGTGATTTATTTCTTATATTCGAGAAAGCATTCGAAATTAAACGGGGATTTGTAAGGAGCGGCATCCGCCGCTCCTTTTTATTTTTCGGAATAATGAAACATATTGAAATGGGCTTAAGTTATCGCAGCGAATAAGGGATAATATAGGGCGGAAGGGAAGTGGAAAGTCGTGTCTGACCAAAAAAGGGTTCAATGGGCCTCAAAAATAGGATTTATTATGGCCGCTGCCGGTTCGGCGATCGGTCTGGGAGCCATTTGGAAGTTCCCTTACGTAGCGGGTACGAACGGGGGAGGCGCCTTTTTTCTTGTATTCGTCCTTTTTACCGTGCTTTTAGGCTATCCGCTTTTGCTCGGTGAATTTATTTTCGGAAGGCGGAGCCAGACAAATGCGATTGATGCCTACAAACAAGCCGCGCCGAAGTCGGTATGGCACCTTACGGGTTATGTGGGTGTGGCGGCCTGTTTTTTAGTTTTGTCTTTTTACAGTGTTGTCGGCGGGTGGATTTTGCTTTATGTGTTAAAAGCCGTTACCGGTTCTTTATCCGGGCTCACTCAGGAGCAGTACGGCACGGTGTTCGGGACGGTCATTGAAAATCCGATCCAGACTCTCATTGCGCAGCTTGTATTTATGATCATGACGGTGGCGGTCGTCGCAAAAGGCGTGCAGAAAGGGATTGAACGTGTCAGTGCGGTGCTGATGCCGATTTTATTCGTGCTGTTTCTATTGCTTGTGCTGCGATCAGTCACGCTCGATCATGCCGTTGAGGGGATTAGATTTTTATTGGTTCCGCACTTTGAAGATTTGACGCCGGAATCCATCCTATATGCTTTAGGACAGGCGTTTTTTACATTAACGCTCGGTGTTTCGGTCATGGTGACATACAGTTCGTACCTGCCGAAAACCCAAAATCTTCCGGGTTCGGCGGGTTCCATTGTTATGATGAATGTGCTCGTTACGCTGTTTGCGGGACTGGCCATTTTCCCGGCGGTTTTTTCGTTCGACTTTAAACCGGATGAAGGGCCTACACTGCTGTTTACCGTGCTGCCGGCTGTGTTTGACCGGCTGCCGTTCGGCTCGCTGTTTTTTATCAGCTTTTTGGCGGTCTTTTTCTTCGCCGCGCTGACTTCGGCCTTTTCGATGGTGGAAATTATCGTGGCGACTGTCGGGAAAGGTGATGAAATGAAAAGAAAGAAGCTGTCGTGGACAAGCGGTCTGCTCATTTTCTTAGTCGGAATTCCGTCCTGTTTATCATACGGTGTTCTCGGTGATGTTCATTTGTTCGGAAAAACGTTTTTTGATCTTGCGGATTTCACCGTCAGCAATGTGCTGATTCCGCTCGGCGCTTTATTAATATCAATCTTCGTCCCGCTGAAAATACCGAAGCAGGAGCTGTTTGCCGAGATGAAAAGCGGTTCCGCCATCGGCTATCGTTTCTTTCAGGTGTGGTATTTCCTTCTGAAATACCTCGTGCCGCTGGCTATCATCGTCGTATTGCTGCATTTAATCGGCGTTCTTTCATTTTAAAAAAACAGGCCCCCGTAAAAGGGCCTGTTTTTATGTTTAAAAACCGAATTGCAGATTCGTATCAACCGCAACGATCGTATATACACAGACAATGACGAACAGATTGAGAATGACACCGAGCAGTCCCGGGCCCGTCCGGCCTTTTTTAATAAACAGCTCAATGATGCCGAACGGCACGGCGGCCATCGCAAACGGCAGCATCTGATAAGAATAGAAAGTCACATTGCTGATGATTGCCACGTTCAAAAGCAGCAGCGACAAAATCGCGGTACCGACTGATATCCAGCCGAAAACATTATGCTCTTTAAAAATTCTTACCAATTCCATAATTCCACCTCACCGATGTTTGCTGCTTTTACTGTTTTGTTTTTCAGCAGACGTTCGATTTCTTTTGTCGGCCCCGTCACGACAGAGCCGTATACGTTCATTCCGTGATGTTCAACATAGTCGATTCGGCTGCCAAGATTCATGTCTTTGCGTTTCGATATCGCATGCGCCCATTTTTTATGGCGGGACATAAATTCAAGGGCATTGATAAATTGTTCACGGTCTGTCTGTCCTTGCGTTTCGAAAGAGGACACCATCTTGGAATCTTTCCCGGGAAATCCTAACGGCTCTGCATAAGGACTGTCTTTCAGATTTTTCTCCGTTTCGACCGCGTTCCATAAAAACTTCACATCGTATTTTTTAAAAGTCGAATATACTTGAGAAGAAGGGTAGGCCCTGTCATAAGAAAGATAGACCTCCGCCACGCTTCCTTCAGGCAATTTTTTTAATGTCTGTCCGGCTTTTTCAATCGTACGTTCCTTTAAGCCGGAAGGATGGGCGAAATAATGCTTTGCCTGTGCCGCGTCTAGATCATAGTAGTTAACGGCAGGCGATTTGACCGTATCTAAAAACATTTCAATCCGTTCTCCGCCGACGGATTTCGTTTTTGTGCCGATCTGCTTTTGCAGCGGAAATTCCGTATTCATTCCAAACAGCTTCACCTGGCTTTTCAGTCCGGAGGTATCGACGAGGACGTTCGGCATTGTGGTCGCCACCGTCACTGCCGCGGTCTCCATTAATTGATTGCCGGTGCTTTCTTTTCCTCCCAGACCGTAATAGAGGTAGCTTCCTAATGTGCAAAGCGGCAAAATCATCAAAGTGGAGATGACGGCGAGAACTGAAATCCGCAAATACGATTTGCGTTTTCCGTATGATAAAATGGCCTTCTGTTTTTCCGGGCTGATGCCGACGTCCCATTCCCGGTCGTCCTGCATTTCGCTTTCAATCAACTCCTGATAGACTTCCAGCTTTTCCAGCTCTTCTTCAAAGGCGGCCATTTCCCGGTCGCTCATTTCTCCATTTTTGTATTGGTAAAAACGCTTTTTAAATTCTTCATTCATCATTAACACCTCTATTATAAAGTGCTTTCAGCCGCTGTCTGGCACGAAATAAAACACTTTTAAAATTAGCCTCTGAAATATTCATAATATGGGATGCTTCTTTGTAATTCAGTTCTTTTAAATAATACAGTGTTAAGGCCTCCCGATAATTGTCGGGAAGTTCGGACATATACCCTGTCAGCACTTCCTTGATTTCAATCTGATGAGCCGGGCTTTGAACAGCCGTCTGAAAAAGGCTCCCAATTAAGTCATCGGAAATGGTCACTTCCTTTTTATGTTTTCTGACATAATCTATAAACGCATTTCTCGCCACTTGAAAAAGCCATGGCTTTACTTTGCTGTGGTCGTAGGAGTGAATGTGTATGTATGCCCTCATAAAGGTTTCCTGCAGCAAATCTTCAGCGAGATGCTTGTCTTTTGTCATGGAGAGCAGGAACCGGTAAACATCATTCATATACAATTGGTAAATTTCATCGATCGTCACTGCCTTTTCTCCCCTCTATGTTATACACGCATAAGAAAGGTTTAAAGTTGCACGTTCCATGCAAACGGCTTAAATTCATTTTCACCTCATCAAACACCATTTCTCTATAGTACCCAAAATCCGTCATAAAAGATAGAGATCGGCGGAGGAAAAATATAATTATTAGTACCAGGTAATAAAAAATATTGTTATAATAGAGAGAGAGAACACTTTTGATCATTACAACAAAGGAAGTGCGTTATGTATAAGTTTTGTGCAAATGCCATCAAATGCATTCTATCCCTGCGCGGAGGAGTGAAAGTGTACAATAAAGAGAATCTTCCGTCTGATAAAGGATTCGTTATCGCGTGCACGCATGCGGGCTGGGTGGATGTCCTCACGCTCGGTGTCGGGATATTGCCCCTTCAGATTCATTATATGGCGAAAAAAGAGCTGTTTCAGAAAAAGTGGATCGGACGTTTTTTGAAGAAGATTCACGCATTCCCGGTTGACCGTGAAAATCCGGGCCCAAGCAGCATTAAAACGCCGATTAAGCTTCTGAAGGAAGGAAAGATTGTCGGGATTTTTCCGAGCGGTACGAGAACATCAGAAGACGTCCCGCTGAAAAGAGGGGCCGTGACCATCGCCCAAATGGGAAAAGCGCCGCTCGTTCCGGCCGCATATAAAGGGCCGTCTACGGGAAAAGCGCTGTTTAAAAAGGGAAAAATGCGGCTTATCATCGGCGAGCCGATTTTTTTGGAGGACTTTTCCGATCTTGCGCCGAAGGAGAGGCTTGCGGCCATGACAGAAGAGCTGAATGCCAGAATTAAAGAGCTTGAGAAAAAACTTGAACAACTGTAAATGAAAAAAAGCTTGCCGTCTGTATCAGACGCGCAAGCTTTTTTGTTATGCTTCTTTTTGTTCGGCGGTTTCCAGCAGTTCATCAAACGCCAGTTTTTTCACTTCGATATATGCGACGTGGTGGCCGTCAATTTCATTAATGATAAATTCACAGCCTTCTTCGATAATCGAGTCGTATTGTTCGACGTCGTATTTCTGGGTAAGGAACCAGCCGCCGATAGTGTCGACCTCGTCATTTTCCAAATGGATGCCGAGGAGTTCGTTCACTTGATCAATCAGGACCTTGCCGTCAAGCATGTAATGGCCGTCTCCGAGTTTGCGGATTTCGTTGATTTCATCGATATCAAATTCATCACGGATTTCCCCGACGATTTCTTCAATAATGTCTTCAACGGTGACAAGCCCCGCGGTTCCGCCGTATTCATCCGACAGAATCGCCATATGAACCCGTTCCTTCTGCATTTTTACAAGCAGATCGTGAATCGGTGCCGACTCAATCACATGGATGATCGGATTGACAAAATCGGTAATCGGCGAGTCGACTGATACTTCGCCGCTGATGCAGGCAGTCAGCACTTCTTTAATGTTAATAACGCCGATAATATTATCTTTGTCACCCTCTTCGACAGGGTACCGGGTATATTTTTCAATCTGAATGATGTCCATCATTTCAGAAATTTTGATATCATGCGGCAGACTGACGATTTCCGTACGCGGAATCATGATTTCTTTTGCAAGTCTGTCGTCAAATTCAAAGATTTTGTTCACGTATTTAAATTCAGACTGGTTGATTTCACCGCTTTTATAGCTTTCCGATAAAATGATGCGCAGCTCTTCTTCAGAGTGGGCAAGCTCATTTTCAGACACCGTCTCCAGACCGAACGTCTTCGTTAAAAGACGGGCGGAGTTGTTCAGAAGCCAGATAAACGGGAACATGATGCGGTAAAACCAAATGAGCGGTTTCGAAAACAGCATTGAAACGGCTTCCGCTTTCTGGATGGCGACTGTTTTCGGCGCCAACTCTCCCACGACCACGTGTAAGAATGTAATGATCGCATAGGCGAGAATAAATGAAATAATATGCGATAATGAGCTTGGTACGTTTATCTTTGTGAAAAGCGGATGAAGCAAGCGTTCAATCGTTGATTCGCCTAAGACACCAAGACCGATGGAAGTCAATGTTATGCCGAGCTGGCACGCCGATAAATACTCATCTAAATGCGTGGTCACTTTTTTGACACCGATTGCGGCTTTATTTCCTTCTGCTATAAGCTGGTCAACCCGTGAGCCTCTGATTCTGATTATCGCAAACTCAGATGCTACGAAAAATGCCGTCAGCGCGATTAAAACCGCGACTAAAATCAAATTCACAATGTCCAATTAGAACCTTCACTTCTTTTGGGAAGATGAAGGTAACACCTCCTGTTAGTAAGATAATGGTTTAACTTAACAGCAGCATAAATGATTGAAGCACTGCAAGCTTTTCAGGAGCCAGCCTTTTTTTCAGCTGGGCACGCTCCTCTGGTTCAAGCTTTTCAAACCGATTCAAGATCACGGAGATGTTTTGATTCATGTGATCAATTTCCGATGCCAGATTTCCAATATCGTCAGGCAGGGCTGAAGAGGGAAACTGGTTCTCCAGTCGATCTTTTATATCAGACAGGGCCAATCGCTGCTTTTTACAAGCGACTATAAACTTTAACCGATTAAGTGCAAGTGTATCGTAGTAACGATAGTTCGAACAAGACCTGTCAGGCTTTAAAAGCCCGAGGTTTGTGTAGTAATCCACCGTGCGTTTCGTTACACCGGCAAGCTCTGCTAATTCACTGATGCGATAAGTCTCAGCCCCATCTAAATCCCTCCCCAACCATCACGTTATAGTTATGAGAATAGTTTAATATATGAAGGGGAGTTTGCACAAGTTTATTGTTTTCCGTCTTTCTCCTGAAACGGCGCGGCGGGCTGTCTGAAAAAGCGTTGACTGCGCCATGTAAATCTTTCATAATCATTGTAAATAGAAACGGAAGAAAAAGACAGAAGGGACAGATGACAGTGGCCGGTTTATCACGGGAAGTGACACAGAATCTGGAGAAAGGGTCATGGATACGCAAACTATTTGATGAAGGCGCTCGGCTGAAAAAAGAGTTCGGCGCCGATAAGGTGTTTGACTTTTCAATAGGAAATCCGGTTGCGGAGCCGCCTGAAACATTTAAAAAGGCGCTTTGCGAAGCGGCTGAAACAGGGCGGCACGGATACATACAAAACCAGGGGCTTCCGGAGGCGAGAGAAAAGGTTGCGCGCTTTTTGTCAGAGCGGTTTCAGACAGAAATTTCCGCCAGGCATACAGTCATGACGGTCGGAGCCGGCGGGGCGCTGAATGTCGCGCTGAAAAGCATTTTAAACCCCGAGGAAGAAGTCATCCTTCTTTCGCCTTATTTTGCGGAATATAAAGCGTATGTTGAAAATTACCGCGGCAGACCCGTCATCTGCCCGCTGACTGACTCATTTGAGATTGATATTGAAGCGGTTAAAGGTGCGATCACCCCCCGTACGAAAGGACTGATCGTTAATACGCCGCATAATCCGACGGGGACTGTGCTCAGCCAGAAAAACCTTAACGAATTGGGCGCTTTATTAAAAGAAGCCGAAGAGCGGAACGGCCAAAGCATATTTATTTTATTTGATGAACCGTACAGCCAGCTGATCTACGGAGAAGAGCAGGCGAATCCGTTTCAGGCGTATCACCGCGTGATTTTAGTCAGTTCGTTCAGTAAAGATCTCGGCATTGCGGGGGAAAGGCTCGGGTATATCGCGGCAGACGCCCAAATGCCTGAGGGCGATCTTCTGACGGATGCGTTCGTTTTCTGCAACCGGACGCTCGGCTTTGTGAACGCTCCGGTCATGATGCAGCGCGCCGTGGCGAAAATGGATGATCTTTCGATTGACGCTGAACCTTACAGAAAGCGGAGAGACCTTATGGTGGACATCCTCACAGAAGCCGGTTTCGAATTTGAAATGCCGAAAGGAGGCTTTTTCGTCTTTCCGAAATCACCGATTGAAGACGAGGTGGCATTCTGCATGCATGCCGCACAGAAATACAAACTATTGATCGTACCCGGCAGCGGATTTGGAAAAAGCGGCTATTTCCGATTATCTTTCAGCGTGCCTTCAGAACAGATCAGACAGTCGCGCGATATTTTCAAAGCACTGTATCAAGATTTTTCTTCATAGCTTCCAATACATAAAGATGGGAGAACGGACAAATGTCGAGGAGAAATAATGGCACGTCAGACATCAGCATTACAGGAATCGGAGTCTTAACCGCGGTCGGACAAGGCAAGGAGGCGTTTCTCGATGCGCTCATGGAGGGGCGGCACGCCTTTGATGTGATGAAACGGCCCGGCCGGCAGAAAGGCAGTTCGTTTATCGGCGCGGAGCTTAGCGAATTAACGCCGCCGGACGCGCTGTCCAAGCGCTTGTACCGAAGAGCCGCATTATCAGGAAAGACGGCGCTTATCGCTTTATATGAAGCGTGGCATGACGCTCAATTAGACGGCGCTGATCACAGCCGCACCGGTCTGATCATCGGCGGCTCGAATATGACGCAGCGCGAATTGCTGCAGGCCTTTGAGAAAAACGGTGAAACGCCGCAATTTGTAAATCCGACATACGGGCTTTCTTTTATGGATAGTGATTTGTCGGGGCTTTGTACGGAGCAATTCGGGATAAAAGGGCCGGCCTTTACGGTCGGCGGCGCGTCGGCCAGCGGCCAGGCGGCGGTTATTCAGGCTGCTCAAGGAATCAAAGGCGGCCTGTTTGACCGGTGCATCGTGATCGGGGCGCTGGCCGATCTGTCGTACATGGAGTGTCATGCTCTCCGTTCTTTGGGAGCGATGGGCACTGATACATACGCTGAACGGCCTGAAGCCGCCTGCCGCCCGTTTGACCGGCATACGGACGGGTTTATATTCGGAGAGGCGTGCGGGGCGATTGTGCTGGAACGCGCTGAATCTGCCGAACAGAGGGGCGCACGATCGTGGGCCGGCTTAAAGGGCTGGGGGATGGCTTCTGATGCGAACCGCAACCCGAATCCTTCAGCAGAGGGCGAAATGACGGTGATCCGCCAGGCGCTGGAGCGGGCCGGTCTTTCAGCAAAAGAAATCGATTACATCAACCCGCACGGCACCGGTTCGCCGATCGGTGATAAGACTGAATGCCGGGCGCTTTCTGAAAGCGGCCTGTCGCACGCGCGGATTAATGCGACAAAATCAATTACCGGACACGGTCTGAGTGCGGCCGGAACGGTGGAAATCATTGCTGCTCTCTTGCAAATGCGGGAAAACAAGCTTCATCCGATCCGAAACTTAACGGAGCCGATTGACGATTCGTTTCAGTGGGTGACCGACGGGCCGAGCGCCCATACCGTACACCATGCGTTAAGCTTAAGCATGGGATTCGGGGGGATTAATACGGCGCTTTGTTTAGAAAATCATTTCCGGAGCACATAACGGCAGCCTTCTTTTTGAAGGCTGTTTTTTATATGATAAAAATCTGAAAATGATGAAAGAATGGAGTTGTGATACAATAAACTATACAAATGACAATCATGCTTTGACTTAGGAGGTGGCAGGATGGGGCCCTCTGTGTAGTCAATCACCCATTTCGTTCCTCTCGCTTAAGAAAAAACGATGAAATCAGGAGGTGACGTCCTTATCCTTTAATTCGGGATAAGGTGAAATGGACGATATTGACAGTTTGATTTTAATCGGTGTGCTCATTGCGTTAACGGCATTTTTCGTGGCGAGTGAATTTGCGATCGTCAGAGTGAGAAGATCCAGAATCGATCAGCTCATTTCAGAAGGGAACAGACGGGCGGTGCTCGCAAAGCGTATCATTACGGATCTTGATGAGTATTTATCCGCGTCGCAGCTTGGCATTACACTCACATCCATCGGGCTCGGCGTACTGGGAGAGCCTGCATTTGAGCGGATGCTTCATCCTGTGTTTCAGGGTATGGGGCTGCCGGATTCTGCTGAGCATGTGATTTCTTTTGCTGCGGCGTACGGGCTGATTACGTTTCTGCATGTCGTCGTCGGTGAGCTTGCGCCTAAAACGGTTGCGATTCAAAAAGCTGAAAAGCTGACGTTATGGATTGCCGGACCGCTTCGGTTATTTTACGTGTTCATGTTCCCGTTTATTTGGGTGCTGAACGGCTCCGCGAGAATTCTGACCGGTTTGGCCGGATTAAAGCCGGCATCTGAGCATGAAGGCTCCCACTCTGAAGAAGAGCTGCGGATCCTGCTGTCAGAAAGTTTAAAAAACGGAGAAATCAATCCGTCTGAATATACATTTGTGAATAAAATTTTTGATTTTGATAATCGGATCGCCAAGGAAATCATGATCCCGAGAAAAGAAATCGCGGCTGTTTCCACTGATATGGACGTGCCGGAAATGCTTGATATGATGCTGAAAGACAAATATACGCGCTGGCCCGTAACGGACGGGGACAAAGACAATGTCATCGGCATGATCAATACGAAGCATCTCTTTTCAGATCTGCTGTTTATGACAGAAGATGAAAAAGCGGAAGTATCCATCACGTCTTACGTCCGCCCGGTGATTGAAGTCATCGAGACGATCCCGATACACGACCTGCTGATAAAAATGCAGAGAGAACGGATTCATTTGGCGATATTGTCTGATGAATACGGCGGAACGTCCGGTCTTGTGACGACCGAAGACATCCTTGAAGAAATCGTCGGCGATATCAGAGACGAATTTGATGAGGACGAACAGCCGCAGATTCAAAAGCTGTCCGAACGCCATTATGTGCTGGACGGAAAGGTTCGGATTGATCAGGTGAATCATCTTCTCGGCGCAGGGATTGAAGAGGAAGTCGACACGATCGGCGGTCTTGTGCTGAAACGGAATATTGACATCTGTGCGGGTGAGTCGATACAAATCGGGGGATACACTGCCCTCATATTAGAAATGGACGGCCGGTTTATTAAACAGCTTGAACTCAAAGAAGAACAGGGCCGGCCGGGCGGTCAGGGAACAATAAACCGCCAGCTGCCCGTGCCTGAAACGGTCATGCTTCATAACGCAACCTTGAGCGAAAAATAAGCTCAAGGTTTTTTAAATGGAAATGATAATGAAGCCGCACCAGAACGCCAAAAGGCTTCCGGCTGCTGAAACAGCGATGTAGAGCAGGCTTTCCTTTATGCGATTGTTCATCATCAGCTGCACGGCTTCAATACTGAACGTGGAAAAGGTCGTAAACGCACCGAAAAAGCCCGTCGCGATGATGATGCCGGCAGAAGGATTATCCAGGCCCAGGCCGGTGAACATGCCGAGGCCGAAGGAGCCGAGCAGGTTGACCGCAGCCATTCCAAGCGGCATCGGAAAACCTTTTGTTCTTTCTGAAATTGTTTTACCCAAAAGAGAACGTAATACCGCTCCGATACCCGCTGCGATAAGCATCAGGACAATCGTCATGGTGTATCATGCCCCCTTCCCGCCGCGTGAAGGGCAATCCGCCGTCCCAAAAAAATGCCGGCGTATGCAAGGGCAAGACCAGCGAATAAAGTCGCGGCAGCATAACAAAAAGCCGCTGCGGGAGACGATTGCAGCAGAAAAATGGTTTCTTTTGCGAAGGTTGACATCGTCGTGAAACCTCCGCAAAAACCGGTTCCTAAAAAGGCGGTCAAAAGAGGGCGTTTAGCCCGAATGATGAAATAACCCGTAATAAGACCGAGTAAAAGGCTTCCCGCCGCGTTTTCGAGGAAAGTGGCCGCCGGGAAAGAACCGCTGTGAATGTGCGCGCTCATTTCAAAGCGGAGCAATGCGCCAAGCGCGCCTCCGATAAAAATTGCGATGTATTGTTTCATATCAGCCATCCTTAGAAATAAAATCCGGAAAATCAGTTACAATGCCGTCTACTGCCATCATTTGCAGTTTTTCGGCCGTCTTTTGATTGCTGACCGTCCAGGCAAATACTTTCAGGCCGTGTCTGTGAGCGGTGGAAATCAAGAACCGATTCAGACGGGTATATTTAATATTGACATAATTTACGGCTGATTTGTAGGCGGCCAGCTGGCTTTTGGAAAACATCCCGAAGCTGGGTCTTGCAATTATTGCAGTCGGAACGGACGGATACATGTCGTGAAAGGTCTGAATTGACTTGAGGCTGAATGATTGAACGATAGGGCGGATGGAAAAGGAAAACCTGCTTAACAGCTGGCCGACTGCTTTTTCAAGACCGACTTGAGAAACGTGCCCTTTCAGTTCAATTAAAAAACCGATTTCAGAATGATAACGCTTCAAGACCTCTTCGAGCAGGGGAATCCGCTCCCCTTTAAACTCAGCCCCATACCAGCTGCCGGCGTCCAGAGACTGCAGCTTCTTCAGCGTAAAATCTTTTACAAAACCGGAGCCGTCCGTCGTCCGGTCGACTTTGTCATCATGGATGACGACAATCTGGCCGTCTTTTGTGAGCTGGACGTCAAGCTCAATGAAATCAGCGTTCATTTCGGCAGCGATATCAAATGCCGCAAATGTATTTTCGGGCGCGTAACCGGATGCGCCGCGATGAGCGATGGTATACAAGCTTGTCAGCTCCCCTCATGGGCATTTCTGTTATTATATCAGATTCGTATATGCTCAGCGATTCAAACTGGTGAATGTGCGAAACAGTATTTTATTGGAATAAAGATAGTGCTTTTTTCGGTTTACAATCCGCAGTGATGATTTATAATGGCAAAAAGGAGGCGAGATCATGGGAAAAGGGAGATTGAAAGTGGAAGAAAGAATTAAGGCCGAAACCGATGCTGAAATCCAAAAAGCGACTCTCCTGAAACAGACACAATCAAAGAAGAAATAGTGCCTGACCCTGTTGTATCTGGCTGAAAGATGAACGAATGTGTGAAAACCCCGTCTGTACTCTGATGCCGGGGTTTTTTAGGCTGCCTAAAGACATTAAAAAAAGCTGATGTCCGAATGTTTTAGTATAATAGATTTTCGACAAAACAAAGGAGCATATGCCATGATGACACAATTTCAGAGCTTTTTTACGCTTGACCATATTTCGCAGATCAGTATCAGCATCGGAATTTTAGCGGCTTTTCTCGTTTTGAGAAAACTGTTTGTCAAATACTTTTTTCAGCTCATTTACAAATTGGCAAACAAGCCGAAAACCGACATATTCAAACAGATTGCCGTAGCGTTTGACAAGCCGGCCAGATGGTTTTTCGTGGCGCTGGGTCTGTTTTTGGCGATTGAGTATTCGCCGTTTTTAGACGGGCAGATGGACATTGTCAAAAAATTGTACCGCTCTCTGATCGTTGCGCTGATCGCCTGGGGGCTTTGCAATCTGACATCGGCGTCTTCGTTTTTATTTCATAAAGTCAATCAGCGCTTTGAGCTTGATATGGATGACATTTTGGCGCCGTTTTTATCCAAGGTGCTGCGCTTTGTCATTCTCGCGCTCAGCGTCAGTGTGATCGCGCAGGAATTCAATTATGATGTAAACGGGTTCGTGGCCGGACTCGGACTTGGCGGATTGGCCTTCGCGCTCGCGGCTAAAGATACGATCAGCAATTTTTTCGGCGGCATTATCATCATTACGGAAAAGCCGTTTACGATCGGCGACTGGGTCGAGACGTCATCTGTGACGGGAGGCGTTGAAGATATCACTTTCCGAAGCACAAGGTTCCGCACGGCGCAGGGGGCGCTTGTTACCGTGCCCAATTCAACGCTGTCCATGGAAGCCATCACAAACTGGACGAGGATGACGAAGCGCCAGGTCACGTTTTCCGTTCGTGTTTCTTATGCGACGCCGATTGATCGTTTAGAGCGGTGCATCACAAGGCTCAGAGAAATGCTTCGTGAACATGAAGGCGTGCATGATGATACGATTATGGTTAACTTTGACGTGTTTGCGGACAGCTATTACAATCTGTTTTTCAACTTTTACACAAAGACCATCGTCTGGGCGGAAAGCTTGGACGTGCGGCAGGATATCAACCGCCGGATTATTGATATTTTTGCTGAGGAAGGCGTGGAATTCGCCTATCCGGGCCAGAATGTATTCGTAAAACAGAAAAGCCACGATGATCCGGTTCATGTGAAGGATCATTCCGGAGAAAAAGAACGGGCATAACAGGCGCCGTTCTTTTTTCATGATATGATAAAAAGAAAAGGCGGTGGAAGAGTGGAAGCGTTTATAACATTGATCAATCAGGCGGAACGTATCGTGGTACTGACGGGAGCGGGAATGAGCACGGAATCCGGCATTCCTGATTTTCGTTCGGCGGGCGGTATATGGACCGAAGACACCTCCAGAATGGAAGCGATGAGCAGGGAATCCTTTGAACGCCGTCCGCGTGAATTCTGGCCTAAATTCAAACAGCTCTTTCAGATGAAAATGAGCGGAAGCTATGAGCCGAATGCCGGCCATACGTATTTGGCGGATCTTGAAAAGCGGGGAAAGCAGGTAGACATTTTCACGCAGAATATTGACGGGCTGCATAAGAAAGCGGGAAGCAGCAGTGTCTATGAGCTTCACGGTTCAATTCAGACCGCCGCATGCCCCCGCTGCGGAGCGCGCTACGGGCTTTCTCATCTGCTGAAGGACGAAGTGCCGGAATGTACGGCGGAAATCGGTGATCATGCGGTATGCGGCACCGTATTAAAAACGGATGTCGTGCTGTTCGGCGATCTCGTTCAGCATTTTGAAACCCTTTATGAAAAGCTAGATAAAGCTGATCTTCTTCTTGTGATCGGCACTTCGCTTGAAGTGGCGCCGGCAAGGTTTGTCCCTGAGGATGCGGGACGGATTCCCGGTTTGAAGCAGGTGATCATTAACCTTGAGCCGACATATTGCGACCATTTATTTGATCTTGTCATCCATGAGAAGATCGGTGAATTTGCAAAACGGATCAGCGCCGCGACATAAAAAAAGCCGGATCATATACAGATCCGGCTTTTCTTATTCATGGACGGGAATCATTTGATCCGTCAGAACATCAAAGGAGTAGCCCTGGGCTTTCAGTTTTTGGATCAGGCTCGGCAAAGCGTGCACCGTCGCAGGCAGATCGTGCATTAAAATGACATGCGGCCTGCTCGTATGAACGCTTTCCAAATATGCGAGCTGATTCAATACTTCCGGCACGTACCGTGCGTTTTTGTACTTCCAGTCTTCACTGTCTATCGTCCAGTCCCAGTACACGAATCCGCCTTTTTCGAGATTCTTAATCTGGGCATCCGTCAATGACGGTTTACTGCCGTAAGGCGTGCGGACAAGATCCGTTTTTACTCCGGTGATTGCCTCGAGTGTATCGCGTCCCTGCTGCATTTCGTTCAGCGGTGATGTCGGTGTTTGATAAAACAGGTGATTATCGTGCGTCACGCCGTGCAGGCCGAGCGCGATTCCTTCCTGCTTCGCTCTTTGCACGGAATGCTTATAGGCTTTCATCCGCGGTTCAAGCATAAAAAAAGTGGCCTTTGCGCCATTTGCCTTCAATACATTCAACAGCTGTTCAGTATATGGAGACGGCCCGTCGTCGAAGGTTAAATATACCGTTTTTTTCCCTGGGTCACGCTCTCTCTGCAAATGTTTCATTAAGACGTCGGGAGAATCATTTTTCAGCCGCAGGCTTTCTGCTTCATCCCGAAGCTGCCCGTTTGCGGTCACGGTGACCTGTTTGTTTTTTGCGGCGGAAGCGGAATATCCCATTATGACGATTACCAGAAGCAGTCCGCACAAAACTGCTAAACTCGTAAGTTTAAAAGCCAATGAAAACAGAGAAGGGGAAGCACCTTCTTTTGTGTTGCGCATAACAATCTCTCCAGTAGCATAAGTTTCTGCATAATGCCGATAACAGCGGAGGCTTGCGAAGTGCCATAAGTTAACAGCATATGTATGTCGAATCAAGTATACAGGAACAAAACTGGAAAAGACATAGAAAAGATGTCGAATAATAAGATTTTAAGAAAAAAATAAACTCCGCAGCCGGCTCGTTCAGTATGATAGAATAGTTGACAATAACAGCTGAGAATGCACATCACGGCAGATAACGATGAGGAGGGTTTACATGAAGACATTAGTAAACGGCCAGTTGATTGATCGTGAAGAAGCGGCAGTTGATATTGAGGACCGCGGATATCAATTCGGTGACGGTGTGTATGAGGTCATCAGAGTGTATAACGGTGCCTTATTCGGTCTGCGTGAGCATATCGTCCGTCTTTTCAGAAGCGCCGCAGAAATCGGCATCACCCTGCCGTTCTCCGCAGAGGACATAGAATGGGATCTGCAAAAGCTCGTACAGGAAAACAAACTCATTGACGGCGGGGTCTATATACAGACGACGAGAGGGAAGGCGCCGCGGAAGCACCAGTATGACGAAGGATTGGAACCGCAGACGACGGCATACACCTTTTCAGTGAAAAAACCGGAAAATGAACAAAAAGCCGGAGCGCAGGCCATAACGGCGGAAGACAAACGCTGGCTGAGGTGTGACATTAAGAGTCTGAATTTACTGTATAATGTGATGATTAAACAAAAAGCCTATGAAGCAGGCGCTTATGAAGCGGTGCTGATAAGGGACGGAGCGGTCACGGAAGGAACCTCTTCCAATGTATACGCCGTCATAAACGGCACTGTCCGGACGCATCCTGCAAATGAGCTGATTTTAAACGGCATTACGCGGATGAAACTGTTAGAGCTGATGAAAGAAAACGGGATTGAGGTGCGGGAGAAGGCTCTTACCGAAGACGAACTCAGGGATGCGGATGAAATTTTCATCTCGTCAACGACGGCTGAATTAATCCCGATCGTAACCCTTGACGGAAAACCGGTCGGAAGCGGAGCGCCGGGACCTGTAGCCAAAACGATTCAGGAGGCTTTTCAGTCGCACATTCAGCAGGAGCTCGGGGTTCAGTCATAAGCTGAAAATAGGCCGGAACACATCCGGCCTTTTTACTTCAGTCAGATAAAAAGAGATTCGATATGCTGAACGAGCACACGGGAGATCTTCTCTTTTGAAAGACGCTCAGGTTCAAGCATGGCATGCAGCGCCAATCCGTCGGCGATGGCGTACATTTTCTCCGCTTCGATCTCTTTATCAAGATTCGGTTTCAGAAGCTTATTTTCATCCAGCCAGTCAATCAGACCGCGGATATATGCCAAGATCCCGTCCTGCTGGGGTTGAAACTCTTCTCCCTTATGTCTGGCATAAGCTGTGAAAGCGAACCATACCTCCATTTCAGCCATCGTTTCTTCATCTGTCGGGATGATTTCAAGCATCAGACGCACCGCTTTTTCTTTCGGCGGCAGATCTTTCATGGCAACTTCGTTAATTCTGGCGGCCGCTTTTTCTTTTACGAGTGTCATCGCATACCCTAAAAGCTCATCCTGGGTGGTGAAATAGTGCCTCAGCGCGCCTAAAGAAAGACCCGCTTCCTGGGCGATGTTTCTCACTGTCGCTCCTTCCATTCCCCGCTCCAAAATCGTCCGCCAAGTGGCTTCGGCTATTTGTTTTCTTCTTTTTTCATGATCGATTATTTTAGGCATGGTTCCAGTGTAACAGGAAATATTTTTTCTTGCAATTTTGTAATACAGTTGTATTAAATAAAAAGCAGTGATACAATGCATTTTAGAAAACGATAAGGGGGAACCGGATTGAACGCGATTGCTTGGTTGATTGTCATTTGTGAGGCTGCTTTTTGGGCGGCTGTCATCTTCGGATTGGCGGCGCGCTATATATTCAGGCGGCAAAAGCTCGGAATGTTTTTTTTCGCTCTCATTCCTTTATTGGATGCCGTACTGTTTCTGGCGGCCGCAGCTGATTTATACAGAGGGGCGGCGGCGACTATGGCGCATGCGGTGGCGGCCATTTATATCGGAGTGTCTGTCGCCTTCGGGAAAAGCATGATTCAATGGGCGGATGAGCGGTTCCGCTATTATGTGGTCAAGGAAGGGGCAAGACCGGTCAAGCGGTACGGGCTGGATTATGCCAAACATTATGCAAAAGGGTGGGGGAGACATGTATTAGCGTTTGCCATCGGCGGCGTTCTTTTAGCCGGAACGGTATTTCTCATTCAGGACGCTTCCCGCACCGAAGCGCTCAGCAAGCTGTTAAAGGGCTGGTCTGTCGTATTGTGCATCGATTTTTTGATCATGGCGAGTTTTTTTGTGATGCCGAAAAAAAGAAGAAACAGCCGGGAGCTGTAAAAAAAGCAGCTTTTGATTAAGCTGCTTTACAGAAAGAATTATTTTACGATCAGCACGGGAATATCGGATTTCGATGACAGTTTTTCACTGACGCTTCCGAATAAAAGTTTTTTCAGCCTGTTCTGGTCCCGGCTCCCCATGACGATCAAATCCGCTGATATACGGTCGGCATGCTCGATAATGGCATCAGCGGGATCACCTTCTAAAATGTCGATATCCCCGTCAATCTGGCTGTCGTTCATCAGCATTCTCGCTTCCGCAACGATTTCTTCCGTACGGTCTTCATAAATCATCGGATCAGGGGAGATTCTTTCCGCCTGGAGCGGATCAGGAACGCTTGCAATCCCGCCGCCGATATACGTTGCCCCGGCTCCCGGCCTCGGGGGATCAACAATCGTCTGGGTATCTTTTGCATTGTGGGAATGTACGACCGTTAAATCCGCGTGAAACGTTTTTGAAAGGTCTATGGCTTTTTGGAGCGCTTTTTTACTATCATCACTTCCGTCAAAAGCTGCTATCAACCGGTCCGCGTGAAACATCGGCCTCATCCTTTCAGTAAAAAAGGTTTGTTTTACAATACCCGAATGGCAGAAATGTAAAACCTGCATTGACAAAAAAAGGATTTGTTTATATGATGAAGGAACAATATAGGGAAAAAGGAGGTATGGATCATGTCAAAACTAAAGCTTGTCAACTCATCTTCAGCTGAATACCGGCGTGACTCCCATACAGCTTCCGTTTTCTGAACATTTGCTTAAAAACGAGGCAGTCGCGCATAAACGGCGGGTCTGTACCTTATTTATAATAATAAGAGGCATGGAGCTGAGGCTTCATGTCTTTTTTTATACAAAAAAATGAAAGAAAGACAGGTGTGATGCATGTGGCGGTATTAGCGAAAACAATGAAAAACAATCCGGAAAAGCTTGAGGGCGGCTGATTGATGAAAGGGGATGACGGTATTTGTTTACTGTATTAAAAAAGCTCGCGTGGTTTTTTAAAGCCTATTGGCTGCGCTATACGACAGCGATTGTTCTGTTATTGATTGTGAATGTCATTGAAATGTTTCCGCCTAAACTTCTCGGTAACGCGATAGACGATATGAAGGCGGGCGTGTTTACAAAAAGCGGGATGCTGTTTTACATATGTGTTTTTCTCGCATTAACGGCAGCCGTCTATTTACTGTCTTATTTTTGGATGTATCAGCTTTTCGGCGGGGCGAATGTCATGGAGAAGATTCTCCGTTCAAAGCTGATGGGAAGGCTTCTTCAAATGTCACCGCCGTTTTACGAGAAATACAGAACGGGCGATTTAATGGCGCGGGGGACAAATGACTTGCAGGCCGTCAGTATGACGACGGGCTTCGGGGTCTTAACGCTCGTTGATTCAACGATGTATATGCTGACGATATTTTTGACAATGGGGCTTCTCATCAGCTGGAAGCTGACATTTGCCGCGATTATTCCGCTGCCGATAATGGCGGCTGCGGTCAGCCTGTACGGAAAAAAGATCCATGAGCGGTTTACGGAAGCGCAGGATGCTTTCGGATCATTAAATGACAAGGTGCTGGAGTCGGTATCCGGCGTCCGGGTCATCCGGGCATTCGTGCAGGAAAAAAATGATGTCAGCCGGTTCGGTGATATGACGGCGGATGTATATGAGAAAAATATGAAAGTGGCGTTTATCGATTCACTTTTTGAACCGACTGTAAAACTTCTCGTCGGCCTCAGCTATCTCATCGGTCTCGGCTACGGCGCTTATCTCGTTTTTCAAAACCGGCTGACGCTGGGAGAGCTGGTATCGTTTAACGTGTACCTCGGAATGATGATCTGGCCGATGTTTGCGATCGGAGAATTAATCAATATCATGCAGCGCGGAAATGCCTCCTTGGATCGTGTCAATGAGACGCTTTCCTATGAGCCTGACGTGATAGGACCCAAGCACTCCGCCGGCATCAAGGAGCCCGGGCGTCTTGTTTTTGAACAAGTGACTTTCACGTATCCGAGCGGAGCGGGACCGGCGGTTTCTGATGTATCTTTTTCCGTAGAAAAAGGGCAGACACTCGGCATCGTCGGGAAGACGGGTAGCGGAAAGACGACGATCATTAAGCAGCTGTTGCGTGAATATCCGCCCGGTGCGGGAGCAATCACGTTTACAGGCGTTCCGATTCAGGAGATTCCGCTCGAGGAGCTCCGCGGGTGGATCGGCTATGTGCCGCAGGATCATATTTTATTTTCAAAGACTGTAAAAGAGAATCTGCTTTACGGCCGGCAGGATGCAAACGAAGAGGAAATCGGCAGTGCGCTGAAAGATGCGCATTTTGAAAACGATATCGGCATGCTTTCCGACGGACTGGAGACGCTTGTCGGCGAGAAGGGCGTAGCGCTCTCTGGCGGACAAAAGCAGCGCATCTCAATTGCGAGAGCGCTTTTGACCGATCCTGACATTCTCATATTAGATGATTCGCTTTCTGCCGTAGACGCGAAAACGGAAGCCGCCATCATTGACAGCATCCGTAAAAAACGGCGGCATAAAACAACGATTATCACCACCCACCGGCTCTCGGCAGTTGAACACGCAGATCTCATTCTCGTCATGGATGAAGGCCGGGTGTCTGAAAGAGGCACGCACCGGGAGCTATTGGCGCAGGACGGCTGGTATCGAAAACAATATGAGAGGCAGCAGCTGTCCTCTCTTGAAGAAGGGGGGACGGGCGCATGAAGACCGGGAGAAGATTATGGAATTACGCGCTTCAATATAAGAAGCTGCTGATATGGGCGGTCGTCCTGCTCATTATTGCGGTCGGCACTGAGCTGACCGGCCCGTTTATCGGAAAAAAAATGATTGACGACCACATTCTCGGCATTGAAAAAACATGGGTTAAAGCCTCTAGGGACGATCCGGGCGCCGTCAGGTTCCGGGGGCATGATTATGTCAGGGAGGACCGGCTCAAACCGGGGGCGGACAAAACCGGAGAGGCGCACATTTATCAAGTCGGTGCGGGCTACTATTTTGTTGACCGTCCCGTCAGTTTTGACGGAAACCGTTCGGTGTCTGACGGCCGGCTGACAATATCAAACGGTAAAGAAAGCAGGTCATATCCCGCCATTACGTTATCAAGACAGGAGATTTTTCAATTTTACCGTCCCGAAATAAAAGGATTGCTGACGCTGACCGCCATTTACGCGGGACTGCTCATGTTTTCCGTATGTTTTCATTACGGTCAGCATTATCTGCTGCAGATGGGAGCGAACCGGATCATACAGCGCATGAGGCAGGATGTATTTTCACACATTCAGAAAATGCCGATCCGCTACTTTGATAATCTGCCTGCCGGAAAAGTCGTGGCCCGCATTACGAATGACACAGAAGCGGTCAGGGATTTATATGTAACGGTGCTGTCGACATTTATCACAAGCGGCGTTTATATGCTCGGCATTTTTACGGCGCTGTTTATGCTTGACGTCAGGCTGGCCGCCGTTTGCCTGCTGATTATTCCGATTTTAATGATCTGGTCGGTTGTGTACCGCAAATACGCATCCGTCTTCAACCAAAAAATCCGTTCCATTAACAGTAACATCAATGCGAAAATGAACGAGTCCATTCAAGGAATGCCGATTATTCAGGCGTTCCGCCGCGAAAAGGAAACGATGAAGGAATTTGAAGAATTGAATGAAGCTCATTTTCGCTATAAGAACAAAATGCTGTCCTTAAATTCCCTCATGTCCCACAGTCTTGTCAATGTGTTGCGCAATCTGGCGTTTGTCGGGCTGATCTGGTATTTCGGAGGCGCGAGTCTGAGTGCGGCCGGAATTGTTTCGATCGGTGTTTTATATGCATTTGTTGATTATTTAAACCGTTTGTTCCAGCCGGTTACGGGGATTGTCAACCAATTTTCGAAGCTTGAATTGGCCCGTGTCTCTGCCGCCAGGGTATTCGAGCTTTTACAGGAGGAGGAAACGGAAGAAGAAGGTGCTCTCGCAGACAGAAAGGCGGAAGGGACAGTGGAATTCCGCGATGTTTCTTTTGGGTATCGAAAGGGAGAAGAGGTGCTGAAACAGATCAGCTTTACAGCTGAAAAAGGGGAGACGGTCGCCCTCGTCGGCCATACGGGGTCCGGCAAAAGCTCCATCCTGAATCTTCTGTTCCGTTTTTATGATGCCCAAAAAGGAGATATCCTGCTGGACGATAAAAGCATATACGGCATGTCGAGGCAGGAGCTGAGGTCGCATATGGGCATTGTGCTGCAAGACCCGTATCTTTTCTCGGGCACGATCGGCTCCAATGTGACACTCGATGATCAGCGTATTTCTTTGGAGCAGGCGGAAGAAGCGCTTCGCCAAGTCGGCGCCGCAAGTCTTCTGCAATCTTTGCCGAAGGGCATCAGAGAGCCCGTCACCGAAAAAGGCGGCACACTGTCCTCAGGCCAGCGTCAGCTGATTTCTTTTGCAAGAGCGCTTGTGTTCGATCCGGCCATTTTAATTTTGGATGAGGCGACGGCGCACATTGACACCGAAACAGAAGCAGTCATTCAAAAAGCGCTGCAAGTCGTTCAAGAAGGGCGCACGACATTTATTATCGCCCATCGGCTTTCCACGATCAGACACGCAGACCAGATTCTCGTGCTGGAAAAGGGCCGCATTATTGAAAAGGGAAGCCATGACGAATTAATGGCGCAAAAGGGGCAGTACCACCAAATGTATGAATTGCAGAAAGGAACGGCGAAGTCCGCGGTGTAATCGGAAAGGGTGAATCTAAAGATTCGCCCTTTTTTTCATTCAGTAAGCCAGTCCCACCCGTTTTCTGACAAACTGCGGGCTGATCAGCTCACGGTACAGAAAGTGCGCCGTGTCTCCAACGGTGATTTCAGCGCCGTCTTCAGGAAGGCGATCCTGTTCGAACCGGTAAACTCCGGCAGCGTCTCCGTCAGGAAGGTAGGTGGGACAGATGATCGTCCAGTCAAGATCCTCTGCCAGCAGCATTTCGTATACGCGGGCGTGTTCCTTTGCGGCTCTTGTTGATTTTCGTTTTGATTCTGCCGATTCAAAACGGTATTGATCAGGCATAAGCCGTGATTGAAGGATACCCGCGGTGCCGATCGTAATCAGACGATGAACATGATGCCGTTTCATGCTGTCTATTATATGGGTCATAGCGGCTGAAAGGGTATCGTCACCGTCCGTGCCGAGACAGCTCACGACTGTGTCCGCTGTGGAAATCAATCGGCTTACATCTTCCCGCCGCTTCGCATTCCCTGTTATGATTTGTTTTTCAGGAATGGGAAGGACTGTTCCGGCTGATCTGACAAGAGCGAATATCTCCATGTGTCCATGTTTCTGCGCTTCTTTTATAAAAGCCTGTCCGACTCTTCCCGTTGCTCCGAGTAAAGCGATGTTCATGTAAAAAACCTCCTCGCCGCTCATTATATCATTCAAAGCAGCGGGGAAAAGAATACCTGTGAATAAACGGGAAATGGTGGGCAACATATTCATTGACCAAAGAGACACTTACGAACTGAAACAGCTCCCAATTGACTGAGGCAATGAATGACATGTTTTCCCTCCTTTTTTCCTAGGGTATGTGGAATAGGAAAAAAGGGTGACGGCATAAAAGAAGACGCGGTATCCCGCGCCTTCTGTAAGCCATTTATTGAGTTATTGTACGCCTTGGCCGCCCATGTTCTGCTGTGCGAAAGATACTAAACGTTTAGTGATTTCTCCTCCGACAGAACCGTTTGCACGAGAAGTTGTTTCTCCGCCAAGGTTTACGCCGAACTCAGAAGCAATTTCATATTTCATTTGGTCGATTGCTTGAGCAGCGCCGGGTACTACTAGGTTGTTTGAAGAGTTGTTGTTTGCCATTTGTATGATCTCCTTTATAAAGTAGTATGGTTGGGTTTGCTGGAATTGCACCAGCCGATGATTTTCGGAACGAAAACCATTGCCAGCTCGGCTTCACCCAATGCTGTTTGCCGCTTTGTACTACGTATTATGGTGAATCAAACGGCATCTCATTCGGAAAACGGTGTGGTAAATAGCGGAAGGAAAAAGAAAAGCCCAGCCTGGTGCGGCTGAGCTTTTAGCTTTCAGTCATATATGTGATAAAGCATTAATTCATGCAGCTCTTTTACGAGAGCCGGCTCTTCTTTTCCCGGATGTGTGTGTCCCCATTCAATGTCTCCGGACTTATGGTAAATCCCTTCGTAATGCGTACCCTGCCAGTAAAATGAAATCCGCCATCCGGGCAGTTTCTCTTTTTTGAATAACGGTTTCCAGCTGAAGTGCGAAATCATGACGTTCACGCTCCTTATGGGAAATGTTGATCTTGTTCATTGTAGCTCATCGTTCAATGCCTGTCCCGGGTAAACCTAAAAAAAGACAGCCTCACCGCCAAAGTTTTTCCGGGGCGGTGATGGACCGTTCTGATAAATACGACGCGTATTCAAAATTTCTCCGTTTTGTCAGGTAATCGACCGATCTCAGCTTCGGATGGGAAAAAATGCTGCGCCCGGGGCGGGAATTGGCTTCAAACATCCAAACTTTCCCTGAATGATCGACGCCGAGGTCAAAACCGATTTCGCCGATAAAACCTTCAATGTGCTCATTTAACACGCGGCTGACCGCCAAGGCGGCTTTTGAAAGTTTCCGCATCATGCCGACTCTCTCTCGCGGATCGCCGTATAATTCAGCTAACGTCCTGACTTCTCCGCCGGTTGCCAGATGCGTCGTGATGCTGTTTTCACCGGAAATTTTTGCCGCAATGGCCGTCACTGTCCATTTCCCCTCGGCGTTTTTATTCGTGTGCACCCTGAAATCGACGGGGCGCCCATCCAGCCGGATCAGATCAATGCCTTGCTGAATTAAAAATGCGGACGGGTCATTGTTTTCTTTAAATGATGTCATGAAGGATGCCGCATCTGAATACTCTGCCGTCACCACCGTTTTTTCCTCATTCGTGTGTTTGACAGATAAGCCGGCATCTGTTTTTTCCACCTTATAAATCCCCGTGCCGAGTGCGCCGTCTGCAGGTTTGATATAGACGGTGCCAAACGTGCTGCATAACGTTTCTAACGCTTCCGCATTCGGGTGCAGGACAGATTTTGGCAGAAGTGAAGCGGTGAGACTGTTTTTTTCCAGAAGCTTATGAATGTCCCATTTATTAAAGAATTGCGGATTAAACCACGGAATCTGATAGTCATTCATCAGCCTTTGTTTTGTCTGCTGTAAAAGCGGAACTTCTTCCGTTTTTCGGCTCGGGAGCCTGTCATATACGACATTCGGAAGCGGGACGGCCGTCCGTTTCCAGCTGTTTTCTTTATAAATCAGCGCTTGGACGGTGCCTTCTTCCCAGTTGATCTGATGAGCCCCGAAAACGAAACAATATCCGTTCGCGTGTTCATGAAGAGAGAGCATCTTGGAAAAGAAGGCTGTACGGTCTCTTAACGGGCGGGACGGCGATGATGTGAACCCGGCTGTGAAAACGCCGATCAGCGGTCCGATGTGCACCGTCTGGCCGTGTATGAGAAAGTCAGCCCGGCTTTTATGCGGTATCAACAGCTCCTCAAACAAATCTTCAGAAAGGAGCGCGCTTTTTTCAAGTGATTGAGAAAAGGCTACACGGCATTTGACAACCTTGGTCCCGAAGGCAGCGGATAAAAGCCCTTCCCGTTTCATGGAGGAGGGGAGAAACAGCGTATTTTTGCTTTTTTTATCGATGCCGACAATCATCCCTTTATGATTCACGCGGTAATACTCCTTTCCGGCTTTCCTGTGACTGAAGTTCGCGGAAGCGTCTCAGCGGACTCGTATACAAATCCTCTTTCGCCTCCGGAGCCACGCTTAAAATAGCTTTCCGTCCCGGCTTTGAGTTGACATCCAAAAGCCAGATGCGTCCGTCTTTGGCATAACAAATATCGAGCCCCAGCTCAAACAGCGGCCCGAACCGTTCATCAAGGAAATAAGGGACGGATTGGGTGATCGAAAAGACATCATCCAATAAAACGGCCTGCTGCTTTCTCGGAATTTCCTCAAACCATGTGTCAAACTTAATCGGTTCAGATCCTCCTGGCAAATGAGATAAAAGACCGTTCTGATAACCCCTTCTGACCGCTTTTCCGACCGTTTCCCAAACGCCTGACTCAGTTTTGCGCATGAAAATGCGGATGTCGCACGGATGCCGCTCTTTATCCTGGATATTTAAGTAGGATTGAAGCAAATAGCGGTGCTGCAGCACTTTTTTGCACCAAGACTTAAAAGACACGTGATTGGAAAATGATTTTGTTTGTTTGTTTTTTCCGATATAGTAAGTGGCCGTAATTGATTTTTTGCCTGTTTCAAGCAGGATGATGCCTCTGCCTCCCGCGCCGAAAGCGGGCTTAAGTATACATGCTTTTTCCTTGGCTAAGTATGATTGCACCTGTTCATAGCGGCTGACTTCGGCCGTTTCAGGAATATAGGGACTGATCAGATGATGCTTTTGGAGCGCATCCGTGACCGTCCATTTATCAGGAAGCCCCCGGCCGATAAATTCCGTTTTCCGATATTTTTTCAGCCATTCGACGATCGGTTTGGCTTTTTGCGCTTCAGCGGATTTTCCGTAAAAACAGCGGTCGTAAATATATTCGGGAATATCGATTTCCGTTTCGTTCCACTTTCCGCTTTGCGGGTGATAGACGAGCGCTTTCACGCGCAAAGAATCCGGAAAAATATCAAACGGTGTAAAACGGGCTAAGCGCACATTATATTGAGGCGCTCTTTCAGCCAATTCCCCGGCGTAATCTTCTTCGTGCCGGCGGGATACAGACATAAAACCGAGTGTTGTCATATTATTACTCCCCCTTTATTCAAAAAGCCGCTGATGGAACGGCCCTTCCATCCAATAAATATGCTAAGCGCATCATAAAAGATGATCTACTGTAAAGAGTACGAAACAGCATCTTGCCTTATTCCTCACAAACAACAATTCAGGTTCTTCATTTGCCCGCATGCCCGCCAGCCTCTATAATACGAATAGATATATCATCAAGAAAATAGAACATAAGATGGAGGCAGAAGAAAAGGAATGGGCATAGCAGGAACGTTTCTATTTATGATTGTAATCGGAGCCGCGATCGGCGCGGTGACGAATCATCTTGCCATTCAGATGTTATTTCGTCCATACCGGCCGTATTACCTGTTCGGAAAACGGGTTCCGTTTACGCCGGGGCTGATCCCGAAAAGGCGGGATGAATTGGCAAAACAAATGGGGCTCATGGTGACGAACCACCTTTTAACCCCGGAAGGAATAAAAAAGCGGCTTTTATCAGATACCGTTAAAAACCAGGCGCTTCTTTTCGCCGAACAATTCACGCAAAAAATGGCCGCTTCCGAGATGACGGTGCACGAAGCTTTGGCCGCCGCGGGCATCCGGAATCCGCAGGAAAAGACGGATGCCTGGATTGACCGTTTTACCGATGAAAAGCTTTCGGACCTGTACCGGAAATATGAGCACCGCGCCATAAAAGACTGGCTTCCTGATGAGCTTCAGGAAAAGCTGGATGAAAAAGTCCCGATGGCCGCAGATTATATTCTAAAGCGGAGCATTGATTATTTTGAGAGCGAAGAAGGGAAAGACAGGCTCGGAAATATGATTGACGACTTTTTGAATTCCCGGGGGATGCTCGGCAGCATGGTGCAGATGTTCCTCGGCAATTCAAGCTTGGCAGACCGTGTGCTGCCTGAGCTGTTAAAGTTTTTGCGCAATGAGGAAACGAAAAAGCTTCTGGCTGATCTGCTTTCTCAAGAATGGGGCAAGCTCAAATCTTATACACTTTATGAGGCCGATGAAAAGTGGAATGCGAAAGATCTGCTGTTCAGCATGAAAAAGCGGGCTTTGGCCGCACTTCAAACCGCGCCCTTTTTCGAATGCCGGCTCGGTGACATCATCTCCCGTTATGAAGGGGAGATTACGGGAACGTACGCGCCGAAGCTGCTTGATGCGGCGCTCGGCAGTATTGCCGCTCATTTGGAGGATGTGCTGAAACGGCTGCGTCTTGAGGAAGTGGTCAAAGAGCAGGTTGATCAGTTTCCCGTTGAACGGCTGGAGGAAATGGTGCTGTCGATTTCCAAGAGAGAATTTAAGATGATAACGTATTTAGGCGGTCTGCTCGGCGGGATAATCGGAGCAATTCAGGCTTTGTTTGTCATTCTTTTCTAAGGAAAACATACGCCGATGATGAAAGTCGCTCCGCAGTCTGTTATAGTGGAGTGGTATGTCCGAAAGGAAGAAAGGAGCGGTTACTATGGCAGTTCATTTTTATGATGCAGCATATGATCTTGAAAAAGCTTTGCGAAACAGTGATGAATACAGCCGTCTGAGAGGGCTTTATGATCAAGTAAACGCAGATGAATCCGCAAAACGCATGTTTGATAACTTCCGCAATGTACAGATGCAGCTGCAGCAGAAACAGATGTCAGGTGAAGAAATCACTCAGGAAGAGGTAGAGCAGGCACAAAAAACGGTTGCTCTCGTACAGCAGCATGAATTGATTTCTCAGCTGATGGAAGCGGAACAGCGCATGAGCATGCTGATCGGCGAGTTAAACAAAATCATTATGAAACCTCTTGAAGAGCTTTACGGCAGTCCGGAATAAGCTTCACACCCCTCCATCTATGAAATGGAGGGGTTTTTTTATTCAACAGAAAAATCAAGCGAACCTTTTACCGTACCGTTAATGATGACAGACAGAGTGTGAATTCCCCGATAATGCTTGCGGGTGGTTAAATCTTTAAGGGAATGATGTTTGCTGAAGGCTTTTACGTCTCCGTTATCCATGGCGGACTCCGACATCTTAAACACCTTGCGGCTGCGGTGCCCCCTTTTCTTTACAAAATCAATCGCGTATTCAACCCTGATTTTTTGCCGGGCGGATGAGCGGATCTGAAAAGAAAAATGTATGCTGGTTCCGATAGCGGCCGTTTCCGAATTCAATGTAAAACGTTCCAATGAAATCCGGGAGGCGTCTTCAAACCCGAAAACCGCGAGCGCCTGTTTGTCTCCTCTTTTTAACAGTGTCCTGCAGGCGTGCTTCAAAATCCAGTCCGTGTGCGGACAGCTGCCGAACCGCTCGGCTGCGATCTGTGCCAGAAGATCCGGATGTGTTTTGGAGATGTCATTCAGGTTATTCGCCACGCTTTTTCTGACATATAACGAGTCATCCTGCATCAAGCGGTCCAGGACAGGGAGAATCGGAGAAGGATCTTCAAGAAGAGCCGGAATGGAGATTCCCCATGGCAGGCGCGGTCTTGAGCCTTCGCTGGCAAGCCTTCTGACATGTTCGTCCGGATGCTCCGTCCAGGAAAGGAACTCTTTGAACATCCGCTCCCGGTCAAGCCTGATATACGGGCGGACCGCAAATTCGGAAGTGGAAAAACGAGTGAAATACTGAAGCGCCTTCATTGATTCGTCCCAGTGATCCGTTCCGTACTGTTGGACATAATCGGGAAAAATAATCCCGGCGAGCCCTGAGAAGCGGGGAGCTGTCTCATATAAGACGTCAAGCGCCCGTATGTAATCCTTCGGCAGTGTTTCATATAAAGAGTCTGTGATCCGGCGCATCCGCTGTTTTAACGCCAGTCCGGGCCAATCTTCCTGAAACATCAGCGCCCGGCACTTGTCCCGCTCAAAAGCCGGATACGCCGATTTGATTCTGTTCAGAAGTGCTTCTGCAAATTCTTCGTTATAAATATCTTTTAATAGAGACATGACAGTCACCGCTTTTTTTCTTTTATTATATGAGAATGTATGTTCCCTTGCAACTTTATCATACATTCAGCATAGATATTTCCTCTGATTTTTTTAGTTAAAAAAACCCTTGTTTTTTAACAATATAATTGAGATAATAACTCTGAAAGCGCCTACACTTACAGATGATCTAAGGATACGGTCGCCTATACTGCCTGGTATGTTAAGGGGTAGCAACAGAGAGTAAGTGAAACGAGCGCATCAACGGTCAAATAAGGGGTTCCTGATATATTTCGTAAATAGAAATACACATTGGGGAGAAGGCAGCAAATCGATCGTATCCCAACAAAACGACAGTTCAAAGTCTGCTTGAGGCAGGCTTTTTTGCTGCGGAGAAAAGGTTGTTCTAAACAAAGAGACAGGGTCATATCCTAATGACAAGTACAGTCATCAAGGAGGGGGACTTCTCTGTGTCAAAACAAATGCTGGCGTTAAATATAGACGGAGCGCTTCTTCGCTCCAACGGCAAACTTCATCAGACGACAAAGGATGCCATCGAATACGTCAAGAAAAAAGGAATTTACGTCACACTGGTCACAAACCGCCATTTTCGCTCCGCTCAAAAAGTGGCGAAAATATTAAAGCTGAATGCAAAATTGATTACCCACAGCGGCGCATACATTTCTGAAAAAATAGATGAGCCGTTTTTTGAAAAGAAAATATCAGAAGATCACACGTTTAATATCGTTCAGGTGCTGGAAAGCTATCCATGCAATATCCGGCTTCTTCACGAAAAATATTCGATCGGAAACAAGAAGAAAGTGAACTCCAATCTGGTCGGGAAAACGATGATTCATCCGTCCGACCCGATTTTTTATCCGGTGCAGTTTGTCGAATCATTAAGTGACCTGCTCCTTGATGAGCCGGTTTCAGCGCCCGTCATTGAAGTGCATGCCGAAGATGGCCTGCAGGCTGATATAACGGATACGATAATGAAAGCATTCCCGGCCGTCGATGTGATCCGCGTCAACGGAGAAAAACTGAACATCGTGCCTAAAGGGGTTTCAAAAGAAAGCGGACTTTCGATGGTCGCCGCTGATCTCGGGCTTTCAATGGAAGAGGTTGTGGCTATCGGCCATCAGGAAGATGATCTGCCGATGATCGAGCTGGCCGGTCTCGGCGTCGCGATGGGGAATGCCTCAAATGAATTAAAAAGAAAAGCGGATTGGGTGACAAGGTCAAATGATGAACAGGGAGTCGCCTATATGATTAAGGAATATTTCCGCATGCAGCACCGTAAAGGCTTTCTCGATAAGTTCCATATGAAACGGCCGTAATCAAGAGCCGCAGACGCGAAACGCCGGTCTGCGGCTTTTTCGCGGATTGATTTTAGCCTGTTCTTTCTGTACACTAAAGAAAGTTTTGAATCTGAAAAATAAGGTGATCACATTGCAAATAAAAATAGACGGCATCACGGATGACAGGCTGCATCGTCCGCTGCAAAACATCGCAAATTTATTTTTTGAAGAGTGTGTTCTTGCATACGGCGAAACGGAGGAACCCTCTGATCTCGTCATCTCACTTGCCATTTCTCAAGATGCAGACAGCGTGTCGGTATCCGGAGAAATCAAAGGAACCGGCGAAAAGGAACATCATACGAAACCGCTTCTTGCCGGATGGAACGAAAAAGAAGTATTTAAACAGGTGAAAAATACGCTGTCATATGTCTACTTAAATCTTCTTCAATCGCATACGGGCATGACACAAAAATGGGGAATCTTAACCGGCATCAGGCCTACTAAACTTCTTCATAAAAAGCTGCAGAGCGGCCTGACAAAAGAAGAGGCGCATGCCGATCTGAAAAAAGATTATCTGATCCATGATGAAAAAATCAATCTGATGCAGGAGATTGTCGACCGCCAGCTCGCTGCGGTTCCCGATCTGTACCGGGTCAAAGATGAAGTCAGCATTTATATCGGCATTCCGTTCTGCCCGACGAAGTGCGCCTACTGCACGTTTCCGGCTTATGCCATTCAAGGACAGGCGGGAAGAGTCGGCTCCTTTTTATGGGGGCTTCACTATGAAATGCAGAAAATCGGAGAATGGCTGAAGCGGCATGATATCAAAGTGACGACCATTTATTTCGGCGGCGGCACGCCGACAAGCATTACCGCTGAGGAAATGGATCTTTTATATGAAGAAATGGTCCGCTCTTTTCCGGATGTCGCAAATATCAGGGAGATTACCGTTGAAGCGGGCCGTCCCGACACGATTACGGAGGAAAAGCTTGCCGTTTTAAATAAGTATAAGATTGACAGAATCAGCATCAACCCGCAATCTTATGAAAACGAAACGCTTAAGGCCATCGGCAGACACCATACAGTTGAAGAAACCATCGAAAAATACCATCTTTCCCGCAAACACGGAATGAACAACATCAACATGGACCTGATCATCGGCCTGCCGGGAGAAGGGACGGCTGAGTTCAGGCACAGTCTTGAGGAAACGGAAAAGCTGATGCCTGAATCTTTGACCGTTCATACGCTTTCTTTTAAACGGGCGTCAGAAATGACGAGAAACAAGCATAAGTATAAAGTTGCCGACAGACAGGAAGTGTCCCGCATGATGGATGACGCCGTCCGCTGGACAAAAGAGCACGGCTATACGCCGTACTACTTGTACCGGCAGAAAAACATTCTCGGAAACCTTGAAAATGTCGGCTACTCCTTCCCTGGTCAGGAAAGCATCTACAACATTATGATTATGGAAGAAGTGCAGACGATTATCGGTATCGGCTGCGGCGCGGCAAGCAAATTCATTCATCCGGAAACCGGAAAAATCACGCACTTCGCCAATCCGAAAGATCCGAAATCATATAATGACCGATTCGAGCATTATACAGAAGAGAAAATCAAATACTTAGATGAGATGTTCGTCAAATCCGCATTATAATATCAAAAACGGCACGGAATCAGCGTGCCGTTTTTTTATGTTTAACCGTCTGTAAAAACGGGAAAAGACCATCAGACTGTTATTCGTAAGAGGTGCATAATATGTATGATGTCATTGGAGCGGGAATCGGGCCGTTTAATTTAGGGCTTGCCGCATTGTTAGAGGATATACCCGGAACAGATGCTCTTTTTTTCGATAAAAAGAAAGAATTTGCGTGGCATCCCGGTCTATTAATTAAAGGGACGGATTTACAGGTGGCGTTTCTGGCGGACCTGGTCACGCTCGCCGATCCGAAAAGCCGCTACACGTTTTTAAACTTTCTCCATGAACATGACCGGCTGTACCGGTTTTATACGTTTAATGAATTTGATATTCCGAGACGGGAATTTAACGACTATTTGAGCTGGGCGGCTTCAGAAATCAAATCATGCCGTTTCGGCTCAGAGGTAATCGGCGTGAAAAATGCCGGCGGACATTATGACGTCAGCGTCAAGAACATTGAGGACGGAAGCATCAGTGTCTATCAAACGAAGCATTTCGTCATGGGGACGGGGTCTGAACCGCTTATTCCCGCAGAGATTGCTGCCGAAGCGCGTCAGGACACGATGGTCAGCACGGAATATTTGTTTCGGAAAGACGAGCTCGCCGGCGCCGAATCAATTACAGTGGTCGGCTCCGGACAGAGTGCCGCGGAGATCTTTTCTGACTTATTGCGCGATGAACAATACCGCCGCAGCCGGCTGCAATGGGTGACACGCTCCGCCGGATTCCGAGAATTGGAAACCGCCAAGCTCGGGCAGGAAATGTTTACACCTGATTATGTGGAATATTTTAACCGCCTGCCTTTTAAGGAACGGCTGAACACGCTCCCTGAGCTGGACGGACTGCGCCACGGCATTGATTCTGACACACTTGCCGCCATTTACGATGCCCTGTATCACAGATCGATCAGCGGAGGTTCGCCTGACGTGTATATTCAGCCGATGGCGGAGCTTGAAAAAATTGAAAAGCAAAACGGGCGCTGCGTACTGAGCTTTCATCAATGGCAGATGGATGAAACCTTTACGGCCGATTCAGAAAAAGTGATATTGGCGACCGGTTTTAAACCTCATATTCCGGAATGGTTTACGGCAATTGCCCCCGATATCGAATGGGAGGATGAGAAACGCTTTAAAGTGACGGCCGATTCCCGTCTTGTCTTTAAGGACGACAGGCGGCATCATTTTTTCACATTAACGAATCTTGATCATGCTCACGGAACGGGCGCTACGAATTTGAAGCTGTCTGTTTACAGAAACCAAAAAATCATCAATACCATTCTGGGAAAAGAGCATTTCTCCATTAATAAAAAAACGGCTTTTCAGCAATTTCTTCCCGCTCAAAAAAACTGACCCCTTATGAAGAGGTCAGTTTTTTTATGATTTCTGCGGCTTCTTTTCAGGCGTCTTCCATTTGAACACGCTGTTCAACAGGAGATATATCCGCTTCGATTCTTTCGTGAGCAAAGGGCCGAAGATGGCCAGTATCAAAACATATAAGGCGGCGAAAGGTTTAAGTGAAGCGGACAGGCCGCCGGCGATGCCGAGATTTGCGACGATAATGGAGAATTCGCCGCGTGACACAATGGTCAGCCCGATATTAGACGATGCTTTATGAGAAAGCCCCGCCCGGCACCCGGCGATCATGCCGGCGATAAAGTTTCCGGCAATCGTCAGCAGAACGGCGCCAAGGGCAAGCCATACCGCATCTCCGAGTGAAAACGGATCAATGCTGAGACCGAAGCTGAAGAAAAACATGGCCCCGAAAAAGTCACGGAACGGCACGACAAGATGCTCAATCCTGTCAGAATGGGCCGTCTCCGAAAACACGAGTCCGAGCAAGAGCGCGCCGATCGCTTCAGCGACATGAATCGTTTCGGAAAAGCCGGCAATGAAAAAGAGCGCGGCGAAAATGACGATGACAAATACCTCGTTTGAACGGATATCAAGCAGCTTGTTCAGCAGAGGCGGCAATTTTCGGGCGGCAATGAAAAACAGCAGCATATATCCGAAAGCGATCACGATTGACATCAGCGCGCCTCCGACAGACGTCGCGTCTCCCAGAACAAGCCCGGAAACGACGGATAAGTAAACCGCCAGAAAGATATCCTCAAACATAATGATGCCGAGAATCAGCTCCGTTTCCGGATTAGCCGTGCGCTTTAAGTCGACAAGCACCTTTGCGACAATGGCGCTTGATGATATCGTGATGACGCCCGCCAATACAAGCACTTCCAAAAAGGAAAAGCCCGTGATAAAGCCATAGATCAGCCCTAAACTGAAATTAATCAGAATATAAATCGTTCCGCCGGCGGCGATTGAACGTCCGGATTTGACTAATTTTCCGACCGAGAATTCAAGCCCGAGGTAAAAGAGGAGGAACAGGACGCCCATCCGTCCGAAAAATTCAATCACTTCCCGGCTTTCAATAAACGTCAGGTCAATGATGCCCGCTTGGGGCGCGTGCGGCCCGACGAGCATTCCTAAAATGATCAGGAAGGGGATGATCGAGAATTTAATTTTATTGGCGATGACACTCGCAATGGCTACAAGAACTAACGCCGTACCGACTTCAAATACGAGATGGTCCATAAACAGATCACACTCCGTCTCTGGAGAGGAAGTCTTGGATCAGCTTTTTCAGATGCTTTCTTTCACCTGAGAGGACGAGTGTATCGTTTGCTTCAAGGAGCGAATCAGCCCCCGGGTTTAAAAGCTTTTTCCGGTTATGCTTAATGATGGCGATGACCGTCACGTCATAGTTCTGACGCACATCCAGTTCGCCGAGCGTCCGCCCTGCCGCTTTTGCCCCTTTTTCAACTTTAAACCATTCGATAATCAGATCGTTGAACGCCATTTCAATCGATTCAAGCGCCTGCGGTTTGTACACCATCCCGCCGATAATCGCGGCAATCTGTCTTGCTTCCGCATCATCAAGTGAAATGCTTGCCAGAAGCTCATCAGGGTCGCGGTCATCAAATCTGTAAATTTCCCGCCTGCCGTCATCATGAATGATGATCGTCATTTTTTCATGATTTCTCGTTTCGATTTCGAATTTTTTCCCGATGCCGGGCAGATCGTTTTCTTTAATATTCATAAAAAATCCCTCCGGAATATACTGTTTTTACATCGTAAATACAGATTGGCAATGAGAAATTGTCTGATGCCGGAGGTAATTTGACTGGTATTGTATCGGAATGGCGCATGTCCTTTCCATTGTGGAATCAATGAATTGATCAAGAGGTTTGACAGATAACAGGGAGATCATCCGGGATAACGCACCGTATCCTTTTGACAGGCCTTGCGGAGCGGTTTTGGTTTGAACCGGCGTCTTTGCCGATTCCGTTTCCTGCGGGTAAACCGAAATTTGTACATGGCTGTCTGTTTCTGTCACCAATTGGGAAGGAAGAGCGACATCCGAAGGGGGGAACAGCACCATAAAAAAGCTCAGTAACAAGCTGAGTATCACATATTTCATTATCGGTGTTTTCCCCCCTTTTGTTTTGTATATCAATTTCACTATATAAAAATGTATGTTCAGTTTCAAATGATATGCATTTTTCGGTATCTGTTGACCTTGAAAAATAAAGGAGTTTCGCTTCGGCGGAAGGAATATATCATTTGAACAAAATATGTAAGCGGATACAAGGAGGGTGTAAACATGCAGTATATTCGTTATGAAGAAAAGGGAAAGATCGCAGAGATTGTGCTGAACCGGCCTGACAGTTACAACGCGCTGAATGAACAAATGCTCCGGGAATTGGAAAATGCATGCGTGATGGCAGCCGACAGCGAAGCGCTTATCGTCCTCTTGCGGGGGGAAGGCCGGGGATTTTCCGCGGGCGGTGATATTCAGATGATGACGTCGGATCATGATTCAGGAGAATATGAACGGCTCATGAAAATGATCGAATCCATTACGCTGACGCTCTATGATATGAAAAAAATTGTGATAGCCGCCATCCACGGAGCCGCGGCGGGGCTCGGGCTGAGTTTCGCGCTGTGCGCCGATGTGGTGCTCGCTGAAGAAAACGCCCGCCTCGCGATGAATTTCATCGGCATCGGATTGGTCCCCGACGGAGGAGGCCATTATTTATTAATGAGACGCGTCGGTGAGATCGAAGCGAAAAAACTGATTTGGAGCGGTGAAAAATTGCCTGCTGAAAAAGCGGTGCGGCTCAAGCTTGCCGACGGGCTGTTCAGCGGCGGCCCTGCGGAGGGGGCACAACCGTATATCGACCGATTGCTGCATGCGCCGCTGTCAGCGATGATTGAAACGAAGGCTATTTATCAGAGCCTCCATATCAGCCGGTTAAAAGATGTTTTGTCTCTTGAACGAAAGGCCCAGGAAAATATGAGAAAAACGGATGATCATAAAGAGGGCATCCGCGCCTTTTTAGAAAAACGGACGCCGCAATTTAACCGGTAAAATACAGAAGCCGGAAAGCTTCTGTTATCTGTGGAATAAAATCAGCTTTCCGGCTTCATTTACCAAGCGATGAGTACTGTTCTCAAGTTTTTTTTCCTTTAACAAAGCCTCTCCGGCGGCCTTCGCCTCCGCCTCATTATCCGCTTCGATCCGTTCATCCAGCAGCGTTTCTCCCGACGCATGGAATGCGGTCAATACATATTGTCCCATCATGTCACCCCCTTTATAGAATGATATTCTGATAAAGAATTTAAAATCCTCCATTAATTTTTACCCATTATTAGTATATAATGGGTCAAGGAAGGAGTTGGATTCGTGCTTACAATTGAAAACGTAACGAAAACATTCGGCAGCTTTACCGCTGTTGACAATTTGAACCTGCAAATACCTGAAAGGGAAATGTTCGGGCTGCTCGGCGCAAACGGCGCGGGAAAAACGACGACCTTTCGGATGATTTTAGGTCTTTTAAGCCTGACTGACGGGCATATCACCTGGAAAGGGCAGCCGGTCAATTATTCCATCAGTGAAAAAATCGGCTATCTCCCGGAAGAGCGGGGGCTGTATCCGAAAGTGAAGGTGAGTGACCAGCTTGTCTATTTGGCGAGATTAAAAGGAATGGGCAAAAAAGAGGCGGAAAAAGAGCTCATGACATGGCTCGAGCGGTTCGGCATTACAGATTACAAGAATAAGAAAGTCGAAGAGCTGTCTAAAGGAAACCAGCAGAAAATCCAGTTCATTTCGGCCGTCCTGCATAAGCCTGAACTGCTGATTCTCGATGAACCTTTCAGCGGTCTTGATCCGGTGAATGTCGAGCTGCTGAAAGAAGCGGTTATTTCTTTGAAAAACAGCGGCGTTTCCAACGTTTTTTCAAGCCACCGAATGGAGCATGTGGAAGAACTTTGTGAGAATTTGTGCATTCTCCAGAAGGGAAAACCCGTCGTTCAAGGCAATCTGAAAGACATTAAGCGGTCTTTCGGCAAAAAAAATGTCACCGTTCATTCAGATGATGACCTCAGCTTTTTAAAAACGCATGAAGGTGTCATGAAATGGAAGGAAACAAATGACGGGATCAGACTGCAGGTCGCGAATGAACCGGTTTCTCAGGATATTTTCCGGGCGCTGCAAGGGAAAGGTTTTATACGGAAGTTCGAATTGGAAGAGCCGTCACTGCATGATATTTTTATAGAAAAGGTGGGGGCCGTATATGAATAAATTTTGGATTATGCTGTTTCATACATATAAAAACAAAATCGCGACAAAGTCATTCATTATTTCGACCGCCATTACCGTTTTATTAGTATTAGCGGTGACCAACCTGCAATCGATTATATCCGTGTTTCAATCGGATGACGGCAAGCAGCAAATTGCGGTGATTGATGAAACGGGCGGGCTGTACCCGGCGTTTGCAAAACAGCTTAAAGCGGCGGATACAGACAATGATCTGCAGGCAATGGAGACGAAGGAGTCCGAAAAAGATGCCGTAAAGCGTGTCAAAGACGGTGAATGGGACGGACTGTTTATCATCAGACAAGATCAAAAAGGAACGATAACAGGAGCATACAAAGCGCTGACCATTTCCGATGAATCAGCGTATAAACTGCTCAAGCAGGCTTTAACCCAGACAAAAACCGCTGTCGAAACCGCCAAGCTCGGCATTTCTGCAGAAAAAGTCAGCAGCCTCTACACTCCGCCGGAAGTCAGCAAAAGCGCGCTGGAAAAAGGGGCGAAATCTGAGGAAGAGCTCGGTCAGGTAATGGGGCTTGTATACATCATGCTGTTTGTCATCTACTTCTCAGTTATCATGTACGCAAGCATGATTGCGATGGAAGTGGCGACGGAAAAATCGTCCCGCGTCATGGAAATTTTAATTTCAAGCATGCCGCCGATTCAGCAGATGTTTGCCAAACTGTTCGGTATCGCGCTCGTGGGGATCACACAGTTTGCGTTGCTGATTGCGGCGGGTTATCTCTCACTGAAGCTGAACCCTCAAAATGATGCGTCGTCGCCGATCAGTGCATTTCTCAATTTTACGGATGTTCCCGTCTCGACGATAGTCTATGCCGTCATTTTCTATTTGCTCGGCTATTTTCTTTACGCGACGCTTGCCGCGTTTCTCGGCAGTGTTGTCAGCCGGATAGAGGACGTACAGCAGACGATTCAGCCGATGGTTTTTTTAGTCGCGGCAGGTTTTTTTATCGCCATGTTCGGACTTGGCAATCCTGACGCGGGTTTTATTACCGTTACATCTTACATTCCGTTTTTCACGCCGATGATTATGTTTTTACGCGTCGGGATGCTCGATATCCCGTTTTGGCAGGCTGCGGCCGGAATCGCCCTGACACTGCTCACTATCGTGATCTTTGCGGCGGTCGGCGCGAAAATTTACAAAGGCGGCGTTTTGATTTACGGAAACGCCAGCGGATTCAAAGCGATCAAACAAGCGCTGCGCATCTCCAAAAAATAAGTGAAACAGCCCGGAACAGCCGGGCTGTTTTTTTATTTTGCAGAACGTGCATTCGTATAAAAACGGTGCTAAAATAAGGGTAATTCAATCTGCAGAAAGGGGAGGGCGAGATGGCTGATCTGACGTTTATTCATGCCGCTGACCTGCATCTGGACAGCCCGTTTTACGGTATTTCGAATCTGCCTGAACCGGTATATGCGCGTATTAAAGAAAGCACATTTCACAGCGTCCGCCGACTGACGGACGGGGCACTCCGGGAGCAGGCAGATTTCGTGCTGCTTTCGGGGGATCTGTTTGACGAAGCCAACAGAAGTTTAAAAGCCCAGCTGTTTTTGAGAAAACAGTTTACGAGATTACAGGAAGCGGATATCCAAGTGTTCGTCATATTCGGCAACCATGATCATTTGGGCGGTAAGTGGACGCCGATTGAATGGCCGGAAAATGTACATATCTTCACCTCGGATACACCGGAGGAAAAATCTTTCTTTAAAAACGGAGAGCTTGCGGCAAGCATATACGGATGCAGCTATCAGGACAGAAGCGTAACGGTCAATCAGGCGGCCCGTTACCGGAAAGTGACCGGCGCGCCTTATCATATCGGCATGCTCCACGGCATGTTATCAGGAGCGGAAGGGCATGACCCGTACTGCCCGTTTACGAAAGAAGACCTTGAAAAAAGCGGCATGGATTACTGGGCGCTCGGACACATTCATAAACGGCAGGTTCTGTCCGCCCGGCATCCCGCCGCCATTTACCCCGGGAATATTCAAGCCCGGCATTTAAAAGAAACCGGGCCTAAGGGATATTATCTCGTCCGGGCGGCAAACGGTGAGATGTCTTGGGAATTCAAAGAAGCGCATGATGTGTTATGGGAGGAAATTGATCTTGATATCTCCGAAGCTGAACATATGACTTCACTTCTGAAAACCGCATCGGATACATTCTCCGGCTTGCGCGCGGCGGGCCGCCCGGCATGTGTCAGGCTGGTGCTTCGCGGCGCAGCGCCCCGCTTTTGGACGGAGGCGCCCGCAGGCATCGCGGAGGAGCTTCTTTCCGCTTTACAGGAGGAAGAGGCCGAAGAGGAATGTTTCGTCTGGCCGCTTGCGCTTGAGGATCGGACGGATGAAACAGACACCGTGCCGCCCGATCCGTTTTTTAAAGGGCTCCTTCAGGACATAGAACAATGCGCGGACATGAGCGGTGTATTTGAAGCCCTTGAGCGTCATCCCGTATACCGGCGTCAGATGGCTTCATTTACAGATGAAGAGATACTGGATATTAAGCGGCAGGCTCAAGCCGTTTTAAGACGCCAAATGAAGGAGCTTCAGCGATGAAAATAACGGCGATGCATATTTACCAATACGGAAAATTTTCCGACCGAAGTTTTCAGTTGTCAGATTCTCCCGTGCAAGTGATCTACGGGTTAAATGAAGCGGGTAAAACGACATTGATGTCCTTTATCAAAAGCGTGCTGTTCGGTTTTCCGAAATCAAAAAAATACGAACCGAAAAACGGCGGGGTTTACGGCGGCACTGTGGAATTGAAGCATGGCGATCACGGCGCTGTCAAAATCGAACGGACAAAAGGCGCTGCCGAAAAAGTCAGAGTGTATACGGCTTCAGGCGAAATCAAGGACGGAGAATGTCTCAAACAGCTTCTTTCCGATACAGATCGGGCGCTGTACGAAGCGATCTATTCGTTCGATGTATTCGGACTGCAGGAGATTCAAGCTTTTAACCGGGACAAAATCGGCGAGTTTCTCCTGTATTCGAGCTTATTCGGGTCAGAAGCGGCGGCAAAGCTTGACGGGCGACTGGCAAAAGAACTTGACAGGATGTATAAGCCGAACGGGCGGAACCCCCGCTTAAATCAGGAGTTGGATACATTAAAGCGGCTCAGCGCCCAGCTGAAACAGGCGGAAGCTGCGGAAGCGGGCTATCACAGCCTTCTGGAAGAGAAAAAAAGCGCCGGCGGCCGTTTGCAGGATGCCGAAGCACGATTGAAAGACATAACTGAAGAAATCAAAACAGTAAAATCGGCGATAGAAGCAAAGCCGCTCGCAGACAAAAAAACAGCCTTGGAAAGCGAACTTTCTTCTTATCCGGAAGCATTGAAGCAATTCCCGAAGGATGGAATGCATCAGCTTGAAAAATACGAATCGCATCTCCATCCGAAAGCGGCCCGTCTTGAGGGGCTTCGGGCAAAAGCGGCTGAACTCAGGCGGCAGGCTGATCTGCTCGCTCCAAATGAGGACTTGCTGCAAAAAGAGCGGCAGCTGCAGGAGCTTTCCGGCGAGCAGCATATGTATGAATCGCGCGGCGAACAGCTTGCAGCCATCCAATCACAGATCCGGCAGACATCTGCCCGCGTTTCGTCAGGATTGCAGCAGCTCGGAAGACATGAGGAAGACGGCATTCTTTCACTGAACACCGATTATGAATATGAATGGCGGCTGCAGGAAGCCGTGCAGAGCGCCGGACAGGCAAGAGAAAGAAAGACACAGCTTGATGCGATTTTCGAACAAGCGCGGCTGGAGCTGGAAGAAGCCGAACGAAAACATGCCTTGACGGCGGAAAACATTTTGGACCCCGCTGTCAGGAAAGAAAAAGAAGCCGCTTTACAATCATATAAGCAAACGGCTGATACAGAAGGAAACGAATGGCAGGAACATGTACAGCAGCTGGAAAAACAGCGCGCCAAACAAAAAAAGCTCTTTCTCGGTGCGGGCATTCTGTTCATTGCGATTTTCGCTATGTTAAAGGAATGGCTGCCCGCCGCCCTTTTTACCGGCGCTCTGCTGCTGTATATGCTGTCCGGCATGCAAAAACCGCTGCCGTCAGAAAGAGGAGGGCCCGGACACAAGAAAAAGAAGCCGGCGATCTCTAAAGAAGCGGCTGATCTTCTGCAGGAAGAGCTTTGGCGTGACGGCCGGCACCGGCAGCAGCTGATTGCGGATCAAGCCGTGCTTGAACAGAAAGAAGCGGCATATGAAAGAGTCATCCGTCAATATGAAGAATGGGAGGCGGAAATGGCGCCGTCTGAAAAACAGGCGGAACTTTTTATGAAGGAACTGGGGTTTTCAGGAAGTCCTTCCCATCTTCTTGACGCATATCATGTGATGAAAGATGTCAAAAAAGAAATCCTTAACAAGCATGAGCTGACCATTGAAGCGGGCCGGCTGCAAAAGCTGCAAAGAGCATTTGAGGACCGGGTCAAAAAGCTGAGTCCTTCAGACGGAAGGGAGCTGTCCGTAAGAGAAAGACTGCACGTTTTGCTGGCGCAGGCGGAAAGGGCCCGTGAGGAAGCAAAACGAAAGCAGGCGCTCGAAACGGATCTGCTGCATGCACAAGAGCAAATGCGTGAATTAAACGAAGAAGTTCATTACTACGAACAGCAGGTCAAACAGCTTTTCATGGCGGCAGGCGCAAAAAACCGCGAACACTTTTGTGAACTCGCCAGGCTGAATGAAAGCCGCCGGGAAACAGAGCGGCAGCTGCGCGAAATCAAAACGCACTTGTCCGGCATAGGCGGAAAACAGCTGGAGCCGTACATGAGCCGCACAGTGTCCGAACTTGAACATACAGTCGTTCAGAAGGAAACAGAGAAAAAAACGCTTGAGGAAAAAAGCGCCCAGCTCCGTGAGCAAACCGCTTTATTAACGGTGAAGCAAGAGCAGCTGGAGTCCTCGGGGCTTGTATCCGATTTAAAACAGCAGACAGAAATGCAGAAGGAGCGCGTGAAAAAAACCGCTAAAGAGTGGGCCGCATTACAGACGGTCAGACACATTATAAGGGAAAAAATGGAGCGGCATAAAAAAGTGACGCTTCCCCGTCTGTTAGAAACCGCCGGTGCATTATACGGACCGCTTACGGACGGACGCTATCACAAATTGTATTTTTCCGAGGCTGATGATTCCATTATGGTCATGCGGAAAGACGGAACGGTGTTTTCTGCAGGCGAACTCTCACAGGCGGCATGCGAGCAGCTTTATGCGGCGATTCGTTTTGCCCTTGCGTCAGAGAGGGAATCTGCGGTATCACTGCCGTTTTTACTTGATGACAGTTTTGTCCATTTTGACAGGCAGCGGCTGCAGCGGCTGTTTGATGTGCTGAATCAGCTTTCAGAAGGCGGGCGGCAGATACTTTATTTCACCTGTCATGAGCATGTCAGCCGGTCTTTTCACAGCGGACAAGTCATGCGCCTCCTGTCATAAAAGAGTTTATTTTCAAAAAAGAGGTATGTGCTATACTGGTATTATGTAAGATATGGAGGGAGCTTTTAATAGAATGGCAAAAGGTATTATGCTGCACGAGGTCGGCGAGCAGGTCGATCAATACTTTCTGATTAAATCTTCGACTAAGGGAATCGCAAGCAACGGAAAACCATTCCTGACGTTAATGCTGCAGGACCAATCGGGAGATATCGAAGCGAAGCTGTGGGATGCCAAGCCGACTGATGAAGTAACGTACGCGGCGCAGACGATCGTGAAGGTGATCGGAGATGTCCATCACTATCGCGGACGAAACCAGCTTAAGCTGAGAAACATCCGGCCGGCCGGCGAGAACGAAAATGTCAGCATTGATGATTTTCTGGAAACGGCGCCGATTCCGAAAAATGAAATGATGGAAACCGTCACTCAATACATTTTTGAAATGAAAAATCCAAACATCCAGCGGATCACAAGACATCTGGTCAAAAAATATGCGGCTGAGTTTATGGATTACCCGGCGGCGGCTAAAAACCACCATGAGTTCGTTTCAGGGCTCGCGTATCATGTAGTGTCCATGCTGAACCTGGCAAAAGCGATAGCCGATCTGTATCCGTCTCTTGACCGGGATTTACTTTATGCCGGAGTCATTCTGCATGATCTCGGCAAAGTAAAAGAGCTTTCAGGCCCCGTCTCCACAACGTACACCGTGGAAGGGAATCTGCTCGGGCACATTTCGATCATGGTGACAGAGCTTTCAAAAGCAGCCGAAGAGCTTCAGATTGACGCTGAAGAAGTGCTGATTCTGAAGCATTTGATTTTAAGCCATCACGGAAAAGCGGAATGGGGAAGCCCGAAACCGCCGATGGTGAAAGAAGCGGAAATTCTGCACTACATTGACAATCTGGATGCAAAAATGATCATGATGGACAGAGCGCTGGAACGGGTGAAGCCGGGCGAATACACAGAGCGTGTATTTGCGCTTGAAAACCGTTCTTTCTACAAACCGACTTTCCACCAATAAGATAAAAAAGACCGATTCTCTATGATCGGTCTTTTTTACGTTCAGCTCTCATAACTTGTCTTTATCAAGCATAGCTTAGAATAAAGACTCTGGGTAAAAAAGGGAGGAAACCGACGTGCTATTTTTTCCTTGGTGGGTATACCTTTGCATTATCGGAATTATTTTCAGCGCTTATAAGCTTTTCACAACAGCTAAAGAAGAGGAAAAGCTGGACCAGTCGTTTATTGAAAAAGAAGGAAGGGTGTATATTGAACGGATGGAACAGGAACGCGAGCGCCGTATGGCGGCGCCCGCAAGTGAAAACGCGGATGCGGAAGAAAACTCCAATCATTCCATCGCATAAAAAAACTGTGCGGCTCGCCGAGAGCCCGCACAGTTTTTTTATTTAGATTGGGAAGATGATGATGTTGAAGTGTTAAACGTGTCTTTTAAGTCTTTGTCTTCCACTTTTACGTCAGCTTTTTTCATGACTTTTTGAATTGCCGCCTGTACAGCTGAGTTGTCGTTTAATTTCTGTTTAAGAACTTCTTCTTTCAGTTCTTTTTTCATGTCATCATATTTGCCGCGTTCTTCTGTCTTTTTGATAATATGATAACCGAATTTTGTTTTGACCGGATCGCTGACTTGTCCGACTTTCAGGCCGAATGCAGCTTTGCTGAATGTTTCATCCATTGACTTTTTATCGAACCAGCCAAGGTCGCCGCCGTTGTCTTTTGAGTTGTCAGTTGAATATTCTTTCGCAAGCGTTTCAAACTTCTCGCCTTTTTTCAGCTTTTTCTCCACTTCGTCAGCTGTCTTTTTGTCAGTGACAAGGATGTGGCTCGCGCGGATTTTACCTTTTAAGCCGTCGTAATATTCTTTCGTATCGGAGTCAGTCACTTTGATGTTGTCTTTCGCCGCTTTTTGTGCAAGCAGTTCGTACTTCACCTGATCTTTCAGGTAATCTTCGCCGTACTGCTGTTTAAGGGCGCTGTACTGATCGCCGAGCTGCGTTTTGTACTCTTTCAGCTTGGTATCGATTTCTTTATCCGATACTTTGTATTTTTTTGCTAATACTTTTTCTTGTACGAGCTGTGTCAGCACACTTGCGCCCGCGGTTTTTTTCATGTTCGTGTAGAGCTCGCCTTTTGTTACATTTCCGGCATCCGTCTTGGCAATCACGTCGTTGTCGCCGCTGCTGCAAGCGCTGAGAGCCAGGACGCTCGTTGCCGTAATAGCTGCTATCGCGATTTTCTTCATTCCTTTAAACACTCCTAATCATCCAAATTAAATTGCATATGCGTATCATAACATATTGTGGCTTTCTGTAAAAAGATTTTAAATAAAGGGCATTCGTCTAGTCAAACTTTTTCCTGATACATACAAATATATTGATCATGAAAAGGAGGTAATGAACCATGGGCGGAGGATATTCAAACGGTTTCGCACTGCTCGTAGTACTGTTCATATTGCTTATCATCGTAGGTGCAGCTTACATTTGTTAAGCGAAACGGATCGCTTTTTCTAAAAGCGGTCCGTTTTCTTACCCGGGCGCCTAATCGTTTCAGTAGTAAATTGCATATGATGTAATTGGAAAAATAAAACGTTTTGTAGGAGGTGCTTTTGGAGATGGGTGAAGTATTTGCAGGCGGTTTTGCATTATTGGTTGTTCTGTTCATCTTATTGATCATCATCGGCGCTTCTTGGCTTTATTAAGAAAAAAATATGGCTGTCGGGGGTCAGGCCTCCGTCAGCCATATTTTTTTGCCTGTTTACACAGTAAAGGAGATCTCGACGAATGAAGAGATCAGTAAAATTAAAATAGATACATTAATAAAACGGAATACCTTATCCTGCCGGTCTTCAGGAATCTCTCTGACAAGGCATAATGTATTTGTGAGCCTGTTTATGAAATAAAGAATAAACAGGGCAGCCACGATAAAATAGAATAAAATGATGGGAGATTCCCCCTCTCTCTGAACTGCTCCCATATTACATTACCAAATATTTATTAAAAAAGATAGAATGTAACCTGAAAAATCAGCGGGACATCAAGACTCCGGCACTTTTTTTACTAAAATATCAAAACCGTCGGATTCCTGGTCAATCAGACATGATTTGGGCGCTTTGACCAGATGCAGGGCAAACAGAAGATCAGGCAGGCAATACCCCGCATGGATGCTCGAAATCATATAAAAGTAATGAGCGTGTCTCGGAAATGCCAGTCCGGCATAAAACAATAACGGCGTAATGAATAAAAACGGGCTGATCGTTGAAATCAGCATCGTCGTTTTCGGTATGCCTTTCCATGTCGGCATCCGCAAGAAGTACATTTTCATTTCCTTTTTTCTTTTTTTACAGATCATCGGCAGGACATGTATGACTTTATGTACAAATAAAGTAACAACGAGCAGAACACAAAAAGCAAACACGTGCCCGTCACTTAAACTGATATTCGGACGCAGCAGCCCGAATGCCAAGAAGTTGCATATAAAAAACAGGATCATAAAACCTACAGCAGTCAATAATAAACGAACCGCACCATAATCTTTGATCAGATTAATGGTTTTCCAGCAATTCATCAGAGTCATCCTTCCGTACAAAGATGGAATACAATCTCAAAATAATTTACTCTCTTCAGGAGAAAAAATCAATCCTTTTTTAAAGAAAAAAATAAACCTGGAAAGAGAAGAACAGAAGAGCTCGGTGAAACATGGAAATGTACGGTTTAACCTTTCTTCTCCATTCATTATCAGCTAAAATAAGATTAAAGATAGAAAGAAGTGAAACGGATGGATTCAATGGATCAGCGTATCGGGCGTTTAGAATATTACATACAATTGCTGGTGAAAACGGTGGATATGGATAAGTACCCTTTTTATGCGATGATGATTGAAAAAGGGCTGACCGAAGAAGAAGGAGAAGAGGTCGGGCGGATCTGCCGCGAATTGGAGGACGAGCTGGAGTCGCAAAAAGCGCAAGGCTTTGTGACGTTTGACAAGCTCCTTGCGCTTTTTGCGGGACAGCTGAACGAAAAATTAGATGTTCATGAAACGATTTTTGCTCTGTATGAGCAGGGGCTTTATACAGCGCTGATGGAAGAATTTATTGAGATTATGAAGCACTTTGATTAACTGTTGATCGGTTCCAGCTCTTCAGCCGTTTCATGGACAGCCGATTCGTCCGTTTTTTTCTTCAGCCTTCCGTCTTCACTATCAAAATCATTGTTTATGTTTGTCAATGATTTCTCGAATATCTCCATAAAATCTTCGCCGTAAATGTGGCGGATGACACAGGTTAATTCTTCAACCTCAGGAAACTTCCCGAATAAGTGGTAGATCGGCTGTGAGCCTTTAAACACAGCGTTTCTCGACGGATCAAACTCCTCAAGCAGGCTTTCGAATACATTTTCCCCTTCTTCTGTTAACTGAATGTACGTGTTCCGTTTATCATTCAGCCGCTTGGAAAATTTCAGATATCCCCGTTCTTCAAGCTTTTTTGAAAAGTTAAATGCAGTTGATACGTGCATAACGCCGAATTTGGCGATTTCTGAAATAGAAGCTCCTTTAAGCTGATAGGCAATCCATAATATATGATGCTCATTAATATTAAGGTCGTACGGCTTCAGCCAATTCTGCCAGTCTTTCTCGATAGATTTCCAGAGCGCTTTGGACAGCTGCGCCATTTTTTGGGTATAGATTAAAGCTTCTTTTAGATCGTAAGGCGGTTCAACACGATTCAATACAGATCACCTGCTTCACATTTTCTTTTCCTCTATTATGCCAATAAAATAAAGATTAATAAAGATGAAAATTTAAGAATTTTATAATAAATTCTTGATCCGTTGCTGGGAAAGGCTTTAAACCGCAAAAAAAAGTGCGGAACGCAATATGTCCGCACTTTTTTTGGTTGTATAGGATATTAGTTTTGTAAGGTTTTCTCCAGCTGTCTGATTTTCTCTTCAATATCAGCGATTTCCTTCTGGAGATCCTGCTGGTGCGGTTTGATTTCCTCCTGCCACCTTTTAATGCTGGTCTGAAGCTCTCCGCCTACGTCTTTAATGACTTCTGCGCTTTCTTTCGCCGTTTGGACAAGCTGGTCCTTAAGCGCCATTCCGTCTTTTTTTAACCGTTTGATTGTGTCCTCAATTGAATTGCAATTCTCTTTGATTTTGCCCCGCAGCTCTTTTCCGGATGAAGGAGCCGAGAGTAACACCGCTGCGCCTCCGATCAATCCGCCTACGAAAAGGCCTGTTAAAAGGGAACGTCCGTCAGCCATTTGAAATCACCCCGTTTTTTTTCTCATAACTTTTATCATTTTTGTTCAGAAGAATAAACTTCTATACATAGCTTGCTTTATTTTAGCATATTTTTTAAGGAAAAAGGAGGGAGAAGGTTGTCTGTCTTTATGATTGTTTTATCTTGTATGGCTCTTGTCTTTGCGGCGGGCGCCGTTTATTACCTGAAACTGCTCGGCCAGGCCGCTTCTTATCCGCCGAAGCGGGTCGTCCGCCAAAAGGCCATCGTCTGCTCAGCAGGAACCGCCCTCGCATTGTTCCTTATTTTTTTCACAAAACTTCTCGTATAAAACATGCTGAAACACATTAAAAAACCTCTTCCGGCCGGAAGAGGTTTCGGTATGCGGTTATTTCACCGTTTCAATCATATTGGACCGTTTTAAGATCGTCTGCACAATCGGATGCATAATGATAATGGCGATCGTATTCAGCGCAGCCGCCGGAAGGACGACCGCGAGCACCAATGCGGTGAATCCGCCCGGCAGGCCGACAATCAGAAGGGCCAGCGCCAAAAAGAGCAAACCGGAGATGAAGGTGCCGGCTATCGTAATGACGGCGGCGGGCGCTGTTTTCACGCTCTTTTTCACCAAAAGCGCCAGCGCGAGAAACAGAAACGCCGTTACCGGTTTTTCAATGATATTCGGAAGCTGTCCGCCCGGAAAAGATGTCGTGAGTGCGGAAATGATTCCCGTTACAATCCCGATCATCAGCACGTTCTGCACACGGGGGAATAACAGAATACCCATAAACATCATCACAAGCATCATATCGGGTTTCATTCCGAATAATACCGGCGGCATAATGGAATGAAGCACCGCTCCGATTGCCGCAAACAGGGCCATAATGACTAATTCTTTTGTTTTCATACTAAGCTCTCCTCTGCTAAGCTTTTTCGCCATCCAATAATATGCTCGCCATTTATTGCGATGGCCGGAAAAATTGATATGCAAACAGTATATCAAAGGAACCGTTATGTTAGAAGAAATTTATTCGTTTTCCTGCTGGAACTTTCTCATAAACTGAGCCAGTTTTTCACAATCAGCCAGGCTGACGGCGTTGTAGATAGACGCCCTGCAGCCTCCGACTGAGCGGTGGCCTCCGAGTCCGGTCATTTTAGCCGCTTTCGCTTCTTCAACGAATTTTTTCGTGAGACTGCTGTCGCGGAGGGTGAACGTGACGTTCATGTGAGAACGGCTGTCTTTTGCGGCATGCCCCGCGTAAAACCCGCCGCTTGCGTCGATTGTGCCGTACAGGATGTCGGCCTTTTCCTGATTGCGCCGTTCAGCCGCTTCGACACCTCCGTTTTCAGCCAGCCATTCAAGGACGAGGCTCAGCATATAAATCGCAAATGTAGGCGGCGTATTATAAAGTGAATCGGCTTTTGTATGGGTGGAGTATTTCAACATTTTAGGGACGTTGGCGTTTTCGTTTTCAAGCCATGATTTTTTCATGATGACGACCGTGACGCCGGACGGACCGAGGTTTTTCTGGGCTCCGCCATAGATGACATCAAACGTTTTGACATCAATTTTTCTGCTCAGGATGTCGCTTGACATGTCGGCTACGAGCGGGATTGGTGAATTCGGGAACTCTTTCCACTGCGTTCCGAAAATCGTGTTGTTTGACGTAATATGCAGGTAGGCGCCGTCTTTGATTCCTGAGAGGCCCGCTTCCGGTATGTGGTTGTGGTTTGAATCTGCGCTTGATGCCGTGACGGATGTGTTTCCGAACAGTTTCGCCTCGGCGAGTGCTTTTTCAGACCATGCGCCCGTTACGATGAAGTGCGCCGTTTTTTCCGGCGTTAAAAAGTTCATCGGCAGCATGGAGAATTGAAGGCTTGCGCCGCCTTGAAGAAATAAAATATCATAATCGTCGGGAATATCCATCAGTTCTTTCAGAAGGCTTTTGGCTTTTTGGTGCACCGCGTCATATTCTTTGCTCCGGTGGGACAGCTCCATGACGGACATGCCGGTATCATTGAAGTTGACAAATTCTTTTTGTGCTTTTTGCAGCACATCCAGTGGAAGGGCTGCGGGTCCTGCATTGAAATTCGTTGTACGTTCCATGTTTACGATCTCTCCCTGTTTTCCGCTTTAGTGTAAGAAATAATACAATTATCCTATCACAATTTTTTGATTTTTTTGATATAAAAAATATAATTTATGTTTTTTGTGTTTCCGGACGCAAAAAAACCTCATCTTTAAGATGAGGCAAGCCGTTTTCTGACGGTTGAAGCGATCTCCTGAAGATCGTCAGGCGTATAGTCTTCGGCGTGGGTCTTCCAGACAGCCCCGAAACCGTCGCCTTTTCCGTAACGCGGAATGATATGCATGTGAAAATGGAACACCGATTGGCCCGCTTTTTCACCGTTGTTATTGAGAATATTCAGCCCGATCGGCTCGAATTCATCGCGGATGGCGCGTGCGATTTTCGGCACCGCTTCAAAATATTCTTTAGAAAGCTCAGGCGTAAACTCGTACACGTTTTCGATATGTGTTTTCGGAATCACGAGCGTATGGCCTTTTGTGACCTGGCTGATATCAAGAAACGCCACGACGTGTTCATTTTCGTATACTTTTGAAGACGGAATGTCACCGGCAATGATTTTGCAGAAAATACAATCGTCCGCTTTGTGCATAGATGGGTTTCCTCCCTGAAAAGAAATATATGTATATTCTCATCGTACCACAAAAACGGCCAAAACAAAAAACAGGATGAACGGCTGCGCGTTCACCCTGATGCAGAAGTACGAGCTTTATCACAGAAAATTGAATATGCCTTTTGTAAGCACCTCATTTGTTTTTAAAATGAAGACTTATGGGTCTGCTTAATCATTCCTGGGACAAACACCTCATTTGATTATTTCATCATGAATGAAGAACATCATCAAAGCAGTGTGTGAAGAAATTGTAAGCACAGGACATGTTGATTTTCATCCAACTGTTCTAAGACGTCTTTTATAAACACCTCATTTTCAGTTGATTAAAGCTGTTTCCTTCTACATACATTATGATGTCCGCCAAAACGATAACTATGCACACTTTTCACGTGAGAAAAAAAGGGAATCGTTTCAAATCAGACTTTATTTTTGGTACTATGAAGAAAAACGAATCAGAAGGGGAGAAATTATGTCTCTGCTATCGGTAAAAGACTTAACCGGCGGTTATACGAGAAACCCGGTCTTAAAAAATGTTTCATTCACCCTTGAGCCGAACCAGATTGTCGGACTCATCGGATTAAACGGCGCGGGCAAAAGCACGACGATCCGGCATATTATCGGGTTAATGGACCCGCATAAAGGCTCGATCGAGCTGAACGGCAAGACGTTTTCGGAGGATAAGGAAAGCTACCGCTCGCAATTTACGTACATCCCCGAAACGCCGGTGCTGTATGAAGAACTGACGCTCAAAGAGCATCTGGAGCTGACGGCCATGGCGTACGGCCTTTCCAAAGAAACGCTTGAAAAAAGGCTTCCTCCGCTTCTGAAAGAATTCAGAATGGAAAAAAGGCTGAAATGGTTTCCCGCTCACTTTTCCAAAGGGATGAAACAGAAAGTCATGATCATGTGCGCGTTTCTCGCGGAGCCTTCGCTTTATATCATTGACGAGCCGTTTCTCGGCCTTGACCCGCTTGCGATCAATGCATTGCTGGAGCGGATGGACGCCGCGAAAAAAGCCGGATCAAGCGTGCTGATGTCAACGCATATCCTGGCTACGGCAGAGCGCTACTGTGACGCTTTCATTATTTTACATAACGGCGAAGTGCGGGCAAGCGGCACACTGGAAGAACTGAGAGAGCAGTTCGGCATGAAAGACGCAGCTCTTGATGACTTGTATATCGAACTGACGAAGGAAGACGCCGGCCATGAATAATATGTCTACGATTTGGCAGTCCCGGCTTGAAGAGCATATAAAGGAAACCAGAATGTATATGAAATATATGCTCAATGATCATCTCGTCATTGTGCTGATCTTTTTTATTGCCGGCGCGGCAAGCTGGTACAGCAAGTGGGTCAAAGACATTCCCGTTCATTTTCCGTCATTTTGGGTGATGGCGGTGCTCTTTTCATTTGTGCTGACCGGTTCATACGTCCGGACGCTGTTAAAGGAAGCGGACCTCGTGTTTCTGCTGCCGCTTGAACCGAAAATGGGGACATACTTTAAGCATTCATTTAAGTACAGCTATCTGTCACAGCTGTTTCCGCTTATTGCTCTGTCGCTTGTATGCATGCCTCTGTTTTTCGCTGTAAGTCCGGGGGCGTCGCTTGCGTCGTATGCCGCCGTATTTATTCAGATGCTGGCGGTAAAAGCGTGGAATCAGGCCATGGAGTGGCGGATGACGTTTATGAATGACAGAAGCATGAAAATGATGGATACGGTCATACGCTTTATCTGCAATATGCTGCTTTTATACTTCGTCTTACAGTCGTTTTATGTGTACGCTGCCGCCGTCTACATTGTGATGGCCGGCCTTTATGTGTATTTCACATCGGCCGCAAAACATAAATCATTAAAATGGGAAGCCCATATTGAATATGAATTAAGAAGGAAGCAGCGGTTTTACAGAATCGCCAATCTGTTTACCGATGTGCCTCACCTGAAAAAACAGGCAAAACGCCGGGCGTATCTCGACTTTTTGCTCAGAATGATTCCGTTCGAACAGCGGAAAACGTTCTCCTATATGTATGCGCGGGCCTTTCTGCGTTCAAATGATTATCTAGGCATTCAGGTCAGGCTCACGATTATTTTTATCCTGATTATTATGCTCGTTTCCGCCAATCCGTGGATAACGGCGGCGTTAACCGTATTTACCGTCTTTATTACGGGAATACAGCTTCTGCCGCTGTTCGGGCATTTTCATCATCTTTCTCTGCAGGAGCTTTACCCGGTCAATCAGAAAGCGAAGCTGCAAAGTTTCTTTTCGCTGATGAAATCGGCATTAACCGTGCAGGCGCTGCTGTTCTGTGCAGCGTCAGCCTATGCCGCGGGAGTCAGCGGGGCGCTGTATGCGGCTGTTGCTTCAGCCGTTCTGATTTTTGTGATCATGCCTTCGTATATGGGCGGAAGATTGAAAAAGTACGGCAAGCTGTAATCAATCGGGTTTTTGAAACCTCAATGAAAGAAGGAGACACAGATGACCGACGATCAGCAGCTGATACAGGAAGCACTGCAATGGAAAGTGCGTTTTTTGCGCAAAGATTCTATGCTTGAACGTTTTTCTAAAGGAATGCAGGCGAAAATAAATGAGCGGATTCCTGATAAAATTCATGCCGTCATCACAGAAAGCATTAAAAAAATGACCGAAGCAACAATGGCGGGTTCAAATCTGGTGAAAGGCAAGCGGGATACAAACGGTATGACGCTTGCTGAAAAAGATGCCCTCGCCAGACAAACCATCGCATCGTACCAAAAGGTCGCGGCAGCCGAAGGGATCGGTACGGGGGCCGGCGGAATTTTTTTAGGGATGGCTGATTTTCCTTTGCTGTTATCCATTAAAATGAAATGTCTGTTCGATCTTGCCTCTATTTACGGCTATGATGTGAAAGACAGGGATGAGCGATTGTTTTTGCTGTTTATTTTTCAGCTGGCTTTCTCAAGCGGTGAACAGCGGAAACGCATATACTCAATGATTGAACAGTGGGATTCGAAAAAGCATGATGTCGATTGGAGAGTTTTTCAGCAGGAATACCGCGATTATCTGGACGTGGTGAAATTGTTTCAGCTTTTGCCGGTCGTCGGAGCCGCCGTGGGCGGAGCGGCCAATTATAAACTGCTGTCACAGCTCGGTGAGACGGCAAGGCACGTTTTTCATTTAAGAATCACAGCAGCCGGTACGTAATGTACCGGCTGTTTTTTATGCCCTATCGGGGGTAGCTCACCGCGGCGCCGATAAGCACTTTGGCGGCCGTCAGCATCGCTTTTTCATTAAAATCAAATTTCGGATGATGATGAGGATAAATGGTTTCCGGGTTTTCTAAAGCGGCGCCCGTAAAGAAAAATGCGCCTTTTGTATGCTGCAGATAATAGGAAAAATCCTCTCCGGCCATCTGCGGCTCTCCTTCAATGACCTTCGTGACGCCGTCTGTTTCCGCTGCGGCTGCCGCCGCGTGCGCCGCTTCCTCGGGGTGATTAACGACGGCGGGATAACCGCGCTTGAAACGATATTCATAGGAAGCGGAGTGCATGGAACAGATTCCTTTTACGACGGCTTCTATTTCTGCTTCGAGCAGGCTGCGCACACTTTCGTCAAACGAGCGGACGGTGCCTGATATGACTGCCTGATCGGCAATCGCATTAAACGGATTTTCAGCGGTGAACGAGCCGGCTGAGATGACGGCCGGCTGCACCGGATTTACCCGCCGGCTGACGATATGCTGAAGAGCCGTGACGATTTGTGAGCCGATTAAAACGGCGTCCTTTGTATCGTGAGGAATCGCGCCGTGGCCGCCTTTGCCGATGACTTTAATCGTAAAGCCGTCAGCGGCGGCCATCACTGCGCCCGGGCGGCATAAGACCGTCCCGACGGGTTCAGTCGCCCAAAGGTGAGTGCCGAAAATGGCATCGACATGCTCGAGGCACCCATCCTCAATCATTGCTTTTGCTCCGCCGGGAGATAATTCCTCGGCGTGCTGGTGGATCATCACAAATGACCCTTTCAGTTTTTCCCGGTTGCAGTACAGCACTTTTCCGACCGCGAGCAGAGCCGCCGTATGGCCGTCATGCCCGCAGGCGTGCATGACGCCGGGAATTTGTGAAGCATAGGGCACATCTTTTTCATCCTGTATCGGCAAAGCGTCAAAATCAGCTCTGAGTGCCACGGCCGGTCCCGGTTCACTCCCTTCAATATAGGCTGTGACACCGTTGCCCCCGACATTCGTCCGGATGGGAACGCCGAGCTTTTCATAAAATGAGGCGATGAACGCCGGTGTTTTTTTCTCCTTAAAGGATGGCTCGGGATTCATGTGAAGGTGACGCCTGATTTCAACCATTTCCTCATACAGCCCGTCAAGCTGAGCGTTTAAGCTTTTTTGAAGTGTCGTTAACGTCAAAAGCGATGCCCCCTCGTCTGCTTTTCCCATGATTGTATAGAAAATGTCAGAAGATTTCAATCCTTTTGCTACGGGAGAATGATGATGGCGGCGATCGTTGTGACGACTAGCCCGGCCGCAACCGGGATAAAGTTTTTTCTGGCAAGCTCAAACGGGTCAACTTTACAAATAGCCGCAGCGGGGATCAGTGCCCAAGGGACCAATGTTCCGCCTCCGACCCAGATCGCTGAAATCTGGCCCAGCGCCGTTAAAACGGCCGGGTCCGTATGAAGCGCGGCGGAAAACAGCTTTGCCATCGAGCCTGCAAGAGATATACCGGAAAACCCTGACCCGTCGAGCCCGGTAATCGCACCGACTGCGGTCAGGGCGATGCCGGCGAATTCTCCGGACATCGGAAAAGAATGGGACAGGGCCAATCCGAGGTCATTGACGATCCCCGCAGATCCTTTCGGCAGCGGGGTGTTCAAAATACTTTTAAACCCCGCGTCACCGAGATAAAAGAAGGCCGCGATCGGAATGACGGGGCCGAATACTTTAAAGCCGAATTGAAAACCGCCGATAAAATACTCGGTGATCTTTTCTAAATGCCGCTCTTTATATACAATGAAATGAATGATCAGGAGAATGCCGATCGCTGTTCCTCCGACGAGTGCCGTCGCATCGTTTCCTTGCAGACGGTATACGATCATGCAGATAATATCGGCGAGAAAAACAAGCGGAATGAAAACCGCCAGGATCACCCTGAGTTTTTTCGGCAGATACATACTTGTGTCCAAAGAACCGGAGCTGTCCAAGGAGAGGGGGGCCTTCGTTTTTTTTCGATCCCGCATGATGAGGAAGAAAGCGGTGATTGTCGTCGTGAACCCCATGATCAAAACGAGCGGAATACTTGCCTGCATGACATCGCTCACGGGAATGCCCGCGGCATCGGCCGTTAATTTCGGGGCCGCCTGAATGACATAATCCCCCGATAAAGCGAATCCGTGGCCGAACAGGTTCATCGCCATAGCCGCGGCGATCGGAGAAAGGCCCGCTCGGATCGCTGCGGGAAGCAGCACAGCGCCGATCAGCGCCACTCCTGGTGACGGCCAGAAAAAAAGAGAGATGGCAAACATCAGACAGCCGATAACCCAATACGCGACAGCCGGCCCTTTCATCACCTTTGCAAACGGAGAAATCATCGCTTCATTAATACCGGTTTCGGTCAAGAGGCCGCTCATCGCCACGATAAAACAAATAATAAAAATCGTCGGCAGCAATTCTCCGGCGGCATACGTGAAGCTGTGAAACAGGCTGCTGACCGAAGCGGAGAATGAATGCGTCGTCCATAGCGCAATCACAAAAATGCCGGCGAGTGAAATAAAGGTTGTATCTTTCCTGAGGAGCATAAAAACGATAATGGCCGCGATAAAAGCAACATAAAGCAGATGTACCGAGTAGACGCCGATCCCCAATTGAACCACTCCGTTTATAAATAGGATTGCTACAGGTTATTCATAGGCGGGCGGAAGGTGCAAAGAAGGATGCGTAAAATCGGGACATTAAAAAAGCCGGAGAATCTCCGGCGGTTTTCAGTCTATTGCGTAATAAGCGGTTACATAAGACGGGCGGGAGAAAATAGACGTCGTGTCGATGCCGGCAGATGTTCCGCGTTTTTTATGAGCTTCCTGATAAGAGTTTGACTGCTGCCAATCCTGAAAGGCTTTTTCCTCTTCCCACAGGGTCAAAATGACATACGTATCGCCTTCGAGCGGTCTTAATACGCGGATGGCTTTAAAACCGGGTTCATTTTCCACTTTGCCGGCGCGGTTTTTAAACCGGTTTTCAAACAGCGGACGGCCTTCCTGGGTAACGGCAATGTTGTTGAGGACGGCGTAGCCCGGCTTTTTGATTTCCCCGACGCTGTCGATGCTTTCATAGGAATGGGGCGCCTGAAAAACGGTTTCTCCATTTGTTTCATGAATTAAAACCGCATTATCCTCCCCTTGCATCAGCACCATATTCTCACTCGGGTGTTTCTTTGCAATCGTCTTTAAAAAATCGGCTGTCCCGTATGTAATATAAACCTTCATATCAGCCACCTCCTGCTTGCTAGTATATCAAAAGAGTGGTATAAGTTTCTATTGGCGACTCATTCTGACATAATTCGAAACAATATTTCCCATACTACAAGTTAAGAAAGGCGAGGTGACTTATGCTGAAAAAGAAAAAAAGATTCTTTATTCCGGCTGTAATTGCGGCGGCAACCGCTTTTCTCGCGTTAATCGGATACATTATCATTATATTTCTCGGCCATTATGTCATCGACGAAAAGAAATTAATACTGCACGCATCTTCAAAAATCGTCGATCAAAACGGCGATGAAATCGCGAGCCTCTATACGGAAAATCGCGAGCCGGTATCCATTCAGCAGGTTCCGGAAGATGTGAGAGATGCCTTTATCGCCGTTGAAGATAAACGGTTTTACGAACATCACGGGATTGATGTGAAGTCTGTCGGCCGGGCGGTGTTCCGGGATGTTTTAGCAGGCGGCAAGGTGGAAGGCGGAAGCACGATCACCCAGCAGCTGGCGAAAAACATTTTTCTGACTCATGATAAAACATTTTTGCGCAAGACGAAGGAAGTCATTATCGCCATCAATCTTGAGCGTGATTACAGCAAGGACAAGCTGCTTGAAATGTACCTGAACCAGCTTTATTTCGGCCATGGCGTTTACGGCATTCAAGCCGCGTCCCACTACTACTTTAATAAAGAAGTAAAAGATTTAACCGTTGCGGAAGGAGCCGTTCTGGCAGCGATTCCGAAGGCGCCTTCTCTTTATTCGCCGATTCAGCATCCGGATAAAAATAAAGAACGCCGCGATACGATTCTTGCAATGATGAACGACCAAGGCTATATCAGCGCCAAGGAAGCGGTCAGAGCCCAGGGCCGGACATTGGGGCTTCATGTCAAGAAAACATCAGAAACGCCTTGGTTTGACAGTTATATCGATCTTGTCATCAAGGAGGCGGAATCCCGTTATTCGATGTCGGGTGAACAGCTGCTTCAAGGCGGCTATACGATCCGGACGTCACTTGATTCCAAGCTGCAGAAAACGGCATACACCCTCATGAAGGAAAGCGGCTATTTTCCGGGGACGGATCAGGCGGCAGAGGGAAGCGCCGTCTTTATTGATAATAAAACCGGAGGCGTGCGCGCGGCGGTCGGCGGACGCGACTACGTGACAAAAGGATACAACAGGGTTACGGCGAAGCGGCAGCCGGGCTCAACGTTTAAGCCGATTGCCGTATACGGGCCCGCCATGCAGGAAGACAAGTTCAAACCGTATTCGCTTCTCCAAGACAAACTGACGTCCTACGACGGGTATGAACCGAAAAATTATGACGGACAGTACAAGGGGGAAGTGACGATGCAGGATGCGATCACTTACAGCATAAATGCGCCCGCTGTCTGGACATTGAAGCAGATCGGCGTGGATACGGGAAAATCGTATCTTGAGAAAAACGGCATGAACATTTCTGACAACGGACTCGCGATTGCGCTGGGCGGTCTGTCTGAAGGCGTTACTCCGCTTCAGCTTGCCGGAGCTTATCATACCTTTGCGGCAAACGGAATGTATACGAAGCCATTTTTTATAGAGAACATCACGGACGAAGACGGAGAAACGTTGTCCGGGCCTAAAAACGGCAAAACGCGCGTCTTCAGCGGACAGACGGCATGGAATATGACGAGAATGCTTCAGCAGGTCGTAAAAGAAGGAACCGCTTCACAAGGCAGCTATCAAGGTGACCTGGCGGGGAAAACCGGCACGACCACATTTCCCGGCGTCCCCGGCGCGACAAAGGACGCCTGGTTTGCGGGATACACTCCCGGACTGACGGGAGCCGTCTGGATGGGCTATGACAAAACGGATAAAACCCATTACCTGAAAGGCGGAAGCCAATACCCGGTCAGACTCTTTAAAGATATCGTCACAAAAGCGGGGGAAAACGGCCGGACATTCAAAAAGCCTGAAAATGTGAAGGAACTGGGCAGCCCGATTGAGCTGGAGGCGGTAAAGTCCCTGTCGGCCCGTTATACATTTAAGGCGATGGGACTGATTACGGTTCAATTAAAATGGGATATTCAAAAGGATGATCGGGTTGTTTACCGAATATATGAGAAGAAAGACGGAAAAGACAAACTTCTGGATTCGGTGAAAGGAAAAGGCAGCTTTGACATACCGTACGCCAATCTGTTTTCAGGGGCTTCATACAAAGTCGTTCCATATAATTCACAGACGGATCAAGAAGGAGAGGGAACGGAATACGTTCAGCCGAAGCTTTTTTCTTCTTAATCGTGAATTCGGCGATTTTTTGAACATTAAGCCTCAATTCTATACGCTTTTGAAAAAACAAGGTATAGTGTAATGGGCGAAGAACACGAACGTATGGTTGCAGGAGGAAAGGTGGAAATTCAGATGAGTAAACGAGAAGCGTTTAATGATACGTTTTTAAAAGCGGCACGGGGAGAAAAAACAAATCACGTCCCTGTCTGGTACATGAGACAGGCGGGGAGGTCTCAGCCGGAATACCGCAAGCTGAAGGAAAAGTACGGCTTAGTCGAAATTACGCATCAGCCCGAGCTGTGCGCGTATGTGACGAGGCTTCCGGTCGAGCAGTACGGAGTGGACGCTGCCATTTTATATAAAGACATTATGACGCCGCTTCCTTATATCGGAGTGGATGTTGAAATAAAAAACGGAATCGGCCCGGTGATCGATCAGCCGGTGCGCTCTGCTGCGGATATTGAAAAGCTCGGCGAACTGAATCCCGAACAGGATGTTCCTTACGTGCTGGAAACGATCCGATTACTCGTAAACGAACAGCTGAATGTTCCGCTCATCGGTTTTTCGGGAGCGCCTTTTACGCTGGCCAGTTATATGATTGAAGGCGGGCCTTCTAAAAATTACAACAAAACAAAAGCATTTATGCACAGTATGCCGCAAGCGTGGCAAATGCTGATGGACAAGCTCGCGGACATGATTATCGTTTATGCGAAAGCGCAGGTTAACGCCGGCGCAAAAGCCATTCAGATCTTTGATTCATGGGTCGGCGCGCTGAACCGCGAAGATTACCGGCAGTTTATAAAACCGGTGATGGACAGAATTTTCCGGGAGCTTTCAGCAGAACAAGTTCCGCTGATCATGTTCGGCGTAGGCGCAAGCCATCTGGCCGGGGATTGGCATGACCTTCCTCTTGATGTCGTCGGTCTTGATTGGAGACTCGGCATAGATGACGCCAGAAAACAAGGGATTACAAAAACGGTTCAGGGCAATCTTGATCCGTCGCTTCTTCTTGCGCCTTGGGAAGTCATCGAGAAAAAAGCGAAAGCGATACTTGATCAAGGCATGAAAACGGACGGGTTTATTTTCAATTTAGGGCACGGTGTATTCCCAGATGTCAATCCGGCAACGCTGAAAAAGCTGACGGCGTTTGTACATGAATATTCCGCGGCCAAAAAAACGGAACAATCTTCCTGAGCAGATCGTTGGTTATAAGAAGATTTTCCTGTCAAAATCAAGGTAGACAGACCATCAAAAGAGGTGTGTAACAAAATGAGCAGCAAAAAGAAAATGGGACTTCTTGTCATGGCTTACGGAACGCCTTACAAAGAAGAGGACATAGAACGTTATTATACGCATATCAGACGCGGAAGAAAGCCGGAGCCTCATATGCTTCAAGATTTAAAAGACAGATATGAAGCGATCGGAGGCATTTCGCCGCTTGCAAAAATTACGCAGGAGCAGGCGGAGAAGCTCGCACAGCGTTTAAATGAAATCCAGGATGACGTAACATTCAAAGTGTACATCGGATTAAAACATATTGAACCGTTTATTGAAGACGCGGTGGCGGACATGCATAAAGACGGCATTACAGAAGCTGTCAGCCTTGTGCTCGCCCCTCATTTTTCAACATTCAGCGTCCAGTCATACAACAAACGCGCGAAAGAAGAAGCGGAGAAGCTCGGCGGCTTGACCATCAAGTCTGTTGAAAGCTGGTATGATGAACCGAAATTCGTTGATTATTGGGTCAGCCAGGTGAAGAAAACGTATGAATCAATGCCGAAAGAAGAACGGGATGACGCGATGCTGATCGTCTCAGCGCACAGCCTTCCTGAAAAAATTAAAGAATACGGCGATCCGTATCCTGACCAGCTGGAGGAATCCGCAAAACTGATTGCCGAAGGCGCCGGAATTACCGATTACGCAGTCGGCTGGCAAAGTGAAGGGAATACCCCTGATCCGTGGCTCGGGCCGGATGTGCAGGATCTCACGCGCGATCTGTACCAAAAGCATCCTTATAAAGCATTTGTATACGTGCCCGCAGGCTTCGTTGCCGATCATTTAGAGGTGCTTTACGATAATGATTATGAATGCAAAGCTGTGACCGAAGAAGTCGGCGCAAGCTACTATCGTCCGGCTATGCCGAACGCACAGCCTGAATTTATCGACGCGCTTGCAGCGGTCGTGCTGAAAGAGCTGGACAAGTAGAATTAAACGGTAAAGAAGGCGATAAAAATGAGTGGCGATAAAAAACATCTGGTCATCATCGGCGGCGGCATAACGGGATTAGCCGTCGCCTTCTACATGGAAAAAGAAATCAAAGTAAAACAGCTGCCGCTTGAGGTCACTCTGATTGAAGCGGGCCCGAGAGCGGGCGGCAAAATTCAGACGCAGCATAAAGACGGCTACATCATTGAGCGGGGGCCGGATTCTTTTTTGGAAAGGAAAAAAAGCGCGCCGCAGCTCGTCAAAGATTTGGGGCTTGAGCATCTGCTCGTCAACAATGCGACCGGCCAGTCTTACGTGCTCGTCAACGAGACGCTCCATCCGATGCCGAAGGGCGCGGTGATGGGCATTCCGACCAAAATCGCTCCGTTCATCTCCACCGGTTTATTTTCTGTTCCCGGAAAGGCGCGGGCGGCGCTTGACTTTGTCCTGCCTGCGAGCAAACCGAAGGAAGATCAGTCTCTGGGTGAATTTTTCCGCAGACGCGTCGGTGACGAAGTCGTTGAGAATTTAATAGAACCGCTATTATCAGGGATTTATGCCGGAGATATTGATAAGCTGAGCCTCATGTCCACGTTTCCGCAATTCTATCAGACTGAGCAGAAGCACAGAAGCCTGATTCTCGGCATGAAAAAATCGCGTCCGCAGCCTTCGGGACAGCAGCTGACAGCCAAAAAGCAGGGCCAGTTTTTAACGCTGACAACAGGGCTTCAAACGTTGGTGGAGGAGCTGGAAAAGCAGCTTACGCTGACAAGGGTGATGAAAGGAACGAAAGTCACCCATATCGGCCGCGAGGAGAAAGGATATTCTGTGACGCTTGATAACGGCAAAGTGCTCTATGCGGAAGGATGCATAGTGACAGCTCCGCATAAAGCCGCGGCGAAAATGCTTTCTGATCTGCCGGCGGTTTCATGTCTTAAAGACATGCATTCTACGTCCGTTGCCAACGTCGCCTTAGGTTTTCATGAGGGTGCCGTCAAGATGGAGCATGAAGGTACGGGATTCGTTATCTCAAGAAACAGCGATTTCTCCATCACGGCCTGCACATGGACGAATAAAAAATGGCCGCACGCGGCGCCGGAGGGCAAAACGCTTCTCAGGGCGTACGTCGGAAAGGCCGGGGATGAATCCATCGTAGATCTTTCAGATAACGAGATCATTAAAATCGTAATGGAAGATTTGAAAAAAGTAATGAAAATAAATGGCGAACCGGAAATGACCTGTGTGACCCGCTGGAACGAAAGCATGCCGCAATACCATGTCGGCCATAAGGAGCGCATCAAAGAGTTCAGAGATGCGCTGAAAGCTTCCTATCCGGGCGTATACGCGACGGGCGCGTCTTTCGAAGGGGTGGGCATCCCCGACTGTATCGACCAGGGAAAAGCCGCCGTATACGATTCACTGGCTTATTTATTTGAAACGTACCAGCCTCCGTTATCGTAAAACGGAGGTTTTTTTGCATGTTCCCGTTCTGTAAAGGGAACACCAATAAAGAGAGAAAACATTTGAATCTTCTTTGTGACTGTGATAAGTTATCTTATGTACAAAATGACTAAAATGTTCAAACGGTCAATTTAACGAGGTGGGAAACATGTCCGTCGATCGGAAAAAGCTCATTCTGGAAGCGGCAACGAAGTCTTTTACACAATTCGGCTACAAAGCAACGACAATGGATCTGGTGGCAAAGCTTGCAAATGTGGGGAAGGGAACCATCTACACGTTTTTCAAAAACAAAGAAGAACTGTTTGATGATATTTTCACCACTATTTTAAGAGAAATGAAGGAACATGCAGACGAAGCGATGAAACCGGAGCTTTCATTTCACGAAAATGTCCACCGGGCGCTTGTCGCGATTTTGGAATTCAGAAAAACACACCAGCTGACTATTAAAATTTTTCAGGAGAACGCCGAGATTGGTACAATAGCCGTTCAGGATGTCATTGCGAAAATGGAGCGGGCCATTCTGTCATACATTAAAGAAAAGATAGAAACAGCCATAGAAAACAGAAGCATTAAACCGTGTGATCCGGAACTGACCGCTTTTGTGATGCTCAAGCTTTACATCGCGCTGATATTTGACTGGGAAAAAAACCATCCGCCTCTTGAAAAAGAGACGATCGCCGAATTGCTGGAAATGTATGTTGGTCAAGGATTATCTAAATAATAGATGATCCTTCACTTTTTAGGTGCCGTGACCGTTTTGTCAAATGAGTCAGTTTGCGGAAGGAGGCAACAGGGTTGAATACAATAAAAAGCCAGTGGAAAGACATTGTAACGAACAAGAAACTGTTAATCCCCATCATTGCCATATTATTCGTTCCGCTGATTTACAGCGGAGTGTTTTTGAAGGCGTACTGGGACCCGTACGGCACGGTGGATCAGCTGCCGGTTGTCGTTGTCAACCAGGATAAAGGGGCGGACTACGAAGGGAAACATCTTCAGATCGGTGACGATCTTGTGAAAGAGTTAAAGAAAAATGATAATTTTGATTGGCATTTTTCAAGCGATCTTGATCAATCGTTAAAGGACTTATTAAATGCTAAATATTATTTATTGGTCGAGATTCCTGAAGATTTTTCGAAAAACGCCAGCACGGTAATGGATAAAAATCCGAAGAAGCTGGATCTGAAATATCATACGAATGCCGGATCAAACTATGTCGGCGCGACAATCGGGGAAAAGGCGATCGACAAACTGAAAGCCTCCGTGTCGAAAGAAGTGACAGAGCAATACGCAAAAGTCATTTTTGATAACTTTAAAGATATTGCCAAAGGGCTCGGCAAAGCCAGCAGCGGAGCCAAGAAAATAGACGACGGCACGAAAAACGCGAAAGACGGCAGCGCCAAGCTGAAGGAAAATTTAGCGAAGCTTACTGAAAGCACCGCCACCATCGGCGATAAAACACAGCAGCTTGCAGACGGCGCGGCGAAAGTGACAAGCGGAATTCAAACGCTTGACAGCTCTATCGCAAAACTTCAAAGCGCAAGCGCCGAAATTCAAGATAAATCAGGACAGATTGCTTCAGGAGGAGGCCAAGTGGCCAGCGGGCTGAAAACAAGCCTTGACGCACAAAAGCAGCTCCAGCAAAAGCTTCCGGATTTAACGAATGGATTAAGCGCGTTAAACAGCAAGGCGCAGGAAGTGTCGCAAAAAGCGGCGGCATTTGAAGATGCGATCAATTCAGTCAACCTGTCAGACATTGAAAACGCGGTTGGGCAGCTCGAACAGACTGAAAAGGACCTGCAGCAATTTAAGAAGAAGCTTTCTGATCTGAAAAACAGCCTGGATGCCCGGGATGATGCGGTCAAAAAGGTGATTAAGGACAGTGATTTCTTAACGGATGAGCAAAAAGCGAAACTTGTTCAGCTTCTGAATGAGAAGCTTCCGAAAGCCGACCTTCCGGATTTAGACAATATCGTCAGCCAGCTTCCGTCCGGCGGAGATATTCAGCTTCCGGATATGTCAGTCATAAAAAGCGCGCTCAAAGATGTAAAAGCGAAGGCTGATCAGCTGAAAGCACTGCCTCAGTCCACATCGAAACTGTATAACGGCGCAGCGGCGGTACAAGACGCGATTAACCAGCTGACAGCGGGAACTGATAAATTGTACAGCGGAGCGCAGACCGTTTTTGAAAGCCAAAACAAACTGACAGCCGGCATCGGCGAATACAACAGCAAGTTCGGACAGCTCAAATCAGGATCAGAAGCGTTAGTGTCAGGGAGCGGCCAAGTGTCAGGCGGCTTAACGAAACTGCTGGACGCGCAAAACAAAATCCATGACGGCTCGTCCAAAATTGAGCAGGGTCAAGCGTCTCTCGGCACCGGTTTAAGCAAACTTTTAGACGGCACCGGACAATTGTCCAGCCAGCTGAAAGATGCGGCCGATCAAACCGGGGACATTAAGACAGATGACAAAACGTACAGCATGTTTGCCGATCCGGTAAAAACGGACGATAACGCGATTCATTCCGTGCCTAACTACGGTACCGGACTGACGCCTTATATTCTCTCTATGGGCTTGTATGTCGGCGGATTGATGCTGACGGTCGTATTCCCTCTGAGTGAAGCTTCAGGGCGTCCGAGAAACGGTTTTGAATGGTTCCTCAGCAAATTCAGTGTTATTCTGCTTGTCGGACTGATTCAATCCGTTATTGTCGCCACGGTTCTGTTGAAAGGAATTGGGCTTGATGTGGAAAGCACGTGGAGATTCTATCTATTTACAATGATTACCAGCATCGCGTTCCTGTCCATGATTCAATTATTGGCGACAACGATGGGAAATCCGGGACGCTTTATCGCTGTCATCATTCTGGTGCTCCAGCTCGGGGCAAGCGGAGGAACCTTCCCGCTTGAACTCCTGCCGGGATTCTATCAAGTGATTCACGGGGCACTGCCGATGACTTACAGCATCAACGGATTCCGCGCCGTCATTTCAAATGGCGATTACGGCTATATGTGGCAGCAGGCATCCATTCTGTTGGGCATCGCCGTTGTCATGATCGCGCTGACCATCGTGTATTTTACGGTGCAAAGCAAAAAAGAACACAAAACGGAAGAAGAAATAACATCATAAGAAAAAGAGGCTCTGAGCAGATGCTCGGGGCCTCTTTTTTTAGATTTCGATCGTCGTACTATTAAAATCCCCATCTCACCAACAGTCCGGTATACGTCAATCCGCCGCCGAATCCGAATAATACCAGCGTCTGGCCTTCCGACAGTTTTTTTGCTTTCACAGCTTCATCCAATGCGAGAATAATAGAAACCGATGAAGTGTTGCCGTAATATTCAACGCTTGTCAACGTCCGTTCAAGCGGGAAGGGCAGCTTTTCGCAGATGGATTCGATCATCCGCATGTTGGCGCTGTGAGGAACGAACCAATCCAGATCGTCTTTTGAAAAGCCGGCTTTTTCTAAAAGGGCATTGCATTCCTCAGGCACGGTTCTGGCCGCCCATTTATATACTTCGCGCCCGTTTTGCACCATGTTTCCTCCGCCTTTAAGCGGCTCGCCGTTTAATTCTGTGCTCAGTCCCGTGCGATACAGCACGTCCGCGCTTCCTCCCGCTGTGCCTTGCACGGCTGCCAAAAAGCCCGGCGCTGATTCATCGCGTTCCACCAATAGGGCGCCTGCAGCGTCTCCGAAAAGAACGCAGGTCGTCCGGTCAGTATAATCCGTTACCTTTGATAATGTTTCACCGGCAATGACAATCACTTTTTGATGGGAACCGGCGGTAATTAATGCGTCTGCGAGCTGAAGGCCGTAAGTGAGTCCGGCGCATGTGGCGTTAATATCAAGCGCTCCCGTGTGCGGCCAGCCGAAGTAAGCCTGCACGCGTGCCGCGGTGCTTGGAAACGCATAGTCCGCCGTCGTTGTGGCGACAAGGATCATATCGACATCATCAAGAGTTCCGCTGTATCGTTCTGCAAGGTTTTTCACCGCTTCCACACACAAATCCGATGTGAATTCATGTTCGCCGGCAATGCGTCTTTCCTTCATACCGGTGCGCTGGACGATCCATTCATCAGATGTATCGACGATGCGCTCCAAATCCGCGTTTGTTAATCGGCGTGCCGGAGCATATGTACCGATTGCTGTAATTTTAGATTTTGACATGAAAAAATCACTCCTTTATATCAGATTATAACACCTGATATTATTACTTGGTACTAATTTTAATAAAAAAACCCAAGCAGCATCCGCTGTTTGGGGAGCATGAGAAATCTATTTGTAAAACGGGCTTGTGTGAACGATTACCAATGACGGCAGCAGCGGCGGCAGCAGCGGCGGCATGAATGATGATGCTTCTTTTTTTCTTTCTTCTTTTTACAAGGGTCTTCTTTTTTCTTTTTACAGTGATCTTCTTCTTTTTTACAGCCCCAGAAGGCTGCACCAGACCAATCATCCTCAAACCAATCCTCAAACCAATCATTATGAAACCTTTTCCGCTTGTGCGGTTTACGGCTGATCATACATTTCCCTCCTATGCTCATGCTCCCTTCATTCTATGAAAAAAGAGAAGGAAAAGATTGGACGGGTTATGGATCAAAAGAGTATATTTTAAGAAGAATAAAATTGATAGGAGGAATGACCTGTGGAAAATATGAAACATACGATGGAACTGATTAAAGAATTGGTGTCGATTCCGAGTCCGACGGGCAATACATACGAGGTTATCGCCTATACAGAAAGTCTTTTAAAAGAATGGGGCGTCTCCTCTTACAGAAACCGCAAAGGCGGTCTTTTTGTCACAATTCCCGGCCGTGATGATAAGAAACACAGATTGCTGACGGCGCATGTCGATACGCTCGGCGCGATGGTAAAGGAGATAAAGGCGGACGGCCGGCTGAAGATTGACTTGATCGGCGGCTTCCGATATAACTCAATTGAAGGGGAATATTGCGAGATCCAAACTTCTTCCGGCAAAACCTATACAGGCACCATCTTAATGCATCAGACTTCAGTGCACGTCTACAAGGACGCCGGCAAGGCAGAGCGGAATCAGGAGAATATGGAAGTCCGCCTTGATGAGCCTGTCCGGACGAAGGAAGAGACGTCCGATCTCGGCATCAGGGTCGGCGATTTCATCTCATTTGACCCGCGCGTGCAGATTACGCCGAGCGGCTTTATTAAGTCCCGGCATCTTGATGACAAAGCGAGCGTGGCTCTGCTCTTGAATTTAATCCGCCGCATCACGGAAGAGAAAATCGAACTTCCGTATACGACGCATTTTCTGATTTCTAATAATGAAGAAATCGGTTACGGAGGCAATTCTAACATTCCTCCTGAGACCGTCGAATACTTGGCTGTTGATATGGGGGCGATCGGCGACGGCCAGTCTACGGATGAATATACCGTCTCCATTTGCGTGAAGGATGCGAGCGGCCCGTACCATTATCAGCTCAGAAAACATCTGGCCGGGCTTGCGGAGCGCTATGGCATTGATTATCAGCTTGATATTTATCCGTATTACGGTTCTGATGCCTCAGCAGCCATCCGTTCGGGCCATGACATCGTCCACGGGCTGATCGGCCCGGGAATTGACGCTTCACACGCATTTGAACGCACGCATGAATTATCGCTTCTTAATACGGCGAAGCTTTTGCACCGGTACGTTCTATCGCCGATGGCATAAAAAACCCTGCGCGGAAATCATTCCGTGCAGGGTTTTCATTTTAACCTGAGATGGTTGTGTTTTGTTCTGTTTTGGCGAGGCTCATGACCTTCGCGCCTTTAACGGGATCATACTGGCCTTCCCATTTTGACATCACAACGGATGCCAGCGCGTTTCCGGTCAGATTGACGACCGTACGGGCCATGTCCATAATCCGGTCAACACCGGCGATGAATGCAAGGCCTTCTGCAGGAATGTTGAATGCGCCTAATGTCGCAAGCAGGACGACGAAAGAAGTCCCGGGCACGGCAGCCATTCCTTTGGAAGTGACCATCAAGACAAGCACAAGGGTAATCTGCTGCCAAATGGACAAGTCAATGTGGTATACCTGAGCGAGGAATAAAGCGGCGATAGATTGGTACAGCACAGATCCGTCTAAGTTAAAGGTATATCCGATCGGCACAACAAAGGAAACAATACCTTTCGGACAGCCGATTTTCTCCATTTTTTCCATAACGCGGGGGAGTACGGTTTCGGAGCTTGACGTACTGAACGCTAATAAAATTTCATCCTTCATATAGGCGAGGAATTTGAAAATGTTTACTCCGGCAAGCTTTCCGACGATTCCGAATACAACAATGAGAAAGAAAGCCAAAGCTACATATACTAAACCGACCAGTTTACCGAGTGAAAGCAGGGAACTGAGCCCAAATTTGGAAACGGTAACACCAATCAACGCAAAAACACCAAACGGCGCAACTTTCATGACGAGGTTCACAACATGGAACATCGCATGAGAAACACCTTCAAAGAAGGCCAAGACAGGCTTTCCTTTTTCACCGATTGCCGAGATGCCGAGTGCAAACAGCACGGTAAAGCAGATGATGGCAAGCAGATCTCCTTCGGCTAATGATTGGAAGAAGTTTGTCGGTACGATATGCAGGAATGTGTCTGCGATAGATTTGTTATTTTGTTCTTTTTCTGTTTCAACATATTGACTGATATCTGTCTTTTGAGCTTCATGTATATTAACGCCTGTTCCCGGATGAAACAGATTCGCCAAAGCCAGCCCGAGAATAATGGCAAAAGTAGTAATGATCTCAAAATACAAAATCGTTTTGAAGCCTAATTTTCCGACTTGTTTTCCGCTTCCCGCGCCGGCAACGCCGATGATTAAGCTGGAGACGACAATTGGAATCACTATCATTTTGATTAAGCGTAAAAACAAATCGCCGATAGGCTGTAAATATGTTGGAATGGCGGGATTGCCGTACCAGATGACACCGACTACAACCCCTAGTATGAGTCCGACGAAAATTTGCGTCGCTAGTCCAAAGCGTAATTTTTTCATAGATTACCTCCCGAAGAAAAAAGTGCAATAAGTATCTAAAAAGATAGCTATTAGAACAAATTATAATAGAAAAGAAAACAATCCGTCTATAGAAAAATATAGATTGAATATACTGAATCTTTTAAAACGTACAGATAATTGCTAATAATGGTGAATAACGCCCTATTCAGAAAGTATGATGACGGCCGAAAAAACGGGCGCCGCACAACTTAGAATTGTGCGGCGCCCTATTGTCACATATCCTTAATTTTCAAGCAGTCATTGCACAGATTAATGTGACACTCATACTGCTCAACAATCTCATTTCCGCATTCTTCGCATTTCTTACCGGGTAAATTTCTGAAAAAATCCGACATCTTTTCCAACATACCCATCCCTCTTTCATTGTTTTGTCTCTACATTGTATTATAACAGTTTAAGAAAATCAACGGCTGTTTTGGCACAATGTTTAAAACATGCAATTTGTACGAAAAATAGGTATATTGGAGGAAAGGATCTTTTTATCATAAACATTCGGAGGATTATATGAAAGTTACAGTTATTGGATGCTGCGGCGGGTTTCCGGCCGCAAACGAAGCAACTTCAGGCTATCTGTTTCAGTCCGGCGGCTATTCTCTGCTCGTCGATTGCGGAAGCGCCGTATTATCAAAGCTGTTTGCCTATGTTCCGGCAGAAGAGCTTGATGCCGTCATTTTGTCCCATTATCACGATGATCATATCGCTGATATCGGGCCGCTTCAATTTGCCAAACAGGTCGGCTCCTTTCTCGGAAAAGGGACGCATGCACTGCCGATTTACGGGCATGATGCTGATATAGAACAGTTTGAGCGCCTTACATATAAAACGCATACAAAAGGAGTGGCCTATCAGCCGGACCGCCCGCTTTCTCTAGGTCCGTTCACCATTACCTTTCTGAAAACGGTGCATCCGGTCACTTGTTATGCGATGCGGATTACTGACGGTTCAGCTTCTGTTGTGTATACGGCTGATTCAAGCTACCAGGACGCGTTTATCCCGTTTGCGGAAAATGCCGATCTGCTGATCTGCGAGTGCAATTTTTACGCGGACCAGGACGGCACGTCAGCCGGCCATATGAACAGTTTGGAAGCCGGACGGATCGCGAAGGAGGCCGGAGCGGGGGAGCTGATTCTCACGCATCTGCCTCATTTCGGCGAGCACCGGAAGCTGAAAGAAGAAGCGGAATCCGTGTTCGGGGGCGAAGTGACAATCGCCGCTTCCGGATTAAAGTGGGAGAAATAAAGGAGGAGCACCATGTTATTTATCGACAACCAAAACATAACCGACCCGAGGATCAACCTCGCGATCGAGGAATATTGCGTGAAGCATCTCGACCCTGAACAGACATACCTGCTGTTTTATGTCAATCAGCCGTCGATTATCATTGGGAAGAACCAAAACACAATAGAAGAAATCAATACGAAATACGTAGAAGATAACGGAATCATCGTCGTCCGCAGGCTGTCAGGAGGCGGCGCGGTTTACCATGACCTCGGGAATCTGAATTTCAGTTTTATCACTAAGGATGACGGCGACAGCTTTCACAATTTTAAAAAATTCACCGAACCCGTTATTCAGGCGCTGCGCCAGCTCGGTGTGGAAGCTGAATTAAGCGGCCGAAATGACATCGTCGCGGACGGCAGAAAAATTTCCGGCAACGCTCAATTTTCGACGAAAGGGCGTATTTTCAGCCACGGAACATTAATGCTGGATTCCGCCATTGATCATGTTGTGTCAGCCTTGAAAGTGAAAAAAGACAAAATCGAATCAAAAGGCATTAAGTCGATCAGAAGCCGTGTCGCCAACATCAGCGAGTTTCTTGATGACAAAATGACGGCGGATGAATTCAAAAAGCACCTGCTTCACCATATTTTTAATACAAATGATCTTTCCGAAGTGCCGGAATATAAACTGACCGATGAAGACTGGAAAGCGATCCGGAAGATTTCCGAAGAGCGCTATCAAAACTGGGACTGGAATTTCGGAAGGTCGCCCGCATTTAATCTTCAGCATTCGAAACGTTATCCGGTCGGATCGATTGATCTGCGTCTTGAAGTGAAAAAAGGAATCATTCAGGACTGCAAAATTTTCGGTGATTTCTTCGGTGCGAAAGATGTGAGTGAAGTCGAACAGGCGCTGACCGGAAAACAGTATGACCGAACCGCTATCAAGGAGGCGCTGGCCGGAATCGATCTGAAACAGTATTTCGGCAAAATAGAGCTGGAAGATTTCCTCGAGCTGATTTATTAGAACATTTGCCGAACGCATGATTTGAATCAGCGCCCGTTTTTGTGAAATGATAGAACCATAATGAATGGGGAGGGATCATGATGAAGGTATTTCTCATCGGAGCAAACGGACAGATCGGACAGCGGCTGACCGGGCTGTTTCAAAAAGATTGCACGCATACGCTGCGGGCGATGGTCCGGAAACAAGAGCAGAAAGAAGCGCTTCAAGCCGCGGGAACAGAAGCCGTTCTTGCAGATTTGGAAGGAAGCCCGGAAGACATCGCGAAAGCCGCTGAAGGCTGTGACGCGATTGTGTTTACCGCCGGATCAGGAGGAAGCACCGGATACGATAAGACGCTTTTGATTGATCTTGACGGAGCCGCGAAAGCGATAGAAGCGGCAAAGATAGCAGGCATCAAGCGGTTCATTATGGTAAGCGCCCTTCAGGCTCATAACCGCGGCAATTGGAATGAAGCGCTGAAGCCGTATTACGCCGCAAAGCATTATGCGGATAAAATTCTTGAAGCGAGCGGTCTGACGTATACGATTATCCGGCCGGGCGGGTTATTAAATGATCCCGGCACGGGAAATATCAAAGCCGCGGCCGATTTGGAAAGAGGCTCCATTTCAAGAGACGATGTCGCCAAGACCGTTATCGCATCCCTTGATGAACCGAATACGTATGAAAAAGCATTCGATCTGACGGCGGGCGGCACGCCGGTCAGTGAAGCGCTGAAACAATTATAGTTTCCGGTTTTACGGCACTCGGGGCTTTTTGCCCTTGAGTGTTTTTCTATATTTTTCTATAATAAAAGTGAACGTTTATTCCGGATAAATGAATGACTATTCATTCATTACAATTTTTAAAGGGGTGGGAAAATGAATCTGGTTTCCAAATTGGAAGAAACCGCATCGCAGAAACCGGAAAAACCAGCTTGTCTGTTTCAAGATCAGTACATGACGTATGAGGAGCTGGCAGGTAAAATCAAAGCATTTGCAAACGGCTTGGAGGACAGGGGACTGAAAAAAGGGGATCATCTCGCGCTGCTGCTCGGAAATACGCCTGATTTTGTTATTGCGTTTTTCGGCGCGTTAAAAGCGGGAATTGTCGTCATACCTGTTAATCCGGCATATACACCTTCAGAAATCGCATACATGCTGAAAAACGGCGATGTCAAAGCGATCGCCGGCATCGACCTTTTAATTCCCGTATTTGAAAGCCTGCACGGCTCGCTGCCGCTGCTGGAGCATATCATTATCAGCCAGACAGCAGAGAACGCTCCATCGACAGAAGACCCTCAATTGCGCTTAAAAATGACAACGTTTACAAAAATGCTTCGCCCGGCGGAGCGCAGCAGAACTTATCCGACATTGTCCAAAGATGATACTGCCGTCATTTTATACACCTCAGGGACGACCGGAAAACCGAAAGGCGCCATGCTCACCCATCAGAATCTTTTCTCCAATGCAAATGATGTCGCCGGATACTTAGGAATGAATGAGAAAGACAAAATTGTGGCGGCATTGCCGATGTTTCACGTTTTTTGTTTAACCGTTTGTATGAATGCGCCTCTGATGAGCGGAGCGTGTGTCTTAATCGAGCCGCAATTCAGCCCGGCTTCTGTGTTTAAACTGATTAAAAGCCGTCAGGCAACCATTTTTGCCGGCGTTCCGACGATGTATAACTATCTGTATCAATACGAGCACGGCAAGGCGGAGGATTTTGCGTCCGTCAGACTGTGCATTTCAGGCGGGGCCTCCATGCCGGTCGCTCTGTTGCAGACGTTTGAACAAACCTTTGACGTCACCATTCTGGAGGGGTACGGACTTTCTGAAGCGTCTCCGGTTACTTGTTTTAATCCGTTTGACCGGGGGAGAAAGCCCGGCTCAATCGGGACGAATATTTTACATGTCGAAAATAAAGTCGTCGATACGCTCGGACGCGAATTGCCCGACCATCAAGTGGGAGAATTGATCGTGAAAGGGCCGAATGTGATGAAAGGCTATTACAAGATGCCCGAGGAGACGGAGCACGCGCTGAAAGACGGCTGGCTGTACACGGGTGATTTGGCGAAGCGCGACGAAGACGGTTATTTTTATATCGTCGACAGAAAAAAAGATATGATTCTCGTCGGCGGATACAACGTCTATCCGCGCGAAGTAGAAGAAGTGCTCTACAGCCATGAGGGCATTAAAGAAGCCGTGGTCATCGGCGTTCCTGACGCCAAAACGGGGGAAGCGGTGCATGCTTATATAGTGCCTGGGGACGGTGAGCTGACAGAGCAGGCGGTTTTTGATTACTGTCAAACACATTTGGCAAAATATAAACGGCCGGCGGAAGTGGTTTTTCTTGATGAGATTCCGAAGAACGCGACCGGGAAGCTGCTGAGGCGGGCGGTCCGGGACATGCTTCCGAAATGACGGACGAAAAGCGAAGCCGGGGGCTTCGCTTTTACATGCTGATCCGGTCAGCTCTGCGATTCTTCCTTAATGATGCTTTGCACAAGCTTCGTATCATGCCGGGTCAGTTTGTAATACGTGTTTTTATACTTGTACAGCATATAATTGCCGCCTTCGAGCCACATGCTGAATGAATCGAAACGGTCTTCATGGTATTTGACCGTTCCGTCGTAATCGGGAGATACGCTTTTGGTCAGTTTGACTTGTTTTCCTTGGTTCAAGATATCGAGCATATCTTTTACATTCTGCCTGTCTTTAATTTTGATTTCTTTTTTTCCGTGCTCAGACAGAATAATCAGATCTGCGTTGCTTGATGGAAACACATCGCCGGTCCGGCTGTATACATAAAAGAAAGCAATAACCAAAAGGGCGATTACTACAATAAACGCGATTATTTTTTTCATATTCATCACTCCGTCTTTTAGTCTTTCCCGCTTCCTGTTGTTCCATTCTTTTCTGTTGTGAAAAGATTAACATCCGTTTCGGAGGCTTGGTTCTATTTATTTGCATTTATGCTTACAATAGGAGTAAGTCATCAGGCTAAGGAGGGAGACTTCCATGCGCAAATGGATAGCGGCAGCCGGACTTGCCTATGTGCTGTACGGCCTTTTTTTCTATTGGTATTTCTTTATGACAGGCGACTCCGCCGTCCCGGAGGCCGTAAAGGGAACGAAAGCCGATCCGTCCTCGTTTATGGACCCGGGCCGCCTGGAAGCCGCTGAAAACTTTTCAAATGTAAAGGATTTTTTATTTTTCATCGGTGCGCCGTTAGATTGGTTTTTATTTTTTCTGCTGCTCATTACGGGGCTTGCCAAAAAAATAAAGCATTGGCTGGAAGCAGCGGTGCGCTTTCGGGTGCTGCAAATCGGAAGCTTCGTATTTGTGATTTCACTCATCGTTACGGCGGCTTCGCTTCCGCTTGAATGGATCGGATATCGGGTTTCGCTTGCGTATCATATTTCGACGCAGACAACAGCAAGCTGGATAAGAGACCATGTCATTGATTTCTGGATCAGTTTTCCGCTGTTTGCCGTGTGTGTGCTTGTGTTTTACTGGCTGATCACAAAGCATACAAAAAAATGGTGGTTTTACGCTTGGTGTCTTACTGTGCCGTTTACCCTGTTTTTGTTTTTCCTGCAGCCGGTCGTGATTGATCCTTTATACAATGATTTCTATCCGCTGAAAGACAAGGAGCTGGAAAGCAAAATCTTGTCGCTTGCCGATAAGGCTGATATTCCGGCCAGCCATGTTTATGAAGTAAATATGTCGGAGAAAACGAATGCGCTGAATGCGTATGTGACGGGAATCGGTTCGAATAAGCGAATCGTTTTGTGGGATACGACGCTTAACAAACTGAAGGATCGGGAAATTTTGTTCATTATGGGGCATGAGATGGGGCATTATGTGATGAAGCACGTGTACATCGGACTGGCCGGGTATCTGCTGCTGTCATTAGCCGGGTTCTATATCATTGACAAGCTTTATAAGCGGCTGTCCAAATTCTTCGGCCGAATGCTTCATATAAAGGGGCCTGAAGATCTGGCCGCCCTCCCGCTGTTATTGCTGCTCATATCCGTTCTCAGTTTTGCTTCTGATCCGATTACGAATGCCGTCTCCAGGTATCAGGAAAACGCCGCCGACCGCTACGGCATCGAGCTGACCGGAAACCGGGAAGCGGCGATTGAGACGTTTCAGGACTTGGCCGATACGGGACTGAGCCGGGTCAACCCGCCGTTTCTCGTCAAAATTTTCAGAGGGAGCCACCCGTCGATCATGGAGCGGATTGAACAAGCGGAGGAAGAAAAATAATAAAAAAACCGGCGGGGCCATGGCCGACGCCGGTTTTTTATGTTTTACTGAGCTGCCGCCTGTACGTTGATCAGCCCTTTTCCGTAGTAGAAAGCATCACCAAGTTTTGTAGTGGTGTTTTCTAAACTGCTGCGGACTTGAGTGTTTGTCCAGTTCGGGTGCTTAGAAAGAATCAAAGCAGCCGCTCCGGCAACGTGCGGAGATGCCATTGACGTACCATTGTACGCGCCGTATTTGTTTCCAGGAAGCGTGCTTTGGATAGAGACGCCTGGTGCCATGACATCAAGCTCAGAACCTACGCTTGAGAAAGATGCTCTTTGGTTGCTGCTGTTAACAGCGCCTACCGCAATGACAGAAGGGTATTTACCAGGGTAGCCCACTGTGCTTGAGCCGCCGGAAGTGCCTTCGTTACCGGCTGCCGCTACGACTACGACGCCGGAAGCAACGGCTTTGTCAACTGCCGCTTTTAACGCTGCAGAACCAGAAGGTCCGCCGAGGCTCATGTTAATAACGTCCATATTGTTTGCGATCGCCCACTCAATTCCGTTAATGATCCAGCTGTACTGGCCGGAACCGTCAGCGCCGAGAACTTTTACAGCGTAAAGAGATGCGCTTGGCGCAACGCCTAATACACCGACTGAGTTATTAAGAGCCGCAACTGTACCGGCAACGTGAGTTCCGTGAGAGTTGTAGTCTTGGAAAGGATTTGTTTCAGAAGGAACCATGCTGGCTCCGCCTGCTACTTTTAAATCAGGATGAGAAGAATCGATACCGCTGTCGATAACCGCTACTTTCACATTTGATCCAGTGAAGCCTTGAGAGTGCAGAGCAGGGGCTTTAATTTGTGATACGCCGTAAGGCACGGACTGCGCGTACGCTTTTGCAACGTGATCTTCTTCAACGTAAGCGACGCTAGGGTCTTTTTTCAGCTCTTTTACAGCTTTTTCATTTAATGTAGCTGAAGCTGCGTCTACATATTTGAATTGCTTTTGCACTTTCCCGCCTTTTTCAGAAATGACATCTTTTTTCTTAGCGGCGCTCATCGTGCTCATTGTCTGTTTAAATCCGACAATGTATTTCTTTTCCCCGTTTGATTTCCCTGCCGCCTGGGCAGGAGACGTGCTGCCGAACGCCATCGTAAAGATTAACGCTAAAGCAAACAGCAAACTGATCCATACCTTTTTGCCTCTCACTCTTTATCCTCTCCTTTTTTTCATTTGCAGAACAACCAATAGACAGATTATTCTGTGGATTAATTGTATAGCATGGAATAATATTTTAGTAGACCCAATTTTTTTCAATTTGTTTTATTTCTATTTAGGTATATCATCTCTCTTTCGTTTAATAGGAACCCGAAATATTTAAATTTTAATGGAAAAAACCGATGGAAGGACATGAGTATTTGTACACAGCCGCAATCGCTCTCTTGTTTGCTGGGTCGAACGGTTTGATTCCATTTTTGGAAGCTGCGGCAAAAACAGGATAAATGTCACCTTTTGTTGAATGCAGAAGTCTGATGGAAACGGAATCGGAATGAAATAAAGCGGCCGGCATGAATCAGTCTTCGGCTTTCTTGACGGAGAAAAGCTGTGAAACCATTTTATAAAAATAATGATAATGAATATCATTGATACTTATATTGTCAATGATATAATTGCGGAAAAACGAAAGAGGGGGAACAGATGAAACCAATTTTCAGTATGCTGATGATCTTATCCGTTCTCTTCATAACGGCATGCTCAGAACAGGAACATGAAACCGCCGTCAGGCACGATCTGGGGACGGCGCATGTGGCTGCGCACCCGCAGCGCGTTGCCGTGTTGAATCCGGGCTTTAATGATATTCTCCATGATCTCGGCATAAAGCCTGTGGCTGCGGCGGATAATCGGACAGAGCGAAACGACGGCAGTCCGTCCGTCGGGCCCCCGTCACATCCCGATTTGAAAAAGATCACTTCGTTAAAGCCCGATCTCATCATTGCAGACTCAAGCCTTCACAGGGGGATATACCGAAAACTGACAAAGATCGCTCCGACAATCGCTTTAAAAAATGAAGCTGCGGATTATCAGGATGCGGTTGACGCTGCCCTTACTATTGAAAAGGCGGTCGGTAAAGATGGCATCATAGAGAAACAATTGTCGGCTCAGGAAGAAAAGCTGAATGACATCAAAAGAAAGCTGGATGCAGAAGGCGGCACGATTTTATTAATTGACGCTGCAAATGACAGCATTTCCGTAAAGGATGATCAGTTTTTTACGTCCCGGCTTTTGACGCTCGCAGGGTTTACCTATGCGGTCCAGACGGATTCCGGCGGGAAATCAGACTCTATCAAGATGACGCCCGGGCAGCTTTTGCATATCGATCCTGATTACATCGTACTGTTGGACGGTGAGAAAGAACTCGAAAAAAATCACCTCTGGAAACAGCTGACAGCCGTAAAAAACGGACACGTTTACCGCGCGGACAGGGCGGTATGGACGGAGCGCCGGAGCATTGACGGGGCGGACGCCATATTACATGATCTTCAGAAAAAAATGCTCGCCAAAAAGGCCCAAAACTGAATTCGGGCCTTTTTGTTATGATTCTGATAGGTGGCTGCTTACATTGTAATCTTTGACGCGCCATTTATTTTCAATTCGTTCGATATTGCTTAGGCACGCATTGACAAGCTTTGCGTTTTGGATGTCGGTATCACCGTCAGAAATGGCCGACAAGAGGGCGTGAATGGCTGCGCCGTGAGCGACGATCAGTACTTTTTGATCAGGAAACCGCTCCTGAACTTTCACTAAACCGGCAAGCATTCTGTCTGTCAGCTCTTCTGCTGTCTCCATGTTCGGGTAGTTTTTATCCGGGTAGCGCTTCGACCGTTCCGGTAAAGACATTCCTTCCGCATCACCGTAGCTCCGTTCTCTGAAATCTTCCATGACGACAATGGGAAGATTCAAAAACCCGTTAATAATGTCAGCTGTTTTTCTGGCCCGTTTCATCGGGCTTGAGACGATGACATCCCATTCGGACCCCTTTAAGTACTCTCCTGTTTCTTTCGCCTGACGCTCTCCCGTCGCATTTAACGGAATATCCGATTTGCCTTGAAGCTTCTTTTGGGCATTCCAATCAGTCTCTCCATGTCTTACTAAACAAACGGCAGTCATAAAGTCTCCACTCCGATCATTTTTTATCGATATCATCTATTATACTGCCGTTACGTTAACACTTCAAAGAGAAGCGCCAGTCCGACTCCGCCTCCGCTGCCGATCGCTGCTGCTGCGTAGCGGGCATCCGGGCGTCTTTTTGCTTCATAAAAAAGCCGGGTGACAAGCGCCGCCCCGGAAGCCCCGTACGGATGCCCGACGGCCAGAGCGCCGCCCCTGACATTTATTTTAGAATACGGCACTCGAAGCTGCTGTGAAAAAACGCATATTTTGACGGCAAACGCCTCGTTGATTTCGTATATATCAATATCATCCGGTGACAGGTCCCGTTCCTTCAAAAGTTTTTTGACGGCATAAACCGGAGCTGCTGACGGATAATGCGGATGGACGCCGCTTACCGCGCTTCCGATAAAACGCAATCCCGGCTTTAAACCGAGAGACCGCGCTTTTTGTTCTTCCATCACACAAACTGCCGCCGCCCCGTCAGAAATTCCGCAGCTGTTGGCGGCGGTGACAGAGCCTCCGGACTGAAAGACGGGCTTGGCACGGGAGATGAGAGGCTCCATGTTCCGCTTTTTCAGCATGTTTTCGTCAGCGGCGAATCCGTGACAGGGAAGAATTTCCGGGCGGTACAAGCCGTCTTCGTGCGCTTTGACGCTCCGTTCATAGCTGAGAAGGGCATATTCGTCCTGCATCTTTCTCGTTACGCCGTAAGCCTGTGCCGTATACTCTGCTGCTATGCCCATATCAGGATCGCCGATGTGTTCAGGAGAAAAGCGCGCCCGGGATGAGAAAGGGGAACGGCTGCTGCTCTCCGCTCCTCCCGCGATGTATGTGCTCCCCGCACCGGCTTTAACAAAGTGGCACGCGACCCTCACGGCGTCCAGTCCGGAGCCGCACTGCCTGTCGATGGTCGTACCGGACACGCTCAAAGGAAGTCCGGCGGCCAAGGCTGACAGCCGGGCGAGATTCCCGCCGCGGCCCGTCGCGTTTCCGATCAGGACTTCATCAATGTCTTCGGGCATGTTCCGGCTCAAATGGCGGATCAGCGGAGCTGCCAAATCTTCTGGGAGACAGTCTTTTAACAGGCCGTTTTCCCGGGCGAAAATTGTCCGTTTCGCATCCGTAATTACAGCTTCCATTCCATCATGTCCTTTGCCTGCTTTTGTACGGCGGCACGGGCGATCTTTCCGCCGGCTGTTTCCGGTATTTCTGAAAACAGCCATTTCTTCGGGATTTTATATGCCGCCAGCTGCTCGCGGCACTGTTTCTTCAGTTCCTTTACATTTGCATCTCCGTCGATCACCGCAACGGCGATGCTGCCCCAATAATCATCAGGAATGCCGATGACGGCCGCTTTTCTGACGCCCGGACAGCGGTTGAGCACACGTTCTATCTCTTCAGGGAATACATTCAGGCCGCCTGATACGATCATCCCGTTTTCACGTCCTTTGATATAAAGATAGCCTTCACGATCAATATATCCCATGTCATCAACCGTCATCCAGCCGGAATCATCAGGTTTTGCGCCGTTGATGTATCCGGAAAATTTCATCGGGCTGTTCACAAAAATCTTCCCCGTTTCGCCCGGCATGCAGCGTTCTCCGCCGGGCCGGCGGATTTCGATTGTAACATTTTCAAACGGGCGGCCCGCCGCGTCAGGCTTTCGGGCGCTGTCTTCAGGCGATAAGAACGCCACGAAACTCAGCTCGGACGTTCCGTAAAAATCGTACAACCGCAAATGGGGATAGCGCTCTGACAGCGCTTGTTTTGACGAAGCGGGCCAGTCTGCACCGGAAGAAATCACCTTGAGCGGTGTATCCGGAAACGCCTCTAGTGAGAGCAGGGCGTCCGTCATTGTCGGAACGGTATATAGAACGTCAGCTTGTCTGAGCCGGTCTTTCATTCCGGCTGGGTTGAATTTTCTTTGAAGGATGACGGTTCCGCCGATAAACAAAGTGCTGACGGCGCCGTATAAAAAGTGTGACGAGCGAAGCGTGCCCGGTACCAGCACTTTGTCATCAGGGGAAATGCCGAATTCACGTTTCGTACAAGAAAAGCTCTCCAGCCACGAACGGTGAGAGCGGGTGAAGGCTTTCGGCTTACCGGTCGATCCCGAGGTGAATCCGGTATAAAAGGGCAGGCCGGCGTTTTTGATCAAAGCGCCTTCCGTTTTTTCCGCCTCGATCAAAGGCCTGCATTCATCCCACAGGATGACAGGCGTTTTGACGCCGTCCAGTCTGCCGCTCAGCCGGCGGTCACAGATGACGAGGCCGGTTTTGCTGATGTTCAGCTGGTCCGCGAGTTCCGCCGCTGCCGAGCGGGGATCTAACGGAACCGCCGTGCAGCCGGCATGCGCCGCCCCTGCGAAAAGTTGTAAAAAAGGGATGCCGTTCGGCAGTAATATTGCAATGTTTTCCGGCTTACCTAAAAGGCTGCCAAGCCAGTTTGCGGTTTGGTTAACCAGCCTGTTCCAAGTTTGATAGGTGATCTGTTCTGTTTCTGTCTGAATTGCGATCTGTTCCGGCGCTTGTCCGGCTGTATCTGAATATGATGATGTAATCATGATGACTAAAATCAGCTTCCTTTCGTCGGCAAAAGCCGGCTTGCTTGAAGAGTTTTTCTGATTCTTACGGCTGCGAATGAGGCTGCGGCCGCTTTAAGCAGATCTCCGGGCACATAGATGAGGCTGAGCTTTACGGCAGTTAAGATATCAATGTGCATCATAAAAGCCTGAACGGGAATGCCGATGACATACAAAAACAGCACGCCGAACAAGAACTGTCTGATAAACAAATGGGGGACAGCAGCTGAGCGAAGGCCTTGGATGCTGAGGCTCAGCAGTAATGCCGCCAGCGGATATGCGATGAGATATCCGGCGCTCGGCCCGAAAAAAACCCCGAACCCGCCTCTGCCGCCTGAAAGGAGAGGCGCTCCGCATGCCACAATCAGCAAAAAAAGCAATTGGCTTAAAAACGCCGCTTTCGGTTTTAGGATGCTTCCCGATAAGAGCACTCCGATCGTCTGGAGCGTAATCGGAATCGGCGTAAAGGATAAGAAAAGCGGCGGGAGCAGCCCCAAAAGTCCCATAATGGCGGTAAACACGGCAATATGCATCATTTCTGTCAATTTCATTATGTATTCCTCCAGCTTATCAAAATATGTTTATACAATAAAGCGAGTCTTTATATATGTCAACTCTATTATATTTTAAGTTAACATTAAAAAGACCGGCCCTTTATGAAAAAGGCCGATCGGTTTGTCTTTATTCTTCTGTAAGGATAACAAGTGAATCAACGGATGATGCAACGTGGGAAACGGCGCGGCTGACTTCTTGAAGGCCGCCGAGAAAGGCCTGCAAATCAACGTCGATTTTGCCTGTCTGGTCTTTGCTCGTTTTCATGCTTTGGACGATGTCATCAAACAGACGGTTGATCTGCGCCATTTTTTCTTTCGTTTCACTTACAAGTCCGTTTACATCTTTAATATGTTTGGACACGATGTTGATTTGTGTATTAGTATTGTTCACAAGCTCTGATACGGTGGAAACGGTTTTTTTCGTATCCTCTGAAAGCTTTCTTACCTCCGTCGCGACAACGGCGAACCCTTTGCCGTGCTCCCCGGCTCTCGCGGATTCTATTGAAGCGTTGAGTGACAGGAGATTCGTTTGCTCGGCGATCCCCGTCACGATGCCGAAGATTTTTTCGATCTGCTGGGCGATGTCATTCAGCTTGTCCATTTCTTCTTCAATCTGCAGAAGACTGGCGTCGATTTTATTCATCTGCTTCTGCTGGCTTTCAAGCTCTTTTTTCCCGCCGATTGATTTTTCTTCGACATGTACGGAAGTGACAGTGCCGGCTTTTGACGCCTCGGAAATGCCCTCGGATTTATCGACCAGCTCCTGCACGGCTCTGCTCGTTTCTGAAAACAAATCAGCGAGTGATCCGGATGTTTCCTGGATTTTTTGATGAAGACGGGCTTTCTTTTCCTCTTGTTCGTCACGCTGACAGTTATATTCGCTCTGGAATGCTTCAAGGACGAGCTGCTGTTCAAGATTCAATATTTTCGTCGTCGCTTTGATCGCTTTTAAAAGCTCATGCAAATCCGGAATGGTTGCTTCATATATGTTCATCATCGACAGAAGCAGATCCTGAAACGCTCCCATATACCATTTCGGTTCAAGGCCGATCCGCAAATGGATGGAAGCGATGCGCTGTCTTTTTTCAATGAATTCATCATCAATCGTGCCGGCAAACATCTCATGGATATGACGCCGTAATGTTTTTTTCAGGCGCTCGACCGTGCTGTGGTCGTTAATGATCGTCATTAATGATTTTTCGTGATCCAGGTTTCGGTAAAAGGAATCGACGATTGTTGAGATATGTTCTTTAATTAACGGCTGCAGCTCTTCAAGCACATGAAGTTCTTCGTTTCCCAGCCTGACCATTTTCAGCTGTTTTTGGACATCTGCATATTGATTTGAAAGCGCGATGCGTTTTTTTCCATCGGCTTCCGAAAAATAAGCTGTTTCTTTTTTGCGGTCTTTTTTAAATAACAATATAAGTTCCCCCAGATATTCTCTTTTTCTTTTTATCGGTATGGAAGGAACTTGAATGAAGGAATCTGATAAAAATATTTTAATGCAAAAAAATAAAACCATTCGTACAGAATGGTTTAGTTAATCTTGGCTGAGGCGCTTCAGCGGCTTGATGGCGGGACCTTCGACAACCCCGCCGTCGGGTGTGAACCGGGACCCGTGACAAGGACAGTCCCACGTCCGTTCGCCGTCATTCCATTCGACCTCACAGCCCAAATGGGTGCATGTCGTATCGACAAGGTGCAGACAGCCTTTTTCATCTTTATAGGCGCCGGCCCGTTTGCCGTTTACCGTTACGATTTTTCCCTCCCCGGGCCGAAGAGTCTCAGGTGAAGCGTCCGGCCTCTCAAGTTTGCCCGAGATAAGGTGTTTGGCCACGTCGGCATTATAGGAAATCAGTTTTTTCAGTCCCGGATCTGCGTGGAAGCGTGACGGAATAAACAGGCCGGAAAACGGGTTCTTTTTGTTTTGAATATGATCAGCCAAAAGCTTCGCCGCGAGCGCTGAGCTTGTCATGCCCCATTTTTTAAAGCCTGTCGCCGCCAAAATATGTTCTTCATCGCCCGAGATGGGACCGATGAACGGAATTTTGTCAATGGTGACAAGGTCTTGTGCAGACCAATGATATGGGATGCTTTCAACTCCGATTGTGTCTTCCGCAAATTGTTTCAGCGCTTCGTAATGCTCGGACATTTCTTTTCCCTGGCCTGTTTTGTGGCTTTCGCCGCCGACAAGAACCAGTTTTTCACCGTTCAAATCGGTGTATCGCAGTGATCTGGACGGCTTGTCTATGCTGAGATACATCCCGTCCGGATACGCTTGTTTCGGTTTTACCGCCAGTACGTAGGATCTGCTGGCATACATTCTGGCGGCGTAAAGCCCGCCTCCGTCATAAAAAGGAAAGTGGGAAGAGCAGACAATATAGCTGCACTTGATGCCGTGTCTGTTTTTCGTGACCACTTCCGGCTGCGGTTCTTTTTTTATGTCGATCGCAGCCGTCTGTTCAAAAATCCGCGCCCCGTTTTTAACGATCTCTTTAACGAGCGCCGCACCATATAAAAGCGGATGGAATTGCGCCTGATTCTTCATGGCGAGACCGAGCCTGCAATCAACGGGGACGGGAAGTTCTTTCACAAGCTCGTGTTCAATACCGAGCTTGGTATAAGCTTCCTGCTCACTGCGGATTTTTTTGACGCCTGATTCTGTATTGGTGTAAAGATATGCGTCTTGTTCAATCAGTCTGCAGTCAATCGAAAGGTCCTTGATGATCTGCTTCATGTCTTCCATGGCGCGGAGATGGGCTTCGAAATACAGCCTTGCGCTGGTCAGGCCGATCTGCTGAATAAGATCGGCATAGATGAAATCATGCTGGGCGGTGATTTTTGCGGTCGTGCCCGCGGTCGTCCCGTTTAAAATCCGGTCTGCTTCAATGACAGCGACACGGAAACCTCTTTTCGTCAGTTCGTATGCCGTTGTCAGGCCCGTAATTCCTCCGCCGATAACCGCAACGTCACATTCCGTATCTTCAGTGAGGGCGGGAAAGGAAGGAATGTCAGCTGTTGCTTTCCAATAGGAAGCCGGTTCCTCGTTTGAAAAAGTAGTCAATTCAGATTTACCTCCTCTGTTGTATATTCTTAATTTTTCCAATAAGACTCTGTTCATACATGAAATTCGTATAAGATGCTCAAATTACTCATAATATAGTAATTAATGTAAAGGAGTGATCAAAATGGCTAACCAGAAGAAGAAAACCTTGCCGCCGCAGCATCAAAATCGGCAGCCGGGCTTTGAATATGTAATGGACCCGCGCCCCGTTTTTGACAAACCGAAAGCGGCGAAAAAACTTGAAGGGAAAACGGCGATCATCACGGGCGGAGACAGCGGAATCGGCCGCGCCGTATCCGTTTTATTCGCGAAGGAAGGCGCTAATGTGGTCATCGTTTACTTTGATGAGCATCAGGATGCCGAAGAGACGAAGCAATATGTAGAAAAAGAGGGGGCGAAGTGTCTGCTGATCGCAGGGGATGTCGGCGACGAAGCCTTTTGCAACGATGTCATCCGCCAGGCGGGCCAAGCCTTTCCTTCCATTGACATCCTGGTCAACAACGCAGGTGAGCAGCACGTGCAGCCGGGGATTGAGAAAATCACGAGCCACCAGCTCATCAGAACGTTTCAGACGAATATTTTTTCAATGTTTTACTTAACGAAAGCCGCGCTCCCTCACCTGAAAAAAGGAAGTTCAATCATTAATACGGCCTCCATTACCGCCTATAAAGGCCACAAAACATTGATTGACTATTCAGCGACAAAAGGGGCGATCGTCACGTTTACAAGATCTCTTTCCCAATCTCTTGTCACTCAGGGCATCAGGGTAAACGCAGTGGCTCCGGGGCCGATCTGGACGCCGCTGATCCCGGCGAGCTTCTCGGCGAAGGAAGTGGAAGTCTTCGGCTCAGACGTGCCGATGCAGCGCCCGGGAGAGCCTGTTGAAGTGGCGCCGAGCTATTTGTACTTAGCAAGCGATGATTCTTCCTATGTCACGGGACAGACGATTCATGTGAACGGCGGCACCATCGTAAACGGATAATGTAAAAAAAGCCAATCCATATGGATTGGCTTATTCACTCTGTTTGAGTGCGGCATATTCTTTTGAAAGCGTGAGGAACGCTTCTTTATTTTTATCATCAAGCGCCTTATTAATCTGCATGGTCAGCATGGCGATCCGGCGTTTATACAAGGATTCATCAAGCACCATTTGAATGTAAATATCGGCCATTGTCACATCGAATTCGTTTGCTTTTTGCGTGTTGCGGGACTTCATGAGCTCAGTGTACGACTTTTTCTCTTTCATAAAGAATCCCCCCAATGCCTTTTTTATAGTATATGGATAACGGCCGGAAAAATCAATTAATTTTTATAATCTTTAGACAACTAATACTTGGAATTATATCGACATATCCTGCAAATTGACGAAAAAACGAAAATTAGCATTGTATAAATGAGGTGAAATGAAAAAGAAAAATAATATTTAAATAGTAATTTAAGACTAAATTACATCTTTAAAAGGTGATTTTTAGCTATATTCAAAAAAAACCTGTCGTTTTCCAATGACAGATGATAGATTATTAGTATAAATTTTCAAGAAAAGGATTGGAGGCTGCACATTATGTGCCAGAAAACACACGCACCCTTAGAAAGCTATGAAGTAAATCGTTCAACCATCGCTGTTTTGCCTGAGGAAATAGACGGTAAAATGGGGTCTAAGGTCATTGAAAAAGACTGCATTCTGTATGTCAGTATGAAGCCGATTCACATCATCGACAGAAGCTGCCGCTACTTTGGCTCCAGCTATGCCGGGAGAAAAGCGGGAACATATGAAGCGATTAAAATTTCTCACAAGCCGCCGATTATGGTGGACCCTTCAAATCACATCTTTTTATTCCCTACACTTTCTTCTGCAAGGCCTCAATGCGGCTGGATATCTCATGTGCACGTTAAAGATTTTCAACCGACGGCATTTGATGACACAGCGGTCACGTTCTCAAACGGCAAAACGATGGAGCTGGAAGTATCCTATCATTCTTTTGAAAATCAGGTTTACAGAACCGCCTATCTCAGAACCACTTTTCAGGACAGGATGGGCAGTCATATCCCGAAGCGGCAGGAATTCATGCTGTATCCGAAAGAAGAGCGGACAAGAATGATCTACGACTTTATTTTGCGGGAGCTGGGGGAGAGATATTAGAGAAAGCTGTGATGTGAAGGGACGGGTCCTCTCCTTTTGGGGAGGGCTTTTTTCGATTTACATGCCCGGGCAGAGTTGTATCGTGTCCGTCTGTTGGCTATGATGATGTAAAGAGTAATGATATTTCATTTTAGGAGAGATGGGCATGGATGTGTTTGCAAAATATGTATCAGGAATCGATAACCCGGATCACCGTCTCAAAGCAGAGGAAATTTTGTCGTGGACGGCTGGCCAATTTCCGAATTTAGAAGCGCAGATCAAGTGGAACAAACCGACATTTACCGATCACGGCACCTATATCATTATGTTTGCCGCGGCAAAAAATCATTTGAGCATTTTACCTGAAAAAGAGACGATGGAGCATTTTGCCGATGACATCGCTCAAGCCGGGTACAGCGCTTCTTCGCGCCTGTTCAGAATTCGATGGACTGATCCGGTGCACTATGATCTGCTTAAGAAGATCATCGAATTTAACATCAAGGAAAAAGCTGAAAATCCGGGGTTTTGGCGCTAGCGGACGTGATGTTGAAGGAGGAAGACATGGACGTTTTCAAAGACTATTTATCAAGTATCGACAGCCCTGATCATCGTCTGCGAATGGAGGAAATCCTGTCGTGGACGGCTGACCAATTTCCGAACTTAGAAGCGCAGATCAAGTGGAACACGCCGATGTTTACCAATCACGGCACCTTTATTATCGGCTTTGCGGCAGCGAAGCATCATGTAAGTGTTTCCCCCGAAGAAGCTGGAATTGCGCATTTTGCCGAGGACATTGCCTGTGCCGGCTACAGCGCTACTTCCCGTTTGTTCAGAATTCAATGGACTGAACCGGTGCATTATGAGCTGCTTGAACGCATGATTCAATTCAATATTCAGGATAAGGCGGACTGCTCAGCATTTTGGCGGAAATAATGAAAGGAATGTTAAAAAAACAACCCTGAGGAGGGCTGTTTTTTTATTGGAAACACATGATCAGCCCATTTTAATCAAGAAGCAATGGATGACGTACTATAAAAAATAAGGAGTACGAAGCAGTGAATGAATTTTATAAGGCGTTAACACATGTAAATAAAATTTTTTATGAACCAAATCACTTAACGATACATGATATTCAAGAAGAAGCTCAAAACTCAGAGTATGGGGCCGGTATGTTTCAGCTGCATTCAAAATCAGTTCGATTCAGAGTCGCAAAAATAACGCCTGACAAGATAGGACAGTTTGTTGCTTTTTGGGAAAAAGATGGAGATGGTAAAAATCAAGCCTTTTCATATAAAAAAGCTGCTGATTTATTGGTTATCAATACTTTTGCCAGTAATAATCATTTTGGATAATTCATTTTTCCAAAAGAAGTTCTTGTAAAGCAAAATATCCTTAAAACAGCCGCTACAAAAGGAAAAATGGCAATTAGAGTTTACCCTAAATGGGAAAATCCCACTAGCAAACAAGCTATTGAAACACAAAAATGGCAGTTGGCATATTTTGTTGAGGCGAACGATGCAGATCGTTTTCCAGCACAAGACCTGTTAAAGCTATATTCTAACTAAAATTGGACAGCCCTGAGCCGGCTGACAGTATGTGAAGTTAACCGGTGCGTGAGTTGGAGAATAACGGGGAACCTCAACAAATGAGGTTCCTCTAATTGTTATATAGAAATCGACATTTTGAATGTAACAGAGTTTGTTTATTAAACGTAATAAGGGATTTGCGTATCCGGCAGACCCTCACGAAACGCACGATGTCAGAAATCTTGCGTTCAAAATTCTTTATTTGACCACAGACATGCTGACGCTGCTGCCTGACACTGTCAATTTGGCAAAATCCTGTGTATCAATCACAGGTGTGACTGCTTTATTGTCAATCGTGATGTTCGTAAAGGCTGTTGAGAAGTTTGATTTGATGTAAGGGCGCTGATCCTCTGATGTGACCGCGACGGTGGCGAGCGCTTTCCATTTTGAGACAGAGCCTACATTTGTTTGGGAGAGTTCTGAGATGATGCGGCCGGTGTATCCGTCATTATTTGTGCCCCAATATGTGGCGCGGGTATTGCCGTTCAGATTTTTGTAAATGGTCAGCTGTACGGTGCTGCCGGGCCGGAAGCCTTTCGTATAGGTGAATTGGCTTTCTCCTTCCAGATACCGGACCTGGCCTTGTCCCTTTGAACCGACTTTCATGATCGGTTTCCATACATGATAGGTGTCACTGTACTGAAGTCCGATATCAGCCTCTGTGCCTCCGGTAAACCCTGAGTAAATATAGGCTGTCCCATTTGACACCTGAATCGAGCTTGGAAGCTGAATTTTCGTGACGAGAACTGAGCCCGTGCTGTTCAGGTAGGCCCTTCCGCCGATTCCTTTGCTGAGCTGGGACGCCGCTTCCGCCGTATTGGGACTGATCACCCCCGGAATATCCGCCGTACATGCGCCGAATAGAACGGCTGAAGTGAGAACACCCGCAAGAAGCCCTTTTTTCATCATCATTTCTCCTCCTATCATCATAGTCAGATAGCGCTATCAATTCATATTATAAAAGGTTTTGGGAAAAATTCCATAAAAGATATACGGGCGGACGTAAATTAAACCTATTTTCCTATTTATCTTGTAAATGGAGATTATTTGAACTATGATATGTTCAGCAATACAGCATGATTCAGGAAAGGGGATAGGATAGAAATGAAAAAGACGGCAGCTGTGCTTTTGTCTTTCGGTCTGGTGTTCGGTTGTTCATATGGAGCGGGGCAGACGGCAGAAGCGAAAACAAAGGTAAAAACGTATCAAAACTGCAAGGCGCTGAACAAGGTGTATAAGGGCGGCGTGGCCAAATCGTCGAAAGTGAAAAACAAGGGCGGCAGAACACAAGTACAAGCCGTATGTATCAAAAGCGCTTTACAATGCAAATAAAAGACTTGACCGAGATAAAGACTATATCGCATGTGAGAAATAAAAAAACAAGCCTCTTTAAAGAGGCTTGTTTTTTAAATGGATTCGGCGGTGACGGCGGTTCCGTATCCGATTAATTCGGATGTGTTCTGTCCTGCGGTCAGTTCGAACCGCAGGCCGACGATGGCGTTCGCTCCGAGCTGCTCCGCCTCTCTGATCAGCCGCTCTTTCACCGCTTTTTTGGAGTCTTCCAGCATTTCGGTATAGCTTTTTAATTCGCCGCCGACGACAGATTTTAAGCCTGCAAGCAAGTCTTTTCCGATGTGACGGGACTGGACGATACTGCTTGTCACCAAGCCTTTCACTTCTGTAATCTGTTTTCCGGCGACGGTTTCGGTCGTTGTCATGATCATGCGTTTTTCCCCTTTCGTGTATCTTACCGCTATCTTACCATTTAAGCCGCCTTTTCGGCTGCGCTGATTTGTTTTTTTCTGACTGCGGCGCTGACTGCAAACATGACGACAATGTTCAGAACCAGTGCGATGATGCCTGTATTCATATCTTTAACGATCTGCGGAAGAAACGGAAAGAGGGTTCCGATGGTTGATTCGGTCAGCGTAATGAAGGCCACCGTTCCGACCCCGGCCGTTATGCCGGCAAAAGCGCCGTGGCTTGTGATGAAACGCCGCTTCGGCAGGCTGAATAAGAGGGCGGGGAAAAGCTGGGTGACAAGGCTGTAGCCCATTAAAAGCAAGGTGACGATGGTATTTCCGCCTTTCAGCGTAAAATATACGGATATCAGCGCGATGACGGGTACGGCGTATTTTGCGAGCCGTGAGACTTTGTCGTCAGTCGTGCCGGGCAGAATGGCTTTGTACACATTTTTGGCGAACAGCGTGCTTGAGGCCATTAATATCATTGAACCGGGTACAAGCGCCGTCAGAATGCCCGCCGATCCGATCAGTCCGACAAACCAGGGATCAAAGGTTTTCACAGACAGCTTTAATAAGGCGAGATCCGTGTCCGCCCCTTTTAAACCGGGCACCTGCAGAATCGCCGCAAATCCGGTAAAGATGACAAACAGCAGGACGAGCTGATAAAGAGGCATGATGATCGCGTTTTTCCGAAACACCCGCGGATGCTCCGCCGAATAGGAAGCGGCAAATGTATGGGGCCACATATAAAAGCCGAGGGCGGTCAGCAAAACCGTTGAGCTGAACCAGGAAACGCTCTGTCCGGTTTCCGGCAGCGTGAGAAAACCGGGTTTTGCGGCGTCAATTTGTTTGAACATCTCCGTAAACCCGCCATAGTAATGAATGGGCAGATAAATGCCTAAATACAGGACGATGCCTAAAATCATGATATCTTTAACGACTGATATCCACGCTGAACCGTGGATTCCTGATATCATCACATAAATCGTGATGGAGACAGCGCCGATCCAGACAGCGGCGGAGGGCGGAATCTGTCCGTATGACGTTGCTGAAACAATTAATCCGAGCCCTTTCAGCTGCAGGACGAGATAGGGGATGAGGGATGCGATGCCGACGAGCGATACGAGAATGCCGAGGAGCGGGCTGTTGTATTTTGAAATAAAAAAATCTGATTGCGACATCAGTTTGTGTTGTTTGGCGTAAGTCCACACGGCTGGCAGAAGCCAATATGACAAAATGTAGGCAAGGCAGCCGTACGCGATAATATAAAAGGCGGGGCCTCCTTTTCCGTAAGCCCATCCGCTTCCGCCGAGGAATGTAAAGGTCGTGTATATTTCTCCCGCCATTAATAAAAAGACAAACATCGTGCCGAAGCCGCGTCCGCCCACTGTCCATTGTTCAAGGTCCATATGTTTTCCTTTTCGGGCCCGGATTCCGAGATACACACAAAACAGGAGCACGGCGGCCATTACGGGAAATGCTGCGTTCATTCCGCCTCACCCGCCTTGTTTTCTTTGTCCAATTTGTAAACGGCGGCCATCAGAACGGAAGTCAGCACCGCCCAGATGACGACATACGCGAGAATGAAAGGCATTCCGAAAACATAAGGCGTCACCCGGTTGGCAAATGGAATGCCGGCGAGAATTCCGAAAAAGGGCAGGGCGGCGAGAACATGAATCAGTTTCATAACATTCCTCCTTTTCATTGAAAACAGCGTGTCCCGATTATAAAGAAAATCATGTCGAATGTATAGTGTGAATAGTCTGAAATTTATCAGCTGAAAAGGAAAAGCAGTCCCGGCTGCTTTTTAAATGGTCGCAAGAGACAGGTAATATTCTAATAAGGCGGTTACCTGTTCCCGTATTCTCGGGTTGAAATAACGGTGTTTTTCTTCATAGCCGTTAATGGTGCATATATAAAGCGTAAATGCTTCGTCTCTTTCCGCTTCGTATATTTTAATTTTACGCTTTCTTAACTCTTTTCGAACATCACTCAAATCCTTTTGTGCTAATTTTAAAGAGCAGCTGATAAGCTGTTTATAGGGTTGTTTTAATTTGAACGGGCACGAATCAAGCGCTTCGAGGTCCCGGTTCAGGATGGCAGCCGCCATGGGCAGAAACAGCCCTTTTTCGATGAGATCGCGGGTGCCGCTCCGGATGTCAGGCATAAATACTCCTTCTTTCTTAAAAAAGAGAACGTTTGTTCTTATTTTATACTCGCTTACACGATATTTCAAGTCGGAAAATTCGTAAACATTTTCGTTTTTTGGAGATAATGTGTAGAATAAGGATAGACAAACTCGTTAAGGAGTATAAACGTTGGAGCAATTTTTATCATATTTGACTGAGGAACAGCTGACGGAATGGTTCCAAAGCTATAGAGCTTTCGGCCCGGCGGCTGCGGTTGCACTGCCTTTTATTGAAGCGTTTCTTCCGTTTTTGCCGCTTGTTGTATTTGTGGTGGCGAATACGAATGCATTTGGGTTATGGGAAGGTTTTTTTCTGTCGTGGCTCGGATCTGCGGCAGGATCGATGCTGATGTTTTATGCCGTCCGCCGTTTCGGACAGAAAAGAGCTTTCAGTTTCATCCGCAGGCATCAGACCATAAGGCGGATGATGCTTTGGGTTGAGCGGCACGGTTTCGGTCCGCTGTTTATTTTACTTTGCTTCCCCTTTACGCCGTCCGCTGCGGTTCATATCGTTGCCGGCCTGTCACGGGTCGGGGCGCTGCAGTTTATATCAGCAGCCGCTATGGGGAAAATGGTCATGATTTTTATGATCAGCTTTATCGGATATGATCTACATGCACTCATGACACAGCCTTTCAGGATGGCGGGCGCCATAATGGTGATCGCGGTGCTGTGGTATGCCGGAAAGCATATCGAACGGCGGTTACAGACGAGAATCAGTCAGCATGAGAAAGACGGAGGGAGACAGGAATCTTGAAAAAACGATTTTGGTTTATAGCTGGCGTGCTTATCGTTGTTTTGGCCATACAATTAAAGAATGCCATTTTTATTGATTATAAAGTCGAAGGAATCAGCATGAATCCGACCTTTAAACAAGGAAATGAGCTGATGGTCAACAAGTTTTCCCATCGTTACAAAACGATCCGCCGTTTCGATATTGTCCTGTTCAAAGGCCCGCACCGCAAAGTGCTGATCAAACGTGTCATCGGGCTCCCCGGCGAGTCAATCGCATACAGGGAGGATCAGCTGTATGTGAATGGAAAACGGGTGGCGGAACCGTTTTTAAAACCCTTAAAGTCATCATTGTCCGCCGGGAGCCATGTGACCGGTGATTATACGCTGAAGGAAACGACCGGGCGCAAAAGCATACCGAAGGGACAATACTTTGTTATTGGCGACAACCGCATATACAGCCTCGACAGCCGTCATTTCGGTCCGATTAAGGATAAAGACATTGTCGGAGTCATCAGTGAATCAGACGCCAAGTAAACGGCGTCTTTTTTTTCGGAAATGATTGTAAAAAAGCAGAGGGAAGACTATAATGAAAATTGTTACGCGCGAAACAAAAAGGAGGCGTTTTATTTTTTGGTGATTTTGTTACGTGTGCAACAAAAAATATGAAAGAGGGCTGATGAGATGAAAACACAGGCTGCCATTATCGGGGGAGGTCCGGTCGGACTTATGCTTGCATCAGAACTGGCGCTGGCCGGAGTGAAAACGACTGTTATTGAACGATTGAAGAAGACGGTGCCATATTCCAAAGCGCTTATCATGCATCCGCGCACACTTGAGCTTTTTGCCATGAGAGGTATATTGGAACGCTTTTTGGAAAAAGGGACGAAGGTGTCTTCCGGCCATTTTTCCATGCTGGATACACGGCTGGATTTTTCTCGGCTGGATACGAAGCAGAATTATTCGTTAATGCTGCCTCAGGCAGAAACGGAGCGGATTTTGGAGGAGTATGCATCAAGTCTCGGCGCAGACATCATCCGCGGGGCGGAAGCGGTGGCTGTCACCCAGACGGATGACGGAGTGGAGACGGTGTTCCGGGACGAAAGCGGGATCCGCACTCTTCACAGCTTATATGCCGCGGGTACAGACGGAGCGGGGAGCATTGTCAGGAAACAGGCGGGCATCGCTTTTTCGGGCACTGATGCCGACTTAACAGGAACCCTCTGTGATGCCGCTTTGAAACATCCGCCCGAATCTTCCTTTTTGTCAACGTGCCGCCTGGAGGGATCGGTTGTGATTGTCCCTCTTACGGACGGACTTTTCCGCGTCCTCATCGTTTCTCCGCACGCTCCGCAAAAGCGGAAGGAAGAGCCGGTCACCGAAAATGAGCTGAAAGAAGACCTGCGGCGGATATGCGGCACTGATTTCGGATTGGGTGATCCGGTATGGACGTCGCGGTTCGGCAATGCCGAGCGTCAGGCTGAGCAGTACCGATCAGGCCGGGTTTTTGTGGCCGGTGATGCGGCGCACATTCATTTTCCCGCAGGCGGCCAAGGGCTGAACACGGGGCTTCAGGATGCCTTCAACCTCGGCTGGAAGCTGGCGGCGCAAATGAAGGGGAAAGCGGCGCCTTATCTTCTGGACAGCTATCATCAGGAAAGGCACAGCACAGGAAAAGAAGTATTGCACAATATAAAAACCCAGATAAAGCTCATGGATTTTACCGAGTCGGGGATGGCATTAAGAGAAACGATGGCCGCTTTGCTGGATTTTCAGGAGTCCAACCGTTTATTGGCGGGAAAAGTATCCGCGCTTGATCTGCATTATGAACCGGATGCGGAGCTGCCGCCGCATATCCTGAACGGAAAACGCCTGCCGGATATCGAATTGACCCTTCATGACGGGCGGCCGGCCCGGCTGTATGATTTTCTTCATAAGGGCGCCTTTGTGCTTTTGTCATTAAGAGGGAGCATTCCCGCCGGTATTGATACGGACAGCGTGGCAGCTGTCAGGGCGGAGCTTGCTGAAACACGTGCCGATTGGGATGACGTCCACGCCGTTTTCATCCGGCCGGACGGCCACGCGGCATGGGCAGCCGGCGGCTCGGGACGTGAAGCGGAAGAAGCTGTTCTGGCCGGTTTGGAGAGATGGGGATTCATCTGATACCCTTTTATGCGCCTGTGTGATTGTTTCTTGTGTAACAAAACGTTATAGTAAAAGAAACAATCAATACGGAAGGGTGATTCAGCAGTTGGACAGAAGACAGCCAGACCATGCAAAACACATGATTCTTGAAGGGCTGACAGATATTTTTCACGAGCAGGAGAGGTGTCAGGAGGACATCAGGGCGTCGTTGGCCGGACGGATGGACGAACTCCGTGAAGAAAACGGAAAAAAATTACAGTTGACTTTGACGGAAATTCACATTTTGTCGTGTATCGGAGATCATGAACCGATCAATGTCACGTCAATAGCGGAAAAAATGAAGACGACAAAGCCGACCGTGTCGAGAAGCTGCGCGAAGTTTTTGGAAGCCGGCTTTCTGCGCAGGACCCGGCTGAGCGACAATAAAAAAGAAGTCTATTTCCGGCTGACTCCTGCCGGGAAAGAGCTGCATTCTCTTCATCATGAATATCATGAATTGATAAAAAAGCGGCTCTTGGCGTTTTTAGACCGCTATACAGATGAAGAACTGTTATTTGCTGAACGGCTGTTCCGTGATCTTTCAGCAAACTGGCGGTCTGTAAATGGCGGCGGAGAGCTGTTCAAATAAAAAACACGCATATGGATGCGTGTTTTTTTATTCGGATCATGTTCCTCTTTCTGCCCGGCCTCTTTCACCGTGTGCCCGTTTCAGCTGAGAAAGGTGGTGCAGCAGCCGATAGAAGGGCGGAAGCATGGCGATGACGAGAACGATCCGGATGACCTGAACCGCGACGACGAAAGTCGAGTCTTCGTGCAGGGTGATCGAAGTCGCCGCCATCTCGGCGATCCCGCCGGGAGAAAAGGCGAGAACAGATGTAATCATGGAGATGCCCGTTAATTTAGAAACCGCAATCGCGCTCAGAATCATGGCGGCGATTAATCCGACGGAAGAAATAAATCCGACGGTCAGCACTCTCGTCACACCGGTGAACATACTTTTGTACATTTTTGATCCGATTGTGGCGCCGAGAAAAATTTGTGACAGCTGGTTCGCTTCCGGCGGCCACCAGGCCAGCATGTCTTTGCCCGCCAAGGCGGACACGCCGATTTCCGCAGCAGCAACGCCAATCATGCTGCCGAGCAGCCAAGGGGCGGGAAATTTCAGCCGTTTTGCGCCTTTGCTTGCAAGCCAGGCAGCCAAAATAAATCCGGCCGTTAACAAGACGGGAGTAAGGCCCGGATGTGAAGCTCCTGCCGAAACGGCTCCGGCTGATGTCTGAGCTGCACCGTTTTGTTTGGTAAATAAGAAAATGACAAGAAACGGTATTGTCATGACGACCAAAAGGACGCGCGTCAGCTGAATAAGGCTTACAATCGCGGTGTTTGCGCCGACTTCCTGGGCGATACCCGGCATGGCGGATAAACCGCCCGGCGCCGTGCCTACAAAGCTTGTCATCATGTCTGTCCGGCTGAACCGAAAGAGCACATATCCGGAAACAAGCGCCATCACGATAGAAAAAATCAGCATGAAGCCTACCGGAAGCCAATGCTCCCGTAAAACCGACAGAACGGACAGGTTCAGTTTCTGGCCGAGTTCGATGCCGAGGATCATTTGTCCCGCGGCAAGCCATCTGCGGTGAATCCCTCTTCTGTCAGGCGCCATGAACAGCCAGCGGGGCCTCGTCATGGAGAGGATGCAGCCGGCGGCCAGCGTTCCGAGCATCCAGGCGATCGACATCCCTGTAAGAGAAAGAAGAAACCCCCCTGCCGCACTGATGAGAATAAACCAGATATCCGTAAGGAGATGTTTGTCTTTCTTCAATGAAAACCCTTCTTCCTGAAACATTCATATTAAATTGTTAAGCTCGTTAACCTTACTATTACTATAGTATAGATTTTGAGATAAATAAATAATGAATTATTTCTCATAATCCATTCATTTTTCTTATCGCAAACGCAAAAAAAGCTCCGGAGATGGGTGAGTGCACCCTACTCCGAAACCTCGCCCGCTTTTCCTTTCCACACAAAGGTCAATCCCAGACCGAGAAATAAAACCACACCTGCGAACAGAAACGGGAAGTGAATATTCATATCAAATAAAATACCGCCCAGAGCCGGGCCGAAAATGGTGCCCAAACTCGTGTATGTTGAGTTCATACCGGCAACAAACCCCTGCTGATTTCCTGCGATTTTCGATAAATAAGTAGTCAGTGCCGGGCGCAGTAAATCAAACGCAAGGAAAATGATGCAGGTGACAGCGAGCACGGGCAAAAATCCTGACATCACCGTAGAAACGAAAGCCAGCACAGCGCCGATGATCAGACAAAGCTGAATGACTTTTTTCTCCCCGAGGAAGTTGACAAGTCTTCCGAACGCGAGTACTTGAATGAGGACCGCCACAATGGAGCTGAACGTAATAATAATGGCGATATCCTTTGGCGTGAAGCCGAATTTATGGTTTGTAAATAAGCTGAATACCGTTTCGTAAGCCGACAGTCCGAATGCCAAAACAAAAACGATGATAAAGGCGATCAAGTAGTTTGGATGAATCGACTTTTTCAAATCTTTTAAGAAAGTTGATTCTTTGACGCTTTCCAGCTGCTTTGCGCGTTCTTCTTTAGTTAACGGCTCTTTCAGCATAAAGACAGAGGAAATCACTGCGATAAATGCAATTCCCGCCGCAAAGAAAAACGGCATTCGAACGCCGTGATCGGCAATAAATCCTCCTATGCCGGGCCCGATGATAAACCCTGTGCTGATGGCGGCAGATACATAGCCCATCGCCTTCGATCTTTCCTGCACCGTCGTAATATCTGCGACATACGCTGTAACAGCGGGCATGATAAAAGCGGCACTGATGCCCCCCAGCACCCTTGCGAAATATAAAATGGAGACATGTGTGCCCAATCCGAAGGTCAGTTCGGATAATGCGAACAAAAACAGTCCGGCGAGAATCATGATTTTTCTGCCGAAGCGGTCAACCCATCTCCCCGCAATGGGGGATGCAATTAATTGCGCAACGGCGAAGGCAGCGACAAGGTATCCCATTGTGCTGCCCGTCAAGTGCATCACATTCATAAACAGCGGCATAACGGGAATGATCAATCCGATGCCTAAAAACGCAATAAATATATTGCTTAATAAGATGATGAGTACAGCCTTTTGTTCTCTGATCGGTTTTTGCATGTTGTTTCTCCTTTGTCAGCTGTCATTCTGTTTATCAGCGCTGATCGACCCGTGAATAAACACGGAGATGGCTTCTTTTTGCAATTCGATTCTTTGCTGAATGGTATCGTTTTTATATAACACATCTAAACCGTAGAAGACGGATAGCAGGATTTTTACTTTTGATTCGACATGATGAATGGACCAGCTGCCGTCTTGATTCCCCTCTTCTAAGATCTCTCTCATCACATCGTCATATTCAATATCAATTTTGTTGAGCCGCTTTACGACCTCGTCTGACGTAAACGCACTCGCATAAAACTCTTCACTTGCTCTCATAAGCGGGTAATTGATGCTCATCCGGCTGAGCAGCTCCGCAAAGCCCGCCAGCTTTTCGGCAGCATCTTTCAGATCAGCTTCCATTTCCCTCCACGTCTCGATCATCACGCGGTGATCCTCTTCCATGATATGAAGAAACAGAAACTCTTTTCCTTTAAAATGGTGATATAGATTGCCTTTACTGATTTCGGCAGCCTCTAAAATATCCCGAATCGATGTTTCTGAATATCCTTTTTTTGCAAATAAGTCACGCGAAGCGGATACGAGCCTGTTCTTCGTCTTTTGGCTCTTTCCGGCACCGCCTTTTGTATTTGTCACTTCACACAGATCCTTTCCGCCTCATTCATATCGTTGTCCCGCAAAGCGGGGCTCGGTTCGTTTGAAACCGACCAGTTGGTTTATTTTATTATAAAGGGTTTTTGCTGATTATACAATGAAGAAGGTATCCATTGTTTAGAGGGAGTATAAAACGGCTCGAAAAGTAAACCCCATTCTCTCATGTTGAAAGAACGGGGTTTGTCAGCGGTCTGAAGACTCCCGGCGGGGGAGCGTGATCTGCCTGAACCGTTATTTGCCGTTATTTACCTCGGTGTAGCTTGTGTTCGGCGCGTTTGATACCGTTCCCCCTGTATGGTGGAAAGGAGAGTGGGCCATATCGTATAAAAACCAGACGGCATGACGCTGCTCGTCAAATGCCGTGCGGGCAAATAACCGCTTCGCTTCCGGATGCACCGCTCTATCGGATGCCTGCAAATAAAAATCATTCGTTTTCTGCTCATCATAAAACGCCGCCCTCAGTCCTTCTCTGTATGTGTGCGGACAATGCTCCGTCTGTTTCGGCGTCAACTGTTTTCCGGTAATTGACGTATACAGTGAAGAGAAAGCGTGCAGGTGGCGCACTTCTTCCTCTCTGATATGTTCGATTCGTCTTCTGATTTCTGCGGTCGGCGCTTTTTCGGCTAATATTGAGTAGCAAATCACAGCGCTGTATTCACCGTTTATGGATTTTACCAGATCCTTTATAAGCACAGAATCGTCGCTGCAGATGGCTGTATAATGAAAAAAATTCTCGTGCATTGGACTCACCCCCGAATGTTTATAGGGTATTATACGGCGGCAGCCCGTGACATGTGCGGATGTCATTTTTATTCTTGATCTAGCGGCGATGTAATATGGTCGTCGTATGTGTCGACAAAAAGCCGGCCGTTGCTTCCGCGCACAGCGTATACAACGTCTTCCGGTTTGAGGTTTCTCTTGTCCAATTCTTCTCTCAGCCATTTTTCCGATACGTGGTTTTCTTCCAGATTTTTCATCACCAGCCGGCCGTCCATAATCAGCTCAACGGCAAAGTTCTTTTCATGTCCGGCAAAGATGCCGAGATCCTGTCTTGTAACGGGCGCAAATTCCGGTTTGACCTCCACTGACATGCTGCCGTTTGTTTCAATGATGGCAGTCTGAACCTGAGAAATGTCAAATACGTCATTTACACGCAGCTGCTGGTTCAAGTAGTCGATGGTATAACGCATCGTTTTCATATTATGCTCAAGTATTTTACCGTTTTGAATGATAATGGTCGGTTTGCCTGCAAAGAAACCCCTAAGGGCCCTGTTTTTCATAGAAAGATATGCGACAAGGTAAATGATTGCCACAAAAATAATGTAGGCAATGACATGATAATGAATCGGCAGCTTTGTATTAAATGACAGATTTGCCGTGATGGCGCCGAGCGAGATTGCCGCAATGAAATCAAAAAGCGTCATCTGTGAAATGGTTTGTTTACCGAGTATCCGGGCGCCGATAAACAGAATGCTGAACGACAGAGCCGTCCGTACAATTACTTCGGGATATTCTGACATCATCATTAGTCCTTTTTTCTTTATTTTGGTCAAAAACGATATGTTTTAAAACAGTCATCCCGTTTTTACCAGCAGATGAGATTGGTCATTTTCGTCAACTTTCGATAAAATGTAGAAAGATAAAAAGAGAGGGGTCTTCTAATTGGGTGTTGAGTTTTTAGTAGGCAGATCGGGGAGTGGGAAAACGAGGCTGATTATCGACAGCATTCAAGATGAACTGCGCCGGGAGCCGTTCGGGAAACCGATCATTTTTCTAGTCCCGGATCAAATGACGTTTTTAATGGAATATGAGCTTGCTAAAACGCCGGATATCGGCGGCATGATACGCGCTCAAGTGTTCAGTTTTTCGCGTTTGGCGTGGCGCGTGCTTCAGCATACCGGGGGCATGAACCGCCCGTTTGTGACGACGACGGGTGTGCAGATGCTTTTAAGGAAACTGATTGAAGAACATAAGCACGAGTTTAAAGTGTATCAAAAAGCGAGTGACAAAACCGGGTTCACTGAGCAGGTGGAACGGATGCTGACAGAGTTTAAGCGGTACTGTATTGAGCCTGAAGACGTCCGCCGCATGGCGGAAAGCGGAACGGCATCAGAATATCGCGGAGAGCGGATGCTGTCTGAAAAACTTCATGATTTAGGCATTTTATATCAGCAGATGGAAAGAAGCCTCGCCGGACACTATTTGCATTCAGAGGATTATTTGACGCTGCTCGCTCAGCAGATTCCTTTGGCGGACGTTGTAAAAGGCGCCCGTGTTTACGTCGACGGATTCTATCAATTTACGCCGCAGGAATTAAGGGTGCTGGAGCAGCTGATCATGCATGCTGAACATGTCACATTCTCGCTGACGGCGGACAGCCCTTCGGCGGAACAGGCACCGGATGAGCTCGATCTGTTCAGAATGACGGGAAGCACATACTATAAGCTTTATCAGACGGCAAAGGAATTGAATGCCGATATTTCCTGCAAGGAACTGCATGGCACGAAGCGGCATCAGCATGCGCCGGAGCTTGCCTGTATAGAGTCGCAGTACGATGTGCGTCCCGCCGCGGCGTATACCGGCGGACAGGAAGCTTTTACCGTCATGCAGGCGCAAAACAGAAGAGCTGAGCTTGAAGGTATTGCCCGGGAAATTCAATCACTTGTCCGGGACGGAGGATACCGGTACAAAGATATGGCGATTCTCATCCGTCAGCCGGAAGATTATAAAGATTTGCTGAAGGAAGTGTTTGCCGATTACGGGCTTCCTTATTTTATTGACGGAAAAGCTTCTATGCAGCATCACCCGCTTATTGAATTCATCCGTTCAAGCCTGGATGTCGTGAAGGGGAACTGGAGATATGAAGCGGTGTTCCGCTGTGCGAAAACCGAACTGTTATTCCCGCTTGATCAGCCGGAGCAGAAAATAAGAGAGCAGGTCGATCAGCTTGAAAATTACTGTATCGCCTACGGCATTAAAGGGGAGCGCTGGACGAGCGGCGAGCGGTTTGTATACAGGCGCTTCGTATCGCTCGATGAGGATTTCGCGCAGACGGATCAGGAAATAGAGATGGAACACATGCTGAATGAGACGAGAGAGTGGATAGCCGCGCCCCTTGTCCGGCTTCAAAACCGGATGAAAAAAGCGAAAACGGTTCAAAGCATGGCGGAGGCTCTTTATCTCTTTTTGGAAGATACCGATGTTCCCCTGAAGCTGGACCGGAAAAGGCAGCGGGCCGAAGAGACCGGAAACATGATCGAAGCGCAGCAGCACGGCCAGGCGTGGGATGCCGTTATCCAGCTTCTCGAGGAGTTTGCCGGCATGATGGGTGAAGATGAAATATCTTTGGCACTGTTCCAGCAAATGCTTGAAACGGGAACGGAATCGCTTCATTTTTCTTTAATTCCGCCTGCGCTTGACCAAGTATTTGTAGGGAATATGGATCTCTCAAGAATGTACGGCACGTCCTGCACATTCGTCATCGGGGCCAATGACGGCGTTCTTCCGGCGCGCCCGGATGAAAACGGCGTGCTGTCTGATGATGACCGGGAGTGGCTGAAAGCAGTCGGAGTGGAGCTGTCTTCCGCGGGGCGTGAGCGGCTGCTTGATGAGCATTTTCTCATCTATATGGCGCTGTCGAGTCCGTCTGACCGTCTTTATGTGTCATACCCGATTGCTGATGCGGAAGGAAAAACGCTCCTGCCGTCAATCGTTGTAAACCGGCTTGGCGAGCTGTTTCCCGATCATCAGGAAAAGCTGTCAGCGGCTGATCCCGAGCAGGTAAGCGAAGAAGAGCAGCTTCAGTATCTCGTCAATAAACAGGTGGCTCAGACATATACGGCAAGTCAGCTCAGGCTGTGGACAAGAGAGTACGAGATCAGTGACGTATGGTGGAGCGCATACAATGTGCTGATGAAAGAGCCTGATCACCGGCGTGCGAAAAAGCTGTTTTCAAGCTTGTTTTTCCGCAATGAGGCGAAGCGTCTTGAACGCCCTGTTTCGCGCCAGCTTTACGGCGAGCATATTAAAGGAAGCGTCTCCCGGATGGAGGCGTTTAATGCCTGCCAGTTTTCTCATTTTGCATCTCACGGGCTTCAATTAAAAGAGCGGCAGTTTTTCAAGCTGGACGCGCCGGATATCGGCCAGCTGTTTCACTCCAGCCTGAAGCTGATTTCAGACCGGCTTCGTGAGCAGAAGCTGGAATGGCGCGATCTGACGAAAGATCAGTGCCGGAATTTCTCCTATGAAGCGGTGGAACGGCTTGCGCCAAAGCTGCAAAAAGAGATTCTGCTCAGCTCAAACAGACACTTTTATGTGAAGGAAAAACTGCAGAAGATCGTCACGCGTGTTTCTGGCATATTAAGCGAGCATGCGAAGGCGAGCGGTTTCGTCCCGGTCGGTCTTGAACTCGGTTTCGGCGGAAGCGGGCCGCTGCCTCCGCTCACTTTCACGCTGAAAAACGGCTGTACGATGGAACTCGTCGGACGGATCGACCGCGTGGATAAAGCGGAAAGTTCAAAAGGCCTGCTGCTGAGAATCGTTGATTATAAATCAAGCGACAGGGGGCTTGATCTGGCTGAGGTGTATTACGGGCTCGCTCTGCAAATGCTCACATATCTTGACTTATCGATTACACATTCCGCGGATTGGCTCGGCATGAAAGCGACACCGGCAGGCGTTTTGTATTTCCATATTCACGATCCGATGATTCAGGCCAGTCTGCCGATGGGGCTTGATGAAATCGAGCAGGAAATTTTCAAGAAATTTAAAATGAAAGGCCTTCTCCTCGGTGACCGGGAGGCGATCAGTCTGATGGACACGACCTTGGAGGAAGGGCGTTCAAATATCATCAATGCCGGTTTGAAAAAGGACGGGTCTTTAAGATCCGACTCAGCCGCGGTCAGCGAACAGGACTTTCATCTGCTGACAGACCATGTGCGGCGGACATTTGAACAGGCTGGCGAAGCGATAACGGACGGGCTTGTGTCCATTACCCCGTATAAGCTGAAAGATAAGACGCCTTGTACGTACTGTGCGTTTAAGTCGGTATGCCAGTTTGATGAGTCACTTAAGGAAAATGAATACCGCAGCCTGAAAGCGGAAAAAGACGGCACCATACTGGATTGGCTGAAGAAGGAGGCGGATGATGATGCAAATTCCTAAACCGAAAGACAGCATATGGACGGATGACCAATGGAGCGCCATCGTTTCTTCCGGCCGCGATATTTTGGTCGCTGCCGCAGCCGGATCAGGTAAAACGGCCGTGCTCGTGGAACGGATGATCAGAAAGATAACCGCGGAGGAAGATCCGGTTGATGTTGACCGGCTCCTTGTGGTGACCTTTACAAACGCCTCAGCAGCGGAGATGAAGCATCGGATCGCGGAAGCATTAGAAAAAGAGCTCGCCAAAAATCCGGGATCTCTGCATATCAGACGGCAGCTCTCTCTATTAAATCGGGCGAGCATTTCGACGCTTCACTCTTTCTGTCTGCAAGTGCTTAAAAAATATTATTATATGATTGATCTTGACCCCGGTTTTCGGATGGCTGACCAGACGGAAGGCGAATTGCTCGGAGACGAAGTGCTTGATGAGCTGTTTGAAGATGAATACGCAAAAGGGAATCAGGCGTTTTTTGAGCTTGCGGACAGATATACGACAGACAGGCATGATCTTGATCTTCAAGACCTTGTCAAACGGGTGTACGAGTATTCCCGGTCGCATCCTGACCCGGAAGCGTGGCTGCAAAGCTTTGTCCGCCTGTATGACGTGACGGAAGAAAGCAAAATGGAAGAGCTTCCGTTTTACCAGTATGTGAAAGAAGATGCTGAAATGGCGCTCTTCGGGGCAAAACAAAAGCTTGAGAAGGCGCTTGAACTGACAAAAGCGCCCGGTGGGCCGGCCCCGCGCGCTGATAATTTTCTGGATGACCTTCAGCAGATAGAAGAGCTGATCAGCTGCCGGCATGACTTCGATGCGCTGTATGAACGGGTTCCCGCAGTCTCCTTTAAGCGGGCGAAGGCGGTAAAGGGCGATGAATTTGACAAAGCGCTTTTGGACGAAGCGACCGATTTGCGAAACGGCGCGAAGAAACTGATCGAAAAGGTAAAGACCGATTACTTTACAAGAAGTCCGCAAGATCACTTAAAGAGTTTAACAGATATGAAGCCTGTCATCGAAACGCTCGTTCAGCTCGTGATATCGTACGGAAAACGATTTGAAGCGGCGAAACAAGAAAAATCAATTATTGATTTCTCAGATTTGGAACATTACTGCCTGGCGATTTTAACTGCGGTTGATGAAGAAGGCCGGCGGGTGCCGAGCGAAGCGGCCGTTTATTATCAAGACCAGTTCCATGAAGTTCTGGTTGATGAATATCAAGATACGAATCTTGTGCAAGAGTCTATCCTGCAGCTTGTTAAAAGCGGGAATGAAGAGACGGGAAATCTGTTTATGGTAGGCGACGTTAAACAATCGATCTACCGTTTCAGACTTGCTGAGCCGCTGCTGTTTCTCGGGAAATATAAAAGGTTTACAGAAAGCGGGGAAGGCGCGGGGCAGAAAATTGACCTGAACCAAAATTTCCGCAGCCGCTCCGATATTTTGGACAGTACGAATTTCTTGTTTAAGCAGCTGATGGGCGGAAAAATCGGCGAAGTGGATTACGATGAACAGGCGGCATTGAAGCTCGGCGCATCGTATCCGCCGAATGACGCGGCAAAAACGGAACTGCTGCTCATTGACAGCGCTGATGGCGCAGACAGCTCCGAGGATGCCGAAGACTTTGAAACTGTGCATTGGGAAGCGAAAGCGATAGCCGGGGAGATCCGAAAGCTTGTCTCATCTCCGTTTAAGGTATATGACGGCAAAACAAAAACACACCGGAATATCCAGTACCGGGATATCGTAATTTTGCTGCGCTCCATGCCGTGGGCGCCGCAATTAATGGAAGAGCTGAAAAACCAGGGCATTCCGGTGTACGCCAATTTGACGTCGGGTTACTTTGAAGCCGTGGAGGTAGCTGCGGCGCTTTCAGTCTTGAAGGTGATTGATAATCCGTATCAGGATATTCCGCTTGCTTCCGTGCTGCGATCGCCCATCGTCGGCTGTGACGAAAATGAACTTGCGCTGATACGCCTTGAAAAGAAAAAAGCGCCGTTTTATGAAGCGCTGAAAGCATATATAGCGAACGCTGACAGGCATGATGACCTGTATCAAAAACTGAGAACCTTTTATGACAGTCTGCAAAAGTGGCGGTCATTTTCGACGAATCATTCGGTGTCTGAGCTGATTTGGGAAGTATACCGCGATACCGGATATTTTGACTATGCAGGCGGCATGCCAGGCGGAAAGCAGCGCCAGGCCAATCTGCGCGTCTTGTATGACCGGGCGCGCTCGTACGAAGCGACGGCGTTCCGCGGGTTATTCCGCTTTTTGCGGTTCATTGAACGGATGCAGGAGCGCGGCGATGATCTGGGGACGGCCCGGGCGCTCAGCGAGCAGGAGGATGTCGTTCGGCTGATGACGATCCACAGCAGCAAAGGACTTGAATTCCCCGTCGTTTTCACCGCCGGACTCGGCAGAAGTTTTAATATGATGGATCTCAACAAATCATACCTGCTTGATAAAGAGCTCGGTTTCGGCACGAAGTATATTCATCCGGAACTCAGAATCAGCTATCCGACTCTTCCGCTTGTGGCGATGAAGAAAAAGATGCGCAGAGAGCTCTTATCCGAAGAATTGCGCGTATTGTATGTGGCGCTGACCAGAGCGAAGGAAAAGCTGTTTCTCGTCGGTTCCTGCAAAAACCGGGAAAAACAGCTGGCCAAATGGCAGGCGCAAGCAGACCGGGCCGATTGGCTTCTTTCTGAATTCGACCGCTATCAGGCGTCATCTTATTTGGACTTTATCGGGCCGGCGCTCATCCGCCACCGTGACATGGAAGCGCACAGGACGCCGGGACTTTCCTCATCTGAGGATATCGCGCGCGACCCGTCGCGTTTTCATATCCGGATGCTGCAGCAAAGTGAATTGCTGGAAGAGAATCCAAAAGAACGTGCTGAAGAAAAGAGCAAACGTCTCAAAGCGATTCAGCAGGGCGAGCCGATTCCTGATTCGTTTTCATTTGATGATCAGGCGCGCCGTCTGCTTGTATGGGAATATCCGTACCGAGAGCTGACGGCTATCAGAACGAAGCAGTCAGTTTCTGAGCTGAAGAGAAAGCAAGAATACGAGGATGAATACAGCGGCCGCTCTCTCATCAAACCGTCAGGAGACACGCTTTTATACAGGCGTCCCGGTTTTATGATGAAAAAAGGGCTGACAGCCGCCGAAAAAGGGACGGCGATGCATACGGTGATGCAGCACATACCGCTGACGCACGTTCCGACTGCCGAAGAAGCGGAGCGGACGGTCCGGATGCTTTACGAAAAAGAGCTGCTGACAGAAGAACAGCAGGAAGCTATTGATATAGAAGAAATTGTCCAGTTTTTCGGAACTGAAATCGGGAAAGACCTTCTCGGGGCGCTGCGGATTGACCGGGAAGTGCCGTTCAGTATGGCGCTTCCGACCGGCGAGGTGTACAAGGATGCCGAAACGGCCGGTGAACCGCTGCTCGTGCAGGGGATTATTGACTGCCTCTACGAAACTGCGGACGGTCTCTATTTGCTGGACTATAAAACAGATCGGATAGAGGGGAAATTCCGGAACGGATTTGAAGGCGCGGCTCCGATTCTGCAAAAAAGGTATGAAACACAAATCGAATTGTATACAAAAGCGGTTGAACAAATTACAAAAACGAAAGTGAAAGGGCGTGCGCTCTATTTCTTCGATGGAGGTCACGTTCTTACACTGTAACAAGATCCGAAGCTCTTTTTTGGAGCGGATCTTTTTTTCTATCAAAAAGTGAGGTGAATGCGGTATGCGCATTTTACATACAGCTGACTGGCACCTCGGCAAAACGCTGGAAGGCAGAAGCAGGCTGAGCGAGCAGGCCGAGGTATTGGAAGAGCTGAATACCATTGTCAAGGAAGAAAATATTGATGCGGTCATTATGGCGGGGGATGTATTTGATACGGTCAACCCGCCTGCGCTCGCTGAACAATTGTATTACGAAAGTCTTTCCGCGCTTTCTGACGGCGGAAAGCGCCCGGTTGTCGTCATTGCCGGAAACCATGACAATCCCGACAGGCTGGCGGCGGCTTCTCCGTTAACAAATGAGCGCGGCATTCATTTAATCGGCTATCCGCGGACAGAACCTGTGCATATTGAAGTGCCGTCGGCGGACGAGCTGTTAGCCGTAGCTGCGCTGGCATATCCGTCAGAGGCGAGATTAAACGAAGTGCTTTCTGATACGTTTGAGGAAAAGCTTCTTCGCGATCATTACGATGTCAAAATCAGAGAGGCGTTTGCTCACATGTGCGGACTGTGCCGGGACGATGCCGTGAAAATCGCGGCGAGCCACATTTATGTCGCGGGGGGAAATCAGACCGATTCAGAGCGTCCGATTGAAGTCGGGGGCGCTTACACAGTTGCCGCTGACAGCCTGCCGGCTGATGCGGCTTACGTGGCTCTCGGCCATCTCCACCGTCCGCAAACGATCAAGCGCGCCAAGACGGCTGCCCGTTATTCAGGCTCTCCGCTCGCATACAGCTTTTCGGAAGCCGGTTATGCCAAATCGGTGACGGTGGTAGAAGCGAAGCCCGGCGGAGAAGCGAAGTGGGAAGAGATTTTCCTGTCTTCCGGTAAACCGCTCGTCAAATGGAAAGCGCAGGGGCTGAGCGAGGTTCACGGCTGGCTTGATGAAGGGCGTGACCGGAATGCCTGGATCGATCTTGATATCCATTTGACGGATCAGCTTTCTCTCGAGGAAATTCATCGGCTGAGAAAGGCGCATCCCGGCTTTATCCATATCAGGCCGGTTTTTGAAGAAAAAGAGACCGAAAATGACCGGATTGAAGTGAAACACACATCAATTGAGGATCGATTTAAGAAGTTTTATGAAAAACAAACGGGCGGCGGCGTGCCGGATGAGGAGATGGTCAAGCTGTTTTTAGAGCTTGCGTCAGCAGATGATGAGGAGGATGCGACATGAAGCCGATTCTGTTAACGATAAAAGGGCTCCACAGCTTCAGGGAGGAACAGACCATTGATTTTGCCGGACTGTCCGGAGCCGGGGTGTTCGGGATTTTCGGGCCGACCGGAAGCGGAAAATCATCAATCCTTGATGCCATGACACTCGCTTTATACGGAAAAGTGGAGCGCGCCGCAAATAATACGCACGGCATCCTGAATCATGCCGAAGATCAGCTCGCCGTCTCATTTACATTCGCGCTTCAATCCGGCCACCGGGTTTCCTACAAGGTCGAGCGCGTTTTTAAGAGAACGGATGAAACGAAAGTAAAAACCGCCCTCTGCCGCCTGATTGAAATCAAAGACGAACAAACGGTGCTGGCCGATAAAGCGAATGAAGTGAACAAAAAGGTGGAAGAGCTTCTTGGCCTGACCATTGACGACTTTACAAGAGCCGTCGTGCTGCCGCAAGGAAAGTTTGCCGAGTTTCTGTCGCTTAAAGGCGCGGAAAGAAGACATATGCTCCAGCGCCTGTTTAATCTGGAACAGTACGGGGACAGGCTTGTCAAAAAATTGCGGCGGCGGGCGCAGGAAGCGGCAGCGAAAAAAAATGAAATGCTGGCCGAACAATCCGGCCTCGGAGACGCAGGAGAAGATGCGCTGAAGCAGGCTGAACAGCAGTTTCACGAAGCGAACGAACGGCTTGAAGAAGCTGAGAAGAAACGGGTCCGGGCAAAAGAGCGCTTTGAGAATCACCAGGAAATTTGGAACCTGCAGACAGAAAGAGATGAATATGAGCGCCGGGAGAAAAAGCTTGAGGAAAGACGCCCGTACATCACGGATTTGACTGAGCGTCTTAAAGAGGCGGAAACAGCTCTCGCCCTTGAGCCGTACGCAGACCGTTACACAGAAGCCGTCCGCCGGAAGCAGCGCGCCGAACAGGAACACGAACTGGCCAAACGGAAATCAGAGGCGGAAACCGTTTCATTTACCCGGCAAAATGAAGCCTATGAAGCATGGCGGGCCCATAAGGCCGAACAGGAGCCGAAGCTTGTCAAGGAAGAAGAGCTGTATCAAAGACTTTCAGCCATTGAACAAAAACTGCTTGAAGCGAAAAAAGAAGCGGAAAAAACAAATGCGGAACACAGCAAAAAAGAGGAAGAATACGAAGCCGCCTCGAAACAGCTGGCCGGAGTGAAAGACCGCCTGACCCGCGGCCAAAACAGGCAGAATGAGCTGAAAGAAGAGCTGAAAGCAGTTCAAGTGACCGCCGATGAACGGAAAAAATGCCAGACCGCCGCACAGCTGGCGGCAGGCTTTCAGCAGACACAGGAACAAATCACGAAAGAACGGGCCAATCTGACAACGCAGCTGAAAAACGTGGAGAAGCTGAACGGAGAAAGCGAGTCGCTCACAGCGAAAGCGAAAACGGAAGAGGAAGATGTTACGCACGCTTATCAAACGCTTCAAACCGTTTACCATATGGTCTGTGAAACGGAACGTTCACTGAAAGCCGCAGCCGAACGGGCTGACAAAACGCAAGCCGATCTCCGCAGGCGCTCAGAGGAAGCGAGAACGGCTGCATTAACAAAAGAATTATCGGAAAAACTAATCGAAGGAAAGCCTTGTCCTGTATGCGGCTCGACGCAGCATGACCGCCCGCGTTCCGCTCATGAAACATTCTCGCCTGATACGGCTGTACAGGAACAGCTGCAGCAGGTTGAAGCGCTGCTTTCTGAGGCGGCGGCTCTTTCTCAGGAAGTGCTGACAGCCAAGGTTGCATTAGAAGAACAGTCGGGGCGTTTTACCGAAGAATGTCCGTTTCTGCAAAGCGTCCGGGTTCCGGAGCTGGAAGCCGCTTCCTCCATCAGCGGACGCCCGCTTGATGAAGCGTTCAGCGCCGTCCGCTTGGAATGGAAACAAATGAAACAGGATATGCTGTCGGTAAAAGAGAAGGTCACAAGACTGATCAGCGCGCATCAGCAGACGGTGAAACAAGCTGAGCAGCTTGCCGAACGAATCCGCTACGAGGAAAAAGAAGCCGGCCGTCTCAGACATTCATTAGAAGAGCTTGAATCGCTGTCAGAAAGCCGATTGAATCAGTACAACGAAGTCTGCGGTGATATTCCGCCAAACCGGATTGACACTTGGCAGGCTTCGATAGATGAGAAGGACAGGCAGGCAGAAGAATGTGAGAAGCGCATTGAAACAAGCATCGCATTCCTCAAGGAACATGAAGAGGAGAAAGAACGCCTGCAGGAGATGAAGCATCGGCTTGAACGGGAACGGCTCGAGCTTCACTATGCGTCTGAGCGCCTGCAGCAGATGATTGACGGGTATGAACAAGAGCTCGGAACAGCAGCTGAAGAAACATCAATTTCCGCAAAGCTTGAAGCGGTGCGGCAGGAATTACAGCTGTTAAAATCGAAAGAACAGTCCCTATTCGACGCGCTGAAGCAGGCGCAGCAATCACTGAATGACGCAAAAGGCCGGGAATCCGGGAGTCTCATGTCACTCAGGGATGCTGAGACCTCCCTTGAGAAAGCGCAAAACGACTGGCGCGTGAGGTCAAAAGACACCGGGTTTGCCGACCCGGACCAAGTCAAAAAAAATCTGCTTCCGCAAGGGCGTGCAGAGGAAATGAAAAAAGAAATAGATGAGTTCCTGGACACCTCAAAACAGCTATCGGCAAATATCAGCCGTGTTACTGATAAATTAGCCGAGCGCCGGATATCGGAGGAAGAATGGACAGCATCCGTTTCTCTGCTGAAGCAGGCAGAGGCTGAGTCAGGCGCCGCCATGGAGGAAAAAGGAGCGCAGGCAAAAGCCTTCGCGGTTATGCAAAAACAGCATAAGCGCTTTAAAGAGATTGAAGCCGAACTGAAAAGCTGGCAGACACAGATTGACAGGCTTGATAAGCTCCAGTCTGTATGTAAAGGCAATACATTCGTCGAATTTTTAGCGGAAGAACAGCTGGAAAGTGTGGCTCGGGACGCCTCTGCCCGTCTCGGAGCTTTGACAAGGCAGCGGTATGCCATATTAGTCGATTCAGAAGGCGGTTTCGTCATGCGTGATGACGCGAACGGAGGCGTCAAACGGCCCGTATCAAGCCTTTCTGGCGGAGAGACGTTTCTGACATCGCTGTCGCTTGCGCTTGCCTTGTCCGCCCAGATTCAGCTGCGGGGGCAATACCCGCTGCAATTCTTTTTCTTAGATGAAGGATTTGGAACTCTTGACCAAGGGCTCTTAGACACCGTTGTTACAGCGCTCGAAAAGCTGCAATCGGACAACTTATCCGTCGGAGTGATCAGCCATGTGCAGGAGCTGAGAGCGCGTCTGCCGAAAAAATTAATCGTTCATCCGTCCGAACCGGGCGGGAAAGGCACCCGGGTCACATTGGAGATCATGTAGAAAGGAGAAGGAATCATGGCCGATTCTGCCGAGGGCACATGTGAATTATGCGGCCGCCATCATGTGCGGCTGACGGAGCACCACTTAACGCCTAAGGAAGAAGGCGGGACATTCCTTCCGACCGCAATGCTCTGCATCCCTTGTCATAAACAGGTTCACGCGCTCTATACGAATCAGGAGCTTGCGGCAAGGCTCACGGGAATAGAAGAGCTGCGTCGTGACCCGAAACTCGCGCGGTTTGTGAAATGGATCAGAAAACAGCCGCCGGAAAAGCTTGTAAAAACAAAAAAAGCAAATGAACGAAAATAACGCTGAAACAAAAGCAGCCCTCTTCTGAAAGAGCGGCTGCTTTTTAGGCGTTTCCGACCACATTTTGATCGCTGACATCGGGGTCTATATAGTTTGTCGCATTGACAACGTTGTTTAATAACAGGAAATCTCCGGTATTGCCTGCTCCCGAACCGAGCGCAGATTTAGAAGAGCTTTTTGGAGAAAGGTAAAAGGAATCACCAAAGTTTACGACTCCGCCCGATATGGAATTGATAGCTATAGGTCCGGTAATTGCTGGCATAAACGACACCCTTTATAGAAGTCTCATCGTCATTATATGTCAGGGCTGCTGTGATTGTGAGCTTGGCGTGAAGATCTGCCTAATATGTTTCAGCCGCGAATCTCCCAGAACGATCGACGTCGATCCGATTTGAACCACGGATGCTGACGATACCCCTTGAACTTTCACATTCCTTACCCGAATTGAAGGGTTTTCATGGCAGAATGCGCTTTGGACTCCCGTTTCCGGTAACGGCATGACGGCTGGCTGCCGAAAAATCTGGTATTCTTTTTTGTTAAATGAGCCTTCATCATCTCTGTATACAGCAAGACTACGCTGATCGGCCAATACTTTGATCCGCATATTGATTTCATTCGTATCGCCTGCTTGAAAGACACTCGCAATCCCGACTGAATTGATTTTGGCGTTCCGGAGGCGTGAAATGCGCTTTAACATTATTCCGGCGCCAGCGGCACATAAGGCCCGATAATAAGAGATTCCGGAGGCGTGTCAAAGATGGAAGACAGATAGACGGAATCGGTGTCGCCGATTAATAATAAGGAAGAACTGGATACACCGGTAGACCGGATGTCGCCGACTTCAATATTCCGGTTAATCACTGTAAAAATCATGACGGATCATCACCTTTCATTTCACCAGGTATGTGCTTAATAAAGTGCTCGACGGCCCTGACAATATCACGCTTCACATGTTCGGCAATCTGCTCGGCATATTGCGCGGGCGCCGTATTTTCTTCTTTCGGGACATGGGACAGATAATACTGAATCCGGCTGTCCATCTGCTTTCTGATATCTTCAATAATATGATATTTGTTCGCTTCGTCCAGCCTGCTCTCATACTGAGTTTCGAGCTGCTCTAAAAGCGCGGGGATTTCTTCATTCAGGTACATATCGACGTTTTGGCGGATTTGCTGCATTTGCTGGCCCGCCTGTTCCTGCTGCATCATTCCGACCTGCGGAGATGTCTGGCCGACTTCGAAGTTTTGCACGGCATTCGGATCAGTCGGATTCAATCCGATATTCAGCGTTCCTTCCAGCCGTTCAATTTTCAGCTGATCAAATTTATACTCGAGCCGATCGATTCTTGTAGAAGGCTGCTGCTTCAGCGTTGAAATTTCATTTTGGAATTCTTTCAGCTGCCGTTCGAGCTCCTGAATCTGCTGCGCCTGCTGCTGTACGAAAGAATTTAAATTCTGCAGGTAGGATGAAACGGATTGATCATACATGACATTCACCTCGCGTCTCGTTTCCTTCATTAAAACTACCGGCTTGGCGGCTGGAGCGGTACAAATGATGAGGTGCCGGGACCTCCCCCTGTTGTTACAGTCTGCTGCCCCGCGGTGACAGGCGGCGCCGGCTCAACATAACTCCCTGTGTTGTACAGATTGGAAAGAGATTTAATTGAACCGGCGCTTCCGATTTGCAGTATGGAGGAATTGCTGACAGATTCTACACGCATGTAATTGATATGGATCGACTGATTGACGTAAAAATTCATACGGCGCCTCCTTTATGCGTTTCCTGCCATCGGCTGATCGATTACATCATTATCGTACACATTCGTTGAATTCCTGTAATTCGTCAGTGTGAGATTGTCTCCGGTATTGAAGCTGCCCGCTCCGGCAAATGTCTTAACCTCTGCTTTTGGAGAAATGGTGATGCAGTCGCCTATATGAACGACTCCGCTCGTACCGACGGCATTAATTTTAAACGCTCCGACAATTGCGGGCATACGAGCACATCCTTTTCGTGAAGATTTTCATGACTGCACTCCAGGAGCTTATCTGGGCTGCCTGCCTAAAATAGCTTATGACAAATGCACATTTTTGTGAGCGGAAAAAACTTTAGACGTAAAAACACCGGCGCTTTACGCATGCCGGGTCTTATACATAAATGATACAGATTTATATACATATCACGTTTATGAGAAAGCCTCTTTTTTTCCTGCGGTGCGGCCGTGCTCAATCTGTGCGGCCGGGTTCAGCCCGCTGTCTTTCGTTTGTTGGATGAGCCCGCCCCGGCACCCGTTTAAAAGGCTGTCCAGCTCCTGGCTGCACCTGATGGTCTCCGTTGCATTGATTCCGAATTTTTGCGCTGTCTCGAATAAAGTTAATCTTTTTTCTTCAATTTTGTTCATCGTGTGATCTCCAATTCTCGATTATTTTGGAAAACATAGGATGATAATAGTATAACCCATTTTGGCCAAGAAGGTTTTATTTCGTCAATATGACTAAAAAAGTGACAATTTTTGATACTCTTTTACACTTATTTTCAGCCTGTTTAAAAGAGGAATTTCCCGCCAGGAGGAAGAATACATAAAGGAATGCCAGATTTAAAAATGATGGGGGATTAACATGAAATTTGCGACAGGGGAACTGAACAGCCGAACATTTGTCGGTCTGATCATTGATGATGACAAAATCTTAGATCTGCAAAAGGCTGAAAAAAAATTGTTTGAACTTGAGACGATTCCGGGTTCGCTGATCGAGTGCATTCAAAAAGGAGATAAGTTTGTCGCGCATGCCGGACAGCTTGCGGAATGGGCGAAAAAACCGAATGATGAGTCGGGTTCATTTATGTATGCGCTGTCTGACGTAAAGCTTTGCGCGCCTATTCCGAGACCTTCAAAGAACGTGATCTGCATCGGGAAAAATTATCGTGATCATGCTGTTGAAATGGGGAGTGAGGCTGATATACCGGAGCATCCCATGGTTTTTACGAAAGCCCCCGCTGCCGTTACAGGACACGGAGAAACAGTGGACAGCCACTTGGACGTAACGGAGCAGCTTGATTATGAAGGGGAGCTTGCGGTCATCATATCAAAAAGCGGATCGCACATCTCCAAAGAACATGCGCTTGATCATATATTCGGCTATACAATTGTAAATGATATAACAGCGCGCGATCTGCAGAAGAAACATAAACAGTTTTTTATCGGCAAAAGCCTCGATACGACATGCCCGATGGGCCCGGTCATTGTACATAAGTCGGCCGTCAGTGATCCACAAAGCCTGAAAGTTGAAACGCGGGTGAACGGAGAACTGCGCCAATCAGGATCAACGGGTGACATGATTTTTCCGATAGCTGAATTAATCGAAACGCTGTCAAAAGGAATGACGCTTGAAGCCGGTGACATTATAGCGACGGGGACGCCGTCCGGTGTCGGAAAAGGGTTTAAGCCGCCGAAATTTTTAAAGCCGGGGGACCGCATTGACATTACAATTGAACCGATCGGCACGCTGTCGAACCAAATCGGATAATTGTGTGTCTTTCGCACGATTGATAATGCTCCGATCGGCTTGTTGTGGTACCATAAGTGAGGCAGATTGATCTGATAGGGGGAATTGAACATAATGACACATTGGCATATTACTTCATGGGTCGTTGCGCTTATCCTGGTATTTGTCAGCTACGGGCTGTACGGTTCCGGAAAAGCGAAGGGCGCAAAAATTACGCATATGATTCTGCGCTTATTCTACATTATTATTATTCTGACCGGAGCTGAGCTTTTTGTCCGTTTTGCGAATTGGAACGGAGAGTACGCCGGAAAAATGCTGCTCGGCATCATTACCATCGGACTGATGGAAATGCTCGTCATCCGTAAGAAAAAAGGCAAATCAACCGGCGGACTGTGGATCGGTTTTATTATCGTGCTCGTCCTGACGGTGCTGCTCGGCCTTCACTTGCCGATCGGCTTTCACGTATTTTAATCAATCGCTTGAAAAACCCGGATGCATCCGGGTTTTTTTTAGTCGCGCAACTGTGCCGCTGAATGAGAAAGGCCGTGGCAGGGGGATGTTGATGAGGCGAAGGAGATGTGCAGGATGCCAAAAGCGTCAATCACTCTTGTTACCGCAAAAGCTGCGGCTGTGAAGGGTAATAGCAAACGCCGGGCGTCAATCAGCGTGAAAAACAAAGCTGAATACATCAGGCGGCACCTATTTAAAAGGTGCCGCCTGTTTGTTACGCGGTGCCGTCTTGTTTTGCCGCTGAATACATAATGGAGCGCCGTCCGTCAGATGCCGTCCATTCAAATCTGTCGTGTTTACCCGAGCTGCCGCGGTGATGCTGCAAGGCGCATTGTGCGTCATCCGCCGAGAAGTGATAAAACGAAACGCCTTCACCGGAAAACAGCGCCTGATTGTAGGAAAATACGCAATCATATACAGACAGGCCGAACCCGTGAAGATGGCTGAGAAACAGCAGAAACGTTTCATCGTCCAGCGAATCGAGCAAGGTTAACAGCGGCCGTTTGACCGCCTTTTCATAACGGATTTCTTCCCCGCCGAGCAGGGGGATGGTGTCTGCGCCGATTTCGGCCGCACCGCCGCAAATCCGTGCCGGCTGCCATCTGCCGCCGCGTTTCATCAATACGTCTGCGTTACCTAGACTGTCTGCCAGCAGGATATCGCCTTCATCGTTTTCGACGAGGCAGATGCCGTCCTCTATCATCAGGGTGCCGCGCCCCCATTTGTTTTTTTCTGAGAAAAGCTGTTTTCGTTTCATAACCGTGCCGGTCTCCTTTGTTTGTTTCTTCTCTTCCGTTCTTTCCAAATCGGGCTTGTCTCATACAACTCTTAGTGGGACAAATCAACTATCTGCGTTTCTTTGCATAAACTGGGTAAAGTGCTGATAGAAACGAATTTGATACCGACAGAAACGGGATTGGAGCTGATATCACATGTGTGGAATTGCGGGTTGGGTCGATTTTCAAAAGCAGCTCGTCCAAGAGAAACATATTATGAACAATATGATAGACACTCTTTCAAAACGAGGGCCTGATGATTCAAACGTCTGGGGAGAACCCCATGTTTTATTCGGACATAAAAGACTTTCGGTCGTTGACATTGAAGGCGGCCGCCAGCCGATGGCCTGCACGCATCAAGAGGAAACGTACACCATCATTTATAATGGCGAGCTGTATAACACGGAGGAATTGCGGAAGGAGCTTCAGGCGAGGGGCCACCGTTTTGAGAGGACCTCTGATACAGAAGTGCTGCTGCACAGCTATATTGAGTGGCGGGAGGAGTGCGTGGACCGCTTGAACGGTATTTTCGCTTTTGCCATCTGGGATGAGAAGCGCAAGCGGCTGTTCGGGGCAAGAGACCGGCTCGGCGTCAAACCGTTTTTTTATAAAGAACACGGCTCTTCCTTTCTGTTTGGGTCGGAATTGAAAGCCATCCTTGCTCATCCTGATGTGAAAGCCCGCACAGACAGCGGCGGACTTGCGGAAGTATTCGGACTCGGACCATCCAGAACTCCGGGCTGCGGGGTGTTTAAAGGAATTCACGAGGTGCGTCCCGCCCATGCGTTCACTTTCTCAAAGGACGGTTTGTCCATATGGCGTTATTGGAATGTAAAGAGCGAAAAGCATACAGACAGCTTCGATGAAACCGCGGCTCACATTCGGTACTTATTTCAGGATGCAGTGACACGCCAGCTCGTATCTGACGTGCCGGTTTGCACGTTTTTATCAGGGGGGCTTGATTCGAGCGCGATAACCGCGATAGCCGCCGCTCATTTTGAGAAACAAGGCAGAGATCCCCTTCATACTTATTCCATTGATTATGAGGAGAACAGCAAATTTTTTAAAGCGAGCGCCTTTCAGCCGAATGATGACGGCCCGTGGATCGATAAAATGACAAATGCATTCGGCACACAGCATCATAAGTGCGTGATTACGCAGGATCAGCTGGTTGAACACCTGGAGGAATCCGTTCTCGTCAGAGATCTGCCGGGCATGGCTGATGTTGATTCCTCGCTATTATGGTTCTGCCGGGAAATTAAAAAAGATTTTGTCGTGAGCCTTTCCGGAGAATGCGCGGACGAAATTTTCGGCGGATATCCGTGGTTTCACACCGCGGCAGAAGAAGACGGATTTCCTTGGATGAGGTCGACTGAGGAGAGGATCACGCTCTTGGATGAAAAGTGGCAAAAACGGCTGAATCTTAGAGAATACGTGAATGCGAGATATGAAGAAACCATTGCGGAAACGCCGCTGTTAGACGGTGAGACGGGAACAGATAAAGCGAGACGGCAGCTGTTCTACTTAAATATGCTTTGGTTTATGACAAATCTGCTCGACCGCAAAGACCGCATGAGCATGGGCGCAAGTCTTGAAGTACGGGTGCCGTTCGCCGACCACAGACTTGTGGAATACGTTTGGAATATTCCTTGGGAAATGAAAATGCATGGCAGCCGGGAAAAAGGCATCTTGCGGAAAGCGCTTGAAGGACTGCTTCCTGAAGATATTTTGTACCGCAAAAAAAGCCCTTATCCGAAAACGCATCACCCGAAATACACGCAGGGGGTCACGGAATGGCTGAAAACGATTTTACAACAGAAAGATTCCGTGCTTCACACCCTGCTTGACAGAAAGAAGCTGGAAATGCTGCTGGAGACAGAAGGTTCATCTTTTCAGGTTCCGTGGTTCGGCCAGCTGATGAAAGGCCCGCAGCTGATCGCCCATCTTGCCCAGATCCATACATGGTTTGAGGCGTATCGTATCGATATAGAAGAATAACAGTGCCGCGACCGGTTTCCGCTGAAGGATATCGGTCTTTTTATTGTGAAACATATGGTACACTAAAAAACAGAGGAGTGATACCATGACCGAATACGAAACATGCGCCCAGCTTGCCGAGGCGCACTTTCCTTTATATAAACGGACTTTCTCATCCCTGCCGCCAAAAAACAGGCGGGCCGTATGGGCGGTGCTTGCTTTGTTTCACGAAGCTGACCGGCTTGATGTGCAGGAACTTGGAGGATTTGAACAGTCGGCACAAGACTTTCTGAACGGGTCCCGCGCCGACGGCTTTTTGTGGGAGGCGCTCACCGATGCGCGGCAGCAATTTGCGCTTGAAGAAGAGCCGTTACGTGAGTTTATCGCCGGCCAAATCTCTGACAGAGAAAAAGTAACGTATCAAGAGTTTGATGATCTGCTGATGTACGCGGGCCAAACAGGCGGAGCCCTCGGCCTGCTTCTGCTGCCGGTTTGCGCGCGCCGGAACCAAGAGAAACTCCGCCATGCAGCCGTTTCATTAGGAGCAGCCATTCAGCTGACCCGGGTGCTTCTGGAGGTCCATACGGATGAGCGGGCGAAAAAGCGTCTCCCGCGCCAGGTGATGAAGCAATTCGGCTATACGGAAGAAGAGCTGGAGAGCCATACCGTCAACAAAGCTTTTATGAATGTATGGGAGTACATCGCATTCGAGGCCGAGGCGTATTTCGAGGAGGCGTCTGAAGAGCTGGAGCTGTTTCCGTTATACTCAAGGCCCGCCGTTACCGGTTTAGCGGCACATTACCGGTCAGAGCTCGGTGACATGAGACAACAGCTTTCGCAAGCATAAAAAACGCCCGGCTTCATAACGAAGCTTCGGGCGTTTATGCAATCCCTTTTTGAATCCAAATCCGCGACCGCCATCTTCTGTACATAAGAATGCCTCTGACCCATTCATCCGCGATAAATGAAATCCAGATGCCCATAAGCCCTAATCCGAAATGGATGCCGAACAGATAAGCGAGCGGCAGTCCGATACCCCACATGGAAATCATCGCCATGTAGACGGGGAATTTTGCATCTCCGGCAGCCCGCAGCGAGTTGATGATAATGACATTAAATGAACGGCCGGGCTCAAGAATGATTGTCATGGCGATCAGCATGCTCGCCGTCGCAATAATGTCAGGGCTGCTTGTGAAAATTCCGATCAGCTGCTTTGAAAACAAGGTCATGATCACGGATGTCAAAGCGGCAATGCCAAGCGCCCAGTACAGACTTTTCATGCAGCGGTCATAAGCGTCGTCAAACCGTTTGGCGCCGATATATCTGCCGATCAAAATCTGTGTGCCCTGGCTGATCGCCGTTCCGAACAGCAGGATAAACATGGTGATGTTTTGTGTATAAACCTTTGTCGTAAGCGCCTGAGCGCCCATAATGGCGATAAAATAAGTGACAACCATTTGCGAAATGTTGTAAGACAGCTGTTCGCCGGCAGACGGAATCCCGATTTTCAGGAGTTTCCGCAAGTGCTCTTTATGGACGTGAAAAATCTTTTGCCATGTCAGACCGAGTCCGATGCGTTTTTTGAGGATCACAATCATCGCGAACAGCCCGATGATCCGCGCGAAGGACGTTGACATCGCAACACCGGCGACGCCTAACACCGGAAGGCCAAGCGGCCCGAAAATGACAAGAAAGTTTCCGGCAATATTTAAAATATTCATCCCGATCGTAACGAACATCGTATCCTTCGTATGACCGTAGCTTTTTAAAATGGCGCTGAACGTCATAATCAAAGCCTGAATGAAGGACAGCCCGCCGACCACCTGCAAAAAGACTTTGGCATCCGGCATCAATTCATTGGAAAGACCCATTACATGAAGCAGCGGAACGGCCGCAAAAAATATGGCGGCGCTGATGGCGAGACTGATGACAAAGTTCGCTCCTATTGATACATAAGCCACTTCCTGCGCCTCTTTTTTCTGTTTAGATCCTAAAAACTGTGAAATCACAATTGTCGTGCCCGTTGCGATAAAGCTGAACATCACGATAATTAAATTTAAAATCTGATTGCTGACACCCACGGCCGCCACACTGTTGTCAGAGTATTGGCTAAGCATAAGAGTGTCGGCGTTTCCCATAAACATATATAATGAAACCTCAATAAATATCGGCCAAGTCAGCGCGTATAATGAGAGTTTGTGATCAGAGGATTGTTTGAACGCAGCCCGTTTTAAAATCGCTTGTTTCATTTCTTTTAACCCCTTTCCTGACAAAATCAACGTTTAAAAGTGTACCTCCATTTTCTTATAATAAAAAGGGAGAGAAACGAAACTTCTTGCAAAAATCCGACTTAAAAAGGAGGGCCGAAAATATGTCCTTTCTCGAGTTCACAGTTCCTCCGTTCCCGGTCTTTATCGCTGCGGGAGAAGGAGTGTTCAAAAAAGGCGAAACCCATGTGAGACGGGTCTTCCCGGTGTTTGATCTGCTGTATGTGAAAGAAGGCGTCCTCTACATTACAGAAGACGAAAACGCCTTTTCCGTTGAAGCGGGAGAATATATTCTGCTTTCTCCCGGCCTTGAACATTACGGGACAAAAGGCAGTGAAGAAACGACATCCTATTCGTGGCTTCATTTTGAGGGAGCGGCTTATGAGGTGACGGAAACAACCGGGAACAATTGGTCGGAGCTGAGGCGAAAAAAAGGGAGCTTTGAAGAACCGTCCCGCTACCGCCTGTCCCTGCCGCAAAAAGGGAAGGTGAGACGCCCGCAGTTTATGGCCGGGCAATTCAGTGTGCTGACCGATGACAGCGCCGAGAACTCCGATCTGCCGCTCAGAAAGCAGATTCTGTTTGAAGAGCTGCTGCTCCATCTTCAGAAAGAAGCGTTCCAAATCCCGTCCGCAAAGGAAAGAGTCGCATGGGAGGCCGCCCGGTACCTGCAGGAGCACTATCAGGAGAAAACAACCATCAAAGCGCTCTCTTCGGCTCTTCATTACAACCAAGACTACGTGACCCGCTGTATGCAGCAGGTGCTCGGCGTCACGCCCGGCCAGTATACGAACAAAGTCAGAATGACGGAGGCGAAACGTCTTTTGTCCGCAACCAATGACAAAATGGGGGCAATCGCGGACGCCATCGGTATGGAGGACCCGACCTATTTTTCCAAACTGTTTAAACAGATTGAAGGCATTTCGCCGCTTGAATACCGCAAATTCGTAAGCCGGAAAACGGACTGACCTAAAACCAGAGAACAAAAGAGGGATCAGTAAGCATGAAAATGACAATTTACGATGTGGCCGAAAAAGCGGGCGTCTCCAGCTATATCGGATTATGATAGATTCGAAGTAAAAAAGCAAAGGCCCGGGAGGCCTTTGCTTTTTTATGATTCGTATGAGAAAAAAATGTAGTCAGTCGGCACGCCTTTATAGCCCATTTGGTGAAGCATCGCGGTGATATTGCCGCGATGGTATGTGCCGTGATTCACAACATGCCGGATCACATCGGCATATGTCGTCTGAAGCGTCCCCAGGCGCGGATGAGAAATAGAGATCGGACCTTCCGGGTTCTCCATTTCTTTTAAAAATTCGCTGAATTCTTTGTCCAGTTCAGTCATTCTATGTTCAATCGCCTCAAAATCTCCGTCAAGCTTTTCAAATTGATCAAACTGCGAGACGATTTGTTCGAAAGTTTCTCCGTAAAGCACGTGAAGCCAAATGTAATCAGCCCGGTATATATGCACAAGCACGGCGTTCACAGTCGGAAAAACACTTTTCAGTTTCTGCTGTAAGCTGACCGCGGGCAGCGTCTTCAGATGCTGAATAACTTGCTCATTTGCCCATCTGTGGTAGTGATACAGCTTTAAAATGTCTGACATTCCAATTCCCCCTCTTCCTTCCGGTACATTCAACATGGCCTGGCCGAATTCCTTTTATCGAAACAAAAGCGCCGCAAAATAAAAAGCAGCACCCCACATCACCAATGCCGAGCATTTATTCAGGATGCCGAGGAGCCGGCCTCCTGTATCCGCCGTTTGAACGAGCCGTCCCGCGAATGCCAGTCCGGCGAACCATACCCAGGAAACCGCGATACAAGCACCGGCAAACAGCCATTTATCAATTCCCGGATAGGCGGCGGAGCTTGTGCCGATGACACTGACGGTATCCAAAATCGCATGCGGGTTCAAAAGGGATACCATGACGGCCGTGACCGCCTGTTTTTTTGCCGTGAAAACCGTTTTTCTCGCCTGTTCGGCCTGCGGTTTGCTTCTCCAAGTCTGCCAGCCTAAAAAACTGAGAAACAAAAAGCCGCCTATAAGCATGACGGTCTGAAAAACGGGAATCTCTGCAATAATCATTGACACGCCTGCGACGGCCGCGCTGATGAGAATCGTATCGCATACCGCGGCGGCAATCACTGCGGGAAACGCCTGCCACACATGTTTTTGCCAGGCTCCCTGCTGAAAAATAAACACGTTTTGCGCGCCCAATGGCAAAATAAGGCCGAAAGCGAGCATCACTCCGTGAAGAATGGCATTCATTTCGTAAAACCCTCCAATCGTCAACTAAATCTCATTGTAGCCGCACTGTGTGCTGATGTCTCCGGCCATTTGGCTGGTACTTGAACCAGCCAAATGTATAATAAATAAAGAAGGAGGGATGACGTATGAACAGCTGGCGTCCGGATCGGGAGTCGCACATACCGCTTTATCTCCAGATCGAACAGCATATAAAAGAAAAAATACTTCATGGCGAATGGACCATCGGCACGAAAATTCCCTCACAAAGAAAGCTCGCCGAGGAGCTTCAGGTCAACCGAAGCACAGTGACGGCAGCAGTTGATGAGTTAATCGCCCAAGGTCTTCTGGAAGGAAAAAGAGGGGGAGGCACAAAGGTCGTCAACAATACGTGGAGCATCATGGCAGCGGCTAAGCCCCTTGATTGGAGCACATACGTTACATCGGGGAGTCATCAGCCGAATTCATCCTTGATTCAGGCCATTAATCAAAACGAGCCGCGTCCGGATCTGATCAGGCTGGGGACGGGTGAACTGAGTCAAGAGCTGCTGCCTGAGCAGGAGATGGCCGAACTGTTCCGTGAAGCGGGAACTAACATTTTTGCGCTCGGCTATGAAGAACCGAAGGGCAGCCTGCAGCTTCGGCAAAGCGTCGCGGAACATTTGAAAACAAAGGGGATTCACGCGTCCCCGGCATCCATCGTAATCGTCTCAGGCGCGCTGCAGGGGCTTCAGCTCATTTCAATCGGGCTGCTAAAACCAAACTCCGTCATGCTGACTGAAAACCCGTCGTATCTCCATTCCCTGCGTGTGTTTCAATCAGCGGGCGTCAGGCTTAAGGGAGTGCCGATGGATGGGAGCGGAATCAAAACGGATCATCTTCCCGCTTACCGGCGGCAATACGAAGCAGGGCTGCTGTACACCATTCCGTCATTCCATAATCCGACCGGAACGGTAATGTCACTTAAGCGGAGGAAGGAACTCATCGCGCTCGCAAGAAATCACCGCCTGCCTGTCATTGAAGATGACGCATACGGTGATTTATGGATCGATAAAGAACCGCCGCCTCCGTTAAAATCGATGGACGGTGAGGGGAATGTACTGTATATCGGCACGCTGTCAAAAACCGTAAGCCCGGGTCTGCGCATCGGATGGGTCGTCGCCCCTGAGCCGGTTGCAGACAGGCTCGCCGATATTAAAATGCAGACGGATTACGGCTCCAGTGCTTTATCTCAATGGGCGGCATGTCAATGGCTGTCAAGCGGCCGCTATGAAGCGCGCCTTTTGCGTCTCAGAAAGGAACTCAAAATCAGAAGAGATGCGGCATTGCGTTCTCTTGAAAGATACGCGGGAGATATTGCGGAGTGGCGTGTGCCGGAGGGGGGCTTTTATATTTGGGTCACTTTTCATCAAGCAATCGCCGTTCAGACGCTTTTCACCCGTGCCTTGGAGGCCGGCGTGCTGATCAATCCGGGAGCTCTCTATCTTCCCGAAGACCGGCAAAGCCTGCGTCTTTCCTATTCGTACGCATCCTTACCGGACTTGGAAAAAGGCATTCAAACGATAGCGGACATCGCCCGCCGTTTCGTTTAATAAAAGATCACGTCACAATGGCTCCGAGCGCTTCTGCGAATGTAACGGCATGCGCCGGAGAGATGCGGCATCCTTTCAGCTTCTCAAGTGAGACATGCAGATGATCAAATGTGCACGTGCTGATATCCATATTAAAAAGAGACGTGCCGATAAAATTTGAGCCGTTCAAATCACAGGCGTCAAGATCTGTGTATTCAAGAACGGCATCATTCCACTCGCTTTCTGTAAGAGCGCACGTGTCAAACCGGACATGCTTCATATTGGAATAGCTGAAGGAGCTGTAATTTGCGAGGCAGTCTTCAAACCGTACATGACGCATGGCGGAATCCGCCAGATTCAAGCCGAGAAGTTTTGAATGCTGAAACGCCGTTCTATGGATGATGCTTCCGCTGAAATCAGCGTTTGAGACATCACATTTGTCAAACAGGACATCGGTACATTCCATATGTCTGAAAGAGACATCCGTAAAAACGGTGTTTCTGAAAATGACTTTTTCGGCGCGCAGGCCGTCCAGTTTGCTGTTTACGACGGCGTTCTCTATGACGACTTCTTTTATGAGGTCGTCCTGAAGCGCTTCTGTGAAAGAAAGCACCGGCAATTCTTTCGGGATTTTCGGTTTTTGGATCGTATTCATCTCATACTTCCTTTTCTGAATTAATAGCTGAAAACGGCAATTGACAGATATCGTTTTCTGCCTGCCATCCTTGCTGTTGCGTAATGTACAAAGGGTATTAAAAAAGCGGGAGGGCGTCAATAGTACCGCATATAAAAGCAGGCGTGACATTCAAGGTAATGCCCTTAGAGACATGTCCCCAAGGGCATTTGTCTGTTTCAGGCGAGTTCTTTATACATGATCACATGCGGGCCGATGCCGGGTATGTCAAAGGGGCTGCCCGTGCTTTTCCAGCCGAGCTTTTCGTAATATCCCTTTACGTGACATCTGGCGTTGCACCAGACAAGCGCCGCCCCCATATCTGCCAGTTTCCGTTCTGCATAGGCGATTAACGTGCTTCCCGCTTTTTGCGTCCGGTATTCCTCAAGCGTCGCCATGCCGCGCAGCTGGTAGGCGGGCGCTGCCTGTAACGCCTGCTGGTTCTGCGGGTAGAAAGAAGCGATGCTGATCAATGTCCCGTCGTAAAAACCTCCGAGATGAAAGGCTCCTTTGACGCTGTCCTGATCATATTTACAATCCTCAATCGTCTGATGGGGGCGCAGCACGCTGTGTCTGATCGCGTATGTGTCTTCTGCGGTGATGGGTTTTACTTCAACCATGAAAAAATCCTCCTTTGCTTGATTCTTTTTCTGTATCGTACCATGAAAAAGCCGCCTGTCATATCAGGCGGCCTCTTTCGCGTCAATGCAAATATACATCAGCCCGCTTTTCATCCTTTTGCTTAATATAAGCTGCAAGCTCTGACGTCAAATCAGAACGGAGAAACGGGGTGATTAAATAAATTCCGTTAAACAGTTCGCACGCCGTGTCGAGAAGCGACTTGGCGATGGCGAGGCCTTCGGCTTTCTGCTTCCGCTTGTCTTCGCCGGCGAGCGCCATTTTTTCGCGGATGCTGTCTGACAGCTTAATGCCCGGGATTTCATGATGGATGAACTCTGCGTTGCGGCTGCTCGTTAACGGCATGATTCCGATATACACCGGTGTTTTGAGATGCTTCGTTTCATGATGAATGTCAATGAGCTGCTGCTCCGAGTAGACAGGCTGGGACACGAAGTAGTCAGCTCCGCACTCTATTTTTTTCTCCAGCCGTTTTACTGCTTTATCAAGGTGGCGGACATTCGGATTAAATGCTCCGGCTACGGAAAAGTTCGTTTTCTTGCCGAGCGGTTTCCCAGATAAAGAAATGCCCTCGTTGAATTGTTTAATCAGCCTGATCAAGTCAAAGGACGTTAAATCATAGACGGAGGTAGCCCCCGGAAAGTCGCCGATTTTTGAAGGATCACCCGTGATGGCTAAAATGTCGGTGAGCCCGAGCGTATCCAGCCCCATTAAATGTGACTGAAGGCCGATGATGTTGCGGTCTCTGCATGTAATGTGAACGAGAGAACGGATATCAAGACGCTCTTTCAGCAATGAACCGCAGGCGGCATTGCTGATCCGCGGTGTCGCCAATGAATTGTCGGCGAGCGTCAGCGCTTCTATGCCGGTTTCTTTTAATTCAGCCGCCGCTTGCAGAAATTTGTCAAAATTCAATTTTTTCGGCGGATCAAGCTCTACGATAATTGACCGTTTTTGAGCGGCGATTTCGTTTAAACCCGGCTCGGTCCGTTCATTCCGGACGGAGATGACTTCTTCTTCCCGTCTGATTTTCACTTCTTTATCAGTGACGGGAGAAAGTCCGCGGACCGCTTCAGCCATGGCTCTGATATGGTTTGGCGTCGTACCGCAGCAGCCGCCGATAATGCGCGCGCCCTGAGTGCGGAACTGTACGGCGCTCTCCCGGAAATAGGCATCGTCCGTATCATAAACAAGCCGGCCTTCTTCTAAAGACGGGAGGCTGCTGTTCGGATAGACCGATAAATAAGCGTCACGGAATATCGGCACTTCGGTGAGCGCTTCAATCATGTGGTACGGGCCGAGCCGGCAATTGATTCCCGTTATGTCAGCGCCGAGATCGGCAATTGACCTGAGGGCTTCCCGAAGCGGCGTTCCGTCCTGCAGCACGCCCTGTTCGTGCATGGATACGTTCAGCATAATCGGAAGTTCCGTTTCTTTTCTCGCTATCTTCAGCACTTCGCGCGCCTCTTCTAAATCATAGTATGTTTCCAGGAGCAGACCGTCCGGCTCTTCGTGAAGCAATAAATAAAGCTGCTCCCGAAAGCTGCGTTTAATCTCCTCCAGGCTGTAGGCGTTTTTGTTAAATGTGCGGATGCCGCCCATCGTTCCCAATACATAAGCGCCGTCTGAAGAAGCGCGCGCGATTCTGACCGCTTCCTGATTGATTTTTTTCGTTTCATCCTCAAGTCCGTATCTTGAGAGTTTAATAAAATTCGCGCCGTACGTATTTGTCTGGATGATGTCTGCCCCGGCTTCCACGTAAGCCTTATGTATCCGCTTGATTTCCTCGGGCTTTGATACGTTCAGTTCCTCAAAACATCTGTCAATGCCGTAGGAATAGAGGAGAGTGCCCATCGCGCCGTCTCCGATTAAAATCCGTTCTTTTAAGTCTTGTAATAGTCCCATTGTTTGCCTCCTTCGTCACATTCAGCAAGGAAAAAAGAGAAATAAAAAAAGTCTTCTTAAGAAGAAGACTTTGTAATCATTTGTCTCTCTTCTTATCTTCCAAGCTGTTTTTAGCTTGCTGGATTTAGCACCTTGGTCATGGTTTGGGTTAAACCATTACACCGGTTGCTGAAGCGTCGTCGGGCCAGTCCCTCGGCTTCTCTTGATAAGAACGTTCATGTAATTGTCATGGGTTTCCAAAACTTAACTGTGAAAATCCCTTTCTCCAAATTTACCGAAAATAGAGACAATAATCAATAGGAATCACATAATTTATCTAAAATTAATAAATTGAACGTCAATCGGCAGGTCTGCCCCGCGGACGGCTGCAATAATCTGCTGCAGATCATCTTTATTTTTTCCGGTGACGCGCACTTGGTCGTCCTGAATCTGCGACTTTACCTTCAAGCCGGAGTTTTTAATCACCGCGTTGATTTTTTTGGCGCTGTCTTTATCAATGCCCTGTACAAGCTTCGCGCGCTGGCGCACCGTGCCCCCTGAGGCATTTTCGATTTTGCCGTATTCAATGTTTTTCGTCGGCACGTCCCGTTTGATCAGCTTGCCGCTCAGCACATCTTTGAGCTGATTCAGTTTAAACTCGTCATCAGAAATCAGGACAAGTTCTTCCTTTTCTAAAGTTACATCGCTTTTCGATCCTTTAAAGTCATAGCGCGTGCCGATTTCTTTCAGCGTCATCTGAATCGCATTCTGCACTTCGGGAAATTCAACTTTGGATACAATATCAAAAGAACTTTCTTTTGCCATGAGAAAACCTCCTATAACATTTCACTTATGAGTTGATTATAGTAGAATAAAGAGAAATGTCCAACAGCATAAAGCATGAATTTATGCATATTGGAAAAAATGAGAAAAACATCAGCCCCATACGGGCGAATCAGGAAGGACGATAACATGAGACCAGGGCAGCAGCTCACGCTTAGTATAGATCACCAAACCGATTTCGGTTATTTTTTAACCGACGGCGAGGATACGGTTCTTTTACATAACAGTGAAATCACAGAGGATATTGAAGACAGAGATGAAGTGGACGTATTTATTTACGTCGATCATCAGGAAAGACTCGCGGCGACGATGAAAAAGCCGCTCATCAGCTTTTATGACTACGGATGGGTGGAAGTGACGGACGCTGTGGAGGATATGGGCGTATTCGTCGACGTCGGTCTGTCAAAAGACGCGCTCGTCGCAACGGAGCACCTGCCTCCGTACAAATCCGTCTGGCCGCAAAAAGGCGACAGACTGTATTGCATGCTGAAGGTGACAAGCCGCGGACGCATGTTTGCCAAGCCGGCGCCTGAGGATATCATCAGTGAATTATTTACGGATGCAGAGGAAGACGTCATGAATAAAGACCTGACAGGCACGGTGTACAGACTGATCGCATCAGGCTCTTTTCTGATAACCGATGAAGGCATCCGCGCGTTTATTCACCCTTCAGAAAGAAAAGAAGAGCCGAGACTCGGCAGCCGCGTGACGGGGCGTGTCATCGAGGTGAAGGAAGACGGCTCCGTCAACATGTCCCTGCTGCCGAGAAAGCAGGATGCGCTTTCGGTTGACGCGGAGGAGATTCTGACCTATCTGAGATCAAGAAACGGCGCGATGCCTTACGGAGACAAAAGCGATCCTGACGATATCCGCGAACGGTTTCATTTAAGCAAAGCCGCCTTTAAGCGGGCGCTCGGGCACCTGATGAAAAACGGCAAAGTGTATCAGAAAGACGGCTGGACATACGAAAAACAATAAATTTTCTGCAAAAACATCGGTGAACCAAAACCGGTGTTTTTTATTTTCTCAAAAGCTCCTATATCCCTCATTTGTTTATCAACCTGCCGAACATACATATTTTATTGAAATAAAATATTCTGACATCCGAACCGATATATAACTATAGAAAAAAACAAAAGGAGAGTTTCAATGAGAAAAATGGCGATATTTGCGGCTGTACTGCTGCTTGCGCTCAGCACGGCGGGATGTGCCGGCAAATCCGAGGAGACGGCGGCCGAAAAAACGAAAACAATCGGCATCATGCTGACAGACAACGGCCTCGGCGACCAATCATTTAATGATTCAGGCTTTCAAGGTTTGATGAAAGCAAGAGACGAGCTCGGCATCACATTTGATTACAGAGAAATAAAAGACACCGGTACGTACGAAAAAGGACTGACCCAGCTTGTCCGGGAAGGCAATGATGTTGTTGTGGGGCTCGGTTACAGCATGCAGGCGGATTTAGAAAAGGTCGCCAAAAAATATCCGAAGCAGCGGTTTGTGCTGATTGATTCCGTATCAGACCTGGATAATGTCACCTCCGTCACGTTTAAAGAGGATGAAGGAAGCTTCTTAGCCGGAGCGCTGGCGGCCATGACGAGCAAAACCGGCACAATCGGATTTATCGGCGGTTCAGATGCCGACGTCATTAAACGGTTTAAAAAAGGCTATCTGAAAGGCGCGGAATCAGTCAAACCGAATATCCGCGTGCTGTCGGACATCAGCGGTACGTTTGACGATGATAAGCTCGGGAAGGGCATCGCCCAAAACATGATCCGAAAAAAAGCCGATGTCCTGTTTACGGCAGCCGGCTTCACGGGTGTCGGCGCACTGAAAGAAGCGGAGGCGCAAAAAGTATACGCCATCGGTGTTGACAGCGATCAATATTACACCGCCGAGCACGCCGTTATCTCTTCTTTAGTGAAAAACGTCGACCATGTCATCTATGAATTGGCGAAAGATTTAAAAGACAACAAGGAGATCAAAAGCGGTGAGATCGTTTACGGACTGAAGGAAAACGGCATGGACTTAGCCAAGATCAGAGTTGTCAAAAACGCAGGCGGGCTGACGAAAAAGATCACGGATATGAAAAACAGCCTGATTGAAAAAGGAGGCGATCTGAAGTGACATTACGGACAAGGCTGCTCGTTAACGCAGCCGTTACGATGATTTGCTTCGCCGCCGTCATCGGCTTTACCATCGTAAACATGATGAAGATTCAGGCTTCAAATGAAGATGAAGTGGACGCGCTGTTAAACGTCCAGGAAGCAAAAGCTGACCTTAATACGTTAAAAGAAAGCATCACCGGCTATTCCTATACGCTCGCAGACGCCCAGAAAGAAGATGTGCGAAGCTATATGAAAAGCAGCTCAGACAAACTGGCGGCGCTCAAAAAAACGATGACGGACGGTGCAGACAAAGCCGCTTATGACAAACTCGCCAAAAAATACGAATCATGGCAGGCGGAGGCGGACGCTGCTCTTGATTCGAAAAGCCCGGCTGAAGCGACAAGGACGGCGGCCCGCATCAACGGTCTTCTGAATGATATTTATATGCTGAATCTGAAAAGCCGGGATCACTATGAAGACATGCAGAAGCAGACGGCTGACCAGATTCAGTTTATCGTTTACAGCGCAGCCGTGCTGACCATCGTGATACTTGCCGTCACCGTCATATCTTCCATCAGGCTGACGAAGAGAATTGCAGGGCCGATCCGCCGCATGGCTGAAAATGCCCGCCGTATTGCAGGAGGGAACCTTGCTGTTGAAATGCTTGATTATAAAGGGAAGGACGAACTGAAAGAGCTGAATGACTCATTCGGAATGATGGCTGAACAGCTCCGCACCTTAATTCAGGCGATCGGAGAGGTCGGCCGTGAAGTCGAGACTTTTGCGGAAGGTTTGACGAAGGAAAACCAGACGCTGAAGGACATGACCGAGCAGGTGTCCGTATCGACGGAAGAAATGGCGCAAGGCTCCCAAACCATTTCAGAAGATCTGCAGCATGCGGTGCAATTCATTGAACAAATGGATGAACATTCAAAGGCGAACGCCGAACGTTCAAAACAAACGACGAGAAGCAGCGAAGAGACGATTGCTGCGGTGGCTGCGGGGCGAGGTGCTTTAGCCGAGACCAAGCAAGCCATTGATAAAAGCAATGAGACATCAAAAGAGATTTCCGAAGCCGCCGATCTCTTCATAGAGCATGCGGCAGGCATCAGTATGATGGCGCAGACCGTTTCCGACATTGCGGGCCAGACCAATCTGCTGTCATTAAACGCCGCAATCGAGGCGGCCAGAGCAGGCGAGGCCGGAAAAGGATTTGCCGTCGTTGCCGAGGAGATACGGAAGCTCGCAGACGGATCAGCCAAAGCGACCGCGCAGATTTTCGATATGGTAAAACAAATTGAAGACGGCATCACATCCATTACCGGAGCTGTCACGACCGGCGTCGCTTTGGCGGACAGACAGCAGGAGCTGATGGAGAAAACGTCAGAATCATTCGCCCATATTGAACAAAAAGCCGCCCATATTAAGGCGGAGCTTACTCAATTGGACGGACGGATCATCGAATCGAAACAGCTTGGTGAGCAAGTGCTGCATCATGCCGAAAGCATCAGCGCCGTCGTTCAGGAAACGGCTGCAGGAAGCGAAGAGATTTCTGCCTCCGCGCTTGAGCAGCTGTCTTCTTTTCATAAAATGGCGGAAAGCGTCAATAATCTGGTGAGCCTGACAGAGCGGTTAAACGATCAGGTCCGCCGGTTTACTTTGTAACGGACATCCGTGCGCAAAAAACAGCCCTCTTTCTTCTAAGACAAGAGGGCTGTTTTGCTTTTACAGATGGTCCGGTTTTTTGGAATTCTGGTTTTTTCCCGCCTGCCGGTTTTTTTCGGCAAGCCGGTTCTTTTTCTGATTTACGGCGTTATTGTCCAACGGTTTTTTGTCATCATCTTTCATGCGGCAAAGCCTCCCTTCTGTCCGTTAGGATGCCCGCCCGCATTGAAATTATGGCTTCAGGAAAAAAATCGCGAGCGTGCCCGGCCCGGAGTGGGCGCCGATCGCAGAGCCGATTGAATGAAGAATGATCTCTTTCGGATGGAACGCTTCTTCAATCATTTCCTTCATCCCAATCGCCGTCTCTTCATTATCTGCATAGCTGATTCCCACGGTTTGATCCGCCCAATCGCCGCCTTCTTCCTTCATCATTTCTATAATCCGTTTAAACAGTTTCTTCTGTCCGCGCAATTTTTCGAGCGGCACGAGCCTGCCGTCATCCACATGCAGAATCGGTTTGATGTTCAAAAGCCCCCCGACAAAAGCGGACGTTTTTGAAATTCTGCCGCCCCGCGCGAGATAAGCGACGTCATCGACCGTAAATATATGTTTCATCCGTGCGCAAAAGTTCTTTACAGACGTTTCGATTTCTTGTATTGTATTCCCGTTAACACAGAGTGTTTGCGCGTGCATCACCGCGAGGCCGCAGCCCAGTGAAGCGCATTTGGAATCTACAATCCGTAAATCAAAATCGGGAAATTCCTCTTTTACTTCATTGGCGATCATTACGGCCGTCTGATAGGTGCCGGAAAGACCTGAGGAAAAGGCGATGTATATCGCCGGTTCTCCCAGTTCCGCGTATTGTAAAAATACTTTTTTTATCGTATCCGGTGATGCCTGGGATGTTTTCGGAACTTTCCCGTCCCGCATCGCTTGAAAGATATGATCCGCCTGAATGGTGACCGCGTCCTCATATTCGTTTCCGCCAAGTGTTACGTGCAGCGGAATGAACCCGATCCGGTTTTCTTCAATATAAGATTTCGGCAGGTCAGAGGCGCTGTCAGCAATAAGGTGAACTGTCATCATAATTCCCTTCTTTCCGGTTGGTGAGAGTATGCCAACTATATCATATAAATTTGGCAAAATAGTGTTCAAAACTTTATTTTAAGGGAAAAGCTAATAATGAAAATGAGCGGAGGAGCAAGCCATGGTACTAGAACAAGTAAAAAAATTAGCAATCGTCGTCATCGGCGCGTTTCTGTATGCGGCGGGACTGAATTTATTCCTGATACCGGCGAATGTATATGCCAGCGGTTTTACCGGTGTCGCCCAGCTGCTGTCAAGCGTCGTTGATCAATACGCCCCCTTTTATATTTCGACAGGAGTTCTCATGTTCCTCTTAAACATTCCCATCGGTGTGTTAGGGTGGCTGAAAGTCGGCAGATCATTCACCGTATACAGCATATTAAGCGTAGCGCTGACGTCCGTCTTTATGGGGATTCTCCCGGAAATGAGACTGTCACACGATATTCTTCTGAATACCGTATTCGGAGGAGTCATCTCAGCTATCGGCATCGGTTTAACGCTGAAATTCGGCGCTTCGACAGGCGGTCTTGATATCGTGTCGATGGTGCTGGCCAAATGGAAGGATAAACCGGTCGGCACATATTTCTTCATTTTGAACGGGATTATCATTTTGACGGCAGGATTATTGCAAGGATGGGAGAAAGCATTATATACCCTTGTCGCTCTGTATGTCACAACAAGGGTGATTGACGCCATTCACACGCGCCACATGAAACTGACCGCCATGATCGTTACAAAAAAAGCTGATGAAATCAAAGAAGCGATTTACGGGAAAATGGTCCGCGGCATTACGACGGTGCCGGCAAAAGGCGCTTACACAAACGAACAGAAAGAAATGATGATCATCGTCATCACGCGGTACGAATTGTATGACCTTGAGAAAATCGTGAAAGAAGTCGACCCGAAAGCCTTCACAAACATCGTGCAAACGACGGGCATCTTTGGTTTCTTCAGAAAAGACTGATAGGAGCGGATAGAATGAAGTGGCTGTTTGGCCTGTTATTACCGGTCATTTTATTGATCGGATGCAGCAGTCAATCCGGGCAGAAGGAGCCCGCTGAGGAGGTATCCGGAGAGATGAATGAACAGCAAGCGGAATTAGCCGTAAATCCTGTGCAGACAGATCAGCAGATCGAATTTCAAATGTCTTTAAAAAACAAAAGCGAAAGCCCGATCGATTTCACATTCAGCTCAGGGCAGAAATTCGAACTGACCGTACATGACCAACATCACAAAGAACTGTACCGCTATTCAAAAGACAAAATGTTTACCCAGGCGTTTCAGACCGTGACCTTAATGCCGAATGAAACGTATGACTTTTCAGATGTGTGGAAGAACGTGCCCGGTCCGGGAACATACACGGTGACGGTGACGTTTTTAGGGAAGTCCGATCTGATCGGAAAAAGACTGAAAACGGTAAAAACATTTGAAGTAAAATAAAAAAGCGGCGCCCTCATCTCAAACGGGGCGCCTTTTTTTATTGCAATTTCTCCAGCTGATCCTGAAATTGGTGCAGCTGCTGACGTTCTGCATCCGTCGAATTGGCGTACGCGGAAGACACGGCATTTTTGGCGCGTGAGACAGCTTTTTCCTGGTCGCCGTCCTCGAAACCGTTAGCAATCATGACGGCCTGCTGGACAAATGACTTGGCTTGAGAAAACAGTTCGTTTCTCATTAAAAGTCAACCTGCCTTTCAGCCGAATCTTTTGCTGCATCATGCTGTGCTTCCTCTAATGTAGACCGATATGGAAATCTTGCGTCATGAAGACTGACAGAGTCCTTGCCTTGCTGAATAAACCGTTTTGATTTGTTTCGTTTACCCATTGCAATGTCCCCCTTCCATATTTAGACGAGATGAGTCGTCTGTTTTAGTATGGGCGGAAGGCTTTGTGTTATGAGCGGGAAAACCTCACAGGGAGAAATAGGATTTTAAAAATTCGGCGATTCCGTCCGCTTCATTTGAACCCGTGACGCGATCGGCGGCCTGTTTGACTTCATCCGTGCCGTTTCCCATCGCTACGCCGCACCCGGCAAATCGGAGCATTTCAAGATCGTTGTCTTCGTCGCCGAACGCGATGATCCGTTCTCTCGGCACTTGGTAATAGTCGCTGATTTTCTTCAGGCCGACCGCTTTATTCATCCCGTGTTTAATAATTTCAATCACATGCCAAGGAGCCGCCCATCTTCTGTGGTCAATGACCTCGGCGTGCACATCGGATAAATGCGCGCGTATGTCCGCGACGTCCTCTTCCTTCGCGTGAATCAATACGGACGTCACATCCTCTTTGACCGTTTCGCGCAGATCGCCGAATGTGACATTCGCCGTATTCATATGAAACGCCTCAATTAAATGCTCATCATGATAATGGAAGTACACATCATCAATGATCTCAGCGAGCACATTATGTATTTGGTAGGTCTCTGTAAGTTCGGCAAGCTGTCTGACCACATCGACAGATAAAGACGTGTGGTAGCGTCCCCATGACTCGTCTTTCGGGTGGTGGACAAACGCTCCGTTAAAATTGACAATCGGCGTTGTCAGCCCAAGCTCGTCATAATACATCGAACTGGAACGGAAAGGGCGGCCGGTTGAGATGCAGACATGATGGCCCGCTTCTTTCAGCGTCTGAATCGTCCGTGCCGTTTCAGGGGAAATGGTTTTATCATCTTTTAATAAGGTTCCATCCAGATCTAAGGCGATGAGGTAAGGTTTTGTCTCCATAAATAACTCCTTTTGTCATATAATTTGCTGTTTTTCTCTTATGTACAGTGTAGCTTTTTACCATCTTTATTGTCTACATGTTACACTTATGATTATGGTTATCCTAAGGAGGGAGTCAACGTGATTCTTATTGATCATCAAACCGTATCAGGCATTCCGTTTTTACATATTGTAAAAGAAGAAAATCGGGACCGTCCCGCTCCCCTTGTTTTCTTTATTCACGGTTTTACAAGCGCGAAGGAGCATAATCTTCATTTCGCTTACCTGCTTGCTGAAAAGGGTTTCAGAGCCGTGCTGCCGGAAGCTCTTTACCACGGTGAACGCGCTGAACAGCTGTCAGCAGAAGAGCTCGCCGTCCATTTTTGGGACATTGTCTTAAATGAAATCGAGGAGCTTGACGTGCTGAAAAAGGATTTTGAAGCGCGCGGTCTGATTGAAGACGGGCGGATCGGTCTTGCGGGGACGTCAATGGGCGGAATTACGACATTCGGCGCGATGGCCGCGTATGATTGGGTCAAAGCCGGCGTCAGTCTGATGGGAAGCCCGAACTATACGGCATTTTTTCAGCAGCAGATTGACCACATTCAAAAGCAGGACATCGACATTGACGTCACAAAAGAACAGGTCGACGAACTGTTTGCGCGGCTCAAACCGTTCGATCTCAGTCTGGAACCGGAAAAACTCCGCAGCCGCCCGCTGCTGTTCTGGCACGGCGTTCAAGACAAAGTCGTTCCGTATGCACCGACCCGCGGCTTTTATGAAACGATTAAACCTCATTACAGCAGCCGGCCTGACCATCTTCAGTTTCTGAAAGACGAACGGGCTGATCATAAAGTCCCGAGATACGCCGTTTTAGAAACCGTCGCCTGGTTCGATAAGCATTTATAAAGCACAAAGGTGTTAACAATACCCGCTTTTACGTTATACTGAGGAAAAAGGAGTGATGGAACGTGGAAGAAGCATTAAAAGAAAACATCATGGGCGCCTTGGAGCAGGTTGTTGACCCTGAGCTCGGCGTCGATATCGTCAATCTCGGCCTTGTATACGACGTTGATATGGATGACGACGGCCTGACGCATGTTACGATGACACTGACATCAATGGGGTGCCCGCTCGCTCCGATCATCGTCGACGAGGTGAAAAAAGCGCTCGCCGACATTCCGGATGTAAAAGAGACGGAGGTCCACATCGTCTGGAATCCGCCTTGGACAAGAGACAAAATGTCACGCTACGCAAAAATCGCATTAGGGATTCAGTAATAAGAAAATGCACCTCGGATTTTAGGTACATCCTAAAGTTTGGAGGTGCTTTTCTTTTGTCTGCATTTACAAGGAAAAAATCAACGCGGATAAGCGACAGTGAGGGTTTGTTTTGGATCGCAAACAAACCTTTAAATATAAAATTTCATATGAGGTTTATCTTTTTTGTAATAGGACAGTCTGTCTTGGAGTGTACCTGTGTGGAATTCAAATTTATGTCCATCGGGATCAGTAAAATAAATTGACTTATGATCTTGCTTATCCCTAGGACGCCCATTTAATATATTTACATTTAGATTTTTTAACCTTTGATGTATTGCATCAAAATCTTTTGGGTCAATTGTAAAGGCCATATGCGTATAAGATTTATGTATTTCATTTCTTGGTATATCCGCCTCTAAGTTAAGTGCAAGCCAAAGCCCGTTCAGATCAAAATATGCTGTTTTTTGCCCTTTAACCAAGAGTTGTGCATGAAATACTTTTTCATAAAATACTATGGATTTTTCCAAATTTGAAACAGAAAAAAGAAGATGATTGATTCCTTTTATGTTTATTTTCCCCACCTCGTTTAACATGTTTGTTTTAAACAATCCCTTTGGTAATACATCTGCATATATATCGATTATATACTGACTAAAAAATCATTTTAAGGATTTCTGTGGATTTTTATGCCCGGTGTTTTCCGGCTGACCGTTTCGAGCTGTACTAAACATGATTCTTCTGTCGGGCGCCATTCTGTCTGCTTTGCCGCTAGAGACCGGCGTGCGGAAAGAAGGGCAAGTCACTAAAAAAACCCGAGTTTCCCACCATTCGGGGTTTTTTGCGGTATCGGGTTAAAAAGGAAAAAAACGGACGTGAGGCATGATATAATAGACCGGCTGCATGCGAGGGAGGAATCCATGAAGAAAAAATTACTTCTCATTATCCTTAGCATACTTGTTTATACGGCGCTATTCGCTGTTTCCGCCTTTCACAAAGAGCCGGAGCGGCAGGCAGGGACAATGACGGATGTCAGCCGTCTCATGCCCGTGAAAATTAAGCAGACGGTCAAAGGAAAAGAGAAAGAAACATTGGTCGAAACGATTAAGGAAGCAAAGAGAAAGCATTTGAAGATCTCAATCGCAGGCGCCCAACACTCAATGGGCGGCCAGACGTATTATGAAGACGGTATCGTTCTCGACATGACGGGCTACAACAAAATACTCGGTCTCGACCGAAAGAAAAAAATCATCAGAGTGCAGGCGGGAGCGACGTGGAATGATATTCAGCGCTATGTCAATCCGTACGGGCTCGCGGTAAAAGTCATGCAATCGCAAAACATTTTTACGATCGGCGGCTCACTGAGCGCCAACGCCCACGGCCGGGATATCCGGTACGGTTCGCTGATTGATACGGTCAAATCGTTTCATCTTTTAAAGGCGGACGGCAAAGTCATCACCGTTACTCCGAAAGATGACCTGTTTTCAGCCGTCATCGGCGGCTACGGCCTGTTCGGCGTCATCCTTGACGCGGATATTGAGCTGACGGATGATGAGCTTTATGAAATGAAAACGAAACGCATGAACGCTGATACATACAGTCAATATTTTACGCAGCATGTTCAGCGCAACCCCGCCGTGCGCATGCATCTCGCGCGGATCGCAACAGGGGATAAAGGCTTTTTGCACGATATGTATGTGACTGATTACACACTCTCAGACAACCAGAAAGAATTAAAGCGGCACAATGAACTGAAAGAAGATGAGCATCCGGCGCTGACGAAATTCGCGCTCGGCCTCTCCCGCCGGTATGACTGGGGAAGAAATTGGTTCTGGTCAACCCAGCAGTCTTATTTTCTCAGCCAAAACGGCGTGAAAGTCTCCAGGAACAATGTCATGCGGTCAGAATCGAAATTTTTGGAATATGAAAACACGGACAACACCGATGTGCTGCAAGAATACTTCGTGCCCGTCGGCGAATTTGCGCCGTACATTCATGATTTACGCAAGACGCTGTCACATGAAGATCTCAATCTCGTAAATATTACGATCCGCTACGTGCAAAAAAATGAAAAAGCCGATCTATCATACGCAAAGGAAGACATGTTTTCACTCGTTCTTTTAATCAATGAAGGGTTTTCAACAGACAGCCAGGCAAGTGCTGCGCGGATTGTCAGAAAAATGACGGATACGGCATTGTGCCACCGCGGCAGTTATTATCTCCCGTATATGCTGTATCAAACGAAAGAGCAGATGCGTGAGGCATATCCGAAAAGCGATATGTTCTTTCAGAAAAAACACAAATATGATCCGGATGACTTGTTTATGAATTATTTTTATCAGAGGTACAAATCATGAAACACAACCATTTAAAATGGCTGATCCTGTCTCAGAGCAGTGTCTTTTTTGCCGGCAGCCTGATCTTTCCGTTTTATATTTTATTTATTAAAAACATCGGTTCCAGCTACACGCAATTCGGTCTTTCATACGGCTTGTTCGGCCTGAGCGGCGCATTGATTCATCCGCTGCTCGGCCGGCTGTCGGCAAGACTGGATTCCCACTGGTTCCTTATGGCAAATTCGTGGGGGATGGCGGTGCTTCTTCTGACGCTCCCGCACATTACCGGCGTGCACCAGGTTTATGTTGTGCAGGTGCTTTTGGGCCTGTTCGGCGCGATGCAAAAACACGGCGAGAAAATCATGATCGCCGATTACACCGACGGCGGGGAGCGGGGAAAAAAAGTCGGCAGCTATCATTTCTGGACGGCCGTATTTTCAGCTGCCGCCATTATTCTCGGCGGGTTTCTCGCTGATTTCTTTACGGTTTATATTATTTTTTACGCCAGCTCCGTGCTGTTTTTTATAAGCGGGCTGATGATGCTGAAAAAAACAGGCTGATCCGAGCAGCCTGTTTTTTTTATGCCCCCCCTCGATCGAGAGGGGGTTTTTTGTCAGCGAAAACAGATGGAAAATGAATGAAAAAATATTAAATATACAATTGAATTAATTTTTATTCATGTTATAATGTTAAATAATTTCACAAAACCAAGAAGGTGAACCCGTTGAAAATAGGTATTATAGGCGCGACTGGTTATGGAGGCGCCGAACTTGTCAGGATTCTTAACCATCACCCTTATGCAGAAGATTGTATATTATATTCATCGAGCGACGAAGGAAAAGAATATGCCGCTTCATATCCGCATTTGAGGAATATAGCGTCACAATCACTTCAGCCGCTTCATATAGAAACGATCCGAAACGAAATTGATGTCATGTTCATAGCCGCGCCGCCCGGCGTTTCCGGAGAGTGGTCGCCCAAGCTGGCGGAGGCGGGCATCCCGGTCATTGATCTATCCGGCGATCTGCGGATTCAAAACCCGGCCGTGTATGAAAAGTGGTATAAGCGGAAGGCCGCTCCGAAAGGAACGATTCAAAGCGCGGTTTACGGTTTAGCTGAACTGCAAAAAGAAGAGATTCAGACTGCAAAGCTGATTGCCAATCCGGGATGTTTTCCGACGGCTGTGCTGCTCGGGCTCGCCCCGCTGGCGAAGAATAAGCTTTTACAAGATTCATTTCTGATTGTTGATGCGAAAACGGGCGTATCCGGCGCCGGCCGAAAAGCATCCATGGGCACTCATTATTCTGAGCTGAATGATAATTTCAAAATTTATAAGGTTAATGAGCATCAGCATACTCCGGAAATTGAACAGCAATTAGCGGCTTGGCAGCCCGGCACAGGCCCGATCACGTTTTCCGCTCATTTGGCGCCGATGACAAGGGGCATTATGGCGACGATGTATACCGACGCCCCTCCGGGAATGTCTGCTGCACAGGTAAGAGGATTGTATTCCGAATTCTACAAAGATTCATATTTTGTCAGAATCAGGCCGGAAGGTGAATTTCCGGCGACGAAAGAGGTATACGGCAGCAATTTTTGTGATATCAGTGTCACCGTGGATGAAAGAACAAACCGTGCCACCATCGTTTCTGTCATAGATAATCTGATGAAAGGCGCCGCAGGGCAGGCGGTTCAAAATTTAAATATCATGAATGGCTGGCAGGAAGAAACGGGACTTACGATGATGCCAGTCTATCCATAGAACGAAAGAGGGATTCAAAAATATGATTCAGCTGAGTGAGGAAATCACGAAAATAAAAGGCGGCGTATCCTCGCCGAAAGGGTTTGAGGCAAAGGGCGTGCATTGCGGTCTGCGCTATTCAAAAAAAGATCTCGGAGCGATTATCAGCGAAGCGCCTGCAGTCAGTGCAGCGGTATATACGCAGAGCCATTTTCAGGCAGCGCCGCTGAAAGTGACGCAAGCCAGCCTGAAAAAAGAGGGTGTGCTTCAGGCGGTTATCGTCAACAGCGCGATTGCCAACGCCTGTACGGGAGACCAAGGATTAAAGGACGCCTATGAAATGCGGGACGGCTTCGCGAGCCAGCTCGGCATTGAGCCGGAGCTTGTTGCGGTTTCGTCAACCGGGGTGATCGGCGAGCTTTTAGACATGAAAAAAATTCAAGCGGGCATTGAACAGCTCGGTCAAGCGCCGTCCGTGTCCGGAGCATTTGAAGAAGCCATTTTGACGACGGATACAGTGACGAAACAGACGTGTTATGAACTGGTGATCGGCGGAGACATCATCACGATCGGCGGAGCGGCGAAAGGCTCCGGCATGATCCACCCCAACATGGCGACAATGCTCGGCTTTGTCACAACGGACGCGGCCGTGGAAGAACAGGCGCTCAAAAACGCGCTCAGAGAGATTACGGATGTTTCATTTAACCAAATCACCGTTGACGGAGAAACATCGACGAATGACATGGTGCTTGTGATGGCAAACGGCTGCGCGGGGAATGATTGCCTGACGGAGCAGCACCCTGACTGGCCGGCTTTTAAAAAGGGATTAAAGCTTGTATGCGAAGACCTTGCCAAAGATATAGCCAGAGACGGTGAAGGAGCGACGAAATTAATTGAAGCCAGAGTCGAAGGCGCGAAAAACAACCTTGAGGCGAATATTATCGCCAAAAAAATCGTCGGCTCAAGCCTTGTGAAGACCGCCGTTTACGGCACAGACGCCAACTGGGGGCGCATCATCGGCGCAATCGGGCACAGTGCGGCAAGCGTAACGGCCGAACAAGTGGAAGTTTTCCTCGGCGGCCAGTGTCTGTTTAAACACAACGAACCTCAGCCGTTTTCGGAAACTGATGCCAAGGAGTACTTATCAGGTGATGAAATTACGATTGCAGTCCGCCTGCAGGAAGGCTCCGGCAGCGGCCGGGCATGGGGCTGTGACTTAACCTATGATTATATTAAAATCAATGCGAGCTATCGCACATAACAAAGGGGAGCGGCATGAAGAAAACGATCGTTTTTAAGTGCGGCGGCAGCGTAATCCGCGAGTTATCCGCCGATTTTTTTCAAAATGTAAAAGAGCTTATGCAATCCGGCTGGAACATTGCCGTCGTGCATGGAGGCGGTCCGGACATTTCAAGAATGCTGAAAACATTGCAGATTGAAACGGAATTTGTCGATGGACAGCGGAAAACGACCAAACCGGTGCTGGAAACAGCGGAAATGGTCTTGTCAGGGACGATCAATAAATTTTTCGTAACCGAACTCGCGAAAAACGGGCTGAAAGCCGCGGGAATATCAGGAAAGGACGGCGGTCTCCTTCAAGCATCCTATCTTAATCAAGACAAATACGGAGAAGTCGGCGAAATACAAAAAACCGATCCGTCAATCATTCACGCATTAATGAAAGAAGGCATCATTCCCGTTATCGCTCCGCTTTCCATGACAAGTGATTTCGAAACGCTGAACGTCAACGCAGACGCCGCGGCATCGGCCGTCGCTTCAGCCTTACACGCCGACAAACTTTTATTTGTCACGGATGTCGAAGGAATTATGGACGGAGAGAGCAGGCTGGATACTTTGACGCCGCAAGAGACTCACGCCCTCATAGATGACGGCGTGATTTCAGGAGGGATGATTCCGAAGGTAAACTCGGCATTATCGGCACTGAGTGAAGATGTCGAGGAAGTGATGATCGTAAACGGAAAAGGAGCGTTTTTTACCGATCAAGCCTTCCAAGGAACAAAAATTGTCAAAGAAAAGGAGAGCGTGTCATGAGCAGTCTATTTCAAACCTACAGCCGCTGGCCCATTGATATCAAAAAAGCGAAAGGGACAATTGCAGAGGATGAAAACGGAAAAACGTATCTCGATTTTATTCAGGGCATCGCCGTTTCCAATCTCGGCCATTGTCATGATGAGGTCACAGAAGCGGTGAAAGAACAGCTTGACAGTGTATGGCACGTTTCCAATCTGTTTGAAAATGATCTTCAGGAAAAAGCCGCGGCAAAGCTTGCCGAACATAGCGCGGGGGATCTCGTTTTCTTCTGCAACAGCGGGGCCGAAGCGAATGAAGGCGCCATTAAGCTTGCCCGTAAAGCAACGGGAAAGACAAAAATCGTAACGTTCCATCAATCCTTTCACGGACGGACCTATGCGGGGATGGCCGCCACCGGACAAGACAAAATCAAGACCGGTTTCGGACCGATGCTTCAAGGCTTTCACTATCTTCCGTTCAATGATCCGTCGGTATTCAGCACGCTTTCAAAAGAGGATGATATCGCCGCCGTCATGCTTGAGACGGTGCAGGGAGAAGGGGGAGTCAATCCCGCCGATCCGGAATTCATCGAAGCCTTACAGACATTTTGCAAAGACAAACAGGCGCTGCTTATCACAGACGAGATTCAAACCGGAATCGGCCGGACGGGCAAGGCATTCGGCTATGAGCATTTCGGCATCTCGCCGGACATCATCACTGCTGCGAAAGGGCTTGGAAACGGTTTTCCCGTCGGAGCCGTGATCGGCAAAAAGAAGCTTGGCGACGCCTTTACGCCGGGTACGCATGGTACGACTTTCGGCGGCAATAAGCTTGCCATGGCAGCTGTGAAAGCAACCTTGGATATTGTGTTTCAGCCGGACTTTCTCCAGGCGGCGGCAGACAAAGGATCATTTTTAAAAGCGCAGCTGAACCGTGAACTGACAGGGCCTTTTGTAAAAGAAATCCGCGGAAAAGGGTTATTAATCGGCATTGAATGCGCAGGTCCCGTGTCCGGCATCATCGGAGATCTGCAGGAACGCGGGCTTCTCGTGCTTCCGGCCGGACCGAATGTCATCAGGCTGCTCCCGCCGCTTACGGTTTCTGAAGAAGAAATGCTGTCGGCCGTCAGTATGCTGAAAGCAGCGATCGAAGCGCATTCGGCAGTGAAACGGTAATTTTTTTTCGATATAAAAGTATAAAAATTCATATTTTTAATTAATTATTCATCAAGAGGTGGGCTTTAGATGAAAGGCTATTTAGTATTGGAAGACGGAACATCATTCGGCGGTGAACTTGAAAAAGAGGCCCGCTGTGTTGGCGAAGCTGTTTTTTTCACCGGAATGACGGGCTATCAGGAAGTGCTTACAGACCCGTCTTATAAGGGCCAGATCGTCGTCTTTACGTATCCGCTGATCGGAAACTACGGAATTAATGAAAAAGACCTTGAAAGTAAGATTCCTCAAGTCAAGGCTGTTGCCGTCTATGAAGCGTGTGAACATTTTTCTCACCATGAAGCAGTCTCAAGCTTGAGAGAGTATTTAAATAAATGGAACATCCCGCTCTTAACCGAAGTGGACACACGGGCCGTCGTCAAAACCATCCGCTCCGGCGGCACGATGAACGCTGCCGTGTCAACAACAGGAGAAATTCCGGCAGCATCCGGAACGGAAAACCCGGCGGAGCTGGCGCAGTCTGAAGACATCACGTCAATGGGGAACGGAGACCGGCATATTGCGCTGATTGATTTCGGTTATAAAAAATCAATCGCCTCGTCACTTGTAAAGCGCGGCTGTAAAGTAACGGTCATTCCGTATCAGCAGATGAACGCTGTTTACGACATTCAGCCTGACGGAATCGTGCTCTCAAACGGCCCGGGCGACCCGAAAGCGATTGCGCCGTACATGAACCGGATTACATCATTACTCAGTGATTTCCCCGCACTCGGCATTTGCCTCGGGCATCAGCTGATTGCCCTGGCTTTCGGAGGAAATACGTATAAGCTGCCGTTCGGCCACAGGGGTGCCAACCATCCCGTCATTGACCGGAAAACGAAACGGGTGTTTATGACAAGCCAGAACCACAGCTATGTCGTTGATGAAGCATCAATTGACGAAAACGAGCTGTCCATCAGATTTCATCATGTCAATGATACATCGGTGGAAGGGCTCATTCATAAGCGCCTTCCCGTATTAAGCGTCCAGTTCCACCCTGAAGCTCATCCCGGACCGGCTGAGAGCGAGTGGATATTTGATGAATTTCTAGAGAAAGTGATACCAGCAAGGAGAGAAATCGCTCATGCCTAAAGATACAACCATTTCCAGCATATTAGTCATCGGCTCCGGCCCGATCATCATCGGCCAGGCGGCAGAATTTGATTATTCAGGAACGCAGGGCTGCATGGCTCTGAAAGAAGAAGGATACCGCGTTATTCTAGTCAACAACAACCCGGCAACGATTATGACGGATGAGGCGTTTGCCGATGAAATATATTTTGAACCGCTCACAACCGACAGCATCGAGGCCATTATTGAAAAAGAAAAACCGGACGGTCTGCTTGCCAATTTGGGCGGCCAGACGGCATTGAATTTAGCCGTTAAGCTTGAAGAAGCAGGCGTGCTGAAGAAGCATCACGTCAAGCTTTTGGGAACATCGGTGGAAACCATTCAAAAAGGCGAAGACCGGGAGCAGTTCCGCGCCCTGATGAAAGAGCTCGATCAGCCCGTTCCGGAAAGCGAAATCGTCGACAACGAAGAAGATGCCCTCCGTTTCGCCGAGTCTATCGGATTTCCGGTTATTCTGAGACCGGCGTATACGTTAGGCGGAAAGGGAGGCGGAATCGCGAAAACGAAAGAAGCGTTTCAGACGCTGATTAAACAGGCGCTGTTAGCAAGCCCGATCAGCCAATGCCTCGTCGAAAAAAGCATCGCCGGATTTAAAGAAATCGAATATGAGGTCATGCGTGACAGCAATCATACATGCATCACCGTCTGCAACATGGAAAACATCGATCCCGTCGGCGTGCATACAGGAGACTCCATCGTCGTCGCACCGTCCCAGACGTTAACGGATGAAGAATATCAGATGCTGCGTTCAGCAAGCCTGGCGATTATTTCGGCGCTGGATGTGGTCGGCGGCTGCAACATTCAATTTGCGCTGGATCCGTTCAGCAAACAGTACTATGTCATTGAAGTGAACCCGCGTGTCAGCCGCTCTTCAGCTCTCGCGTCAAAAGCGACCGGCTATCCGATTGCCAAAATGGCGGCGAAACTTGCCGTCGGCTATACGCTTGATGAACTGAAAAATCCGCTGACGGGCTCTACTTATGCAAGCTTTGAACCGGCGCTTGATTATGTCATCGTCAAATTCCCGCGCTGGCCGTTTGATAAATTTAAACATGCCGACCGCACGCTCGGAACGAAGATGAAAGCGACGGGAGAGGTCATGGCGATTGAAAGAAATATGGAAGCGGCCATTCAAAAAGCGGCGGCCTCCCTTGAGCTGAAAACGATCGGCACCCGCCTGCCTGAACTCGGCGGCTGTACGATCAATCAGCTGTGGGAATTAGCGGTAACGCCGGATGACCGGAGATTTTTCGTCGTCATGGAGCTGTTAAGCCGCGGTGAAACGATAGAAGACATCCATGCCAAAACGAAAATTGACCCGTTTTTTCTCCATGTATTCCGAAATATCATCACATTGGAAAACAAGCTGATGGAAGAAGGGGATCATCTGTCAATGCTGCTTTTAAAGCAGGCGAAGGTAAAAGGCTTCACGGATGTCATGATCGCATCTCTCACGGGAAAAACGGAAGAAGACATCCGTGCTCTCAGAAAGAAATCAGGCATCGTCCCGTCGTTTAAAATCGTAGATACATGCGCCGCTGAATTTGATGCCAAGACGAATTATTTCTACTCCACCTACCTCGGGGAAAGCGACGGAGATATCAGCCGGAAAGAGAAAAAACGCGCCCTCATCATCGGCTCAGGCCCGATCCGCATCGGTCAGGGAGTGGAATTTGATTACAGTGCCGTCCACGGCGTTCTGACCCTGCAAAAGCTGGGGTATGAAACGATTATGATCAATAACAATCCGGAAACAGTAAGCACGGATTATGAAATCGCTGACCGGCTTTATTTTGAACCGCTGACGACAGAACATATTTTGAACGTGGCGGAACATGAAAACATTGATTTTGCCATCGTCCAGTTTGGAGGGCAGACCGCGATCAATGCCGCTGAACCGCTGGAAAAAGCGGGCATTCCGCTGCTCGGAACATCCTTTGAAACCCTTGATGCGCTGGAGGATCGGGATCTGTTTTATCAGCTGCTTGATGACCTTGACCTGAAACATGCCAAAGGCGAAACCGCTTATTCAAAAGAAGAAGCAACGGAAAAAGCAAGCCGAATCGGCTACCCTGTGCTGATCCGTCCGTCTTATGTCATCGGTGGGATGGGCATGATCATCGTTGATTCAGAAGCGCAAATGTCAGAGCTGCTGGCAAATGAAGCGGGCATGCCGTATCCGATTTTGATCGATCAGTACATTACAGGAAAAGAATTGGAGATCGATCTGATTTCCGACGGACATGAAGTATTCGTGCCGACTTACACAGAGCACATTGAACGCGCCGGCGTCCATTCGGGCGACAGTTTTGCGATTCTTCCGGGTCCGTCTGTCACACCTGATATGCAGCGGAATATAAAAGAGGCCGCCGAAAAAATCGCGGTAAAACTGGCTTTTAAAGGCATCATGAACATTCAGTTTGTCATTGATGACAAAGGGGATATTCTCGTTCTTGAAGTGAATCCGCGGGCAAGCCGCACGGTTCCTGTCGTGTCTAAGGTGATGGGGGTGCCGATGATCCCGCTTGCCGCCAGATTGCTGGCCGGCGCTTCCCTTAAAGACATCAAGCCCGAGGTTCAAAATCAGCACGGAACGGCAGTGAAATTCCCGGTTTTTTCTTCACACGCCATTCAGGATGTGGACGTAAAGCCCGGGCCGGAAATGAAGTCGACCGGAGAAGGCATGTGTGTCGCGTTTGACGCAGAAAGCGCCCTGAAAAAAATCTACGCGCACGTCTGGGAGAAAAAAGGCAGCATCTATCTGGAAGGCTGTGATGCGGAATTGGAACGTCAGGCTCAAGAGGCGGGATTTACCGTATGCAAAGATGCGTTCCCGGCATGGGCAGAGCGAAAGGATAAAGCGGTCCACATCAATTTCAATCACTCTGAAGAAGCGCGTAAACAACGGATTGAAGCCATGACGCACGGTGTGACGGTCTTTACTGAACCGGAAACCGTAAAGGCATTTTTAGCAAGCGGCTCCGGCGAACCTCAGCCTGTATCGCTCAAAGATCTTTATCAAAAGGAAGTGGCATCATGCACACAATAAAAGCGGAACACACATTAACCCATTTGTACGGCAAAGATTTTCTTTCCTTAAAAGATGTCAGCCCGTCAGACATCAATGCGCTTCTGACAGAAGCTTCATTATTAAAACAACATCCGATACAGCCGATTTTCCAAGGGAAAACATTGGCGATGATTTTTGAAAAATCTTCAACCCGCACACGTGTGTCTTTTGAAGCGGGAATGGCCCAGCTCGGGGGAACGGGACTATTTCTTTCAAGCAGCGACCTGCAGCTTGGGCGGGGGGAGACAGTCGCGGATACGGCGAAGGTGCTGTCCGGCTTCGTTGATGCCATTATGATCCGCACCTTTGAGCATGAAAAAGTCGAAGAGCTTGCCGAGCATGCTGATATTCCCGTCATAAACGGGCTGACCGACCGGTATCACCCGTGTCAGGCACTCGCGGATCTGTTAACGATACAAGAAATAAAAGGAAAATTAAAAGGAGTAAAAGCCGCCTATATCGGTGACGGAAATAATGTGGCGCATTCACTAATGATCGGCTGCGCAAAAATGGGCTGTGACATTGCGATTGCTTCGCCGAAAGGCTATGAAGTAGAGGAAGAGGCGGTAAATGCCGCAAAAGAAGCGGCGGCTGTTTCCGGAGCGAAAATCACCCTTACCGAAAATCCGCAGGAAGCGGTGCGGGATGCAGACGTGATTTACTCCGACGTCTTCACGAGCATGGGGCAGGAGGAAGAGACGCAGCAGCGGCTGCATGTGTTTGCCCCGTATCAAGTCAACGCCTCACTCGTCAGTCTCGCCAAACCCGACTATACATTTTTGCATTGCCTGCCCGCGCATCGGGAAGAAGAGGTCACGTCCGAGATTATCGACGGTCCGAACTCTGCGGTATTTCAGCAGGCGGAAAACCGGCTTCACGCGCAAAAAGCGCTCCTGAAAGCTCTTCTTTACAAACAGGATGAACAAAAAAACCGCTGAATCTCATTCAGCGGTTTTTAATATTTCTCCGCATACAAGCGCATACTACATAAAAAAGAAAAAGGAGGAAATGACGTGGGACAGCAGCATCAATTCCGCCCGGGACAAAAAGCGCCGAATAACGGTGTGTACGTTGAAATCGGCGAAACGGGAAGCATGGTCAAAAATCCGCAAAAAATCAAGCTTACGGTTGGAGAAATGTTCCCTGAAACTTCAAACCACAACAGATTGTGGACGTATCAACGAAAACCGTGAACACAAAAAAACCTGCTGAATAGCAGGTTTTTTTATTTAATGCTGGTTTGCATCCTGTTTGACAGGCATGATCTCCGCAAGAACAAAGACTAGCACCGCAATAACCACGGCAATAACGGATGATTGCTTGAAATTGTACGCCGCGCTGTTCATGGAGGCGACCAGATAACAGGCCATATGTGTTAAAAGGAACGTCCAAATAAAACCGATAATAAACCGCACGTTTCCACCTCGTCCTTCATTTTATTCTACGTTGTATCATACCATACATAAAGCGCGGGCGGAAGGTCATTTTCTCATCAAAAAGCGCGCCTGAAACTGACATGTGCCCGCCTGTCCGGCCGTCTGATGGAAAATTCGGTTCCTGTGCTTGGGATAATAGCCAAAACATAGCAGCAAATAGGAGTTTATCCGATCCGTTTTCATTCTTCTTACATATGATAGCCAATAGAGAGATTAGGAGTAAAAGGAGGCGGGCAGGCATGGGGATTACGGAAAGATTTTTCCAATTCGGATCTGAGCTGAACGTCATCCATCTGCCGTATCGGCCGAATGGCTTCTGTATCTTTATTCTGGGGGACAGAACCCACTTTGTCAGCCGGGACTCAAGCTTTTGGCTCGAACATGAAGGGAGAAACCAGCTGTTACATGTGCTGCTTGACAGAGGGTACACCATTATTAACAGCAATTTATACGGGCGGCATTGGGGTTCGGAAAAAGCCGTCCTTTACGCCAGACAGCTGATGCATTATGTGCTGAAACAAGAAACCCTCAATCCGAAAATACACTTGCTCGCAGAAGGCATGGGCGCCCTTATCGCCGATCAATTGCTGCAGTCTTCAGCGGAGCATATCCGTTCAGCCGCAATGTTAGATCCTTGTCTTGACCTTCAAGCCCATTTTGAATCAGAGAAAGAAAATAAGTTCTTTTATAAGCAGTTTCTGAGGGAAACGGCACAGAGCTTCGGTGTTTCTGAAAAAGAGGCAAGCTCACTGAGCTATCAGACCATTACCGGCTGCCGCACCCGGGCGCCGGTACATATATGGCAAAGAACGACCGGAGCGCCGTACCCGTACACCCTGCATGCGAACGCGTATAAAGAAGCCCGGGAAAAGACCGGAAGCAAGACTGATATCACGTATCACCTGCTTGAGAACCCTGCGCGTATTTACAGAGCCATCTGCCGGTTTTTCCGCAGTCATGAAAAAGACCTGTAATGAATAGAATACAACAGCCATCTCTTTTCAGAGGGCTGTTTGGCTTGTGTGTGAATGAAAAACCGGAAAGGCGGCAGATGTGATGAAAACAGCGCTGATCATTGGAGCAGATGAATTTCTCGGCCTTTCATTGTGCGAACGGTTGATGGATGAGGGTGTGCACGTTGATGTCATTTTGGCAGAACCGGAGGACAAAACGAGGCAGCTGTATTTAGAAGAACGATTAATGTGGCTCGCGAGAAACGGGCTTTTTCAAATAATAGATGAAATCGGTGAAAAGGAATACGATCGTATCTGCGTTCAATACGGGAGCGGGTGTCTGCCTGAAGAAAGGGCTGAGCCCTTATATTGGATTGTTTACAGTGAGGATCACGGAGACTGGGAGAAAAACGCTCAGCGGGATACAGCCAAAGCGATTATCCTTCCTCCCCTTTACGGTCCGTGGACGGAAGAAAAAGAAGATGGCGAAAGCAGGATCTTTTTAGAAGACGCGGTCTGCGGGCTGATGAATCAGCTTGAGGCTGACGGCACAGAAGACGAAAATCAGATTATTACCCTGGAAATAAAAGAAAAAACGCAAAAAACGGAAGCGGAAGAAAAAATTAAAGAATGGAAAAGACAATTTTCATCAATATTCGACATTTTTTAAGAAATACCTTCCATGTTATGTGCATTACCGCTACAATAAACGTATATCAATTATATATGTTATGAGTTTGAAAAGGGGTTGAACATGGCTTGATCACCAGGCTTGTCATGATCTTTTCTGTCCTCCTTTTATTGAGCGGATGCGCACAAACTCCGTTTAAAGGAAAAATTGAGAAGGTCGGAATGCTTTTTCCCGATACCATCAGTGACTTGGTATGGGGCACAAAAGGTTACAAAGGTTTATTAGCGATACAATCTGAATTTAACGTTGACGTTTATTATAAAGAAAATATCAGATCCGATGAAGATATTTTAAAAGCGATAGATGATTTTCATAAAAAAGGAGTCAATCTTTTATACGGGCACGGAAATGAATACGAGGAAATCTTCAATATGATCAGCAAGGATTATCCCGACATGGAATTCGTCGTCGCAAACGGAACGGCGAAAAGCGATAATGTCACAAGCGTTCATCTTATGGGAGAAGCAATGGGTTTTTTCGGGGGAATGACAGCCGCCCATATGTCAAAAACCAATGAGGTCGGCGTCATCGCCTCCTTTTTGTGGCAGCCTGAAGTAGACGGCTTTATCAAAGGGGCGAAATATGAAAAGCCTGATATCACCGTCAATACTGAATTTACGGACCACTGGGATAACGGCAATGAAGCGCTGCATCTTTACGAGAAGTTAAAAGCGGAAGGCACGGATGTTGTATATCCGGCCGGAGACGGGTATAATGTTCCTGTCATTCAGCAAATCAAAAAAGACGGGCTTTACGCCATCGGCTATGTCGCCGAACAATCGAATCTCGGCAAAAACACGGTGCTGACAAGCACGGTGCAAAACGTAGATAAAGCCTATACATTAATTGCCGAGCAATATAATAAAGGTTCGCTCAAGAGCGGAGATCACAACTTTGATTTCAGGGAAGGAGTCGTTGAAATGGGGACGTTCAGCCCTCTGGTGGACAAAGCATTTCAAGACAAAATCTCAGACCTTGTCAAAACGTATAACCGAACAAATGAACTGCCGTCAAATGAATAGAGGTGGATACACATGCAGCATGAAAAGTCTCTTGAATTTATGCAGATCGCGATGAAATACCTGCCGGAAGCAAAGGCGGAGCTTGAGAAATCCGGCATAGATCTGTCTTTGGAAATGATTCAGCCGTTTATGGACCTGTTTACATCGGTCATGGCGGAAGCGTATGAGCTTGGCAGATCTGATGCCGGGGAGCTGAATAAATAAAGAGAGCCACTTTTCATGAAGTGGCTTTTCACATGATTTTTTTCTTTATAGCGGACACCATCGGCGCGAAGTCTTTAAATACGGGCTTTAATTGATCCAGAGAGTTCATGATGGACCCCAGCTGATTCATCACGTGGTTGTAATCGATCTCTTCTTCGTTTTCAGCCTGAGGCTGCTCCGGGTTTTCTTCCGGTTCTTTATCCCGGTCTCTGGAATCGCCGAACATCATTTTGGAGAAAATATCCATAGTGAAGCCTCCTTTCGTCTTCCTTTTATTCTATGAGGAGCAGCGTCCGATAGTTTAGACGAATATATTGCCAACAGAAAAAAAATAGGGTAGAATTAGTACCTGATACTAATAATTGATCATAACTAATTAGTTTTAAATTCATTATAAAAAAGGAGTCTTTTCCAATGAAAGCTGGAATTCTTGGCGTCGGCCGTTACATCCCGGAAAAAGTGCTGACAAATCATGATCTTGAACAAATGGTAGATACATCGGACGAGTGGATTCGTACGAGAACAGGTATAGAAGAAAGAAGAATCGCCGCGGAAGATATGTATTCATCCGGCATGGCCGCTGAGGCTGCGCAAAAAGCGCTTGATCAGGCCGGCATTTCCGCTGAGGAGCTTGATATGATCCTCGTGGCGACGGTTACTCCTGACCAGTCCTTCCCTACCGTTTCCTGTATGATACAAGAGAAGCTCGGGGCCAAAAAAGCGTGCGCGATGGATATCAGCGCCGCATGTGCGGGTTTTATGTACGGTATCGTAACCGCCAAACAATTCATTGAATCGCAAACATACAAACATGTCCTCGTGGTCGGCGTGGAAAAGCTCTCAAGCATTACCGACTGGGACGACCGCAATACGGCTGTGCTGTTCGGAGACGGAGCCGGAGCGGCGGTCATCGGACCGGTCAGCGACGACAGAGGCATACTGTCATTTGAGCTCGGAGCAGACGGTACAGGCGGTCAGCACTTGTACTTAGATGAAAAAGGGCATACAATCATGCATGGAAGAGAAGTATTCAAATTCGCCGTCCGGCAAATGGGTGAATCGAGTGTAAATGTCATTGAAAAAGCCGGCCTCTCCAAAGAGGACGTAGACTTTTTGATTCCGCATCAGGCAAACATCCGCATCATGGAAGCGGCACGGGAACGTTTGGAGCTTCCGGTTGAAAAGATGTCTAAAACAGTCCATAAATATGGAAACACATCCGCAGCATCCATTCCGATTTCATTAGTAGAGGAACTGGAAGCAGGCAAAATTAAAGACGGCGACGTCATCGTCATGGTCGGTTTCGGCGGAGGATTGACATGGGGCGCCATAGCAATACGCTGGGGACGATAAAAAAAGGTGAGGTGTACACAAGATGAGTAAAAAAAGAGTAGTCGTTACAGGGCTTGGAGCCCTGTCTCCGCTTGGAAACGATGCCGAAACAAGCTGGAAAAATGCAATCGGCGGCGTATCCGGAATCGGACCGATCACACGTGTGGAATCGGACGAGTATCCGGCGAAAGTAGCTGCTGAACTGAAAGATTTCAATATTGAAAATCACATGGATAAAAAAGAAGCGCGAAAAATGGACCGCTTCACGCAATATGCTGTCGTAGCCGCGAAAATGGCCGTTCAAGATGCCGGTCTGAATATCACAGACGAGATCGCGCCGAGAGTCGGCGTTTGGGTCGGGTCCGGAATCGGCGGTCTTGAAACGCTTGAATCCCAATTCGAAATCTTCCTGACTAAAGGGCCGAGAAGGGTCAGCCCGTTCTTTGTTCCGATGATGATTCCGGATATGGCGACAGGCCAAATCTCAATCGCTCTCGGAGCAAAAGGAGTCAACTCCTGTACGGTGACGGCATGTGCGACGGGAACGAACTCTATCGGTGACGCGTTTAAAGTCATTCAGCGCGGCGATGCCGATGCGATGATTACGGGCGGAACGGAAGCGCCGCTGACAAGAATGTCATTTGCGGGCTTCAGCGCAAACAAAGCCCTTTCTACAAATCCTGATCCGAAAACGGCAAGCCGCCCGTTTGATAAAAACCGTGACGGCTTTGTCATGGGAGAAGGCGCGGGGATCATCGTGCTTGAAGAGCTTGAGCATGCCCTTGCCCGCGGTGCGAAAATCTACGGGGAAATTGTCGGCTACGGCTCAACGGGTGACGCCTACCACATTACCGCGCCTGCCCAAGACGGGGAAGGCGGTGCAAGAGCGATGCAGGAAGCAATCAAAGATGCGGGCATCAAGCCTGAAGAAATTGATTACATCAACGCTCACGGCACAAGCACGTACTACAATGATAAATACGAGACAAAAGCCATTAAGACCGTTTTCGGTGATCATGCGTACAAGCTTGCCGTCAGTTCGACAAAATCAATGACGGGTCATTTGTTAGGCGCTGCCGGAGGAATTGAAGCAATCTTCTCCGTCATGGCCATTAAAGACGGCATTATCCCGCCGACGATTAACATCGAAACACCTGATGAAGAGTGTGATTTAGATTATGTACCGGACAAAGCGCGCGAGCAGGATGTCAACATCGTTCTCAGCAACTCGCTCGGCTTCGGCGGACATAATGCCACTTTGATCTTTAAAAAATATCAATAATACAGTTTTTGACCGGCTGCCTGAAAAAGGTGGCCGGTTTTTTTTTGTGTGCATATGATAACAACAAGAGGAGGCGAACCGTATGAGCGTCAAGCAGACATATCAATGGATGGAAAAGGCGGCATCCGTAAATGATCTGGCTCCGCATCTTTTGCCGCTTTTTTCAGGGGCCGATAAGAAAGAGTGGAAGCCGATACTCGGGATGCTGCAAAACCACGGCATGTTCCGCCATTTGAAGGACGGCGTTAGGACCAGTAAACGGCTGAAAGAAAAAGGATGCTACAGCCATATTCAAAAGGAGGAAGCTTATTTAAAGGAGAAGTGGAACGGGCCGGACGTGCCGATCGTCGTTTTGCCCGTCGACGAACGAAACCGGAAAATCCGTCAGGAATTCGGATCAAAATCCGGTCTGGCCTTTCGGGACAAAATGTTCCTCTTTCTATCGTCGGATAGTTCCAATTCAGCTGTATCCGCCCTTATGACACATGAATATAATCACGTCTGCCGGTTAGAACATGTGACAAAGGACGAAAAAGACGAGACATTTCTTGATACAATCATGATGGAGGGGCTGGCAGAATATGCTGTATATGAGCGGTTCGGCTCAAGTCTTACGGCTGAATGGACGTCCTACTATACGCCTGAGCAGCTTGATTTTCTGTTTGAAAAAAGAGTCAAGCCGAACCTCCGCTTAACGAGAGACAGCAGAATGTTTTCCCAGCTGTTATACGGAAAAGGATACTTCCCCTCAATGCTCGGCTATGCCGTCGGATTCAATATAGTAAAAAAATATTTAACCGACCATCAAAAAACAGTAAAAGAAGCATTGGCCATCCCTTCAAAAACCTTTCTGGAGGCAACGCTTTAATAGATTAAAAGAATGGAAATTATTTAAGGATATTACATTTATCCTAAAAAATTCTTGCTTTTGTAATAATGATGTAATAATATACAACTATAAAATTTTTCGACTATTCTATATTTTGTGATAGCGAAACGTATGTTTCCCTCTGCTTCAGCGGAATGAGAAAGGGGCGTATCATGAGCACACTATTAGAAGTGAATAATTTAAAGACCTATTTTTTCAGAAAGAAACAGCCGATCCCCGCAGTCGACGGGGTTGATTTTCACATTAACAAAGGCGAAACCGTCGCTCTTGTAGGAGAATCCGGCTCGGGCAAAAGCATCACCTCGCTTTCTATTATGGGACTTGTCCAAAGCTCGGGCGGAAAAATTATGGACGGCTCGATTAAGCTTGAAGGCAGGGACCTGGCCTCCTTCACCGAAAACGAATATTGCAAAATCCGCGGAAATGACGTCTCTATGATCTTTCAGGAGCCCATGACTTCCCTGAATCCGGTGCTGACCATCGGCGAACAAATTACCGAAGTGCTTGAATACCATAAAAAAATGAATAAAAGAGAAGCGTCCAAAAAAGCCGTTGAGCTTCTGGAACTCGTCGGATTCTCCAGAGCGGAACAAGTAATGAAAGAATATCCGCACCGTCTTTCCGGAGGGATGAGACAGAGGGTGATGATCGCCATTGCGCTCAGCTGCAATCCGAAGCTTCTGATCGCTGATGAGCCGACGACGGCGCTTGATGTGACGATACAAGCCCAAGTATTGGAGCTGATGAAAGACCTCTGCAAAAAATTTGATACTTCCATTCTGCTGATCACTCACGATTTAGGTGTGGTTTCCGAAGCCGCCGACAGGGTGATCGTGATGTACTGCGGACAAGTCGTAGAGAGCGCGAGTGTGGAGGACTTATTTTTAAACCCTCTTCATCCGTATACCGAAGGGCTGTTAAACTCCATACCGGTGATAGATGGAGAGATTGATACATTAAAAGCGATCAAAGGCAGTGTCCCGACACCGGATAATCTTCCGGAAGGCTGCCGATTTGCCCCGAGGTGTTCAAAAGCGATGGACAAATGCAAAACAGGGCAGCCGGAGCTGATAACGCATGAAAGCGGCCGTTCTGTAAGATGTTTTTTATATGAGGAAGAGGGTGCCCAATCAAAATGACAGCTGCAGGCCAAGAAACGATTTTAGAGCTGAAAGACGTAAAAAAATATTTCCCGATCCGCTCCGGTTTTTTTCAAAGGAAAGTCGGTGATATAAAGGCTGTTGACGGTGTTTCTTTTTCACTGAAGCGCGGGGAGACGCTCGGCATCGTCGGTGAATCAGGATGCGGCAAATCAACGGCGGGAAGGACGATGATCCGTTTATACAAGCCGACAGACGGCCGGATTCTTTTTAAGGGTCAGGATATCTCCGGCTTATCTGAAGAAAAGCTGAGAAAAAGCGTCCGCAAAAACATCCAGATGGTCTTCCAAGATCCCTTCGCATCCCTTAACCCGAGGAAAACGCTGCGTTCCATTATTAAAGAACCGTTCCAGACTCACCATATGTACAGCATGAGCGAGCGGAACGAGCGAGTGGAGGAGCTGCTGGCGAAAGTCGGCCTTCATCCGAGCTTTGCAAACCGCTATCCGCACGAATTTTCCGGGGGGCAGCGCCAGCGGATCGGGATTGCGCGGGCTCTGACGTTGAATCCCGAGCTGATTATTGCGGATGAACCCGTTTCCGCACTCGATGTCTCCATTCAGGCCCAGGTCATCAATCTGATGGAAGAACTGCAGGATGAATTCAACCTGACCTATTTGTTTATTTCTCATGATTTGAGTGTTGTCCGCCATATCAGCGACAGAGTCGGCGTCATGTATCTGGGAAAAATGATGGAGCTGACCGATAAACACGAGCTGTACGGCAATCCGCTTCACCCTTATACGCAAGCGCTTTTGTCTTCAGTGCCCGTCACGAGAAAAAAAGACGCCGTCAAGCGGGAACGAATCATCCTGAAAGGAGAACTGCCAAGCCCGGCAAACCCGCCGAAAGGCTGCGTGTTCCACACGCGGTGCCCGATGGCCAAACCGATCTGCAAGGAACAAATCCCGGCATTTGAAGAAGCCGCTCCCGGCCATTACGTTGCCTGCCATTTATATGCCTGAAATGACAAGCATCGAGAGGGGGTATGCCGGATTACATAACCAGTTTGCTGCATATATATCACAAAGGGGGAATTGATATGAAATTACGTAAAAGCGCACTGATGATGCTAAGTGTTTTTATGGCGTTTGCCATCTTCCTGTCAGCCTGCTCCGGCTCAAAATCCACAAGCACCGAATCCAAACCGGCAGGAAAACCGCAAAAAGGCGGAGATTTGGTTGTCGGGTCAACCGGGGAACCCACACTTTTTAATCCACTTTATTCTACCGATGTTGCAAGTTCTGATATTGAAGGAATGCTTTACAGCACATTATTGGAAACTGATGAGAAATTAAACGTCAAGCCGTCGCTGGCTGAAAAAGTAACAGAAGCTGACGGGGGATTAACGTATGATGTAAAACTGAAAAAAGGCGTAAAATTCCATGATGGAAAAGAGCTGACGGCCGATGATGTTGTTTTCACCTACAGCATCCCTCTTAACAAAGATTACAACGGTGAGCGTGGCTCGGGTTTTGAGTCCCTTAAATCCGTAACGAAAAAAGGAAAATATGAAATTCAGTTTAAAATGAAGAAAAAAGATGCCTATTTCTATAATGTCGTTCTCGACAGTTACGGCATTTTGCCTAAACATATATTGGGTAAGGTCCCGGTTGCTGATCTGGGAGAGAATGAATTTAACCGTAAAAATCCAATCGGCTCCGGTCCGTTTAAGTTTGTTGAGTGGAAAAAGGGCGAGTATGTCAAACTGGAAGCAAATGATGATTACTTTGGCGGCAGACCTTACCTTGATACAGTGACAGTAAAAACAATACCTGATTCTAACGCTGCCGTGGCTCAGTTAAAAGCGGGAGATATTGATTTCTTCGTTGTGCCGGGCACAGATTTTGATACGGTTAAAACGTTTGGAAATGTGAAGGTCAAATCTGACCTTGGCTTAAACTACAGCTATATCGGCTGGAATGAGAAAAAAGAGATCTTTAAGGACAAAAAAGTGCGTCAGGCATTGACTTACGCTCTTGACAGGCAGGCAATGGTGGATCAAGTGCTGAACGGAGACGGTAAGGTAGCGGATGTTCCTGAGAGTCCGCTGTCATGGAATTATCCGAAGTCTAAAGTGCCGACATTTGATTATAATCCGAAAAAAGCAAAGCAGCTGCTAAAAGAAGCCGGATGGGAAGACCATGACGGTGACGGCTACCTTGATAAAGACGGAAAAAAATTCTCATTTGAAATTAAAACGAATCAAGGCAATAAAATTCGTGAAGATTTAGCTGTTGTCGTTCAGCAGCAATTAAAAGAAGTGGGAATCGAGGCTAAACCGCGAATTGTTGAATTCAGTGCGTTAATTGAACAGACAAGTGCCCCTAATTGGGATTATGACGCTCTTCTTCTCGGATGGAGTCTTGCAACGTTCCCGGATCAATTCTCTATCTTCCATTCAAGCCAATCGAAAAACGGGCTGAATAATATCTGGTATAAAAACTCGAAAGTCGATAAGCTGCTTGAAGAAGCGAAGACAATTACAGACAGAAAAGAATACCAAAAGAAATATGAAGAGATATACAAATTGATTGCTGAAGATCAGCCGTACAGCTTCTTATTCTATTACAATTACCACAGAGCGATGCCGAATAATTTACAAGGTTATGTATTCCACCCTAAAAATGACTTGTACAATATTGAAAAATGGTGGCTGGATCAAAAATAGCAAAAGCCCTGGAGAGGGAAGGAGGTTCCTTTCCTCTCTTATCCTATTTAAAAAGGGGACAAGAACATGGTTACATATATTTTACGGCGAACATTAATGTCCTTGCCGATTCTCTTAGGCATTACAATTTTGTCGTTTGCCATCATGAAAGCAGCGCCGGGAGACCCGATGTCACTTATGATGGACCCTACAATCAGTCAAGCGGACAGGGCGAAATTCATTGAAAAATACGGGTTGAATGATCCGGAACCTGTTCAATATGTGAAATGGCTGGGTAATATGCTGCAAGGGGATTTCGGGACTTCTATCGTCAAGAAAGGCACTCCAGTTTCTGAACTTATCTTATCCCGCTTACCGAATACGATTGTGCTTATGCTTTTCTCAACCCTTGTCGCTCTTCTTATTTCTATTCCATTTGGTGTTCTGTCAGCGAAACGTCCTTATTCAAAATTGGATTACGGGATAACTGTTACTTCATTTTTAGGGCTTGCCATTCCGAATTTTTGGTTCGGTTTGATTTTAATCATGGTTTTATCTGTAAATCTGGGGTGGTTTCCCACTGGCGGAGTAAGCACTTTGAATGCTGACTTTAACATATTTGACCGATTGCATCACTTGATTCTGCCTGCTTTTGTGCTCGCCACGGCAGACATGGCAGGGATAACGAGATACACAAGATCCAGTATGCTTGATGTGTTAAAACAGGATTATATACGAACGGCGCGTGCGAAAGGATTCCGAGATAATAAAGTGATTTTTAAACACGGTTTGAGAAACGGACTTCTTCCTGTCATCACTATTTTTGGTCTGATGATACCGTCATTTATCGGGGGAGCGGTAGTGGTAGAACAGATTTTTACTTGGCCGGGTCTCGGCAAATTGTTTATTGATTCAGCCTTTTCGCGGGATTATCCGGTTATCATGGCCATGACGGTCATTTCAGCTGTTTTGGTTGTGGTGGGGAATTTAATTGCGGACATCTTATATGCGCTGGTTGATCCCCGCATTGAATATTAACAAAGAGAGGTGAGAGGTCAAATGTTACAGCCAAATACCGGCACACCCCCCAGCGAAGTAAAATTAAAGGAAAATATTCAATCCAAACCGGAAACAATGACGAAGATTTTTTTCGAAAAGTTCTTTCAAAATAAACTAGCTGTAATCGGAGCCGTTATATTAACCATCATCATCTTGTCAGCCTTATTCGCTTCGGTAATCGCTCCTTACTCTCCGGAGAGTCAATCTCTTATCAATCGTTTGAAGCCGCCGAGCTTAAAACATCTAATGGGAACTGATAAATTCGGAAGAGACATCTTTACGAGGGTTCTGTACGGGGCGCGCGTCTCCTTGCTTGTCGGATTCGCTTCTGTGATCGGCGCGATTACAATCGGGACAGTTGTCGGAGCCGTTGCCGGATATTTTAAAGGGATTGTCGATGCCGTTCTCATGAGAACCGTTGATATCGTATTATCCATACCTGATATATTTTTGCTTATTACACTTGTTACGATTTTCCAGCCCGGAATGGATAAATTAATTTTAATTTTCTCCCTTACAGGCTGGACAACAACGGCACGCCTTGTCCGAGGGGAGTTTTTATCGCTTCGTTCCAGAGAGTTTGTATTAGCTGCAAAGACGATCGGTACAAAAAATCATCACATCATCTTTTCTCATATATTGCCGAATGCGCTCGGACCGATTATTGTTTCAGCCACATTAAAGGTGGGAACGGTTATTTTGGCGGAATCTACATTAAGTTATCTCGGTTTCGGGATTCAGCCGCCGATCGCAAGCTGGGGCAATATGCTTCAGGATGCACAGAACTTTACGCTTATGATTCAGGCTTGGTGGTACCCGTTATTCCCGGGGTTGTTGATTCTTCTTACCGTATTGTGCTTTAACTTTGTCGGAGACGGGCTGCGTGATGCGCTTGATCCGAAAAATGTGAAATGATCTCCCGGACGGAACGGGAGATTTTTTTGTTGCGATGCAGTCGGAAATCCAGCTCCGTAATGCGGAAATCTCATATTGAAATGGAATAATTTATCTATCCCTTGCCTATACTGTGGACAACAGTTTTTATAAAGTGAGGGGTCGAATATGTTATTTCTTCATGATGTATGGGTCAATTGGTTTGAAGGGGAAGAAAACGGCTACAATGTATGCCATTTTCACGAATGGCGGAAGGAAGACACGGTTGAGCTTTTGGATCAGACGCCGCTGCTCAGAGTGCCGTCGGTATTATTTCATTACATAGAAAACGACTTATCAGAGCTTCCGAAAGAGCTGCTTGACCAAGTCCACCAAAAGTCATACGTGCGAAAAAATCATGAGCGGACAAAGCTGGAGTACTGTTTTGTCGTGACAGACGGGATCGGCATCATTGCCGTGGATACGATTGGATATACCATTCCGGTCAGAAAGAGCCGCCTGATTCCGAGACAGGAGCAGCTTGTTTATGAAATGGTAAAGGATGTAGAACCGGAATCGTTTCAATTTGAGCCGGCGCAATTGGAGTCTTCAAAGGAATATCACATTTTGTCATTGGCGCCGGAGCATGTCAGAGGGCTGACGAGAAAAGAGCGGCAGATCAAGCAGCTGATGTTTATGGCGCTCGACCAGCTGAAAGGGTTGAAAAACCGTGCGGAAATTGTGTATTGGTACACGGAATGGAATCCGCATATGTACGAGCAGATCAAACGGATGAGCTTTGAAGAGATTTGGGACATGCTTTACAATGAAACAATTGAAGGCTGGTCAGATAAACATCTTGCGTTCTGTGAAAATTTGATTAAAGGGCAGCCGTTTTTCGAAAAGCTTTGGGAAATGGAGCAGGAATCAAAAGTGAACTAAAAAAGAGGCGGGGATTCTCCCGCCTCTTTTCTTTATCTTCTTTTTCGTCCGAGACCCATGGCGTTTTCCATTTTCTTCACCATTTTGCCGGCCGTTTTGTTTGCGCGCGCCGCTCCTTCGTCGAGAATGCGGTCAAGTTCGTCGCTCTCAATTAATTCACGGTAGCGCTCTTGGATCGGTGTCAATGCGCCGATAACGACTTCGGCTAAATCGCTTTTGAATTCACCGTACCCTTTGCCTTCATATTTAGCTTCTAATTCTTCAATTGATGTGTTTCCTAAAATAGAATAGATCGTCAAAAGATTAGAAACGCCCGGTTTGTTTTCTTTATCATACTTTACAATGCCTTCAGAATCAGTCACGGCGCTCTTGATTTTCTTCTCGAGCTGCTTCGGTTCATCAAGCAGCGTGATGAATGCCTTTTGGTTCGGATCTGATTTGCTCATTTTTTTGAGCGGATCAGCCAGTGACATGATGCGCGCGCCTGATTCAGGAATTTTCACCTCAGGAATCGTGAAGATGTCATTGTATTTTTTATTAAAGCGTTCCGCCAGGTTGCGGGTCAGTTCAAGATGCTGTTTTTGGTCTTCCCCGACCGGAACAAGGTCCGTTCCGTACAGTAAAATATCGCCGGCCATCAGCGGCGGATAGGTTAACAGTCCGGACACGACGGCTTCTTTGCCCTTTGACTTATCCTTAAATTGCGTCATCCGCTCAAGCTCGCCGATATATGCGACGCATTGGAGCATCCACCCCGCCTGGGCATGAGCGGGAACCTCCGACTGGATAAAGAGGGTCGCTTTCTCGGGATCAAGTCCGACGGCCAGGTAAAGAGCCGCGAGATTGCGGATGTTCTTCCGCAGCTCAAGCCGATCCTGCGGAACCGTAATCGCATGCTGATCGACAATACAGAAGTAGCCGTTGTAGTCATGCTGCAAATCAACAAATTGCTTCATTGCGCCGATGTAGTTGCCGAGGGTAACGGAACCGCTCGGCTGAATGCCAGAAAAAATCGTTTTCTTCATAGTTTTTACCTCATTTCTTAAAACATAATAAAAAAAGCCCATTCTTCCCGTAGAAAAAAGGGACGAATGAACCGTGGTGCCACCCTGATTATTCCATTACAATGGAATCGCTCGAGACGTTGGTAACGGAGGCTGCTCCGGCTGGGCCTACTAACGTTCGGTCAGCTGCTCAGAAGTCCATTCCACATCGCCCGTTACCTGCTCCCAGCACCGCAGACTCTCTTCAAACGGATGAAAATGTGTACTACTCTTCATCATCGCAATCACAACAAATGTATTTGATTGATCTATTATAAATCAATTATAGCCAAATGTCATCAGAGGAATACAAGCTTATTTCCAGTTTGCTTAAGGGCTGGAAATCCTCAAAAAGAACTGAAAATGCTTAAATGATAACGTATATCAACATTTCGTATAACGAATATTATATGTAAAAAGCAATATGAACTGGAAATTGCAATAAAAAAATTTAGTTAGGTCATGCTTTAAACTATAGAAGTGTATCACCTTTTTGACAGAAAAACTGACCAAATTTAAATATTTTAAATTGAGAAAATAGTATTGCAATAAATTATTCATTTCATTATAATGAACTTGTTCACTCTATTGTTACAGCTTCTTTACATAAAATAATCAGAAAAGACGGAACACAATTAAAGTTTAGAAAAATATTAAGTTATTTTGTCTGATATTTCTGAGTATTTAGTAGTAAAGGCTGAAAAATTTGATTAGGGGGTTAGTGCATGAAAAAGCGTTGGTCTATTGTAGGTTTGATGCTTATCTTCTCGCTTGTATTAAGTGCGTGCGGCGGATTCAGCGGCGGATCAGGCGGCGGTAAAAAAGACACCAAAGGACAGACTTCACTTAATATCAATATTAAAACCGAGCCGTTCTCACTGCATCCTGGTTTAGCGAATGATTCCGTTTCAGGAGGCGTAATCCGCCAGACTTTTGAAGGATTGACACGCGTAAACTCCAAAGGTGAGCCTGAAGAAGGAATGGCATCTAAAATTGAAACAAGCAAAGACGGAAAGACCTATACATTTACGATTCGTGACGGTGCGAAATGGTCTAACGGCGACCCTGTGACGGCGCAGGATTTTGAATATGCGTGGAAATGGGCGCTTGACCCGAACAACGAATCACAATACGCTTATCAGCTCTACTATATCAAAGGCGCTGAAGCTGCCAATACAGGAAAAGGCAAGATTGATGATGTAGGCGTAAAAGCCGTAAATGACAAAACATTAAAGGTTGAACTGAATAACCCGACACCTTATTTCACGCAATTAACTTCATTCTATACGTATATGCCGATCAACAAGAAAATCGCGGAAAAACATAAAAACTGGAACACAAACGCGGGCGAAAATTATGTGTCAAACGGCCCGTTCAAAATGACGGCCTGGAAACACAGCGGTTCCATCACGCTCGAAAAGAACGATCAATATTGGGATAAAGACGCTGTGAAATTGAAGAAAATCAACATGGTGATGATTAACAATAACAACACCGAACTGAAAAAATTCCAGGCCGGTGAGCTTGACTGGGCAGGAATGCCGCTCGGCCAGCTTCCGACTGAATCTCTGCCGACATTGAAAAAAGACGGATCTCTTCACGTTGAACCGATCGCAGGCGTGTATTGGTACAAATTCAACACAGAAGCGAAACCGCTGAACAATGTCAACATCCGTAAAGCCCTTGCTTATGCGATCGACCGCTCGTCCATCGTGAAAAATGTAACGCAGGGCGAACAGATCCCGGCCATGGCTGCGGTGCCGCCGTCAATGAAGGGATTCAAGGATAACACAAAAGGTTATTTCAAAGACAATGACGTCAAATCAGCTAAAGAATTCTTAAATAAAGGACTGAAGGAATTAGGCGTCAAGAATGCCTCTGACCTTCCGGCGATCAAACTGTCCTACAATACGGATGACGCGCATGCGAAAATTGCGCAGGCCGTACAGGAAATGTGGAAAAAGAACTTGGGCGTCAAAGTTGAGCTTGATAACTCCGAATGGAATGTTTACATCGACAAGCTGCACAGCCAGAACTACCAAATCGGGCGTATGGGCTGGCTCGGCGATTTCAACGATCCGATCAACTTCCTAGAATTGTTCCGTGATAAAGAAGGCGGAAACAATGATACCGGATGGGAAGATCCTGAGTTTAAAAAGCTGCTGAACCAATCTCAGCTTGAAACGGATCCGGATAAACGTATCGAAGAGCTGAAAAAAGCAGAAAAGATCTTTATTGACGCAATGCCGGTCGCGCCAGTTTATTTCTATACGGATCCTTGGGTGCAGGATAAAAACCTCAAAAATGTGATCTTGACAGGAACAGGCGAAGTTTACTTCAGAAATGCTTCTTTTGAATAAAAGACGGTTCTGAAAACAAAAGACCCAAGGTATATGGGGAGGATGTCCCCATATACCTTTCTTACTGATTAAGTATAAAATTGTAAAAAACATGGAGGTGTTCACCTTGCTGAAATATATCGGTAAACGATTCATTTACATGATCATCACGCTGTTTGTGATTGTGACCGCCACATTCTTCTTAATGCAGGCAGCGCCGGGCGGACCATTTTCCGGCGAAAGAAAGCTGCCGCCTGAAATTGAGGCAAACTTAAACGAACACTATGGCTTGGACAAGCCTCTTTTCGTTCAATATGTCAGCTACTTAAAATCTGTGGCGATGTGGGACTTCGGACCTTCTTTTAAATATAAAGGCCAAAGTGTTAATGATTTAATCAATTCAGGCTTCCCCGTCTCATTCACTCTCGGTGCAGAAGCTATTCTCCTCGCTTTAGCGTTCGGTGTGCTTTTCGGGGTGCTTGCTGCCCTGTACCATAATAAATGGCAGGATTATACCATTGCGATTTTAACGATATTTGGGATCTCAGTTCCGAGCTTTATATTGGCGACGATTTTGCAATATATTTTCTCAATTAAATTAGAACTGTTCCCGGTCGCAGGGTGGGAATCCTGGGCATACACCTTTCTACCCTCTATTGCGCTCGCTTCCATGCCGATGGCGTTCATTGCCAGACTCTCCCGTTCAAGCATGATTGAAGTGTTAAACAGCGATTACATACGGACTGCAAAAGCTAAAGGACTTTCCCGTCCGTCAGTCACCGTGCGCCATGCGCTGCGAAACGCGCTTTTGCCGGTCGTGACATATATGGGGCCGATGGCGGCATCCATTTTAACGGGGAGTTTCATCATTGAATCCATTTTCGGAATTCCCGGTTTAGGCGCGCATTTTGTAAACAGCATTACAAACCGTGATTATACGGTCATTATGGGAGTTACCGTGTTCTTCAGCGTGCTCCTGCTTTTATGCGTATTAATTGTAGACGTGCTGTACGGATTAATCGATCCGAGAATCAAGCTTTCCAAAGCAAAGAAAGGAGCCTAGACCATGCAGAACATTCCTAAAAATATGTTTGAACCAGCTTCAGCTAATGCCGGCGATGCCGAAAAAATAAATAAAAAAAGCCTTTCCCTCTGGAAAGACGCCATGCTCCGCTTCCGCAGCAATAAGCTTGCGATGGTCGGGTTCGTACTGATCGTTCTTATTATTCTGATGGCGATTTTTGCGCCTGTCTTTTCAAGGTATGATTATGCCACTACCAATCTATTAAATGCGGATAAAGCGCCGTCGAAAGATCATTGGTTCGGCACGGATGACCTTGGAAGGGATATATTCGTCCGGACATGGGTGGGCGCGCGGATTTCCATCTTTATCGGTGTCGCAGCTGCCGTGCTTGATTTATTAATCGGCGTAATCTGGGGCAGCATTTCCGGATTCCGCGGCGGACGCACAGATGAAGTGATGATGCGCATCGCCGACATTCTGTGGGCTGTTCCTTCATTATTAATGGTTATTTTGCTGATGGTTGTCCTGCCGAAAGGATTGCTGACCATTATCGTCGCCATGACGATCACGGGCTGGATCAATATGGCGAGGATCGTCCGCGGACAGGTGCTGCAATTAAAGAATCAGGAGTATGTGCTTGCTTCACAGACACTCGGCGCCAAAACCGGCCGGCTATTGTTTAAGCATATCGTCCCGAACGCGATGGGCTCTATCCTCGTAACAATGACACTGACGGTTCCGACGGCGATTTTTACAGAAGCGTTTTTAAGTTATTTGGGCCTCGGCGTACCTGCGCCGCTTGCGAGCTGGGGAACGATGGCCTCAGACGGATTGCCTGCATTAACCTATTACCCTTGGCGTCTGTTCTTCCCTGCCGGCTTTATCTGCCTGGCGATGTTCGGCTTTAACGTTGTCGGCGACGGGTTAAGAGACGCGCTGGATCCTAAGTTACGCAAATAAGGAGTGATATGAGTGACACGTTTGCTAGAAGTAAAAGACTTAGCCATTTCATTTAAAACATACGGCGGAGAGGTACAGGCAATCCGCGGCGTGAATTTCCATTTGAATAAAGGAGAGACGCTGGCGATCGTGGGGGAGTCAGGTTCCGGAAAAAGTGTGACCTCCCAAGCGATTATGAAGCTGATCCCGATGCCGCCGGGCTACTTTAAAAGAGGACAGATTCTTTTTGACGGACGCGATATCGTGCCGATGTCCGAAAAAGAAATGCAGGCCATCAGAGGAAAGGACATCGGAATGATTTTCCAAGATCCGATGACCTCTCTGAACCCGACGATGAGAGTCGGCAAACAAATTACGGAAGTGCTTTTCAAACATGAAAAAATCTCAAGTGAAGCCGCGAAAAAGCGCGCCATAGAGCTGCTTGATCTCGTCGGGATTCCGATGCCCGAAAAACGGATCGGCCAATTCCCCCATGAATTTTCAGGCGGGATGAGACAGCGTGTCGTCATCGCGATGGCGCTTGCGGCAAATCCGAAACTGTTAATTGCCGATGAACCGACAACAGCGCTTGATGTGACGATTCAGGCACAGATCCTTGAGCTGATGAAAGATCTGCAAAAGAAAATTGATACATCTATCATTTTTATCACGCATGATCTCGGCGTTGTCGCCAATGTCGCCGACCGGGTCGCTGTCATGTACGCGGGTCAGGTCGTCGAATCGGGCACGGTGGATGAAATCTTTTATGATCCGCGCCATCCGTATACGTGGGGACTGCTTGCCTCAATGCCTAGCCTGGACAGCACCGATCAGGAAAAACTGACGGCCATCCCGGGCACGCCGCCTGATCTGACGAATCCTCCGAAAGGGGATGCATTTGCGCTCCGCAGCTCATATGCGATGAAAATTGACTTTGAACAGGAACCGCCGATGTATAAAGTGTCTGACACGCATTTTGTGAAATCGTGGCTTCTGCATCCTGATGCGCCTAAGGTCGAGCCGCCTGAAGCGGTGAAGGCTAAAATCCGTCAGCTTCCGAATACGTATCAGCATCCTGTTTTAATGAAGGAAGGTGAAAAAAATGACTGAGAAACTTCTCGAAATTAAACACTTAAAACAGCATTTTTTCACGCAGAAAGGAACGGTAAAAGCCGTAGATGATTTGTCATTTGATATTTATAAAGGTGAAACGCTCGGCCTTGTCGGAGAATCGGGCTGCGGTAAATCAACGACGGGCCGCAGCATTATCCGGCTGTATGAGGCAACCGGCGGGGAAGTTCTCTTTAACGGGGAAAATGTGCACGGGAAAAAATCCCGCAAGAAGCTGCTGGAGTTTAACCGGAAAATGCAGATGATTTTCCAGGATCCGTACGCATCTTTAAATCCGAGAATGACAGTCGCCGACATTATTGCCGAGGGAATAGATATTCACCGCCTGGCAAAAACGAAAAAAGAGCGGATGCAGCGGGTTCACGAACTGCTGGAAACGGTCGGTTTAAATAAAGAGCACGCCAACCGCTACCCGCATGAATTTTCGGGCGGACAGCGCCAGCGTATCGGAATCGCCAGAGCGCTGGCGGTTGATCCGGAGTTTATCATCGCGGACGAACCGATTTCGGCGCTTGATGTCTCCATTCAGGCGCAAGTCGTCAATTTAATGAAAGAATTGCAGAAAGAAAAAGGGCTCACTTACCTGTTTATCGCCCATGATTTATCAATGGTCAAATACATCAGTGACCGCATCGGCGTCATGTATTTTGGAAAATTGGTGGAGCTTGCGCCGGCGGATGAGCTTTACGAAAACCCGCTTCACCCATACACGAAATCATTGCTGTCCGCTATCCCGCTCCCTGATCCGGACTATGAAAGAAATCGTACGCGAAAGAAATACGATCCGTCCATTCATCAGCTGCAAGACGGAGAAAAGATGGAATTCAGAGAAGTGAAACCGGGACACTTTGTTATGTGCACTGAAGATGAATTTAAAACCTACCTATAAACGTATCATCCTCCAAGACTCAGTCTTGGAGGATTTTTTTGCGCACATTCAAGTTTATTAAGCTTGCTCCCGTTTTTCTATAATGGAAAAAAAGGGGGAGATCAGTATGAAAACCATTTTGTGCGCCATTTGTGCGGGACTGTTTATCAGTGCAGCCGCTTATCCGGCTCACGCCGCTGCGAAAGAGGAGCAGCCGCTTGTAAAAATAGCGCTGGCCGAAAAAGAACTGCCGAAATCAAATGCACGGTTCGCTTATCCGTCAGGGCTGCATTTTTCACATCCTGATAAGGTGCGGGGCATTTACGTCACAGGGCATTCAGCGGGAGGAAGCAAATTCGGGGAGCTGACAGACTTTGTGGACAAAACGGAGCTCAATACAATGGTGATTGATGTCAAGGATGACAACGGAAACCTCACCTTTAAGCCGGACGGCCATTCTGAGTATGCCAAAATCGCCAAGCCGTACATCAAAGACCCAAAAAAGATGATGAAAAAGCTGGAGGAAAAAAAGATCTATCCGATTGCGCGTATTGTCGTATTTAAAGACAGCGAACTCGCGAACAAAAAGCCGGAGTGGTCCTTTAAAGAAAAAAACGGAAGTGTCTGGAAAAACGGCCGCGGCGAGTCGTTCGTCAATCCGTTTATGAAAGAAGTATGGGATTACAATGTAAAGATTGCAAAACAAGCCGTAAAGATGGGTTTTCAAGAAATTCAATTTGATTATGTCCGTTTTCCTGAAGGATTTGAAAAACGTGATGACGAACTGACATACGGACACGGCGATTACGGAAAAACAGCAGACAGCAATGTGCAAAAACGCGTTCACGCCGTCACCGATTTTGTCGGTTATGCGAAGAAAAAACTCAAGCCGTACGGCGCGGATGTGTCGGTTGATATTTTCGGCTATTCAGCCACGCTGCCGGAAGCGCCTGGGATCGGCCAGAATTTCAGCAAAATTTCAGAACAGGTCGATGTCATTTCATCCATGATTTATCCGAGCCATTGGACAAGCTATTTCGGCATTGATAAACCGGATCTTGAGCCTTACAAAGTCGTCAAAGAATACGCGAAGGTGGAACATAAAAAACTGTCTAAGCTGAAACACCCGCCTGTATCGCGTCCGTGGCTTCAGGACTTCACGGCATCATATCTCGGCAGCGGAAATTATCAAAAGTACGGAAAACGCCAGGTGGAAGACCAGGTTAAAGCGCTGCATGATGAAGGAATTGACGAATTTTTATTGTGGGACGCGGCAAACCGCTATACCAAAAACGTCGATTACACACCATTTTAAAAAAATTGAAACCATGTTAAAGGATCACACGTCTTAATAGATGTAAGATTGTTTAAACAATCGGAAATGGGGTATATCTAAAAGTGTGAAGTCAACGAACCCATAAGGAGCAAATGAATGAACTGGTACGAAAAGCTGAGTGAATATTTTCCGATTGAAGAAATGAAATCAAAAGCGCATATGGAAGCTCTGTTAAAGGAGCAAAGCGATGTTTATCATAAAGAAGAGGGGCAGTACCACGTGCTGATGTATGCGGAATTTGACTCTTTCATCTTTATTGATTACCTGTTTGTGTCAAAGAAATCCAGAGGACAAGGCCTCGGAAGTAAGCTGATCGGCAGGCTGAAAAAGAAAAACAAGCCGATTCTGCTTGAGGTGGAGCCTGTTGACGAGGATGACACGGATACACAGAAACGCTTGCGTTTTTATCAAAGAGAGCATTTCAAGCACGCGCAGTCAATCGGGTATCGGCGCCGGTCATTGGCTACGAATGAAGTGAACAAAATGGAGATTCTGTACTGGTCACCTAAGACGGAATCAGAAGAAGAAATGTTTGAAGCGATGAAACAGACATATGAAAACATTCACACTTATAAAGATGAAAAATGGTACGGAGAATCATACGAAAAAACGGATGAAGTTCTCAAAGTCATTGATGAGAAAAAACGAAAAAACATTTTCGATCAGCTGAGCTAATTGAGAATGGGGAAACATCCGCCAGCCGTAAATTTGCCGGATTGACACATTTTTTTCTCAGGAGACTGTTCACACTTACTTTTTTATAGTATAATACCTATAAAGATTCCTTTTTTAAAGTTATTTCAATTTGAGAATACAACATGTTCATCCTACTAATTAGAGGAGTGAAGATTAATGGTTACATTATACACATCACCTAGCTGTACGTCATGCAGAAAAGCAAGAGCTTGGCTTGAAGAGCACGAGATTCCGTTTGTAGAGAGAAACATTTTCTCCGAGCCGTTATCAATTGATGAGATCAAGCAGATTCTGCGTATGACTGAAGACGGTACGGATGAAATTATCTCTACCCGTTCTAAAGTATTCCAGAAACTGAACGTAAATGTTGAATCTATGCCGCTTCAAGACTTATATACTTTGATCAATGAGCATCCGGGACTGCTCCGCCGTCCGATTATCATTGATGAAAAACGTCTGCAAGTCGGCTATAACGAAGATGAAATCAGACGATTCCTGCCAAGAAAAGTGCGTTCTTTCCAATTAAGAGAAGCACAGCGTCTTGCCAACTGATATAAGCTTACGATAAGCATGGAAAAAGCCCAAAACCATCGCGGTTTGGGCTTTTTGTTATTTTTCAGTCTGCTGGTAAATCATACTGGCGAGGATAACAAATACGACGGTCAAAATCGGCAGCGTCATTTGTATAATGCCGTGTTCTGCCATGAAAAATGACAGCTTGCTGTCTCCGGCAATCATTTCACCGCCGGTAAATGCGAGAAGGCCGCTCCCGGCGTACATCAATAAAGGCATTTTGTCCATGGCGGCATGAACGAGCTTGCTGCCCCAGATGATAATCGGCACCGAGATGAAGAGACCGATCACTACAAGTGTCAGCTCACCGTGAGAAGCGCCGGCTACTGCGATGACATTGTCAAGCGACATAAAGATATCAGCCATAACGATTGTGCGGATGGCTTTCCAAAGAGAAGAACTGCTTTTCACATGCTGCGCATCTTTCTTCTCAATCAGGAGCTGATAGCCGAGATACAATAAAAATACCCCGCCTGCGCATTGCAAAAAAGGAACATTCAATAAATAGACCGCAGCGCTCGTCAGAACGATTCTCAAGACGACTGCGATAAACGTTCCGAAGATGATCGCTTGCTGTCTTTGTTTATGAGCCAGATTCCGGCTGGCCATCGCGATGACGACGGCATTGTCACCGCCGAGAATAAGGTCAATCCCGATAATAAGCAGAAGGGACAGCAGGTAATCGTGCGGCATGGTAACACCTCGCTTATAGATCGATTGCTTGTACAGCTAATATATGAAGCAGTGCGCTATTTATGATGGGAACCGGGAGAAAGCCTGTTTTTCGGTGTGAAAATGCTTTTTTATTTCTTTTATAACTGTTTTATCATAAAATAGAAATATAAAGAATTTGCGCTGTCTTCTATAAGGTTAAGATGTGGACGGAATGGGTAAAGTGTAGTAAAGTACTATTCATCGGGAGCTTAGATGTCCCTTCAACATCTTATAAAGAAGGGAAGGTTGGCAAAATGGAAATAGAAAGAATTAATGAGCATACTGTAAAATTTTATATGTCTTATGGTGATATTGAAGATCGCGGTTTTGACAGAGAAGAAATCTGGTACAATCGCGAGCGCAGTGAAGAACTGTTCTGGGAAGTCATGGATGAAGTGCATGATGAAGAGGAATTCGCTGTCGAGGGTCCTCTTTGGATTCAGGTTCAGGCATTGGACAAAGGACTGGAAATAATCGTAACAAAAGCCCAGCTTTCCAAGGACGGACAAAAACTCGAACTGCCGATCCCGGAAGATAAAAAACAAGAGCCGGCAGATGAAAATCTCGATGCTTTACTTGATGATTTCCAGAAAGAAGAGCAGGCCGAGAGCCGGGAAGATAAGGAGCAAAAGCTTCAGTTCACTTTGCGGTTCGATGATTTTGAGGATCTCATCTCGCTATCAAAATTGAATCTTAACGGAATCAAAACGACCCTGTATTCGTTTGAAGACCGATATTATTTATATGCAGATTTTTATGAGCAAACTGATGAAGAGGTTGAAAATCAGCTAAGCATCCTGTTGGAGTACGCGCACGAATCATCAGTCAGCATTCACCGTCTTGAAGAATACGGCAAATTGGTGATCGCTGATCATGCGTTATATACAATAAAAAAACACTTTGCATCATAACAAACCGATTTCTCTCAGCAGAAATCGGTTTTTTTTATTCTGAATGACATGATGAACGGATGAAAACCGTATAACGGCTCTCATCCGTAAACAGGAGTATGCCTTCTTCCTGCTGAATACAACAAGATTCAGGAAAGGAGAAGATGCAACATGTTCAGTGCTGTGACTGCCGACGGACGGCTCATTCAGCTGGCCGGAAGCTATTCAAAGGAAAAAGCGGCGGAGCTGAGAAAGAAACGCTGGTTCTGCCCCGTTTGCAAAAGTGAGCTTGATATCAAACTGGGGCGGGAGAAACTGCCGCACTTCGCTCATAAAAAAAGCAGGCTGTGTCCCGGGGAATCCGAACCTGAAAGCGAATACCATCTGGAGGGAAAAAGACAGCTTTTTCTCTGGCTGAAGACACAAGGGTGCAGCGTCAGCCTGGAACCGTATCTGACTTCCGCTGGACAGCGGCCTGACTTGACGGCAGAAAGCGGAGAAGAGAGGCTGGCTTTTGAATTTCAATGTGCGAATCTTTCGGCGGACTCTTTAAAGAGCCGGACGGCAGGCCTGAAAAACGCCGGGTACCGGCCGATCTGGATCATCGGGGCAAAACGGTTAAAACGGATGGCCGCGCAATTTTTCCGGCTTTCTGCTTTTCACTGGCAGTTCTTTGAAGTCCATTCATTTTCCTCCTTACTGTTTTACTGCCCCGACGCCCGCTCCTTTTACAGGCTGCATTCCATCACTCCGTTTTACACCGGCTATTCTTATGCCGGCTTAACCACAATCCCTCTTCACAAAGCAAACCTGAAAGACATTTGTCATCCGGAAGGGCGGCACAGCGTCAGACTTCCCTCGTGGGGACGTGCCGTAGCCGGCTTCCGCAGCAAAAGCGGGCGGTTTTTATCTGAAGATGCCGGTCTTATCCGGCGTCTTTTTTACGAAAGACATCAGGTTGCATTTCCATTTCTCCCATCTGAAGTGTTTATTCCCGTTTCAGCGGGCTTTGTGTTTGCCAGTCCCGTTTTTGTGTGGCAGAGCCATTTATACTTGCGGCTTGCGGAACTTTCTAAAAAAGGCGCGCCGATCCGATTATCCGGCATGGTTCATGATTTGCGGCAAAAAATCAGGCGTAAGGAGATTCGGATGCGGTATGGTTCACAAGATAGCCTTATCAGAATGGCGGTAAAACAATATGCTGATTTCTTATGCTTGCAGGATTTTTTAAGGGAAATTGAGAATGAAGTATATATGCCCTCATCTCAACGGAAGCTCCCTCAAACGGCAGAAGAGCTGCGCCGGAGGGATCTCCTCTTTTTTGGGGAATGAGAATGCTTCATTTCGTTCACCCTAACGTCAAGGTGGTGGCGAATGTGAGGGGCATACAAGCATTTTGTTTTCGTTTTTTCACTGTATTATTGGTATGCTCGGTCTTATATGCCGCATATAATTTGACAAAAGGCAGTGAAAAGCCGGAAGATAATCACAACACAAGTTTTTGGAGAAACAATCGTTTTTTCAATTGGCTTGAAGTAAAGAAAACGAGGGGGATCACCATGACTGAGGAAAATAAAGCAGCACAGCTGCCTGACAGAAGTGAAGTAAAGGCAGAGCATACATGGAGACTAGAGGATATTTTTCCTAGTGATGAGGCCTGGAATAAAGAATTTCAAGCAGTTAAAGAATTAATCCCGAATTTATCTTCTTTTAAAGGCACGCTTGCTCATTCGGCTGATAATTTATACGCGGCGCTTACGGCACAGGATGAAGTGACGAACCGCCTTGGGAAACTTTATGCATACGCGCATATGCGCTCAGACCAGGATACGGGAAATTCTTTCTACCAAGGGCTGAACGACAAAGCCGCAAGCCTGTATTCCCAGGCTGCCAGCGCGACTGCTTACATTGAACCGGAAATTCTGGCGATTCAGGAGGACAAGCTGCACCAGTTTATTCTGGAAAAAGAGGAGCTTAAACTTTACTCCCATGCAATTGAAGAAATTACAAAACAGCGTCCGCACGTGCTGAGCGAACAAGAAGAGGCCCTGCTTGCGGAAGCCTCAGAAGCGCTGTCCTCGCCTTCCAATACATTCAGTGTTTTAAATAACGCCGATATTACATTTCCGTCGATTAAAGATGAAAACGGCAAGGAAACTCAAATCACACACGGCAACTTTATTAATTTCCTGGAAAACAGCAATCGTGAAGTCCGCAAAAACGCATTTGAAGCCGTATATAAAACATACGGACAGTATAAAAACACGATGGCGACTACACTCAGCGGCACTGTGAAAAAAGATAATTTTTACGCCCGTGTGAAAAAATATAAATCAGCACGGGAAGCGGCTTTATCCAATAACAGCATCCCTGAAGAAGTTTACGATAACCTTATTAAAACGATCAATAAACATCTTCCGTTATTACACCGTTACATTGACCTGCGGAAAAAGGTTCTCGGCCTTGATGAAGTCCATATTTATGACCTTTACACACCGCTCGTAAAAGATTCGGGAATGAAGGTCACATATGAGGAAGCGAAAGATTATATGCTCAAAGGACTTGCTCCGCTGGGCGAGGAATACGCGTCTATTTTAAAAGAAGGACTTGAAAACCGCTGGGTCGATATATACGAAAATAAAGGAAAACGCAGCGGTGCTTATTCGTCCGGTACATACGGCACGAATCCGTACATCTTGATGAACTGGCATGACAATGTCAATAATCTGTTTACGCTCGTTCACGAGTTCGGCCATTCCGTGCACAGCTACTATACGAGAAAATATCAGCCGTATCCGTACGGTAACTACAGCATTTTTGTCGCTGAAGTTGCTTCAACGACTAATGAAGCGCTGCTCGGTGAATATATGCTGAACAGCTTAAAGGATGAAAAACAGCGTCTGTACCTGCTCAACCACATGCTTGAAGGATTCAGAGGCACAGTGTTCAGACAGACGATGTTCGCTGAATTTGAGCATCTGATTCATACGAAAGCGCAGGAAGGCGAGCCGCTAACGCCTGAACTGCTGAACGAACTTTATTATGATCTGAATAAAAAGTATTTCGGTGACAACATGGTGATTGATAAAGAAATCAGTCTGGAATGGTCAAGAATTCCGCATTTCTATTACAATTATTATGTGTATCAATATGCGACAGGCTACAGTGCGGCCCAAGCGCTGAGCAGCCAGATCTTAAAAGAAGGCAAGCCTGCGGTGGAGCGCTATACCGAATTCTTAAAAGCGGGAAGCTCGGAATATCCGATCGACATACTGAAAAAAGCGGGAGTTGATATGACATCGCCTGAACCGATCGAGGCGGCCTGCAAAATGTTTGAAGAGAAACTGAACGAAATGGAAGAGCTTCTTTCGAAAGTGAACCCTTCGTAACCAAAAAAGCCTGTGCATTAGATGCGCAGGCTTTTTCTAAAATCCCTTAAACGTTTTTCGGTGATTCAGCCGGTACAAGGCAAACAATATGGAAAGAAACAGCAGGGGAGATGTAATGTAAATCGGCAGCATGTGCATCATGGCCAGCAGGTTTAAAAAGAAGAAAAACACAATCATTCCGATGATCAATACGGTGCGGAGCATTGATTTCCCTCCTTGTTTTTCATTGATATATTCTATGAAAACAAGCAGTCAGTTATGTTTTGTGACAAAAATATGAACATTAATCTTATGGCTTGTCAAAACTCGACAAGATTTGATATGATAAGGATGTGAAATTGATCACAAACAAACATTACCCCTTTGTTTGACCGTGAAAAATTTCTCCCATCCCCTTTGTTGTCGTTAAGACATATGAAACCGCGCTTATCCCGGCGCGGTTTCTTTATTTGCACAAAAAAAAGCCGGCTCCGTAAGGAATCAGCTTTTTTTAATGATCACAACAGGTGACATCCTCCTGGGTGCCGGTCAGAGACTTCCAAAACAGACCGTGCTTTGCTTCCACTCTGGCGACCTTTTTGGCGAATGCCAGTTTTTTCATTTCTTTTTCAACTTCTTCTAGACTCAAATCATAAACGAGTGCGATTTCTTTCGATGCGACAAACCGGAAATATTCAATGAAACATTCCAAAGGCGGCGTTTCAGAAGGCTTCGGTTCATCCCCGAGCATTTCGAATAAGATCTCTTCGTATACGTCATAAGAATAGTTGCCGGGAACCTTCAGCCCTTCATCATCATGCAGGCTGTTAAAGAACGTCAATGTCGGGTTGACGGTGACGTCCATTTCCGCCGCGATTTTCATATCGCACTGAAGCGCTTTTACCGCGCTTTGCGAATGGAGGTCGCGCTTGAATTCTTCAACATCCAATTTCGTCTTTTCGGCAATTTCTAAAAGAACGTCTTCATCCGTAATATTCTGCTTGGAAACAAACAGGCTTTCCTGCATGCTGCGGAGAAACAGAATGCCCGCTTTTCTTCCCTGCAGTTCGGCCGCTTTTAAAGCGAGTGCGGCAAGGTAGGGCGATGAAAGAGGCTGATCCTGCTCAAGCCAAAGGCTTCCGTCACAGGGCATCCCGGAACGGTTCGCAATTTTTTCCCAAGCTTCGGCAAGAAGGTGTTTTTTCCGCTTTTGCTTATTCAGCGATGTAATGCTCGCGGAAACAATGATCCGCAGCGTAAAAAAACGACCGTATTTGATTTTTAATTTTTTTATGGCGGGCTCCAGCGACCAGCATTCAGGACATAAAGGGTCGACAAACATGTAAATTTCGAGCGGTTTTTTTGGATGTCCGTGGCAATGGGCGAAGTATTGCTCATGCTGATAATTCGTCAATATGATCGATCCTCCGCTTCTGACTGGTTTACCATATGCCTGGCCGTCAGTTCCAGACGCCCGTACAGAAATTCACGAATATCGCCCTCCAGCCCGACCTGATCCATCGCTTTGCTCATACAGCTTAGCCACGCATCAGCCCTCTCGTCCGTAATCGGAAAGGGGAGATGCCTTGCCCTGAGCATGGGGTGTCCGTGCTCTTCAGTATAAAGAGGAGGTCCGCCCAAATACTGGGTTAAAAATTGCTTTTGTTTTCTGGCCGTTTCAGTCAAATCACTTGGAAATATCGGCTTCAGCAAGGGATGAGACGAGACACGCTCATAAAAAGTATCAACAAGTTGCGATAGAAGTTCCTCTCCAATCGCTTCATATGGTGCGTTAAACGATTGTCCCATGTTGACTACTCCTTTATATGGCTAATAGGAATCATAATTCCCATTGCGAATTTATCTTTCAGTTTTACTATCTTCAGTTACTGTATATTTTAGCAATAACATTTTATTTCTACAAACAAAGTGCCTTTCTGTCAGGCGCTTGTATTTCATATCATATCACATCGCCTTCATTCATGTGTAAGATTTCACTCCGCAAAAAAACCAGAGGGCGAAGGAAGCCTCTCTGGTTTACGCGTAATACTGTTTGGTTATGTTTTTGACATATTGCTGTGTTTCCTTAAACGGCGGAATGCCTCCGTACCGATCTACGTTGCCGGGGCCTGCGTTGTAGGCGGCTAACGCCAGAGATACATTTCCGTCGTATTTCGTGAGCATCTGCTTTAAGTACTTTGTGCCGCCCTCAGCGTTCTGGACGGGATCAAGCGGGTTTGACACCCCGAGTGATTCTGCCGTGGAAGGCATAAGCTGCATCAGTCCCATTGCCCCCGCACCGCTGACCGCTTTCGGATTAAAGCCTGATTCCTGTTTAATAACCGCGCGGATCAGCTTTTCGTCCACTCCGTATTTTTCAGCTGCTTTCTGAATGGCGCTGTCTATTGAAAAGTTTCCGGTGCTGATATCAGAAGCCGCATCCGGAGACTTGATGCCCGGGGAAGCGGAAGCGGTCTGTGAAGCAGCCGCGGAGCCGGATGAAACGGGAATTCTCGGTGAATATGAAGCGTGAGCGGTCCGCACACCGTTTAAAATTCCCGATTCTGGCTGCTGCCGGACGGCTGTGTCCGTATACTGGCTGAGCAGCGCGCTGAAATTTGCAAGCGGGCTTTCTGAAGATTGTCCGCCTGAAGCCGTGCTTGTATGAGAGATTGATTGCAGCGCCATTGATTGCAGCTGGAGAAGGGCCGCCCAATTCGTTATATTCACTGTGTCATTCCACCTTTTTTTGTTTCTGTTCATAAAAACGCTGGATTTTATTTTTCGTGATTCGCTCTGGGATGCCGAATTGCTTGAGCAATTGTTCAAACGCCCGTTTTCCTTCATCCCAGTCAGCAGCCTCGAATTCCAATTCAAAGTCTTCTTTCTCTAAATATCGGCTGTGATCTAAAATGATTAAGCCTTTTTCTGATTCTTTTTCCGCGCGTGCGGTCGACAGCGTCCCGAAATAGCAAATGTGTTCTGAGTTGATTCCGAGACCTTCCAGCTGACGTTTGACGGGGCCATCCGGAATCTTGAAGACGTCAAGATCAGGTGCCGCAAGCTCTTGGTGGGTTTCCAGCAGACCGACCGCGGCAGGCTCTTTTAACGTCAGAACGAACGCGCCGTCTTTTTCTCGGATGCGGAGTGCTGATTTTTTTTGTTTCAGGGAAAAATCTTTCGTGTCGAAATAATGATTGACCTGCTGTTTAAAATCATGTTCTTTCATGCAGAGTGCTTCACTCAGCTTCAGAAATTCTGATTTTGTCAGCAGGTTTTTGAATTCAATTTCTATTTCTTGGGTCATGACAGTCTTCCTTTCAGGACGAAAAATTGTATAATTCCCATTATCTCTTTAGAGGTTACGTTTATCAATATCGACCTTGATATGATAAAATAAATGCTGTACTTTGTTAAAAAAGGAGAACATTATGCAAAAGAGAATTGAAATCCAAAATGCATCATTAACAGAAGACGCGCTCCGCTTAAAGTGCGGAGAAGACTTAAGCGGAGCGGAACGCAAAGCCTCAGGTCAAATGCTTGTTGATTCCGATCACTTTGCTTTTGTATACATACTTGAATCAGCTGACTCTTTTGAATATGTCATTATAAAAGAACATGTCTGGCCGGATCTGAAAGAAGCCTTAGACCAAAGAAAACCGGCGGTCCTTGAGGCCGGCGGAAAAACGGTTGAACTTTCAGGGCTGCATGAAGAACTCGATTATCTTCTTGAAAATATTAAAGATAATGCAAACTACGGAGATATGGAAGAAAAAGTGAAAAGCGTATTTCTTTAGAACAGGTTCGGAATTGGGGGATGTACGATGGATGACAAACAATGGGAGCAATTTCTAGCGCCATACCGCCAGGCTGTTGAAGAATTAAAGGTGAAGCTGAAAGGCGTCAGAACCCTTTATGAGTATGAAGATGACCACTCACCGATTGAGTTTGTGACAGGCCGTGTGAAGCCGGTGGCGAGCATACTTGAAAAAGCGAGACGAAAAAGCATACCGCTTCATCAGATCGAAACGATGCAGGATATCGCGGGGCTGCGTATTATGTGCCAATTTGTCGATGATATCCAGATCGTCAAAAATATGCTGTTTGCCAGAAAAGATTTTACCGTTGTGGATAAGCGGGATTACATAGCAGAGCATAAGGAAAGCGGATATCGGTCTTACCACCTTGTCGTTTTATATCCTTTACAAACAACGTCCGGTGAAAAGCACGTTCTTGTGGAAATACAGATTCGGACGCTTGCCATGAACTTTTGGGCAACCATTGAGCATTCACTGAATTACAAATACAGCGGGAACATTCCCGAAAAAGTAAAGCTGAGGCTGCAGCGGGCCTCAGAAGCCGCATCCCGGCTCGATGAAGAAATGTCAGAAATCCGCGGAGAAATCCAGGAAGCCCAAGCCGCGTTCTCGCGAAAGAAAAAAGCGGGAGACCGCCAGTAGGAAAGGAGGGGAATGGCATGAAATTTGCCGTTTCTTCAAAAGGAGACGAGGTTTCAGATACACTGAAAAGCAAAATACAGGCGTATTTACTCGATTTTGATATGACCTTGGATGAAAAAGAGCCGGAAATCGTTATTTCCGTCGGCGGTGACGGAACGCTTCTTTACGCATTTCACAGGTACAGCGACCGTCTTGATAAAACGGCTTTTGTCGGAGTTCACACGGGGCATTTGGGTTTTTATGCCGATTGGGTTCCGCAGGAGATAGAAAAGCTCGTTCTGGCCATTGCCAAAACGCCGTATCATACCGTGGAGTATCCCCTTCTTGAGGTGATTGTCACTTATCATGATGAAGAGCGTGAGGAGCGGTATCTGGCTTTGAACGAATGTACGATCAAAAGCATAGAAGGCAGCCTCGTCGCTGACGTGGAAATTAAAGGCCAGCTGTTTGAAACGTTCAGGGGAGACGGTTTATGTCTGTCCACGCCTTCCGGAAGCACGGCTTATAATAAGGCGTTAGGCGGCGCAATCATCCACCCTTCCATCAGGGCGATTCAGCTTGCTGAAATGGCATCCATCAACAACAGAGTGTTCAGGACTGTCGGCTCGCCGCTTTTGCTTCCCGATCATCATAACTGTGTCATCAAACCGAGAAACGACGTCGACTTTCAAGTCACAATTGATCATTTAACCTTGCTGCATAAGGATGTCAAGTCCATTCTATGCCGTGTGGCAAATGAAAAAGTCAGATTTGCAAGATTCCGTCCTTTTCCGTTTTGGAAAAGGGTGCAGGACTCCTTTATCGGAAAAGGCGAATAGAAAGAGGAAACGGATTGGACAACTTTTTTATCCAAAAGAACATGACTGCCCGGGAAGCCGGCATGACGGTAAAAGAATATACGGCGCAGCTCGGCATTTCAAAGCGGCTTCTCGCTGACATTAAATTCGGCGGGGGAGACCTGCTTGTGAACGGAGAGCATGTAACCGTCCGCGCCGTGTTAGCGGAAGGAGACGTGCTTAAGATTGAATTTCCGAAGGAGCATGTGAGTGAAACGCTTTTGCCTGAGCCGGTTCCTCTTGATATTCTTTATGAAGATGACCATGTGCTTGTGGTCAATAAACAGCCGTATGTCTCCTCAATTCCATCAAGAGAACACCCGTCGGAAAGCATCGCTAACGGAGTGATCAGCCACTACCGAAAAAGCGGCGTACAATCAACGGTTCATCTTGTCACCCGCCTTGACAGGGATACATCGGGGGCGATGCTGATCGCCAAACATCGGCTTTCCCATTCTCTTTTGTCGGCAGCGCAGAAGAAGGGGCTTGTCAGCAGGCGGTATCTCGCTGTCGTACACGGGATCATGCCTCAGAAGGAAGGAACGGTGGACGCGCCCATCGGAAGAAAACACGACAGTATTATTGAGCGGATGGTAACGCCGGAGGGACAACGAGCGGTGACGCATTTTCAAACGGAAAAAGCGGGACATGCGTTTACGCTTGCAGCCCTGCGGCTGGAAACGGGGCGGACGCATCAAATCCGGGTGCACATGAGCTACCTCGGCCATCCGTTAGTCGGTGATACACTGTACGGCGGAAAAAATGAGGGAATTGCCCGGCAGGCTCTTCACAGTGAGCGGCTTTCATTCGTACACCCCATGACCGGAGAAACGCTCGTTTTTCAGGCCCCGGTGCCTGACGATATGAAAACATTAATTGAACACGTGTAAAGCCCGAACCGTTTACCGGTTTCGGGCTTTTTTTTATGCCTGCCTTCCGTGATCCTCGCGAAATCGTGAGGCATCATAGGGCATTGAGCTTTCCACAGAGACGGTTTCATGCTCTGGAAAGCGAAAGCCTGTCAGTTGATTGCCGAAGACGCATCCTGTATCAATGTTGATTGTACGGTTGACGATCCGGGGGCGTTTTACCGGGGTATGGCCGTAAACAATCCATGCCTTGCCTTCATAAGCGGCGGCCCAGTCTCTTCTGACGGGTCTGCCGTCGGGATACGTTTCACCCGTGATATCGCCGTACAGAACAAATTCTTTTACCTTACGCGAGTATTTACCGATATCGTCAGCTTTTATGCCGGCGTGAGCGACGACGAGATCGCCCTTATGTAAAATGTCATAAAGCGGCGCTGACTCATATAAGCGGATGAATTGTCTGGAGACTTCCGTTCTGTCGGCGGGAGACAGCTCTTTCAGTTCGGCTGCCGTCGTTTCCAGTCCGTGCATCACTTTTACGGGGTTTCCTTTTAAGTAACGATACAGTTTGTTGCAATGATTTCCCGGGACATAACGGACGGCTCCTTTTTCATATGCTTTTGCCACAAAACGCATCACTTCTACGGATTTTGGGCCTCTGTCCGTTAAATCCCCCGCAAAGACAAGCGTCCTGCCTTCAGAGTGAACGGGCGTTCCGTCTTTCACTTCATATCCGAGCTTTTGCATTAACGCGATCATTTCGTCATAACATCCGTGTATATCGCTGATGATGTCGTAAGCCATTCGTGTCAGCCTCCTTATTAACGGTTTTTTATTTATTATGGGGCTAATTCCTATACCTAATTACGCTGTTTTTGCACAAATTAAAAAAAGAATTGAAGAAATAAAGCCTTATCACTTTTTTTTCGCGTTCAGCCTTGTTAGAATATGCGTTATGTTTTTAAAAAAAAGTAAGGTTTCGCCCGCTTAAAGCGGGCTTTTATAACCCTTGTTTTAAGGAGGTATTTACGAATGGAACACACATCAGTCGCATCTTTAGTCGTCGTTCTGATCGTCGCTTTTTTGACGCCGCTCCTTTTACATCGGTTTAAGCTCAGCATCCCCGTCGTCGTCGCGGAGATCATCATGGGGCTTATTATCGGAAAAAGCGGCCTGAATCTTGTCGTTCAGGGAGACACGTGGCTGGAGACGCTGTCTGTTCTCGGCTTTATCTTTTTAATGTTTTTAAGCGGCTTGGAAATTGATTTTTCTTCATTTGAGAAAGGGAAGAAAAAACAATTCCTTCCGAACGGCAAGGAAGCGCCCAACACGTTTTCTGCCGCACTGATTATCTTTTTCGGCATCTTTATTTTATCATTGCTGCTGTCCTATGCCTTTGTATTAGCCGGTTTTATTCAAAACGCATTTTTAATGACGCTTATTATTTCGACGATATCACTCGGTGTGGTGGTCCCGACTTTAAAGGAAGAACGGATTATGAACTCCAATATCGGCCAGATCATCCTGCTTGTCGCCGTTATCGCGGACTTGGCTACGATGATTCTGCTCGCTTTCTTCTCTTCTCTTTACGGAGAAGACAGCGGAAATATGTGGCTTCTGTTGATTCTCTTTGCCGCGGGGGTCGTGCTGTATTTCTTCGGCAGGATCTTTAAACACCGTTCATTTGTGCAGTCGATGTCTAAAGGCACCGTGCAGATCGGCACGAGAGCCATTTTCACACTGATTATCGTGCTTGTCGCTTTATCGGAATCTCTCGGGGCGGAAAATATTCTCGGCGCGTTTTTGGCAGGCGTTCTGGTATCGCTTCTGTCTCCGAATAAAGAAATGGTGGAACAGCTGGATTCCTTCGGCTACGGGTTTTTAATTCCGATCTTTTTCGTCATGGTCGGGGTGAAATTGGACATTTGGACGCTCTTCCAAGATCCGAAAACGTTAACGATGATTCCGCTGCTTCTGCTTGCGCTGTTTATCAGCAAGATGTTCCCGGTGTTTTATTTAAAGAAATGGTATGACAATAGAACCGTGTTTGCTTCGGGCTTTTTGCTGACGTCCACGCTGTCGCTTGTTATCGCGGCGGCTACGATCGGAGAAAGGCTCCACATTATCAGCGCCAATATGTCCGGCGCGCTGACTTTAGTTGCGGTTATTGCCAGCATCATCACGCCGATCGGCTTTAAGAAATTATACAAACGGCAAAGTGCGCCGCAGGAAAAAAAGCGCATTACATTTATCGGCGCCAACCAAATGACGCTTCCGGTTACGCTGGAATTGCCTGAGGAGGAATATGAAGTACGGGTCGTCCATGTGTATCAGGAAAATGCCGGGGAAACGCTTGCGGAATCCGTTTTTTCGGTTGACACGATTTCTGATTACGAGCCCGGAACGCTTGAGTCGCACGGTATTTTCAAAACGGATATTCTTGTCGTGGCGACGGGAAATGAAGATGTGAACGCTGAAATCGCCTTAATAGCGAAAGAGAAAGGGACTGAGCGTATCATCGCAAGCGTCGGCTCGGTTGAGCATGAAACAAAACTGAAAGAAGAGGGCATCAGTATTTTTTCTATCCTTCTGTCTACAAAGACGCTCTTGCGCGCATTAATTGAGGCGCCGGGCGTGATGAGCCTCCTGACGAATGAGGAGTCTTCGTTATATCAGATCAATCTGGAAAACCCGGCGTATAACGGCATCATTCTGCGAGAATTTCCGCTGATGGGCGATGTGATTTTCGTCCGGATTTTCAGAGGTGTGGACAGCATCGTTCCGCACGGAGACACGCGGCTGAAAACAGGAGACCGTCTCATCGTCACGGGCTCGCGCAACTACGTGTCGGAACTGAGAAAAATCCTTGAAGCTTGACCAAATTGCAATTCGTGATAATATAGAAGGCATAACAAATAAATCAATAATCGTATGACCACTAGGGGTGTCCTTCATAAGGGCTGAGATAAAAGTGAGACTTTTAGACCCTCATAACTTGAACAGGTTCAGACCTGCGTAGGGAAGTGGAGCGGTATTTTTTTGGGGTTCCTTTTATCCATTTAAATTCCAAACCACTTTTCCGATGCGGGAAAGTGGTTTTTTTATTTTAACAGGGGGGAAGACATGATGACATTTTCTGAAGAATGCAGACTGGCGGCTGCCGAATGGTGGGACGGAAGTTTTGTTCATCCGTTTGTAACGGGAATCGGTGACGGAAGCCTGCCGATAGACCGTTTCAGCTATTACGTGCTGCAAGATTCCTACTATTTGACGCATTTTGCAAAAGTTCAGGCGTTCGGCGCCGCATATGCCGAAGACTTGTTTACGACGGGCAGGATGGCGGGCCACGCTCAAGGGACATATGAAGCGGAAATGGCGCTGCACCGCGAGTTTACGGAGCTTATAGGGATTACGGAAGAAGAGCGTGCGGCATTTAAACCGGCACCGACCGCCTATTCTTATACGTCTCATATGTACAGATCGGTGATGAGCGGCAATTTTGGAGAAATATTAGCTGCGCTTCTGCCCTGTTATTGGCTTTATTATGAAGTCGGCGAACACTTAAAGGAGTGCAAACCGGAGCATCCGATTTATGAAAAATGGATCGGTACATACGGCGGAGACTGGTTCAGACAGCAAGTCGAAGAACAGATCAGCCGTTTTGACGAGATTGCTGAAAACAGCACAGAGGACATCCGCGCGAAAATGAAAGAGAATTTTGTGATTTCAAGCTATTATGAATATCAATTTTGGGGAATGGCCTATCAAAAAGAAGGCTGGTCCGAGAAGGGCGGAAAAGAGGTGGAATCTTTTGGAGCTGCACGCGGTAACTGATAATCGCAAACCCGTTGCCGAGCTGGCCGAGGATATTCTTTCGATTCAGCGCGAAGTAAGCTTTATCCATATCCGTGAGCGGGATAAAACAGCGGGAGAGATCATGCAGCTTTTGTCCCTTTTGAAAAAGGGCGGTGCGGATAAGGACAAATTGATCATCAATGACAGGGCGGATATCGCGCTTTTTGCCAATATACACCGTGTTCAGCTTCCGTCCCGCAGCTTTTCCGTAAAGCAGGTGCGAAGCAGATTTCCCCATCTTCATATCGGACGTTCGGTTCATTCGCTGAAAGAAGCCATCCAAGCTGAAAAGGAAGATGCGGATTATGTGGTGTTCGGCCATGTATTTGAAACCGAATGTAAACAAGGACTTGAAGCAAGAGGCATCAGCCTGCTTTCAGAGATCAAACGCACGCTTTCCATCCCCGTCATCGCAATCGGCGGAATGACACTGCAGACGATCGGACACACAAAGCAGGCGAAGCCGGACGGAATTGCCGTCATGTCAGGCATTTTCTCAGCTGAAAATCCTGAGGAGGCGGCAAAACGGTATGCACGCGCGGTAAGGGAGGCCGATTATGAAGAAGCACTATGATACGGCGGTGATCGGCGGCGGAATTATCGGGTGCGCCATTTCTTATGAGCTGGCGAAGACGCAGCAGAACGTTGTCTTGCTTGAAGCCGGAGAAGTCGGCCGAAAAACGACAAGCGCTGCCGCGGGAATGCTGGGCGCTCATGCGGAATGTGAAAACCGGGATGCGTTTTTTGATTTTGCCATGCACAGTCAAAGGCTGTATGAAGCGGCGGGGCAAGAGCTTGAGGAAGCTTGCGGCATTGACATCAGGCGCCATAACGGCGGAATGCTTAAACTGGCGTATACCGAAGAAGATATCGCCCGTCTGCGGAAGATGGATGATCTACCTTCCGTCACCTGGCTTTCAGCGGAAGATGCCCTTGAAAAAGAGCCTTACGCTTCAAAAGACATTCTAGGCGCAAGTTTTATAAAAGACGATGTCCATGTCGAACCGTACTATGTTTGCAAAGCGTATGCAAAAGGGGCGCGGCGCTATGGCGCTGACATATATGAGCATACACAAGTCACCTCCGTAAAACGAGTGAACGGAGAATATTGCATCACAACGTCCGGCGGGGATGTCTATGCTGACAAAGTCGCAGTTGCAAGCGGTGTATGGAGCGGCCGGTTTTTCAGCCAGCTCGGCTTGGGACAGCCTTTTTTTCCTGTAAAAGGAGAATGCCTTTCCGTGTGGAATGACGATACCCCGCTGACCAAAACCCTTTACCATGATCATTGTTATGTCGTCCCGAGAAAAAGCGGCCGGCTTGTCATCGGCGCCACGATGAAACAGGGCGACTGGAGCGATACGCCTGACATCGGAGGAATTGAGGCCGTCATTGCAAAAGCGAAAACCATGCTTCCCGCCATCGAACATATGAAAATAGACCGGTTTTGGGCGGGACTCAGGCCGGGAACAAGAGATGGAAAGCCGTTTATCGGGCGGCATCCTGAAGACAGCGGGATCATATTCGCCGCCGGCCATTTTCGGAACGGCATCCTGTTGGCGCCGGCAACTGCTGAAATGGTGCGGGATATGATCCTGGAAAGACAGATTAAACAGGAATGGGAAGAAGCGTTTCGAATTGATCGCAAGGAGGCTGTTCATATATGATCCTTCAGCTGAACGGAAAACAAATTGATTGGAATCAAAATGAGGGGACGGTTCAGGATTTGCTTGAATCGTACCAGCTTGATCAAAGAATCGTAGTTGTGGAGAGAAATAAAGAAATCATTGAAAAAAAGAATTATGAAAAGACGAGTTTGTGTGACCGCGATGTCATAGAAATTGTCCATTTTGTAGGAGGCGGATGAGGATGTTAACAATAGGCGGAAAACAGTTTCAGTCAAGATTGCTGTTAGGAACGGGAAAATATCCGAGTTTTGAGATTCAGAAAGAGGCGGTGGCCGTCTCGGAATCAGATATTTTAACCTTTGCGGTGCGGAGGATGAACATCTTTGAAGAGTCTCAGCCTAACTTTCTCGAACAGCTTGATTTGTCTAAATACACGCTTCTGCCGAATACGGCCGGCGCCGCAACGGCTGAAGAGGCGGTCCGAATCGCAAGGCTTGCCAAAGCTTCAGGGCTTTGTGACATGATAAAAGTAGAAGTCATCGGATGCAGCCGGTCACTTTTGCCTGATCCGGTTGAAACGCTGAAAGCATCAGAACAGCTGCTCGAAGAGGGATTTATCGTGCTTCCGTATACGTCAGATGATGTCGTGCTCGCAAGACGTCTTGAGGAGCTCGGAGTGCATGCCATTATGCCGGGCGCTTCCCCGATCGGTTCCGGTCAGGGAATTTTAAATCCGCTGAATCTTTCCTTTATCATTGAACAGGCGAAGGTGCCGGTCATTGTCGATGCCGGCGTCGGATCTTCAAAAGACGCCGCCTACGCGATGGAGCTCGGGGCAGACGGCGTGCTGTTAAATACCGCTGTGTCAGGCGCTGATGATCCGGTCAAGATGGCCCGGGCGATGAAGCTTGCCGTAGAAGCGGGCCGCCTTTCTTATGAAGCCGGGAGAATTCCGGTGAAAGATTACGGAACTGCAAGCAGTCCGCGAGACGGTCTTCCGGTATGACGGAGAGATATTCCAGACAGGAGCTGTTTCAGCCGATCGGTCCCTCCGGCCAAGAGAAGCTCCGGTCGTCTCATGCCGTGATTATCGGCGCGGGTGCGCTTGGGACGGCAAGTGCGGAGATGCTTGTCAGAGCAGGGGTCGGGAAGATAACGATCGCTGACAGAGATTATGTGGAGTGGAGTAATCTCCAGCGCCAGCAGCTTTATACCGAAGACGATGTCAGACAGGAAATGCCGAAAGCCGCGGCGGCTGAAAAACGGCTTCGATCTATAAATAGTGATGTAGAGGTCGAGGGATTTGTCATGGATGTCACTGCGGAAAACGCACCCGGATTGATTCGTGACGCCTCCCTCATCGTGGATGCCGCCGACAACTTCGAAACAAGACTGATTGTGAATGATGCGGCTGTGCAGAAAGGGATTCCCTTTCTGTATGGCGCCTGTGTCGGCAGCTACGGGCTCTCTTTTACCGTCATTCCCGGTGTAACGCCGTGCCTTCATTGTCTGCTTGAGACATTGCCTTTAGGCGGTATGACATGCGATACGGCGGGAATCATCAGCCCGGCTGTATTGCAGACGGCCGTTTTTCAGGCAGCAGATGCGCTGAAGCTGTTAACGGGCGGATCTATCGAGCATGTTCTCCGTTCCTTTGATTTATGGAAAAATGAACGGTCAGAAATAAACGTCGCCCGTCTTAAGTCGGCTGATTGCCCAAGCTGCGGCACAAACGATTTTCCGTTTTTATCCTATGAAAATCAGACAAAAGCGGCGGTTCTGTGCGGGCGGAACACGGTGCAGATCAGAACGGGGATCTCCGAGCAGGTTGATCTGCAAAAACTTGCGGGACAGCTCAGACGGACAGGGCTTGATGTTTCAGCCAACCCGTATTTAATTTCGTTTTGCACAGACAATTTCAAGATGGTACTGTTTCGTGACGGCAGAGCATTAATACACGGCACAAGTGATATCAGCAGAGCGAAATCCTTTTATCATAAATGGATCGGATAATGCGAAAGGAGAGAAAAACATCATGAGCATATGCAAAGCATTGACGATTGCCGGATCAGATTCAGGAGGCGGCGCCGGTATACAGGCGGATCTCAAAACCTTTCAGGAGCTCGGCGTTTTCGGGATGTCAGCCATTACAGCGGTAACCGCCCAGAACACTTTGGGTGTTCACGGCATTTATCCGCTCACCCGGGAAGCGCTGGGCAGCCAGATTGACGCGGTGGCGGAAGATTTGCGGCCTGACGCTGTAAAAACGGGAATGCTGTGGAGCGCGGAAATGATTGCGGAAATTGCGGAAAAAACGGATCAGTACGGGCTTGATCATGTCATCACCGACCCCGTCATGATTGCCAAAGGAGGTGCTTCCCTGCTGCGTGAGGAATCTCAGGCCGCGTTAAAAGAGCTGTTAATTCCGCGCAGCTATGCGGTGACGCCGAATGTTCCGGAAGCTGAGGTATTGACGGGAATGGAAATCCGCACGTTTGAGGACCGGAAAAAAGCGGCCGAACGCCTTTGCAAGCTTGGTGCAAAGCATGTCATCATAAAAGGCGGACACCAGCCTGAACAGGGGAGGATCGTTGATTTATTATTTGACGGTTCGTCTTTTACCCAAATCAGCCACGCTTATATTGACACCAAACACACCCACGGAACAGGCTGCACGTTCGCAGCCGCGCTGACGGCGGAAACGGCAAAGGGGAAAAACATTCAGACCGCGTTTGAGACAGCCGTCAATTTTGTGCGGGAAGCCGTGGAACATACGCTTGGCATTGGAGAGGGACACGGCCCGACCAATCATTTTGCCTTTAAAAGGAACAGTCTGCAGACGAGATAAAAAAGAGACCGCTTCAACATCCGCGGTCTTTTTCCCATGCTTTCAATCTGGACAAGGTTATGATATGATAAAAATTAAGATCAGGTACTAAAACTATGTCTTTAAGACGATTACAGGAGGCTTTATACATATGAATTTCTCACTTGAAGGCCGCAACATCGTTGTGATGGGCGTTGCCAATAAACGCAGTATCGCATGGGGAATCGCCCGTTCGCTGCATGAAGCCGGAGCGCGCCTCATTTTCACTTACGCGGGAGAGCGCTTGGAAAAATCAGTTCATGACCTTGCGGCTACATTAGAAAGAAATGATTCCATCATCCTTCCGTGTGATGTGACAAATGACGCTGAGATCGAAACTTGCTTTGCGAGCATTAAAGAGCAGGTCGGCGTGATTCACGGCATTGCGCACTGCATCGCGTTCGCAAACAAAGAAGAGCTTGTCGGCGAATATTTAAATACGAACCGCGAAGGATTCCTGCTTGCGCATAACATCAGTTCTTACTCTCTGACAGCGGTCGCAAAAGCGGCGCGTCCGATTATGACTGAAGGCGGAAGCATCGTTACACTCACTTACCTCGGCGGAGAGCGCGTCGTTTCAAACTATAACGTAATGGGTGTGGCAAAAGCGTCTCTTGATGCGAGCGTCAGATATTTAGCCGCTGACTTAGGAAAAGAAAACATCCGCGTCAACAGCATTTCAGCAGGACCGATCCGTACGCTGTCTGCAAAAGGAATCAGTGATTTCAACTCCATCCTGAAAGAAATTGAAGAGCGCGCGCCTCTGCGCCGCACGACAACACCTGAAGAAGTGGGCGACACGGCTGCATTCTTGTTCAGTGACCTGTCAAGAGGCATCACGGGCGAAAATCTTCACGTTGATTCAGGATTCCATATTACCGCACGTTAAATAACAAGCAGTCCCTTTCAGGGATTGCTTTTTTCTTTCTTCTGATTTTAATCATTCCGTCATATAAATAAAACATGACAGAATCGGAGGGATGAAGATGTCAAAACAAAACAGAAACGCGGAAAAAAAACCGCTCATGTATATTGTTCAGGCGGATTATTCAGACACGCAATCATCAATGCAGGACATATTAATCAAAAAAAGGAAAGCGCCTCAGCTGCCGGAAGAAGAGCCGATGCCTGGAAAGCGGGAGGAAGAATGTCAAACTCAGCCTGAAGGAGCAGTGGCTGTCGAACCAGAAAAGCAAGTACCTGAACAGCACAGCCGCGCAGAAGAAGCCGTTCAAGAAGTTCCGGCGCAAGCGGAGCAGGACACTGCCAAGCCCGACGCCGCTAAAAAAGAGCCTGATGCCGCTAAAAAAGAGCCTGAAGCGGTTCACAATGCCGCCCCAGAGGAAAAGGTTCCGCCAAAGCGCGTGAAAAAGCCGATGAGCAGAATGTCCATTCTTGAAAAAATTGATTTCTTAACGAAGCTGCCGCATAATATGCCGCGGACCCTTTGTCTGATAGAAGCCAACGGGAAAACCTACAGAGGCGTAATCGTCGGCAGAAAAAATAATGCGATCTTCCTGCGGACGACAAGCAACGGAGCGCCGGCAGAACTCGCAATAGACGATATTACCTCGCTGCATCCGCTTGGATTTTAACCATACAAAAAGCTGCCTGAATTCTTTCATCCGGCAGCTTATTTTTATGCTTTTTGATTTAAGAATGTGTGCGGTTGATCAGTCTCGGGTTCAGGCAATTGATGGCGCAGAAGCTATGGAGATCGACTTCAACGCAATAGTTCGTTTTTTCTAAACGGAATACATCGCAGAGAGAGTCTTTATCTGTAAAATCAAGAATGTGCTTATGCTCGTCAAAAGCAATAAGCAGGCTTAATGTGGCACAGCCGTCACAGACCCTTTCAACTCTGAAAAAAACGGTATTAAAGCACGGACCGTTATCCAGCTCGCCGACGTTTCCGAATGCGGTGAACGGTTTCGATTTTGAGGTGAAGATGGCGAACGGCACTGTATCGCCTAATGTATAAGCCGGAGATAAAAGTTTAGAATAACAGCCTGTCGGGCAATCTTCTTCAACCGCATTTTGCAGGTCTTCAATATTTTCTACCGCTTCACGCACACAGTATGTTGTATGCTTGCTCATAATATCCCTCCTGACTTCACGTTTTAAATGGTACCGGTTTAAACGATAGCGGAGAGTCAGCCGCCCGGAAGTCCGGGCGGGCTGATGATTGCATCTGTAATAGAAGGTTGGAAGGGGATTCTTCTTTAGGAAAGATGCGAATCAATGACTATCCGTGATGCTTTTTCTCTTTGTGCGGCGCAGGCCGGTTAACAAGCTCGGGTGAAAGGCACTGAATGGCGCTGAAGCAGCTCAGATCAACTTCAATGCAAAATTCTGTTTTTTCTAAACCGAAGAAATCAGGATCACAAGGATGGCAGACGCTGAGGGTGTCGCCGTGCACATCTACGGGGCGCAATACTGAAAGCGTCGCGCAGCAATCGCATAGTCTTTCTACACGAAAGAAAATGGACTCAAAGCACTGGCTGTCATCCGCAAATCCTCCGACGTTCCCGAATGTGGAGAACAATCCGCCTTTTTTATCAAATACGAGAAACGGAATGGTGTCTTTACCTGCAATCGTCGGGCTCAAAAGATTCGTATAGCATCCAGTCGGGCATTGTTCTTCAACAGCCTCTTGTTCTGCTAAAATCTTCTCGACTGCATCGCATACACAATTTTCATCTCGGCCATGGTGTTTTCCGCAGCTCATGGATTTCAGCTCCTTCTTTTAGGGTATTTGACTTTTGTCTTTAACAACATATGTACGCGAGCCTCACTTGGTGTGGGTGAACGTCTATATATTCATCATATGCGGAGAAAATAAGAAAAAGCAGAGCATTTTTAGCTCTGCTTTTTCTTTTTAGAGGACGAGGGTGATGACTAAGATGGCAATCAGTGTATTTGTTGCTGTTGAGATCAATGTTGCGATATCGGCATCTACTGTTGTCACGTTTACGCCGCGGGAGTTTTCGATGAGCAGTTTTTGACGGTTGATTTGTTTGTTAGCTGTTAGCTGCAATAAGTCTTGTGCGACCAATTCAGCGATGACTCCGTCAGCGATTGAAGTGAGAGTGGCCGTTACGACTGCTGCATTAATCGCTGTCATGACTGAAGTGACTGCCTGAATATCTGTCGATGTCACGTTAATATCACAAGAATCTCTGATAATAATCGCTTCTTCAGAAACTTGTTTGTTGAGATTCGCCTGTGCCAGGTCTTGGTCGATGAAGGCATTATCTTCGCCGAACCCGTGTCCGTTACAGCAAACATTACATCTTCTGCCTTCTTTTTCTTCTTTTTCTTCTCGCGGATGTTCACATTCAGGATCAAGTGCAACCCAAGAGTATGGTCTGCTTTCCATATCTATTCCTCCTTTTCTTTTACTAATATTAAATGAGCCGGCCCCTTACTTTGACTCAGGCATCTATCCTGATAAAAATCACTATTTTTAGTTATTGACCGGGATTTTGGCGTCTTTGCCGGAGCTGTTCGATTAATTGTTCTCTGCGGGTTTGCTGCTTTGTCTGCTGTTCTTGCGCTTTCTGCTCTTTTTTCTGTTTCTGGCTTTCAAGAAAAGCTTCTGATTTCGCCTGCATGTCTTTCACTAATGCGATCAGCATTTCTTTTTCTTCATCAGGTATTTCCCGCATTTTATCTTTTGTCACGCCGTGTTTTTTGAAGACATTGCTGACAAGCACTTTTAAAAGCGGATCCACTTCTGGTAGATTTGCGAGTTCTTCTTTGAATTTTTCGTTATCTGCCATTTGTTCTCACCTCTATTTTAAAAATTTGAAAAGAAAGAGTTAAAGGATGTCTAGTTCAGCAAAAAGTATATTTAATAGCTGAAACAAAGTTTGTACAAAGGCCATGATATCGTCTGCTGTCAGTGTGATTTTAATATTGCGGCTGTTAATGACTTGAATGAGGGTTCGCTTTTTTATTTGGCAATCCTCGAGGATCAGCAGTTCGGTTGCCATTTGATCGGCTGTGTCTTCATCTGCGATCGCGAGCTGTGTCGCGAGGATAATCGCCGTAGTAACTGAGGCTTGTATAGAAAGAGCGGCCGTTATATGTGTTGTATCTATTGTGACATTTTCGCAATCAATCACTTCGATCGTCTGCTCGAATTCGTTGGATAATTGTTCGTATATTTGCGGTTGCAGTGTTTCGACTTTTTCTTCAAACGACATAACCTTCACTCCTTTCTCATTCATACTTTATATAATGCAAATGAAACGCCGAGCGGAATAAGAAAAACAACTAAACCGCACCTATTTTTTTACCGGACAAGGTGCGATTCATGAAGATCAGGGTTTTCGCATATGTATAAAGAGGTCAAGTTTTGAAAAGGAGTGAACAGGTGGTTATCAATTGGCTTTCATTTATTCTGTTATCGTTTGCCGTTTTCCGGCTGGCCAGGCTTTTCGTATTTGACACTATTATGGCGCCGCTTCGGAGCCTTTTTCACGAGGAAAAAACAGAAACCGCACCCGACGGCACGACAGAAACCTACATTGTCATAAAAGGCAAAGGGATCAGGGCATTTATCGGTGAACTTCTCAGCTGCTACTGGTGTACGGGCGTATGGTGCGCCGCCTTTTTAATTGCCGTGCAGATTGTGATACCCGAGACCGCGCAATGGCTGATTTTACTGTTAGCCATAGCCGGCGCAGCCGGGATCATTGAAGCTGCGGTTTCTCGTCTTCTGCAGGAATAAGGCGGTTCCACCAGCAACTTACCGTCACCTTCGGCATAAACTGGCATATATGACATAAGGAAAGGAAGGATCACCATGAGTCAATCAAGCAAACCTTCCCAACACTCTCCATACAAATCAACTGAGCATCAGCCTTACGAAAAAAAAATTAAGAAAAAAGGCTGCGGCTGCGGGCAAAAGAAAAAACCGAAATAGCCGTTTTCTAAAAAACCGGAGCTTCCGGTTTTTTTGTTTTTTGCCGAACGTCGGCCTCTGTTCGGCATAGATCATAGGAGGAGGGGATGTTATGAATATATTTGAATCATTCATAAACGGTAAATACCGCCGGCACAATCAAAACCAGCGGGAGCATGACAAATATATCTTATCTATTGAAAAACAGCTGTCTGAGTTTGATGAAGCGGGATCGCGCTTTGAGGAATGGATAGATGTGTTTGCCGCCGAAACAGAAGCGAAACTGAAGAAAAATGAGCATTCTCACTAAAATGAATGAAATCCGCACCGGCCCTATGCATTTATCCAAGCCAAACAAGTCGGCTCACATAGAGTATAGAGAGTAAAGGAGGTGCTTAGATATGGGATTCGGATATGGCGGATACGGCGGCTACGGCGGTTACGGCGGCTGCGGCGGATACGGAGGCGGCTATGTCGGAGGCGGATACGGCTCAACATTTGTTCTTGTTGTCGTATTGTTCATCCTTCTGATCATTGTCGGTGCATCCTTTTTTGGCTAAACCTTAGCAAGACCTTGGATAAGCGCGGGACCGTTCAGTCCCGTGCTTCCCTGATGTATGAAGGAGTATAGAGACGGGGCACTCGGAATTTTTTCCTTGTCTTACGGGCACATGTTCCGCTCTTTATTCATACAATATCGTATTACTCCACAAAAGGAGGCACACCATGGATAATCAATTTTTCAAAAATATTGAGAAGAAAACAGGCGTCAGCATGAAGGATGTCATGAACCTTGCAGGATCATTGCAAAATGCCAATTTCAAAGATGAAAACACGGTGAGAGGCGTCATTCAGAAGGTGTCCCAGCTGGCTAACAAGCGTGTTCCGAAAGAATTGGAAGACAAAATCGTTCAATCTATTACAAGCGGTAAAGAGAAACTTGATTTTGGCACCATTTCTAAAATGCTGAACAATAAATAGGCGTCAGCCGGCCTTGCTAAAAAGGCCTTTTTATGTGAGAAGAACCCGGCAGTGATCTGCCGGGTTCTTTATATCCTGAGTGCGCTCCGTCTGTCCGTCCGAAGAAGGGGCTCGAGAAATCTTGATCTGCGCGCTGTTTTTCCCCGCCTGTACGCGGGACAAGATACATATAAATGCTGCATGGCCCTTGTCATTGCGACATACAGAAGCCGTCTTTCTTCTTCGAGCGGAGCGGGATCGCCCTGTCTCGCCGTCTCAAGCGCGAAGTCATGGGGGATCGAGCCGTCAGCCGCGCCTAAAATATAGACCGTATTGAATTCAAGACCTTTAGAGCGGTGAATGGTCAGCAGTTCGACGCCGTTTTCATCGGTTTTCAGATTCTCAGCGGCGCGCATATGATCGACATGCGCAAGAAAATCGGGAATGGTTTTGAATTTTTTGGCGGCCACTTTGACATCCCTGAGATCATCAGAGCCTTTTTCCAGTTTGTTTCCCTCATTGCCCCGTTTTTTTAAATACTCGGAAAAACCCATTTTGCTTTCTGCAAAGGTGATGGCTTCAACCGGCTTCATTGTCCGGATGCTTGCGAAAAACGGAACGATCTGCTTGATCTTCCCTATTTGAAAAGGCTTCAGGTCAGGCAGTTTCGTCAGTGCCTTAATCATCGTGCAATCTTCCGTAATTGACAGCGCCTTTAACGTTTGCAGGGCGGATTGCTTTAAAAATAAGGCGGGCAGCAGGTCTTTCACCGCATCCGGATCATCTTCATTCTGACTCGCATATAAGTAGGCGAGGATCTGGCGTACGATTCTGCGGCTGTAGAACGTCTGCACGCCCCGGTCGGCATGATAAGGAATCGATGATTGGTGCAGTCTTTCATAAATGGCCCGTCCGGCGCTGTTTGTCCGGTAAAGCACGGCAAAATCGTCAGGACTCGCCCCGTTTTGAATCTTCTCTTTCATATCCGAAACGATCATGGTCGCTTCTTCTTCTTCATCGTAAGGATAAAACATCACGGGATTGTGAACGCCGTCTTTGACGGCAGAAAGTGTTTTTTCATACCGTTTTTTATTTTTCTTTACGACGGCATGAGCGCTTGAGACGATCGGATGCGGCGAGCGGTAATTTGCCGTTAAGTAAATGGTCTTTGCTGCCGGATAATCCTTTTGAAAGTCAAGAATGAAAGACGGGCTGCTGCCGCGGAACGCATAAATGGATTGGTCGTCATCACCCACGCAGCACAGGTTATTCTCTGGGCTTGCGATCATTTGCATAATGTTGTACTGGACAGGATTGATATCTTGAAATTCATCAATCAAAATATGAGAAAATCTGTTTTGGTACTGCGCGAGAATATCAGGCCGGCTTTGAAACAGTTCATAACAGCCTTGGGCCATGTCATCAAAATCAAATTGCCGTTTTTCCCGCTTCTGCCGTTCGTAATGTTCGTAGAGCCTGTACACTTTTTTCTCCCAGTCGTCCGCAAGCGGAATGGTCTCATGGGGGAGATACGTGTTTTTCCAGCAGCCGATAAGCTGAAGCGCCTGGTCGATGGGAAACTCTTTTTCATCCAAATTTTCTTCATAGAGCGCCTTTTTCACATATTGCTCTTTTTGCCACTCCATTTTTAAAAGCTGGCTGCCGTTCCATTTTGAAGAATCATAATGATAGAGTATTTTATAGAAAAAGCTGTGGAATGTTCCTGTCACGAGACGGGAGACTTTTCCGGCTGCCAGACCGTACTCATTTGCCATCCGCTCTTTCATTTCGGCGACGGCTTTTGTCGTAAAGGTCACAAGCAGCATATTCTCAGGTGAAATGCCGAGGTGTTCAATCATATGGGCGGCGCGTGCTGTCAGCACCCTTGTTTTTCCGCTTCCCGCTCCGGCAAGCACTAATAAAGGCCCGTCCGTTTCAGTAACTGCCTTCATCTGTTCACGGTTCAGGCCGATGCCGGGGAACAAAGACGTATCAGCCGCCTCGGATGTTGGTGAAAACGGTTCGGCCGCAGGCACTTTTTTCGGGCTTTTCCATTCTGAGACGATCGGTTTCGGATTCTCTGAAATCGCTTTTCCTTTCGGCAGGCGGAACATGCCGGCTTCCTTATACTCTTCTGTTTCTTTCTCCGCTAGTGGTTCCTTGGCCGCGCATGCTTTTTCACAGGCGGTGAAGTCTCCCTTTTGCCGGTGATAAAATGCCGGCTGCTCTAAAATCGAAAGCCGCATCAAGACGGGCTGCTCACAATGTGCGCAAAAAATATTTCCTTTCTGAGCTTCTTCAAAAAGGAATTGGTAATGTTCTCTAGAATATGTATGTAAATGTATCGTTCGGTTATTCAGTCGGGCGCATTTCAAAAAGGGGTCCTCCCATTAAAAGGTGTTCATCCATTTGATAGACAAAGAATATCATAACAAAAGAACAGCGTTTCAAAAAGTAAGATTAAGGGAAATGAAAAGCGAAGGGGAGGGGTACATATGATTTATGCAGGACGGATTCAAAACCAGCAGTATTCTCAATACGCAAACCGGGCAGCGGGTTATAAGCCTGATTACGCCGGCATTACGAAAGCGGCCGCCCTCGCCAATGACAGGGTGTACAGAGAGGTGGAGCGCCGCCAGGAAAACACCGCAGCCGCAGAAAAGAAAGTACATGAGGAAAAACGTAAGCGCTCTCTTTCCCGTCTGCCGCAAATCATGGGAAAAGGCCGGTTAATAAATCAATACGTGTGAAAAAGCCCGGATATATCCGGGTTTTTTTGAGTCGTATATATGAAAGATGCGGAAAGGAATGATTCAATTTGAGAAAGCTTTCATTATTAATTGCGGGGTTATTTCTTTTCGGCCTCTTTACTCCCGGAATGAAACCGGCAGACGCGGCGGAGGGCTCCGCAGCAAAAGGTGTCACTCTCACACAGCTGGCGCCGCATGTCTGGATGCATACAAGCATCGGTACGGCAGACGGAAGTCCCGTCCCTGCGAACGGATTGCTTCTTGAGACTTCCAAAGGAATCGTACTGATTGATACTCCGTGGAATGACAGTCTCACAGAGCAATTAATGACACAAATAAAAAAGCGGTTTCCCGGCAAAAGGATGACCGATGCCATTGTGACACACGCCCATGATGATCGTATCGGCGGTCTGAACACCCTGTACAAATACGGTGTAAAGGTGCACAGCACGAAGCTGACCGCCGACTTCGCCCGACAGCAGGGATATGACCGGCCGCTCGGAGATCTGAAAAACGTGACAAAGCTGCAGTTTGGCGATATGAAAATTGAAACGTTTTATCCGGGAAAAGGGCATACGGAAGACAATATGACCGTCTGGCTGACTGAGGATAAGCTCTTATTCGGCGGTTGCTTAATCAAGGCTTTAGAAACAAAGGAAATCGTGCCTACTCCGGGCTTTTATCCGGATCAGTGGCCGCGCGCCGTCCGCAAAGTCATGAAAAGATATCAGGACATCAGCATTGTCGTTCCGGGGCATGGCAGTCCGGGGGATGACCGTCTGCTGCCGCATACGATAAGCCTTCTGAAAGAAACGTAATAAAGAAGACCGGCGCTCCCATTACGGAGTGCCGGCTTTTTTTATCTCTTCCTGATTTTCATAAAACTGAGGAAAGCAAGTGCAAGCGCCAAAACGGTATATCCCGCTATCGGCCAAATATGCTGATGAAAGGAAGAATAATCTCCGGTTATGACTTCCTGGGCCAGCTCGATCGAGTGAATAAACGGTAAGGCATAAGCGATATGTTTGAATGTGTCACCGAGCAGGCTCACCTCCATCCAAGCCCCGCCCAGAAACTGCACGAGTGTAATATAAATCGTTCCGATACCTGAAATTTGTTTGTCCGTAAACACAGCCCCTAAACATAAACCGAAGAAAACGGACATCATCGCAATCGGCAGCAAGACAGCGATACCTGCGAGAAGATTCATCCACTCGGCGGATAAACCGGCAGCAGCAGCTGCGATAAAACAAATGACGATTTGTAAAATGGCTAACGGCATCATCGGCATTGCATAACCGATGACATAATCGGCTGTTTTTAAAGGGGAAGCAAACAAACGGGTCAAAAGGGCGGTCTGTTTGTCTTTTGCGATCAGCAATGCAGAGAACATCGTAAGGAAAGCGAAACCGAAAACAATGAGTCCGGGTGCTAAATGCTGAATTTTAAAGGTATCAAGCGGCGCATTTTTTTCAATCGCCGTAAACAGAAACAATAGAATAACAGGCAGTGCGATTCCAAGGATAATAGACAGGGGGTCACGAAAAATTTCTTTGCGGTTGCGAATGGCGAAATCAAGCATAAAGACCCGCCTCCCCGTCACAAATCGCTAAAAAGGCATCTTCAAATGTAGCTGAATGAGTTTGCTTTTTCAGGGCCTCCGCCGTACCCAGTGCTTTTAAAGTCCCATTTTCTAAAATGCAAATACGATCTGCCAGGGCTTCAGCCTCTTCTAAATAGTGTGTCGTTAAAATAATCGTCATGTCACCCTTTAATGCCTCAAGATTTTTCCACAACTCGCGGCGCGAACGGACGTCCAGCCCTAATGTCGGCTCATCTAAGAAATAAATATCCGGCTTGGTGATCATTCCCATTGCGATGCTGAGCCGGCGCTGCATTCCTCCTGATAATGTTTTGGTTTTTGCTCTTTCTTTCTCTTTTAATTGAAACAATTCGAGCATCTCATCTGTTCTTTTTTTTGCTTCTTTTTTCGGAATTCCGTAGACACCGGCTATAAACTCTAAGTTTTCCCGTACGGTTAGATGAGGAGCGATAGCTGTTTCCTGCGGGGACATATTCAATTTCGGTTTTATTTTATCTAAATCAGTCAAAATACTGTGTCCAAGCACTGATGCATCACCGTCATCCGGAGAAAGGAGTCCGCAAAGCATACTGATTAATGTCGTTTTTCCGGCTCCGTTCTCACCGAGTAAAGCAAAAAATTCCCCTTTCTCAACTGAGAACTCAAGACGGTCAACGGCGGCGGTTTCTTTATAATGTTTCGTTAATTGCTTCAGCTCAATCGCGTGCATTTACTCATCCTCGCTATCTGCGTCGATTTGCTTAGCGTTTAAAATATCTTTTGCAAACTCGAAAAAGAGTTCTTGTTTAACAAGTGCGATACCTTGCTGGTCATCCCCAAGCATAAGCAGTGAATCCCCCGGATTTATATCGAAAACATCTCTTGCTTCTTTAGGAATGACAATCTGTCCTTTTGTGCCCACTTTAACAGTCCCGAATATGTGTTTTCCTTTTGGTGCCGTCATGTTTATCCCTCCGAAATATGAATTGTATTTTTTGTATGAATTGTAATACTTCGTATACTAAACATACATTAACCTTCCATAAAATGCAATAAAATTCATGAAATAGTATTATTTTCATAAAAAAAGCACTCCTGCCATATAACAGGAGTGCTTTTGATTTTATCGTTTGTGTTCCTTTATCATTTCCAGATGGGGGATGCCCGCATCGAGAAATTCTTCGCCGGATGTGACGCGGTATCCTTGTTTTTCGTAAAACGGAACGGCCTGCGTCTGCGCATGTAAGATAAAGCTGTCGGCGCCCTTGGCTGCCGCCGCTTTTTCAAGCGCCTGCATAATGATGGCTCCGACGCCTAAAGAACGATGGCTTTTCATCACGCAGATGCGCTCTAATTTTCCATGCCCGTTTTTCAAGCGCCATCTGCCGGCTCCGACCGGCTGGCCGCCGTCATATATGACTATATGCTCTGACGTGTCTTCGAATTGATCAATCTCTTCTTCTTCCGGAACGTGCTGTTCTTTAACAAAGACCTCTTTTCTGACGAAAAAAGCGTCGTTCAGCTGTTTTTCAGTTTTTGCGATGATGGATTCCAAGCAGTTATTCTCCTCCGCCTAATAAAAATGTTTCGTACACAGTCCATGAGCCGTTATCCAGCTGATAGAGCAAGTGAAAACGGTCGATGACTTCTTCGTGGGAAATGTCCAGCATTTTCAGCTGTCCGAGTACGTCGGAATGTTCATCTGACGACAGCTTCTGGCCGACCGTGACATGCGGAACGAAGCTGTATTCCGGCTCGCCGGATAATGCTCCTGAGTAGCATTTCTCACTCAGAGATTTTAATTCCTCCGTCGGCTCTGCTTTCATATATATCACATTATTCACAGGAGAAAACGAGCTGTATTTTGTGATTTTCAGAACGAGCGGATGCGACTCTTTCGCCGTCTGTCTCAGCTGTGATACGACCTGCTCGATTTCCTGTTCTGTCGCTTCAAACGGATCTCTTACCGTCAGATGCGGCGGAATGAGCGCATAGCTCGGGTCGTAGCGTTTCCGGTACGAATTAGCGAGATCCTGTAATTTTTTTGATGGAAATAAAACAATACCGTATTTCATGAAAGTTCCCTCCTTAAATGAATGGTTACAGCATTTTTTTCAGCGCCGGCGTGATGAGCGGCTGCCAGTAGGTCCATTTATGATCCCCGTCGAAGGTTTCATACGTGTATTCAGACTGTTTGCTTTCCAGCAGCTGTTTGAGCTCTTCGTTCGGCGCGGTGAAATCAAGAACCTGGCCGTCTGTCGTGTGAACGCCGGTTTCTTTTTCTCCGATTTGATGATAAACGGAAATCTGTTTGAGATCCTCCGACTGCCGGACGGCATCCAGCACGTGCCCGTCAACATACGGAGACTGCATGATGACGTTTCCAAACATGTTCGGATAGTCAATCGCCGTCATAAGCGAAACGGTTCCGCCGAGGGAATCCCCGATCATGGTGCGGCCGTATCCGACTTGATAAGTCGGGTATTCTTTGTCGATAAAAGGAACGAGCTCATTTGCGATAAATCGCTTATATGAGGCGAATTTAGAGCCTTCTGGATGGTATGTGTTTCTTCGCTCCCGCACATTTTTATAAGGGACGCCGATAATGATGCAGCGGTCAATTTCCCCTTTTGACATAAGCTCTTCCGCCTGCCGCCCGATTCTCCCTAATCTGAAATAATCATGGCCGTCCTGAGCGATGACCGTATGATATTTATACAGAGGGGAGAAGGTGGCGGGCAGGTAGACCAAAACGGTCATTTCCTCTTCAAGCTCATGGGAGAAAAGTTTTTTCTCATGAATGATTCCGTTTTTTGATGCCACTTCGCATTCCTCCAGGCCGCTTCTTGTCTTGATGGTTTTTTCCTATTGTACCATGAATTATTAGAAATTTCTTTCTTCAGATGCACTTCTTGCGAGAGTTCAGATAAATAAAAAGTTATTGAAATTCATTTTATAGTGCGTTAATATAGAACAATCAGAAAATACAAAACAATATTCTTATCACGAGAGGTGGAGGGACTGGCCCTTTGAAACCTCAGCAACCGGTTTGCTTTGCCGCGGGAAGGCAAAGTGCCAAGGTGCTAAATCCAGCAAGCGATTCACATGCTTGGAAGATAAGAGGAAGAGAAAAGCTCCTTCTTCTTATGAAGAGGGGGCTTTTTTATTTTTGAAAAAGGATGGTGCTTACTGATGACGCAGCATGTTGATACAAAATTAGCCCAAATCGGAAATAGAAGCGAAGAAGCAACGGGAACGGTCAGTCCGCCGATTTATCTGTCCACCGCTTACCGACATAGAGGAATTGGAGAATCTACAGGTTTTGATTACGTGCGCACGAAAAACCCGACACGCCAGCTCGTTGAAGACGCTATCGCCGTGTTGGAACACGGTGCGAGAGGCTTTGCTTTCAGCTCGGGAATGGCAGCCATTCAAACGATTATGGCTTTATTTAAAAGCGGGGATGAATTGATTGTATCCTCCGATTTATACGGAGGCACGTACCGTTTGTTTGAAAACGAATGGAGAAAATACGGCTTAAGCTTTATTTACGATGATTTCAGCGATGAAGACTGTTTACGCTCCAAAATAACGGAAAACACGAAAGCGGTATTTGTTGAAACACCGACAAACCCGTTAATGCAGGAGGCGGACATTGAAAAAATCGCCCGGATTACGAAAGAAGCCGGCCTGCTTTTGATTGTGGATAATACGTTTTATACCCCGGTGCTCCAGCGCCCGCTTGAACTGGGAGCGGACATCGTCATTCACAGCGCCACAAAATATTTAGGCGGGCACAATGATCTCCTTGCCGGTCTGGCTGTCGTAAAGGATGAAGAGCTCGGCGAGATCATGTTTAATCACCAAAATGCGATCGGCGCGGTTCTTTCGCCGTTTGATTCGTGGCTTTTAATGAGAGGGATGAAAACACTCGGACTCAGAATGCGCCGTCATGAAGATAACGCCCGTGAACTTGCAGAATTTTTAGAACAGGAAGAAGAAATCGCCGATGTGTTATATCCCGGAAAAGGCGGGATGCTGTCTTTCCGGCTGCAAAAAGAGGAATGGGTCAATCCGTTTTTAAAGGCGCTGAAAACGATCTGTTTCGCAGAAAGTCTCGGCGGGGTGGAAAGCTTTATTACATACCCCGCGACACAGACGCACATGGATATTCCTGAAGACATCCGTATTGCAAACGGCGTCTGCAACCGTCTGCTGAGATTTTCAGTGGGCATTGAACATGCAGAAGATTTGAAGCGGGATGTAAAGCAGGCATTACAGCAAGTAAAAGAGGGGGGCCGTGTCATATGAGTAATCACAATTGGACGCTGGAAACCCAGCTCGTGCACAATCCATTTAAAACAGACGGAGCCACCGGAGCCGTCAGCGTCCCGATCCAGCATGCTTCCACATTCCATCAGTCTTCATTTGAAGAATTCGGGACATATGACTACAGCCGCTCAGGCACACCGACAAGAACAGCGCTTGAAGAAACGATCGCAGGTCTTGAAGGCGGAACGAGAGGCTTTGCTTTCAGCTCGGGAATGGCGGCGATTTCGACGGCGTTTCTGCTCTTATCCCAAGGCGACCATGTCCTCGTCACGGAGGATGTGTACGGCGGAACATTCCGCATGGTGACTGAGGTTCTGTCCCGTTTCGGAATTGAACATACCTTTGTCGATATGACGGACACAGAAGCGGTCGCCCGAACCATCCGCCCGAACACGAAAGCCATCTATATGGAAACACCGTCAAATCCGACGCTCGGCATCACGGATATTAAGGGCGTCGTCAAACTGGCAAAGGATCACGGCTGTCTGACATACCTTGACAATACTTTCATGACGCCTGCTCTGCAGCGTCCGCTTGATCTCGGTGTAGATATCGTGCTCCACAGTGCGACGAAATTTTTAAGCGGACACAGTGACGTGCTGTCAGGCCTTGCCGCCGTAAAAGATGAAGAGCTCGGCAATCAGCTGTATAAGCTGCAAAACTCATTTGGAGCGGTGCTCGGCGTTCAGGACTGTTGGCTCGTATTGAGAGGCTTAAAAACATTGCAGGTCAGACTGGAAAAAGCGAGCCGGACGGCTGAGCGGCTGGCTGCCTATTTTGACGGGCATCCCGCCGTCAAAAACGTTTACTATCCCGGCCTTGCCGGACACCCGGGAGCCGATACCCATAAACGGCAAGCGAGCGGAGCGGGCGCCGTCCTGTCCTTTGAATTGGAAAGCAAAGAAGCCGTCAAAAAGCTGGTCGAAAACGTATCGCTTCCGGTATTTGCCGTCAGCCTCGGCGCCGTCGAATCCATTCTCTCATACCCTGCAGCCATGTCGCATGCCGCCATGCCGAAAGCTGAGAGGGAGAAACGCGGCATCACAGACGGCCTTCTGCGCCTGAGCGTCGGAGTCGAAAACGCCGAAGATTTAGAGCGGGACTTCGAACAGGCATTAAAAAAAATAACCCCTGCCCAAGTGAGATCATAAACGAAAAGGGCGCCGTCAATTTTGCAACGCGCCCTTTTTTTATTTTAGATAAAAAAAGTGTTGACGAATGAGAAATCAGGATATATAATTATAAATGTCAGAGAGACAACAACATACCCAGCAACATATACATATCATGATTCCGTAGCTCAGCTGGGAGAGCGCTACCTTGACAGGGTAGAGGTCGCTGGTTCGAGCCCAGTCGGAATCATACACTGCGGTTAGAGGCGTTATATCAACGTTTCTAGCCGTTTTTTATTGCGTTGACTTAGTCGATGACTTAGGCGTATAACGGTGCAGGGTAGCGGTCCTACCAACGACAAGGTAGCGGTTTTTATTTCGGTGACTTAACCGAAATGGAGGCGGTAATATGTCCGCAAATAGAACAGGAAAACGCGTCAAAAAGGAACGTACTTTACGGAAGACTACGAGCAATCTCGATGTGCTTTTCGTACAGTTTCGCGCAATTAAGAAATCGGAGGGGCGAGCGCAATCAACGCTCAACCAATACGAAGACAATTACGGCTTCTTTCTCGAATTTCTTGACCGTAAGGGGATCGCGCGGTCCATTCACGAAATGAGCCGAGAAGTAATTCGCAGGTATATCGTTTACATGCAAGACGAATGGGTTAAATTCGAGGACCATTATTTTAAGAAGGACGAGCATATGACGAAAGGGCTTGCGCCGGGGACGATTAATACTCGATTGAAGACCTTGCGCGTGTTCTTTAAGACATTATATGACGAGGATCTTATCGAGCATAACCCGATGGTCGGTATAAAGAACGTTAACGAACCCGAAGAGGAAGTCGTTATTTTAGACGAGGAGGAGCTTCGGTTGCTATTTGCTGCGCCTAATCAACGCGAATATGCCGACTTCAGGGATTACGTTTTAATGAACGTTTTACTCGACGGAATGATGCGTATTTCTGAAGCGCTAGGGCTCAAGCAGGAAAACTTCGACTTTGCAGCTCGTACTCTTTATATTCCGGCTACTGTTGCGAAAAATAGACGGGCTCGTACGGTTCCTATTGAATTCGGCACAGCGAAAATATTGAATGAATTAATAGTAGAAAACCGTGCGGATTTCGAGAGCGAATATATTTTTCTCGCAAACTATGGCGAACGTTTAACGCGCGATCACTTCCGAAAACGCCTCGTTGAATACGCGAAAGAGGTCGGCATAAAGAAGCGGGTGCATCCGCATTTATTCCGACATACGGCGGCAACTATGTACTTGGAGAGCGGTGGAGATATGCGCCATTTACAAATGTTATTGGGGCATAGTGATTTACGTATGGTTCAAAGATACACGCACCTTTCCGGAAGCTCACTAACGGCTCAACACGAAAAATATTCCGCCATAAATAAGGTTCGTGGAAAACTAAATAAGCAGCGAAAAATAAAACGGAGATGACTCGGCCATAAGGCCGGGTTATTTTTTTGTCCTTTTTCCGAAGTGTATTCGCAGTTATAAATGACGGGCGAAAAAAGTTTCGTGATTCATGTCGCAAAATTAACGGTAGCCTACCCGTTATAGAAGTGAGAGGTGATTACGAATGACAAACGAACAGCTAGGCGTATTAGACTTACGCGAACACAAATTTACGCAGGTAGCGAGTTGCGTTTTATCTGACCGTAAGATTCTCGATAAGAGCGCGCAGAAGCTCGTTTACACGATGCTATCAATGCACGCGGACAATCACAGTAAGCGATCGTTTCCGTCTATAAAAACGTTGGCAAGCGAATGCTTATGTTCGGAGAATACGGTTAGGGATGCGTTAAAGAAATTGAAGGCGGTGGGACTCATCGATATACGCGAAAGGAAATCGCAGGAGAGCGGGCAGTTATCGAACCTTTACGTATTGCTTCCAATACCGAGCATCTTCGATTCGTGAAGCCGGGGGTTCGTAAGGTGAAGCCGTCCCTTGCTTAAACGATAGACGAACTATACTCATTTACTATATTCATTATCTATACTCAATTAAATAATAGCGCTCAATTAAAACCCTTTCGCGCAGATACTTATTAAATAATAATTCTATCGCGGTAAGGAACATCCGCAAGAGTGAGCGTAAGCGAGCGATTGCTAGGTCTTATTAATAAACGAAAGGAAGGCGGTAGTATGGATATGTACAAAGAAGGCGCCCGGCTCGGTTTAGATAGGCCGTTATCCAACGAAGAGCGGTCCAACATCGAATGTTTACTGCGGACTTACAACAAGCACTCATACGTTCATAGATCGTTGTTCAGGTTATTGTGCGATGAACGAAAAGCTAACGAAGGAGGCGACGCCAACCATGGCGATTGAAATCCCGATCTCACCCGATTACAAACTGACGTCCGACTCGCTTAACATCATCGTAAATGAACGCTATTTCACCGACCCGACAAAAGCGCCGAACTGGCCGAAGAAGCTTGCGGAGGACCCGAACGCTGACCCGACGCCGAAGGAAAAGTGGCGCGAAGTAGCATATCACTCAACGGTCGAACGCGCGGTACTCGACGTAATGAATCGGCGATTGCGCGACTCGGATGCGACATCGATAGCGGAATTAGCACGATTAATACGGGAATTTCGCGAGGAAATAGCGGCTTTACTGGCGGTCGGGGGCAATCGGTAGGGTAAGCGGTAAAACGTGAAAATACACGGAATGGAGGCGGCGAAAACATGACCGAAGAAGTTAAACGATTGCGATGTGCTGTGGCGGATCTGATTGGCGAGAACGAGCGGCTGAAAGAGGAAAACGAAATGTTTAGGGGAGAGTTAGCGGCTATTCGCGATATGTTGCCGGACGAATATGGTTTCGAAGAGGGCACGGTCGAATATGCGGTCGGTTATCCGGAGGGCGTAAAAGACCTCGTAAGGCAGACGGTCGAGCGGATGCAGTTGTTAGTTGATCATAATTGGTATTTATACGATGAAGCTGAGAGATATAGCTATGGATCGCAATTGTTTAAATTGACGCAGGATACCGGCGCAGCAAAGTACATGACGGGCGTCGATTTTAATGCGGTGACGGATACCGGCTTCTATTATATGAGCGGCGCAACGGCGGCATTAAACGCCCCGGTAAATAACAACGGATATCTGCTCGTTCATAACTATAGTACGTACGCGTATCAGGAATACACGTCCTATAGCAGTAACGATTCGACGTCTTCGGGCCGGCGGAAGTTTATGCGTAATAAGGTCGCGAGCTCGGATTCATGGACGTCGTGGCGCGAGCTCGAATCGGTGGATGGGGCGCAATCAAAGGTTGACGCTCACGCTAACAGAACGGACATCCACGTCGTACAAGCGGATAAAGATAAGTGGAATAGTCCGTGGGTCGCGACGTGGAATAACGTTACTTTGATTAACGGAGCGCAGCAAAACACCGGCTATCCGTTCAAGTTTTCAGTAGCGAATAACGAAATTAAACTGCGAGGCACGTTCGGCTCGCTACCGGCCGCCGGTACGACGGTAGCGAAGTTCACGTACAAGCCGACGCAGCTTGTAGATTTCGTCGTACCTACGATCGGATCTTATGGAACGGCGCGGTTCGCATTTACGACGGATGGCGAATTGCGGTTCGATGGTCTTTCAGCGACCGACTCGGCAAGCGTTACGCGTGTGTCCTTTAATATCGGTATTCCACTATGGTAAAGGAGGAAATCAGAATGCACGTTTTATACTACGACAAAAATTTCGACTATGCCGGCGAAGAAGATATCGATGTAGAAGTGCTGCCGCCAAACAGTACGGACGTATTGCCCGATCCCTCGATCATCTCGCCGCGATTCGATAAGAAGAAAAACGTATGGGTCGAGGGGGCGACAGAGGAATACAAAGAGAGCATTAAGCCTGATCCGCCGGCTCCGAATGAAATCGAGAATCTTCAGAAGCAGATAGCGGATTTATATTATCTTATCGCGACAGGAGGAAACTAAATGACTTGGTATCTCCGTATCAAAAATCTTTATGACGCCGGCCTTTGGACGAAAAAGCAAGTTCACGATACTGTCGGAGCCGGTCGGATAACGCCGGAAGAATACGAAAAAATCACCGGAGATGTTTACGATCCCAACAAACCTCCTATCGAAGAACCTTCGGAAGAAACAGGCGGACAGGAGGCGTAGTTATTGAACGGCGGCGAATTAGACGTACTCAAATATTTTTTAACGCAGGGACCGTTCGCGGTCCTTTTTACGTGGCTGCTGATTTACGTAATGAAATCGAATAGGGAGCGCGAATCGCGGCTACAGGACTTACTCGATAAATTTAGCGATAAGTATGACGTCATCATCGACAAGATCGATAGGCTCGAAGAGAAATTCCGCGGAAGAGAATAACTGAATAAACGCAACACGCCCGTCAGGTGAGAGTCCCGGCGGGCTTTTTTAATGCAAAAAACGAAAAGGGGACGATTTAATGGCGATTTCAGTACGTAAGAACCTAGTGTCTGCGAGTAAGTATTCGATTAAGTGTCCGAATTCAATGGATGCGCAATACATCACGTTTCATAATACGGCGAATGACGCGTCAGCAGACGCAGAGATCCGATATATGATCGGAAACAACAACGAAGTGTCTTACCATTTCGCAGTAGACGATAAGGAAGTCGTTCAGGGTATTCCGACAGACCGTAACGCATGGCATACCGGAGATGGAAACGGCGCAAATTCCGGCAACCGGACGTCTATCGGCGTCGAGGTTTGTTACTCGAAATCCGGCGGTGCTAAGTACGAAGCTGCCGAAAAACTGGCGATCAAATTCATCGCGCAATTACTGAAGGAACGCGGATGGGGCATCGATCGTCTGCGTAAACACCAAGACTGGTCCGGTAAATACTGCCCACATCGCGTGTTAGCGGAAGGACGTTGGGAAGCCGTAAAAGCGGCAATCGCTACGGAACTCAAAGTACTCGGCGGCAAGTCTTCTGCAAGCAAGCCGGCCAAGACGTCCGGATCGACATACACCGTTAAGAAAGGCGACACCTTGTCTGAAATTGCGGTGAAAACAGGCGTCAGTATGGCGAAGTTACAAGCATATAATGGCATTAAGAATGCGAATAAGATTACGGTCGGCCAAGTGTTAAAACTGACGGGGTCTGGCGGCTCTTCTAAACCGTCATCCGGCGGTAAGAAATACGTTTACCTTCCGGCTTCGGCCGACTCATGGCGCATCTATCCGACAAATAAGGCGCCAGTCAAAGGGAACGAAATTAACTATTTGCGTCCGAAAAAATTCGGCGGCCTTAAATACGAAATCCTTGCGAATCCGCAAACGGACGTTTACACGATCAAGACGGACCAGTTCGGAAAGGTAAATATCTATGCCGGAAAAATAACAGGCGCAACAGTAAAATAAACGAAAAGGGAGACGATAATTATGGAAGAAGTATTAATTTTCGCGACTATCCTCGCGCCTATCTTAACGGCGCTCGTTCAGCTCGTTAAGAAAACGATTAAGCTGCCGACGAATATTGTGCCGGCTCTCAGTTTCGTCATCGGTATCGGATTGGGCGCGATTGCTTATCCGTTTACTGACCTCGACTTGGTGCTGCGTTTGTGGGCCGGCGGGTTTGCCGGCTTGGCTGCGACAGGTCTTTTCGAGATCGGAACAAAACGAGAGGGAACTACGAAATAAAATAACGAAAAGCCCTGTCCTTAACCGGATGGGGCGTTTTTTTATTTAATATAGATCAATTTTAATATCTTTCCCGTGCACAATGAAGTCTTTTGCGTGCGAATCTTTTAGTACATCCGCAGCCTTAATCCGCACATTACTCTCGCCTTTCAGCACCGGAACAAGCACCATATTATCTCCGACTTTTGCGCCGGACATTATCTCTGTAGCTGACGGGTTAGGCGCGCCCAATGTAGCGTTAAAGCTTAAGTCCACTTGCTGCCCTTCGCTGTCCACAGCGGTTTCGAATCCGTTCCACTTCTTAATTTCATCCGATCCGACATTTTCGATATCATAAGATATTTGCGCATATGTAAACTCGTTCATATCTTCTCCCAAAGCGTTGTTCAGCGTCACCTTAAAATCATCTGTCAAGCTAGTCGCAGTCAATACTTTCGCGTCCTTAAACGTGATCTTTAAATCTCCGATCTTTAACGACTTGTCTCTATTGTCCTTCACAGAATGCGCCGTGATCGTGCCGACATTAGGGTCTTTCAAGCTGTCACCGGCTTTTGATAACGTCTTTTTCTCCGTAGAAGATGTGTCTTTTTCTGCTGCGTCAGACGACGATGTGTCCACAGAGGATTCTTCTTTCTTGGTAGTCTGCGTAGAGGACTCCGTACCCTTGCCGCAAGCAGCCATGACGAAAACGAGGCAGCCGACTATAATCGCAAACCATAACGATTTTTTCATGCGTATTCCCCCTTTTTATCTATATCGACTTAATTTTAAATTATTCGATGCAGGAAAGATACAGAATTTTGCGCCATTTAGCAGCTGTGAAGTAGTTGAAGGGCTAAATTGTATTGAAGTTATAATTGATTATACAGTATAATTTTGGTATGGGAGGGCGTGAGCTTGGACGAAAATTTAATTTTTGATATTAGTTCGTTAGATTCAGCATTAGACACTCTGTCTTCGTACTTAGATTTGAACAGAAACCAGATTGCTGAGTACATAATTAATAATAAGGATGAGTATTGTGCAGAAGTATTTCTTAAAAAGTTCGGTATCAAAGAGGAAAGTATTTTAAGGGATAAAATAATGCTTGTGGCACTACATGCAACGTTCAATGATGATGATTGTAAAGCGATAAAAGATAATGGACTCCTAAACCTTCAAGAGGCTTTAACAGAAGATACTTCTTTGAAGAGATTTTTGAATAAATATGATATAAGGTTTGATATACGCAAAAAAATTTTATTCTATAAAGATAAAAAAATATACCTAGAAAGTAAACCTTCAGGGTATCTACTCCAAAGTCGCAGGGAAAAAATTATCTCTAACATTTATCGAAAATTATATGGCGATTATCAAATAAATGCTTTTTTACATACTGACAATGCGTTAGAATACGATGGTTTTAATTACATGCGACCTGAATTTTTACAAAACTTAGCTTGTTTACCCGGTCTTTCAGATATTGAAATTGAGTGGGAAGATTTACACAAACCCTATATTATAAAATTTAAATCATCTTTGGTTGACTATGAAGATTTTACATTTCTAGACGGAGAAGAACACAATCTATATGGCAAAGAACATAAATATTTGTTAATTTTAAAATCGCTTATAACTAAAGCATTACAAGCTATAAATAGTATTTTTCATTATTACTCTAAAAGTGAATTTGTTGCATACCTTTTAAAAAATTGTAAAGTTGAACCTCTCAACATAATTAAGATATATAATGAAGAAGAGTATTTAGGAGAATTAAATAATTTTTAATTACTCAATCTTAGCAGTATGAAAAATTGAGACATTAGAGTTAAGGTTTAGTATATGTAAAGGTTGCAGGTAGAAGCGCTGTAGTCTATAATCGTAATTAACAGAATAAGAACGTTCCATGTTAGTCGCATGACTTAACGGCGACTTAACGCTGATATACCAACGTTTGACTTACCGACTGACTTATCGGATCACTTGCGGATACCTTGACAGGGTAGAGGTCGCTGGTTCGAGCCCAGTCGGAATCATACACTGCGGTTAGAGACGTTATATCAACGTTTCTAGCCGTTTTTTATTGCGTTGACTTAGTCGTATTAAGGCGCAGGGTAGCGGTCCTACCAACGACAAGGAAGCGGTTTTTATTGCGGTGACTTAACCGAATGGAGGCGGTAATATGTCCGCAAATAGAAAAGGAAAACTCGTCAAAAAGGAACGTACTTTACGGAAGACTACGCGCAATCTCGATGTGCTTTTCTACGGACTGAAGACAGTCTATCCTATTGAAAACATAGATAAAGCCCTTCTCATAAGAGAAGGGCTTTCTTTTATCTTGAGGGATTCAATGTGTTGTTTTATTTGTTCTGTAACTTGTTTAAGGCATTAGGAGGTCTACTATCAGGATTAGAGATCCCTTTTTTTATTTTACTAATGTTTTTTGGATCACTCAGAACAGAACTATACTTTCCGACCTTTTCGGCAAGTGCTGTCTGACATGTTACTCAAATTTCACCGCGTAGAATAGTGAATGTACTTAACCTTTAAATACCTCAGGAATTTTATTTCTCCATATTAATAACAGCTCTTTAAATTGGTCTGTTTCTATTGAGTTTTTATAAGGGGCGTCGATCAAAAAAGGGTTTTCAACATCGGTAACATCTTTTTTTATCAATACACTTATGCCATTTAAATCAATTTCAAAATCCTCATGTATCCCATTTAAAACATTCTGAATGTATTCTATATACTCATCAGTTTGTTCTATTGTTGTAATATTTTCAATGAAGTCAGAGAAAAGACTGATTTCTTCTGGTAAAACTATTTTTATATCACCAAATGGATCTTTATCAAACCTGTATGAATATTTCATGTGTCACGGTCACCTTTTAGATTATTTTTTATATAACGGATATGCAGTTGCTATTGTTCCGTCACTATTTAAATACATTTCAATTTTAATTCCTGTTGAAGTGATTCCCCTATACTTATTTGAACGTACTTGTTTTCTAGTATGATAAGCTTCGTCAATTGCTTTTAATACATCGGCGCGGTTCCATTCTCTTGGAAAGAAACTTGAATCCGCTATCTTTTTTACAGACCCGACTTCAACTTTCGCCATATACACTCCATTTTTGTCAGGTTTCTTTTCTGTACCTGGTATAATCTTCCCGCCCATCATGCTTTCATGGTGGTAGCCAACTGCTTTACCGCGTTTATTAACTTCTCCATGATAAATATGTTTCATTGTACCTGCGGTATACTTGCTTTTTCCTGTGCTAAAATTTGAAGTCACAGATTTACTGAGAACACTCTCTTTCTGATCTTCAATAATACTTTTCAACAAAGGCGTATTTTTCACATTGTGAGTATTTTCAATATCCTGTGCTATTCCGGCAAGTGCGGGTTCGTACTTATTTTTCGAAACGGAATTGATATAGTCTTTTCCTTTTTTGATCCCGGTTTTTACATGTTTGACAGCCGCTTTTTCTCCGGCTTCCAAGACGTTATCCACTTTGGCGGCACCTGTTTTTGCGAGCTTGCTTGATACTTTTACAGCTGAGCCGGAACCTTTGAGCCCGACGATGCTCCCGATGGCGTAAGTGATGTAATGTGATCTAGAATACGCATCCCCGTTAACCATTTTATCATTCCATGAATCCGCCAGGTTTGTCCATATGATTTTTGCGTAGGAGGGTGTGTTCAATACAGCCGATATGGTTTTAGCAACTTTTTGTTCATCAGAGAGATGGTAAAAATCCCATGCGCCGACAGCCAGATCTTTGACGCCGGTTATTGTGTCTTTCCCGACATCATAAAGGCCGACGCCTATTCCTTTGACGATATCCCAAGCCGTTTCTCCGACTTCTTCGAGCTGTTTTGCTTGTTCAAGCTGCATCACATATTCCACCTGAGCGGGTTCAAGGTTTTCATAGCCGATCTTCTTCGCGATTTCCAAATACTCATCCGGATCGGTGACACCATCGGCCAGCTTTTTCTTTAGATCCTTGATTTCCCGCTCTTTCGCTTCTTCCTTTTTAATCGTCAAATAAGCATCCGAATGTCTTGCGATATCGCCTTTTTTCTTATGGATGTCGCTTTCACGGTACGCTTTGGCGTTGTAGTGAAGCGGCGTGGCGCTTTTTCCTTTGCCTGTTGCGTTTTGAAGCTGCTGAAAGTCGGCTTGGATGAACTGTTCGTTCGCTTCGGTTTCTGCGTATTCTTTCGTTAGATCGTGATCAAGCTTGCCGAGCTTATGTATCGTTTCGCTTCTTTTTTTGTCAGCTGAAGAAAGCTTCTGATCTGTGCTTTCCGTTGAAAATAGATCAAGCGAGATGATGTCATCGATCTCACCGAGGATGGAGCGCATGTCCTTTTTCTGCTCTTCCATAATTGCCTTTGATTTACTGAGGGCGTGGGTGAGCTCGTGCTCCAGAAATGATTCTTCTACATGAGATCCGGAAAGACCTGCGTCTTCGATTTTGCCGGGAAGGCTTGTGAGAAATGCGATTTTCATATCGATCAGATCAAGCCAGCTGTCTGTGACGCCGGCGTGGTCCTGAAAAAAGGCTTTGATATTGTCGGCGCCCCGGCCTGAGAAATCGCCCTCACCAAGATCAGCCATGCCTTGAAACGCTTTTTTCAGATTAACCATCTGGCCGCGCAGTTCTTTGTATTCACCCGCGCGCTGTTTGGCAGCGGCCAGCAGGGTGGTTGCTTCGAAAACTTTCATGACCATATCCTTTCATACGAAATACTTTAACAAGATATTACCATGTAGGAATGAAGAAACAGAACAATGTGTGATCAAGGAGAAGAAAATGAATAATTTGACCTGAGTCTTTGTCCTTAATCTTGTGTGGTTAAGAATTTGAGAAGAGAGGCTATGGGTGAGAAACCGGAGTGCAGGGAATTACTTGGCAGTGTTCGAATTAATTGAATTGGAAAGATTAAGCGGGTTAAAAAGGTTGGAACGTATTATTAGATAATGAATTATGGTGTGTGATAGATGAAGATGCAAGATGATGGTGAGGTATTAACCGGAATTGATAGATTAACGGAAAATAATGTATAATGTACCAGGCAGCTTTGAACTCATTGAAGGTGATGAACATGAAGAAATGGAAAGTTTTTATAAGGTGAAATAATTCTGAATTAAATGAAGAGATTAAATTTGTATAAGTCTTTTTGTTCTGTCTTTATTACTGACGCCCCTTTTACTTTGCTATAATGCAACTCTAAGGCTGCAGATCGCAAATGATCGAGTGCGGTGTATGAACGGGGGCAATGATTATGGTAAACAAAATATTACGCAAAATAAATGGAGCAACAATCTTCTTTGTATTGGTTTTAGCATTTGATTTAACTGTTTTCTTAATGTCTCATGATGGTTATTACTTAAGCTTTGTAGTGGAAACAAATTATATTTTCCCTGTACTGATTACTTTAGTCGGTTTTTTTGTGTTAGCTCGTAGATATAAAATACGGCAATTATATGTAATTTGCTTAACAATTCCAGTAGTACTTATAGTTGCATTGTTGGCGGCAACTGGTGATTCATATGGGACCATTTCTTCGCCAGCTAAAAATGTAACAGTAACCATAGAATATAGAAACGCCACCTTAGGGGAAACGAATCACTTTTACGATTTTTATGTGCATGTTCCTAGTTTATACCCTGGTTTAATGAGAAAAGTGAATAAGGACACCGTATATATTATGACCCGAAATACCGAGGGTGAAGACGACCTTGATGTGTTAGGAGTAGGTAATGCCGAATGGAAAGATAACAAAATAATTTTCCATTCAGCATATGAAAAGGCGATTGAGGTTGATTTATAGTTTTAGTCTAAATTGACGCATTTCAATGAAACAGATCGGGGGGGCGCAATGAAAATTTTAAAATTTAAATTTGACGATTGGTTCTTTGAGTTACATGCAGCATTTAAAGTTAATTTGGATATCCAAACAGATTATGATATCCAGAAGGATATGCTCATGATGAGTAAAGCGATACTCAAAACAACCGGCTATACAAAGTTCTTAACCCAAGATACATATATTAGATATGAGGAAAGCAACTCAGTTTATTGTCATTATTATTTTGAAGAAACTAAGTAAATATGCATCATAAGGAACTCTCGTCTTTTTTAGGAGGAAGGTATGTCAATAATAACAATAATTGAAATCGCATTGGTAACAACTGTATTAGGTTTATTTGCATGGACTTTTAAAAAAGAGAAAAATACTGATCAAGATGTATTAAATTATGCTAGATATATGATTTATTTGCTTGTAGCTGAAGTTGCATTGTATGTCGTATTTCAAATTGTTTAAGTTTATTCTAGGCAAAGAGAGATGTGAATCATGATAGATGTCTTAACTAATATCTTAAAAAATGACAGACTGGATGAATACCCATTATTTAAAAAGTTTTGCTCTCTCAAAGAAAAAGGGTTACGTAAAGAATCCCTTAAAGCATTATCTTCCTTTATCGATGAAGCCAAAACGTGGGATAATCATGCACAACAGAATTTTGCTTGTTGGCTATTTGCTTTATTAGAAACATCAGATGATATTCACCATATACTTGTTCACCCTTTGGAAATGGATCTTTTAAAGCCTCTGCTTGAAGCATGGATGAAGAGTAACCCCGAAGATCCAAGACCATACAGGTGGTATGGTGTGTTTTTAAATACTGAAAACCGTATCGATTACTTAAATAATGCACTTAGACTGGGCGGCAGTAATGAACAATTATCTTTATTAACGTTAATCGATATTCATTTGAACGCCTTGTGGTATTCATTTCATCACATATCCGAAGATTTATATCTAGGCGATATTAAAGAAGATCAAGCACTTCTTACCAAGTCCCGGCAGTTGAACAACAAGATAGAATGTCAACAAACAAGAAAAAGCAATAAGGAACAGCTTAACTATTATCAAGATTTGTTGAATGACTGGTTGTTGTTTAAAGAAGAACAATCAAAGGGATTTGTTGAATGGTGTGAAAATAAGGGCAGAAGCTATCCTTGGGTCAAATCTTATTATTACGAAAAATAGCAATTGCAAGCATTTTTGTTTTTTAATCGTAAGGGGGAGATAGATTTGATGGTAGTAAGATACCTAGCTGTCCTTATTTTGTCGGCCATATGTTCTACACTGGTATATGTGATCACCCTGCATCAAGCTGAATATGTTCCTTATCTTATAATTAGCGGGATCATGTTGACATGTTATTCAATTTTTTTATTGCCATTGCAGTTTATCTTAAACCGAAAACCTAGAATGTTCAATTTTAAATATCTCTTACTATACACAGTGTTTTCATTTATTGCATGGCTAATCATGTCGGTTCTCTTTGAACTTTATAACCCATTAGGGTCTATACTAGCGAGTTATGAGATATATTTATTCAGCGTATTATTTTCTCTGATCTTTTGGCTTTGGGACTCTATTCTTGTACAAAAAGTTGTGGTTAAGTAGCTGAGCTCTAAATAAAAATACCTTTTTATATTGAGTTAACTGAGCTGTTGATCTGCAAAAAACAAAAAGATATTGATCATTTAAAATGGTCGTGTTGTATTAAAAATACAAGAACAGTAAGTAATTACAAATTTTATAGGTCTGCATAATATCGTACTATTATCTAGTATTTGGGGTGTTGATATGAGTTTGGTGAGGATTAAGGACAAAATGAAGGATACGGAGGGATTACGAGTATGTAATTCAAGCTCTCCGCTGAACCTAATGATTAAACACTGGAGGTTTTTGTATGAATGAAATTACCAATAATGGCAAGATGCAAGATATTGGTGGTATTAAGCTCTATTACGAATTTTTTGAAAGGCAAAATGAAAACATTACAGTCATATTTGAATCAGGGTACGGGTGCCCTTCTGCTTCTTGGGACCCTATAAAAGGTGAAATTTCAAAATTTGCACAATTTTTCATCTACGATAGAGTAGGTTTAGGAAAAAGTGAAAAAGACGATAGACCGAAAGACAGCAAGCAGTCTGTTGAAAACCTGCGTACCCTTTTACAAAATGCGAATATTAAACCACCATTTATGCTTGTAGGGCATTCATTTGGAGGAGCAAATGTAAGATTATATGCTTGTACATATCCAGAAGAAGTAGCAGCAGTTATTCTCTTAGATTCCTGCCATGAAGATCAAAATAAAATTATGCCACCACTATTCAGTGAAGAAACAAGATCTCTTTACTTTAACCAATTTTCGGTAGAAGGTTCTTTAAGTGAAATTCAAGATAGTTTTGAACAAATAGACAAATGCACATCATTAGGAGATATCCTACTTATAGTTGTCAGCGCTGGTTTACAGTCTTATCATACAGCTGAATCCTTCGCAGCGTGGAATCTATTTCAAAGAGACTTGCTGCGTTTATCAACAAATAGTAAACATATTGTTGTGAAGAATGCATCACACGGTCTACATGTTGATCAACCCCAGATTATTGTTGACATTATTAAAAATACATTGAAAGAGATACAGAAATAAGTTTAGTTTGAAAACTGTACAAGGAGTAAAAGCAGTAGATGGGGGGCAGTCTTGTATTGGTTAGAATAGGTAGAAATCCTTAAACACTGTATCAAAAGCGGCTGGATTGCACGTGATGGAAAATTATGTAAATAGATACGGATTTAGACGGATCTGAATTTTTCTTAGAGGAGAAAGTTAATGGATTTACTTAATTGGACTTACATTATATCTACAATTATAGGAGCCGCTGGGTTCATAAGTTTATTGTGGTTCTCTTATCTTAATAACAAAAGTGAAAAATAAAGCGGATAATTGGTTTAATTTGTATATTGATTGTGATGATTAAAGTTAAATAGTAAGGGGGATTAATGATGACTGAAGACTTTTATTGTGACGAAGTATTAAGCGGAAAAACAAAAGTAAATAAAGTTTTAGAAACCGAGAATGTTTTGGCGTATCATCATACAAGACCTTTTTGGCCGGTGCATATTGTTGCTATTCCTAAAAAACATATCTCTTCTTTAATCACTTTGGAAGAAGACGACAATGAACTTTTACTCGAGTTGCTGGGTGTGATTAAAAAGGTTGCGGCGAAGGTGACAAAAGAAAGTGGTTCTTGCAGGGTGCTTACAAACTTAGGAGATTATCAGGATTCAAAGCATCTGCATTGGCATATAGCTTCAGGAGATCCATTGAGATAAAAGAATCCTTTTAAAGTGAAAATTATAAAATTGACCTACAGGATTTATGAAATTCCAAAGAAACTCCAAGTAGCAGTTGATTCTAAATGGCCAAAAATTGGGGATATAAAGATGAAATTGTATAATGAATTTATAAATATAGCTAAAACTCTTAATAAAGAGTTAGACATTATTCCATTATTATATGGATCTTTAGGTCTTGAGAAGGTAACTGGGTTGAACTTTTCACCAGAAGATATTGATATCCTTATTCCTGTAATATTTTTAGAGGAAAAGTGGGAAAAGCTAAAAAAAAGTATGGAACTGCAAGGATATAAATTGGTTGATTTACATGAGCATGAATTTAGGAAAAAGAATACTAAAATAGGCATTGCTTGCATTGAGGATTTAAAACCATTTGCAGACGTAGACTATAATAACCTAGGGGTTTTGGAAGATGACGGAGCCAAATATCATTTGCTGACTATTGATGATTACCTCAAGGTTTATAATAAGTCTTTATTAGATGGATATAGAAGAACAAAGAAGAGTAATAAAGATCAAAGTAAAATTAACATATTGAATAAACTAATACAGTATTAATTAAATATTTGTACATTAACATGGCGGCAAAATCATAAAACACTTTACTGCTCAACACCTCATCAATCCATTTTTGCATAATCTTCGTTTATTTCAGTTGTTATCCTTATACATGCTTAAAATATTCCAATCTAGAGAAAGTATATCTGTAGACGGTATGGGAATGCAGACATTTGGATTCAAAAAAGAAATATCGGCCGTATACTCAATAACCCCCTTACCATTAACTGTGAGGGGGTCTATTTTTATTTATCTTATTAATTTGGAAAATGCGTTGACTTACAATCCATATTCAAAAAGATCAATTGCTTTTAGATTCACCGTTCTTTTTGCTCCTGACAATCTTTTTGTCGACTAAATCACTTTGTTTAAGTTGAATTGGTTGTTAGAACATCATGTGACGCACCTCCTTTAAAAAGCATACACACATATGAGAGGGCTGAAAATTACCCGTATGAATTGGGATACGGCGGTCCACACGGCTTTTCGCATGGAACCAACATGCGGCAACTGGTCAACAGCATTAGAAATTTCATCCTAACAGGGAAATGCGGCGAGCATTGGGAATATAAAGAAATATAGGCTTTACAGCTATGCAGGATGTATGAATATCCGTCAGCCGGCGAAGGAAAGACAATCTCCATGTGTCGTGACAGTTCGGATGCGGGTGAATGGAACTTCCCATTCATCCGCTGTTATGTCAGGGGACGAAAAGACTTTTTTTGAGGAGGAAGCGGAATGATTAAATTTACACGGCCATCGCCTATGAAGAAAACATGCACGATGCACCCGGAAAAGGAATCTGTCAGATCGGTTTCGTTTACTGATTTTAACGGCAATTCTGTAACAGTAACCCTTTGTCAAATGTGTCTGGCTGAATTAAAAATGAAAGCCGCGACTGAATACAGGAGCATGACAGAGGAGCGGGCTAAACTGAATCGTTTCAAGATTGGTGATCATGTGTATTTAGAGCATTTGGGAGTCGTCAGCGAGATAAAAAACATGGAAGGCGTTCAAGTGGCAAACAGGACAGACACAGACGGAGTCCGGAAGGCTACCCCTAAGGAAATCGCAGAATACAAAAAACAGGGGAAGCAATGACGGTGAAAAAACGATTCAGTCAATCATTTATCAGTTGTTTTACTTACAGGAGCGGCGGCCGTTGCGCCGCCTGCTTCCGCCGCATGGTCCAGATGGCAAAATGAATCCGGGGAGAGCGGCCGTGGCTCAAGCAAGAAATCAAACGCTGTATCACATGGGTTCTTCGCGAAATATCTGCCGGAAGAAACGCTATCCATTGAAGAGTCAGGGGTGTTTTAATTAAATTTTCAGCTGATTTCCTAACTGTCACGGAAAACATCACACAGGAATTATATTGACTTTCACCCTGTTTGTAATGTTAATTAGAAGATGTATACAAAATCATTATAATGAGGAGGTCTGGATGTGAAAAATAAAGCGAGAATACAATTTGGAATATGCATTGGACTTTTATGTTTAAGCTTTACCGGTTTCAATCCTTTATTTGGCTCAGCGCATGCTGAAGCGAAATCTATAGAGGACGCAAAAATGACAAGCTGTATAACGAATCAGAAATTTGTTCAGCTTGAGAAAAAATTTGATGCCAGGCTCGGCGTTTATGCGATTGATACAGGTTCAAACAAGACAATCGCCTATCGGCCGAATGAACGGTTTGCTTACGCATCAACCTATAAAGTTCTGGCTGCAGCTGCTGTTCTGAAGAAAAGCTCAAATGAAAAACTTAATGCTATCATCCGCTACAGCAAAGACGATTTGGTTACATATTCCCCAATCACAGAAAAACACCTGGATACAGGCATGAGCCTGAAAGAAATCTCAGAAGCCGCTGTCCGTTACAGCGATAATACTGCCGGGAACCTATTGCTGCAGCAGCTTGGCGGTCCCAAAGGTTTTGAAAAATCATTGAAACAGATCGGGGATCATGTAACGAAAGCTGATCGATTCGAGACGGATCTAAACTCTGCGATTCCCGGGGATCGTCGTGACACAAGCACCGCAAAAGCACTGGCAACTGACCTTAAGACTTTCGCTTTGGGTAACACTCTCACGGCTGACAAGCGCACGATTTTAACAGATTGGATGCGGGGCAACGCTACCGGCGACGAACTGATTCGGGCAGGCGCTCCTGCAGGATGGGAAGTCGGCGATAAATCCGGAGCCGGAAGCTACGGCACACGAAACGACATTGCGATCGTTTGGCCGCCTGACAGAGCCCCAATTGTTTTGGCAATCCTGTCAAACCGGTTTACGGAAGATGCCAATTATAATAATGCTCTTATCGCTGAGGCTGCAAAAGTCGCTCTAAATGCTCTTAAATAAACATTGCCGTTCATTTTTATGGACGGTTTTTTATATGTTGAGAATGCGGTATGCCGGTTTCGATGTTATAATGTAAAGCCATAAAATGATGGGAAGAGGGGGAATTTCGATGCATTACATAACGGCATGCTTAAAAATCATCAGTGATAAAGACCTTAATGAAATAATGAAAGAGTTCAAAAAACTTGAGGAAGAAACGAACAAAGAAGAAGGCTGTATTCAGTTCCATGCTTATCCGCTCGAACCATCAGAACGCAAAATCATGCTTTGGGAGATTTGGGAAAACGAAGAAGCTGTTAAAGTCCATTTTACGAAAAAACATACAAAAGACGTTCAAAAACAAGAATTAACGGAAGTAGAATGGTTAATGAAAAGCAATGTGAATGAGTAAAAGGCTTTGTCTGTTGTTGGCTGACTTTGCCGGCAACCATCATCAGTTTTATTCACTAAAACCCTTGCTGTGCAAGGGTTTTTTACTTTAAAAAGTTCTTTATATGGCAGTCTTTTTATGGGTAAGGAACAGACTTGGAATGAAGATGGCCGCAAGGATGATGACGGATACTAAGAATCCGGCATGGTAGCCTTTTAAACTGTTCGAAATCGTCGGCTGCAATCCTTGTATGACAGTTGCGGTAACGGTTGCGATCACAGCTGAGCCAAAGCTGGAACCGAGGTTTTCAATCATATGAATACCGACACCCGCTTCCGGAAGCTGTTTGCTGTCAAGACCTGTATAAGCGTCACTCATCAATGGGAGCATAATTCCTCCAAAACTGGTGCCGCGGATAAATAATACGACGGAAATCCAAACCATACTTGTGTTATCGGTGATAAAAATAAGCGGGATAGATCCGATCAGCGAAAGAACAAGACTGACCGTAACCACGTATTTCGCACCGATCTTATCAATCATTTTTCCGATCAGCGGACGAGTCACGAGCATTCCGACTCCTTGAGGGATTAAAGCGAGTGCTGCTCCGGCTGCCGTGAACTGACGAATGTTTTGAAAAAACAGCGGAAGTATTAACATCGGCCCCATGATGGCAACATTCGCTAAGAACAACCCGATCGAAGATGATAAGAAGCTTTTGTTTGCAAACAAATTCATAGGCAGCACGGTTTGGTTTTTCTTGATCTGATTATATACAAGATAAATGGCTGCTGAAACAAGACCGATGCCCGCCCATAAAATGGTGTCGCTATTGTTAAATGATGCATGATCCGCCGCTTTTGTAATACCGTACATCAATGCCGCGCTCATTAATGACAAATTGATAATCCCGAAAATATCGAGTTTACGATCTTTGTTGAATGGTTCAAAGTCTGGAATGGTTTTCATCATAAGCGGTGCAGCAATCAAAACGATGAACACGTTGATGTAAAAAATCCAATGCCATGAAGCGCCTTGGACGATGAAGCCTCCGATGACAGGTCCTAAGATCGGGCCGAAGATCATAGGGGTGCTGACGATTGCCATCACTTTTCCCAGGTTTTCCGGACCTGCCGTTTTAACCAAGAGTGTTGACATAAGCGGAGTCATAATGCCGGCGCTGAATCCTTGAAGCAAACGGAAGAAGATGAAGCTGGAAACGTCACGGCTCATCCCCGCAAAAACAGAAATGACACCAAAGGCGATGACTGAGCCGATGAAGATTTTCTTACCGTTATATTTATTCATAAGCCAGCCGGATACGGGTACTGCAATCGCAAGTGCTAACATATAGCCTGTAACGGACCACTGAATGGTATCCAATGTCGTGTTGAAGTCTTTGGTCAGTTTGCCGATGGCGATGTTTACCATCGTAGAGTCAAGCATTGGAGCGATTGCTCCCAGTGCAATAGCCCAGGCGGCTGTGAGAACTTCTTTTGGCATCCGAAGTTCCTTTCTTTTATGTGTTGACATATTACTCTCCTCTCAAAATTGCTGTCTTTGTTTCCTTGTCAACAAAATAATAGAGTGATTTTGTTTCTTTGTCAACAATAAGAGGGATATAAAAAGGCAGCCCGTTTTCATGGAGCAGGGCTGCCTATGGTTTTATTCATATTTATTCCGATTTCATGTCTGCACCAAGTTTCTTTATTTCTGAATCCAAATGCCTGCTGTATGTTTCCACGAAGTTCAGCATCGTGTCAAATTGTTCATCAGTTACTTGTTCAAACACGATTTTGTCCCGTTCTTGAAACTCTTTGTGCAATTCCTCGTGAATTTTATAAATGACTTTTCCTTGCTCGGTAAGCCTGAAATAGATTTCTTTCTTGTTAAGCGGCTTCTGATAGCTTTCGATAAGGCCTTTATTGATAAGCTTCTTCGTTAATTTACTTATGGCGCCTCTTGTCATATAAAGGGACTCCGCAAGTTTTGTCACATTGGCGTCTTCAATTTTTTCGATGAATTCGATGCAATGCACTTCAGAAGGTTTATGCCCCTTAAGGCTTTCTTCCATCTTCAGCCTATTCAGCCACACCATCTTGTTAAAAAAGTCCCTGAAATCCGTGAGGAGCTGTTCTTTTTTGTCCATGTCCCGTCCTCCTGCTCGGTGGTGCTTACACAATATTATAAAATGTTTGTTTCTTTTTCAACAATCGTAAAGTTATGATTTAGGAACTGAGAGATAGTGCGCAGAAATAAGAAGGAGGGAGAACAGAAGAAGTATTCTATTTAAAAAGCGGTTTTTTAACCGAAACGCGGGTTTTCGGGTATTTTTCTTTCCGTATTCGTTACTTGCTCTGTTTCATAACAGGCCAACACTACAGCCTTATAAAAAAGCAGGCTGCACAATGAGCCTGCTTGAGAATCGCATCAATCATTTTCCTGTTGCGGCATCATAAAAAGCGTCGATTGCGGTTGTGTATTTCAAGACGTTTTTAGACACTTTGGCGGTTGCGCCTAATGGGTACGCGTCTGACAGAACGCTGGAGTGAGCTTCGGGTTCCCAGTAAAATACGCCGGTTCCTTTGCCGTTCGGAACGGCTTTCACCAGTTTTATGGTGTCTTTTATGGTCCAGTAGGAATCTTTCGGATTATTTTCATCTCCGCCCAGTTCAACCACCATGACTTCCTTGTTGTAGCGTGAGGCGATGTCATTCAAATTAGTTGATAAATGGCTGGTGAGCTCCCAGTACGGCTTGCCTTCCCAATAGGGATAGAATGAAACACCGATGATGTCGGTTTTTCCTCCGTTTTTAAAGAATTGATCAAACCACCATCTGAATAGGCTGTTGTCCGTGCCGTGTGCCAAATGGCTGATGACCTTGGTGGCCGGGCTGACGGATTTCACGGCGTCATAGCCTTTGTTCAGTAAGCCGGTCAATTTGCTGAAATCGTTCGTGCTGCCGTCGGGCAGTAAAATTCCTGAATTCATTTCATTTCCTACTTGCACCCAATCAGGGGAGATGCCGTGATTTTTAAGTTCTTTCATGACATCGTACGTATGGTTATACACGGCTGCCTGCAGCTGGCTGTTTGAATAGCCGTTCCATTGGTTCGGCTTGATCTGGTGTCCTGGATCAGCGAACACATCACTGTAATGGAAGTCAACCATTACCTTCATTCCTAACGCTTTTGCCCTTTTTGCCGCCGCAAGTACGCCCGCTTTGTCACTATAGCCGAGCATGGTCCATGTTGTGCCGTCTTTCAGCCAATAATAGCTGCTTGGCGGATTCACAAACACTCTCAGTCTCACGGCATTTATTCCGTGATCTTTAAGAATCTGCAAGGCATCTTTCTGTTTTCCGCCGTCATCCAGCCAGCGCACACCTTCGTCCTCCATTTGTTTCAGCCATCCTATATCAGCGCCATAGGCAAACGGGGCATCCGCTTTTGCTTTAGGAGACTTCTCAAAGAATGTAAAAGCAGTGAAAATGAGAGAAAGACAGATTGCGTTTACAAATACACGTTTCAATCGGTTTTTGAACATCACAATACCTCCTGATAAAAAAGATTGTTGATTGATTTCACTCTGAATGTTTCAGCTGCCATTCTCCAATAACGTCGTGAAACGCTGAAATGCCTGAATTCCTTCGGGTGTCATTTTAAAAACGCCTGCATCGGTCAGCGCGCGTAAAAATACATTCGCGGTTTCTTTTTGTAAAACAGCTGCTGCGTTCTCCGGTGTCACGTCTTTATCCGTTTTGATGTTTTCAGCCCACGGAAGATGAATATCTTTGATGTCATGAGGTTCATTCAGTAAATACTTTTTCACTTCTGCCAGCTCATCTTTCAGGCGGGGAGGTAAAACGGCGAGTCCCATCACTTCAATCAGACCGATATTTTCTTTTTTGATGTGATGAACGTCTTGATGCGGGTGAAAAATGCCATCCGGATAATCTTCGGAGGTGCGGTTGTTTCTGAGAGCGAGATCGATTTCAAAATCCGTTCCCCTGCGTCTGGCAATTGGAGTGACGGTATTATGGGGTTCATTTGTCTTTGCGATGATGCTGACGGTTTCGTCTGAATATTCCCGCCACTTTTCAAAAACATACGCAGCGGCATCTGTCAGCAAATCCGGATCTTTTGCGCGAAGGCGGATCACTGATACCGGCCACTTCACGGCTTCGGCCTGAACGTCTGGAAAATGATGCATATGAAAAGGATAGAGGGAACCCGCTTTTGCCATCGGAAACTCATGGGCGCCGCCTTGATAATGATCGTGAGAAAGAATGGAGCCTCCTACGATCGGCAAGTCTGCGTTTGATCCCGCGAAATAATGCGGGAAAATTTCCGTAATGGCCAGAAGCCTTCTGAAGCTGTCACGGCTGATGTTCATCGGCTTGTGCACGCTTGATAGAAAGATGGCATGCTCGCTGTAATACGCATAAGGAGAGTATTGAAAACCCCATTGTTCTCCCGCTAAGTCAAGCCTGATGATGCGGTGGTTTGAACGGGCGGGGTGGTGCGGTGTTCCGGCATACCCCTCGTTTTCCATACAGAGCAGGCATGTCGGATACCGGTTTTCCGGACTGTTTTTTACCGCGGCGATGTCTTTAGGGTCTTTTTCCGGTTTTGATAAATTAATGGTGATGTCCAATTCTCCAAAAGGTGTTGATGAGCGGTACACGATATTTTTTCGAATGGCCCGCGTCTTAATATAGTCGTTGTTTTGGCTCAGTCGGTAAAAGTAATCTGTTGCTTTTTTCGGGCAATCTGATAATAACTCGCTGAACGCGGCATTGATCAGAGAAGGGGCCGGTGTGATCACGTCCATGATTCTGCTTCCCAGCATGTCTCTTTCAGCCGGCGTATCGTTAATGATTGACCGTTTTACCGCGTCTTTCACCATTTCGTCCAAATAGTGAAGCCTGTTTTGTTTCTTGATATGTTTCGGTTCTGCATAATCCGGCAGTCCGAGCAGATCGAGAAGTCTGTTTCTTGTATAAATCACATCTGTTTCATTTATGTCGCCTAAGACAGTGCTTTCTTTCAGAAACCCTGCCACTGATTCAAAAATTTCAATGACCGCCGCCTCCATTTCATTTGTCCTTGTATCCGTTTGGATGTTGCCGATGCCAATTCCATGCTGACGCAATGATTTCCGATATGTCCGTTTGTTTCGGATTCCAGCCCAGAATGTTCCGCGCTTTATCGCTGGAAGCGATGAGGGTGCTTGGATCACCGGGTCTTCTTGCGGCCGCTCTTACTTTTATGTCTCTTTCGGTCACTTGCCGGGCCGCTTCCGCCATTTCTGATACGGAAAACCCGCTGCTTGATCCTAAATTGAAAATGCCGCTGTCTCCGCCGTTTTGCAAATATTCCAGAGCGAGAATATGGGCATCGATTAAATCGGAAACATGGACATAATCGCGGATGCACGTGCCGTCTTTTGTATCATAGTCAGTGCCGAATATCAAAACCTCCTCGCGCTGACCGAGCGCGGTTTGTAAAAGGATAGGGATAAGGTGGGTTTCCGGATGATGATCTTCTCCGATGGAACCGTCCGTTTTCGCGCCGGCAACGTTAAAATACCGAAGCGAGACATATTTTATGCCGCAGGCGGTTTCACACCACTTCAGCATTTTTTCTGTCATGAGTTTTGATTCGCCGTATGCGCTTTCCGGCTTTTCCGGCATGTCTTCTGTGATGGGTACTTTTTCAGGTTCGCCGTATACAGCGGCGGATGAAGAAAACACAATGTGTTTCACCCCGAATTCCTGCATGACCTCCAGTGTAATTTGCGTACCGTACACATTATTTTTGAAATATGAAAGAGGGTCTTTCATTGATTCGCCGACAAGGGATTGAGCGGCAAAATGGAGAACGCCTGTTACGTTCTCCTTCGCAAACACAGAGCGAAGAAACGGTTTGTCACGGATATCTCCATGGTAAAAAACTGCTTTTTCATGAACAGCTTTCCGGTGGCCTGTCTGCAGATGATCCACAGCTATCGTTTTAAATCCTTTGTTTAATAATTGATCAACCGCATGAGAACCGATATAGCCGGCTCCGCCGAGAACGAGAATCGCCATGATTTATTTTTCCCTCCATTCATCCGCGCCATCGCTTATATCCGCGATGTAGAAAGAAGCTTCAAGACCTGTCCTGCTGCGGTAGTGAGATGAAACGGCCCGGATAAAGCCGGCGGTTTCTTCACTTTCCACAATGGCTATGGCGCAGCCGCCGAACCCCGCGCCCGTCATCCGCGCTCCGAGTGCTCCTTCTTTCCAGGCTGCTTCAGCGAGTGCGTCTAATTCGTCACCGGTCACTTCATAATCATCGCGTAACGAACGGTGGGACGCATTCATCAGCTCGCCGAACGTTTTCAAATCATTCGATTTTAGAGCCTCCGCGGCTGAGAGGGTCCGCTCGTTTTCATTGACCGCGTGCCGGGCTCTTTTACGCAAAGTTTCACAGGAGAGAAGGGATTCGAGTTCGTTGAATTCTTCTGCCGTCAATTCCGCAAGTGATGCGATATTCCGATATTGCCGCAGTTCCGAGAGAGCTGCGTCGCATTCGCTGCGGCGTTCATTATATTTTGAAGCGGCCAGCTCCCGGCGCTTGTTCGTATTCATAATGACGATTTTATATCCGTTAAAAGCAGCCGGAATCATTTCGTGCTCAAGCTTATCGCAGTTTAACAGAATGGCCATGTTCTTTTTGCCTTTTTGCACTGCGAATTGATCCATAATGCCTGAATTCACGCCGATAAATTCATTTTCGACTCTTTTTCCGATAAGCGCCAGTTCAGTATCGGAAACATCCAGGCTGAATAACTTTCTTAAAATGGAACCGGTTAACATTTCAATAGAAGCGGAGGAGCTTAAACCGGCTCCGTTTGGAATCGTACCGTGAAAAAGAATATCCATTCCGCTGTCTATTTGGCCGCCGGCTTTAAGAAGGTAATGGATCATCCCCTTCGGATAATTGGCCCAGCCGTCTTCTTTTTTGTATGCTGTGGCGGAAAGATCAAGGCAGACAATGCCGCTGTCAGGAAAGTTTTCTGAGTATAACCGGATCTGGTGATCTCCGCGTTTTGCGCATACGGCATATGTTCCGATTGTGATCGCGCAGGGAAGAACGTGGCCGCCTATATAATCCGTATGTTCCCCGATCAGGTTGATCCGGCCGGGTGCGAAAAACAGTTCTCCGTAATTTCTCTTGAAAACGTCTTCGAATCTTGATTTTAAAAGTTTGGCATCCATGATAAACCTCCGATTCTATTTTGAGGTATGCTCCAGTATGAACTGAATGGCTTTTTCTGAATTTCTGGTGAGGCTGATATATTCCGCTCCTTTCGTTGCGATGAGTTTCACTTGCAGGCGGTCCGCATCTTCTTTAATGTCATCATAATAAGAGCCGACCTGCGGAGCCAAAATGATCATATCGAAGTCTTTCATGATGTCGTAATGGGAACCGTAGGCGCCTGCTGAGGCGGTAATCGGCACGTTGTATTCTTCGGCTCCTTCTGTCAGTGCGTTCGCAAGCATGGCGCTCGTTCCCGCTCCGGCGCACAGCACTAACACATTGGTGCCGTGTTCCAAGGCGGATGAGGATTCCTGAAGATTTGTGCTGATGACGGAGGCCGCGTCTTCTGAGGCGCCGGCCATGGCGGGCTGTAATGTTTGCGGCGCGGTTTCAGGCTCGGTGTGTTGGGCTTCTTTCGCCGCTAATACTTTGTCATAAGCTTTGCAGAATGGCAGGTATATCAGGAAATCGACAATGATTAATACAGCCGTCAGCACAAAAGCCGAGAGCCCCATGCCGGTTCCGAGAATCAAGCCGGCGGGCGCCGGGGTGGCCCACGGAAGAACATACATAAAACTGTTCATTCCGATAACATCCACGAAAAATTTAAACAAACAGACATTCACCATCGGCGTTACAACAAACGGAATGAAAAAATAAGGATTTAAAATGATCGGCGCAGCAAAGAGCAGAGGTTCGTTTACTGCGAAAGACACCGGAACCGCGGATGCTTTTCCGACAGCTTTCAATTGCTTGGATTTCGCGAAAAGAAGAAAGATAAACGGAACCACAAGGGTTGCGCCGGTTCCTCCCATTGTGCCGACGAAGTTCCCGAGTCCGACGGTCAGCACGTTGGACGCCTGCTCACCGGCATTATGAAGCTGCAGGTTCGCCTCCACATTTGCGTAAATAATAGCTGCGATGGCCGGTTCCACAATAGAAGGCCCGTGAACGCCGACAAACCAGAACAGCGCCATCATTCCCCAAATGACACAAATCCCAAGATAACCGTCTGCGGCGGTAAAAAACGGCGATAAGAGAGAGGAGAGAGCCTCTGCAAAAGATACGTTCAGCGTGTTCCTGATCAATAAATCAACGATCACCATGGCCAAAACGGAAAAAGCGAACGGAAAAACATCTTTAAATGTTTGTGAAATGGTACCCGGTACTTCTTTAGGCATTTTAATCGTAATATTTTTCAGCACGCAGAATCTGTAAACGTTCACTGTTATGAAAGCGGATACAAAAGCGGCTAAAAGACCTTTTGTGCCGAGGTATTCCGTGGAGAATCCGCCATCGATTTGAGTGACGCTTAAAATGAGAAACCCGACGACTGAAGCAAGCATCGCTGAAACGGGGTTGATCCCTTTGTTTTTAGGCATTTTTCGGTTCATTGATTCACTCAGGCATTTCGCACTTGTTGCCGCAACGATCAGACCGAGGGCGCCCATTGAATAGTTATAAACTTTCCAAAGCCATTCAGAAACACTTTTAGGCCAAGTGAACCCCAACACTTCCGGCACAGCGGCGGTGAGGATGAAAATGCTGGCGAATAAAATAACAGGCATGGCCGTTAAGAAGCCGTCGCGGATCGCGCCTAAATAAATGTTTCTTGAGATTTTTTCAAAAAACGGTTTTCCCTTTTCGATTTGCTTGATGATACCGTTCATTTTTCCACTCCTTATCGGCGGCTTCGGTAGAGTTCTATAAAATCCTGAATAAGATCACGGAGCAAAAGGGTTGTCATCAAGTGGTCCTGACCGTGAACGAAAATAAATCCTAATTCCATGTCCTTGCCGTCAGCTTCTTCAGCTAACATTTTCGTTTGCGCATTGTGGGCGAGGGTTAAATTTTCATCGGCGCTTTTCAATGCTGCTTCCGTGTTTTCGAAGTTTCCGGCACGGACTTCTTTCAGGACTCTCAATAAAGTGCTTCTGGCGTCGCCGGCATAGGCGACGATTTCAAAACCGAGCATCTGCAATTCTTCCTTTGTCATGAAAAAAACCTCCTAAAGACGGCACACATGATGAAAAGAGACTCTTTTCACCATGTATGATCATTAAATGATTGTTTTTGTTTCACTTACAAGTTTGTACCAGTAGGCCGATTCTTTCGGATACCGTTTTTGGGTGTCAAAGTCGACGTAAAAAAGACCGTAACGTTTGTTGTAGCCGTTGGTCCATGAAAATAAATCCATTAAGGACCATAAGAAGTACCCCTTTACATTGACTCCGTCGGTAATCGCTTTACTGACGGCTTCTAAATAGACTTTTAAATAGTCGATTCTTGCCTTATCCATAATGATGCCGTCTTCAAACTCATCTTTATAGCCCATGCCGTTTTCGGTAATGTACATTTTGTTATATTGCGGATAGTCCCGTTTGATGCGCATCAGCATGTCATACATGCCTTCAGGATAAATAAGCCAGTCCCAATCAGTCCGCTTCAGGCCTTCTTTGTAAATTCTTTCGCCGATTCCTTTTACTTTATAGACCGAAGTGCCCTTATCGCCCGTTCCGTTATGGTGAATAACGGTTTCTCCGTCGTACGCTTTGACGAAATGGCATTGATAATGATTGATGCCGAGATAATCATTGCGCGTTGAAGCTTTTTTCATCACGTCAAAGTCACTGTCTGAAAACTCGTATGAAGCGCCGTTTGCCTCACAGATTTCATCCAGAGCCCGCATGGTTTCCTCAGAATAATAACCGAGGTAGGTGGCGTCGAGGAGAAATCTCACTGATAACGCGTCATCCAGAAAACAGGCATGGCGGTCTTCTTCTGAGTCGCTGGCGGGATATTTTGTTTCCAATGAGTGGACGACACCGATTTCTCCCGGATAGCCGCCGTCTTTAAAAAGATTGACGGTCATCGCATGCGCTACCATCATGTGATGGAGGCATTGAATGACTTTTGTGATATCACTTTTAACAGATGGCGGGAAAACCCCGAGTAAATACTGGTTAGTGGCTGTGGGATAAATTTCGTTAAACGTGCTCCAATATCTGATTTCGCTGAATTCTTTAAAGCAAAACTCCGCATAGCTGACGAACGCTTCTATTGCAGCGCGGTTGAGGAAATCTCCCTGATCAAATAATCTTTTCGGTGTATCGAAATGATGCAGCGTGACAAAAGGGGTGACGTTGCGTTTATGGCATTCTGAGAAAATACGATGATAGTAATCAACACCTTCCTGATTGATTTTGCCCGTGCCGTCAGGGAAAATTCTCGTCCAGGCTATAGAAAGGCGGATGCCGTTTATTCCGAATTTTTCACATAGTTTAATATCTTCCGGAAACTGGCGGTAAAAATCACTTGCCGGATCAGGGCTGAATCTTCCCTGTTTTTCAAGAAATTCATCCCAGGCCACAGGCCCTTTGCCGCCTTCTTTTGTGGCGCCTTCCGCTTGATATGCCGCAGTCGCCCCGCCGAAAATAAAGTCATAAGGTAATTTGAGCATTACTGAATCCTCCTTCGCCAATGTGTGAATTGAAGTTTGTTAATGTTTGTAAATGTTATCTTTTGTTTAATAGTAAACGCATACATTTTTGTTGTCAATAGCTTCATAAAGAAATAACATCTGTGTTCATAGGGATTATATAAGTTTTTCGTTGTTTTATATGTTGATTATGTTGTTTGTTAGTGTTTGTTTTTGTTGACCGAAGTGCCGCGGTGTGTTAGATTGTGTGTAAAGTTGAGGGGATGATTGAACATGTTAAAAAAAGAGCGTCTTTTAAAAATCATCGATATCGTAAACTCGCGGGGATTTATTACGGTGAGTGATATTATCGATGAACTGGATGTTTCTGATATGACAGTGAGAAGAGATCTGGACGAGCTGGATAAGGCCGGAAAAATCGTACGTATTCACGGAGGCGCACAGAGCATATCTTATTCCATTGATCACGAATTATCGCATAATGAAAAACTGGGTGTTCAAATGGAGGAGAAGGGGAAGATCGCGGAACTCGCAGCTTCATATGTAAATGACGGCGATACCGTTTTTTTAGGGCCCGGCACGACGATTGAACTTTTAGCCAAACACCTGCTGCATAAGCGAATCAGGATTATCACAAACAACTATCCCGTATTTGATATTTTAAAACATGGTGACACTGCGGATACCATCCTGATTGGCGGCGATTTCCGAAAAAACACCGGTGCCTTCGTTGGACCCATCGTGAACGGCAATCTGCAGAAATTCAATTTTACGAAAGCCTTCATCAGCGCCAACGGCATACATAATGATGAGATTTCTTCTTACAGCATTGAAGAAGGGGAAGCTCATCAAATCGCGCTGAATAATTCGCGGACGAAATTTTTGCTGGCGGATAATAAAAAATTCAACCGGGAAGATTTTTACGTGTTCTATAACTTGCACGATATGGATTATCTGATTACGGATGATAAAGTGATGAAAGATGTTCAAATTCATTACGAGCAATATGTAGATGTCAAAATCGCAAAAAAATAAAAAAGGCGGGCGGTTCGATGAAAGGGGTTATTTTTGATTTCAACGGCACGATGTTTCAAGATTCGCATCTGCACGAAAAAGCATGGTTTTTCATGGTGAAAAAATACGCGCCGAAAACCATTTCTGATGAAGACATTTTCGTTAACATTCACGGGAGAACAAACAGTGAAATCCTGACGTATTTTATTTCCGGCGATTTAACAAATGAAGAAATCAAGAAGCTGTCTTTTGAAAAAGAAGCCTACTACAGAGAATTATGCCTTGAAAACAAAGATGAGTTAAAGCTGACGAAGGGACTGACCGGCGTATTGAATCATCTGAAAAATTCAGAAACGCCAATGACCATTGCCACGGCTACGGTAAAGGAAAATGTCGAGTTTTACTTTGACGTCTTTCAGTTGGATCGGTGGTTTGATTTTGACAAAGTCACGTTTGATGACGGGAGCTTCCCCGGAAAACCGGCGCCGGATATTTTTCTCATCGCATCGGAAAAGTTAGGCCTCAGACCTGAAGATTGCTTAGTCATTGAAGATGCCTTTTCGGGGCTCACAGCGGCGAAAAAAGCAGGTGCAGGCAAGATTATGGCCATTGATCCGCTCGGAAAAAACCGCGCGTTATTTGAAGAAAAACAGCTGGCGGGTGACGGGATACTGACAGATTTCACCTCGTTTTTTGAGGTGATTGCCGGACATTCTGTTTGAGAGATGCAGTTGGGAGGAACCACCAAATAAACAGCCCGCCAGCAATCGGGCAATTCTTCTTGTTACAATGACCACAGGTCTTGAGAAAGAATTTGATCTTTCAATGGAAGAGATTAAAGATTTTATCAGATGGTATGATCAAAAAAGTTCTGGAATAGGCTTATCTAGATATGTTATCGAGAAGCACTATAATAATATAGGCCCTTTTCAAAATAGAAGGGACCATATTGTTTTTGGGAACATTCTTACTTTTAATGTGAGTGAGTACACTTTAGATAAATAATTACCTGTTTTCCTTCTGCAGCCCTCTTTTTAAAAAGAGGGCTTTTTTTATGAGGTGCTTATTCTTTTTCAGTTGCGCTTTTGTTTTTGTATAATGATTTTCTCATTGAAGGCGGCATTTTTTGGATCAGAAAGGTGTTCGCCTTAATTGAGATATTGGCTGAATTTATAGATTCGCAGAGATAAAGGAAGTCGTAAAAGATATGCCGTTTGCGGATTTCAGCCTGTCTTTTGAGAAGGATCATTCTTCAATGACGCTTATTTCCCCCGTACCGAAAAAAAGTGAAACACGTTCTCCTCGCTTTTCATAGGTTTTGATAAGTCCTTCCTGCCCTATAAGTTTCCAGCCTTTTTCGGCTATTTCCAATTGGTATAAACCGCTCGGACCTTCTTCTTCTTTTGCGAAACGGTATGTATAGTTTGAAACGTATTTTCCTTTTTCATATTCCTTTGTTTTAGTGTGCATAGCGAATAATGGCACCGGGAAATCAGGGTGAGAAACAGATGCTTTATATCCTCCCAAAATAAATAAGCTAAATAACAATAATATAAAAAACCACAGAATAAATTTCATAAAACCTCCTTATGTCAATTAGTCGGTGCATTTTAAAAAAAGATACACCGCATGATTGGGGTGAAAAAGCGGGTAAGAAGATAAGGAAAGGAGAGAGACGGATGGAACTTGATTTTGTGATTCGTCTGGCGGTTGCGGGTCTGCTTGGGGCTCTTATTGGATTGGAGAGAGAATTCAGGGCGAAGGAAGCCGGTTTGAGGACGCATTTTTTAGTGGCCGTCGGCAGCGCCTTGATGATGATCGTTTCCAAATACGGCTTTTTTGATTTGTTATCCAACAGCCATACGTCCTTTGATCCGAGCCGGGTGGCGGCGCAGGTCGTCAGCGGTGTCGGATTTTTAGGAGCCGGCACGATTATTTTGCAGCGGCATGTCGTGCGGGGGCTTACGACGGCCGCGGGGATTTGGGCTACGTCAGGGATCGGGCTGACAATCGGGGCAGGTATGTATGTCATCGGCATCAGCGGCACGATTTTGGCGTTAATCGGGCTTGAACTGTTAAATTTTCTGTTTAAACCGGCGGCGCATTCTTTGTCTGTCAGTTTCAGGATTGAGGAGAAAGCCGTCATGCATGATATTTTAACTTCTCTTGAGGAAAAAGGAATTCTTATTACGTCCTATGAATTGAATAAGGCGGTGCTTGAAGTGAAGGGAAGGGTGAAAAGCAAAAGCGGGAAAGCGGCGGTAATGGAAAAAGTTCAAGCCCTCCCGTATATCCTGTCGGTCAAAGTTGAATAGCAGACAGGGGAAGCCTCCTGTCTGCGGTCATTTCTTTTCAAACATTAATACCAAGGATAGAACGGGATATACGGCCGCGGATAGTATGGATATGGTCTGGGATAATAATAAGGCGGCCGCGGATAGTATGGATATGGTCTGGGGAAATAATAAGGCGGCCGCGGATAATGATATGGCACCCGTTCGTGGCTCTCGGCTGTGTATTCATGATAGAAAGGATCGTACAAGAGGAAAACCTCCTTTTCAAATGTTTGGTTCCGTTTACCTTATTCCTGTATGCCCGGTATGGTGTACGTACAACGGGCAAAAAAAAGACGCCGGTTATCATCCGGCATCTTTTTTATACTTTCACATCAATTGAATGTCCGGCAGTCGGGTGCTGGGACGGCAGCATTTTCACTGTTTCTTCTGCCGCAGCCTGTGCATGCTGCATGACCGTTTTTGTTAAAGCGATATTTACATTCTGCGCCAGAGATGCCTGATGCATTGCGATTGATAACGCAGGGATATCCATAGCTTCCACCTCCTTATCCCTTCATATCGGCGGCATGCTCCGATTATGAAGGGGACTGGCGGTTTCTTTTTACGGCCCATTCTAAAAATGCGGCGGCGCATACCCCGAGGGTATAGGCGAAAATGTCACTCCAGACAAATTGCCAGCCGAGGATCAGCCCGCCGAGCGTGCTGCTTCTGATTGCGTCAATCCAAGGCGCGTGATACAGCTGGCTGCATTCAATCAGACAGCAAAACGAGAGGCTCAAAAATGCGGCTGTTTCCGTCCGTATGTGCCGAAACAAAAGCCCGAATCCTGTAAAAATCATTGCCGCCCACAAGGCATCTCCTAAATAAGCGTTTATGATGCCGGGCAATAGGGCGGTGATGTATGCGGTTCTGGACAGCAAACCGAGGGCGATGATAAAAACGGTACATATTCCGTATGTCAATGGATGTCTATTCACTTCACACTGTTCCCCTTTTTTTGTACTCCCATGTATTGTAAGGAACGACGGAAAAGCTGTCTATGAAAAAACGGCCCGGGAGGCCGCTTTTTTTGCGTTATCTGGCTTTTAGGTTGACGTGGTCTGCTTTTTGGTCACTGCCGATGACGAAGCGGAGCTCATACTGCCCCGTATGGTAGACGTAATCTGTTTCGCCCGTTTTTGGCACTGTCAGGATTTTGTCAGCGCTGCCGATTTGTTTGCTTAAGACGTCAGGTGTGACGCTGCCGAGGTTTAAGCGCCGCTCGACCCCTGTTCCGAAATAGCGTATTTCCGAGATTTTTCCGTTTTTATGATAGGAAAATCCATAACCGGGGTTTCCCATGTTCCAGCTGTATAAATCAAATGGATTGCGGCTGTCTGCTTTTTGTTCCGGCTCGCCGATTTTATCGTAAACGTCCTGTCTTGTGCTTTGGTTGATTTTCAGGCCTTTCACATTTTGCGGCATTTCCCCTTTAAACGCCGATTGGTAAAGGCTGTTCACCAGTTCTTGTGCACGTTGGTTTTCCGTTTTTGAAGCGGCTGCGGCGTGGACGGGCTGTGTAACCGAAAATGCTTCTGCGCCGAATGCGCATCCCGTGAGCATCACTGCCGATAATCCCGTGGCGAGTGTTTTTTTCTTCAACATATGTGAACGCCTCCTTTTTACCGCTCATACCCGTATGTTTCCTGAGATAAACGAGATGTTTTAGTGAAAGGCCGGCTGGGAATCATAGAGGATGTATAGAGGGGTACAGAAAGGGGAAAAGAAAATGGCTGGGACAAAGAAAGTTACAATCAATGGGGTTGAAATGGAAGCGCCGGACGGCCAAACCGTTTTGCAGCTTTTGAACAATAGTTCAATTGACGTGCCGCACGTGTGTTATCACCCGAGTCTCGGGCCGATTGAAACGTGCGATACCTGTATCGTCAATGTTAACGGGGAACTGGTGCGTTCGTGTTCCGCGCAAATAAAGGACGGAGATGTCATCGATACGCTTTCGTCCGATGTAAAAAAAGCGCAGATTATCGGCATGGACAACATTTTGCACAACCATGAATTGTACTGCACGGTCTGTGATTACAACAATGGGAGCTGCGAAGTACATAATACCGTAAAGGAAATGAAAATCAATCATCAAAGCATTCCGTTCGATCAAAAACCGTATCCTAAAGATGAATCAAATCCGTTTTACCGATATGATCCCGACCAGTGCATTTTGTGCGGACGCTGCGTCGAAGCCTGTCAGGACGTACAGGTAACCGAAACCTTAAGCATTGATTGGGAGCGGAAACGCCCGCGGGTCATTTGGGATCAGGATGTGCCGATCAATGAATCATCATGTGTTTCCTGCGGACATTGTTCGACGGTATGTCCGTGTAATGCCATGATGGAAAAAGGCATGGAAGGCGAAGCGGGGTATTTAACAGGCATTAACCAAGAGACGCTTCGTCCGATGATTGACATCACAAAAGGCGTCGAAACCGGATACGGATCGATTTTGGCCATATCGGACATGGAATCGGCCATGCGGGATGAAAGAATCAAAAAAACGAAAACCGTATGCACATACTGCGGTGTCGGCTGCAGTTTTGATATATGGACGAAAGGAAGAGACATTTTAAAGGTCGAGCCTCAGGCCGAGGCCCCAGCAAATGGCATTTCGACGTGTGTGAAAGGGAAATTCGGCTGGGATTTCGTCAATAGTGAAAAGCGCCTTACCAAACCGCTTATCCGGGAAGGAGACTCGTTTCGGGAGGCGGAATGGGATGAAGCGCTGCAGCTGATCGCTGATAAATTTACCGATATAAAAGAACATTTCGGCCCTGACGCACTTGCCTTTATCACATCTTCCAAATGCACGAATGAAGAATCATACGTGATGCAGAAGCTTGCAAGAGCCGTCATCGGCACAAATAATGTCGACAACTGCTCACGCTACTGCCAGTCTCCCGCCACGGCCGGATTGTTCAGAACGGTCGGATACGGCGGTGATTCAGGGTCGATTACAGATATAGAAAAAGCTGAGCTCGTGCTGATAATCGGTTCAAATACGTCTGAGTCTCACCCCGTTCTGTCCACACGCATTAAACGTTCTCATAAACTGCACGGACAGAAGCTCGTCGTCGCTGACTTGCGAAAACATGAAATGGCCGAGCGCTCCGATGTGTTTTTCCAGCCGCGTGCCGGATCAGATATTGTCTGGCTGAATGCCGTATCGAAATATCTGCTTGATCACGATTTGGCGGATACTGCATTTCTGAAGGAGAGAGTGAACGGATTAGATGAATTCGTGAAAAGCCTTGAACCTTATACAATGGAATATGCGGAAAAACATACCGGTGTGGACAAGGATACCTTAATCAAAGTGGCCCGGATGATTCATGAAGCCGGCAGCGTGTGCGCACTGTGGGCGATGGGTGTCACCCAGCATATCGGAGGAAGTGATACGAGCACGGCCATTTCCAATATGCTTCTTGTGACCGGAAATTACGGAAAGCCCGGCGCAGGCTCATATCCGCTTCGGGGCCATAATAACGTGCAGGGAGCCAGTGATTTCGGCAGTATGCCTGACAGCTTCCCCGGCTATGAAAAAGTAACGGATGAAAAAGCCCGTAAAAAGTATGAACAGGGCTGGGGAACAGACCTGCCGAAAGAAATCGGAATGACAAATCATGAAATGATCGAAGGCATCCACTCAGGAAAACTGAAGTCCATGTACTTAAAAGGAGAAGAAATGGGGCTTGTCGACTCCAATATTAACCATGTTCATGCCGCATTCGAAAAACTTGATTTCTTCGTTGTGCAGGATATCTTTCTTTCGCGTACGGCCGAGTTCGCCGATGTCGTGCTTCCGGCAAGCCCGAGCCTTGAAAAAGAAGGGACGTTTACAAATACGGAACGGAGGGTGCAGCGCCTTTACGAAGTGTTTGAACCGCTGGGCGATTCAAAGCCTGATTGGCAGATCATTACGGACATCGCCAACCGTCTGGGCGCTGATTGGCACTATGAACATCCGGCAGACATTATGGAAGAAGCGACGATGCTTTCGCCGCTCTACGCAGGCGTCACTTACGAACGTCTCGAAGGCTACAATTCACTGCAATGGCCGGTTGCAGCGGACGGAACCGATTCACCGCTTTTATTTACGGACAAGTTCCCGTTTTCAGACGGCAAAGCGATTCTATATCCCGTTCAGTGGACCGAGCCGAAAGAATTTGATGAAGAATATGATATCCATGTGAATAACGGGCGGCTGCTCGAGCATTTTCACGAAGGGAATCTGACTTACCGATCAAAAGGAATATCCGAAAAAACACCGAGTGTGTTCCTTGAGGTCTCGCCCGAACTCGCCGAAGAAAGAGGGCTGGAAGACGGAACGCTTGTCCGTCTGACATCACCGTACGGAAATGTGAAAGTCAAATGCGTCATCACAGACAGGGTAAAAGGCAAACAAGTCTATCTCCCGATGAACGATTCAAAAGACGCTGCCATTAACCTTTTGACAAGCAGCTATGCCGATAAGGATACCGATACACCGGCTTATAAAGAAACATCAGCGAAGATGGAGATTTTGAAAAAAGAAGGCGTTAATCCGCTTCCGAAAATCAATTTCCGTTACGGAAACCCGCAGCCGCAGATCGGTGTCCGGGTTGATCGGAAATGGGCGCGTAAAGATTATGTATTTCCGGGAGACGCCGTAAAAAGGGGGAAACAGCAAAATGGCTAAAGCAATCAGCGGCATCCGAAAACAGACCGTCACAGAAGACGACAAACGAAAAAAGGACTTAGAAGAGATCGAGACGGCTCTTTTACGAAATAAAGACGCGATTTTGGAATCTCTGCACATTCTTCAGCACATGAACGAGCGCGGCGTTTTGGCGCTTCTGCGCGGGCTCTTCGGCCAGGGAGACAAAGTGATGGATATCCTCGTGAAGAAGGCGAATACTCCGGAAACGGCCAATATGCTGAAAAATCTCCTGCTGTTAAGCGGCGTTCTCGGCATGCTCGATGTAAAACAGCTTGAGCCATTTATCGTTAAAATCAATGCGGGGGTCACAAAGGCCGTCGAGGAAAAAGACAGCGGCAGGAAGACCGGGTATTTTGATATCGTCCGCGCTTTAAAAGACCCGGAAATCAACAAGGCCGTCACTCTGCTGTTTTCTTTCCTGAAAGGCATGGGCGCTGATACGGACGATATGGAAAGAAATACGCAGCCTCCTGAAAACCAAAAGCAGCACCAGAAACCGCAGACGAATGAGTGAACATCTCTCCCGAGCCTGGCCGAAGGCTCGGGTTTTTTGTGCGCTTCTCCTGTTTTCTTGGGAGAAATTTCACCTCCGGATTCATGACTTTTGTTGTGTTATGTTAATAGTTAAGGTTATGAATAGAAAAAAATTGAAAATATGTGCTAGGATAAAATTCAAGGTACGTCAACTATTCAAATATGAAACAATCAGGAGTGATGAAACATGAGTAAGCTGAGGAGCACGAGACAAGCCATCCAAAGAACCCTGATGAAAGGAAAAAACGGCCTGGACGTATACAACCCTTTTCCTTGGTACGAAAAAATGAGACGGGAAAGCCCTATACACTTTGATGAAGAAACGAAGGTTTGGAGTGTGTTTTTATACGATGATGTCAAAAAAGTCATCAGTGATAAAGAGACGTTCTCAAGCCTCATGACTGATGTGAAAAGCTCGATTGCAAAGTCCATGCTGAATATGGACCCGCCGAAGCATACCCAAATCAGATCCGCCGTCAATCGCGCTTTCACTCCCCGCGTCTTGAAGGAATGGGAGCCGCGAATTAAAGACATTACCGATCATCTCCTGAAACAGGCAAAGAACAAAGGACGGATTGATATCGTTAAAGATCTCTCTTACCCTTTGCCGGTCATGGTGATTTCAGAATTATTGGGCGTTCCGTCCGAACGTATGGATCAGTTTAAAAAATGGTCGGACATTCTCGTCAGCATGCCGAAAGATGCGAGCCCTGAAGCGGCGGAGAAAAATCAGCAGGAACGTGACCAATGTGAGGCGGAGCTGGCGGCGTTTTTTGCGGAAATAATAGAAAGCAAACGAAAACAGCCCGGCCAAGACATTATTTCTATTTTGATAAAAGAGGAAGAAGAGGGAGAGAAGCTCACGGCAGAAGATCTGATCCCGTTTTGCAACCTGCTTTTAGTGGCGGGAAATGAAACAACGACTAATCTCATTTCAAATGCGGTTTACAGCATATTAGAGACGCCCGGCCTTTATGAAGAGCTGAGACAGGACCCTTCTCTCATCGCGCAAACGGTGGAAGAAACGCTGCGTTTTCGCGCTCCCGCTCCGTTTGTCAGAAGGACGGTCCGGCACGACACTGAACTGCGCGGACGCCGCTTGAAAAGCGGGGAAATCGTTCTCTGCTACGTTGCATCTGCCAACCGTGATGAAAACAAATTTGAGAAGGCGGGCGTATTTGATATTCATCGCCAATCGAATCCGCACCTTTCCTTCGGATTCGGCGTACACTTCTGCTTAGGCGCTCCGCTTGCCAGACTTGAAGCGGAAGTCGCGCTGAAAGGAATTGTAAAAGCCTTTTCACACCTTGAGCCTATTCGGATTGAGCCGATCCGAAACAGTGTCATGTACGGGCTGGAGTCTTTAGAAGCGGAGATAAACGAAAATGAGGGAGAAGAAAAATGATGAGAAAAACACACATCGCCATTATTAATGTGGCCGCTCACGGTCATGTCAATCCCACGCTGCCCGTAGCCGAGGAACTTGTCAATCGCGGGTATAAAGTGACATTCGCTACGACTGAGGAATTCGAAGCTTCCGTTGCCAAAACGGGCGCCATTCCCGTTTTATACCGCACAAGCATAAAGGCGGACCCGGAGACGATAAAAGAACGGGTAAACAAAAATGACGCGTTTGTGATGTTTCTGGAAGAAGCGGTTGAAGTGCTTCCGCAGCTGGAAGAGCTGTACAAAGACGACCTTCCTGACATCGTCCTGTTTGATTTTTTAGCTCTTGCCGGAAAATTGTTTGCGGATAATGGCGGCATCCCGGCCGTAAAGTTCTGCCCGAGCTATGCAATGAATGAGTATTTTCAATTAGGAAGAGACGAAGAAACACTGGAAGCGGCCAAACAGGCGATAGAAGAATACCAGGAGCAGATTGAAAATGAACAATTGAAACGGATGACAATGGAAGAATTTTTTATGCCTGAAAAACTGAATATTGTCTTTATGCCAAGGGCCTTTCAGCCGAAACAGGAAACCTTTGATGAACGATTCTGTTTTGTGGGTCCGTCTCTTGGAGAACGCACAAATACGGGAAGTCTGGAAATTGATGCAGCCGATGACCGTCCGCTTATGCTCATCTCACTGGGAACGGCGTTTAACGCCTGGCCTGAATTTTACCAGATGTGTATTGACGCGTTTCGGGACTCGGACTGGCGGGTTATTATGTCAGTCGGCACAACAATTGATCCGGAAAGTTTTTCGGATGTCCCCGATCACTTTATCATCCGCCAGCACGTTCCTCAGCTTGATGTGCTGGAGAAAGCAAAGCTGTTCGTATCTCACGGCGGGATGAACAGTACAATGGAGGCGATGAATGCGGGTGTCCCGCTCGTTGTCGTTCCGCAAATGCACGAACAAGAGGTTACCGCAAAGCGTGTGGATGAATTGGGGCTTGGCGTGCATCTGCCGCCGAAAGAAGTCACTGTGGCCCGTTTGCAAAAAGACGTTCAAAACGTATACGGCGATAAAAACATCCTCAGCCGCGTGAAAAGCATGCAGCAGAAAATAGAAGAAACCGGCGGCCCCAAACAGGCTGTTTGCGCCATTGAAGAATTTTTGAAAACGGCGGCCGTCGAAAATTGATTGAGAAACAGGCAGCGCACCGGAAGACGGCTGCCTGTTTTGTTATATGTTTTTCTTCATGCCGCATCTCCGGCATTCCCTCAAAAATTTTCCGCCCTTCACTGAGCTTTTAAACAGCGTGTAGTCGCAATTGTCGCATCGGCCGCTGTGAACATCAGGATATTCATTGAACTCATAAATGACCGAAGTATCGTATCCTTTTGTCTCGAACTCTTTTTTTGTTTCCATGATTGAAAATCCCTCCGCGAATCAAATCGTTCTGCCCGGTTAATGATACAGCAACTGCACGGGGGATTCAACGGGAGCATAGCTTGATTTTCCCGGCTGATTGCGTAACAATAATAGAAATAAATGACGGCCTGCCATAGGGCGCCCGGCATCTGAAGGGAAGAAGAAAACAGCGATGGGAAAAGGATTGAACGGGAAACGGATTGCCATCGGCGGTTCGCGGAAAACAGAAGAGATCACAAGATTAATAGAAAAGCAGGGCGGAACGGCGGTCGTCCGTTCCCTCCAAGGAACCGTATACCTGGCGGAGGATCAAATTGAACCCGACGTAAGAACATTTGCCGGGCAAAAAGCCGACTGGGTGATATTCACCACAGGCATCGGTACGGAAACGTTATTGTCGGTATCGGAAAAAATCGGTCTGAAAGAAGAATTTTTAGCGGCCGTTCATGAAGCGAAAATCGGCTGCAGAGGCTATAAAACATATGCGGCCTTAAAAAAGCTCGGCATCACGCCGCATGCCTCAGATGAAGACGGTACAACAAGAGGGCTGATCCGCTCCTTGGAACGATTTGACTTTAAAGATAAAAAAGTCATGATACAGCTTCATGGCGAAAAAGCGCCGGTCTTAACGGAGTTCCTTGAGAAAAACGGAGCGGAGGTATTCCCTGTTCTGCCGTATCAGCATATTCCGCCTGAAAGGGAGACGGTCGATAAACTGCTGGGAGAGCTGTTAAACGGAGAGGTCGATGCCGTATGTTTTACGACAGCCATTCAAGTGCGTTCTCTCTTTGATTATGCAAAAGAAAAAGGGTTCACAAAAGAAGTGCAGCAGGCATTCGAAAAACAAGTGCTTGCCGCCGCAGTCGGCAAAGTGACGGCTGAAGCGATCCGGGATGAAGGGGTAAAGAGGGTCCTTGCTCCGGACATTGAGCGGATGGGAGCGATGATTATTGAATTATCCCGTTACTATGAATCTCTGACCTTGTCATAAACCTTCATTCAGCAGGGAAAAAAGCCTACGCTTCCCTGCTGAATTTTTTTAATTGCCAGTGTTCCGTGAAAAGGGAAGGATATGTCAAGGCGCTGAGGATGATACATGAAAGAAGAGCGGAGGCCATCGTTGTAAAAACGATCAGCAGCTGAAAGCGCACCGCCTGTATCGGATCAGCCCCCGCTAAAATCTGCCCCGTCATCATGCCGGGAAGCTGAACGAGACCCAATGTTTTCTGGCTTTCAAGCGTCGGGATCATACTGAGCTTCATACTGGACGTCAATATCTGCCGGACGGCCTGCTTAGGCGTTCCTCCGAGAGAGAGAATCAGCTGGATTTCTTCTTTCCGCAGGTCTGCTTCCGAACTGAGCCTGCTTAAAAACAGGCTTGAGAGCACCATGGAGTTTCCGATGACCATGCCGCTTATCGGAATGACATATCTTGAAGTGAACGGAATGATATGCAGGGTCAGTAAAAGTCCCTGCGTCACAACTTCCGCGATCGCCAGTGTCAGAAAAACGCGCCAAAATGAGCCGATCCGCATTTTTTTCCGTTTGGAGACGCTGTGCGAAGCGGCCGTGAGCATGAGAAGCACCATTAATATGATAAATATCGGGTGATCACCGCGAAAAATCAGCGACAGCACATAGCCGATGATAAGCAGCTGAATGACGGCCCTGACGGTTGCGACGATCATATCCTTTTCGACGCCGGCTTTAAAAGATTTAGACAGGAATAAAGCAATAATGACAAATATACTTGTCAATAACAGAGAAAGATCATTCATATCAGCACCCGCTCCCTTGTAAAAGCGCCCGGGCCTTTTCATGTTTCGGTTCCTTAAAGAACGTTTTCGTTTCCGCGGTCTCTAAAAGCCGTCCCTCAGCCATAAACCATACCGTATCGGATAACCGTTCGGCTTGTTCAAGGTTATGGGTGATCCACAGGACCGTCAGCTGTTTTTGCCGATGGAGTTTCGTAATCAGTTTCTCAATGATGAGAACAGATGACGGGTCCAGCGCCGATGTGATTTCATCCAGCAGCAGGATGGACGGCAGTCCGGCGAGAGTTCGCGCTAACGAGAGCTTCTGCCGCTGACCTCCGGATAATTCTTTTGCATTTCGATCCAGAAGCCCGCGCGGAAGGTCTGTAAAATCTGCGAGCTCTTCAGGCGTATAGTGCTGTGCTCCGTGGAGTTTTTCTGCGAGCAGAAGGTTGTCCCGCACCGTTCCCTTGAGGACGGGAGCTGATTGAAATGCAAGGCCCGCGGTTTTTCTGAGCTCTCTGATGTCCCAGCGCCTTATTTCTTTTCCGAATACAAGCACTTCCCCTTCATCAGGTGTATTCATCAGATTGCACAGCGACAGCAATGTGCTTTTTCCCGCGCCGGAAGGGCCTATCAACGCCGTGATAGAACCTTTTTGAATATGTCCGGTTACACGGCTTAGGACATCAAAGGACGTATTGTTTTGTTCAAAGCGTTTGCCAGCTGACAGAAAAGATATTGCCGGAATTTCTTCTTTCATACAGGAGGACACCTTTCGTAAAAAATCAGGAACCGGTGAGATTGGCTGACGTTTGCTCAGCCGTTTTCTGGTCTGTCTGCCGGGAAGCGAATGTATGCATGACCATTCCCGCAATAATAATGAACAGTCCGGCAAATGAAAGAAGTGACGGAAACGCCGCGGATAAAAAGACGATTTCGCCGATCAGTGCAAAAAGAACCTCTCCGGACTGCGTCGCTTCAACAGCAGCGAGCTTCTGCGGCTCATTCCTCACCATATCGGTGGCGCGGAAAAATAATACTGTTGCGATAACGCCAGAGCTGAGTGCGACGATAAAGGATTGGAATGTCTGTCCCATTGACGGAAGCCCGTCTCTATGCCAGCCGAAAGCGGCGATCAAAAGCCAAAACGGAAGACTTGCGAGCGTCATGCCGAGCACCCGCTGAAACGTATCGAGTTTTCCGCCGTATTGTTCCAGCATTTTGCGGTTGCCGAGCGGATAGGCAAATGCGGCGATGACGACCGGCACCACGCTGAATAGTATCGTGCGGCCGGACAGAGAACCCGCATGCTGAAGCTGAATCAGACCGGCTCCGATCAGGATGATGACGGAAGTAACCAGCGAAATGAGCGGGATCTTTTGTCTGGCGGAAACCGGGCCCGCCGGTGAATTTTTTGTTTCGTAGAAAAACGGCGACAGAAGCACACCCGCGACAATTGTAATCTGCCACGTGCCGGCGATCAGCCAGCCCGGCCCATATGCCGCCGCAAACGTAATCGGGGCATAAAAAAGCACGAACCCGGTAAAACTCCACTTCAGCCAAAAAAACGGTTTTTTTCGGATTTCATGCCAGAGCGGCGCCCATTTTCCTTTCGCATAAACGATCAAAAATAAAAACGGAACCATAAAAAGAAAACGCAGGGAAGAGCTCCACATCCAGCTTCCGCCGGAAAGCTCCATCGCCCTGTTTAAAATAAATGTGACTGCAAAAAACAGAGATGCCAATATTCCGATCACGATGGCTTTCATTAAATCCCTCATTTTGACACATATTTTTTTATACTATACTATTCACCGGCAGGCTTCGCAATGGAATATGAGAAAATAGCGTTTTAACAAATGATGAATGGGAAACAGACATATACGGAGGTGAAAACAATGCAGAAAGAGGATATTCAAGTGCTTTATTTTGAAGATGACGGCCGCATTCCGAATAACCCGAATCTTCCGCTTGTTATTTATAAAGCGGTATTTAATGAAGAAACGGTACAGAAAGCAGAGTCCGTCCTCCGCCGGCACGATTGGTCGAACAGCTGGACGGGCGGAGTATTTCCGTATCACCATTTTCACAGCACCACGCACGAAGTTCTTGTCGCGGTAAAAGGAAACGCGGTTTTGAGGTTCGGCGGGGAACAAGGAGCGGATGCCGTTCTTCAAACGGGGGACGCAGCGGTCATTCCGGCCGGCACCGGACATAAAAAACTGTCGGGCAGTTCTGATTTTACCGTGATCGGGGCTTATCCGGGCGGCCGGCAGTACGATACAAAAACGGAGAAAAATGATAGAACTTCAGAAGAAATCAGCCGTGTCCCGCTCCCGGAATGCGACCCCTTTACGGGAAAAACGGGCCCGCTATTAAAATTGTGGGAAAAATGACAGGGGAAAAGCGGATGGTCTGTAAAAAAATAGCCTAAAAGAAACGTTATTACACCCCCGCCATATAAATAATTTCATAAACGAAACAATTCACGTTCAAATTTTGTTCAAAAAGTGTTATTATATAAGAGTAAATCAAATTGGGGTTTTTTATGTTTGCTATTTTCAGAGAGGAAAAAGAAATTTTGACTTATTCAATTGTTTTTGTTGATATAAAAATAATACTGGATATGGCAAAGTGAAAAACTGGGTAGTAAACATTTATTTTTGTAAATGATTGTGCATGAATTCACAATCTTGCTTTTTCATGCTTTTCTGCATGAAGGGGGAAAGGCTACCCTTTCCAAAAAAATCAGCATACTGCTTATAGTAAAGGAGAATCGGATATGCCAGAAACAATCGATCAAACAAATGCATCTGTCAGCCAAGGCCAACGCGATCTTATTGATCAGCTGCTAAAACCTGAAGTTCAAGAATCACTGACTGTTTTAGTGGATCAGCTTCCAAAACTGACTGAGTTAGTAAATATTTTAACGAAGTCTTATGATTTTGCACAGTCTGTAGCGACAGACGAAGTATTGAAGAGCGATACAGTGGGTGCGCTTACAGAAATTCTTGAGCCGGTGAAAGAAACAGCGAAAGAAGTGGCGGCTACTGCGATCGAAGCAAAAGACCGCGCGGATGCAAGCAATGAAACGATCGGACTTTTCGGCCTGCTGCGCATGCTGAAAGATCCTCAAGCTCAAAAGCTGTTCCGTTTTGCTAACAGCTATCTTGAAATCATGAACGAAAAACAAAAATAATCTCAGATTCAAATTGATATAAAGGACGGAGGATATACGATGTCAAAACATATTGTCATTTTAGGCGCTGGTTACGGCGGAGTTCTTTCTGCTTTAACCGTTCGCAAACATTACAGTAAAGATGAAGCACGCGTAACCGTTGTGAACAAATACCCGACTCACCAAATCATTACGGAACTGCACCGCCTTGCAGCCGGCAACGTGTCTGAACAGGCTGTTGCTATGCCGCTTGAAAAACTTCTGAAAGGAAAAGACGTCGACATTAAAATCGCAGAAGTCAATTCTTTCTCAGTTGATAAGAAAGAAGTTGCCCTTTCTGACGGTTCTAAGCTGACTTATGACGCGCTTGTTGTCGGACTTGGTTCTGTTACGGCTTATTTCGGCATTCCTGGACTCGAAGAAAACAGCATGGTGCTGAAATCTGCGGCTGATGCCAACAAAGTATACAAACACGTGGAAGACCGTGTGCGTGAATACGCTAAAACGAAAAACGAAGCTGATGCAACGATCCTTATCGGCGGCGGCGGCTTAACAGGCGTTGAGCTTGTCGGTGAGCTTGCTGATATCATGCCGAACCTTACGAAAAAATACGGCGTAGATCCGAAAGAAATCAAACTGAAATTAGTAGAAGCAGGTCCGAAAATTCTTCCTGTTCTTCCTGATGACCTTATCGAACGCGCGACAAAAAGTCTTGAAAAACGCGGCGTTGAGTTCTTAACAGGTCTTCCTGTTACAAATGTTGAAGGAAACGTTATTGATCTGAAAGACGGTTCAAAAGTCGTTGCCAACACATTTGTATGGACAGGCGGCGTACAAGGCAACCCGTTAGTCGGCGAATCCGGCCTTGAAGTGAACCGCGGCCGTGCGACGGTTAACGATTTCTTACAATCTACTTCTCATGAAGATGTATTCGTTGTCGGAGACAGCGCTGTATACTTTGCGCCGGACGGCCGTCCGTACCCGCCGACAGCGCAAATCGCTTGGCAGATGGGTGAACTTGTCGGTTACAACCTGTTCGCTTACTTAGAAGGAAAAACGCTTGAAACATTCAAGCCTGTAAACTCTGGTACGCTTGCAAGCCTCGGACGTAAAGACGCGGTTGCCATCATCGGAGCGAACTCTACTCCGCTGAAAGGTCTTCCGGCATCTTTAATGAAAGAAGCAAGTAACGTACGTTATTTAACACATATCAAAGGATTATTCAGCCTCGCTTACTAATTAATCCTTAAGATCACACAGAAGACATTGCCGGACTTTCTCGGCAGTGTCTTTTTTTTTGTATGAAAATGTTAATGGATACAATTTTCTGAAAAATAAAATAAAATGATTGATATGTGAGAAAGAGGAAGCTAAAATAAAAAAGAACCATTTTGTTAACGTTAACATTTTTAAGAGGGAGGATGAAAGTGTGAAAGCTTTTATGGGTGATGATTTTTTACTGGATAGTAAAACGGCCGTAAAGCTGTACAGGGAATATGCTGAAAACATGCCGATCATTGATTATCACTGTCACTTAAGCCCAAAGGAAATCTATGAAAATAAAACCTTCGCAACGATTACGGAGGCATGGCTTTACGGTGACCACTACAAGTGGCGGATCATGAGGGCCAACGGCATTGAAGAGCGCTGCATTACCGGAAACGCTTCAGATGAAGAGAAGTTTTTCGCCTGGGCAAAAACGGTGCCGATGGCGATAGGCAATCCGCTGTACAGCTGGACGCATTTAGAGCTGCAGCGCTGGTTCGGCATTTATGACGTATTGAATGAAAAAACGGCCGCGGCAATTTGGAAAAAAACGAATGAGCTCCTGCAGGGAGACGGGTTTGGCGCAAGGGATCTCATTCTGAAATCAAATGTCAAAGTCATTTGCACAACCGACGATCCTGCCGATGCGCTGACATACCACGAACTGTTGAAAGAAAGTGATTTTCCGGTTCAAGTGCTGCCCGGATTTCGGCCTGACAAAGGACTGGACATCAGCAGCCCGGGTTTTGCCGATTGGGTCCGTTCGCTGGAGAGCGCTTCCGGAATGGCTGTCACCACCTACCAATCGTATTTAGATGCGTTAGAATCCCGCGTCCGCTTTTTTCACAATGCCGGGGGAAGAGTGTCGGATCATGCGTTAGATCAAATGGTCTATGCCGAGACGACCGAAGAGGAAGCGGCCCGGATTTTTGCAGCCGGATTAAGCGGAGAGCATGTGTCTTTTGAAGATGAAAAGAAATTCAGAACACGGACGCTGCAATATCTTTGCGGTCTTTACGCCGAACTGGACTGGGCGATGCAGTTCCATATTAACGCGTTAAGAAATACCAATACAAATAAGTTCAGCAGCCTTGGTCCTGATACGGGATATGACTCAATTAATGATGAACGTATCGCAAAACCGCTTGCCCGGCTGTTAGATTCCGCCGAAAAAAAGCGGCAATTGCCTAAAACGATTTTGTATTCTTTGAATCCGAATGACAACTATATTATCGCCAGCATGATCAACAGCTTTCAGGATGGGAAAACACCGGGGAAAATTCAATTCGGCACAGCCTGGTGGTTCAATGACACGAAAGATGGAATGCTCCAACAAATGAAAGCGTTATCAAACATGGGCCTGTTCAGCCGTTTTATCGGGATGCTGACGGATTCAAGAAGTTTCCTGTCCTATCCCCGCCATGAATACTTCAGGCGGCTTGTCTGCACGCTGATCGGCGGCTGGGCGGAACAAGGCGAAGCGCCTTACGATATGGAGCTTTTAGGAAAGATTGTCGAGGGGATTTGTTACCGGAATGCTGAGGAATATTTCCGCTTTTAAAAAATGGAATGAAAGAGGTGGCCTATGAGTAATGTGCCTGTCGTGACAGCACCTGCCGCAAAAGTGAAGGAGCATAAGCTGAGTCTGAAAGAAAAAGTATCCTATGGTTTTGGAGATTTTGGGAACGGATTTATGTTTGATCTCGGGCAGATCTATTTGCTGAAGTTTTTCACAGATGTCGCAGGCATTCCGGCAGCGTTCGCCGGCAGTATTTTTTTGGTCAGCAAGCTGTTTGCGGCTTTGACTGATCCGATTGTCGGCTCGGCCATTGACTACAGAAAAAAGATCGGACCCCGGGGGAAATTCAGGCCGTACTTATTATTCGGAAGTATTATCCTTGCGGTCATGACCGTATTGATTTTTGTGTCACCGGACGTGAGCGTCACCTGGAAGCTTGTGTACGCCTATGCTTCTTACATGCTGTGGGGGGTCGCTTATTCTTTCGTCAATATTCCGTACGGCTCTCTCGGCGCGGCCATTACACAGGATGCGGAGGACAGAACGGCGCTTTCTGCATTCCGCCAGATCGGCTCCCTCGGCGCGCTGCTCATTACAAGTGTCATCGTCATCCCGATTCTCGTTCTTTTTGATAACGTTCACATCGGCTACCCGGCAGTCATGGGAATGATGGCCGTAATCGGAATCGCGGGATTTATGATCTGCTACCGAAACTGCAAAGAAAGAATTATCGTCCGTGAAGCGCCGAAAGAAAAGCTGTCCGTCATGTCGGTTTTCAAATGCTTTATCGGCAACCAACCGCTTCTGACCGTCGTTTTCATGACGATTTTCTCAATATCGGCATATAACATTAAATCCGCTATGCTTGTTTACTTCGCCCAGTATAATCTCAACAATGCGGAGCTGATGTCCTACATGAGTTTTATCATCATCGGTTCTTCATTTTTAGGTGTTTTGTTTATGCCGAAACTCGTCAAACATTTCGGAAAAAAGCAAACGGTGATGATCGGTTTTGCCGTCAGCGCCGCGGCTGATGCGCTGAATTTCTGTCTGCCGTCAAACGTATTTATCTTTACGGCGTTAGCGAGCATTGCTTTTATCGGGATCAGCATACCAAACGGCATTACGTGGGCACTCGTGTCAGACATTATTGATTACGGGGAATGGAAGACGGGTGAACGGAAGGAGGCGACGACATATTCGCTTTTCAACTTCTCCAGAAAACTCGCCCAATCTTTATCAGGTTTTCTTTCAGGCATCGGGCTGAGCGTTATCGGCTATATCCCGAATGCATCTCAGACAAAAGGCACGTTAATCGGGATTAAAGGGCTTCTGCTGCTGTACCCGGCTTTCGCTTTAGCGTGCGCCATGCTGATTATCGGTTTAATGTATAAACTGACGGACCGGCAGCATGCCGAGCTCGTTCAGGACTTACATCATGCAAAACCTCAACTTTAGTGATTTTATGGACTGTCCGTTAATGGTACAATAGAAATAAATGACAGCATACAGAAAGAAAGGAAAAACGATGGTAACCATAAAAGATATCGCAAAACTCGCCAACGTATCCCACACAACCGTATCCCGGGCACTTAACGGCAGCCCCTACATTAAAGAGCATACAAAACAGAAAATATTAGAGCTCGCTTCACAGCTGAATTACACACCGAATGTAAATGCAAAAAGCCTTGCCATGCAAAAGTCCCATACGATCGGACTGTTTTTTACAAGCATCACAAACGGAACCTCACACAGCTTTTTTTCCGATACCATCAAAGGTGTAAACCGCACAATCAGTGAGGAATACAATTTGTTCGTCCGCGCGATTGACGACCTGAAAAGCTTTGAAACCATTACGCCTATGAGATATGACGGAATCATTTTAATGAGCCAAAGCGACAGTGATAATTCATTTATTTATCATATCCGCGAGAAAAACATCCCGCTTGTCGTGCTGAACCGGGACATTGATGACCGGAGCATCACGAATATCCTGTCAAACGATAAAGAAGGCTCCAGACAGGCGGTCGACTGCCTGATCGCAAACGGACACAGAGATATCGCGATCATTGAGGGAAAGGAAGGATTCAGGTCAACTTCTCAGCGGAAAGAAGGCTATTTGACATCTTTAATTGATCATTCTATTCCGATTAAGCATGAATACAGTGTAAAAGGCCGCTATGATATGGAAAGCGGCAGTCAGGCGATGGAAAAACTCTTGGCGCTTCAATCACCGCCTACGGCTGTTTTTTGTTCAAACGATGATATGGCGATCGGGGCGATGAACGCCATTTTCGCCAAGGGCCTGAACGTTCCGGAAGATATATCCGTTATCGGGTTTGATGACATCGGCATTTCCCAATACATGACGCCGAGGCTTTCGACAGTAAAACGCCCGGTTGAAAACATCAGCATACTCGGCGCAGAGAAGATTTTGGCGCTAATCGCCGACCCGGATACGGCGGCGGAAAAAATATACGAAAACACCGAGGTGATGATAAGAGATTCCATTAAAAAACTCACATAACGGCCCGTCTGAATATCCGGGTTTTCACACGGAGAAATGTTAACGTGTGCATAAATACAGAAGGAGGCGGACAGCTTGCGGCAGCTGAATAAAAAGATGTGCGGCGAATACATTCAATATCCTGAAAAAGTCCTTCAGTTCGGTGAAGGCAACTTTTTGCGGGCTTTCGCTGACTGGCAGATCGATCAATTGAATCAATTGACGGATTTTAACGGAAGCGTGGTCGCCGTACAGCCGAGAGGCTCTGAGAAAATCAAACGTTTAAACGAACAGGACGGTTTATTTACGCTTTTTTTGCAGGGGATAAAGGACGGAAAACCGGCTGAAGAACACATGATCGTCAAATCCATCAGCCGCGGCATTGATCTTTTTTCTGACTATGATTCCTTTAAACGGCTGGCAGCACAAGAGGAGCTTCGTTTTATCATTTCCAATACGACGGAAGCGGGAATTACGTTTGAGAAAGGCGACCGGCTTGAGGATAGACCTCAAAAAACATTCCCCGGGAAATTAGCGGCGTTCCTTTATTTCCGCTATAAGGCATTTGCGGGTGACGCCGAGAAAGGGTGTATTGTGCTTCCATGTGAACTGGTCGAAGAAAACGGACGGAAACTGAAGGCGGCCGTGCTTCAATATGCCGGGCTGTGGGAGCTGGAACCTGGTTTTACTCAATGGATTCATGACGCGAACATCTTCTGCAATACCCTCGTGGATCGGATTGTTCCCGGATTTCCTGTTGATACCGCGGAAGAACTTACCGATTTTCTCGGATACGAAGACCGTCTGCTTGTGGTTGGTGAGCATTATTATTTGTGGGTGATAGAAGGGCCGGAACAGCTTCAGAATGAGCTTCCTTTTGCTGAGGCCGGGCTGAACGCACTGATCACATCTGACCTTACGCCTTACAGGACAAAAAAGGTGAGAATCTTAAACGGCGCTCACACGGCATTGGCGCCAGTGGCTTTACTATACGGACTGCAAACCGTCCGGGAAGCGGCTGAGCACGAGGTGACGGGCAGATTCATCGAAGAGCTGATCAATGAAGAAATCCTCACTGTGCTGCAAATGGAGGGTGTCACCCAATACGCGGCAGACGTGTTACAGCGGTTTAAAAACCCTTATATCCACCATTATCTGCAAAGCATTACCCTTAACGCCGCCGCGAAATTCAAAACAAGAAACCTGCCGACGCTGAGGGCTTATATCGAACAGGAGGGCCGGCTGCCTGAGAAGCTGGTATTTTCGTTCAGCGCCATGATCTATTCATACTGGAACGGACCGAACAAACCGGCAGACGGCGGGGAGGTTCTTAACTGTTTTCAAATGGCGCGGTCCCGTTGCAAAGATGATATGTTTCAAGCGGCATCTGCCATATTAGGAGAAGAGCGGTTGTGGGGGAAGAATCTGAATCATCTTCCGGGGCTGACTGAACGAACGGCTTTTTTTCTGTCTGTCATTCATAAGCGGGGTATGAAGCATGCGTTACATGAATGCTGCGGAAAAAAGGGGGAAGTGAAATGAAAGAGGTCATAAAAATCCATAAAAACGATAACGTGCTTCTCGCCATGCGCCATTTTAACAAAGGGGAGCGGCTGCATACAGACGGAATGACGATTGAAGTGAAGGACCCTGTCAAGCGGGGGCATAAAATCGCGCTGCAAACCATTGAAGAAAACGGCAGCATCATTAAATACGGTTTTTCAATCGGGCGTGCGACAAGGCGGATTTCGGCCGGCGAGCATATTCATACCCATAATCTGCAAACGAATTTATCCGATGTGCAAGAATACACGTATTCACCGCGCTTCGAGGACAATCCTTTTACAAATGAGAACCGGACATTTAAAGGCTACAGAAGAGAAAACGGTGCATCCGGCGTCCGGAATGAACTGTGGATCGTGCCTACAGTCGGCTGCGTTAACGGCGTCGCTGAGAAAATCCTGCAGCGCTTCGTAAAAGAGGCGAAAGACATTGCGCCCTTTGACCATGTGCTGGTTTTAAAGCACCAATACGGATGCTCCCAGCTTGGCGATGATCATGAGAATACGAAACAAATGCTGATGAACGCCATCCGTCATCCAAATGCGGGCGGTGTGCTGGTTTTAGGGCTCGGCTGTGAAAATAATGAGCTGGCGGCGATTAGGGAAACCCTTTCTGAAGTGAACGGAGATCGTGTGAAATTTCTCGAATCACAAGCTGTCACAGATGAAATTGAAGCGGGGACTGCGCTTCTTAAAGAGATACATCTTACGGCAAAGGGAGATAAACGTGAGGAGATTCCGCTGTCAGAATTGAGCATCGGATTGAAATGCGGCGGGTCGGACGGTTTTTCCGGCATTACGGCAAACCCTTTATTAGGGAGATTTTCAGACTACTTGATTGCACAGGGAGGGAGCACGGTCTTAACGGAGGTGCCTGAGATGTTCGGCGCTGAGACGATTCTCATGCAGCGCGCGGCGAGTGAAGAAGTGTTTCATAAAACAGTCCGATTGATCAATGATTTCAAGCAATATTTTATGAAGCACGAGCAGCCGATTTATGAAAACCCGTCACCAGGGAATAAGGAAGGCGGCATTTCAACGCTCGAAGACAAGTCGCTCGGCTGCACCCAAAAAGCCGGTCTTGCACCGGTTTCTGATGTGCTGACATACGGTGAAACACTGAAAACAAAGGGATTGACACTGCTCAGTGCGCCCGGCAATGATTTAATCGCTTCTTCAGCGCTCGCCGCGGCGGGCTGTCACATCGTTTTGTTTACAACCGGAAGAGGCACGCCGTTCGGCACATTTGTCCCGACTGTGAAAGTATCAACAAATACCGATTTATTTCAATCAAAGCCTCATTGGATTGATTACAACGCGGGGAGATTGGCGGAAGACCAAACAACAGAAGATCACATTATAAGAGATTTTATTCAATACATCATCAAAGTTGCAAGCGGAGAATTCGTCAATAACGAAAAAAACGATTTTCGGGAGCTTGCAATCTTTAAGTCCGGTGTGACGTTATAAGGGAAAAGGCGATCTGACAACAGACCGCCTTTTTTATATTAATTTGATTCCGCTGATTAAAATAATCGCCGCCATCACAAACTGCAGGGGGCGCGGTGAGAATTTCGGCGAAAAGAAGCTGCCGAGAAGCACACCCGGCACAGAGCCGATCAACAGATTCAATACAAGCAGGTAATCGACGCTTCCAAAGCTTGCGTTTAACAGACCGGCAGCAGTTACGAGCAGAAAGGCATGTGCGATATCCGTTCCCACCACTTCTGCCGTTTTCATTCTGAACAGGTATAACATGGCGATCGCAAATAATGAGCCGGATCCAATAGATGTCAGGCCGACGATGAAGCCGAAAATGACGCCGATCAGTATCATGAGTGTCCGCTTTTCTTCAAGCGTTTTTTGCTGCCAGCGGTTCGGCCGCAGTTTTTTATCGAAAAAAAGGCGGGCGATAATGGAAATGGCGACAAGGGTCAGTACGTAGCCGAGCGCCTGTTTGATAATCTGCTCCTGATGCTGGTGAAAAGCGGGAAACAAGTGAAGAACACCGATGGCGGCTGTTGCGCTGGGAATGCTTCCGAGCGCCAAGTAACCGACAAGTTTAAATTGAACGGTGCGCTGCTTCCAATGAGAAACGACACCGAACAGTTTGGTGATGGAGTTATATAAAAGGTCAGTGCCGACGGCGATTGAGGGGTTGATCCCCAAAACGATCAGTAAAGGAGTCAAGAGCGCTGCTCCTCCCACACCCGTCAATCCGACAAGCGTTCCGACAAAGAAACCCATAAACACAATGCTTACAGTCATCTGTGTGCCTCCTGAATAATCCTACTATTTTTATCAGATTATATATGATTAAGAGGCGGTAATCAATTAAATTTTCGGAAAATTTTATGCAGAACAAAAAATCCGCCAGCCTGCTGTTATGTCGCAGACCGGCGGATGGCCGGATTATGATTTTTGCTGATAAAACGGAAGTTCCGTGTGGCCCATTTCTCTGACATACACGAAAAGATTGCCTTTATGATGAATTTCATGCTCCATGGCAAGCTGAAGGAGAGCCGCGCCGGTCACTTTTCTGCCGAAAGAGGCGGTCAGGTCAATTTCGCGGTTCAGCTGCTCTTCTGTCAGCTGTGACAGGATGTTTGTCGTTTTTTCAGTACACGTTTCAGCCAGTTTGACGAGGTCTGTTTCTGCTTCTTCTTTCGGTTTGTTCTGGATGGCTGATGCGTTTCCGTCGTTAATGACGTTTGCAAACATAAGAAAAGAATAAACCATGTGTTTTACAAGTTCCTGAGCGGACATTGATGTCTCTGCCGGCTTGTAATCGTAATGTTCGCGGCTGATTTTTTCCGCCAGCTCAATCGTTACGTTTCGATGTGACAGAAAGTGGCTGACCAACTGATTTTGTGCTGTCATGTGAAAACCCCCATTTAATACAGAATAAAAAGCTGCAAGGATATGCTATATCAACGGCACGGAAGAAACAAGCAATAAGCTTGTGACGGAGATAAATCGTTGCGGATATCCGAAATTCGACAATTGCGGTCTTTTTGCGTTCTTCTTTTTCTAGCAAATATGATAAAATATGACATATCTCGGTCATTCCAAAAGGGGGGATTTATTGAGGATGAAGCAGACTATTCCGTCCTCTTTTGTCGGGCTCAAAATTAATGAATGGTATACCCATATCCGGCAGTTTCACGTTCTTGAGGCGGAGCGCGTCAAACGTGAAGTAGAGAGAGAGATCGAGGATATGGAAGAAGATCAGGATCTGCTGCTGTATTATTCATTAATGGAATTCAGACACCGTGTCATGCTGGATTACATCAAGCCCTTAAAGGAGGACCCTTCTCAGCCTGAGTTTTCAGAATTATTGGAAGACATTGAAGGCAACCAGTATAAACTGACAGGACTGCTTGATTACTACTTTAATTTTTTTCGAGGAATGTACGAATTTAAACAGAAAATGTTCCTAAACGCCATGATGTATTACAAACGGGCTGAAAAAAACCTTGCACTCGTTTCTGATGACATCGAGAAAGCTGAGTTTGCTTTTAAAATGGCCGAGATATTTTACAACCTGAAACAAACCTACGTCTCCATGAGTTATGCCGTTCAAGCCCTTGAAACGTACCAATCGTATGAGACGTACAACGTCCGCAGAATCCAATGTGAATTCGTTATTGCAGGGAATTATGATGACATGCAGTATCCAGAAAGAGCATTGCCCCACTTAGAACTTGCTTTAGATCTTGCAAAACAAGAAGGCAATCCCCGTCTTATCAGTTCAGCCTTATATAATCTCGGAAACTGTTACGAAAAAATGGGAGACCTCTCTAAAGCAGCCGAATATTTTGAGACATCCGTTTCCATTTGCAGGTCAGAAAAGTTCGATAATCTTCCGCATTCTATTTACTCATTAACACAGGTTCTTTATAAACAGAACACTACAGCCGAAGCAGAGAAGCAATACCGTCTCGGGCTCAGTATCGCCCGCGAATACAATGATGAATTGTTTGTGAATCTGTTCCAATTTTTACATGCGTTATACGGCAAGGAAATGGATAACGCATCCGTCAGGCACACGTTTGATTTTCTGGAAGAACACATGCTGTATCCGTATGTGGAAGAATTGGCGCATGATGCTGCCAAATTTTACATGAAACACGGACAGCCTGAAAAAGCGCTCACGTTTTATGAAAAAATGGTGCACGCCCAAAAACAAATCCAGAGAGGAGATTGTCTATATGAAATCTAAACTGTTGTCAGGATTGCTGCTTGTTGCTGTCGGATTCAGCTTTACACAGGTGATCGGCCATGAAAGCCATTTGGAAAACCAAGCGGACGGCACATTCCATATTGCCGCGCGCAACCAAACATAACATAAAGACCCTTCTTTGGAAGGGTCTTATTTTTTGCATGCGTATCCATTCCATTTTTATCCGAATGCAGGGTCTATATGCTCAAGTTATCTGTCCTACGAATGCCACCTATTGATGAAAAAGGCATAAGGAGAGATGAAGAGTGGGGATTGAAGTGAAAAAACGGCTCGTATCGGCTGATAAATATGCGTTAAAATGTCCGAATCCGATGACGCCGGAGTATATTACCATTCATAACACGGCAAACGACGCATCCGCCGCTAATGAAATCAGCTATATGACGGGAAACAGCGAATCAACGAGCTATCATTTTGCGGTTGATGACAAAGAAGTGATCCAGGGAATCCCGTTGGACCGGAATGCCTGGCATTCGGGAGACGGCACGAACGGTACCGGAAACCGAAAGTCGATTGCTATAGAAATCTGTTACAGCAAGTCAGGCGGCGAACGGTACAGAGCCGCAGAAGAACTGGCGATTGCGTTTGCGGCGCAGCTTTTGAAAGAACGGGGCTGGGGGATTGACAGAATCAGAAAGCATCAGGACTGGAACGGAAAGTACTGCCCGCACCGCATTTTGTCTGAAGGCCGCTGGGATGAAGTGAAGGCGAAGATTGAAAAGAAATTAAGCGGGAGTATGCCGGCGAAAAAAGCCTCTATTGCTTCTTCCGCGTCTGAATACCATGTGAAAAAAGGCGACACCTTATCGGAAATCGCCGCATCGCACGGTGTCAGCGTAAAATCGCTGCAAAGCATCAACCATATCACCGATCCGAATCACATTACAGTCGGACAAGTGATCAAGCTCGCTCAGACGGGTTCTTCTTCAAAAAGTCAGGCTGTGTCTTCCTATCCGCTTCCATCCGGTGTGATCAAAGTGACGAAACCGCTGACGAAAGGGACAAACGTAAAACAAGTGCAAAACGCTTTATCCGCTCTTTATTTTTATCCCGATAAAGGAGCAAAAAATCATGGGGCGGACGGCGTTTACGGTCCGAAGACGGCAAATGCCGTAAAACGTTTTCAATCCGTCAGCGGATTAACGGCAGACGGAATTTACGGCCCGAAAACGAAGGCGAAAATTGAAGAAAAACTGTAATCAATAAAACGGAAGCTCCCCGGGCTTCCGTTTCTTTTACATACAAACTGCTGCAAGGGCCTTTTGAATATCATAAATGCTTTCATCTTTTTTAAACTGCTTTGAGACAGCGGGAAGTTCCGCGCCTGAAATCCAAATTTTCAGCTCTGAATCAAGGTCAAAGCGGCCGGCGGTTTCTACGCTGAATCTGGAAATGCTCTTGTACGGAATGGATTGAATCTCCGTTTTCTTCCCCGTGAGTCCCTGTTTATCAACAAGAATAAGACGCTTATCCGTAAAGACAATGATATCCCGGACGAGCTTAAATGCGGCGTTGACATTCTCACCTTCCAGCAGAATACGAGCCAGTTCTGCTTTTGCTTCAGCCGTCGATATTGTCGACGCATTGCCCAGCAATCCATTGATGAATCCCATGATATATCCCCCCTGATACGTATTCTATCAAATCATACTATAAAAAGGTTTCCATTCCCAGATGAGTAGAGTAAACTGGTGCTGACTGGAAAAGGAGAGCATGCTACACATGAAAGATAGATATGACAATTTCGCAGCCCTTTCTGCTGCTGAATCGGAATACAGAATTATTTATGAAGAAAAAGAGGGAAGTAAATGTATCGTCCTCGCTCCCCACGGCGGCAGGATTGAGCCGGGAGTCAGTGAGCTGGTGCGGGCATTTTCTGACCAAAGCTCAATTTATTTATTTGAAGGAACGAAGCGGTGCGATAACCGTTCTCTCCATTTGACAAGCACACGCTTTGACGAACCCCTGGCTTTAGAAAAAGTGACCGCCCATCATTACGGATTGGCTTTTCATGGGTATCATGATCTGAAAAAGGCAAATACACTCGTCGGGGGCGCGGATCTGGAAAAAGCAAGACTGATTTGTGATCTGCTGCGTGAAGCGGGATTTGATGCCGAGCTGACAGAGAAGAATGATCGGCTGGCAGGTGTAAATCCCGGCAACATTGTCAATCGGACAAAAAGGAAAATGGGGCTGCAATTGGAAGTGAGCACGGCGCAGAGACACGCGCTGTTCAGCAATTTTGGCTGCCGGGGAGAAAAATATACGCCAACCGATCTGTTTTTTCGGTATGTAGAAGCCGTGAAGGCCGGTTTTTATGAGTGAAGAAACGGACTCGCACCGCCTGCCCATTCTTTCATACACTAAGATTGTTTGAAAGAATGGGGGAATGAGTATGTTTTATCATATTAAAGAGCTTCAATACCGCGCAAAGCCGTCTTGTCCTGATCCGGCTTACGCGAAAAAGCTTCAAGAAGTGCTTGGAGGGCAGTACGGTGAGATCAGCGTCATGATGCAATATTTGTTTCAAGGCTTTAACTGCCGTGCCGATGAAAAATATAGAGATTTGCTGCATGATGTCGGAACGGAAGAGATCGGACATGTGGAAATGCTTGCGACGATGATTTCAAGGCTCTTGGACGATGCGCCGGCTGATGTGCAGGAAAACGCCTATAAAAGTGACCCGGCCGTCGCGGCTGTCATGGGCGGAATGAACCCGCAGCACGCCATTGTTGCAGGTTTAGGCGCGATGGCGGCTGACGCTGAAGGGTATCCTTGGAATGCGAAATACATTATTTCCAGCGGGAATTTACTTGCAGATTTTCGGGCAAATTTAAATGCGGAATCCCAGGGACGCCTGCAGGTGACTCGGCTGTATGCGATGACAGACGATCCGGGTGTCAGGGATATGCTGTCCTTTTTAATTGCAAGAGATACGTATCATCAAAATATGTGGTATGCGGCCATAAAAGAGCTGGAAGAAAGAGAACGGGACATTGTCGTGCCTGCTACGTTTCCGCGTGAACTCGAAAAGCAGGAAGTGTCGTATGATCTGTTTAACTTTTCCAGGGGAGATGAGAGTTCACAAGGAAGATGGGCCCGCGGTGAAGCCTTTGACGGACGGGGCGAGTTCAGATATATTTCCGCCCCGATTGCATTCGCATCTGCGCCTCATCTTAAACCGGCGCCAATGTGGCTTCACAATACTCTTCCTCCGATGTCAAAATGCTGACACACTGCCGGCGGAGAATCGCTAATTTTCAATAAAATACGGCGTTTTTTCTTCAGCGGCATGCAAGTGTGTCTGTCCGCTTCCATAATACACATTCGGCCGCTTGTCGGATAACAGACAAGCGAGCCGCTTCTGAAATTGAATACCTGCTTTACGCCGTTCAAACAGCTCCAGCCTTTTTTCCGCAAATGATGCCGTCACCCGGAAAGCGGCTGCGATTAAAATAACGGCGTGGCTCCTCCGCTGGGGAAGCTCCATGTTTAACAGCATAAAGGTCGGCACACAGAAGTGGTACATAAAATGGTTGGCCTGAAATTCCTGCAGTTCCCTGAACAGCTTGTTCATATGAAAATGGTTCCCGGTATGCTTCAGCACATGGCACAGTTCGTGCGCAAAATCCTGCCATTGCTCTTCGGGTGACTTTTTTTGATTCAGGACGATGCTGTACATGCCGTCCCGCTTCAGCATCATACTGTGCGTATCTTCAAAATGAATCCAAATGTCAAGCTCCTTGGCAATCATCTGCATATCAATATGGAGAGGGGCGGTCATTCCCATGCGGCAATATAAGTTTTTGACGTATTCCTCAAGATGTGTTAAAAAATCGCCCAATTGAATACACCCTTTCGAACATATGTTCTTTTTTAAGCGAGAAAGAAAAGCCCTGATCGGACTTTGAATCAATTCCCTTTTCTTTTAAAAATAAACATTCAGCTTTTATATCGGCTGAACGTTAAGCAGTTTAAAGGAAAAGAGCGGATTATTTATGTTTCGGCCTGCGGTTTTTCTCTTTTTCTTTTAAATAATTAATGAATTCAATGGCCTGCTGCTTGCTTTCCGGGGAAAAGTCCTGCATGTCCCGATATGCGATCTGCAGGTCGGGATCGGCAAACATGTCTTCATCTGAAGGTTCTTTTCCGGTTAACAAATAATCAGTCGACACTTTGAAATAATCCGCAAGCTTTTGCAGCGTGTCGTAATCGGGTTCAGATCGGCCGTTTTCATAATGAGAATATCTGGCGCGCGAGACACCGATATGATTTGCGACTTCTTCCTGCGTTTTCTTACCTCTGAGACTCTTTAATCTTCCGCCTATCATCCGAAATGACCTCTCTTTTTTCAACACCCTAAGTTACTTATGATTATAGATACAAAATGTATCAAAAGAAAGAGATGATAAAAAAAGTATCAAAAAGGTCTTGATGATACGAAATGTATCGTATATAATCAACATCATAGGGATACAAAATGTATCAAAATACGATAAGAAATTGATCAGGAGGGTGAGAGATGCAGGCGATAATCATCCGTTTCAGCAGCAATCCGGCTGACCAGAGATGTTTAGGGAAAGCAGGCGGTTCGATATCTTTTACCGCTTGCGGACTACCGGTATTCCGATTTGATAACCGATTGCAGTATGAACGCTATATAGGTCTGAAGAAAAATGGAGAGGTCCCTTATGAATCGTAAAAGCTGCCCGTTTTTCATCTATTCCGGATTATTGAATTCAGAACATTATGACAAAATAGGGTCCGCCATTTGGCTGTTTTTATGGTTCATCAGCTCAACGACAAAGGAACATGTAAAAGACGGCGTAAAGTGGGGGATCGTCCTCGGACATAAGCCCGTAAAAGCAAGAGAAATGGCCGATGTATTCGCGGTCAGCGAAAAAACCGTCAGGCGGTGGCTCGAGAGCTTGGAACAGCATGAGTATATCAAAACCGTCCGCGCCCCTTACGGACTCATCGTCTCCGTAAAGCATTCGAAAAGATTCACGCCGAAAAAGACATTGACCCGCCCGGAAGCAACTGACCGGACAATATCGGCGGATCACCGGGACAAAAATGTCCGGAGAGAAATAGATATAACAAAAAATCATACTGCTGAAGAAGCGATTAACGACATTGCCGCCCATTTTATCAGATTAAGGTCTGCACAGGAGGGGCGGAGCGTATACCCGTCGCCCCGGGATTATCAGGCCATCGCCCGTATTGTTTCCCTCGGTGCGTCAGCACAAGAAGCAATCAAATGGCTCGGCGAATGCTTTACCGCTTTTGAACAGCGGCGCACCTCTTCAGCTGAAACGATCAAGGCTTTCAGCTATTGCGCCAAGTTTATGGAAGACCGCTTGAATGCACGAATTGCGGGAAGGACAATCACAACAAAAAAAGAGAGGAATACGATACATGACAAAACGAACGATCGAGCAGATTCTTGCCGACCTGAAAAACGGAAAACGTCCATTACTGGCGGACAGACCGGAAGAATCAGACAAAAGCCGCTTTGACTGTCCGCTCTGTAAAGATCGGGGCGGTTATCTCAAAAAACAGCTGGGCATGGATGTGTGGGTCAAGTGCCGCTGCGCCGCCGAACGAAAAGTAGAACGCATTCTCGGTGCAAGTGAGATTACAGATGCCTTTCGGAAGCTGGATTTCAAAGGATTTATCACGCGCGGCAAGCCTCAGGCAGTCGTCGACGCATACGAGTGCGCCCTTGAATATGTTGAGAACTTCGACAAGATGAAAAACTGCCGGAAAAACAGCATTGCCCTTTTAGGGCGTCCGGGGTCGGGAAAAACCCATCTTTTGACCGCTCTCAGCAATTATGTCATGAGACAGAAGCAGACACCGGTGCTGTATTTTCCTTTTGTGGAGGGCTTTACGGATTTAAAAAATGATTTTGATCTGCTCGATGCAAAGCTTGGCCGTATGAAACAGGCGGATGTGCTTTTTATTGACGATCTGTTCAAACCGCTGAACGGAAAACCCCGGGCGACCGATTGGCAGATTGAACAAATGTACGCCGTCGTGAATTACCGCTATTTAAATCATAAGCCGGTTCTTATCTCGAGCGAGCTGGCATGTGACGGATTGGTGCAGGTTGATGAAGCCTTGGGCACAAGAATTTATGAGATGTGCAGCGATTATTTAGTCATCATTAATGGCAATTCATTTGACGTAAACCACAGATTAGAGGGGGCGAGATAATGTGTAAGCTGTGCGGGCCGAAGAAGGTCATTGTGATGGAAACGGGTTTCGGCGCTGTCTTTCACCCTTGCCCGAACTGCAAAACAGGCACTGATTTAACGCCGGTCATTAAACGGCTTGAACGAATGGTTCAAGACGCAAAAGTGAGGCTTGATGCACGTGTGTAAATATATCAAATGGCTTTTTTGCCTGCTGTTCAGGGCAAAACGGATAGAAAAGCAAATTGAAGCATGGCATGAGGCTGATGGAAAGTGAGGATCACCATTGCAAGAAAAACACAGCCCCGCTCCATGGCGGGCCGTACACAGCGGAGAAGAAAAACCCATTTACATTTATTCCGCTTACAGCGAAGCGGATAAAGAGAAGTTCCCTTATTCAAACGGAAGGCTCATCGCGGCCGTTTTCAACTTAAGTTCATACTCACAGCAGATCAACGCGGCATTGATGGCGAAAGCCCCGGAACTCTTTGAGGCGGCCGAAACGGCTCTCCGCCTGCTCCGGGGAGAAAGTTCTGAAGAAAAAGAAGCGTTCATAAATAAGCTCGGAAGCCTCATACATGAAGTGAACATTTTGAAAAAGACGGAGGACGTAAAACATGAATCCTAAAAAACTGACTGACATTGAACATACAACATTAAAAAGCCAGCTGGAAGAAGGCAAGGTTCGGGTGATTATAGTAGACGGACTGAAGAAGGAAGCATGGCTCGCCGAAGCGCCGGAGCACGGCAAAACGCTTGTCGAAACGCGAAAAGGGGATCTGGCCCGGGTCGAATATGAAATCGGCTTTAAATTGAATTAATCGAAAAAAACAGAATACGTCCAAGACGGAAAGCCTGCGGACACTGATCAATCGCGCACATGCTGCGCATTGGTTGGTGTCCTTTTTTTGTTCCGAAAAAGAGGAGGATCTACATGGAAGACTTACTATTTGAATATAAACGCACGCTGAAAGAGACGAAAAAGTGGTACAAGCAGCTGGAGGCAGCCGATGAAACGGTGCTTACTTCAGAAGAACTGAAAGATAAAAAAATCATCAGAACGATTATTACAGATTTGGAATATGTCATCGAATGGCTTGAAAAAGGCCGGCAGCCCGGCATAAGAAGAGCGATAGACCGCAGAGACGCTTATCAGAGAATGCTCATTAAAGATCCGAGAATCATAGAAACCTATTCGCAGGCGCTGATGTTTGAACCGTCCGCAAATGTGACTGAAGAAGACAGAATCAGACTGCGGGACGCATTAGCCGTTTTAACGGATAGAGAAAAAGAAATGCTGCTGCTCCACAAAGCGGAATGCTTTTCGTATGAACGGATCGCCGCCTTGCTGAATGTAAAGAAATCAACCGTACAAACGACGGTCAAACGGGCGCTTTTAAAAATTCAAAAACAGCAGGAACAAAGAAATCAATCGCCTGCTTCATAAGTTGTCATACGTTTGCCACCTAGAAGTGAACAGACGATCACAAAAAGCGGCCCGATTAGAAGCCGCTTTTTATTATAGACAATCATGTCGGAGGTGGCGGTGATGCCGTAGCATGAAAAACGCAAAAAGAGAACAGGCATTTACAATCTATCAGTCTCATAAAGGCCGCATCACAAATCGCGCCCTTGCCGGCAAATCAGGCGTATCCGCAAGAACGATCGGCAGATGGAAAAAAGAAGGGCGCTGGGACGAGGCGCTTAATAAGAACGCGGAAAGCGGCGGAAAAAACACCCCGGGCGAAGGTGATGAGTTAAACGAACGCCAGCGGCTGTTTTGTCTTTATTATGTGAAAAGCTTTAACGCCACCCAATCTGCGATAAAAGCCGGGTATTCACCGGAAAGCGCGCATGTGACGGGAAGCAGGCTGTTAAAAAACGAAAAAGTCGCCAAAGAAATCAGCCGCATGAAAAAGGAAATGGTCAATAAAGTGTTTGTCGAAGCGATGGACGTTCTTCAAGTCTATGTGAAAATCGCTTTCGCCGACATTACCGATTATGTAACCTTCGGAAAAAAAGAGGTTCAGGCCTTCGGAAAATCAGGGCCGCTCTTTGACGAAAATGATAATCCGATTATGCAGGAGATCAGCTACGTTGACGTTAAAGATTCGCACCTTCTGGACGGAACCATCGTCACGGAAGCAAAACTCGGGAAAGAAGGCATTGCAATAAAGCTTGCCGACAAGATGAAGGCTCTTGAAAAGCTGTCCTTGTACTTTGACCTTTTCCCCGATCAATTTAAACAAAAAATCGAAAATGAAAAATTAAAGCTGGCACAGCAGAAGATGGAAAAAACAGAAGACAGCCAAAAGCCGATTGACATTGTCATTACGCGGAAAGAGGAACGGTCATGATTGAAAAAGCGGTCAACCCGCGCTTTGAAGATTATTTGTTCAATTGGAATGAAACGTACCAATTTCTCGTCGGAGGCTACGGCTCGTCAAAAAGCTATCATACCGCGCTGAAAATCATCCTGAAGCTGCTTCGTGAAAAGCGGACGGCGCTTGTCGTGCGGGAAGTTTTCGATACGCACAGAGATTCTACTTTTGCCTTGTTTGAAGATATTATCGGGGAGCTTGAACTGGGACATGCCGTAAAGGCCGTTTCTTCACCGATGCAGCTCAGATTTTCAAACGGAAGCCGGATTATGTTTAAAGGGATGGACAACCCGGCCAAATTGAAATCCATTCATCATATTTCACTGATTTGGATTGAAGAATGCTCTGAAGTGAAGTATGAAGGCTTTAAGGAGCTGATCGGCCGTCTGCGTCATCCCGAGCTTTCGCTGCATATGATATGCACCACAAATCCCGTCGGCACCTCCAATTGGACGTACCGGCATTTTTTTCGTGATGACCAAAAAAAACGGTTCGTATTGGATGATCAGACGCTGTATGAAAAAGGCACCGTCGTTAAGGGAGATACGTATTACCACCATTCCACAGCGTGCGATAATCTGTTTTTGCCGAAAAGCTATATTAAGCAGCTGGACAGCTTACGGCATTACGATCCTGATTTGTACCGGATCGCCCGCAAAGGACAGTTCGGCGTCAACGGCATCCGCGTGTTTCCGCAGTTTCAGGTCATGGAGCACAACGAAGTAACGGAGCGGATTGCTTCCATCAGGCGCCCCCTGTTTCGGACGGGCATGGATTTCGGTTTTGAAGAGTCATACAATGCGGTCATTCGGCTTGCCGTCGATCCGGATCAAAAAGATCTTTATATTTTCTGGGAGTATTACAAAAACAAAATGACCGATGATCAGACAGCTGAGGAGCTTCAGGAATTGGCGGATCAAAAAGAGCTGATCAAAGCGGATTCGGCTGAGCCGAAAAGCATCCAATATTTCCGCAGGCAGGGCTTTTGCATGGTTGCGGCCAAAAAGTTTCCGGGCTCAAGACTTCAGTATACAAAAAAGCTGAAACGGTTCAGACACATCTATTGCTCAGACAGCTGTGAAAATACGATCCGCGAATTGCAGAACTTAACGTACGCAAAAAACAAAAACGGCGTTCTGTCGGAAGATGAGTTTTCAATTGATCCCCACACACTTTCAGCCATTTGGTATGCGCTGGATGACTATGACGCGGCGGATCTGAAAGATGCATCACAAAAACGGAGACGTCCGAATCGGGAAAGGAGGAGATAGGCGTTGCCGAACTATCAAAACGTTAGAGCCACCGTCTTTAAATCAAAAATGGCCGCGCCGCAGGCAAGGCAGATGAACGAAGATCAATTTGCCGATCTGTACGGCGAAGACATCATTTCACCGCCCTATAATCTCATTGAACTGAAAACAATCGCCGAATACTCGACGATTCTTCAGCAGTGCATTGACGCGTATCGGGTCAATATTACGGGTTTTGGGTTCGATGTGGAATATACCTTTGATGTAAATAGCCCAGATTGCTCCCCGTCAAAAAAGGCCCGGGCCGAAAAAAACTGGATGAAGCTGGAGAGCTTTTACAAATGTCTTCATTTTGATGAATCGGCCGAGACGGTCCTCGGATATGCGATAGAAGACCGCGAAAAAACGGGCAACGGTTTCCTCGAAGTGCTTCGGGACGGCGCGGGAAAACCGGCGGGGATTGAATATCTGGATGTAAAACATATGCGCGTCTGCGGTGTGACTGATCCCGTTGAAGTTACATTTTCATATGAAGAAAACGGCGCATCCAAAACGATTAAAAGGCAAAAACGGTTCCGTAAATATGTTCAGATGCTGAACGGACGGAAAGTGTTTTTTAAGGAATACGGCGATCCCCGCATGATGGACATGAGAACCGGCGATTACGTAAAGACCCTGTCTGAAGAATACCGGGCAAATGAAGCCATTCACTTAAAAATCGGCAGCGGCACTTACGGAATTCCGCGCTGGGTCGGCAATATCGTCAATCTGTACGGCGCCCGGAAAGCGGAAGAACTGAATTTTATGTATTTCAAGCAGGGCCGTCACGTGCCGGCCGCCATTACGGTTGAAAACGGCATGCTGTCAGAAACCTCATACAAAGAGCTCCAGGATTATATGAATGACCTGGAAGGGGTGGAAAACGCCCACAAATTTCTGCTGATTGAGGCGGAAGGCATTGCGAAGGAAAAAGACCTTCACGGAGGCGAAGACATTACGCCCGTGTCTGTGGAAATTAAATCACTTGCGGAAATTCTGCAGGATGATGCGCTGTTTCTTGAATATGACGACAAAAGCAGAAATAAACTCCGTTCCGCTTTCCGTCTCCCGCCGCTTTATACGGGCGAGGCGCAGGAATACAACAAAGCCACAGCCGATACGGCACGGAAAATCACGGAGGAGCAGGTGTTTCAGCCGGAGCGGAAAACGCTGATTAATAAGCTCAACACGTTATTTTTGCCTGAACTGGGTCTCCACGATGTACAGCTCACATTAAAAGGGCCTGATTTTCGCGATCCGCTTGAAATTGCGAAGGTGCTTACGCCATTTATTTCCGCCGGCGCGGTCTCTCCTAATGACCTCCGTGATCTGGCGGGAAGAGTGCTCGGCAAGACGCTTGAGGAATGGCCTGAAGAGCACTACAGCCGGCCGGTGCTGAAAGGGAAAAAGGAGCAATCCTGAAAGGGGGTGAAAACATCTCGTGCCGAGAGAATTGAGAAATGCCGTTATCAGTTTTGTGAGCTATGTCGATAAGGCGGCGAACCAAACGGAATTCTTTTTTACAAAATCAGCCGGAGGCCTTCCGTCATTTGAAAAAAAGGTGCAGGTGTTTACAAAAAACGAATCGGATGAGCAGAAGCTTGTTTACGGCATCGTTTACGAGCCGGATGTCCCCGATGCACATGGCGATTATATGACGGCTGAAGAGATTGAAAAGGCCGCTCACGGTTTTTTGGCGGACGCCCGCAACATCGATACAAATCATAACTTTGAAGGCGGGACCGGCGAGGTGGTGGAGTCGTACGTCGCCCCGGATGACTTTGAAATCGGGAATGCTGTGATCCGGAAAGGATCTTGGGTGCTTGTCACCAAAGCTTCCGATGAAGTATGGGATCAGATTAAAGCCGGTATCATTACGGGCTACAGCATGGCGGGAACCGCTGACGTTTACGAAGAGCCGGCAGAAAAGCAAGCCGGCTTATTCGGCGCGGTCAAGCAATTTCTCGACCGTGACCGCAAATCAAGAAACCGCAAGGGAGAGGACTTGAACAAGATGAGAAAAGAAGACGTAAGAGAATCGATTGAACACGCGCTGCACCCGCTTTTAAAGCGGCTTGACAGTTTGGACCAGAACACGGAAGACAAAGACGGGGCGTCTGCGCCGTCTGATGAAGAAAAGCTGAAAACGCTTGTTGAGGACATGCTGGCGCCGATTATTAAACGCATTGAAGCGCTTGAAAAAGTAAGAGGCGCATCAAAGCAGCCGGAAGAAGAGACGGGCGGCCAAGAGCCTGTTAAAAAATCCATTTGGAGCGGACTGCTTTAAGCCCAGTCAGAAGGAGGAACTGTAGAGTGAGAAATCAAGATATCATCAGAAAGGCGGAAATGTCACTTTCCGCTTTAAAAAGCGGCGGTTTAATGAACCCCGCACAAGCTTCAGCATTTATCCGCATGGTGCAGAATACGCCGACCATTTTCAGCGAATCGCGTGTGATTCAAATGGAAAATGACTCGCAGAAATTTGAAAAAATCGGTTTCGGCCAGCGTATTCTGCGTGCCGCTGAGGAAGGAAAAGCCTTAACTGACGATCAGCTGACCGTCCCGGCAACAAGTACGGTGCAGCTGAATACGAAAGAAGTCATTGCGGAAATTAATATCACCTATGACACGCTTGAAAACAATATTGAAAAAGACGGCCTGCAGCAGACGATCATGCAGATTTTGGCGGAGCGGGCGGCAGTCGATATTGAGGAGCTTGTCGTAAACGGCGATACATCTTCTTCTGATCCGTACTTGGCACAGCTTGACGGAATCCGTAAGCAGACTGTATCTCACGTCATTGACGGAAACGGGGAAGAGCTGTCCAGAGCCACATTTAAAAAAGGCTTAAAAGCCATTCCGGCAAAATATTTGCGACTGCCTCAGGAATTCAGATTTTACACATCTCAAGGCATGGAGATTGAATGGAAAGACCGTGTGGCTGACCGTCAGACCAATCTGGGAGATCTTGCGGTGCAGGGCGGTTTGTCTTCAGCATTCGGCGTTCCGGTCAAAGGAGTGTCCAATCTGCAGCCGTACTCAGTCGGAGAAGGTGATTCCCAGTACGATGCGTCTGACATCATTTTGACTCACCCGAAAAATATCATTCTCGGTTTTTCACGGAATATCCGAATCGAAGTAGATAAAGATATTCGCAGCCGCAAATTTATTATCGTACTGACGGCTAAACTTGACAGCAAATTTGAAGAAGAAGATGCAAGCGCCAAAATCGTAAACGTTAAAGAATAAGACGGGGGTGGCAGTTATGTTAATTCAGCCGTCTGACGTTGTTTCATATTCAGTTTATGATCAAGTCAAAAACAGGCCGGAGCCGCTTCTTATACAGGACATTCTGGAGGCGGAGGCGGAAGCGGCCAGAATGGCGGGGCATTCGTTCACTGACCCTGTTTACTCACCGCTTCCCGAAAAGATTAAGCTTGCGTTATTAAAGCTTTCTCAATATTTTGCGCTGATCAACCAGAATGAAGCAGCCGCTTCCGCCTATCAATCTGAAAAGATAGGCGACTACTCGTATACGGTGGCAGGTGAAGGCGGAATCAGAAAACCGGCGGTGCACCATCTGCTCTGTGAATATATCGCGCCGGGTTATTCCCCGGTTTCTGCACACGCAAAGGTGAGACCTTTATGAGCTACGAACGGCTGCTCACTGACAGATGCGATATTTATCATGAGACGGTGTCAGTTCCGAAGGCCGGACGCTTCGGGATTCCCGCCGAAAAGCTCCAGCCTGTCTTTTCTTATCCGGAAGTGCCCGATGCTGAAGACGTGCCGTGTCTGTTTGTTGAAAAACAGCAGCAGCTTATTCAGCTTGAGCCTGATCATAAGGTATATCAGCGGTTTCTCGTTCATTTTCCGAAAGAGGCCGTTGTGCGTGTCAATGACAAAATCATTTGGGAAGGCCAGGCGTATATTCTGGAACTGCCGAAGAAAGCAAGACAGCACCATTGGGAGGTTATCGCTGTGAGAGATGACAGACTATGAGCATAAAAAACCTTGAACAATGGAGTCGGTCGCTGCAAAAGGCATCATCCGGAGAATTTGCCCGTCAGGCAGGCGAATGGCTGGAACAGTCAGGAGAGGATTTTCTCGACTTGGTACGAGAGGAGCTTATTCATTCGGGAGGGATTGATACAGAAAGCCTGCTGTCTTCTTTCCGAAAAGGAGCGCAGGATCACGTATGGATCATTGAAAACGGGGGACTGACCCTTGAAATCGGCACCAATGCAGAGTATGCCTCATTCATAAATGACGGACATTGGACCGTCTCAGATGAAAATGTCAGATGGGTGCCCGGGTATTTTCAAGGCTCCCGGTTCATCTATGATCCGTCAGCTTCAACGGGAATGGCGCTAAAAAAACAGTGGATCAGCGGAAATGGGTTTTGGGACAAAGCCCTTCTTTTGTATGAAACACTCTTCGCCGAATCGCTGGACAAGCGTTTCAATCAGTGGCTTAACACGTTGGGGGGAGATATCGGATGAATCGCGAGACCGGTTCAATCGCCGCTTTTTTGTATCAGCAATGCGGCGTGCCCGTATATGAAAATGAACTGCCTGAACAATTTCAGGTGCCGTCACTTTACATCCCGCCCCCGTACGCTTTTGACGAGAATGACACAGTCTCTACCTTTAAGAAGACATACAGTCTGAATGTGAAGCTGTTCCATGCCGACTCGGTGCAGGCGCTCTATGCAGCCGACCGGATCGCCGATGCGGTGAGAGAATCAAGACAGCTGATTCCGCTGCTTACGGAATCAGGGGAGGATACCGGTGATTTCGTCCGCATCAGCCGTATCGAAACAAGAGTCGGAGACAAAGGCGAGGCAGTGATCACCATCCGCTGGACGAGCCGCTACTACTATCAGAAACAAACATCTCCCGCACTGCGGGATGTGGACATTAACAGCGGGGTGAAACAAAAGTGAAACAACATAAAAAGAAAAACGCCGCAACTGCGGAACGAGCGGTTCTTTATGACACGGCGGATTTAACAAAGCACGCGAAGGAGCTTTTCGGCGTAAAACCCGAGATTCTCCAGGGGGCTTTATTCGGCGTGAAGCAAAAACAAATGACAAAAGCGCAAGCCGAGTCTTACATTGAAGCATTTTTAACCAAGGAGGTCATGCAATAATGAACGGCGGAACATTTACGCAAGGAAAAGAAAAAGAACGTGCCGGAATCTATTTTAACTTTAAAACAACCGCCCAGGAGCGGGTATCGATCGGTGAACGCGGGATTGTCGCCCTTCCCGTCGCATCCGGCTGGGGGGAAGCGAAAACATTCGTTTCCATTTCAAGCATTGAAGATTTGAATAAAAAAGTGGGGCTCAGTATTGAAGATCCGTCACTGATTCTGCTTCGTGAGGCGAAAAAGAAAGCAAAAACCGTTTTGATGTACCGTCTGACAGAGGGAATCAGAGCGAGTGCCGATCTTTCGCAAGGTGTTAAAGCAACCGCTTTGTACGGCGGTTCAAAAGGAAATGACATCATCATCCGCATCAGTGAAAACGTCCTTGATCAGACCGCTTTCGATGTGACCACTTACATGGATGAAGCGGAAGTTGACAAACAAACGGTGAAAAAAGCCGAAGAATTAAAAGCAAACGGCTATGTCACATTTACGGGAACGGGCGAACTGTCGGCTTCCATCCCGCTGACAGGCACTGAGGAAGAATCCGGGGAAACGTTAAACCCGCAGGCAGGCATCCGTCTCGCGGGCGGAACTGATAAAGCACCGGTCAACTCAGACTATACGGATTTTTTAGCTGCGGCTGAAACGGAGAATTTCGATGTCATCGCTCTTCCTGTCGCGGAAAACGATCAGCTGAAAGCGACATTTGCCGCATTCATTAAACGCCTTCGCGATGCGCAGGGACAGAAAGTGCAAGGGGTGACCGCCCATTACAGCGGCGATTATGAAGGCATTATCAATGTGACTGAAGGTGTGCTGCTGGAAGACGGAACCGAGATTAAAGCTGAAGATGCGACCGCCTGGGTGGCAGGCGCAAGTGCCAGCGCCGCATTTAATCAATCCTTAACATTCGTTGAATACGAAGGCGCCGTCGATGTGCTACACCGCCTGACTCATGATGAAGTGATCGAACGTCTTTCCAAAGGTGAATTCCTTTTCTCTTATGATGCCCGTGATAAGTCAGTCAGCGTTGAAAAAGATATCAACTCATTGGTGACATTTACGGCAGAGAAAAACAAAAAGTTCGCGAAAAACAAAATCGTCCGTGTGCTTGATGCGGTGAATAACGATTTGACACGTGAACTGAAAGCCTTAATTAAATCGAAAAAAGGCACGGGCAGCGATCTTCCTGCGACAAATGACGGCCTTCAATTCGTCAAAACGATGATCATTCAATATTTGACTACGCTTCAGGATGCGGGCGGCATCGCCAACTTTGATTCAGACAAAGACATTACAATCGGGCTGAATGAAGACCGCGACGGCTTTTTAATCGATCTCGCCGTACAGCCTGTGGATGCGGCAGAAAAATTCTACTTTAACGTGGAGGTAAACTAAGATGGCATTAAAAGCGCAAAACACGATTTCAGGAAAAGAAGGCCGTTTATTTCTCGACGGAGAAGAGATGGCGCATATTAAAACGTTTGAAGCAAACGTGGAAAAAAACAAATCAGAAGTAAACATCATGGGCCGCCGCATGACGGGACATAAAACAACAGGCGCCAACGGAACGGGCACGGCAACATTCTATAAGGTCACATCCAAATTCGCCGTCCTTATGATGGATTATGTCAAAAAAGGCAGCGACCCGTATTTTACGCTGCAAGCCGTTCTTGATGACAAATCATCGGGCCGCGGAACAGAACGCGTCACTCTGTATGACGTCAACTTTGATTCTGCAAAAATCGCCGGACTGGACGTAGACTCAGAAGCACTCGAAGAAGAAGTGCCGTTTACTTTTGAAGATTTCGATGTGCCGGAAAAGCTTTCTGAAACGTTTTAATTAAGATCGGTATGAGTGAAACAGGCCTTTTTACAGGTCTGTTTTTTATAAAAAAAAGAGTAAGGGAGTTTTCATCATGAGCGAAAAAAACGAACAAGTATATGATCTGTCATTCTTTATGCCGGGTAAAACAGTCGAGGCTGAGGAGATTCGGGTTCCGCTTTCAAAGCGTTTTGTCGATAAAAAAGGAAACATCGTGCCTTTTATTTTTAAAGCCATTACGACTGAGCGCATTGATGAACTGGAGAAGGAAAGCACGACATATAAAAATGTGAAGGGCAGAGGCCGAGTAAAAGACTTAGACAGCCAGCGCTTTTATGCGCGGATCGCGGTTGAATCTACGATTTACCCTGATTTCCGGTCTAAGGAGCTCCGCGACGCTTACAAAACGGCAGATCCGGTCGAGGTGGCAAAACGCGTGCTTTCAGTCGGCGGTGAGTATGCAAATTGGCTGAATAAAGCGATTGAGATCAACGGTTTTGAAGATGAATTAGAAGATCTGGAGCAAGAAGCAAAAAACTGATAAAAGATGGGAATAAGGAAGCCGTGTATCTCTATTACGCGATGCATGAGCTTCATTATTCTCCATCAGAACTGAAAGAGTTATATGAAGCACCGAGACATTTTAAGGCGCTGTTGTACGGTTTAATCGGTTACAAGCTGGACATTCTTGAAAAACAAGCGAAGAAAGGGGGAGCGACATCATGGCAAAGCTGACCGCCCGTTTTGAATTGGAAGATCGGGTTTCAAAGAAAATAAGGAAAATCCAAAATGGCTTCAGAGCGCTTGAGAAATACAGGAAAATGACAAAACGCCAAAGTGAAATTGATATACGCAAAGAGAGTAAATCTGTTTTAAGAACAATTGACCGCATCCAGCGCTCTATGAAAAGAAAGCTGGGCGCACAAATGATCTCTATTTCAGCTGAAGACGGAGCCAGTGCCGTCATTCAAAAGGTGCAAGCCCAATTAGCGGGTCTGCCTGCGTCTTTAACCATTAAAATAGGAGCAAAAGACAGCGCGACAGCGGCATTTGAGAGATTGCGGGATCTGACTGCCGGTTTTAAAGGATTTACCGTTTCACTGTATGCGTCAGACGAAGTGACCCCTGCCATGGAACGTATCAAACGCTATATGCAATCTGCGTTAAAGAACGGGTACTCTGTCACTATACGCGTCATAGATCACGTCATGAAAACAGTCGGCCGAATTTCAGCGGGCATTGATTCGCTGACGGGAAAAAACAATGTTATTCAATTATCGTTAAACGAAAAGGTGACAGCACAGCTGGCTGCAATGCAAAAGAATATGCCGGACGGCGGAAAAGCTTCTGCATCTGCTGCTCCTGCTTCGCCGAAAAACGATTTTTCAATGCTTGACTCCATTGCAGACACCTTCATGAAAAAAGTCAATGACATCGCATCCAAATTTTATCCGGAAACAATCATAGCGGAACTGGATAAATTCGCTGCAAGCTTTATGAAGAAAGCGGACGAAATCGCAAGCAAATTCAGCCCGGCAACGATTTTGGCAGAGCTGGACAAGTTCACAACATCATTCATGGGAAAAGTAGACGAAATCGCGAGCAAATTCAGCCCGGCAACGATTTTGGCAGAGCTGGATAAGTTCACAACGTCATTCATGGGAAAAGTGGACGAGATCGCGAGCAAATTCAGTCCGGCAACGATTTTAACCGAACTGGATAAGTTCACAACGTCATTTATGGGAAAAGTGGACGAGATCGCAAGCAAATTCAGCCCGGAGACGATTTTGGCAGAGCTGGATAAGTTCACAACGTCATTCATGGGAAAAGTGGACGAGATCGCAAGCAAATTCAGCCCGGAGACGATTTTAGCAGAGCTGGATAAGTTCACAACATCATTCATGGGAAAAGTAGACGAAATCGCGAGCAAATTCAGCCCGGCAACGATATTAACCGAACTGGATAAGTTCACAACGTCATTCATGGGAAAAGTGGACGAGATCGCAAGCAAATTCAGCCCGGAGACGATTTTAGCAGAGCTGGACAAGTTCACGACCTCATTCATGGGAAAAGTAGACGAAATCGCGAGCAAATTCAGTCCGGCAACGATATTAACCGAACTGGATAAGTTCACAACCTCATTCATGGGAAAAGTGGATGAGATCGCAAGCAAATTCAGCCCGGAGACGATTTTAGCAGAGCTGGACAAGTTCACGACCTCATTCATGGGAAAAGTAGACGAAATCGCGAGCAAATTCAGCCCGGCAACGATTTTGGCAGAACTGGATAAGTTCACAACCTCATTCATGGGAAAAGTGGATGAGATCGCAAGCAAATTCAGCCCGGAGACACTTTTAGCAGAGCTGGACAAATTCGCTGATTCATTTATGAAAAAGGTAGACGGGGTTGTGAGTAAATTCAGTCCGAAGACCATATTGAAAGAGCTGGATCATTTTACTGATTCGTTTATGAAGAAAGTCGACGACGTTGTCGGTAAATTCAGTCCTGATAAGCTAATCGACCGCGCCGAACAATTTGTAAATGACACGATTGACCGAATTTCTGAGAAATTCGATTTTCTCAATCCGGATAAGATTTTGGAAAAAGTGGAGCAGTTTACATCCTCACTGTTCGGAGGCATTGATAAAAAGTTCGGCAAATTCAGTCCTGATGCGATCATCGAAAAAGCTGAGGCATTTGTTGATAAAATTGTCAGCAAGATTGCCAAGAAATTTGAGAAATTCAGCCCGGACAAAATCATCGAAAAAGCCGGGGAATTAATAGAAAAAATATTTTCAGGAATCGCTGAAAAATTAGGCAAACTCAATATCGGCGGATTATTAGGAGGCGGCACGAAAAAAGAAAAGAGTAAGGGCGGCCTTACTGCCGGCGGCTCCAACGGCCCGAAGCGTCCAGATCTGACAAAGGGTTCACAGCGCACGGTAACAGCGCCAAAATCTTCAGGAAAGTCAGCCAAAAAAACCGGCGGGGCTTTGGGGGGCTGCTGCTGCTGTACCGGAGTGACGAGGGGCAAAAGCAGTAAAGTCGAAGGGCGAAATAAATCCTCGAAAAGAGGTTCCTCCGTAAAGGAAAGCAAACAGGCATCCGTAAACACGCCGAAAACAAAAGGGGCAGGTAAAGGCATCGGCGCGCTTTTGAAAGGCTTGGGAGATTCAAAGGCGCTAAAAGGCGGTATGAAAGGGTTAAAAGGTGCCGCTAAAGGAATTCCCGGCATAGGTGAATTGTTATCACTTACTGATTTAGCCGGCATCAATAAAGATAATGCAGGAGAGAAGGTCGGCTCAGCAGGCGGCGGTCTTGCCGGAGCCGCGGCCGGAGCGGCAATCGGCAGCGTTGTTCCCGGAGTGGGCACATTAATCGGCGGCGCGGTAGGCGGCATCGCCGGCAGTTTAGGCGGTTCCAGCTTGGGAGAGGCCTTTGATTCAGGAGCTTTGAAAGACACGTGGAATGATATTTCCAAAGCGGCGCAAAGTGCTTGGACAACAATACAAGATACTTGGGGAAGCGTTTCATCCTGGTTCATGGAAAATGTATGGACGCCGGTTTCATCGGCTGTCGTCGGAGTGGCGACAAGCATCTGGTCAAATATCGTGAATGCGTGGACGACGATTCAAGGGATTTTCAGCACGGTGTCATCCTGGTTCATGGAAAATGTATGGACGCCGGTTTCATCGGCTGTCGTCGGAGTGGCAACCAGCATCTGGTCAAATATCGTGAATGCGTGGACGACGATTCAAGGTGTCTTCAGCACAGTATCCGGCTGGTTTATGAGCACGGTATGGGGGCCCGTAAAATCGGCTGTCGTCGGAGTGACGACGTCCATTTGGAGTAAAATCACAGGAGCTTGGGATAAAATTAAATCCGTTTTCAGTACGGTTTCCGGCTGGTTCATGGATACTGTCTGGAATCCGGTGAAAGACATGGTGAAAAATGTCGGTAAAGGAATATCAGATGCTTTCAAGACTGCTTTAGATACGGTAAAGAATATATGGAAAGGGTTAAGCGGCTGGTTTGAGAAACATATAAAAGAACCTCTTGTAAAAGTGGGAACGGCCATATCAGATGCTTTTTCTGCAGCATTCGACTGGGTGAAAAAGATTTGGGATAAAACCGGCGGCAAAATGATTTCAGGCATAATGAACTTTGTCACAGGAGGCGGCGGAGATAAAAAGAAAACGGACAAAAACGCCACGGGCGGCTACATTACAAAGCCGACCATTTCCTGGATCGGTGAAGCCGGTAAAGAATTTGTCATTCCCGTTGACAACAATCGCGGACGCGGAAAGATGCTGCTTTCACAAGCTGCGTCTAAGCTCGGCATGCGTGTTGTCGATGATATGGGCGCGGCTTCGGCTCAGTCTTCTGCTGTTCCGGCGGGAGCGGGCGGTGTTTCTTCTTCTGCATCTGTATCGGCAGCAGCGTCTGTAGAGGCATCCGGACTTGGCGGGACGGCTTCATCACTCGGCAAACAGTTTACTGAAGGCTTTGACAGCGGAATCAGCAAAAAAGCGGTGGATATGGACGGCTGGAAGGAAAAAAACATCGGAACGCCGTTCAATGCCCTCATTTCGTCTTCACCCGGTTACGGAAAGCAAGTCGTTGCGGGCTATGCCAAAGGTCAGAATACATCGCCGACGGGCACCGATTCATTTTTAAAAACAAAGGTGAAAACACCTTATCAATCGGCGGTTAATCAATCGTCATCATGGGGCGCCGCAACAGTGAAAGGATATTCGGCCGGACAGAATGCAAAAGATACGGGAACGTCGCAATACGTAAGCACACATATCAATAAACCGTTTGTTCAATCAAGAGATTCCGCGAACGGCTGGGGATCAGGCCTGATCGGACACTTCGTATCAGGAATGACTGCAAAAGGAAGCGAAGTCAAACAGGCGGCCAAAGATATGGCCAAAAAAGTCGAGGACGCATTCAGGGAAGAGCTTGATATTCACTCTCCTTCCCGTGTCATGATGAGTCTCGGACGCTTTGCTTCAGTCGGCGTCGTCAAAGGCCTCAGCTCAGTTGACGTGAAAAAATACGCCGAAAAACAGGCAGGCTCGCTTGCAGCAGCCTTTTCCGGCATGGGTGCAGCGGGAGGAAGCGTCAAAGAATGGCTTTTGGCCGCAATGAAAGCAACCAATACGCCGATCAGCTGGCTTCCGGGATTAATGACGATCGCACAGCATGAGTCAGGCGGCAACCCTAATTCCATTAATCTATGGGACAGCAACGCCAAAGCCGGACACCCGTCACAGGGGCTTATGCAGACGATTCCGAGCACCTTTGAAGATCACAAAGCGCCGGGCATGAATGATATCAGAAATCCAATCCACAACGCCGCTGCCGCTATCGGCTATATTAAAAGCCGATACGGCTCGATCAGCAATGTCCCCGGGATTAAAAGTATGGCTCATGGCGGCCCGTACGTCGGTTATGCCAATGGGGGTCTGATTACCAAGGAGCAGATCGCCCGTGTCGGCGAAGGGAACAAACGGGAGTGGATCATCCCTGAAGAGCGGGGCATCCGCGGCCGTTATCTGCTGCAAAAAGCGGCTCAGGCGCTCGGCATGGAAGTGTCCGATCCGTCCCAGACGGAACCGGCGGCGCTTTCAGCCGGCACGGTATCCGCAGCCGTTAAAGGCGGCGGACAAACCGTTCAAAAAACGGGAACAAAAGAAATTAAAATCGAATTCAGCGGCGATCAGCATTTCCATAACGGACAGGACGCCGAGAGCCTCGCCGCCAAAATCAAACAGGCGCTGATTGATGAACTGCAAAAAGACATTTATACCGGAGCAAAGGGGGCCGTTGCTTTTGACTAAATCTGTTTACGAATTTTGGCTGTCTCAGGGGAAGGACAAGCTCCGGCTTCCCGTTCTCCCTGAAGCGATTGATATCGCAAACAGCGTGCAGAATGATTCCGTGAAAGTCACCGGACTTGGAGAGGTGACGTTTATCGAAGAACCGGGAGCGAAAGAAATTTCGTTCTCTTCTTTTTTTCCGAAACGGTACAGCCCGATTGCCGAATATCAAAGCATTCCTTCGCCGGAAAAAGCCATTTCAGTCATTGAAACATGGATGAAAGCGAAAAAACCCGTTCAGTTTTTGATTACAGGGACAAAAATCAATGTCGCATGCAGTATTGAAAGCTTTAATTACAGCGAAGGTGACAATGAAATCGGCGACCGGAATTTTGATATCGTACTGAAAGAATATAAAACCGCTTCGCCAAGAAAAATCAAACAAAAGAAAAAAACGAAAGCGAAGCGCCCGTCCAAAGCTTCACCCAAAACATATACCGTCAAAAAAGGGGATACGCTTTGGGACATCGCCGGTAAGTTTTACGGAAAACACACAGAGTGGCGGAAAATCTGGAACGCGAATAAAACCGCCATGATTAAACGCAGCAAACGGAATATCCGGCAGCCGGGGCATTGGATCTTCCCGGGGCAGAAGCTGAAGATACCGCAATGAAACGGGTGAAAAGATGATTGAACTATTTGTCATAAAAGAAACGGAGTGGCTCGAGCTTGTCACAGAAAGCGTAACGCTGGAAGGACACAGATATCAGGCGCCCCGCTCCATCGAAGCGACGATTGTCGTAAAGCAGGGCAGCCAGACGTATTACGGCGTATCAGAAGGGGATACGGTTTTGTTCAAATGGAACGGAAAAGAGCTGTTCCGCGGCATTGTTTTTGCAAGAACGCCCGATGAGCATACCGTCGCCTTCACCGCATACGATATGCTCCAATACCTTGTGAAAAACCAGGACGTTTACGTGTTTTCCAACAAGCGCGCCGATCAAATATTAAAAAGGATCGCCAGCGATTTTCAAATTCCCGTCACATCCATTGCCAACACAGGCCATACCATTAAATCACTCGTTTTTAAAAATGATACAAGCCTTTACGATATGATGCTAAAAGCGTTAAAGCAGACAAAAAGCCAGACGGGGCGCAATTATCAGCTCTATTCAGAAAAAGGCAGGCTCGGCTTGCGTGAATGGCCGGAGCCGTCTGACATATGGGTGCTGGAAACAGGAGTTAATATTACAGGGTATCAATACAGCACCTCAATTGATGACACCGCAACCCGTGTCGTCATGCGGCTGCAAAAAGACAATAAAACGATAAAGGCTTCCGCCTCAGACAGCGCCGGCATGAAAACATTCGGCGTTTTGCAGTATACCGAAACGGTTTCTGACGACATTAACGAAGCCCAGCTGAAACAGCGCGCAAAAGTGAAGCAGGCTGAGAAAAAAGGCATTAAAAAAGAGCTGAAAAATATACAGGCGATCGGTATTCCTGGGTTGGAAAGCGGATTGCCCGTCTATATTTCAATTCCGGAAATCGGGCTGAAGAAAACCTATTATGTAGATACGGACCGCCATGAATTCCAAGGAACAAAACATACCATGACGATTGATGTCACGGAGAAAAATTCACTTCCGGAGGGGACATCCTGATGAGATTAAGTGATGCCATTAAACATTTAGCCGTCGGAGCGGTTGACGCCGAAGCGCCGGTGGAGCTGATGCCGGCCGAAGTGACCTCCGTTTCGCCGCTCGAGCTGAAACTGAAAGATCACGACAAACTTTTGATTCCGTCTGATGCACTCATTGTGCCGAAGCGGCTGAGATCCGGGGGAGAGGATCAGCTCCAGGCGGGTGATCGGGTGATGACCGCCGCTTTAACAGGAGGACAGTCTTTCTTTGTACTGGACAAAATTTAACCGGCGTTCGGACGGAAATGTAAGAGAATATCAGCCTATTAAAGCCGCTTCATCATCCGAAGAGGGCTTTTTTACATGATCAAATCTAAAAGGAGCGGGTGCAATGGCCCTGACACCGGAAATCGAATTTGAAGATTTGGAGGATGCGAGTGAGGCCATTGAAACTTCACAAACCTACCGAATTGATTTTGAAAACAACCGGATTACCAATGAACTGATAAACGGACTGGACGCAATCAGACAATTCGTCTATATCGCTCTTCACACAGAACGGTATTCATATTCGGTTTTCAGCCATGATATCGGAAATGAACTGCAGGAAGTGCTTTCAGATCAGAACACGACGGATGCTTATAAAAAAATGGAGATTCCAAGACTGATAGAAGAAGCCTTGCTGTATGATGACCGTATTTTGGCTGTTACCAATTTTGAGATTGAGAAAAAAGATGATGCCTTCACCGTCTCTTTTACCGTTGAAACTGATGAGGGCATGCTTGAGATAGAGGAGGTGCTGGGTGAGGATGTTTGAAGCTCAGACGTTTGACGACATTATGGACAGAATGCTGACGCGCATTACGGCAGATATTGATACGAGAGAAGGCAGCGTCATTTACAATGCGCTCGCGCCTGCGGCCGCTGAGCTCGCAAAGTCTTATATTTGGCTTGATACCGTGCTGGAGCTCGTGTTTTCCGATACGGCTCAGGGAGAATTTCTGGACAGGCGGGCTGCTGAAGCGGGAATTGAACGAACACCTGCCACAAAAGCGGTCAGAGCCGGAGAATTCACAGCGGGCATCACCATTCCGCCAGGCTCTCGTTTCTTCGTTGATAACCTGTATTTTCAATATACGGGGGATGGAACGCTTGAATGTGAAACAGCCGGTGAAGCGGGCAATGCCGGCATTTCAGGGCAGAACCTGCTGCCGCTTGATACGATACCCGGGCTTGAGAAAGCAGTCGTGCGCGATATATTAATTCCCGGCCGTGAGGAAGAAGATGACAACAGCTTAAGGGCGCGCTATTTTACCCGTGTCCGCCGGGAAGCAGTCAGCGCAAATAAACAGCACTATAAACAATGGGCCGAAGAGGTTGACGGCGTCGGCAGGGCGAAAATCTTCCCGCTTTGGAACGGAGCCGGAACGGTGAAGGTTGTCATCACAAATGCGAATTTGGAACCGGCATCAGATATTCTGATCAAGAAAGTAAAGGATTATATTGATCCGGACGAAGGGCAGGGAGAAGGACAGGCGCCGATCGGAGCGGCAGTAACGGTGGAAAGCGCCGTATGGAAGGAAATCGAAATCTCCGCTTCCGTGCTGCCTGAGCTGAACAGCTCGATCGATGACGTGAAAGCGGAGATTGAAAAAGGCGTCCTGAATTTATTTAAGAAAATGGCCTTCGAAGAAAACACCGTCCGTTTATCACAAATTAACAACATCGTTTATAACTCGGCATCCGTCAGTGACTATGCCGATATCAAAATGAACGGTGCGGCGGAAAACCTCGTGCTCAGTGACGTGGAAATTCCTAAACTCAAAGAGGTGACAATCCTTGAGCAGACTCGATGAGATGACGGCGTACCTCCCGCCGTTTTTAACCCGATTAAAGGAGATGGCACAACTGCTTGAGGCGGAAGCTCCCGAGTTTGAGCGGCAGAATAACGATATTTTCGATTTGACAGATCAGCTCTTTATCACGACGGCGACGTGGGGGCTTGAACGCTGGGAAAAAATATTAAAAATACCGCGGGAATCAGGTGACACGGAGGATATGAGACGGCTCAGGCTGATTTCAAAGATGTCGAATATTCCGCCCATCACACATCAAGCGATCGAGCAGGCGCTAAACCGTTTTTTAAAACATCCGTCAGCTTACGTTCGGATGTTTCCGGGGCAGTATCGTTTTTATGCCGATATCGGGCTTGATGACCTGCAGCACATGAACGAGCTGATTGAAACGCTTGAAAAAATCAAACCCGCTCATTTGGCGTATACACTGAGAGCCGCATTAAACGAAACACTGGAAATCAAAGACCGTGTCATTCTCAACAATCGGAGATACCGAAAAGTCAGTGAACTGAAGGTCGGTTATTCCGTCACACTCAACAATAACGAGGTGGTCTTACCATGATATCAGCCGCTTACAGACAGCGTGCCGCAGCCGATCTGAAAAACAGGATCACAAAAGTGCTGTTAAACGGAAAAGAAACTCCGATTGCGGACATTTCCGTAAAAGATGCCGCAGTCACCGTTCTCACACGCAGGGAAGAAGACGTCAAACACATTGAAACCGTGCAGATGCTTGACGAAACAGGAAGCGTCATTACAGAACGAAAAACAAATTTAGATCTCAGCAATAACAGAACGCTTGATTTAAGATTTACCTTTGAGGTGGTGTAACGATGGCTTACGAAGAAAAAACAGACTGGCTTCCGGACGATCCGATTAACGAAGATGACGTCAACCGCTGGGAAAAAGGCATAAATGACGCACACACGGATCTGGCGGCCCATAAAAACGACATGAACAACCCGCACAAAACGACAAAGGCGCAAATCGGCCTCGGAAACGTAGACAATGTCCAGCAGGCAGCAAAGAAAGATTTTGACCGGCACAATCAAGATCTGGACCGGCATGTGACGAAAGCTGAGAAGGATACATGGAATGCAGGACAGCTGTTTAAATTAACGGAAGATAATGGGTTGGCAAAGTATCGAAACGGTGCTGACTTTAATACGGTAACGGATACAGGTTTATATTATATGAGCAGTGTCACGACCGCATTAAACGCGCCAGTGAATAATAACGGGTATTTGTTTGTTCACAACTACGGAACGTATGCTTATCAGGAATATACGTCCTATAGCAGCAGCGACTCAACGTCGTCAGGCCGCCGAAAGTTTATGCGTAATAAAATCTCAGGCTCGGATTCTTGGACGTCATGGCGTGAGTTTGAGTCAGTGGAAGGATCGCAGTCAAAGGTCGATGCACATGCTAATAAAACAGATATTCACGTAACAAAATCTGATAAGGATAAATGGAACAATGCGCAGTTAAATAAAATTTCGAATGATGACGGCCAGCCGTTATTTAATGTCACAACTGATCTTCATGCTGAATTGTTAAATTATCCTTCATTGACCTATTTCTCATATGAAAAAACTGCGGCGAATACCCCTCCTGCAGGCGGACGCGGGTTTTGGACCTGCAGTGTCGGAAAGTCATATGGTCATGTTCTTGCCATGACAAACGACAACAGAACATTCCGTAAGTCTTTGGCAAATAATGTTTGGAGTGATTGGGTTGAGTTGGACAACACAGAAGCTGTACAAAAACTAGTAGACGCTCACGCTAATAAAAAAGACATCCATGTCACACAGGCGGATAAAAATATGTGGAACGGCGCACAGCTTTCGAAAATAACAAACGATAACGGCGGCTATCTTCTTACAATTGGTGATGATGATAACTTTCTTGAAAAAATCGTTAAAAACGGCAGGGCGTTCGGCACCTTTTATTCAACCGGCAAAGCGGCAAACAGTCCGAGCAATGCTTCGACCCGCGGCATGTTTCATTTTACCTCTCTTGACAGTGAGGGAAAGGGAACGTTTGGGTATGTCATTGCCGTCGATTATAAAAATAATATGTTCACGAACTATTTGGATTTGAACTTGGGCTGGCAGGGCTGGCGTCGCCTCATTACTGAACTTGATACTGAGAATGTACCTTGGATAAATGTTCCTTATAAAAATGGCGCTAAATCAGGAGACAGGCCGCTTCAATACCGCAAAGTGGGAAACACCCTTCACCTGAACGGACACGTTCTTACGGACAGAGAAGTGGTATTCGGGAGTGTGCCATCCTCTTGTGCGCCGGCCAAAGGCGTTGTGACGATGGTTGCAGCCAGCGGCACCACCGGTTATAGCAAATTTATTATATATTCTAATGGAGATATGAAGCTGACGGGAATTATGGCCAATATAGAAAATAATGTGAACGGCTATTATATTGACCTTGTTTTGGCACTCACGTAAAGGAGCGAGAATATGAAATTAATATTTCCGTATGACAATGACAACATTTATACAGGCACTCCGATTGAGCTTTATCCGGATTCTGAGACAGGAGATTATATGATGCCGCCTAACGCTGCGGACTTTCCGCCGGAAATAAACGGCGAAGGCATGTGGCGCCCATTTTTTGATGAAGAGAAACAAGAATGGGTGGAAACGGCTGACGAAGCATATAAAGAGAGCTTAAAAAAAGATACGGCTCCCGATTCAAACCAGCTTGCAGGCCTCGGCGGACAGCTGGCGAATGAGAAATTGGCCAGAAAAGCAGCCGAACAAGCGCAGCAGTCACTCGGCAGGCAATTAGCGTCTTTAAAATTAGAATTATTAAACGTAAAAGGAGAATGAAAAAATGAAGAGACTTAACTTTTGGGTTTACGCTTTGTTTTATAAGTGGGCCACAATAGAAATGGTAAAACAGGCTATGGGCTATGATGACTGCTCTGCCGAAGATCTGGCTGAAGGTGTGGCCGCGAAGTATATCACGCCTGAGGAATTTCAAGAAATAACGGGTGAAACATACGAAAATTATAAAAATGCTGTGTCATAAGCCAAACGGCTTTTTTTATTTGTCATTTTTAATAAATCAGAAAAGGAGGACGGCCGATGAAAAAGCATTCATTTGAATTTCCCGCCGATCAACTTGGCAGGCCCGGCGCCGTAAAAGCTTATCGCGGTAACAAAAACGATTATGTCACACCGGTTGCTGATTTGTCCGGAATGGCAGAGCTCCTTACCAATACGCCGCTAGAAGCGATTGAAGTCTACAGCCAATTCGGACAAGACCGTTTAGGAGCCGTCTTAATAAACAGAGCACAGGGGTGGGCTTATTCGGACCGCAGCGGAACTCTTTTTATCGAAGAGAGCGAGGATAACAATTCGTGGACAGCTTCACATTCTGTCGCAGTAAAAGGCGGAGTGCTGACCGCTTCGGGTTGGGTCAGCCTGACAAAAAGATATTATCGGTTCCGTTTTGAAAACGGAAATCAAAAACAGTCCGAATTTGTTTTATACCAATCTGTCGGTACGGGCGGTGATATGGCGTTTTCATATACAGATGTGATTTTTCATGAAAATGCAGCAGAGGCGGGCGAGGGAAGCATCTTCTCGGCGGGCGCTTGGAAAAAACTTCTCGTCGAAATCACCGGCACGGCTGAGTCGGGTCATGTCGCGTTTTGGGGGAGATCCATCTCGGGAAAAAACGTGCCGATCAGAGGAATCAGGTCTGATGACGGGACATCAGCCGCCGGTACGTCAGGCACAGAAGAAGTGTGGTCATTTGATATTGCCGGCTTTAAGGAAATCGTCATGGAAATCAAAAGCATTTCCGGCGGGAGCCTTTCTGTCAAAGGCACGGCATTTTCGTAAGAATGAAGCTTCCGAAGGGAGGTGAGAACAATGTAAGAGGGGGGAGCGGAAGTGCTTCTGGATGAACAAGCGGTGCAAAAAGAATTCGCAGGCATCAAAGGTGAACAAAAGGTGCTTGAACAGCGGGTGGCCGCATTAGAGCGGGTATCCGACCGGCAGGATCAGCAAATCATGACGCTGAACGAAAAACTGAACAAAATTGACGAAAACACAACATGGATTAAGCGGACCATTACAGGAGCGATCGTGACAGCAATCTGCACGGGCGTCATTGGCGGAGCCATCGCCATCATGTACAATCTGCTGCAAAAGTAAGGGGGAAACCGATATGAAATTCGCGGACAAAGGCACGGTCGTCAGGACGGTGCTTCTTTTGCTTGCTTTATTGAATCAAACTTTGCTGATGTTCGGCAAATCGCCGCTGAATATTCAGGAGGACCAGGTCAGCCAGCTTGCAGATACGCTGTATGCCGCCGGGTCGGCCGTTTTTACAATCATAACGACTGCCGCCGCCTGGTTTAAAAACAATTACGTTACAGCAAAAGGGAAAAAACAGCAGGCTTTATTAAAAATAAACAATTTATCGAAATAGGAGAGATGAGAATATGGTAAAAATCACACAGGATTTTATCCCGGCAGGAAACAATAACCGTCCAGGCTATGCAATGACACCGATTTACATTACGGTGCACAATACAGCCAATACCGCAGTCGGAGCTAACGCCAAAAGTCACGCAAGCTATGTGAAAAATCCCGATACACCGACAAGCTGGCATTTCACAGTCGATGATACGGAAATTTATCAGCATCTTCCGCTGAACGAAAACGGCTGGCATGCCGGTGACGGAAACGGGGACGGCAACCGTAAATCCATCGGTATTGAAATTTGTGAAAACGCAGACGGCAACTTTTCACAGGCCGTGGCAAACGCCCAATGGCTCATCCGCACATTAATGACCTCGCACGGCATCCCGCTTGCAAATGTCGTTGCGCACAAGCATTGGTCAGGAAAGCTTTGTCCGAGAAGACTGTTGGATACATGGGATGAGTTTAAAGCGGGAATCGGTTCTGGGGAAAGACAGACGTATACCGTCCAAAAAGGAGATACGCTGTCGGCGATCGCGCGGAAATTCGGCGTCAGCGTGGCCGATCTGCAGAAATGGAATAACATCGCTGACCCGAACCTGATTAAAGTCGGACAAGTACTGATCGTCAGCCCGCCGGTTGAAGCACTGTATTCTCTTCCGGACGAGGTGATTCAGCTGACAGAGCCGTACACGTCCGGCGAAAAGGTATACCAGGTGCAAAACGCGCTCGCCGCGCTTTACTTCTATCCTGAAAAAGGAGCTGTCAATAACGGCATTGACGGTATCTACGGTCCGAAAACGGCAGATGCCGTGGCCCGCTTCCAATCTGTAAACGGACTGACGTCTGATGGCGTCTACGGTCCCGCTGTAAAAGCAAAATTCTGATGCAGCTTTAACAAAAAAAGGCTGAGTCCCGTTCACATTGCGGGATTCAGCCTTTTTTCTTTTTTAACCGGTTCAATAGCCTGAGATTCCTCGCCCGCATCCTCAGCGAATAAGCGGAAAGCCCGAAGCGTCCGTAATCCACAAACTTTACGCGCCTGACAATTTTCTTCACATCATCACCTGTCGCATCTCTTTGTTGGTTTTATTATATGAAAGATATGGAAAAAAGGAATAAGGACAAGAGCCGTGTCTCCTGTCCTTAGTGTAATCAAGCTTTTTTTTGTTTATACTTGTCAATCAGCCGCTCGTTTTCTTTGAAAATTCTGGCGGTATGAGGGCTGACCTGGTAACTTGCGATACTTGTCATTGAACGTTTTTTAAACATTTTGAACGGTTTCGCTCTTTGTTCCGGCTGCCCGTTTTGAAATGCCTGCTCCATTTAACCGTCACCTTCCTCTTCTATTGGCAGCATTAAATCATAAATGCTCGTTAGCGATGTGAAAAGCAAATAATCGAATTCCGTCAACAGGTTTTCCGACGTGAGTTTGATCACGTAATGGCGGTTCTGGACTGTAAACGGAATAAGCACAAGCCTGCCTTTTTGATCATAGTAGACGTCTTTACGGTTAAGACGGGACTGAACGTCCGCCGCATCAGGCATATGCTCCGTCAAGCGGTCCTTATCCGATTGTGCGGAATAGTCGCACAAGGAAGCCGTGACATTCATTTTTTCGGCATAAGCGGCCAGCAGTCTGCTGATGCCTTCCGCATAAGCTTCTGTACTTCCATAATATACATGGATCGGTTCATTTTTCAACAGATATTGATAGGTTTTCAGTTTTTCAAGATAGGAGTGAAGCATTTCGTTATTTTCTTCTAAAATTTCCCGCGTATCCGTCTCTAATTCATTGCCGGCGAGCTTTTTGATATACGCGCTCAAAAAGATAAACGCATCAATAAGGGCAAAGCAGACGGCAACAATCAAATATTGTCTCCATGCGGCAAAGAGCGATTCGGGATCATATGTCCAATAGACCATGGAGCCCAGTACAAATAGTAAATACCACGTTTTACGGATGGCAAACATTTTTTCTTTTACCTTTGCCTCATACCGCCAGGATGCGTACACATATAAAATGAGTGCGGCCGCCATCGTCCACACCATAATCTGAAAAAACAAAAGCATGAGCATCCCTCACAATTTGAAAAATGGTCTGCTATGTTCATTCTATGTCATGACATCATTTTCCTGTCACAAAAAAACCGCTTCTGTAAAGAAGCGGATGTCATCAGAAAAAGAGATCTAGGATGAAAAAGGCGATGGCGCCGAGTGTACCTGCAATCGGCAGGGTGATGACCCATGTAATGAGCATCCGTTTAGCCGTTCCCCAGTTTACGCCTTTTACGCGGTGGGAAGCGCCCACACCGAGAATGGAAGACGAAATGACGTGCGTCGTGCTGACAGGGAGATGAATAAACGTGGCCCCGAAAATAATGGCTGCGCCGGTTAAGTCGGCAGATACGCCGTTTACCGGACGGATTTTCATAATTTTTCCGCCGACGGTTTTAATGATTTTCCAGCCGCCGATGGATGTGCCGAGACCCATTGCCAGGGCACAAGAGAGCTGCACCCAAAAAGGAATGGCATCACTTTTATGTAAATTGGCCGTCATAAGCGCCATCGTAATAATACCCATCGCTTTTTGCGCGTCGTTCGTTCCGTGTGTATAGGACTGAATGGCAGCCGTCAAAATCTGCACTCTGCGGAAGCGTTTATTTGTTTTCGCCAAATTGCTGTCTTTAAAAATCAGCTTCACGATCGAATATACGATAAAGCCGAGAACAAAGGCGATGATCGGTGATAAAATAAGTGCTTCGATAATTTTAATGAACCCTTTATAATTAAGCGTCGCAAAACCTGACGCTGCAATGGCCGCTCCGGCGATCGCTCCGATAATCGCATGTGAAGAGCTGCTCGGAATGCCGAAATACCATGTGATCAAGTTCCAGGCGATTGCGGCGAGTAGAGCCGCAAGAATGACAACTGACCCATTGTCTAATGTATAAGGATTCACAATGTCCTTTGTAATGGTTTTCGCCACACCGGTAAATGTCATTGCTCCGAGAAAGTTCATGATGGCGGCCATGACGATTGCGTGCCGCGGCTTCAGCGCTTTTGTCGAAACTGAGGTGGCGATTGCGTTTGCGGTATCGTGAAATCCGTTAATGAAGTCAAATACCAAAGCGCATATGACAATTAATATCGTTAAAAGTAATAGAGTATCCATTATAACCCCTCGTTACGCGTTTTTCATAATAATGGTTTCAAGGTTATTGGCAACGCTTTGGCAAGAGTCGGCAATTTCCTCAAGCGTTTCGTAAATTTCGCGGTACTGAATCACTTTAATCGGATCGGTTTCTGTGCCGAACAGATTTTTTAATGATTTACGGTGCAGGTTATCACAGCTGTGCTCGTATTCCTTAATTTTAATGGCGTGAGGGTGAATGTCCTTCAATCGGTTTTCTGCAAGCAGTTCAATCGTGATTAAAATTTCCTTCGCGCACTCTCTGATGTATCCGCTGAACTTATCGATATGCTCATCGGAAGAAGTGATCGAGAAAATCTCCATCATTGCTGAAAAATGTTCGATTCCGTCAAGCACGTCATCGAGGCTGTTTGTCAGCTCAAGGATGTCTTCACGTTCAATGGGAGTGATAAAAGCTTTGTTCAGCTCTTTAATCATGACATGAACATGATTATCTCCTTTTGTTTCAAACTCTTTTAACGTATCGGCAAATTCCTTTAAAGTCGTCTGGTTCGTCACTTTAAAGTTGACAAAATATTCTGCGGTTTCGTCTATGTTTTTTGCGATTTCTGTTAAAAGGAGTGAGAACTTATCTTTTTTTCTTTTTATCATTAAAAACCCTCCATTGTTTGAATGAGACAATGCACACATCAAATTATTATATAGCCTTTTGTCGAAAAAAAACAGATAAAGTCGAAAAAAACGCCTCTTGATTTTTTCGTAAAAACGTGTCTCATCCTGTTTTTCTTATGTTACCCACTTCGCCAAAAAAACGTAACATACTTCGAATTCAGACATCTTGCTTAAAAAGTATAACAAAAGATGTGAATTTGCTGTCAACTTTTGCACGTGATTTTGCCAGAAAAAAAACGGCTCCCGTAAAAGGAACCGTTTTTGTCAGTTTTTTCTGCCGTTTTTCAGCCAAAAATAGAGCGGCAGCCCGGCGAGGCCGATCAAGAGGGACAGCGCGCAGCTCAGTGTATCTGTAATGATCGTGCTGATCAGCACAAACAGTGAACCCGCGATGGCCAAAACAGGAATGATCGGATACAAAGGCACGCTGTAGGCGCGCGGTTTTCCGCCGCTTTTTTTTCTGAGGATAAACACGGCGAAAAAGGCCATGACGTAAAAAATATAAATCATGAAAATAGAGATTTCAGACAGCTTATCGGGATTGCTGGCGATCATAAAAATAATGGCCAGCGCGATCTGAAATGACACGGCAATCCACGGGGTGCGGAACGTCGGATGCACCCGCGAAATCTGTCCGGCAAACGGCAGCTGTTTCCGTTCCGCCATCGCAAACGAGACACGCGGAAAAGCGAGAATCTTTCCGTTTAAACAGCCGAAGATGCTGACGATGATTCCGACGCTGATCAATTTTCCTCCGATGTCGCCAAACAGCATTCCGGCAGCGGTGCCGGTCGCATTTTCACCGAGTTTGACGATGTCGGTCGCAGGAAGAATGTGCAGCAGCGCAAAGTTAATGAAAAGATAAATGGCGGTGACGACCAGCAGTCCGCCCGTCATCGCTCTCGGGAGCAGCTTTTCCGGATTTTTCATTTCGCCGCCGAGTGCCGCAAGCAGAATCCATCCGTCATAAGCAAACAAGGTGGCCAGTATGGCAGCGCCGAAATTCATGTCCGACATGCTGCTTGTAACGGCTGTGAAAATATGCTGATCGCCTTTCCAAAGGCCGAACACGATCATGCAGATAATCGGAATCAATTTGCCGACCGTCGTAATTCCCTGGACGATGCCGCCATATTTCGTTCCGATAATGTTAATGATGCTTAAAAACAAAACGGCTGAAATCCCGATCAATTTAGACCAGCCGGAATCCCAATTGAACAAGTGCGCCATCAAAGAGCCGAAATACAAGCCGATTGCTCCGATAATGGCGGGGCCGTAAATGATAATTTGAACCCATCCGCACAAAAAGCCCCAAAATTCGCCGTACACTTCTTCTAGATATGTATAAAGTCCGCCCGTTTTCGGAATCTGAGTGCCGATTTCCGCAACGGTCAAGCCGCCGGCAAGCGTCAAAATGCCTCCTAACAGCCACGCGATAAGCGCGGTTTTCGCATCACCGGAGTAGGCAAGCACGGCGCCTGGTTTCATAAATACGCCGGAACCGATGATGGTGCCGATAACAAGTGAGAGGGCGATGGTAAGGCCGATCTCTTTTTTAAGTCCGTTCTCTTCAATCTGCATATCCTATCCCTCCAGATGTAAAATCGTCATGCTGAAAAAACTATTTTCCATATTGTAAACCCTAATTGCTGAAACACGAATAAAATAAATTTTCTGATTTTGTTGTTTTCCCTAAAAGATAAAGGTTTCTGCTTTTGAGAAGGAAAAAATACCGTTTTAAAAACGAACATTAATAGTTTTTTAATATCAAAGGTTCGTTATTTGCGGAGCGGCAGTCTGCAGACTGTCTGTGAAGCAGATGGGTTGACTTTGCGATCCGGATAACATAAATTGTATATATAAAATATCTCGAAATCGAGATAATCGACTGGAGGATAATATAATGAAAGTTAATGGAATACACCATGTATCAGCATTGACGGCTGATGCGCAGAAAAATTTAGATTTTTATCGAAATATCCTGGGGCTGAAGCTTGTGAAAAAATCGGTAAACCAGGATGAACCGACGATGTATCACTTATTTTACGGTGATGAATCAGCCAATCCGGGATCGGAATTGACGTTTTTCGAGATTCCGCGGATCGCGCCGTTCCATGCGGGGACAAACAGTATTTCTTCAATCGGCCTGCGTGTTCCGGATGCACAAGCGCTTCAATATTGGAAAAAACGATTTGAAGAGCATCAGGTCTCTCACAGTGAGATCGTGAAAACAGCGGGCAGGGACACACTCGCTTTTCAGGATCATGAAGGACAGCGGCTTGTGCTGACAGCTGACGAAAAAGGAAAAGACATCGGTGAAGCGGTGAAGCAAAGCGGCATACCGGAAGAATATTCTTTCCGCGGTCTTGGTCCCGTTGAATTGACCGTCCCGTACGCAGAACCGACGCTGCGTGTGTTAACCGATGTGCTGGGCTTCACTGAAATCGGGAAAGAAACACATGAAGACCGGGGCACGGTTACGGTGCTCGAATCCGGAAACGGTGGCGCGCGTACAGAAGTCCATCTCATTGAAAGAAACGATCTTCCGCGCGAGCGTCCTGGAAAAGGCAGCGTGCACCATGTGGCCTTCCGTGTTCAGAATGAGGAGGAGCTTGCTTTATGGCACCGCATCATTACGAAAGAAGGTTTCAGCAACTCAGGCATTGTAGAGCGTTATTATTTCAAAGCGCTGTACTTCCGGGAACCGAACGGAATTCTGTTTGAATTGTCAACGGACGGTCCGGGATTTATGGTTGATGAAAAACCTGAAGAGCTAGGCAAAACGGTTGCGCTCCCGCCTTATCTCGAACACCGCCGTTCTGAAATAGAAGCGCGGCTGAAACCGATTCAGTAAATCAGAAATAATGACAGATGCCTCCCAGCTTGACGGGGGCATCTTTTTTTTTGCTTTTTTACCCATTTTGCCATTCTTTTTACCTATTTGTAAACGGCAAAATAATTGTCTTTGTTTATTAATAAATTTTTCACATTTGGTTGTTACACTTGTTCAAAGTTAAACAAAAGGAGTGAAAACACAGGTGAAAATGAAAAAACGCGAGATAGACGCGGTCTTAATCCTCATTTTACTCGCTTCCGCATTCTTGAATATGTACAACATCTGGAATGACGATACGGTGAATCCTTATTACACCGCAGCGGTAACGAGTATGCTTCAAAGCTTTCATAATTTCTTTTACGCTTCATTTGACGCAGCCGGATTTATCACGGTAGATAAACCGCCTGTTACATACCAGATTCAAACGATCAGCGCGCTGATATTCGGTATGCACGGGTGGAGCGTCATCCTGCCTCAGGCATTGGCGGGGGTAGGTTCAGTTCTATTCATGTACTTATTAATAAAGCCGACGTTCGGAAAAACGGCGGCGCGCATCGCTTCGTTTGTCATGGCGTGTACACCGATTGCTGTAGCCGTAGCGCGCACAAACAATGTTGATGCGTTGCTGGTCTTTTTCCTCTTGTTCGCCACATGGCTTCTCTTTAAAGCGATTCGAAAAGGAAAACTGATCTGGCTTTTGGCGGCATTTTTTGTCGTCGGAGTAGGCTTTAACACAAAAATGCTTCAGGCTTATATGATCTTACCGGCCTTCTTGCTGTTCTATATGATGGCGGCAAATACCGCGATTAAGAAAAAAATCATTTCACTGGTAAGCGCGCTGGCCGTATTAGCAGCCGTTTCATTGTCATGGCCGCTCATTGTTGACAATATTCCTGCCGGCAAAAGGCCATATGTCGGAAGCAGCCAGACAAACTCCGTATTGGAATTGGCTTTCGGATATAACGGGATTCAGCGGCTGACGGGGCAAAGTTCCGCCGGCCAGGGCGGGCCCGACGGAAACGCATCGAAAGAGATGTCTTCTTCCGGCGGTTCTTCACAAATGCAAAAACCGCCTGGACAGTCTTCAAGCAGCAGTTCATCAAGCGGAGACAAATCACAAACCGGCAGTATGACGGCACCTCCATCTAACGGCCAAATGCCAAGCGGCGGTCAAGGAGGCCCTCCAAGCGGCGGAGACGGCGGCAAAGGCGGTCCTGGCGGAGGAAAAAGCGGTACAGGCACCGGCTCGAAAATGCAGTCAGGGTCAGGAATGTTCGGTACGGGAACACCCGGTCCGCTGAGACTCTTCCAACAAGAATTATCCGATCAGATCAGCTGGCTCCTGCCGTTTGCGATTTTTGGATTGGCCGGTTTAGTGATCGCCGGGGCGAGAGAAAGAAGAAGATTATCTGCAGAACAGAAGGAAACGATCTTTTGGGCAGCGTGGCTTGTGCCGATTGCCGGATTCTTCAGTGTGGCGGAATTTTTCCACCATTATTATCTCATTATGCTGGCGCCTCCAATCGCTGCTCTTACCGGTGCGGGATGGGTCGCCCTCGTTCATCTGTACCGCGAGCAGACAGGCTGGAAGTCTTGGCTATTGCCGGCCGCTATTCTTGTGACAACCGGATTTGAGCTGTTTATCCTCAGAAACTACAATGATCAAATCGGCGCAGGCTGGAGCATCGGAGCAGGCGTTCTCGGCGCAGTGGCAGCAATCGCCCTGTTCGTATTCAAACAGCGCCAAAAACCGCTCAGTTACTATGTTTCACTTGCGGCCCTTCTCGTCTTGATGGTGATGCCGATTTATTGGGCAAGCACACCGCTTCTGTACGGAGGCAACAGCTCATTGCCTGAAACAGGCCCTCAGCTTGCGTCAGCAAGCGGAAAAGGCATGGGAATGGATAACGCATCTGTCAATACAAAACTGATCAACTATTTAGAGAAGCATAACGCCGGAGCAGACTATCTATTTGCTACAACCGATTCCAACACAGCGGCGCCTTACATTATAAAAACGAAAAAAGCGGTCATGGCGATCGGCGGATTCAGCGGGTCTGACCCGGCCATTACGCTGACTCAATTTAAAAAGCTCGTAAAAGAAGGGAAAGTAAAATACTTCTTAACATCCGGAATGGGCAAAGGCGGAAACAACGATATTGTTGAATGGGTTGAGAAAAACGGAAAGAAAGTATCTTCAGACAAATGGCAATCAAGCACAGATCAGAAAACGAAAAATCATGATGCAGCTGATACAAAAAGCAGCAAGGCCGCGGGTAAAAACAGCCGGATGAGCGGCGGGCCGGGCGGAATGAATCAGTCAGCTTCACTATACGAACTGCAATCTGATGAATAGGAGGAAAAACATGAGCAGACATATTCAATATTCAATAGTCGTCCCGGTTTATAACGAGGAACTCGTCATTCAGACAACCTATCAGCGCCTGAAAGAAGTCATGGATCAAACAAAAGAGCATTATGAATTGATCTTTGTCAATGATGGAAGCAAAGACCGCAGTATTGAGATTTTAAGAGAGCAAAGTCTGATTGATCCGAGAGTGAAAATTATTGATTTTTCCAGAAACTTCGGACATCAGATCGCGATCACAGCGGGCATGGATTATGCAGAGGGGAATGCAATCGCCGTCATTGACGCCGATTTGCAGGATCCTCCTGAATTAATCCTTGATATGATTGAGCAGTGGAAAGAAGGCTACGATGTGGTGTACGCCGTCAGAACGAAACGAAAGGGAGAAACCTTTTTCAAGAAACAGACGGCCTCTCTGTTTTACCGGCTGCTGCGGAGCGTGACTGATATTGATATTCCGCTCGACACCGGAGATTTCCGCCTGCTGGACAGAAAAGTCTGTGATGAGATGAAAAGATTAAAAGAAAAAAACCCTTTTGTCAGAGGACTCGTCAGCTGGGTCGGCTTTAAGCAGACTGCTGTAGAATATGAACGAGATGAGCGGCTTGCGGGGGAAACGAAATACCCGCTTAAAAAAATGCTGAAGCTTTCCATGGACGGGATCACAACGTTCTCTCATAAACCGCTCAAGGCGGCAAGCTATGCGGGAATGCTCATGTCCGGAGCGGGTTTTCTCTATATGTTTATCGTTTTATACATGAAGCTTTTTACAGACAGCACCATTACGGGCTGGTCCTCTCTGATTGTGATACAGCTGTTATTCAGCGGCATCGTTCTATTAATGCTCGGAATGATCGGCGAATATATCGGAAGGATTTATGACGAAGCAAAAGACCGTCCGCTCTATATCGTGCAAAAAGCGTACGGTATGAAAAACGAAAAGATTTATCGGGACCAGCATATGTCTTAACAAACACCCTGTCCGGCCAGCGGACAGGGTGCTTTTATGTAAAATAAAAGCCGCAGGATGACAGAATGTCCCGCGGCTTTTTTCATTCATCTGCGGCCGGTCTGCGTGTGCAGAGAGCGCATGATCAGTCCGGTTCCCGAAAGGTTCAGTAAAATGCTTGCACCAAGCGTCATTCCCCAAGCAGTGTTTTGCTGAGGAAGCTGAATGCTCAGCTGCAGCAAGATCAGGCCGGTAACGACCAGCAAAAGTCCGGTTTGTTTCATGTGTATGTATCCTCCTTTGTACACTGAGTCATACGGCTGATCTAGGCCTAAAGTTTCAGCTGTATATAAAAAAATCCAAGGCGGCTGCCTTGGATTTTTGTTAAGAAGAGGTTTCTTCTTTTTGAGTCAGTTTCATTTTTTTCGTCATTTCCTTGCCGTTTCTGATAATCTTCACGTCAACGGTGCTGCCGACTTTCGTATTCTTGTAGAGAATATTGCGAAGTTCGCTGCCCGTGTCAGTTTCTTTCCCTTTTAAGCTGATAATGATGTCTTCTGCTTTTAATCCGGCTTTGGCAGCAGGGGATCCCTGCGCCACTTCGCGAATGTAAACCCCTTTATTCAGCTGTTTGCCGAAGAGGCCGAGTGTGCCTTCCTGATAGTTTTGCGGCACTTGTTCCAAGTCGATCATGCTCACGCCGATATAAGGGCGCTCCACCTGTCCTTTCGTGAGAAGCTCTTCGGCGATCGGTTTTACATCGTTGCTCGGAATGGCAAAGCCGATGCCTTCTACATCATTTTCGCTGATTTTCATGCTGTTGATGCCGATGATTTTGCCGTCTGTATTCAAGAGCGGTCCGCCGCTGTTTCCGGGATTGATGGCGGCATCGGTTTGGATGACGTTGATGCTTGACTCACCGGCTGACGTGGAGATCGAGACGGTTCTGTTTAAGCCGCTCACGATGCCCTGTGTGACGGTGCGGGAAAGGTCTTTTCCGAGCGGATCACCGATGGCGATGACGGATTCACCCGTTCTGAGAGCGGATGAACTGCCGAAGCTTGCCGTTTTTGTTACGTGTTTATCTCTGATTTCTAAAACGGCCAAGTCTGTCAGAGAGTCGCTGCCGACGAGTTTAGCTGTTACATCAGTGCCGTCATATAATGACACTTTAAGGGAAGAGGCGCCTTCGACCACGTGGTTATTCGTAATGATATACGCTTTGCCGTTTGCTTTCTTAAAAATAACGCCTGAACCCGATCCCGTTTCCGCATCATCACCCGACGAATTAGAGTTTGAATCCGAGCTTGATCCGAATCCGAATAAATCGGAACTGCTTTGCTGCTTTTGCAGATTGGTGATTCCGACAATCGCCGGTGAAATGTCTTCCACCATATTCGAAATGCTGCTTGAATTTGCCGATGAGCTGTTTGCCGATTTGCCGCTGCCGGATTCAGAAGATGTCTGCTTAGCGGTTACCGATGACGTTTCCTGAGCGGGAGCCGGATTGGAAGTATCTTGAGTCTGATGGTCTCCAAGCGGCGTAAATGTATAGATGCCGAGGGCGAGCCCTCCGCCGATCACTCCGCCGAGAAGCGGTCTGAACCAGCCGAAGCTTCGTTTTTTCTTGTCCTCGTCCGGCGCGGAATATCCGGCCGGCTGCGGGTGTTCTTTTACTAAAAGGACTTCCTGTTCTTTTTGGTCTGTCCGATTTTCATCACGATAGTTATCCATCATGTTCACTCCGTTTCTCTATTTCATCATAGCATGATTTGCCTATTATTACTGACTCCATCTTAAACAAAAAGTGTGGGATAATAATGAAAAGATTGTGGGAAATTGTGAAAAAGACGAAATCGGACGGCGGCGCTTTATATTGACAATTTCCATCGGATTTGAAATAATAATGAGATATTATGTTCAATCCTTCACATGAAAAGATATGAAAAAATTCTGTCAAGCTAATGGGGGAAATCTGTTAGCTTTTTCACTTTGTCAAATAGTAAGAAAGGAGCTGTCAAATGAAAGAAAAACATCACTGGATCATTTCTCTGCTTGCTGTGCTGGCGGTCGGGCCGGGGCTGATGTCGAATACGGCTCTTTCGGCTGTCCAAAGCCTTGTCCGGCAGACGGTCGGCGGGGAAAACTTTGACTCTTTTCATCCGATTATTATCGGTAATATGGCATTTGCCTTATTCGTGCCGGCGGGGCCGTATTTAAGAAAAAGATTCGGCTCCCGGCCTGTCTATATGATTTCGATGGCCGCGGGTGTCATCGGAGCGCTGCTTGCTGCTGTGACAAATGATATTTATCCGCTCGCCGCGGGCCGTTTTTTACAGGGGGCTGCGGCGGGCACTATGCTGATGATTATGATTCCGATGCTGGTGCTTTCGTTTCCGATTGAACGCCGGAATTACGCATTATTTGTGTTAATCGGCGGATTTTACGGGTCCGTCATTATGGGGACCGTTTTAGGCACGGCGGCGGCAAGCGCCGGCCATTGGCATTGGCTGTTCGGCATTTTTGGCCTGCTGTCTTTTTTCGGCCTCATTTTCAGTTATATGTGGCTGAGGGATGACGCTCATAAAAATACTGAAAAATCTCCATTTGACGGCATCGGTTTTCTGTTAGCGGGTGTATCAGCCGTGCTGACCGCCTATACATTTATTCATCTGCCGAAATGGGGCTTTTCATCATGGCAGACATTGGCGGGATTTGGAGGAAGCATCGTCATTCTCCTGATCTTGCTGATCATGCAGTACAGAAACGAACATGCGCTGATTTCGATTAAACTTATGCTGATTCCAAAGCCGATTTTGGGTGTTTTCATGATCGCTGCGGGCAGTATTTCCATAGCGGTCAGTCTTTCTGCATTTCACGGGGAGCTTCAGACCGCATATCACATGTCACAAACTCAACAGATATTCCTATATGCATGCCTTTTGGGAGGCGTGGCCATCGCCGCTGTTATCAGTGCATTAGCATATGATAAAGTCGGTCCGGGCATGCTCGGCATAACAGGCTCTGTTATACTGGTGTTCGTGAATTTCCAATGGATGACGGCGGATCATCATATACCCCTTATTCTATTTGCGGGGCTTTTCGTGATGCTGGCGGCCGGGACAGGGCTTATCGTGGCAGCCGGACTGATGGGAGCCGCGTTGGGCGGACCGCTTCCGGAACTGGTGAAACGCATGACGGCCGTTCAGTTTTTGAGGCTGTTCATTTATATGGGCGCACCTGTTTTAATAGGGTATTTTACGAAAAGAGATGCTTCCGGCATGCTTCGGGGCGCGCGCGGCACACAATCGCCGCATGACCTGCTGATGGGGACATACAGCGATTTGTTTCTTATTGCTTTCATCTTAAGCTTGCTTTTAGTGTGTTTATCATTTGTCATGAATGCGACCGGCATGGGACATAAGCTGGCGCATAAACCGCATGCCGTCTGTAAGCAGGCGGCTGAAGAGCCTTCGCCGCAGACTCCTGGACCGATCAGGCATCAGGTCATTCCCGATCGCGAATACAGAAGTGCGGTCAGACAGTTTCGGGGTCACCCTATAAACAAAAACGGTATGTAACTTTTTCTACCAGCAAACCCTTTTCCCGGTGAAAAGGGTTTGTTTTTTCCCATAATGGCAGAATGGTATATTGCATGTTTCATCCTTTTTTAATATAATTTGTTAGAATATTCATAATTTAATATCGAAATTTTAAGTAAAAAAGGAGGCATTACATGAAACTGTATCTATCTGTGGATATGGAAGGGATTTCCGGACTGCCTGATGAAACATTTGTCAATTCCCGCATGCACAATTATGAGCGCGGCAGGGTTCTGATGACCGAAGAAGCAAACTGGTGCATCGCAGAAGCGTTTAATAACGGATGCACGGAAGTGACCGTGAATGACAGCCACTCAAAGATGAATAATCTGCTCGCTGAAAAACTTCACCCTGAGGCAGAGCTGATTACGGGGGATGTCAAGCCGTTTTCCATGATGCAGGGGCTTGATGAATCGTATTCGGGTGTGATGTTTATCGGCTATCATGCGAGAGCGTCGATGCCGGGCGTTATGTCGCACAGCATGATATTCGGCGTCCGCCACTTTTACATAAATGATAAGCCGGTCGGTGAACTGGGGTTAAATGCCTATCTCGCCGGATTTTACGATGTCCCGGTCATCATGGCTGCCGGAGATGATTGCGCCGCAAAAGAAGCGGAGGAGCTGATCCCGAATGTGACGACTGCCGCCGTCAAACAAACCATTTCAAGAACTGCGGTCAAATGCCTGTCCCCTCAAAAAGCCGGACGGCTCCTGACGGAAAAAACAGCCTATGCGCTCAAAAATAAAGATAAGGTCAAACCGCTGACTCCGCCTGAAAGACCTGTATTAGGCATTGAATTTGCCAACTACGGACAGGCTGAATGGGCCCATTTAATGCCGGGCACAGAAATCATCCCGGGAACGACAATCGTTCAATTTCAGGCAAAAGACATGCCGGAAGCCTATCAGGCCATGCTCGTCATGACAGAACTCGCCATGAGAACAACTTTCTGTTAAAGGGGTGAACGGCATTGCTGCGGTATTTTATCAAACGTTTTATCGCCATGATTATGACCGTCCTCGTCATCACCACTCTGACATTTGTCATGATGAAAGTGATACCCGGCTCGCCTTTTAACGAAGAGCGGGGCACAAACGAAGCGGTCCAGCGAAATCTCGAATCCTACTACCATCTGAACGAACCTCTTATCACACAATACGCCATCTATCTAAAATCCATTCTTACCTTTGATTTCGGTCCTTCAATTAAAAAACCGTCAGACAGTGTAAACGCTATGCTTGAACGCGGGTTTCCGGTCTCATTTGAGCTTGGGATAACGGCGATCATCATCGCTGTGATTTCCGGACTCGCGCTCGGCATAATGGCCGCTCTCAGGCGCGGCGGCTTTCTCGATTATGCGGCCATGAGCCTTGCGGTGCTCGGGATTTCCATTCCGAATTTTATTATGGCTACGCTGCTGATTCAGCAATTTGCGGTTCATCTGAAATGGTTTCCGGCAGCTACCTGGACGAGTCCCGTTCACATGGTCCTGCCGACTGTTGCGCTTGCCGTCGGTCCCATGGCTATTATCGCGAGGCTGACAAGATCAAGCATGGCCGAAGTGCTGACTCAGGATTACATCCGCACGGCAAAAGCAAAGGGGCTTTCTCCCGTCAAAATTGTGATCAAACACGCATTGAAAAATGCTCTTATGCCTGTTGTGACAGTACTCGGGACGCTTGCCGCAAGTATTTTAACGGGCAGTTTCGTCATCGAGAAAATTTTTGCCATACCGGGAATGGGCAAATATTTCGTAGAAAGCATCAATCAGCGAGATTACCCGGTCATCATGGGAACGACCGTATTTTACAGTGTGATTCTGATCGTCCTGCTGTTTCTGGTTGATTTGGCATACGGCCTGTTAGACCCGCGCATAAAACTTCATAAGAAAGGGTGATCCTGATGAATCTCCCGCAAGAAACGGTAAAACACACAGAAGTGCCTGATGACTGGTTTCAGCCGGGCGCGGAAAGAAAGGGTGAAACCGAGTCGGTCAAGCGTCCGAGCCTGTCTTACAGTCAGGATGCGTGGCGGCGGCTTAAAAAGAACAAATTGGCGATGGCCGGCCTTGTGATATTATGCTGCCTGTTTCTATCGGCTGTGTTCGGTCCGCTGATATCACCGCACAGCGTGACAAGGCAGACGCTCGCCGAGCAGAATCTTCCGCCGTCTTTTTCACACTGGTTCGGAACCGATGAACTTGGCCGGGACGTGTTTACAAGAACGTGGTACGGAGCGAGGATCTCTTTATTTGTCGGTGTGATGGCGGCGCTGATCGACTTTTTGATCGGCGTCATCTACGGAGGCGTCGCCGGTTACAAAGGGGGCCGGACAGACAGCGCCATGATGAGAATCATCGAGGTTCTCTACGGATTGCCGTATCTGCTCGTTGTCATTTTGTTAATGGTGCTGATGGGGCCGGGGCTCAGTTCCATTATCGTCGCTTTGACCGTGACGGGATGGGTCGGCATGGCGCGGATTGTCAGAGGGCAGGTGCTGAGGATGAAGCATGATGAACACGTATTGGCTTCGAAAACGTTTGGAGCGAAAACATTTCGGATCATTAAGAAAAATCTGCTGCCGAATACGATGGGAGCCATTATTGTCCAAATGACGCTTACGGTGCCGGCGGCGATTTTTGCGGAATCATTTTTAAGTTTTCTCGGACTCGGCATTCAGGCGCCGTTTGCAAGCTGGGGAGTCATGGCAAACGACGGGCTGCCGGCGATTTTATCAGGCCATTGGTGGCGGCTGTTTTTCCCCGCTTTTTTCATTTCCTTGACGATGTACGCGTTTAACGTACTTGGAGACGGCTTGCAGGACGCGTTAGACCCGAAACTGAGGAGGTAGGAAAAATGGCGCAGCAAGTTCTTTCCGTTCAAAATCTGCATGTTACTTTTTCAACATACGGAGGCACTGTAAAAGCCGTCAGAGGCGTCAGCTTCGATTTATATAAAGGTGAAACGTTTGCGATCGTCGGTGAATCGGGCTGCGGAAAAAGCGTGACGTCACAAGCCGTGATGGGTCTTCTTCCGAAACATTCGGCAAAGATTGAATCCGGAAGCATACAATTTAAACAGAAAAACCTTTGCCAAATGTCGGATCGGGAAATGCGGGGAATCCGGGGGCGCGATATTTCTATGATTTTTCAGGACCCGATGACGGCGCTCAATCCGACTTTGACCATAGGCGATCAGCTCTCAGAAGCGCTGTTGGAACACCGCGCCATGACAAGAAAACAAGCTGAATCCGAAGTTCTCGCCATGCTGGATCTGGTCGGTATCCCGGACTCGAAATCCCGCCTGAAGCAGTACCCCCACCAATTAAGCGGGGGCATGCGGCAGCGGATCGTGATTGCGATGGCTCTGATCTGCGAGCCGGAAATTATGATCGCCGATGAACCGACAACGGCTCTTGATGTGACGATTCAAGCACAAATCCTTGAATTATTTAAGAAGATTCAAAGAAAAACAGGCGTGTCTATTATTCTGATCACGCACGATCTCGGCGTCGTCGCTCAGACCGCCGACAGAGTCGCCGTCATGTATGCGGGGAAAATCGCCGAAATCGGCACGAGGCATGATATTTTTTACCGTCCGGCTCATCCATACACAAAGGGGCTGCTTCGTTCAGTGCCGCGGCTGGATATGGAGGATAGTGAGCTGTCGCCGATTGACGGGACGCCGCCTGATTTATTCGATCCGCCGCCGGGCTGCCCGTTTGCCGCCCGCTGCCCGGACAGGATGATCGTCTGTGAAAAGGTATACCCGGCAACAACCGTGAAATCCAAAAGCCATATCGTCAACTGCTGGCTTCAGGATCACCGTGCAGAGCGGCTGAAGCAGCAGCTGACGGCAGCAGAGGAAAAAGGGGGATTGAAATGAAAAAGAGATGGGCGATCGGTGTGATTGCTGTTGTTTCGTTTGCTCTGATGGGCTGTACAGCCAATGAACAGGCGGGGACAGAACCCGGCAAAGCAAAAGAACAGGGGGGTGAAACGGTGCTGCGGCTCAATAACGAAAATGAGCCGACCTCACTTGATCCGCCGATCGGATTTAATAATGTTTCCTGGCAGCCGCTGAATAACATCATGGAAGGATTGACGAGGCTCGGAAAAGATAATAAGCCCGAACCGGCCATGGCGGAAAGCTGGAAGGTGTCCGCTGATAAGCTGACATATACCTTCAATATCCGGGATAACGCCGAATGGACAAATGGCGATCCCGTTACGGCGGAAGATTTCGTGTACGCCTGGAAACGGATGCTCGATCCGAAAACGGGCGCATCTTCCGCTTTTCTCGGCTATATGATCAAAGGCGGGGAAGAATTTAACAGCGGAAAAGGCAAACAAGAAGACGTGAAAGTCACGGCAAAAGATAAAAAAACGCTTGTCGTCACATTGGCGGCACCGCAGGATTATTTTCTGAGCGTCGTGTCCAATCCGGCGTATTTCCCGATTAATGAGAAGGTCGCCAAGGCTGATCCGAAATGGTTTACTGAAGCAAAAACCTTTGTCGGCAACGGGCCGTTCAAACTGACGGAATGGAAGCATGACGATAGCATGACGATGGTCAAAAACGAGACGTATTGGGATAAAAAGACGGTGAAACTGGATAAAGTCACATGGGCGATGGTCAGTGACCGGAATACCGATTATCAGATGTTCCAGTCGGGGGATTTGGATACCGCCTTTGTGCCGGCAGAGCTGAGCGAGCAGCTGATGGGAGGAAAAAATGTCCGCACGTGGGATCAGGCCGGACTCTATTTCTATCGTTTTAACGTGAAAATGGAGCCGTTTCAAAATGAAAAGATCAGAAAAGCGTTCGCGGCAGCGATTGATCAGAAAGAAATCACGGATTATGTGACCAAAAACAGTGAAAAGTCGGCACATGCCTTTGTATCCCCGGGATTTACTCAGCCTGACGGGAAAGATTTCCGCGAAGCGGGCGGCAGTTTATTAAATCCGGATGAATCAGAAGCCAAAAAACTGCTGGAAAAAGGCATGGCAGAAGAGCATTATGACAAGCTGCCCGCCGTTACATTGACATACAGCACAAAACCGGAGCATAAGAAAATAGCGGAAGCGATTCAGCAGAAGCTCAAAAGTGTGCTCGGTATAGACGTTAAGCTCGCCAATATGGAATGGAACGTCTTTTTAGAAGAGCAGAAAGGACTGAAGTTCCAGTTCTCTCAAAGCTCATTTTTACCGGATTACGCAGATCCGATCAGTTTTCTAGAGGCTTTCCAGACGGATAATTCCATGAACCGCACCGGCTGGGGCAGCGCGGCATACGACGGCTACATCAAGCAGGCAAAACAGGAAGCCGATGCCAAAAAACGTTTTGCGCTCATGCATAAAGCGGAAAAACTGCTCATGAACGAGGCTCCGATCATTCCGATTTACTTTTACAATCAGGTGCATCTGCAGAACAGCGGCGTGAAGGGCATTGTCCGGCACCCCGTCGGTTACATTGATCTGAAGTGGGCGGAAAAGTCCTGATCTTACAGCGGAAACATACGCCGTTCTTTTGCCGTTAAAGGAGCGGCGTGTTTCACTTTTCAATCCGGAAAGGAGATTGAAAAAGTCATGAACCATAAACCGAAAGCACTGCAAAAAGGCGACACGGTCGGTGTGATTGCGCCCGCAAGCCCGCCTGAGAGCGGGACGCTGCAAACCGCGCTGCTGTTTTTAGAGAATGAGCTTGGCCTTCAAGTGAAACTCGGCCGGGCGCTGAAGGCCCGTCACGGCTATTTGGCGGGAGAAGACCGGGCGCGTCTCGATGATCTCCATGACATGTTTAGTGATCAGAATGTCAAAGCGGTGATATGCGCGTGCGGAGGATTCGGCACTGGCCGTATTGCCGCCGACATCGATTTCGGATTAATCCGCCGCAATCCGAAAATTTTCTGGGGATACAGTGATATCACGTTTTTACATACCGCCATTCATCAAAATACGGGGCTCGTCACATTTCACGGTCCGATGCTGAGCACAGATGTCGGGCTTGAAAATGCTGATCCCCTGACAAAAGCGTCGTATCATCAGCTTTTTACAGAAACGGAATTTACCTATACGGAGGACATTTCTCCCTTAGAGGTGCTGACAGGCGGAAGGGCCGAGGGAGAGCTTGCGGGCGGCAACTTGTCGCTCATTACGTCCACACTCGGCACGCCGTTTGAAATTGATACAAAAGACAAATTGCTGTTTATCGAGGATATTGATGAGGAGCCGTATCAAATCGACAGAATGCTGAATCAATTAAAGATGGCCGGAAAACTGTCAGACGCAGCCGGAATCCTGGTCTGTGATTTTCACCAATGCGAACCGAAGCATAAAGAAAAGTCGCTTACTTTAGAGCAAGTGCTGAACGATTACATTGTCAAATCAGGGAAGCCCGCGCTCAAAGGCTTTAAAATCGGCCATTGTTCACCGAGCTTCGCCGTTCCGATCGGAGCCCGCGCGGTTATGGATACGGCGGCCAAAGCGGTAACGATTGAATCGGGGGTTTCCGGAAGGGAGTGATCAGGCGTGAGGATTACAGATATTCAAACGGGACGGATGTCCGTGCCGCTGAAAAAGCCGTTTAAGACCGCTTTGCGCACGGTTTACAATGCTGAATCGGTCATTGTGAAGCTCACTTTTGACAACGGTCTGACCGGCTGGGGGGAGGCGCCGCCGACGGTTGTCATTACAGGCGACAGCGCGGCCGGTATTGAAAGCGCCGTCCACGATGTGCTGAAGCCGGCTCTCTTGGGACGGAGCCTTTCCGGCACGGAAGCCGTTTTGTTTGATATCAGCCGGCTGTTGGAAAGAAATCAAAGCGCAAAAGCCGCGGTGGATATGGCTGTATATGACGGATGGGCGCAAATGCACGGACAGCCGCTTTACCGGCTTCTCGGCGGCTATCGGAATACACTGGAAACAGATTTTACCGTCAGCGTCAATTCTCCTGAGGAGATGGCGGGGGATGCAGACCGTTATGTGAACAAAGGATTTCATATTTTAAAGGTAAAAGTCGGCATAGGTGACATATCGGACGATGTTGCGCGGATTCAGGCGATCAGATCACGTGTCGGCGGAAACGTCAAACTGAGATTGGACGCGAATCAAGGCTGGATGCCGAAAGAAGCCGTGACTGCGATCCGAAAGATGGAAGACGCAGGCCTCGGCATTGAGCTGGTCGAGCAGCCTGTTCACAAAGACGATATCGCCGGGCTGAAGCAGGTCACAGATGCCGTAGACACGCCGATTATGGCGGATGAGAGCGTCTTTACCCCCCGTCAGGCATTTCACGTGCTGCAGACGAGAAGCGCCGATTTAATTAATATTAAGCTGATGAAAGCGGGCGGCATAAAGCAGGCGGAAACAATCAATGCGATGGCGGAAACGTGCGGCGTGGAATGCATGGTCGGCAGCATGATTGAGACCAAGCTCGGCATCACCGCCGCGGCCCATTTTGCCGCGGGCAAACGGAATGTGACGAAGTTTGATTTTGATGCGCCGCTTATGCTGAAAGATGATTTGATTCAAGGCGGCATCACATACAGCGGCAGTCAGATTACGATTCCCGACGAACCGGGTCTCGGCATTACCGGTGTGTCGATACAAGAGGGGGCGAAAAGATGAGAGCAGCCGTTACAGCGGCGGCAGCCAACGTATGGACGCTGCCGTCATCTCCCCGTTCGTATGATGCGCCGATGCTTGAAAACCCGCCGCAGATCAGAAAATGGTTAGCGTCTATGGGATATGAAGAGCGGCTGCAATTATGCACAGACAATCTTGTCCAAACGCAAGCGCTTTTCGGGGAAGAGGTGATCATTCTCAAAGAGGAAGGGGAATGGGCTTTTGTCGCCGTTCCCGGCCAGCCTTCAAACAAGGATGTGCGCGGATATCCGGGGTGGATGAAAAAAAGCCAGATTTCAAAAGACGGCTTTCATACATCTTCCCCTGCCGTATGGATTACCAAACCGACAGCTATTTTATATCACACAAACGGCGAACCGGACTTGGAAGTAAGTTTCTTAACGCGTCTTCCGGCAGCAGGACGTGAGAAAGGCTTTTTCCGGGTGGTGACGCCGCTCGGAGAACGGTTCGTAAATGAAGCTGACGCAGACGAGTGCCGGCATACGGAAGGACGGGCGGCCGATGTCATCGAAACGGGCATGATGTTTCTCGGGCTTCCGTATTTATGGGGAGGACTGAGCGGTTTCGGGTTTGACTGTTCCGGGTTTATGTATTCGATATTTAAAGCAAACGGCTATACCCTTCCCCGTGATGCAAAGGACCAAGCAAAAGCCGGATGCGGCGCGGCGGTAAACGATATCCTGCCGGCTGACCTTTTGTTTTTCGCCTATGAAGAAGGAAAAGGCGCGATCCACCATGTCGGTTTGGCGCTGGGAGACGGCCGAATGCTGCACTCCCCGAAAACGGGAAAAACAATCGAAGTGCTGTCTTTGGAAGGAACCGTCTATGAAAAAGAATTATGCACCGTACGCCGCTGTATAAGCGAAAAGGGGGAATAGAAAATGACGGCATCTCCGCTCCTTGAAGTCAGCGGGCTGAAAATGCATTTTGACGCAGGAAGAAAGAAAGCCGTAAAAGCAGTCGACGGTGTCAGCTTTCACATTAAAAGAGGAGAAACATTCGGACTTGTCGGAGAATCGGGATGCGGTAAATCGACGCTCGGAAGGGTTATTCTCCGTCTGTATGACCCGACGGCCGGTTCGGTATCATATGAAGGGACGGATATACACCGTGCCGCGGCAGAACAGCGGTCGGTCTTCTTCCGCAAGCTGCAGATGATTTTCCAAGACCCTTACGCCTCGTTAAATCCGCGCCTGACCGTAAGGGAAATTATTATGGAGCCGATGGAAATCCACAATCTTTACAATACAAGAAAAGCCCGTCTGATGATGGCGGATGAACTGCTTGAAGCTGTCGGGCTCCATCCGGATTTCGGCAGCCGGTATCCCCATGAATTCAGCGGCGGACAGAGGCAGAGAATCGGGATTGCCAGAGCGCTCTCTCTGCATCCCGAATTTATCGTGGCGGATGAGCCGATTTCCGCGCTGGATGTGTCGGTACAGGCTCAGGTCGTCAACCTTTTAAAAAGGCTTCAGAAAGAGAAAGGGCTGACATTTTTATTTATCGCTCACGATTTATCAATGGTCAAGCATATCAGCGACCGGATCGGCGTGATGTATTTGGGCCGCATGATGGAAATTACAGAAAGCGCTGCGCTTTACCGGGAACCGCTTCACCCTTATACGAAGGCGCTTTTATCCTCAATCCCGATTCCTGATCCGCTTCTTGAGGACAAGCGTGAACGGATTATTCTGAAAGGGGAGCTGCCGAGCCCCCTTAACCCGCCGAGCGGCTGTGTATTCAGGACGCGGTGTCCTGAAGCGATGGAGCTCTGCGGTAAGATAACGCCTGAGCTTGAAGAAGTGAAGGCGGGGCGTTTTGTCGCCTGCCATTTATACAAAAAAGAAAGCTGACAATATAAAGTCAGCTTTCTTTTTTAATTAAACCTGATGCAGAAATGACACGCAGACCGGATACGGAACCGGAATGTCAGATTGAAGCAGAGTCAATTTGCCCGTTTCCGGGTCGCGTTCAAACAAAACCAGATTTCCCGTTTCTTCGTTTGACGCGACAAGGAATGTCTCGGAAGGGTCAAACGCGAAATCACGCGGCCAGTTGCCTTCTGTCGGCACCCATTCAATAAGAGACAATTCGCCGGAATATTGGTTGATCTTAAAGATGGCGATGCTGTCATGTCCGCGGTTGGCGGCATAAAGAAATCTGCCGTCTTTAGATATGCGGATCGCGCTGCCTTGCGATTTGTCCGTAAAGCCTTCAGGCAAAGCGGAAATGACCTGCAGCTCTCTGAATTCACCTAAGGTCGGGTTGTATTCAAGCGCGATGACTTCATTACTGATTTCCGTCATGACATAGGCGTATTTTTCCGCCGGATGGAAAACGATGTGGCGCGGCCCTGAACCCGGTGCGAAAGAGTGAGTTTTCACCTCTGTGAGCGAACCGTTTTTCATTTGGTAAGTATAAAGCGTATCCGTCCCTAAATCGACGGCTGCAATGTAGTTATGCTCAGGTGTATAGCCTGCGAAATGGGTATGCGGTTTCTCTTGTCTTTCATGAGGACCTGTTCCCGTATGAGCGGCTTCGGCAGCCGGCTCCCGCAGACTTCCGTCTTCATTGACGGGAAAGGCGTGCACTTTTCCGCTGTGGTAATTAGCGGTTAACACATATTCATGTTTATCATCAATGCTGACGTGGCATGGAGACGGGCCTTCAATCAGCTGGTGGTTCACAAAAGTTAATTCCCCGCTGTTCTGATGAATCTGATAGGCTGCGACGCCGCCTTTTCCGTCTGCCTTTTCAATGGAATACAGCATGCTGTTATCAGAATTCGGAGTGACGTATGTCGGGTTGCCGAGCTTTGCTGCCAGCTTCGGACGGCTGAGCCGTTTCGCTTCTGTATCAAGTTCAAAACAATAAATGCCTTCGCTTCCGCCTTTTGTATATGTTCCCGCGTATCCTATGTACTTAGCCATTCGGTTTCCCCCTTTAGAGTCTTGTCTTCTCTATATTAACGTATCTTGAAGGAAACTGCCTTGTAAATGTTTAAGATGTTCTGACAAGCGGCAAGGTGCAGCAGCGGAAGGAACCGCCTGATTTAATAATTTCGGAAAACTCGGTTTCAATGACTGTATAACCTCTTTTTCTGAGCTCGCGGTTCGTATGACGGTGCTGCGGCAGGCTGATAATTGTCTGATTGCCGAGTGACAGGATATTCGGTCCGAGCGTGAATTGCTCTTCTTCAGGCACTTCTATCATCTCAAAACGTTCGGCGAGAAGATCAATTTCTTTCTGCCGCAAGCCATTTTTGCAGTATAGCGCCTCCGTTTCCGAGATCATATTAAATACACAGTCCAAATGTAAGAAATCCTCCTTGAGAGGGATCGGCACAACCGTCATCTCCGGCAGCGCCTCCCGCAGCTCCCGGACAGCCGCTTTATCCGTGCGCTTGCTCAGCCCGGCGTAAACGGTGCCGTCTGCGATCAAGATGTCGCCGCCTTCAATATTCGCTTTTTTCAGTCGCGTATAAGGGATTTTCTTATTGTCAAGCAGGTTTTGAAACACTTTCTCTTCTCCCTGCCGGACTGAAGCCGCCATGTTTGAAATAAACGCCGTCTCCCCTAAGACAAATCCGATATCCCGGGTGAATACCTGCTCAGGCAATGCGGGATCGGCAGGCAGCAGGACGACTTCAATCTGATGAGATCTTAAAATGTCAATAAACTCACTATGCTGTTTGAGGGCAACGGATATGTTAATATTTTCTTGTTTGAAATGTTTCTGCGTTCCGTTAATAATATCCTTGATGGCCATGTGTTCCGGCCGGCATAAGATGACTGTCTGCAAAGCATCAAACTCACTGCGGCAAGCCGGTTTCCGCGTGGATTTGGAAATGGATACGTCCATGTGATATCCTCCTATCGGTATTCAATGTGCGTTTATTATTCCCGGATGTGATGAATAATGAAACATTTATGAGAGAATATCTAACCAACTTAATATTTAAAATTTTAGACAAAACGGTCAAAGTATTGTTTAATAGGGTACAGATGAATGAGTCAAAACGACCAGACACCAAAGGGGAGTTTAAATAATATGAAGTTGCCAGAATCAAGATTTTGCAAAGAAACAAGGGTTGTTAAAACAAGCAGGGTTTTTCCGCTTGATACGAATAATCACAATACGCTGTTTGGCGGAAAGCTGATGAGCTACATTGATGATATCGCTTCAATTTCCGCGGCCCGCCACTGCCGGTGTGAAACAGTCACGGCCTCAATGGATTCTGTAGATTTTTTGCGCCCCATCGGCCAACAGGATTCCGTATGTCTTGAATCTTACGTCACATGGGTCGGCACATCGTCTATGGAGGTGTTTGTCAAAGTCATTAAAGAACATCTGATGACGGGCGAACGCGAGCTTGCGGCAACGTCGTTTCTGACCTTTGTCGCGCTTGATTCAAACGGGAAATCGGTACCCGTTCCGCGGATCGTGCCGGAAACCGAGGAAGAAATCATGCTTCACAATACGGCCGTTCAGCGCGCCGGAGAACGAAAAAACCGCTTAAAACACAGCAAGGCCCTGGCCGAGGCGCTAGGAACAAATAAACCTTGGTAATCGTCAAACCGCTTTTTTAAAAAGCGGTTTTTTTATGCTGAGAAAGGACTTTTCCTGCCGGATCCATAATCTATTACAGGGAAAGGAGACGTGGCGTGCATGATGAAACATAAGTCTTCCGGCACCATCCTGACAACCGGGCGTATCCGTCTGCGGACTATGCGGGATGACGATGAAGAAAATTTGTACGGGCTGTTTACCGACAGAGAGGTCATGAAATATTATCCTTCTCTTAAAAGCAGACGGGAAACGAAGGAATGGATTGCCTGGAACAAACGATTGGCCGCAGGATACGGCGTCAGTCTTTGGATCGCAGAGGATAAAGAGACGGGCGCATTTCTCGGTCAATGCGGAATCGTTCCGCAGACGGGAAACGGAAACACTTTGATGGAAATCGGCTATATGTTTGCCCGCCGCCGCTGGGGCTGCGGCTATGCGACAGAGGCGGCGAACGCCTGTCTGGACTACGGTTTTCATACGCAGCAATACGGACGCATAGCGGCGCTGATTGATCCGGAAAACGCTGCCTCCGTCCGTGTCGCGGAAAAAATCGGTATGGTGCCCGGTGAGACCGTTACCAAATGGGAGAGGCAGCTGACGGTTTTTGACATCACATCTGACGTTGAACGTTTCGGCGAAATGTAGTATGATACGAACAGACATGTTTTCTAGGGTTCCGCATGTTCATACATGGCCTGGTCCGAGAGAAAACACATATGCGGACATATCCCGCATATGCACACGGAGGGAAAAAAGCCCGGGAGAGTCAATCTCATGTGAGACGACTATCCGGGCTTTTTTGTATTGTCCGGATACAGAAAGGGTGAAGAACATGAAATGGGGTTTAGTGGTCATAGCGGCCGTATTTGAAGTGGTATGGGTCACCGGCCTGAAACATGCTGATTCGGCACTGGCGTGGAGCGGCACGATTACGGGAATCATCATCAGTTTTTATCTATTAATCAAGGCGACAGACAGCCTGCCCGTAGGAACGGTATATGCGGTCTTTACCGGACTCGGGACAGCGGGCACCGTGCTCAGTGAAATCCTGCTTTTCAAAGAGCAAGCCGATCCGGTGAAAATCGTGCTGATCGGCGTTTTGCTGATCGGTGTCATCGGATTAAAGCTGGTCACACAGGATAAGCCTGAGACGAAGGAGGAGAAGGCGTAATGCATTGGATCAGCCTGATAGCCGCGGGTCTTTGTGAAATGCTCGGGGTCATTTTAATGAATCAATTTCAAAAAGAAAAGAAAGTCAAATGGATTCTTTTCATTATCGCCGGATTTGCGGCTTCTTTTTCCCTGCTTTCTTATGCGATGGAGACGATCGCGATGGGCACGGCCTATGCGATCTGGACCGGTATCGGCACGGCGGGCGGCGCATTAGCCGGCATTCTTTTCTACGGCGAGCAGAAGGATGCGAAGCGCATCTTTTTCATTGCGCTTATTTTATGCGCTGCCGTAGGGCTGAAAATTCTTTCGTAAATTGATTTTTATCAAATTTTCAGTATAATCTATAATAAGTTACGAATTATGAAGATACGAGGGATTAAAACAGATGAATTCATATATGACACAGCGGCTGAAAGAATACCGCCGCGGGAATGAGGAAAAAGGGCGCCTGCTTGTCAGCTGCCCCGATCAGCCGGGAATTGTATCGGCTGTGTCCGCGTTTTTGTTTGAACATGGCGCAAACATTATTGAATCAAATCAATACACGACTGACCCTGAAGGCGGACGGTTTTTTCTTAGGATCGAATTCGACTGCAAGGGCATTCGTGAGAAAAAAGAGGACTTACAGCAGGCGTTCGCCTCAATCGCCCAGACATTCGGCATGACATGGAGCCTGTCTCTGGCAAGTGAGCTGAAGCGGGTGGCGATCTTTGTATCGAAGGAGCTGCACTGCCTTCATGAACTGATTTGGGAATGGCAAAGCGGCAATATGATGGCCGAAATTGCGGTCGTCATCAGCAACCACGAAGAGGCCAAAGAAGTGGTCGAACCGCTGAATATTCCGTTCCATTACATGAAAGCTAACAAAGACATCCGCGCCGAAGTGGAGCGGCGCCAGCTTGAGCTGCTGGAGCGGTATAAGATTGATGTGATCGTTCTTGCCCGCTACATGCAGATTTTGACGTCTGATTTTGTATCTGCCCATCCGAATCGGATTATTAACATCCACCATTCATTTCTGCCGGCCTTTATCGGCGCTAATCCGTATAAACGGGCTTATGAGCGCGGAGTGAAATTAATCGGCGCGACCTCTCACTATGTGACGGACGATCTTGACGAAGGGCCTATTATTGAACAGGATATTGAACGCGTCGATCACAGAGATCACGCAGAGGATCTGAAGAATATCGGCAGAACGATTGAGCGGAGCGTGTTGGCAAGAGCCGTAAAATGGCATCTGGAAGACCGCGTCATCGTTCACGGAAACAAAACGATCGTATTTAATTAATGGCGGTCCGCCGGGGAGGCGGACTGTTTTTTATGGATGAAAATGTCTTGACAAGAACCTGTTTTCTTTGCATAATATAAAAAAATCATTGAGCGTTGAAGAGGATCAGTACGCAGAACTTTCTGTGACAGAGAGCAAAATGGCCCGCTGAAACATTTTGCCGCATGAAACCTGCCGAACCTGCCTTGGAGTCCTGAGGGGAAAACTCAGGCGCGATAACCTGGCGTTACAGGAAAGCGGGACGCGTGAAAAACGCGTTCAAACAAGGTGGTACCACGGAAAGCCCATTTCGTCCTTATTTTTCAGGACGGAATGGGCTTTTTTTATTGACGGGAGCCGGTTTGGATTGATTGCCACGGAGGAGAAACGATGAAAAAACAAAGAATTGTTGTGAAAATCGGGAGCAGCTCGCTCACCAACAGTAACGGAAGTATTGATGAAGCAAAAATCAAGGAACATACGGAAGCCATTTCTTTATTAAAAGAAAACGGGCATGAAGTGATCCTCATTACCTCAGGCGCGGTGGCAGCGGGTTTTTCCGCTCTCGGCTATCCGTCGCGACCCGTTACGATAAAAGGAAAGCAGGCAGCTGCCGCAGTCGGCCAGACGCTTTTAATGCAGCAATATATGGACCATTTAAAAAGATACGGTCTGACGCCGGCACAAATTTTATTAACAAGAAATGATTTCTCAAAAAGAGAGCGGTACAGAAACGCCTATGCCACTGTAATGGAACTGTTGGAGCGTGGAGTCGTGCCGATTATTAATGAGAATGATTCCACATCAGTCGAAGAGCTGACGTTCGGTGATAACGACATGCTGTCGGCGCTTGTAAGCGGTTTGATTCATGCAGACCAATTAATGATTCTCACAGACATTAACGGGCTGTACGATGCCAATCCGAATGAAAACCCGGACGCAAAGCGGTTCGACTATCTGAATGACATCACACCAGAATTGCTCGGATATGCCGGATCAGCAGGCTCAAAGGTCGGCACCGGAGGTATGAAGTCAAAACTTCTCGCCGCCCAGACCGCATTGTCGCTCGGGGTGAAGGTATTTATCGGAACCGGCTCCGGACGGGAAAAACTGATGGTGATTTTAGACGGAAAAGGCGACGGCACTTATATCGGCGATAAAGACCTGTCCTCAGTGAATAATACACGGCAATGGATCATGTTTCATTCTCCGATATCAGGGGAAATCATCATTGATGGGGGAGCGGAGCAGGCGATGATCCATAACGGGTCAAGTCTCCTCCCGGCCGGTGTCGCCGATGTCTGCGGCAGTTTTCCGAAAGGGGCCGTAGTGGAAGTCAAAGGGCCCGGCGGCATGATCGGCAAAGGGCAGACGCAGTACTCATCCGATGAAATTTTAGAAGCCAAAGGGAAGCGGAGCGACCAGCTTTCAGGAACGAAGCAGGTGGAAGTGATTCACAGAGATGATTGGGTGAATTTATTTGACGAGGGGGAACACAAATGAGTGAAGTATTGCAAAAAGCAGCCTTGGCAAAAGAAGCGGCTGCCGAAATGGTCATGAAAACGACGGCTGAAAAAAACGAAGCGCTCCAATGTATTGCAGACGGACTCAGAAATGAACGCCGGCTGATTTTAACAGAGAATCAGAAAGATATTGAAGCGGGACGGAACAGAGGACTGACACCTGACATTATTGACAGGCTGACTCTTGATGAAAAACGCCTGCTCGATATCGCGGACGCCGTGGAACTGCTGATCGGTCTTGAAGATCCCGTCGGTGAATCGCTGGAGACCATTCAAAAAGAGAATGGATTATCCATTGAAAAAATCCGCGTGCCCCTTGGAGTAGTGGGCATGATCTATGAGGCCAGACCGAACGTTACCGTAGACGCGGCCACACTCTGCCTGAAAACCGGAAACGCGGTTGTGCTCAGAGGAAGTTCTTCCGCCATCCACAGCAACATAGCGCTTGTCAGTGTGATGAAACGCGCTCTGGGGCTGTCAAAGCTTCCGATTGATGCCGTTCAGCTTATAGAAGATACAAGCAAAGAAACCGCCAAACAGCTCTTTACATTAAATGACGGGCTGGATGTATTGATCCCGCGCGGCGGTAAAAATTTAATTGATCTTGTGGTCAGGGAATCAACCGTACCCGTTTTAGAAACCGGAGCGGGCAATTGCCACGTGTACATAGATGAGTCAGCAGATCCTCAAATGGCAAGCGAGGTCGTCATCAATGCCAAAACACAGCGTCCTTCGGTCTGCAACGCGATTGAATCTCTTTTGATTCATGAAAAATGGGCCGAAGAACACGGACGAAAGCTGCTGAATCAGCTGACAGAAAAAGGGGTGGAGCTCCGAGGAGACCAGGTGATTTGCGGACTGGAGCCTCAAGCGAAACAAGCAGAAGAAGCCGATTGGAGAGCGGAGTACCTGGCGCCGATTCTCAGTGTGAAAACGGTGCAGGACGTACAGGAGGCGGTCCGCCACATTCAGCAGTACGGCACAAACCATTCAGAAGCCATTCTGACGGAGAACGCCGAGCATGCGGCTTACTTCCAGACCGCCGTTGACGCCGCCGCCGTGTATCATAATGCTTCAACCCGGTTTACGGACGGTTTTGAATTCGGATACGGAGCCGAAATCGGCATCAGCACGCAAAAGCTTCACGCGAGAGGGCCGATGGGGCTTCCGGCGTTAACATCTACAAAAATCATCATCAAAGGAAACGGACAAATCCGCGTATAATCTTTTAAGCTTATCCTTCAAAAAGGGTAGGCTTTTTTTATGCGGAAAGATTGACGGTTTCTATTATATTGTATAAAATTAAATTGTACACAATATAACAGAGGTGAATTCACATGACAAATCCATTATTTACTGCAACCGTATCAGCTGCCGGCGGACGTGAAGGGAAAGTTACGTCTTCTGACGGAGTGCTGAATCTTGATGTTGCCATGCCGGGAACGCCAAGAGCAAAAAAGCTCGAACATGCTACAAACCCTGAACAGCTGTTTGCCGCAGGATATTCAGCCTGCTTTGACAGCGCTCTTCAGCTCGTAGCGAGAAAAGAGCGTCTGAGTATTGAAACAGAGGTCACTGCGCATGTCAGTCTGCTGAAAGATGAAGCAGACCAAGGATATAAACTAGGCGTTACGCTTGAGGTCAAAGCATCCGGCATTGATAAACAGGAGCTTGAAGCCCTTATCCAAAAAGCGCACGGTGTCTGTCCGTATTCAAAAGCGACAGCGGGAAATATTGAAGTGAAGCTTCTGGCAGCAGAATAAAAATAAGGATGCCCATTCGGGGCATCCTTATTTTTTGCCGTGCAGCGTATTCAAAACCTCATAAAGCGACTGCTTTAACTGCTTTAATTCCTCTTTTGACCGTCCCGTCTGTTCCAGCATGGCAATGGGGATATCCGCCGCTGTTTTCTGCAAGGCCCGTCCTTCATCTGTGAGCCTGATCGTCACGGATCGCTCGTCTTCAGCCGACCGCTTTCTCATGATGATTCCGTGCTGCTCCATCCGTTTCAGCATCGGTGTCAGCGTTCCGGAATCCAGGTACAAAAGCTCACCCATCCGTTTCACATTCAGTTCTTCGTGCTCCCATAATAAAAGCAGCGCCAAATACTGGGGATAAGTTACGTTGAGCTTATCAAGCAGCGGTTTGTACCGTTTCGTCATTTCCCTTGAGCTTGCGTACAGCAAAAAACAAAGCTGATTCTCCAGTTTCATATGTTCAAAATCTTTTTCTGCCATTACTTCTTTCACCAACTCTTTGTTTGTTAACGTTACCCCTATTGTAGCCGAAAAACGGCCCATTTCCTATTCCAATCATGTTTAAAAATATGAGCAGGGGCAATATATACAGTAAGTACAATGAGGAGGCTGATAATAATGGCATTATTTACTGCAAAAGCGACCGCAGTCGGCGGACGAGCAGGACATATTAAATCCGAAGACGGGGTGCTGGATTTTGACATCATCATGCCGAATGCAAAAAAAGACGGAGAAACCGGCACAAACCCTGAACAGCTCTTTGCGGCAGGATATGCTGCCTGCTTCGGGGGAGCGCTTGAGCTCGCCGCCCAAAAACAAAAAATCGACATGACCTCTGAAATTGAAGGACAGGTCAGCCTTTTAAAAGATGAGAGTGACGGAGGTTACAAAATCGGCGTAACGCTCGTCATTGATACAAAAGATCTTGACAAAGAAACGGCGGAGAAGCTAGTGCACGCCGCTCACGAGTTCTGTCCGTATTCAAAAGCAACAAGAGGAAATGTAGACGTCAAACTTGAATTAAAATAATTCAACGAACGAATATCCCGGATTTTATATCCGGGATATTTTATTAACGAAAACATCAGTAATGATCTCTTCTCTCCCGGAATATGAATACGATATAGCACTTTTGCATAATGACACCAAGAGAAAAGAGGGAGAAATCGATGTCTCTTCCAAACATACCGAACATCACCCCCGACATTACACTCTCCAGATGTGAGACCCTGAACCTCCTTCTTTCATCCGTGGCTATGGAAGAAATCGGACTATCCCATATTCTGCAGGCGGAAGCGGAAAGGATTCAAATGTTTCTCGGCGCTTCCGGCGATCCCTCCTTGGAGGAATTGTCATCAATCAATAGAAGCACTGAACGGCTCCTGCGCACCGTCATGAAATCACAACTCCTTTTGCAGACGAAGCTTGAGGACATTATCTTCTTACAGGATTCTGAAGTCTGTATGGATCCGGACGACCCGAGCAATCCGAGTGATCCGGGCGATCCTGATGACCCGTGGAATCCGGACGACCCAAGTAATCCGAGTGATCCAGACGATCCTGATGACCCGTGGAATCCGGACGACCCAAGTAATCCGAGTGATCCGGGCGATCCTGATGACCCGTGGAATCCAGACGATCCCAGTGATCCGGAAGATCCGTGTGACGGCCTGTTTTACGGGCGCATTGGCTGCTGTGAGTGCGGGGATTGTGAGGACTGCGGTTGGAAGAAAAAAGGCGGGGAGCGTTCATAAAAAAAGAGACGGGTGAAGCATATGCCGTATTCAAGCATCTCAAAAGCGAAACAGGCATCTTTTGAAGCCATGCATTGTCTCACGATTGCGCTGTTACATATATTATCTGTGACCGTGGATAAAAGAAGGGGTTCAAATTACAAAGAAGAAATCAGGCTGTTCTCCGCTTTGTGCCGCTGGCAGATGGAAACAGGCGGCCGTCTGTTTTTAATGATCAGCTTGGAAGAAGAGCAGAAGCAGATGTATGAGCGGCACTTTCTTGAAATGAAGACAGTTACGGAACGAACGAAAAAATTCATTTCTGACAGCCCGCGCGAATTCCGGGCGCATCCGATTACGAAGCGGGCTGTCAGGCAGCTTCAGGAATGGAATACGGAAACTGCCGAACCTGCCGTCAGATGGGTGCGGCCTGTCATCATCACGATGAACGGCACTCCTGAACGGCCTTGGTTCAATCAACAACTCCAACATCGGGAAAGGTGAGAAAATGAGCGGAAATGCTGAATGTAAACTGACTCTTTGCATGATTGTGAAAAACGAGGAGAGATACATCTCCCGTTGTTTATCAAGTGTACAAGACATCGCTGATGAGATCGTCATCGCAGACACCGGATCACAAGATAATACGAAAGATATCTGCAAAAGCTTTCAGGCAAGAGTGTTTGATTTCGAATGGGAGAATGATTTCGCAAAGGCCAGAAATTACGCCCTGCAGCATGCCGAAGGAGATTGGATTTTAGTGCTTGACGCGGATGAAGAGCTCGATCAGGAGACGGGCCGTTTTTTAACTTCGCTGCTTCATGAAGGATTACCGAGCCGGGGCCTTTTGAAAATCATCAATTATACGGGGAAGCAGCTCGATGAAAACGAAGCGTTTGAAAGCATGCAGCCGAGACTGTTCCGCAATCATAAAGGCCTTCTGTATCAAGGCAGAATTCACGAGAATATCTCGGCTTCCAATGAGGAAGAAAACAATGCTTTTTTCACGCTCCCATGTGTGATTCATCACTACGGCTACTTGGAGCAGGAAGAAAAGATCAAGCAAAAACATAAACGGAATATCAGCATTTTAAATGAAGAGCTTTCAGAGGAAAATCCTGATCCGTGGCTTGTCTATCATTTGGCAAGTGAATGCTACAGAATCAAAGACTATGAAAAAGCATTACATCTTGTCAACGGCTCAATTTTTCAATTTTTAAGCGAAAAACGAATGCCTCCGTCTCTCCTGTATTATTTGAAATATACAATATTGCTTGAGCTCAAACGGTATGAAGAAGCCGAACAAGGGATTGAAAAAGTGCTCAAGCTATATCCTGATTACAGCAATCTTCATTATTATAAAGGCCTTGTATTATATCATTTGGAAAAGTACAGAGCGGCAATCAAAGCATTTGATAACGGAACGCAGGTTGAAGGAGAAAACGCTGATCACTTCATTTTAAAAGGTGCCGCCGATTTCAGAGCCTTTTATTATATGGCGAAATGCCATGCTGCATTAAACCATGATATGACGGCCATCGCTTACGCCAAAAAATCCGTGAAGTTCAATCCTCAATTTAAACCCGCGAAAGAACTTCTGTCTCAATTAAAAAAGGATCAGCGGACAAACGCCTGATCCTTTTTTGCATGTTCCATTAAGATAATCGAATAATGTTTAAAGCTGCACCGACGCTTCCTCCTAGCAATGTGGCCGCACCCAATAATCCGAACAGCTGAAGCTGGATGGTGCTGCCTGCTGGCAAAGTCACAATAAAGGAGTTATTAAAGTTTGCCAAAGACGCGACCGGGGCGATAATCGAACTTGCAGGAGGAGTGCCGTTGATTAAAATACGCGAACTTACAAGCAAGCCGGCCGTTAAATTAATATGGTAGGAAATATAGTACCGTCCCGCCGGAGCAACGGTAAATATGGTATTTGCGGCATTAGCCGTAATATCTGCCGAAAGGTTTTGTTCATTCGGTAAGGAAATGGTCGTGCCGCCGACAATAACTGCGACAACACCGCCGCCCGTATTGCTCGCATAGCCGGAAGTTGCTGTCAGACTTGTTCCGGTGCTTCCGGTTGGTCCCGTGCCGCCAGTAGCGCCGGTGATTCCCGCCGCAGCTAAAAGAGTATAGTCAGCTGAGGCTCCAGGGGTTCCCGCCGGGCTGTTTACGTTTGCGACGTAAGAGCTTCCGTTATACAAGACAACCTGTCCGGTTGTGTAAGTGGGGGCAATCAGCGGATTAAAAGCAACAATCCCTTGAAGACCCGCACCGGTGACCCCCGTAGGTCCGATCGATCCGGTTGGCCCCGTCGCTCCGGCCGGTCCGATTGCTCCCGTAGGTCCCGTCGGCCCCGTAGCACCAGTCGGTCCCGCCAGTGTAGGGATATTTGAGATACTGTCCAATTTTGAACCGAGAAGAAGCTCCTGTTTCATTAAGCTGTCAAGCGTATCCCGGACGCTCTCATTCAGGTTAAGAATATCCGCAAGACTTGACGGGGGCCCTGTTAATCCGGGAATCGCTCCGAGCGCGTATTGGATTTTTTCACCTTCCGCATTCAGAATATGTGCCATTCCCAGCTCTTCCATAGCAATTGACGAAAGAACAAGGTTAATGGTATCGTCTCTGGAAAGTGTAACGACAGGGGTAATATTGGGCAAATTAGGCTGTGACACAATGTCCCTCCTTATGAGTTGGCTGAAAATCATTTTATTACGAACAAAGTTCCCCGAAATGAGCGTAAGCAGTACTGTATCAGTATATTCACGGATTCTGTCCAAGTTTCTGAATGGATTCCCTTTATAAACCAATTGAGCGGGTTATACCGCTGTTTTTGATTTCATCATATATGAAGGAAATACTTTAAATATAGAGAAAATACATCGCACAGCATTCGCAAATCGGTCAAAATGACAGCGGGACATGTGATCGTCTATAAAGCGATGGCTATATATCTTGTGCGTTTCCTGCAAAAACTCTCTTTTTCATTTCAAGTTTTCTGTATAAAAGGGCGAGAAGCATGGATGGGATCGTACAAACAATCATTCCGATAAAGGCATACCGGGGTTCAATTTCATATAAAAAACCTCCGAAAATAGTAAATACCGCAGTGCTCCAGCTGAGAGCAAGCGCTGAATATATGCCTTGGGCTTTCGGGATTTGCGCGGGTGAAATATTTTTAATTAAGTATTTCATAAATGCATAGTGTCCCATCGCGAATGAACAGGCATGCAGCGTCTGCGCAATACAGAAAATGATGACATGCGGAAAGGCAAATACGAGTATCCAGCGTACGGTAGCACCAAGCGCCGCCAAGGCGAGCAAAGAGCCTGCCGTAAATTGATGAAAGTATCGGTCAGCGATTGCAAAGAAGATAATCTCCGCGATAACGGCGATGTTGATGATGATTCCGATGGCATATGCGGGGGCATCGATTTCCTGCAAAAAGAGATAACCGTAATTGTAGTAAGATGCATGTGCCGCCTGCAGTAAGATAACGATTGCGAGCACCAGACCGAAATATTTGATGCGGAATAAGGCAAACATGCCCTCTTTTCTTGCGCGGTCTGTTTCCGGCCGTTTTGAAAGAACAGCTGGCGCATGCATAAAGCTGAGGCATGCGAATATCAGGGTGCCCAAAAGCAGTGCCCATAAAATCGCTTGATCTCCGAATATACCTGTAAAGACGGACAGGATGACGCCGGCTGAAACAAAACCCGCGGACCCCCACTGTCGGCTTGTCCCATAGGCCTTTAATTCGTTATGCTGTACAAGGACGCCGCAAGCGCTGTCTAAAGCAGGCATTAAAGCAGGATAAAACACATGCAGCACTAATGTGACAAGAAGCAGGCTTTGAAAAGAATCAGCGGGAATATAACATAAAAGTGCGAGAAGCGTCCCGATTCTGGCGCCGTTTAATAAGGCTTTGCTGCTGAATTTTCCTGATAAATAAGGGAAGAAAAATAATGTGGAAATCCCTCTTGCCGCCAAGCCCAAGCTCATAATGAAACTGGCTTCGGATACGGAAACCCCTTTTATATGCACCATCCATCCCGTCCAATAGGGCAGAAAAACACCCCATGTCATAAAAAAACTAAAAAAATGCAGACTCATCCAGCGATATGCTTTCATTCCCGTTCCTCCTTTAATTGGCATGTTATCATGTAAAGACATAAAGACAATATGAGATATCTCATATTTTTGGGGTGGACGATGGAAATTTATAAAGGCGAGAAAAAGCGGCATCAGTTAAAAAAACATTCAATCGCGCATTTATTCTCTTTCCCCGCTGAAGAGTTTATGGAAGTGCGCGAATATGAGCGGGACGAATGGATTATTCAAGAGGGCAGGAGGCCTGACTTCCTGTTTTACGTGATTGAAGGAAAAGCGAAAATATATGTAACCCACCAAAACGGGAAAGTTTCTTTAATTAATTTTATCAACAAAAATGATTACATCGGAGAGATGGAACTATTACATGAAGTGTATTACACAAAAGGAATTCAAGCCTCAGCGAAGACTGTTTGTTTTGCTCTGCCTATTTACCGCTGCCGCGCGCAATTGCTGCAGGATGCGAAATTCCTGCGTGAGTTGGCTAAGTTTCTAAGTGCTAAGGCAACGCTTATGGCTTCGAAATATTCACAAAGTCTGGCGTTCCCGCTTGAATACCGGCTGGCTGATTTTATTTTGCAGACGGCTTATGAAGGGGTTTATAAAGAGAAGCACGTAACGGTCTGTGATTATTTGGGTGTATCTTACCGTCATCTCTTGCATGTGCTGACGCAATTCTGCCAAAAAGGGTATTTGCAAAAAGAAGGGCGGGGCTATCAAATTAAGCAGCATGATTCACTAAGTGAACTTGCGAAGGCGCTGAAGAATAAATAGCACGCCCAGAAAAAACAGCCACCCGCGATTTGCGGATGGCTGTTCTTTTTTTATACAAGCTGGGCTTGTTTTTTTCGTGCCTGTTTCGCGGCGTCGACCATATTTTTTAATGCCGCAACGGTTTCTTCCTGCTGTCTTGTTTTCAGTCCGCAGTCCGGGTTTACCCAGAAGCGGTCAGTCGGACACACTTCAAGCGCGTCATCAATAATTTGATAGATTTCTTCAGTTGCCGGCACACGCGGGCTGTGAATGTCGTAAACACCGAGTCCGAGGCCTTTCACGTAAGGATGTTCTTTCAAGTATTCTAAAAATCCTCCGTGGCTTCTGCTGTGTTCGATTGTAATGACATCCGCGTCAAGATCATTGATCGTATCTACGATATCTTCAAAGTTGCTGTAACACATATGCGTATGAATCTGCGTCTCATTTTGCACAGAAGACGTCGTTAACCGGAATGCTTCTGCGGCCCAAGTTAAATATTCATCCCAATCCTGCGTTTTTAACGGCAGTCCTTCGCGGAGCGCGGGTTCATCTACCTGGATAATCTGAATACCGGCATCTTCAAGCGCTTTTACTTCTTTTCTGAGGGCAAGCCCGATCTGGAAGGCGATTTCTTTTCTTGAAATATCCACACGCGGGAATGACCAGTTTAAGATGGTGACAGGTCCCGTCAGCATGCCTTTCATGTGTTTTTCCGTCAGCGATTGGGCGTAGACCGTATCTTTTACCGTCATCGGTTCGATAAATTCGACATCTCCGAAAATGACAGGCGGACGTACGCAGCGTGAACCGTAAGACTGCACCCATGCATATTTCGTAAAGGCGAATCCGGCCAGTTTTTCACCGAAGTATTCGACCATGTCCGTCCGCTCGAATTCTCCGTGAACGAGCACGTCTAAGCCGATTTCTTCCTGAATGTCAACCCAGCGCTTCGTTTCCGCATTAATAAAGGCTTGGTACTGTTCATCCGTCCAATCTTTTTTCCGCCATTTTTGCCGTGCGCTCCGCACCTCTGCAGATTGAGGGAAGCTTCCGATTGTCGTCGTCGGCAGAAGGGGAAGACCGAGTGATTCATTCTGCAGCGCCAATCGTTCTTCAAAGCTTGCCGGACGGGAGAAATCTTTTTCCGTCAGCTGATTCAGCTCTTCTTTTTGAGCTGAGTTCGCTCCTGTTGCGAATGCTTTTAAAGCCTTAAGTGCCGCTTTTGATTCTTCGATCTGCTCACTGACGGCCGCTTTGCCGGACAGAAGCCCTTCTTTTAAGACGCCGAGTTCAGCCAGTTTTTCTTTAGCGTATGACAGGCCGTTCAGCAAATCCTTTTCAAGATGCTCGTCAGGGTGTTTCGCCACCGGCACGTGCAGAAGGCTGCTTGAAGGCTGAATCCATAACTCCTCAACATCAGCGTGGCTGAGGATATCCAGAGCCGCGTCCAGGCGTTCTTCAACATCGATTTTCCAAATGTTGCGGCCGTCGATCACACCGGCTGCCAGCACTTTATCTTTCGGGAAGCCGTGCTTTTTCAGCTGATCAAGGTTTCTGCCTTTATCATGCACGAAGTCAAGCCCGATTCCCTGTACGGGATAAGAAACGAGTTCTTCATATGCATCAACCGAATCGAAGTATGTCTGCAGGAGGACATTCAGTCCTGAAAGCTCTTTTGTGATCGCTTCATAGAGTTCTTTTGCGGCACGGACGTCTTCAGAAGAAGCTGTCACAAGGGCCGGCTCATCGATCTGAACCCATTTTACGCCTTCAGCTTCAAGTTCTTTCAGCAGCTGCACATAAAGAGGAACAAGGCGTTTTTGAATCGCTTTCGCTTCTGATTCTTCGTATCCTTTCGCAAGTGTGACGAATGTGTACGGACCGACGATGACAGGTTTTGTTTCCGCTCCGAATTCTTCTTTGATCCGGCGGTAGTCGTCAAGCTGTTTGTTTCTCGTCAGACGGAATTCAATGCTTTCGTCATATTCAGGGACGATGTAATGGTAGTTGGTATTAAACCATTTCGTCATTTCACTGGAAACGGCGTCTTTTACACCGCGGGCAATCGCAAAGTATGTATCAACGGGATCCGTGATGCTGCGGAATCTTTCCGGAATCCAGTTAAAGCTGACGGCGGTATCAAGCACATGGTCATAATGGGTGAAATCAGAGACCGGCACGATATCGACATGTTGGTCAAGCTGTGTTTTGACAGCTGATAAGAATAAACCGTCAAGCTCTTTAAGAAACGTTTCTTTATCAGTTTTACCTTTCCAATAAGCCTCAAGCGCTTTTTTCCATTCTCTGTTCAAGCCGATTCTCGGAAAACCGAGGTTCGAAGTTTTGATTGTTGTCATTAAGTTTCCTCCTTTAAGTGAGATGTAACAAAAAAGCCTCTTTCTCATGAGAGAAAGAGGCTTTAACTTCAAAATGCAAGCCTCTCTTATCTCTCAGATCACGTCTGATGGAATTAGCACCGTGCCTTATGAGACATTCGTCTCGGCGCAAAAATCACGCGCCCCATTTCACAATGGAATTACGGTCGGTTGCTGTTGGGGTCAAAAGGCCAATCCCTCGCCCAACTCTCGATAAGAGAAAATATTTCAATTTTTTTGAAAAGTTACATCATTTGTTGGTTATCTTATCAGCTTATTCAGATCACTGTCAATAGAAAATCTCACATTTTAAAAATTAGTGATGTGACAAGCTGATCAATCATTATATGAGAAAAATATCAGAAAGACAGCAGCTGTGCCTGTTCGGCTCTTTCCATCAGCACTTCAGGCGCGTCTAAATACAGGAATCCGTTCCCGGCCAATGTTTTGGCGATGTCCAAAGGAAGGGTCCGCCGCACGAGCTGGGCGTAGACTTCAGTCTCAGAAAGCGTCCGCTGAAACGCGTCCTGTTCAAGCCCTTTTATTAAGGCAAGCGCTCCGCTCACATGCGGGGCGGCCATTGAAGTGCCCGTCAGTTTCCCGTATTTATGGTTGGGAAGGGTGGAGAGAATATTTTCTCCCGGAGCCACCAGGTCAATCTCTTTGTTGGCGTTTGAAAATTCAGACGATTTACGGGCGATTGAGACTGATCCGACTGCGATCACTTCGTTGTAAGCGGCCGGATACGACAGTTCCTCTGTACGCTCGTCTCCGTCGCCTTCGTTTCCTGCCGCGCAAACGACCAGAACACCGCTTTTTACCGCATTTGTGACGGCTTCTTTCAATTCAGGCACATCGCTTGGCCCGCCGAGTGACATGGAAATGATATCGGCCTTTTGTTCAACGGCGTAGTTGATGCCGTTAATGATCCATTCGTATTTGCCGCTGCCGTTTTGACCGCCGAGAACTTTAACGATTAAAAGGCTTGCTTCCGGCGCGACACCCGAAATTCCGCCGTTTGAATCATTGGCGGCAATCGTTCCGGAAACGTGTGTCCCGTGTCCGTTATAATCGGAAATCGCGTCTTCTTTGCCTTCGTCATCATCGGTGAAGTTTTTCCCGCCGACAATCCGGTCTTTCAAATCAGGATGATTGATGTCGCAGCCTGTGTCAAGCACCGCGATTTTAATATCCTTGCCTTTAAACCCTTTTGCCCACAACTCTGGCGCCTTAATCACTTTAATACCCTCTGGAAGCTCGTTTACCTCCATGATCTGTTCATCCGTGACATAAGGAATCAAATGCATTTCACCATTCATAAAAAAGCCCTCCTTTTTTATGCTTGCGAGTGGATACAAGGGTGTTGCTACTATTTTATGGCAGAGCATGCCGGCCGGAAAGAGTCATTTGAAGCATTTTCATAAAAAAGGCGTAATCTATCGTACTAAAAAATTTCAAATAAATGGATAGTTTAACAGCTTTTATTTTCATTCATGATCCGCTGACGCTATAATTGGAAATGGGAAAGGAGAAGAGATATGAAGATAAGTGAAGCATTGTACAACTATTTTTCAGAACAAGTGGATCAAATTGCGAAAGAGTGGATCGAAACGATGGAAGATTCGGATCCGAATTCGATTTATTCTTTGACAAATCCCGTCATCACAGAAGAACTGACGGAGCAGGATAAAGAATTTTACCGGCATATTAATAAAATGTATATCATGCCGGAAAAAGAATTTTTAGAAGAGTTCGAGCGGTGGGTGATTGAGCTTGCGAAAGACCAGAAGCATCTGGATACTCCCGTCCAGTATGTGGTCCGTGAATTCATGAGAAACCGGAGACTATACGTCAGTTATTATAATGCGTTTGCCGATAAACATGAATCTTCGTTTGCACAGGGGGAAAGGAAGAAATGGGAGAATTTAATTGTACAAGTATTTGATTTTACGATTTACACGTTTGTCGATCATGCCGAGCATAACTCAAAAATGCAGCTGAATGCGCAAAGAGAAATGATTTTGGAGTTAAGCTCGCCGGTTATCACGCTGAGCAAACGGACGGCGCTGCTGCCGCTTGTCGGCGATATTGACACGGAGCGCGCCAAATTCATTCTTGAAAATACGCTGAGCACATGTGCAAAACGGCTGATTGAACATCTGCTAATTGACCTGTCGGGTGTAGTGGTTGTCGATACGATGGTGGCGCATCAGATTTTTAAATTAATTGAGGCGCTGAAATTGATCGGCGTCACGTCCACTTTATCCGGAATCAGGCCGGAAATCGCTCAAACCGCCGTACAGCTCGGCATTAATTTCTCAGATATTACGGTCAAGTCCAATCTCGCTCAGGCTCTCAATTATCATCAATAACATACATAACAAAACAGGCTGCCGAATCACTCCGGCGGCCTGTTTTTATACAAACAACAATGAAATGAGCCAGCTTGCCCCGAATAACAGAAGCACGAGCAGGAAAAAGCACCAGTCGGCGCGGCGCACGGTAACAGTTCTGTAAAACGTGCGGTTTCGGCTCCCCGTAAAGCCTTTAGATTCCATCGCGATCGCCGTGCGTTCCGCCTTTCTGATTGCGCCTGCCAATAGCGGAATGGTGAAGCGCCTGAAGGCGGAGAGCTTTCCTTTCAGCCCGGAATCAGACGCCGCGCCCCTGATTCTGTGCGCCTGCCGGATGATCAGGATTTCATCTTTCAGAAGAGGGAGAAACCGGAACCCCGCGATAACGCCGTATGCAAGCTTGGGCGGCAGCTTACACTGCTGAATCAGACTGAGCATGAACAGAATCGGATCGGTTGTGAAAAGAAACATCATCGACAAAGCGGAAAAACATAAAATACGAAACGCGATAGAAATCCCGAGCGCCGCGTTATCACTGTTGACGGCAATCGGCCCGAGCTTAAACAGCAGGTTGCTTCCGGTTGTCGGGACGTTTCCGAATACGGCGGCTGTCCATAAAGAACCGAAGGCCAGAATGACAAACGGAATCGTGAACAGCAGCCATTTTTTCAGCGGCACACGCCCCGCCGAGAGGACGCCTCCCGCAATGATGATATAAAACAAAGCAGGGGTGTACGGATTATAAATAAACGACAGCATAATGACGCATAACAATACAGCCGCCGCCTTTATTGACGGGTTAACAGCCTCCAGCCGCAAGTTCATTTCTCCGCCTCCTGTCGTGTTTCATCCATTCATACCGCAGCGGTAAAGCCAAATGCGCCTGCTCGGCGATCCCGGTGTTATCAGAAAATAAAGCGTCGGGAGTTCCCCGGAATACCAGTTTCGTGCCGCAGAGCACAAGGATCGTGTCGGCATAATCTGAGACGAGTTCCATATCGTGTGTCACCATCAAAACAGCCGTTCCTTCCTTTTGAATCTCACGGAGCATTTGCATACACTCCCGCGCCGTTTTGGCATCCTGTCCGAAAGTCGGTTCATCAAGCATCAAAACGTTCACATTGTGCATAAGCATCGTCGCGACGCTGAGCCTGCGTTTTTGTCCTTGGCTTAAAGAAAACGGATGCTGTGAGGCATGGCGTCTCAGGCCGAATCGGGTTAACAGCTGAAGAGCTTTCTCCTTTGCGGCTCTGCTGCTTTCAAAACCGAACATCAGCTCTTGAATGGCGGAATCTGTGACAAATTGGTGTTCAGGATTTTGGAAAACATATCCGATCAGCCGCCGCAGCTCTTTTTCAGAATAGGAATCAATCGGTCTGCCGTCTATTTTGATGTCTCCGCCCAGCGGACGGATGAGCTTGGCCGCGGCAGAAAGGAGCGTTGTTTTTCCTGTTCCGTTAGGGCCGGCAATCGCGGTGATTGAACCTTTTTTTACGGAAAAGCTCACATCCTGAAAAATGACGTCTGCTCCTCTTGAGAATGACAGCCCGTGAACGCTCAGCGCGTCTTCTGCCGAAAGCGCGGCGGGCCGGGGTTCGGGCAGAGACGGTACAGATTCTTGAAACAGCTTTTCTTTACACAATGTAAAAGGAATGCTGACGTGCTCCTGCAATGAGATCACACGCGGAATCGGAATGCCGAGCTGCATCAGCTCTTCAATCTTTGTTTCAAAGATAACGTCCGTCTCTCCGTCCATCACCTTCTGACCCGTTTCGTCAAGGACAATCGTCCTGTCCATCCACGGCGCCCAATGATCAAGCTGATGTTCGATAACGAGAAGGCCGAAGCCTTTTTTTGCTTGAAGATCTTTGATCAGCCGCACTAATTCACGTGCGGAATATGGATCAAGCTGTGCCGTCGGTTCGTCCAAAATAATGAGTTCCGGTTCCATCGCAATGATACAGGCAAGCGCCACTTTTTGTTTTGAACCGCCTGACAGCGAAGCGATCGTTCGCATTTTCAGATGAGTGATCTCCAATTTTGCCAAAACATCATCGATGATTGCGTCCATATCTTCTTTTGTATATTGCAAATTTTCCAGGCCGAAGGCGATTTCATCTTCAACCGTCAGCATGCAAAACTGCTGGTCCGGATCTTGAAACACGACGCCGATGGATCTGGCGGCGGGCTCTGTCAGATGTGAAAGAGGTGTTCCGTATAAAGAAACGGTTCCCGATTGAACCCCATCGCATGCTTCCGGGTACAGACCGTTTAAACAGAGAGCGAGCGAGCTTTTGCCGCATCCGCTCGGCCCGAGCAATAAAGCCCGCTCTCCTTTGCGGAGCTGAAAGGACACGTTTTGAAGAATCGGCTTTTCATCCTGATCATAAGAAAAGGTAAGACGGCCGGCCGATAGAAGGGGCTCAGATGCCTGCATCTTGGTTCACCTGTTTCTTTTTCTTCTTGAATTGTTTTCCGAGCGCCATGCCGTTCAGCACCCCTGTGTAAGCCAGCGCATCACTGATTGCTTTGCCGAGAAGGCCGGCAAGAAGCGCACCTGAGACCAGACGGATGAGAAGCATGACGGCTAATAAACCCGGATTCAAAACAGAGTATCCGGAAACGACCAAGTCATAAATGAAGCTCGTCACAGAAGACCCTATACCGGATAAAAGAAGCACGGGCAGGGTATACACCCGCCAGCGTGTCGCAAAAAAGACCGCTTCCGCACCGATTCCCTGTGCGATCCCGATCAGGATCACCATCGGTCCTGACGGATTTCCGAGTAAGCACTCCACAAACGCGGCGATGATTTCAGAAACAAGAGCCGCTCCCGGTTTTTGAATAATGTACGCGGCAATCACCGAGACGATAAACCAGATACCGTAAATCGGTTCATAGCTCATCCGGCCGAAAAACCCTGCCGCTATATTGCTTGCATGAGTTGATACTAAATAAATGACAGCAAATACAACACTGATGACGGACATGACGACAATTTCTCTCATTTTCCAAATTTTCATTGTGATCTCCTGCTTTCTTATCGGATAGTCGTATGTATGAAAGAGATGATTTTACAGGCGGTTCATATTCAGTTTCATATTGCGGTGTCCTCCCCCGTTTTTTAATGAAAAATAAAAAACTGCATATCCGAGGGAATATGCAGCAGCAGAACGAAAACGCATGGGGAAAAACCCTGCGCTCCGGTCAATCTGCACTTCCCCACGCTGGTATTATCCAGATCGGGTTATAAGGGATCAAAACACGCCTGCCGCATGTTTTATCTCAGCCGATAACAGCACCCCTAGTGCGTTTCCTATACAGTTTTTTATGATGACATCATCATAGTTGATCATGTCTGATTTGTAAACAGCCTTTCTCCAAACAGAGTTTGGAATCGGACCGGATGATCATTCATAAAGATAAGTAGAGCCCTTTTGATCAAAAGGAAACGGAGGACATCTATGTTTGTTCATACAGTGCAGTCTGGTGACTCGTTATTTTCCATCAGCAGAAAGTACGGATACCCTGTTGACAGCATCAGAAGTGTCAACGGGCTTGAGGAAACGAATATCGTTCCGGGGCAGGCGCTTTTAATCCCTCTTAATGAATATACGGTTCAGCCGAATGATACGTATGCCGTTATCGCAGGTAAGGCTTATGTGCCGCAGATGCAGCTGATGCAGGCAAACCCGGATATTCCGCCGAACCGGCTGCGGGCGGGTATGAAAGTGAAGATTCCTGATATCTCTAACTATCTTGCGGGAACCCTGCAATTTTATGTCATTCGGACGCCTGAAGCGGATAGAGAGCTAATTAATGATTTTGCGCCGTATTCTTCGGCGATTTCTTTGTTTGAATATCATTTTGGCCCGAATGGAGATATCATTAACGATTTAAACGACAGAACCGCAATAGAAACCACATGGCAGAACAGAGTGCGCCCGCTTGCCGTCATTACGAATCTGACAGAAGGGGGATTCAGTCCGGAATTAGCCCATCAAGTGCTGCAAAATCCGACGGCAAGAACGAATCTCGTCAGCAATATCGTCTCCTTAACCGTAAGAAAGGGATACGGCGGTGTAAATATCGATTTTGAACGGGTCAGAGAAGCTGACAGGGACCTCTTCACAGGATTTCTCCGGCAGTTAAAAACCCGGCTTTCAGAGCATCAGCTCGCGTTAACGATATCGGTTCCGGCGAAAACAAGTGATGCAGTGCCGTGGCTGAGGGGATATGATTACGGCGGAATTGGAGCCGTCGTCGATTATATGTTCATTATGGCGTACGACTGGCACCACGCCGGCAGTGAGCCGGGACCTGTGGCGCCTTTGACAGAGGTCAGGCAAACGATCAATTTTGCCATCAGCAGGGTGCCGAGAAGAAAAGTGATTCTCGGTGTTCCGCTGTACGGGTATGATTGGGTGATTCCGTACCGTCCCGGAACGATCGGATCCGCCATCTCCAATCAGCGCGCCATGGAAACGGCCATGAAGCATCAATCAGTGATCCGTTATTCCCAGCAGGAGCGTTCCCCTTACTTCCGGTATACTGATGAAAATGGAAGAACGCATGAAGTGTGGTTTGAGGATGTGCGGAGCATGAGTGAAAAAATGGTTCTCGTTCGGGAGTTCGGACTGCAGGCGATCGGCGCGTGGCAATTAACGCTCGGTTTCAAACCGGGCCCGTGGCTGCTTAGGAACTTTTTCACGATCCGAAAAATATAGCTGCATGTCCCGCTCCGCAAGTAATTTTTTTTCCTATGATAACGGATCTTCTTTTGGACAATCTAAAATTGAACAGGAGGTCTGTCATATGAAGAAAAGGGAAGAGCAGTATATCAACGAGGCTGAGTATGTACCGCATCCGACAAAAGAAGGGGAGTACGCGCTCATGCTGCATGAATCCTATCATTTCCTTTCAGAAGAGGATGAAAGCGATTTGCCGGAATAAGGGCTTTATGCCTTTATTCCTTTATTCCGTTTATTTTATAGGCATGTGCTGAAATCACAAATTTAAGGTTGACACATTCCTTTTTTTTCTGTAATCTCAGTGTGTCAATTCAAATAAGAACTTCGTTAGGTGAGGCTCCTGTATGGAGATACGCTGCTGCCCAAAAATGTCCAAAGACGCCAATGGGTCAACAGGAATCATCGACATAAGGTGATTCTTAACGCAGCTGGATGGCTGTCCTATGCCATACAGTGCTAAAGCTCTACGATTGGAGGCCCCGCACGTTTATTTGCCGTGCTTGTTTTCGCCTTCATATCAGAAGGTTTTTTTTATGCCTCAAAACGTACACGACTGAGCATGATAAGGAGGTGCGGAGTATGGATTCTCCCCATTCGAGTATGTCAGAAGAAGTACCCATATACAGCCAGATAACCAGTGACGACATGATGAGGAGACAAACCGCCGCACTTCCCTTGACGGACGGCGCGTCTCCGTAAAGGAGGTACGAGTCCCGATGGTCCAAAACATGACCTATGACGAACTCATATTACGCATTATCATTTTATTGCGGGACGGAAAAATAAAAGAATTCCGAAACATGATAGATGAGCTTCAGCCCTATGACATGGCATTTTTGTTTAAAGAAATGCCGGAAAAGCACCGGGCCCGCTATCTGTCATATATGACGGTTGATGACATCACCGACATGATCGGAGAGCTGGAGCGGGAATTTCAGCTTGCCGTTTTGCATAAAGTCGGTAAAACGAAAGCCACTCTCGCAATGAATAAAATGGATAACGACGATCTCGCCGCATTGCTGGAAGAGATGGATGAAGAACTGAAAGAACAGCTTTTATCCAGCATGGAGGCTGAGGAATCAAAGGCCGTACAGCTTTTGATGAACTACCCGCAAGAATCGGCGGGCCGGATGATGACGAACCGCTTCGTCTGGATTCCGCAGCATTATACAGTAAAAGATGCGGTCGTGAAGCTGAAAAGCTTTGCAGAAATCGCAGAATCAATAAATTATTTGTACGTGATTAATGACAGCAAGCAGCTTGTCGGAGTGCTCTCTTACAGAGATTTAATTCTTGGCGAGCCTGAGGATAAAGTGCAGGATCTCATGTTTACACGTGTCATCTCGGCCGGGGTGCTCCAAGACCAGGAAGAAGTCGCCCGGCTGATCCAGCGGTATGACTTTTTAGCCATTCCGATCGTGGAAGAAAATCATGTGCTTGTCGGTATTGTCACTGTCGATGATATTATTGACGTCGTGATTAAAGAAGCCGATGAAGATTACGAAAAATTCGCAGCCTCCGGTAAGGCGATTACATTTGATACGAAAGCGTACGTTGCGGCGTACCGCCGTTTGCCGTGGCTCATTCTGCTTTTGTTTATCGGATTGATTTCCGGAAGCATTCTGAATTATTTTGAAGATACATTGCAAAAAGTCGTCGCCCTCGCGTTTTTCATGCCGATGATCGCGGGAACGACGGGTAATACAGGCACACAGTCACTCGCCGTCGTCATCAGAGGACTGGCTAAAGAAGAAATGAATAAAAAAACCATCTTTAAACTGATTTTCCGTGAATTAAGAACCGGTATCTATATCGGCATCGTCTGTGCGATCGCGATTACGATTGTCGCAACCGTCTGGCAGAAAGACTTAACGCTCGGTTTTGTCGTCGGTTCATCGCTGCTTGCAACGTTGATTATCGGTACGATGGCCGGAACGATCGTCCCTATTATTCTTCATAAATTGAACATTGACCCGGCGATTGCATCAGGTCCGCTGATTACGACGCTGAACGATATTTTGTCCTTATTAATTTATTTCGGCATTGCAACTGCATTTCTTCATGCTTTATAAAAAAAGTCCGTCTCACAGGAGGCGGACTTTTTTGATCAGCGGTTTTTATACTTAAAATGAGCATTAAGCTGGCCTTCCAGCATTTTTTTGCGGAGCTGCGGGTCGTTTTTGAGAGCCTGTTCTTTTTTTCGCATGTCTTTTAAAATCTCAGCCGTCTGCACGCCGTCTTCCCGCTTGTTGGCAATATCCATCAGCCGCTCAACGTCCGCGAAGGAATACTTTCTCGTTCCCCGTGATGAACGCTGCGGGTAGATTAATTTCCGTTCTTCATAGTATCTGATCTGTCTGACTGACAATCCGGTTAATTCGCTTACAATGCCGATCGAGATTACTTTTTTATCTTTGTAAGATTGTTCGTCTGTCGTCATTTTTCCACCCCTGGATGTCTTTTACTCATATTATATAAGAAAAAAAGAGAAAAAACCTGACGCTTGTCAGGTTTTCTGACGCGGAATAGAAAATTTTAGAAAAAAAGCGGCAGAAAAATTGACAAGGTTAATGCATGGTCCTGTGCCCCGTTTTATGCTTACTATACAGACACAATGAGGAGGAAGGATAGGAATGGAGAAAGAAAAAGCGGTTTCGCTGGCAAAAGAAATCATTGAATTAGATATGAAACGCGATGAAATGCTGGAGGCGTTCATGCAGCTTGCCGGGGAACACGCTTTTCCGCTGCTCAGAGCCGTCCAGAACGGACTTTACCGAAAAACATCATAATCTACAGAAGTTTTACAATGGCTTTATACGTCTTTGATATAAAAGCGTTATTCTGATCATAGAATAACGGAAAACAAAGGAGGCCGCCATGAGTCGTTTGCTTCAAAATGCATTGGACAAAGAGAGAAACCATTATTCCAAAAAGCTTCTGCAGATCGGAGTCTATACGAAAGAAATACTCAATTCCATGACAATTACGGAGCTGAGAAAGGAATACGCGTATTTTTTTCGGAACATTCCCTATAAAGAACGGAACCCTTATACAAATTAAATGATGTATAAGGGTATTTTTTTATATAAAAAAGAAGGAATTCTGAAAAACGGCACGAATAGAATATAAAACAAAGATCGACTCTTATGAATTGTAAGGGTTTACATTATTTTTTTATAAAAATCTTAAATACGGGGTAGATATGATGAGATTATCATTTAACGAAGAAGAAGTGATGCGTTCGATGAATTTGTACAAAGTTTTTGCAAGGGCTTTCAAGAGTGTGTCTGAACACAGCATCCGCGACAGTAAAGAACACGGTTTTAATCCGACTGAATTTGCCGTTTTGGAGCTGCTTTATACGAGAGGACCGCAAAAGCTTCAGCAAATCGGGTCGCGTCTTTTGCTTGTCAGCGGGAATGTCACCTATGTCATCGACAAGCTTGAAAGAAACGGGTTTTTGGTCAGAGAACAAGACCCGAAGGACAAACGGTCTGTTTACGCCCATTTAACTGATAAAGGAAACGAGTATTTGGATAAAATTTATCCGATTCATTCATTGAGAATTGCGAGAGCGTTTTCAGGACTTATGCCTGAGGAACAGGAACAGCTGATAGCCTTACTGAAAAAAGCGGGAATTCACAGCCAGCATTTGCTTTTCCGTTAAAAGAAAGCGGATACAGACACTCTTCTTCACGAAGAGTGTTTTTTTTCTGTTCCGGACAGTAGAGCCTGAAGCGGTTTTTGCATAAGCTGATACAGGTCGGCATCATTATTTACCAATCATAATGTGACACGCCCCATGCCAAAATATGAGGGTGCTTTGATTATAAAGAAGGTGAACATGTGAGAAGCTGTCTGCTGTCTATATGGTACTTACTTGATCCGCTTTATTTCTTCTTTACCCGGCTGACGCTGATTGATAAACGGCAATCGAATGTATTCCGCGTCCGTTTGACTAGATATAAAGGAAAAGAAGTCATCCTGAGCGACGGAACCAGAATTAAAAAAAACGACGTGTTAGTTAAGATTCATCTTCATAATGTCAAACTCCTGAAAGAGCTGCAGCCTATTGAAAGCGCGGTCAGAAGGGGGATTATGCTATATCAGAAGGTATATCAATCCATGCCTCATTTAGCGGATTATATTAACCAGCATAAACGGAAAGACGAGATTAAGGGAGTCGTCGGCATTACAATGCTTCATAAAGGAGCTGCGAGACTCGGTTTTGATGTGATAAAACCGTCCAGCGGCTGCTACAGGCTGTTTAAGAAAGCGGCCCATATTCCCATTTTATACTTTACTGCAAAACAGCTCACCCTCAAAAACATTCCTTACTCCTGCTATTTATTTATTTCCAAAGAAAAATTGATGTGCACGTATCAGACTGAAAAGAGCTGACAAAAAGCGTCAGCTCTTTCTCTTGATTTGCTCAAGCACGATTGAAAGCGGGCCGTCCTGCGGATTCCGGTAAAAATCATAAAACGGATCTCCCTCTGTCCTGACGCGGTTCACTACTGTATCGATCGTATAATCATCAGGTGTTAAAGAGGAGTTGACTTCGCTCCAATAAAGGGGAGCCGCAACCGTTCCCAATTCGTTGCCCCGGGTCGAATAGGGGGCGATAATGGTTTTCCCTTCGGCATGCTGCAAATAATCTAGGTAGAGTCTGCCGTTTCGGTTTTTGATAAACCGCTCTGTCGTAAAAAGATCCGGCCGCGTCCTGACGCAATAATCGGCGATGAGCATTGTGAACGCACGGGTTTCTTCATAGGTGAATGCTTCCGGTGAAAGCGGGATGTAGAGCTGAATGCCTTTATTTCCGGAGAGCTTCGGGAATGACGTAATGCTGAATGAGTCAAACAGCTGTTTCAGCACATGCGCAGCCTCCACTGCCATAGGAAAATCATTCCTTGACGGAGGATCAAGATCAATGACAATCTCTGCGGGCCTTTCAGAATACACTGTCTGAAACGGAACGTGAAATTCAAGCGCCAGCTGATTAGCCAGCCATAAAAGTGACGGTATGCTGCTGCATACGATGTGCTCGTGGCTCCCGTCAAACACGCTTGAGACAAAGTCCGGCGTGTAGTCCGGTTTGTTTTTTTGAAAAAAAGATTCGCCAGGCGCGCCGTGCGGATAACGGATCACCGTGACGGCACGATCTTTAAGAAAGGGCATCAGAAAATCGCTCATTTTCACCATATAACTAAGGAAATCTGCTTTCGTTTTTTCACGTTTTTTAAAAACAATCTTATCCAGACTTGTGAACTGCAGCTTCGGCGGCAGCGTTTTAGAGTGAAGGATAAGCTGTTGATACGTGCATTCCGTCCAATCCATTTCAAACTGAAAAGACACAAAAGATACTTCACGCAGCGTGTCCTGCAATATGGTTAAATACTGCACGGTCATGCAGATAGAAGGCTCAAGTGTATACTCGCCGCTTTTTTGTTTTTTTCCGTGGGTCTCCATAATGGTTCTGACGGCGTTTTTTTCTTCCGCCTGCATGCCGTGGGAAACGGACGCGATCGGGACGGCGATGCCGTCTTTTAAAACAGAGGCCGTTACATACCCGTTTTTCGGATTAAACCCGGTTAATAGCACATGTGCCGTTTTCATATGTTTATACTTTTGCCAGTCGGGGGAGCGTTTATTTTCCGCCCAGCCGCTGGAAGCCCTTTTTGCTACGATACCTTCTCCGTCATGGCGGACGACCTTGTCCCAAAGCGCATCAAAGTCAGTGTGTTCCGGAATGTATTGAATCGCTTCTTCCGCTAAGTGATGAGGGCAGGCGGGAAGATTTGCTTCTTTAAACAGTTTGGAAAGGGCGCGCTTCCGTTTCACATACGGTAATGAGACGGTGCCGGCGCCTTCCAGAACGAGGAGATCAAATGCCAGAAAGCGGCACGGCCGTCTATCAGCGTTGCTTTCAATTGCTTCCGTCCGTTTTAAACGTCCGCGGATTTGAAGATGCTCAAAGTCCGCTCTGTACGGATTGATTAAATAGACAAGCTCTCCGTCAAGCGTAATGGGGAACCTGTCTTTCATGTGCTGAAAACACCGAGCCGCAAAAGCTGTGATTTCCGGAAATTGACTCGTCAGCGTCTGTCCGTTTCTGCTGGTTAATGTCACGCCGCTTTCGTCTATGCGGAGAAGACAGCGGAACCCGTCATACTTTACCTCATAGCGCCACTCACTGCCTTCAGGCGGTACAGAGGTCAAAATCGGCTGCATCGTCAGCACCATGATTAAGACGTTCCGGCTTTTTGTCTGGTCGTTTTCTGCTTTTTGCCTCCGCCGCCTGCTGACGCGGCGTCTTTTGTCCGCGCCGGCGCAGCCTGTTCGCGATCCGGCCGCTTCGTCCGGTCAATGCTTGCCTGAAGCGCGCTGACAAGATCGATGACATCTTCGCGCGGGCCGGCAGCAGCCGGTGTCACGCCCGCTTCCTCATGTTCGAGCTTATCGTTAATTTTAGCGAGAAGGGCTTTCCGGTACGTATCTTCGTATTGTTCCGGGTCAAACTCGGTTGTCAGCTCATTAATTAACGTAATCGCCGTCTGCAGCTCTTTTTCATTAACGGCTGTCTGCTCGGGAACGCCCGGCACATGTCCGGCATTTCTGACTTCATCCGGATAATGAATGGATTCCATCACGATACAGTTGTCATACACGCGAAGAATCGCAAGCTGCTGTTTAGAGCGGATCGTAATGGAGGCAATCCCGATTTTACCCGTCGTCCTCAGCGCTTCCCGCAGAAGTGTATAGGCTTTTGTGCCGTTATCTCCCGGCCCGACATAATATGACCGGTTAAAATAAATCGGATCAATTTCCTGCAGCTGGACAAAGTCAACAATCTCAACCGCTTTTTCTTCATGTTCCTGTTTTACGTCTTTCAAGTCTTCGTCTGTCATAATGACGTATTTCCCTTTTACATACTCATAGCCTTTCACGATTTCATCAGGCTCCAGACTTTTTTCACATCCGGTGCAGATTTTTTCGTATTTAATCGGCGCATGGTCTTCTTTATGAAGACTGCGGAATTTTATATCTTTATCTTCAGTGGCCGCAAAGAGCTTGACCGGGATATTGACGAGGCCGAAACTGATCGAACCCTTCCACATCGTGTGCATGAATAAAAACTCCTTTTTGTCTTTATTGTGGATAAACGGGTCCGTTCCATGTGTAGCAACTTATGGGTGTTGCGGCGCTTCATGGAGCGGCTGTTCCATTTCCTCAGGCGGAAATGGTCGGCTGAAAAGCAAATGAATTCTTTATTTACAATCAGTGAATCGGTAAGTTCTTTAAAGCGCTGAAGTCCCTGAAAATCATCAGCGGTAATCAAAAAGATTATACAAAATCATTCCCCGGGAAATGCCCACGCATTCCCATGTGGTGACTGAGAAAATTTCCCGCTCCCATATGAACTGAATTCGCGGTCAGCCGCCGCTTACTTTTCCGGAGATCTTAAGTGATGTAAACGCCGCCAGACAAGCAATCAGGAGACAGGCGTGACGTTGTATTGCGCATGTCATTCCCTCCCGCTATACCGATCTGAAACAACTCACATTTATAACGGGCATGTCTAAAAGATATTTCAGCCTCAAGGTTTTGTGTTAAAATCATTCTTAAGTTTCGGAATATAGACGTAAGCCGGGAGTGATAGATCATCGAAGAATTCATCATATCAATAATAGAGGCGTTTAAAAGCTTATCTTACGCCGGGATTTTTTTGGCGCTCAGTATAGAATTCATCCCGGCGGAAATTGTTCTTCCGCTAGCGGGCTATTGGGTCTCAAAAGGGGATATGACACTTGCCGGGACCGTGTTTGCCGGTTCGCTCGGCGGTGTTTCAGGTCCGCTTGTCTTATATGGAATCGGCAGGCTGGGCGGTCGGCCGTTTTTGCTGAAATATGGAAAGTATATATGGATAAAACCCGAATCCCTGCAGAAATCAGATGATTTCTTTCAGAAGCACGGAGGTTTGGTCGCGTTCAGCGGCCGTTTTATACCGGGGGTCAGGACGCTGATTTCTTTGCCGTGCGGCATTGCGAAGATGAATGTCTGGGTGTTCTCTCTATATACATATGCAGCGATGCTGCCGATTACATTTGCTTACGTATACCTCGGAATGAAACTCGGGGAAAATTGGAAAAGCGTCGGTTCCATTCTCGATCAATATATGCTGCCGCTCGGTATATTCATTGTGTTGCTTCTCATTCTTTGGATGTTTTTAAAGAGAAGAAAACAGCGGGCCAAAACAGAAAAAATTTCTCAATTTGTTAAAAAAGTTAAGCGTTGACAAATGATGAAACAGGCTTTATCATGAGCGTATAAACAAATATTTCTTGAAATCCCAAAGGGGAGTAGCGTCCGGATATTCCGGAAACAAAGTCGTCAATTCATGGATCATATCCATCGGCTTTGTTGGCATGCCAATCATTCATGTCTAGCAAGACCTTTGCCTTATATCGGCAAAGGTCTTTTTTGCGTAAAAAACCGCCGGTATAAGCTCGGATGATAGAAAAAAGAAACGGAGGGAATGGATTGGACTTTGCATTATTATTGGAGTATGGATGGGTTCTTCTCGTTTTAATCGGGCTGGAAGGGATTTTGGCGGCGGATAACGCGCTGGTGATGGCTGTGATGGTGAAGCATCTTCCTGAAAAACAAAGGAAGAAGGCTTTATTTTACGGATTGGCGGGCGCATTTATTTTGCGTTTCGGGTCGCTGTTCGCTATTTCTTTTCTGGTGAATGTCTGGCAGGTCCAGGCCGTCGGCGCTTTATATCTGTTTTACATTGCGGTCAGCCATTTGCTGAAGCGGTATGTATTTAAAGATAACGGCGGGCAGAAAATGCAGAAAGAAAGCGGGTTTTGGCAGACTGTCTTGAAAGTGGAGCTCGCGGACATCGCTTTTGCCGTTGACTCCATTTTAGCGGCGGTCGCGCTTGCCGTAACGCTCCCGGGAACTCAGCTTCCTGCCATCGGCGGCTTGGACGGCGGTCAGTTTCTCGTTATTTTAGCCGGCGGCGTAATCGGTTTAATCATTATGCGTTTTGCGGCATCAATGTTCGTATCCTTACTGAAAACCAGGCCGGGCCTTGAAACGGCGGCATTTGTGATTGTCGGATGGGTAGGCGTGAAGCTCGCTCTTTATACATTGGCTCATGAGGAACTCGGTATCATTCCGGCAGATGTCATCCATTCGGCGGCCTGGAAAATCATTTTCTGGGCGGTTCTGGCTGCCATTGCGGTTTGCGGATGGTTTATGTCAGGAGCAAAACAAATAGAGTCTGACGCGGAATCGGAAAAAAGAGAACACGCGTAAAATGATCAAAAAGGGAGTCTGGCTTTTTAAAAAGCAGGTTCCCTTTTTTGTTTGAAACGCTTACATTTAAGACATATGATAACAATTTTATAACAGCATTGTTACAAAAAACACAGAGAAAACCCCCTTAATTCTGCATGGGGGCACGAAATCATGTATAGTACGTCTTATTGGCTTGTCATAATTGAGACAAATGAAATCGATTTCTCTTTTTCTTCCTTTGCGAATCCCTACTAAATTAGCTATGATTATGAGTAGTTATAGGGAGGAACTGAGGTGAAACCAGTGCTTAGCCTTTTGTTTAAATTGGGAAAAAAGAAGCAAACGCTTGAAACATCTGTTGAAAAAATACAAAAAGGCGACAAAGATCTGCAGAACGATTTAATACAGCAATATAAGCCTTTTATCGCGAAGACGGTTTCATCCGTTTGTAAACGATATATAGATGAAAAAGACGACGAATTCAGCATCGGGCTGATCGCGTTTAACGAAGCCATTGAAAAATATTCGGCTGAAAAAGGTAATTCGCTGCTTGCATTTGCAGAGCTGATTATAAAAAGAAAAGTGATAGACTATATCAGAAAAGAAGCAAGAACCGCTCAGCATATCAATATGGATGTGCAGGAAGGCGACGACCAGGAATCTTCGCAGAGCCTTATTGAAGCGGAGCTTTCCATTGATGAATACCGCAAACAGATAGAACAGGAACAGCGCCGGGAAGAAATTCTTTTTTTTCAGAAGCAGCTGAAAGAATACGGCCTGTCTTTTAAAGAGCTGCTGGAACAATCGCCGAAGCATACAGATGCGAGGCAGAATGCGATTAAGGTAGCCTACACGCTTGTTGAAAATGAAGAGCTGGCGTCCATTTTGCACCAGAAAAAACAGCTTCCTGTCAAACAGCTGGAGCAGCTCGTGTCGGTCAGCAGAAAAACGATCGAACGGAACCGAAAATATATCATCGCCATGAGTATTATTATTACCGGTGATTATATTTATTTAAAAGATTATCTTAAAGGGGTGTTGCACTCATGAGAAGAGGGATCATAGTAGAGAAAAATAAAAAATTCGTCACGTTGCTAACCCCTGACGGACAATTTTTAAAAACAAAAAATGATCACCGCACTTGTGAAATCGGAGAGGAAATTACGTTCGAAGGCGAAACGCGTATGGGAAGAAGGGCCAGCTTTTTTGATTTTCTGAAACTGCGCCCTTTTAAATTGGGAGTGTTTACGATGACTGCTATTATTTTGTTTATTTTAATTTTGCTCCCGGTTTTTTCTGATAACAAAGCTTACGCGTATATGACGCTTGACATTAATCCCAGCATTGAAATGGCTTTAAACAGCAAATATGAAGTCATTGAACTGACACCGCTGAACCATGACGCCAAACAGGTCATCAGTGACATCGGAGATTGGAAAAGCAGCGATTTTAAAGAAGTCATCAGTAATATTATTACCGATTGCAGCAAGCATGGATATGTAAAGGAATCAAAAGAGATTTTAATTTCCACGGTTTATGAAAATACGGATGACAATACATATAAAAAAGGCGTTAAAAAACAGCTGGCCGACATGACTGAAAAATATAAGGGCACCTACCAGGTCCAATCGCTTGAATCTGATATGGAAACAAGAGAAAAAGCAAAACAGGAAGGGATGTCAACAGGCAGCTACATAAGAAGAAACGAAAAGAAAACAGAAGAAAAACAGCCTGAAAAGCAAACCGACGGCAATGAAACAGATCAAAAAGATACCGAAACAGACGCTGATCAAAGCGAGCAGCCGGACACAGAAAAGCCGGCGGCTGATGAAAAGACAGCTCCTGATGAAGAAAAGGCAGCAGAGAAGCCGGGAAACAATGAAACAACGCCCGGTACGGAAGAAGCGAAGCCGGACAGTCAGGACGGCAATCAGCAAACCGAAAAAAATGCAGCTTCCGGATCAGAGGAAAACACACAGAAGGAACAAGATGGGGAAACAGAGCAGCCCCCAACACAAAATCCTCAGGAAAACGGAAATGACAAAGAGCCTAAGCAAAAGTATTACAATCATTACTGGAATCATGATCGCAATGAACATTGGGAATCCTATCGGCATCATGAAGATTCATCAGACCGAAGGAATCCGAACGGCTACCGGCACGGAAAGGAGAATGCCGATAAATATCAAAATTCGCCGAGAAGTCCCGGCGAATAAGCTGCATTATTGATGTTTCCCGTTTAATTGTGATTGAGCCTGCTGTACAAGACGTTTTGTCATTTCCCCGCCTACAGAGCCGTTTGCGCGTGCTGCTGTATCAGAGCTAAGGTTCACGCCGAATTCTTGAGCCACTTCGTATTTAAATTGGTCAAGTGCCTGCTCAGCCCCTGGAACTAAGAGTTTATTTCTGCTCGCCATCTTTTTCATCTCCTTTTCTCTGGCAAGATGTGTTTTCGCATTTTAGTTTCAAACGGAACGGTATTGATTATGCTGGCAATTGTTGTACAGCAAAAAAACCCCGGCGCAGACACCGGGGCGAAGAAGCGTTATGAATTATAATAAATGGCTGGTCATTTTGTAGGCTGAGGCTTGAATATGGAAAGTCAAAACGGAGAGCACCGTGACGGCGATTATGGATCTGATATTGTTCCATTGTCTGCCTCCGAGTTCTTTAAAGCAGCTTTTGAGCTTGTCCGTCTGCTCTTCGACGAGCTCCTGCAGGCTCGTTTCCTTCATCGGCGGGTTTGCCTTATGATGAAGATAATCAATCACTTGGGCGCAGCTTTCATAGTAGCTGATCGGGCTGATGACGTCGTCTGATCTGTCTGTGATCGTGTTAAAAGCGATTTTTAATATGCCGCGTATATGTTCGAAGTCATAAATTGATTTTAAATCACGTACAATGAGAAGGATGACAGCTTGTTCAATTGTATATTTTTTGCCGAGTAAGGGGTGGCCGATTAAATCTTTAATATCGCGCTTCACCCAGTTTTGGACGGCGGTTGATTTTAAAGACGTCAGCTCGCACAGATTTCCCAGCTCGACAATCTCGTTAGTTGAAAGCCCGTATTCCTTTTTCTCTTTTTTTCGTTCGAATCTCGTCAGAAATTCAGGGATATGCAGACGGCTTTCCGCTTCATCCAAGGTCATATCCGCTGATTGCAATAAGATTTGGAGAGGGGTTGCGTCTCCTTGGCCTTTTAGCGCGTAAAGAAGCCGGACCATATCAGTTCGGGTCAGTTTAAACGTGTTCATGGTTCACCTCTGATTGATTACGTGTTACTTTCTAATATCAATGGGAATTACATTAACATCATACGTCGAAATTGTTGCATTTTCAAACAGATCATTTATAATTTAAGTAAATAAGTTCTTTTGATCTTAAAAAAGACGGAGGTAATTATGGCGAAAAGAATATTTCTGTTTATTTTAACGAACCTTTTGGTCATTACGACAATCGGAATTGTGCTTACGATTATTACAAGCGTTACCGGTGTCGGCTCGTATATACAAAATGGCCGCATTGATCTGATGGCATTGCTCGTGTTCAGTCTTGTCGTCGGTTTTGTCGGTTCTTTTATTTCTCTCGGAATGTCCAGATGGATGGCCAAAACGATGATGGGCGTCCGGGTGTTAAATCCGAAGAAACAGTCGCTCAGCTATGAAGAACAGCAATTGGTTGACCGTGTGCACAGATTGTCCCGTGCCGCAGGGATGACGAAAATGCCTGAAGTCGGCATTTATCATTCCCCGGAGGTCAATGCTTTTGCGACCGGACCTTCTAAGCGCCGTTCGCTTGTCGCGGTTTCTTCAGGTTTATTGCAGCAGATGGATGATGCTGCGGTGGAAGGGGTCCTTGCCCATGAAGTCGCACACATCACAAACGGTGATATGGTCACGATGACGCTGCTGCAGGGAATCGTCAATACGTTCGTCGTATTCCTTTCCCGAATCGCGGCATGGGTTGCAAGCCGCTTTGTCAAAGAAGACCTCGCGCCGGTCGTTCATTTTATCGCGATGATCGTGTTTCAGATTATCTTTTCCATTCTCGGCAGTCTTGTCGTCTTCGCCTACTCGCGCCACAGAGAGTTTCACGCTGACCGCGGCGGTGCAGACCTTGCCGGCAAGGATAAAATGATTCACGCCCTGCGTACGCTGAAGTCTTATACAGGACATGTGAATGAAGAGGACCAGACGGCGGTGCAGACGTTAAAAATTAACGGCAAAAAGCATTCGTCACTGTTCTCCACACACCCTGATCTCGATGAGCGCATCCGCAGGCTGGAAGCAAAATAATCAACAAAACCTCTGACAATCGTTTCAGAGGTTTTTTGTTTAAAGATCGGCAAATTACATAAGGTAATGAAAAATCTTTCTAAAAAGCCCTTTAAAAATACTCCCAATATCATTAGAATAATTACGTACTACATTTGAGAGGCAGAAGGAACTATCTTATGAAATTAACACTGAAGAAATTCATACAGATCTTGTCGCCTGCACAGCTGATTGCATTATATTATTTTCTTGCTGTGACGGTGGCATTTATTTTGCTAAGTCTGCCGGCCGCCCACAAACAAGGGGCCAGCTGGTCGTTTATAGACGCGCTGTTTACGGCTGTCAGCTCAGTCAGTGTCACCGGTTTAACGGTCGTCAACACGGCTGATACATTCAGCACGGCCGGGATTGTCATTTTGGCTTTCGTGCTTCAATTCGGCGGAATCGGCATCATGACGCTCGGAACATTCGTCTGGCTCATTATGGGCAAACGGATCGGTCTGCGGGAACGGAAGCTCATCATGGTGGATCAGAATCAATCGCAGTTTTCCGGTATCGTCAACCTGATGAAGCAAGTACTGTTTTTGATTTTATTAATCGAGTTTTTAGGCGGCATCATCTTAGGAACATATTTTTTAACGTATTATGATTCGTTTGAACAGGCGTACTTGCACGGATTCTTTGCGAGCGTCAGCGCCACGACAAACGGCGGTTTTGATATTACGGGAAATTCACTCGTCCCGTTCAGACATGACTATTTCGTGCAGTTTATTACGATGATTCTGATTATTTTCGGTGCGATCGGTTTTCCGGTGCTCGTAGAAGTAAAGGACTTTTTGTTTTCAAAACAGCGCAGATACTCATTCACGCTGTTTACGAAAATTACGACCGTTACGTTCGGAATGCTCGTTTTGTTCGGAGCCGTGGGCATTTACGCGCTTGAAGCAAGCCATGTCATGAAGGGGAAAAGCTGGCATGATGTTTTATTTTTATGTCTCTTTCAATCAACCGCTACGCGAAGCGGCGGGCTTGCGACAATTGACATCAGCCAGCTGTCGGCGCCGACATTATTTTTCATCTGCGCCCTCATGTTCATCGGCGCATCACCGAGCTCGGTCGGCGGCGGAATCCGTACGACGACGTTTGCGCTTAACCTTCTTGCCCTGTTTCATTTTGCCCGGGGGAATAAAGCGGTCAAGGTCTTTAAACGCGAGCTTCACCAGGCTGATGTCATGAAGTCGCTGGTCGTTACGATGATGGCGATTCTGCTCGTGTTCGGATCGACGCTGATTCTGGCCGTGACGGAGACAAATCAGACGCTGCTCGGACTGCTGTTTGAAGTGTGTTCCGCATTCGGAACGACCGGCCTGTCGCTTGGGATTACTCCGCATTTAAGCGACATCGGAAAATGCGTCATCATGATTGTCATGTTTATCGGCCGGATCGGCATTTTGACGTTCCTTTATCTGATCGGCCGAAAAGAAATCGAAGCAAATTATCACTATCCGAAGGAAAGAATAATTATCGGCTGACACCGCTTTTCAGAAAGCGGTGTTTTTTATTGCCGTAAAATGGATGAGTGGAAACAGTTTCTTTGGAGATTCTACTTGTAAAGAGGTGACGTCATTGTTTGCCGTATTTTGGAAGTCGGTAGTTATGATAGCGGTCGGTACCTTTTTATTGCGGATTGCCGGACGGAAATCAATCAGCCAGCTGTCGGTGACCCAGACAGTCATCATGATTTCGATCGGCTCGATTATTATTCAGCCGTTTATTGAACATAATTTATGGGAAACTATTTTCGCGGCGGCGATTTTTATTGCGGTATTAATCCTGATGGAATATTTAGAAATCAAATCAAGCTTTTTTGAGTTTTTATTTTCAGGAAAAACCGTCGCCGTTGTCAGAAACGGAAAAATCATCCCGGAAAACTTAAAAAAAATGCGTTTTACCGAAGCTCAGCTGTCAATGAGGATCAGGCAGGAAGGCCTCGGAAACATTCAAGATTTTAAATATGTGCTGCTTGAGCCGAACGGACAGATCGGCTATGAACTCATTGATGAGGCCAAAAACGTGACAGTGCGCGACTTGAAAAAAATGCTTGATGAATTCAAAACAGATTTGCTGACAGAAGGAGGAAATCAAATGAAACGCAAAGCAGCAAAGAATGAAGCTTTGACCAACAACAACACACCGACTGAGAGCATGGACAAAGATGCATACAAAACACAATATGACGGTGATCCCGGACTGAGAGGCGCAAACCGCAAATCAAAACACGGCAAACAAGGAGGCGAGTAACATGACGAAAAAAAACCGCCACAGCAAAGACATGCAAAACCATAAAAAGCCGATGGACCCTAAATTGCTTGAAGAAGAGTTTGCAAGCGAGCTCGGTGATTATAACGCCGGAAAATGGATTGAAACGCTTGAACAGACGAAGCCAAAGAAAAAAGAAGACGGCAAACAATAAAAAATACCTCTTAGGCGATAACGCTTAAGAGGTATTTTGCATTATTTCGAATAAGCACCGTTTCTTGTTCCTTTCACCGCTTCAAGCCAGCCGGTGATCCGCAGCTCAATAAACGGCTGTGCGGCCGTTTTCACCGCATTGCTGGAGAGAATGGACGTAAGAGCGGCCGTTAACATTAAGAGCATGACTAAATTCTGATAATCAGACAAGTGATCTTCAAGCCCGATCTGCCGCAGCGTTTTTATAATGAATCCATGCAGCAGATACACGTAAAACGTTCTCGTACCCCATTTCGTAAAGAAATAACGCTTTTGCGGAACGAGCGCCAAAAAGCTGAAAGTGGCGGCAAAGGCCAAAACATACCAGCCGATGCGCGACAGACCGCTCAACAGCGACACTGTGCCGAATGTAGAATAAGGCTCCGAACCGAACAGCCACGAGTAATCAAAATCAATACACCAGCATAAGAGGAAAACAATCCCCAGTACGCCCGCGGCAATCTGCCTGCCTCTTTTAGCCCGAAGCAAATCAAAGTGCTGTTTCTTTAAATAAAACCCGACAAGAAACATCGGTAGAAAAACAAACGTCCGTGAAAGACTCAGCGTGCTGCTGATAAAATCAAGATACCCGATCATGACGGCAAGCCCGCAGCTCGCCCCAAGCGCCCACATTTTCGGCAGCTTCGTAAAGGGGTAAAGCAGCAGATTCCAAAAGAATAAGCTGACTAAAAACCAGAGAGACCACTGCGGATCAATCGGATTGACGCTTGCCATGCTTTCATCCTGAATCAAATAGTAAAAAACTGAGTAAATGCCCTGAAAAATCAAGTACGGAATAATCAGCTTCACAGCCAGCTTCTTCACATAACCTTTCCGCTTAAAGTTTTTTGCGAAATAGCCGGAAACCAGGATAAAGGCCGGCATATGAAAAGTATAAATGAATTTGTAGAGATGGAGCATAAACTCATTTCCGTTAATAAATGACCGGAGGATATGGCCGAACACCACCAGAAAAATCAAGATAAACTTGGCGTTGTCAAAGTAACTGTCTCGCGATTTTGTCATAGCATCACCTTCTCTTCAAAAATCATCCACTGCATGATTATTTCCTGTTGGTGTTCATTTTAAAATAAAAAACAAAAAATTGAAGGAGGACAAAAGTGATTGTTAGGATGATGTAATGGGGAGGTAAGGATCGTAGAAAAAGACTTTAACTTGTCATATCATTGAAATTTTCTGAAATGTATAGGGCGAATGAAGGAAGATGAGGTATTTTGTAGAAATATTGAAGGATAGGTTTTTGAAGAAGGAGTGTACTGAATGGCTGAAACTCTGGATTTGCAAACAAAAGAGTCGCTGAAAGAGCAGCTGAAGCGGATGAAAGAGGAAAATGACCGCCTGAAGAGTGATTTGAACCGGTATCACGTGATTATGAATAACACGCTTGATGCCATTTTTATATGCCGTAAGGAAATGAAAATCGTCCAGGCGAACGAGGCTGCGGCCCGGATGATGCAGATTGAGGCAGAGAACCTCATTAACCGCTCCGTCCTGGATTTTTTATATTCCGTGCCTCAGGAAGAACTGAATAAGGCCGTGAAAAAGTTTTTAAAAAAAGGCCATCTGTGGAAAGAGGTGCCGATTAAGCTTGACAGCGGCGCGACGAAATACATTGAATTCCTCGCCAGAGACGGAATTGGGGAGGATTATTTTTTTGTGGTGATGAGGGATATCTCCTCTAAAAAAATATTAGAGCGCGAATTCTCCATGAACGAGCAGCTGTTTAAAGATTTGTTTGACAGGGCTGTCGACGGCATCGTGCTGTTTGATAAGGACGGCGGGTTTATTGATGCGAACCTCTCTTTTTGCAAAAGCTTTGAGATCGGCCAGAATGAATTGTCCCATCTGTCGCTCCGCCATTTTACCGACGGAGAAAACAAAAAGCATCTGAAAGAAATCTGGGAAACCCTCCGCAGAAAAGGAAACGCCAAAGGAGAACTGCCCGTCAAGCTTCGGTCGGGCGAAGAGAAGCTGTTTGAATTTACGATTACGTCCAACTTAATCAGCGGGTTCTACATGTCCATTATGAGGGACATAACAGAGAAACGGTTGATGGAATTGAAACTTTTTAAAAGCGAAGAGCGATTCCGCGAAATTTTTGAAAACGCCATGGACGCGATTGTCATTTGGTCTGATGACGGAAAGATTGCCAAAGCAAACGAATCGGCGTGCCGCATTTTCGAACTGCCGATGGATAAGCTGGTGGAGACGAATTTATGTACGTTTATCGTTGATCCGCAGAAAAAATATAAGCAGATTAAGAAAAAATATGAAAAATACGGGGAAATCCGTGAAGAAATGCTGTTTCAGATGGCAAACGGCCAATTTAAAGAGCTGGAATTCACATCAAAACGAACCATACTTGAAGGTCAGCATTTAACCATTTTAAGAAATGTCAGCGATCGTAAGCGGATGGAAAAAGAATTGCGGGAAAGCGAGCTGAAATTCAGAAAAGTATTCAACGGCTCAATGGACGGCAAGGTCTTATTTGACAACCAATTCCGCATTATTGACGCGAATCCTCTCGCAAGCCGTATACTCGGTATGCCGGATGAGGAGCTGAGAGCGTACACCGTTCCGGATATTCTTTCTTTATTTGATATTGAAAACGCGGGTGTTCCCGCCAGAAAGATTGATTTAGAAGGAATGGATAATGAAATCCCCTTCCTGTTAAGCAGCAGCGACAGCCGCAAACTGGAATTCTCCTTCAAAAGAAATATCATTCAAAATATGAATCTGGCCATCTTTAAAGATGTCACAGAGGCCAAAGAGCTTGAAGAGAGGCTGCGGAAATCCGATACTCTTCATGTTGTAGGGGAGCTGGCGGCGGGCATCGCCCACGAAATCAGAAACCCGATGACGGCGCTGAAAGGGTTCATTCAGCTTCTTCAAGGAAGCATTGAAGGCGAATATTCTCTGTACTTTAACGTCATTACCTCAGAATTAAAACGCATCGAGTCTATCATCACTGAATTTTTAATTTTAGCGAAACCCCAGGCGATATTATATGAAGAAAAAGACGTGACGCAGATTATGAAAGACACGGCTGATCTTCTGAATGCCCAGGCCAATCTTGTCAATGTGCAGATCCATCTGAACCTGACCGGAAACATCCCGCCGATTTACTGTGAACCGAATCAATTAAAACAGGTGTTTATCAATATTTTAAAAAACGCCATTGAAGTCATGCCGGGCGGCGGCAATATCTACGTGACCATTCAGTCTTCTGATCAAGACCACATTTTGATTTCTATTCAAGATGAAGGAACAGGCATTTCCGAAGACAAATTAAAACGTCTGGGTGAACCATTTTACACGACAAAAGACAGGGGAACGGGTCTCGGTCTCATGGTCAGCTATAAAATCATCGAAGAGCATCAGGGACGCATTCATGTGGAAAGTGAAGAAGGGAAGGGCACCGTTTTTCATTTGACGCTTCCGATCCGGCAGAATACCGAAGAAAGAAGGAGCGGGGAATGATCTGTTTTACAAGTGTGAGAGCGCCGTTTGGAACCGTCATCATAACAGAGGAAGAGAGCTTTATTACCGGCCTGTTTCTCACCGGGGAAGATTTTGAGGAATGGCGGAAAGACGCGCCCGGCGTAAAGCCGTGCGAAACCGCTTTGCTGTCGGAGGCGAAACAGCAGCTGGCATCATATTTTTCAGGAGAAAGAAAGCAATTCTCTCTGCCTCTGAGACAAAAAGGCACACCCTTTCAGGAAAGGGTATGGAACGCGCTGACGATGATTCCTTACGGGGAATCCCGAAGCTACGGCGATATGGCTGAAGCGATCGGAAAACCGAAAGCGGTGCGCGCCATCGGACAAGCCAATAAACGAAACCGGCTGCCGATTTTGATCCCTTGCCATCGGGTAATCGGCAAAAACAGCGCCTTAACGGGATACGCGGGCACGAAGACGGATGTAAAAGCGGTGCTGCTGAACATCGAACAAATATCCTATAATGAAAAATAAAGCGTATGGCACGTTCCGTTTTTTCACGTCCGACATATCATTTTATTAAGTGAAAAAAGTTGGTCTGATGAAAAAGGAGGACGAAGCCTGATGAAAATGAGCCGTCCGCAAAAGATAGCCGGTTATGCAGAGCTGTTTTTTAAAATGCATCTCATTACAGCCGTCCAAAAAGATAAAGTGATTACATTGTGCAGACAAAAAAACCGCTGACATTGCCTGAGGCAATATCATCAGCGGTTTTTCAGCTCAGCTGGCAGTCAGCGAATAATTGTTCAATTTCTTCCGTGTAAGAGCCGGTCACAATTCCTTTCTCGGTTATAATGCCGGAAATCAGGCTGCCCGGCGTGATGTCAAAGGCCGGATTGAAGACCGGCACATCTTCGGGAGCGGTGCGTATGCCGGAGATCTGTCTGACTTCATTCGGATCTCTCTCTTCAATCGGAATCTGATCGCCGTTTTCAATCTGCAAGTCAAATGTCGAAAGCGGTGCGGCCACAAAAAACGGAATTTGAAAGGCGTTTGCCAAAATAGCGAGGCCGTACGTTCCGATTTTGTTGGCCGTATCACCGTTTTTTGCAATTCTGTCAGCGCCGACAATGACCGCAGAAATATGTTTTTCCTTCATTGTATGGGCGGCCATGCTGTCCGTAATGAGCGTGACATCAATTCCGCCCTGCATCAGCTCCCACGCCGTCAGCCGTGATCCTTGGAGAACGGGTCTTGTTTCACATGCGTAGATATGAAGGCCGAGATCTTTTTGTTTCGCTAAGTAAAAGGGAGCAAGCGCCGTACCGTATCGGCTTGTGGCAATCGAGCCCGCATTGCAGATGGTCATGATCTGGTCGCCTTTTTTAAAAAGGTGCAGCGCATTCTGGCCGATCATTCGGCATGTTTCTTCATCCTCAATCTGAATTTGAATGGCTTCATGAACGAGCGTTGTCTTCGCTTCATTGATTGAGATCGCATCCCTGATGGAATCCGTCAGTCTGTCAAGCGCCCACGCGAGGTTGACGGCAGTGGGCCTCGAACTGTTTAAATACGCTTTGACATCCGCGAACTGACGTCGGAAATCTGAAAGGTCGCGGGCTTCAAACGACTTGGCGGAGAGCGCGAGTCCGAACGCCGCGGTTATACCGATGGCCGGGGCGCCCCTTACTTTCAGCGTGACAATCGCGTCGAATACATCTTCCTTTGTTTCAAGTTCCGCATATTCAGTGACGTCGGGAAGCTTTTGCTGATTTAAAATGCGGATGTAGGTTTCTTTCCATTCTACAGAACGGGGGATGGCAAATTCATTGGTCATGCTGCATCATTCCTTTACACGGAGCTTAAATTGGTCCAGAACCTCGGTGATATGCTTCAGTTTTTTTCTGTTTTCGATATAATAGGCGCCGATGTCAAGCGCCAGCTTCTTCCGTTCGATTCGTTTGTCAAACGGAGTGATTTCATCTAAGTCAGCCACATGGGCGAGTCCGATCGTGCGCCGGATCAATTCGCATCCCGCAAAACCGACCGCTTCCTCAAACGCGTTTTTCAGTGTGTCTTCCAGCAGGTGTCTGCGGGAAGGCAAGCAGTCTTTCTCCCATGCTTCACTGAATGTTTTCACAAATGTATCCCATACGGCGGCAGTATGATCATATAACGGCTGTCTGTCGTCACCGTCGCGGCTGAGGGCGTTTAACAGCAGATTGGCGATAAATTGGCCGATGTCAAACCCGATCGGTCCGAAGAAAGCAAACTCGGGATCAATCACCTTTGTTTCATGTTCATCGGCGAAAATGCTTCCCGTGTGCAGATCGCCGTGAACCAATGTTTCCGCGGAATTCAGAAAGATGGCTTTCAATTCGTCAGCGCCTTCTTTCAGCCGGGAATTGTTCCAAACTTTTTCTGCGTATGGGCGCAGCTCCTTTTCAAAATCGTTTGTCTCATGGTCGAGAAACGGTTCTGTAAACACAAGCCTTTCCGTAATATTGCAAAGCTCAGGATTTGTAAACTGCTTTGCGAGCTGCTGCTTTACTTTCGCATCAAGCGCATAATCAGATGAGTAAAACAGCGTTTTCCCTAAAAATTCACCGATATGAACCGATAAGTTCGGATAATGCTGCCCTTCCAGCAGCCCTTTTCTTGAAATCCGCAAATGGGAGAGGTCTTCCATTACCGTGACGGCCATTTCAGTATCGGAATAGTAAACGGCCGGAACGAGGTGCGGCACGTGTTCGCCCTGGCGGATGAGGGCGCTGCTTTCGATTCTCGCCCGGTCAATGGTAAGCGGCCAGCTTTCACCGACGACTTTCGCGTAAGGAATCGCCTGTTTGATAATCAGTCCTTTTTTGTTTTCTTTATCGTAAACATGAAAGACGTAATTTAAATTGCCGTCGCCGATTTCACGGCATGTCAGAGTGCTTTTGTTTTGGAATAAGCCGAGCTTGACGGCTAACGCGGCGGCGGAGCTTTCTGTTAATTGTTCATAAAGACTTGTTTTAGTTGCTGACATGGATTTACCCTCCAATTATGTAGTGGCAGTAAGAGATCGTGACGGAGAATACGCCCGAAAAAAAGCCTCCTTCTCTGAAAGAGAAGGAGGCTGAAACAGTGCAGTCCGCCTCTTATCTCTCAGATAACATCTGATGGAATTAGCACCGTGCCTTATGAGACAATCGTCTCGGCGCAAAATGTACGCGCCCCATTTCACAATGGAATTACGGTCGGTTGCTGTTGGGGTCAAAAGGCCAATCCCTCGCCCAACTCTCGATAAGAGAAAAATATATTGATTTGTATCACAATTCGGATTAATCAGTTGATGAAAATATTAGCAGGTGCCGGATATTCTTGTCAACGTTTTTTTGAAAATTAATATAAATCACGCCGTAAGTCTTGGAAAACCGGAATGGTTCCGCGAACGGCCGCGCTTTCTGACACATCGATTTCCGCTCGGACTGCGCCTTCCGTCCGGTCTCCTTCGGCTAAAATCCGGCCCCACGGGTCAATAATCAGGCTGTGGCCGGCAAATTCATTATCGGGATTGGACCCCGTGCAGTTAGAGGCTGCGACAAAACATTGGTTTTCAATTGCTCTGGCGATAAGCAGGCTTCGCCAATGATCAAGGCGGGGCAGAGGCCATTCCGCAGAGATAAACAGGACATTCGCGCCCTGGGACGTATGCTTTCTGATCCATTCGGGGAAACGGATATCATAGCAGATAAGCCCGGCGCACTTGACACCGTCAAGCTCAAAGGAACCGTCGCTGTTTCCTGCTGACAAGTAAAGGTGTTCATCCATCAGCTGAAACAGATGGGCTTTCTGATACCGCTTCACGATCTGTCCGCTGTTATCGGCGATGTACATGGTGTTATAGACATTTTCGCCTTCTTTGACCGCAAAAGATCCGGCAACGAGGTGTACGTTGTATGTTTTTGCCGTTTCTTTAAGCCATTGTTCCGAAACTTTGCCGTTTTCATCCGCCAGCTGGTCTAGCCGTGTGAGATCATAGCCGGTCGTCCACAGCTCAGGAAGCACGATTACATCCGCATGGCGGCTTTCTTGCTCAATCAAAGATTCTGCTTTTTTAAAGTTTTCTGAAGGATTTCCGTATGAAATATCAAATTGCAAACAGGAAACGGTCCATTTCATTTTTTAACACCTCAAGTTTCTCTTTACTTTTTTTATTTAACCATATATGATGATGGACTATCATTTCAAGACATTTTTAGAAGGTGAAAATATGAACTTTGAAATCTCAGATGTACTCAAACAGCTGCCGGAACAATTTTTCGCATCATTGGTGCAAAAAGTGAATCAAAAGCTGAAAGAAGGCAGAGACGTCATCAATTTAGGGCAGGGAAACCCTGATCAGCCGACGCCTCAGCATATCGTTGAAGAAATGAAGCGCGCCGTCGAAAGGCCGGAAAATCATAAATACTCATCATTCCGGGGCGCTTACAGCTTCAAAAAAGCAGCCGCTGCATTTTATGAAAGGGAGTACGGGGTCACGCTTGATCCGGAAACGGAAGTCGCCGTGCTGTTCGGAGGCAAGGCGGGACTTGTTGAGCTTCCGCAATGTCTTTTAAACCCGGGAGATACCATTCTGGTGCCTGATCCCGGATATCCTGATTACTGGTCAGGCGTCGCCCTTGCAAAAGCGAAAATGGAAATGATGCCGCTGACGGAAGAAAGAGGGTTTCTCCCTGATTACAGCGTAATTCCTGAAAAGGTGCGGAGCGAGGCGAAGCTGCTGTATCTCAATTATCCGAATAATCCGACCGGCGCTGTGGCGACAGAGGCGTTTTTTGAGGAGACGGTCGGTTTTGCGGAGCAAAACGGCATTTGTGTCGTTCATGATTTCGCGTACGGAGCCGTCGGCTTTGACGGGCATAAACCGCTGAGCTTTTTGCAGACCGAAGGCGCAAAAGAGACGGGAATCGAAATCTATACCTTGTCCAAAACGTATAATATGGCGGGCTGGCGGGTCGGATTTGCTGTCGGAAACGCTTCTGTCATCGAAGCGATCAACCTTTATCAGGATCATATGTTTGTCAGCCTGTTTCCCGCGGCGCAGCAGGCGGCGGCAGCCGCACTTTTAGCGGATCAGGCATGCGTCGCGGCGCAAAATGACAGATATGAATCGAGACGCAATGCATGGATTAAAGCCTGCCGCGATATCGGCTGGGATGTAACGGCTCCGGCGGGCTCTTTTTTTGCATGGCTCCCTGTGCCTGACGGTTATACGTCACAGTCGTTTTCAGACCTGCTGCTCGAGAAAGCGGATGTCGCGGTCGCTGCCGGAAACGGGTTCGGAAAATGGGGGGAAGGCTATATAAGAGTCGGTCTTCTGACAAGTGAAGAAAGACTTAAAGAAGCTGCGGAACGGATCGGGAAACTGAATCTTTTCACCCGAAAAAGCATTGACATATCAGAATAACAATGCGATAATTCAAAATACTTTATAAAATCATTATTCTTATCAAGAGCAGGCAGAGGGACGAGCCCGATGAAGCCCGGCAACCGACTGATAAAGCACGGTGCTAATTCTTGCAGCAGGAGCTGAGAGATAAGATTCGGACATAACACGAAGCCTCTTTCTGCTCATACGGAAGAGGTTTTTTTATGTTTTGCGAAAGAAAGAGAGGCGTTCACGCATGAGCGAAGTATTGGCAACATATCTTCTGACAGACACAACGGACAGTGAAAAGCGGGCGGAACAGATTGCGGCGGGGCTGACGGTAGGCTCCTGGACTGACCTGCCCCTGGTGAAGCAGGAACAGCTCAGAAAACATAAAGGGCGGGTCGTAAAAGTTGAGGAGAAAGAAGGAACCTCAGAAAACGAAACACAATCCGTCATCACCATCGCCTATCCCGAGGCGAACTTTTCAAGAGATATTCCGGCCGTCCTGACGACGGTATTCGGAAAGCTGTCACTGGACGGAAAAATAAAATTGACTGATCTTGAATTTTCCGAAGGGTTTAAACGCTCCCTTCCCGGGCCGAAATTCGGTATATACGGCATCCGCAAACTGCTGGGCGAATTTGAAAGACCGCTTCTGATGAGCATATTTAAAGGCGTGATCGGACGGGATCTCGCCGACATTAAAGAACAGCTCAGACAGCAGGCGCTCGGCGGCGTGGATCTTATTAAAGATGACGAAATTTTCTTTGAAAATGAACTGGCTCCGTTTGAAACCCGCATTATCGAAGGAAAACAAGTCCTGAAGGAAACCCGGGAGGAGACGGGGCATAAAACGCTGTATGCCGTAAACCTTACGGGAAGGACCGCTGAATTGCGGGATAAAGCGAGGCGCGCGGCAGAACTCGGGGCGGACGCGCTTTTATTGAATGTGTTCGCTTACGGTTTAGATGTGATGCAGAGCCTTGCTGAAGACAGGGAAATCCCGCTTCCGATCATGGCGCATCCGGCAGTCAGCGGCGCGTTCACATCATCTCCCGTTTACGGCTTGTCGCATGCGCTTTTGCTCGGCAAGCTGAACCGCTATTGCGGCGCTGATTTCAGTTTATTTCCGTCACCTTACGGATCCGTTGCTCTTCCGAAGGAGTCCGCGCTTGCAATCCATGATGAATGTGTAAAAGACGATGTCTTTCATCCGTCGTTTGCCGTCCCATCAGCAGGCATTCACCCCGGTATGGTGCCATTGTTGATGCGCGATTTCGGCATCGATCACATCATCAATGCCGGCGGAGGCATTCACGGCCATCCGAAAGGAGCCGAGGGCGGGGGAAAAGCGTTCCGCGCCATCATTGATGCGGTGCTTGAAGCGCAGCCGATTGAAGAAAAAGCCGCGTCGTGCAAAGATCTTCAGCTCGCATTAGACAAATGGGGAAGGGTGGAAGCCGTATGACCCGCACACCGCTGATTATTTGTGATTTCGACGGAACGGTCACCATGAACGACAACATTGTCAGCATGATGAAACAATTCGCGCCTCCTGAGTGGCTTGAATTAAAAGACGGTGTTCTGTCTAAAAGCATATCAATCCAAGAAGGAGTCGGACGGATGTTCGGACTGCTGCCGAGCAGCTTAAAAGAAGAACTGACCGGCTTTATTCTGAAGGATGCGAAAATACGGGACGGCTTTTTGGATTTTGTCTCGTTTGTCCGGTCAAACGGCCTCCCGTTTTATATCGTAAGCGGGGGAATGGACTTTTTTGTGCATCCGCTTTTGGAAGGGATCGTAGAAAAGGAGCGGATTTTCTGCAATCATGCATCCTTTGACAATGAATATATTCATATAGACTGGCCGCACGCCTGTGACGGAGACTGTACCAATCAATGCGGCTGCTGCAAACCGTCAGTCATCCGTAAGCTATCCGATCAGCAGAAATTTCTCATTATGATCGGTGATTCGGTCACGGATGTCGAGGCTGCAAAGTTGTCCGATATGTGCTTTGCGAGAGATTATCTTTTGACTGAATGCAAAGAACTCGGCCTCCGGCATCTGCCTTTTCAAGATTTTTATGAGGTGAAAACAGGCATTGAAAACATCGGGGAGGTGCAGGCATGGCTGCAAAAGAAGAACGCTGGCGCGAACTTGCCGAGGTAAAACGCGAGCTGGCCGAAAGAGACTGGTTCCCGGCAACGAGCGGGAATCTTTCCATCAAAGTATCCGACGGGCCGCTGACTTTTCTCGTTACGGCGAGCGGAAAAGACAAACGAAAAGAAACAGACGAAGATTTTCTCTTAATCGATGAGTACGGGAAGCCCGCTGAGACCGGCCATTCTTTAAAACCTTCAGCGGAAACGCTTCTCCATACTTACTTATACCAAAAGACAGACGCGGGCTGCTGTCTGCATGTCCATACCGTCAATAATAATGTCATCTCAGAGCTTTACGGGGATGAAAAACAAATCACTTTTCAGGGGCAGGAGATAATTAAGGCGCTCGGATTATGGGAGGAAAACGCGTCCGTGACCGTTCCGATCATTGACAATCCGGCGCACATCCCGGCATTGGCCGAAAACTTCGCGCACCATGCGGACGCCGGATCAGGCGCGGTGTTAATCCGCAATCACGGCATTACGGCATGGGGGCGGACCGCATTTGAAGCGAAAAGGGTGCTGGAAGCCTATGAATTTTTATTCAGCTGTCACCTCAAGCTTCTGTCACTTCGGCCGCAGCTGGTAAAATAAAAGGAGGAATAGAAAATGGCGACCATCAGAATTCATGACGAAAAAAATACGCTCATTGAACATCAGGAAGAAGTAGCGCGCTTCTTAGACGAACAAGAGGTGATCTATGAGCAGTGGAACATTGAAAAACTTCCGTCTGAGCTTTCGGAAAAATACGACCTAACCGAAGATGAAAAAGAACGGATTCTCGCGGCGTTTGACACGGAGATTCAGGACATTTCAGCCCGGCGCGGATATCAGTCTCAGGATGTCATTTCTTTATCAGACACCACGCCGAATCTTGATGAATTATTAAAAAACTTCCAAAGAGAACATCACCACACGGATGATGAAGTCCGCTTTATCGTCAGCGGACACGGCATCTTCGTCATTCAAGGCAAAGACGGCACATTTTTCGACGTCCGTTTAAATCCGGGAGATTTGATTTCAGTTCCGGAGAACATCCGCCACTACTTTACGCTTCAGGAAGACCGCCGGGTCGTCGCAATCCGAATCTTCGTGACGACTGAGGGCTGGGTGCCGATTTACGAAAATGAAAGTGTGCAAAACTGATAGACGCCCGAACCTCTCATGCACCGCCGGCATGAGAGGTTTTTTATTGTAATATAAAGTCAGCTGTGGCTGTTTTTTAAATCTTGAATATGCCGCATTCTGTTTATATCATTACCCGAATGGGTATTATTCTCGTATTCATGCTAAAGATTCCAATATGAAATGAAAAAATAAGTTATTTAGTAAAAAAATGTTTACAAATAAAGTATAATCTGTAATAATGCTCAATAACCCAATCAAACTTGTTTCCTATTCTTTTAGCGGTGAGGGGTGAAGTGAATGGGCAGTTATTCTGAACAAGAAAAATTGCTTGTATCTATTGATAAAAAAAGAAAAATGATGATAGATGCGGCTAACAGGCAAGGGTTTACAGGATATGACACGATCAGGCACAGCCAGGAACTGGACTGTCTGATGAACGCGTATCAGCAGCTGGTAAACCGTGATCGTACACATCACCAAGGAATACAGGGCCTTGTGAAGAAAATAGGCTTGTTCTCCCGCGGTGACGTCATGCCTGCATATGAAGCAAACAAATGATTGATGATAAAACAGATAACGAAGACTGAATGCGCTTCCTGATCAAGCGCCGCATCCGAAAGATGACCGCGTACAGTCAGCACATTTTTCCGCTGGCACGGCTCACGAAGCGCCTCGTACTATCTGCCGGCTATGATGCCGTTCCTCTGGTATATCCTCTTACACATACTCTTCTTTAAATAAAAAACACCCCGATCAGGGTGTTTTTTTCATCGAGAAGCGGCAGGAAGGGTAATGGTGACCTCTGTGCCCTTATCGACTTCGCTTTGAATGTCAATCGAACCGCCGTACATCAGCATGATTCGTTTACATACGACAAGGCCGAGGCCGGTGCCTTTTTCCTTTGACGTTACAAACGGAAGAAAAATGTGTTCAAGCATATCTTCAGAAATGCCCATTCCGTTGTCGGCCACCTTAATGACTGCTTTATGATCGCGGGCTTCTAAATAGATGGACAGCCGGCCGCCTTCCTGCATGGATTCCAGCGCGTTTTTCGCGACATTTAAAATCACCTGTTTAATATGGTCTTTCGTGCAGTTGACCTTGAGCGGCCGATTGACGAGTATCTCCACATTCACTTCCACATTGTATAGATTCCCTTCAGAATAAATAATCGGCATAATCTCATCAAGAATATCCTGCAGCGAGTTCACTTCCAACCGTTCGGCAGTGGGTTTTCCAAGCACTAAAAACTCACTGACAATCTGATTGATTCGTTTAATCTCCTGCTCAATAATTGAGAAATACAGCTGATCTTCCTCCGATTTGTATTTTTTCTGCAAAAGCTGAATGAAGCCGCTGATCCCTGTAAGCGGGTTGCGGATTTCATGGGCGGTGCTGGCGGCAAGCGTTCCGATCAGCTCCAATTTCTGCGCTTCATTTTGAGCGCGCTCCAGCTGGGTCTTGCGCTTAAGCAGATAATATTGAACGAGGATGAACAGAATATTCAGCAGCACGGCAATACTGGACATCGGCAGCAGCACGCTTTTGGTCAGCTCGTTCAGCTCAACCGGTTTCGGATAAACATTGATATTCCAATTAATATCATCCAGATAGCCGCTGACCGGTTTCACACCTTCTGATTGATCAGCCCGTCCGCTGGCAAATATCACTTTATTCTGATTGGTTGCCTTGACATAAACGTCAGGGCTCAGCATATTGATCATATTTCTCAAATAATCGACTTGTATGGCGGCTACTAAATAATCCGTGACTTCCCGTTTTGCGTCTAACACCGGCACGCAGATCGTGAAGATGCGCTGGCCTGTAATTCTGCTGGAGTAGTCATTTGTGATGACCGTTTTTTTCGTCTTTTTCGCCTTCGTAAAATACGGTCTGTCGGCCAAATTCACCTTTGATTTCAGATCAGTCGTGCTTGCGATGACATCACCTTTGGAATTCAGCATATACAGTCCGCTGAATCTGGGTTCATCCTCAAAAGCCTGATCGAGAATGTCAATGATCTTTTCTTCATTGACAGGCTTATCGACAGCGATCGCAAGTGTTGTCATCCGGGCTTTTGTTTCACCGATTAAATAATTGAGCTTATTGCGGTGAAGGTTGAGCATCATACTGGCTTCCTGTATGTGTTTATCGGCTATTTTCTGCTTTTCTTTTTCATAAATGAAAAAGCTGATAATAAGTGCCGGGATGATCACCAATATGAGATAAAGCTTGATCTTTCCCCGGGCACCTTTAAATGTATTCACTCTGCATCGCTCCAACATTACACTTGAATAGAGGTATTATATCATTTTTATACTTCTTTAATAAGAAAAAATAACCAAAATGATAGAAAAACAAATTATTTTATTAAGGTCTGACAAAAAGAAGAGAAATTTTGGAAACATTTTTGTTGACATTTTTCATTTTGTTTATTAATGTTTCTCTGTAACGGTTTCTTTTGTAAAAGGATGATTGAATGTATGACGGATAAAACAGAAAACTCATTGAAATTATTTATTGTACTGTCACGTGCGTACCGATCTATTAACGACCATATGAATAAACATATTCATAAGCACGGCCTGAACCCGACGGAATTTGCGGTGCTTGAGCTGCTGTACCACAAAGGCAAACAGCCGCTTCAGCAGATCGGCGACAAAATTTTATTAGCGAGCGGAAGTATTACATACGTTGTTGACAAATTAGAGAAAAAAGAACTTCTCATCAGAAAAGCCTCGCCGACTGACAGAAGAGTGACTTTCGCACAGATTTCCGAAAAGGGAATCCGTCTTTTGGACGATATTTTCCCTGATCATGCTGACGAAATTAAAGAAATGATCAGTGTGCTGAGTGATGAAGAGATAGAAATGTGTACGGAAATGCTGAAAAGAGTGGGGTTAAACGCTAAACATTTTCATCAGAAATAAAAAAGGAAGCCATTCTGAAAGGCTTCCTTTTTTATATTACTGATTTTGGTCGGTCGCGGCGTTTCTAGGCTGTATCAATACCTCGACGCGCCTGTTTTTGCTGCGCCCTTCGGCGGTTTTGTTCGACACGGCCGGTTTATACTCTCCGAAACCTTTGGCGCTGAATACTTTTGCGTCAAGTTTCGGGTTTTCTGTCAGAATAGCCATGAAGTTGACGGCCCGCATGACGCTTAAATGCCAGTTAGATTGATATTGTGAGTTTTTAATCGGTACATTGTCCGTATGTCCGCTGATAATAATGTTCCTTGGCGGATTCAGCACAAGGAGATTCGAGATTTCCTTGGCAAGCGGAATATCTTCCTGACGGATATCCGCCCGTCCGGAATCAAAAAAGATACTGTCTTTAATGGTAATTAAGAGTCCTTCTTTAGTCAGCTTTGTTTCCAGCTGAGTTTCAAGCTTTTTATTTTTTATAAATTGATTGACTTGCTTTTGCACGCCTTCAAGTTCTTCGCGGTCGGCTGCTTCTCTTTCTTTCTTTTTCTGTTCTTTATCTTTTTCCTTGTCTTTTTTTAACTGATCAACGCCGTCTTTTTCGTTTTCAGGAGGGGTGACGCTTGAATATTCAAGAACACCCGTGCCTCCGGTAAACACGGCGTTAAATGATTTAGACAGCATTTGGAATTTCGCCGCATCGACCGAGCTCATGGCGAACAATACAATGAACAGAGCCAAAAGAAGGGTGAGCAAATCCGCGTACGGGATCAGCCAAGACTCATCCACATGCTCGTCATCATGCTTCTTCTTCTTTTTTCTCGCCATTGTTTGCCTCTCCTTCTTGTTCAGCGACTTTTGCGCGTTCATTCGCAGGAAGATACATGAGAAGTTTTTGTTCGATCACTTTCGGGGCCTGTCCTTCAAGCACTGACAGAACGCCTTCGATCATGATTTCACGCAGTTTGACTTCCTGCTTTGATTTGCGTTTCAGTTTGTTGGCGAAGGGATGCCATAGTACATATCCTGTGAAAATCCCGAGAAGGGTGGCGACAAAAGCCGCACTGATGGCATGTCCGAGCGCCTCGGTATTGTTCATGTTGGAAAGAGCCGCGATAAGGCCGATGACCGCACCCAAAACGCCGAGTGTCGGCGCATATGTGCCGGCTTGTGTAAAGATGGCTGCGCCGGCCTGGTGTCTGTCTTCCATCGCTTCAACTTCCTCAGTCATAATATCTCTGATAAATTCTGCGCTTTGTCCGTCAACCGCCATACTCAGGCCGTTTTTCAAAAATGCGTCATCCACGTCTTCAATGCTTGCTTCCAATGCGAGCAGACCTTCACGTCTGGCGATTTGCGCCCATTGAGAGAACATAGGAATTAATTGCGCAATTGTCAGCTGTTTGTTTTCTTTAAACAGCACTTTAAAAAGGGCAGGCACTTTTTTGATTTCTTTTCCGGGGAATGCGATGATCACCGCAGAAATCGTACCGAACAAAATAATCAGAATAGCTGCCGGGTTAGCGAGTGCGCTTAAGCTGACCCCTTTCAGCACCATGCCCACGCTTAAAGCAATCAAGGCGAGGATGATACCGATAATCGATGTTTTATCCATAGTTTTCACCAAATCCTTTATACTAGCTTTCTATGGTTAATATCGGTGGCAGTGCATGGAACTTTAGGGTGATTGAGAAATTGTTCCCGAATTCTTCACAGTTTCTCCCTTTCGGCATGGAGAAAGAAACAAAAAAGCGGCTCCCCGCGAGGAGGGAACCGCTTTTTTCTTATTGTGCCCGGACTTTGATGCCGTCCTCTTCCATTACGACATGGAAGGCTTTTATTTCGTTGTCATCCAATAAGAGATCTGTCATTTCGTCCTCGATCAATTCTTGGATGGTTCTTCTGAGCGGGCGTGCTCCGAAAGCTGGGTGGTAGCCGATTTCAGCGATTTTTTCTTTCGCTTCGTCCGTTACGCTCAGGCTGATGCCGCGCTCTTTTAATGTGTCTTCAAGCTCTGTGAGAAGCAGGCTGACGATTTTCACGAGATGTTCTTTTTTCAGGGATTGGAATTCAATGATGCTGTCAAACCGGTTTAAAAACTCCGGTTTGAAGAACGCGCTCAGTGAATCAATCAGCGTTTGTTCCTCCAGGACGCTCTCTTCAGATTGGAATCCGACTTTCACCTGTTTTTCGCCGGTTCCAGCGTTGCTTGTCATAATCAAAACGGTATCTTTGAAGCTGACCGTTCTGCCCTGGCTGTCTGTCAGACGGCCGTCCTCCATAATCTGCAGAAACATATGCTGGACATCAGGGTGGGCTTTTTCAATCTCATCGAGCAGCACGATGCTGTACGGATTGCGGCGCACTTTTTCCGTTAATTGACCGGCTTCATCGTGTCCGACATATCCCGGCGGTGAACCGATGATTTTTGATACGGCGTGTTTTTCCATGTATTCACTCATATCGAGACGGATAATGGAATCTTTTGTACCGAACAGTTCATCTGCGAGTGTCTTTGATAACTCGGTTTTTCCGACTCCGGTCGGTCCGACAAAGAGGAAGGAGCCGACAGGTCTGTTTTTGGATTTTAAGCCGGCGCGGCTTCGTCTGACCGCTTTCGCCACTTTTTTCACGGCTTTTTCCTGACCGATGACGCGCTGATGAAGATGCTCTTCAAGTTCCTTCATTTTGACTTGTTCATCAGCCTGGAGTTTTCCGACCGGAATGCCTGTTTTCTGTTCAATGATGGCTTGAATATGCTCCGCCCCGATTTCAGGTGAAGAGGCCGGTGTTTCATGCGCCAGCTGCTTTTCCAACGCCGCTTCTTCATCACGCAGTTTCGCGGCAAGCTCATAATTTTCTTCATGAAGCGCTTTTGTTTTCTCCGCGTCAATTGCTTTGAGTCTCTCAGCCGCATCTTCTTCATTTACGGTATCAAGCTCCAGGTTCGCCTTAGAGCCGGCTTCATCTAATAAGTCGATCGCTTTATCCGGCAGGTGGCGGTCCTGAATGTAACGGGATGAAAGCGTAACACAGGCGTTTATCGCTTCATTGCTGAATGTGACGCCGTGGTATTTCTCGTATTTATCTTTAATGCCTTCCAGAATGCTGATGGCTTGTTCTATTGTAGGCTCGTGAACCATGACAGGCTGGAAGCGTCTTTCAAGCGCCGCATCTTTTTCAATCTGGCGGTACTCTTTCAGCGTTGTCGCCCCGATGACCTGCAGCTCGCCTCTGGCAAGCGCCGGTTTCAGGATGTTCCCGGCATCCATTGATCCCTCGGCAGAGCCGGCGCCTACAAGAAGGTGAATCTCGTCAATGAACAAGATGACGTTTTTCCGTTCTTTTAATTCGTTCATTAATTGTTTCATTCTTTCTTCAAACTGGCCTCTGATCCCTGTATTGGCGACGAGAGAAGCGACGTCAAGCAGGTAAAGCTCTTTGTTTTTCAATTTGTTCGGCACATCGCCTTCAGCGATTTTAAGCGCGAGGCCTTCTGCAATAGCCGTTTTACCGACGCCCGGCTCACCGATCAGCACCGGATTGTTTTTATTCCGGCGGTTCAAAATTTCAATTACGCGCGCCACTTCATGATCGCGGCCGATCACAGGGTCAATCAGACCTGCTTTTGCGCCGTTTGTGACGTTTTGAGCGAGCTCGTCGAGCAGGCCTTTTTCAGAGCAGGCCTGCTGTTTATTTTGATTGGGAGCGAAACCTTGCTCAAACGGGAATCCGAATGATTGCGGCCCCATGCTCATAGACGGTTTTCGGGTTAATTCTGTATAACATGTTTCACATAAAACGAATTGTTTTTGAATGGAATTGACTTGCATGTTCAGGCGAATCGTCGCCTCGTTTTTCTGACAATGTTGACAACGCATTTGCCAAAACCTCCTCGAAAAATGTTTGATCATCTTTGACCAAATGAATTAGAAAATAAGGTCTTAACTTTGACCTTCTTTGATTAATAGTATACTCTGACCTTCTTTGACTTTCAAGTGTTTTGTTTCAAACCCTGAAAAATAAATGTTTACAGCATGATAAGTGATATTTGTGAGGTTTGATTATTTTTGACCAATATAGTCAGAAAGGAAATGAAATGTTTTGACCTTTCTTGATGAAGAGTATACGCCGGCCCTTTTTTTCTTTCAATATTTTTGCTTAGAGGAGAGAGCTGAATCTGTTTTCTCCGGGGAAGGACGATTTGTTCGTCTTTTCGGGCGACTTGTCTCATAAGCATATATAAAGGCCAGGACAAATCTGCGCTTAGCCGGAGGGTGAAATGGGACAAACAAAAGGTTCTGCAAGTCAGCTTGCATTTGTATACGTAGGCACGGTTGTAGGAGCCGGTTTTGCCACGGGACGGGAAATCGTTGAGTTTTTTCTGAAGTTTGGCTGGATCGGTCTGTTCGGTATCGTGGTAAGCGGTCTGATGTTTACATATTTAGGCGCCAAAATCATGATCATTTCCAAACGGATTCATGCAGCATCTTATCAGGAATTGAACACATATTTATTCGGCCAGTCCATCGGCCGCGCCGTGAACATGTTTATGATGTTTATATTGCTGGGAGTGACCTCTGTCATGCTGTCCGGAGCGGGAGCGCTGTTTCATGAACAGCTTGGCTGGTCCGCACAAGCGGGGATCCTTCTGACGATCGTACTGAGCTTTGCCGTCATGACAAGCGGCGTTAAAGGTGTGTTCGGCGTCAATATATTGGTTGTGCCGCTTTTAATTTCCTTCTCTTTTATCGTGACAGCAGATTCATTTGTATTTACAAGCACGAGAAACGCGGACGAATGGGTATGGCCTGACAAGTGGAATTGGCTTTTGTCCGCCGTCTCTTACGGCGCGTTAAATTTATCGCTCGCCCAAGCCGTCCTTGTGCCGCTTGCGAATGAAATGTCTTCAGAGAAGGTGATCAGAAGGGGGGCTTATTTTGGCGGCGTTCTGTTGACACTGGTGCTTGCCGCGAGCTTTTTATCATTATCGGTGCTGCCGGATGTGCTGGAGTTTGACATTCCGATGGCTCAAGTCGTCTATTCGTATTCGCGTTCGCTTCATATCATTTATTTGTTTATTATTTTCGGAGAAGTGTTTACGTCGGTCATCGGTAATTTATACGGATTGGAAAAACAATTAAACAGTTTTCTTCATATAAAAAGTACATATATTTACGGCGGCATTTTGGCGTTTGCTTTCATTATCAGCCAAATCGGCTACGGACAGCTGATTTCCACCGTTTATCCGGTGTTTGGGTATGTGAGCCTCGCTTTCATCGGCGCATTGATTTGCAAAAAAATCCCGAAAGAAAAATAAGGATATAAGGAAAATGTCTGTATTTTTTGGGAATTCCCCTTCTTTTTTCCTGACATTTCTGTATAATGAATTGGGAAATGATGGGGAGGAGTAAGAGATGAAAGCTCGACGTGTATTATTGGGATTTATTTTTATTTGTATCGGCATTGCGTTTTTTTTACAGAGGGCGGGAGTTATTCATATATCCGCAGGTTCGGCGTGGCCGTTTCTTTTCATTATAATGTCCGCAGGGTTTCACGCCGGATTTATTTTTGCGAAAAAAACGCCTGACCAGGCGGGACTGCTCGTTCCGGGCGGTATGTTTTTTGTGCTGGGCTGCCTGTTTTGTTTTGAAACGGCAACGGGATGGACGTATTCAGGCGTGACGTGGCCTGTTTATATATGGGCGCCTGCTCTCGGTCTGTTTGAGCTGTGGTATTTCGGCGGGAGGAAGTTAGGTGTATTGATTCCTGCTTTCATCCTGACAGCCGTGGGAGCACTATGCTTTGCCGGTATGCTGATGACGGGGCTGTGGCCGCTTTTGATCATCGCAGCCGCGCTTTTGTTTCACGCCGCTGCCTTTATGCAGCCGAAAAAAAGATCGGGCCTTCTTATTCCGGGCGGCATTTTGCTTGTGACGGGCGGGTTGTTATGGTTTGAAACGCTGACGGATTGGACATACGCAAATGTGACATCGCCTGTCTACCTCTTTGCCGTTGCGTTCGGCCTGTTTGAAGCCTGGCTGTTCGGCAGAAGGCAAAGAGGGCTTTTGACTGCTGCGGCGGTTCTGTGCGCCGCGGGCATTTTCGGCATATTCACCAATGCAAATGAAGTCATCAGCGAACGCGGCTGGCCCGCTCTCATTCTTTTGCTGGGCGCCGCTTTTCACATTCCGATTTTCGGCCCGAAACCTGTCAAAAACGCGGGACTTCTCGTACCGGGCGGCATCTTATTGATTACGGGGATCTTGTTTGCCTTTGAAACGGCAACCAATTGGTCCTACTCCGGTGTGACATGGCCTGTTTACCTGTTGGCAACGGCATTCGGTTTATTTGAGCTGTGGCTGTTCGGCGGGAAACAGAAGGCGCTGCTCATCCCGGTTGCGGTGCTGACCTTGACAGCACTTTGCTTTATGATGACGAATCAGCCGATCATTCCGGTTTCTGTTTTCTGGCCTGCTTTATTTGTTCTGATCGGGATTGCGCTGATGGTATTTCCGGGGAAAAAACGCGGGGCTTAAACCCGATTTGGCAGCCTGACACAGGGTTCAGGCTGTTTTTTTATTGTCACGGGAAACAACATTATGGTATGATAGCAAAAGTGAAAAAAGAAGAAAATCCGTATTGATGCGGGAGAGGTTCTAGCTACACCCTCTATAAAAAACTAAGGACGAGCTGTATCCTTGGATACGGTTTTTTTATGTTTTTTAGGGCGCCTTCTCCGAAAAAGGCGCTTTTTTTATGGAATGATAGATAAGGGAGAGAAAGACATGAAAAAAGAAAAAGCAGTTGTGGTGTTCAGCGGAGGCCAAGACAGCACGACTTGTTTATTATGGGCTTTGCAAAATTTCGAAGAAGTGGAAACCGTTACATTCCATTATAATCAGCGTCACCAAGAAGAAATCGATGTGGCAAAATCGATTGCCGAAAAGCTCGGTGTCAAAAATCACTTGCTTGATATGTCTCTTTTAAATCAGCTCGCGCCGAATGCGCTGACAAGAGATGATATCGAAATTGAAGCGAAGGACGGGGAACTGCCGACAACCTTTGTGCCGGGACGCAACCTTGTATTTTTATCCTTTGCATCGATTCTTGCATATCAAATCGGCGCGCGCCACATTATCACCGGTGTTTGCGAGACTGATTTCAGCGGCTACCCGGACTGCCGTGACGAGTTCGTCAAATCCTGCAATGTCACCGTCAACCTGGCGATGGAAAAGCCGTTCGTCATTCATACGCCGCTTATGTGGCTGAACAAAGCGGAAACGTGGAAACTTGCGGATGAGCTCGGCGCGCTCGATTTTGTAAAGAATAACACACTGACTTGCTATAACGGCATCATTGCGGACGGATGCGGCGAATGCCCGGCATGCCTGCTCCGCAATAAAGGATATGATGAATATATGAAAATGAAAGGAGAGCGAAACTAATTGCTTTCTCAAATTTATCCGCAGGTTCAGCATCCTTATTCGTTTGAGTTGAATAAGGACATGCACATCTCAGCCGCGCACTTTATTCCCCGCGAAAGCGCCGGAGCGTGCAGCAGAGTCCACGGGCACACGTATACAGTAAATATTACAGTTGCGGGGGATGAACTGGACGATTCGGGCTTTCTCGTGAATTTCAGCGTGCTGAAGAAATTGGTGCACGGCGCTTATGACCATACATTGCTGAATGACCATGACGAGTTTTCTGCTGATGATGACAGATATTCACTGCCGACGACCGAGGTCGTGGCCAAAACGATTTACGATAAGGTGCAGTCCTACCTCGAAACACTGGAGAATCAGCCGGTCTGCGTGCAGATTTTTGTCAGGGAAACCCCGACAAGCTATTGCGTATACCGCCCGAAAAAAGGTGATAGGAATGGCTAAAGGAATTCCGGTATTAGAAATTTTCGGACCGACGATACAAGGGGAGGGCATGGTTATCGGCCAGAAAACCATGTTCGTCCGCACGGCGGGCTGCGACTACTCTTGCAGCTGGTGCGACTCCGCTTTTACATGGGACGGCTCAGCCAAAAAAGATATCCGCTGGATGACGGCGGAAGACATTTACCGCGAGCTGAGAGAAATCGGCGGAGACGCCTTTTCCCATGTCACCATCTCAGGAGGAAACCCGGCGCTGTTAAAGCAGCTTGACGCGCTGATTCTGCTGCTGAAAGAGCACGGGGTGCGCGCCGCTTTAGAAACGCAGGGAACGGTCTATCAGGATTGGTTCACAATGATTAACGACCTGACGATTTCACCGAAGCCGCCAAGTTCGGGGATGACAACCGATTTTGCAAAGCTCGATCACATTGTGTCTTCGCTTGATGCGGCAGAAAGGCTTAACGCGGTCAGCTTAAAGGTCGTCATTTTTAATGATGAAGATCTGCAATTCGCGAAAACCGTGCACAAGCGGTATCCGAATATCCCGTTTTATCTTCAGGTCGGAAACGATAACGTCCATACGACGGACGACCGGGCATTGATCGCACATCTGCTCGGAAAATACGAAACACTCGTTGATAAGGTTTCAGCCGATTCGGATCTGAATCTCGTCAGAGTCCTGCCTCAGCTGCATACGCTGCTTTGGGGCAATAAACGGGGAGTTTAATAGAAAGGGAGATTTATATGACAAGAAAAGAATCAGAATTAGAAGGAGTTACGCTCCTGGGGAATCAAGGGACAAACTATTTATTTGAATATGCGCCGGAGGTTTTGGAATCATTTCCGAATAAACACGTGAACCGTGATTATTTCGTTAAATTCAACTGCCCGGAATTTACGTCGCTTTGCCCGAAAACGGGACAGCCGGATTTTGCAACCATCTACATCAGCTATATTCCGGACGAAAAAATGGTGGAAAGCAAATCGCTGAAGCTGTATCTTTTCAGCTTCCGCAACCACGGAGATTTCCACGAGGACTGCATGAACATCATCATGAATGATTTGATCGAATTAATGGACCCCCGCTACATTGAAGTATGGGGCAAATTCACGCCTAGAGGCGGAATCTCGATTGACCCGTATACAAACTACGGCAGACCGGGAACAAAATATGAAAAAATGGCCGAACATCGGATGATGAATCATGATATGTACCCGGAGACGATTGATAATCGGTAATTATTCCGTTGTGTGATACGGAGTGTGAAACGAAGTGGAGTCACAGTAAAATCCGAACATTCAGTGCTGATTTTCAGCGGAATTGTGACCGAGTCACAGCGAAGTGTGACCCGCACTAAGCTCAATAAAAGTGTGACCCGGTCACACTAAAAGTGGGAAAAGTCACACCTGAAAATGGCTCTACTCATGGGAATTGTATTAAAAAGTGTGACCTGAGGTGCAACCTGAACTGTGACTGTTATGCAGTGAAAAATTGATAGTACAGAAGCAGATTAAGGCGTACAATTTGTACGTCTTTTCTTTTTTATCCGAAAGAAAAAATGCCTATCTAGAGATCATAGGCATTAAATATTATTATCAATATCTTCATTTATTTTTTGGCTAAGTTTCTGAACCTTCTCTTTAACATTTGAAACAGCTCTTTTTTGAATTTCATCAAAGTTTTCCTGAATATAGTCCATGACACTTCTTATTAGAACTTCACTTTCAAAATTGAATATCTCATTTATTTCTGACTGTTCTTCATCTGTTAGGTGATGGTATTGAAGTATTTACTCCAGCAGCTACATCAATCCTCACTTTAGTTGTTCTGGTTGTACAATTTCATATTCACCTTCTGCATACTCTTGCTCCGCATAATGGCTTCCCCATTGACAGAGCTCCTGCAAGATAGGTTTAAGAGATTCTCCAAGTTCAGTGGATGAATATTCAACCTTCGGCGGTACTTGATTATACATCTTTCTGCTCACAAGTCCACTGGCTTCAAGCTCTCTAAGTGTTTGAATCAGCATTTTCTGAGTTATATTTGGGATCATGCGCTTTAATTCACTCGTTCTCTTTGGTCCATTCATTAAAAAGTATAATACAAGGCCTTTCCATTTTCCGCCAATCACTTCCTTTGTCACTTCAAACCCACAGCTAAATTTTTTCATGTCTAAAGCTCTCCATTCCGCATTTATTACTTTTTAGTTACTATATCACAAAAAAGTGGGTACTTCCGATAATGTGCTTACTGAAGGATACTATATCTTGTAAGTTGTTCTTCAAGTACTTAAAGGTACTAGACATAAAATAAAATCAATTCTAAAGGAGTGTTAAGTATGGGTAAATTTGAAGGTAAAATAGCGCTTGTAACGGGTGGAACAAGTGGGATTGGTCTTGCTACAGCACAAAAATTTGTAAACGAAGGTGCATATGTTTATATCACGGGACGTAGACAAAACGAACTTGATAAAGCTGTTAACCAAATTGGCAAGAACGTAACCGGTGTTCAAGGTGATATTTCTAAGCTTGAAGACTTAGATAAACTATATGACATGATAAAGCAGGAAAAAGGTAAGTTGGACATTCTTTTTGCTAATGCAGGCACCGGCAACTTCCTTCCATTAGGTGAAATTACTGAAGAGCAGGTTGATAGAACGTTCGACATTAACGTTAAAGGAACCATCTTTACTGTTCAAAAAGCGTTATCACTATTCCCGGACAAAGTAGGTTCTATTATTGTAACGGGCTCTACTGCTGGATCAATTGGCAACCCAGCGTTTAGTGTATATGGAGCATCTAAAGCAGCATTAAGAGCACTAGTTCGCAACTGGATTCTTGACCTAAAAGGTACTGAAATCCGTGTAAATGTGGTGAGTCCAGGAGTTATTCTTACACCTGCATACGATGAACTTTTTGGTGATGCACTTGAAGGAGCAATGGAAAATACCAGAAATACTGTTCCAGCTGGAAAAGTTGGGACACCTGAAGAAGTAGCAAACGCTGTATCTTTCCTTGCTTCAGACGAAAGCATTTACTTGACGGGTGTTGAATTGTTCGTAGATGGCGGGCTAGCACAGGTATAATTTCACTGCGCAGAGATTACAAATAGTCCCCAAAAAAGGTTAAAATCAATCGTTTGGTAAGGTGTGAAATTGGTGTGACTTCATGATTAATGTCTAGAGCAAGTACTTATGGGACAAGACTTTGACCTGCCTTTTCTTCCACGAGGACTGCATGAACATCATCATGAATGACTTGATCGAATTAATGGACCCGCGCTACATTGAAGTATGGGGCAAATTCACGCCTAGAGGCGGAATCTCCATTGACCCGTATACAAACTACGGCAGACCGGGAACAAAATATGAAAAAATGGCCGAGTACCGCATGATGAATCATGATTTGTATCCGGAGACGATTGATAATCGTTAATCACTATAAAAGCGTGCCTATTATGACTTTTTATGCAAATAAATTGCTATTGCAGAGGTAATGTAAGACGTACAAATGTGTACGTCTTTTTCTTTTAAGCACAAAAACAATTTATTAACGAAAGTATTTTGGCAGAAAGGCTAACAAAATCAAAGGAAAATATGTTGTAGATTGCTTTCTTTTTTTGTGGGGCATCCATATCCAATCACGTTATCTTGCACTTGAACATTTTTTATAGACTGGTACCGCGACAAATTATTTCTCTTCTACATACCAATAAAGTAGACATTAAAAAGTGAAAGAGAGGGCGAAAATGTGTGAAAATTCTTTTCCTCGAGAGTCATCCCATGTGGCTCTATGGTTTACCAAATGGGTTTAGGGAAGCAGGACATACCGTAATGATTTCCGGTCCTGTAAGTCGGGAAAATATCACTGAAATGATAGACGAATTTAAACCAGATCTAATAGTATCTATGGGATGGACACCAGAGCATTCAAGGGAAAAGCAGGCCTGGATTCGCAACGCTACTAAAAAGGTGAATATCCCTCTCGTTTATTGGGCAACTGAAGACCCGCTGCACACTCAAAACTTTACTATCCCGTTAATTAAAAAGGTGAAACCAGATTTTGTTTTCACGGTTACGCCTTCTCTGTGTAAAACTTATGAAAGCATGGGGATTAAAGCAGCTCACTTAGACTTTGCATTTCACGAAAGTATACATCACCAGATTAAACCATTAGCAAAATACAGTTGTGATATAGCAGTGGTGGCTAATGCTTACCCTAATTTTCTTGAAGAACATCCGGAAGTGTTCCGTTCGTCCTCTTTAAAAACGCTTATTCGTCCTCTTATACGGAAGGGTATTCGCATTGATTTTTGGGGGAGAAACTGGGAAAAAATGAGTAAATATATAGGAAGAGAAATTCCCCGCAATTGGATCCATGGATACCTTGATTATACTGAAGCATATAAAGTCTACAGTTCAGCAAAAGTCGTTATCGGTTTGCAAAACTGTGAAAGCCAACTTACGCAACGCACCTATGAGATTCTTGGTTCCGGGGGGGTTTTATTGACATCGGATACACCAGCAGTTCGAGGTAAATTCAAACCTGGCCGCGATCTCATCGTTTCTTCCTCCCCAAAAGAAACATTGGAAAAGGTTAAATACTATTTGAATCATGATAGCGAGAGAAAAAAGATTCAGATAAACGGTAAAAAGGCTGTAAAGAATGATTCCTATCTGCATAGAGCCGAGAGAATGCTTGAGGTGCTAAAAAGCAGAGGAATTATAAGAAACTTAGGGAAAACCATTCATTATGTAGATGTTCTCAAAGAAAAATACGTGATCCATCATGTTACTCCCGGTGAAACATTATCAATAATTGCCAGGAAGTATAATGTATCCCTGCAGCAACTCATGGAGCTTAATCATTTCAAATCAGATCAAATATATGCTGGACAAATCATTAAGATTAGAGAGAAACTGTTTAGAAATATTGATAACAAATTTTTCTAAAGGAGAGTAATATGAATGAAGGGGAAAATACCTAAAATAAGAAATCAAGCGAATAAAGTAAAAAGAACGCCTCGTTATATGGAATTTCCCGTGACATACGAAGTATATCATGTGGAATCCGGCGATACATTATGGACGATTTCTAAATCCTTCAATATCCCGGTACAACAACTTATGAATCTTAATAAGCTTTCTTCAGATAGAATTTATCCTGGACAAATTATAAAGATAAGAGAAAGATAATCTTTGAGGTTTCGGAAACGAATCAAATTGAAATGACAATCCTCATTTTTTTATTTGTGGGGAACTTGATATTTTTGGGGATGAAGGGGTTATGAGATGTTTCAAATGAGCTATTTCTATTCTGGATTAGGATGGGATTTTATTCAACACGTTGATCAAACGAACGGAGTATTAAATGTTGTGTCTCCTGATTTTTTCTATATCAGAAAAGATGGATCATTACTTCTCCGTTCAGCTAATCCCGATGTGATTAAAGCTCTTCATAGAAGAAAATTAAAAGTAGTTCCTTTTCTAAGCAATCATTGGGATCAGGATTTGGGACGATTTTCATTAATGAAGCGAGTTTTTTTAGCTAAACAAATTTCTCATGCAATAGAAGAACTGGATTTGGACGGAGTTAATATCGATATAGAAAACCTTACAGAAAAAGATCGGAATTTATTTACAGATTTTGTTAGATTGGTAAGAGAAAGTATTCCTAGACATAAAGAAGTATCAGTTGCAGTGGCGGCAAATCCTTTTGGCTGGACAAAGGGCTGGCACGGATCATATGATTACGAGTATTTAGCTAAATATGCAGATTACCTTATGATTATGGCCTACGATGAAAGCCACCTTGCTGGACCTACTGCAAGTGTAGGATGGGTGGAAAAGTCCATTCAATATGCTCTGACCCAAAAAATCTCTCCTAAAAAACTAGTTTTAGGATTGCCATTCTATGGCCGCTGTTGGATGAAAGGCCAATCTGCCTCTCAAGCCATTCCCCTTTACCTTGTTGACTCATTAGTAAAAAGGCATAACGGGACAATTATTTTTGACACAAAGAGTCAATCTCCAAAAGCTATTTTTACTGTCAATCACGATAACAAGGGGCTGTTGCCTTCGGGAACATATACATTATGGTTTGAAAATGAACAGTCACTCAGAGCAAAAATAAAACTTGCTCAAAAATATAATCTGAAAGGTCTTGGCAGCTGGAGTCTTGGACAAGAGGATGCGTCAGTCTGGAATACAGTGTTTAAAAATATATAATGATTTATAGTTCAAAGCAAAATTCGAAGATAATTGCAATGAATCTCTATCCTGAATGGATGCTGGTTTATCTAAAAAAAACATGATGAGAATTGATTGACCACTCTCATTAAAGGATGGGGAAATTCAAGGCGCCAAGGTACGTGGAGAACCATGACTTGTTGATAATCGACCATATAGTTTCTCCTCAGAAATGAGGGGGTTTTACATAAAAAAGACGAGCGAATCCGGGGGGAATTCCACTCGCCGCTTTCTAATGAAAAGACGGGATGCTGGATGGCAGCTCGTCTGTTTCATTATAAAATAGGGAACGTATGTTTGTAAAGGCCTGCGCTGTTTTTTCTCATTCGGAGCGGATCAATTGTAAAGGAATGGTCAGCATGATAGCATGTCCTGTAAAAAGAAGGAGTGTTCGTTATGGAGCCGTTAGAGTTAAACGGTGTAAGACTGAAAATGTATGATTGTAAAGAAAGTGCGGGTGAAAACGGCCGCATGATTTCATTTATATTGAAGGTGACCTCTGAAACGTATCATGATATTGCCGTCCTTTTGTATGAAAAAACATTTGACATCAAGGCGCCCGAGCGTGGGCTTGAATTCCGCGGTAAAATAACCAACTACTATACATCCGTCACTAATCTTTACAATAAAGATGAGACAGGTGATTTTTTTGTAGAAATGACCGAGATCTGAATTCATTTGAAAAAGCTGCCGGGCGGCAGCTTTTGTGCGGGATATGTAAATGGTTCGGATTGTTCGGGGGGTTTAATAGGAGTCTCTGATGATTTTATAATTCTTATGGTTGACGACAGTGAGGGAATCTAATTCAAGGTCACGATAATTATCCATGATGGTTACATCAACGATGACGGAGTTTTCATTTACTTTTTCAACAATACCGGTTAATCCGTTTTTAAATTCAATGACGTTTCCAACCTTAGCAATTTTCACGAGCTTCCTCTCCTTTATCATAAATCCTGTTTGAAAATATTTTGCAGTATTTTCTTTAAGAAGTAAAGCGATATGGGTATCAGCCCGCTCAATCATTGTCCCGGCGGGGGAAAGATGGTATATTGATTTTCGGGAAAAAGCCGAGAAAAGGAGGCTGTGTTCGTTGCTGCCTGAGGAAATTTCAGAATGTATCAACCAAATGCGCACCGGTGAAATCAAAGAATTCAGGGTGCAGAAAGAACATTTTCTTGCATTTCGAGCAGTTTTATCGAAGCAGGAAGATTTTAAGCATTTCCGCGGTATTGCACAGCAGGGCGGAGATGTTGTATTTCAGTATTTAGAACAGCCAAGAAGCTGACGGCTCCTCGCACTTGAGGAGTCTTTTTTTTGTTTTTTGGTTTCTCATTTCATCTTGCTGTAACAGATGTAAACAAAATGTAAAATCCCTCCGATGGATACTTTTACTGCTATTTGGTTAATGTTGTGAAAATGACGGCTGTTTTCCTGCCAATAACAAGGCTGTTAACGAACTTCTTCCATCATAAAAGCTGATTGGGAGCACTGGAAAATCTTTAACCGTGAATTTGCGCACAGCTCTTGTTAAGGTAGTGAAGTATTTAAGGAGGAAATCGTATGACGACAAAATTTGCTGCCTTGGCTGTCTTTTTTCTATGTTTTATGCCTGCATCAAAAATTGAACATACAGAAGCTCTGTTTACTTTTGCGAAGAAGCCAAAGCAAGAACCCAGCACACTGGTTGCTGATTTAAATAAAAAAAGCTCGGTTCCGAAGCTTTCAAAAACGGATCATAAGCATTCTATCCAACCGATAAAGCTGTCATCTCACCAAGAGAAGAAGGCAAAACCGGAAGAGACGGCTTATCAGCCGCCGAAAAAAACGTATTCCCGCGCTGACAGACAACTTCTGTCACGTCTCGTTCACGCAGAAGCGAAAGGTGAATCTTATAAAGGGAAGGTTGCGGTAGCCAGCGTAGTGCTGAACCGTACTGAAAAAAACGGCTTCCCGGATACCATTCGGGGTGTGATCTATCAAAGGAATGCATTTGAACCGGTAGCAAACGGAAGCATTAATCAAAAGCCGGATAAGGATTCCATCGCCGCCGCAAATGAGGCGCTTGACCATCCGGGAAGAGAAACGGACGCGTTGTTTTTCTACAATCCGAAAACGGCATCTGACCACTGGATCCGTTCCCGAAAAATTATCGAACGGATCGGCAGACACGTATTTGCGATGTAAGCATAGCGGGATAAAAAATATCCCCGCTATGCTTTTTTCAATTTTGAGAAATCGAAAATATTTTCAGAACTTGTCTCATATGATGATGGAAGAACGAGAGACAAGGAGAGACACCATGAATCGATTTGTGAAAGGGATCATTCTTTTATCCATCGCCGCCTTTTTCGCGGAATGTCTGGAATTTGTCGTGAATATGATACTGGCGCGGGAGCTTGGCGAGCATGGGATGGGGCTTTACATGAGCATTCTGCCCACCATCTTTTTAATTATCGTGATCGCCAGTCTGGAGCTTCCGATCTCTATTTCAAAATTCATCGCGGAATCCAATCAGAAGCTGCATGAAAGCATGCTCCGGCATGCCTTCAGAATGACCGCCGTTTTTACCGCGTTTTCAACCGCGGCCGCAAGCGTCGCGCTGCCGTTCATTCCCGTATTCGATACGTATCACCCCTTTATTAAAGGGATTGTCATCGGGCTGATTCCAGTCGTCGCTTTTACATCCATCGCCAGAGGTTATTTTATGGGTGTGCAGCAAATGGGAAAAATCGCGGTTGCGAATGTCTTGAAAAAAATCATTCAAGTGCTTTGTCTGTTTATCTTTTTTCAATGGTACTCTTTTGAAATTGATATGGCCGTGCTTATTTCGTTATTTGTGCTGGTCGCAAGCGATGTTGTGGTGTTCGTTTATTTGTATACGCAGTTTATTTTGGCGCGGAGGGCGCTTTCCGGCCATCAGCACATTCATCTTCGCGGGAAAGACGTGCGGAAACGCCTCCTGGCCGTATCCATCCCGACAACGGGACTTCGTATATTTCATGCGGTGACAAACGCAGTTGAACCCTTCTTGGTTAAAGGAGCGCTGCTGGCGTCCGGGGCAGCCGGGACAGCCGCGATTGATCAATACGGCATGCTTGCCGGTGTAGCGATGACAATCGGTTCGTTTCCCGCATTTATCGCCCATTCGCTGATGGTCGTCATGATTCCCAGCATTTCAGAAGCGTATGCGCTGTCCCAATATGATATTGTGCTGAAACGGCTGAGACAAGCGATTTTTATTACATTCGGCTATGGCATTCCGGCGGTCTGGGTCATGTTTCAGTTCGCGGGCCCGCTGACCCATTTGTTTTTTCAGTCTCCGGAAGCGCAGTATTATTTGCAGCTTTTGTGGCCGTTTTTTCTTTTTCATCTGTTTGTGATGCCGCTTCAAGCCTGTCTGATCGGCATCGGCCACGTGAAAACGGCGTTTTATCATAACGTATGGAGCAGCATTGTAGGGCTTTCGATGATGTATGTGCTCGGTTCTATGCCGGAATTGCAAATGCTCGGCATTATACTCGGTATGAATACCGGCATGATTCTTCTGACAAGTTTACATTACGCGACGATCTGCAAAGACCTCGGTGTCTCTGTGTTTTTGACGGGCGGCGGAAGAACAGCGCCCCGGATTGAAAGCTGAAAAGGCTGATACATTTCAATAAGGAAGGGCAAGCTATCCGAAACGCGTGAAAGGAAGATCATATGCATAAAACCCGCCTAATTGTATGTGCAGTCCTTTTGATAGCTGCCGCCGTCTGGATGCCTGAAGCAAAAGCCTCATCAGAAAAACAGGCAGTTCCCGCCGTGTTTCTGATGAAGACGATTGAAGGAGACGAAATATCGATTCCGAATAAAGGGCAGAAAACGATTTTACATTTTTGGACATCGTGGTGTCCGCCGTGCAAAAAAGAACTGCCGCAATTCCAAACCTATTTTGAACAGCATCAGTCTGATGATGTAAGCCTTGTAACGGTAAATTTGATGAATGCCGAGCGAAATAAAAATACCGTTCAAAACTTTGTCACTCAGCACCATCTCACATTCCCGATTGTTCTTGACACGAAAGGCGAGCTTATGAAGGAATACGATGTCATGACGATTCCCACGTCATTTCTGCTGAATGAAAAAGGAGAAATCGAAAAAAAGATCGTCGGTCCGATGACCGCCTCACAGTTAAAAGAATGGTCAGAGAATTAAAAAGGTGCGGGAGGAATTCCTCCCGCACCTTTTTTTGCATATAATGAACAGCTGAAGAAACACTAATGATAATTATTATCAAAAAGAAATTAAAACAATTATAATTGAAATCTTCCGCCGGCATGCTATAATAAAGAAAACACTGCGATAACACTGTGAAAATGCTGCCTGTCAGGCGGCTGTTTTACTTTTATCGGGGAATTGAAGATGATTTGCGTTCTCAATTAGAGAGGAGAATTCATAATGAATGAACAAGTGATGACACAAACCCATTCACAACAGCACATACAAGAAGAGCGGGCCGGAAAAAAGTGGCTCCAGCATGCAGAACTCATTGCGGCGCTCGTATCCGGCGTCCTTATTCTTGCGGCCTGGTTTTTTACCGAAACAAAAGGCCTGTCCGTCACTTTGTATATCCTTGCCTTCCTGATCGGGGGATTTGCAAAAGCGAAAGAGGGAATTGAGGATACCATTGAGACGAAGGCGTTAAATGTGGAACTGCTGATGATTTTTGCGGCTGTCGGCTCCGCCCTGATCGGTTATTGGGCGGAAGGCGCTGTTCTTATCTTTATTTTTTCGTTAAGCGGCGCGCTCGAAACATATACGATGAATAAAAGCAGCCGTGATTTAACCTCCTTGATGAAACTGGAACCGGAGGAAGCGACCCTGCTTGCGGACGGACGGGAAAAGCGGGTGCCGGCTGCTGAACTTAAGATCGGTGACATGATCGTCATTAAGCCGGGCGAACGCGTAGCGGCAGACGGGATCATTGAGTCTGGCGTGACGAGCCTCGATGAATCGGCGCTGACGGGTGAGGCGATGCCGGCGGAAAAAACAGCAGGAGATTCTGTGTTTACAGGAACGGTAAACGGAAACGGCTCCTTAACGGTCCGTGTGACGAAAACAAATGAACAGTCTTTATTCAGAAAAATCATCCGGCTGGTGGAATCAGCCCAAAACAGCGTGTCACCGGCTCAGGCATTTATTGAGCGATTCGAAAGTGTCTATGTCAAAGGCGTGCTGTTAGCCGTGGCTTTGCTTTTATTCGTTCCTCATTTCGCTTTAGGCTGGAGCTGGAGTGAAACCTTTTACCGGGCGATGGTGTTTATGGTGGTCGCCTCCCCGTGCGCGCTTGTCGCTTCTATTATGCCCGCTGCGCTTTCCCTTATCTCAAATGGGGCCCGCAACGGATTATTGGTTAAAGGAAGTGTGTTTTTAGAGCAGCTGGGAAGCGTACGGATGATCGCATTTGACAAAACCGGCACGGTCACAAAGGGACAGCCGGCAGTCGCGGCATTTCAAGCTGCGGAACATGTGAGTGAAGATGAGATCATGCAGGCGGTGTATGCGATAGAAAAGCAATCAAGCCACCCGCTTGCAAAAGCGATAGCTGAATTTGCCGAAAGCCGGGGCGCCGCGCCCGCAGGCCATCTATCGATTGACGAGACGTCGGGATTCGGCGTTCAGGCTGAAATAGAAGGCGTCAAATGGATGGTCGGAAAAGCGGGATTTGCAGGCGAACATGCGGCAGATGCTTTTTTGCAGACATCGGGAAAAGAATTAAAGGATAAAGGCTTTACACTGGTCTTTGTTAAAAAAGATGACCGGATTGCAGGCTGCTTCGCCTTAAAGGATCAAATCCGACCTGAAGCCAAAGCCGTGATGGCTGAGCTTGAATCACTGGGTATTAAAACAGCCATGCTCACCGGCGATCAGTCTGAAACTGCGGCTGCCATTGCAAAAGAGGCGGGCATGACGACGGTTGTTGCCGATTGTCTGCCGGACCAAAAGGCAAAAGAAGTGAAGAAGCTGAAAGAAACGTACGGCACAATCGCCATGGTGGGGGACGGCATTAATGACGCGCCCGCTCTGAAAACCGCTGACGTCGGTATTGCGATGGGCGGGGGGACGGACGTGGCCCTTGAAACGGCTGACTTAGTCCTTATGAAAAATGATCTTCACAAGCTTGTGAAAATGTGCAGACTCTCAAGGAAAATGAACCGGATTATTAAGCAGAATATTGTTTTCTCGCTCTCGGTCATCTGCCTTTTGATCTGCGCTAACTTTCTGCAGGTGATGGAACTGCCCTTTGGCGTGATCGGGCATGAGGGGAGCACGATTCTGGTCATTCTGAACGGACTGAGATTATTAAAATAAACATGACAGCCGCACATCGGGCGGCTGTTTTTTAAATGTTCGTTCACAGCATAAACGCCAGAAAACTGATAGAATGAATAAAGAGTCACTTTGGTAAGGAGGAAAAGCAAAAAATGAACAGATTAGAACGTGTTTCATCTTGGCTGAAAAAAGAAGGACATGATGCGGCGTTTATACATACAAAGGAAAACGTATTTTATTTAACTGATTTTTACACGGATCCGCATGAGCGGTTAATGGGATTGTTCCTGTTTCAGGAACAGGAGCCGTTTTTCGTTTGTCCGGGAATGGAAGCCGGACAAGCCCGCAACGCCGGGTGGGAGCATGATATTATCGGCTACGGCGATCACGAAGATCCGTGGGAGCTGATCAAAGCCGAGCTCACAAAACGAAATGTGCGGCTTGATTCCATCGCGGTTGAAAAGGATTCGATCTCTCTTTCCCGCTCAGAACAGCTCAAACAAGCTTCAGGGGGCGCGGCATTTGTTTCGGCAGAAGAAACGCTCAACCAATTTCGTCTCGTGAAAGATGAGAAGGAAATCAGCATTCTCAGGGAAGCGGCAAAGCTCGCGGATTACGGAGTTGAAGTCGGTGTTGCGGCGCTCAAAGAGGGTGTGAGTGAAACCGAAGTACTCGCGCAGATTGAGTTTGAGCTGAAGAAAAAAGGCGTGCAGGGCATGTCATTTTCAACGATGGTGCTGTTCGGGGAAAAATCAGGCCAGCCCCATGGGAATCCGGGTGCAGACCGGTTGAAAAAAGGCGATTTTGTTCTGTTTGATCTGGGCGTTATTCTTGACGGCTACTGTTCAGACATTACGAGAACATTCGCATACCAATCAATCAGCCCGAAACAGGAAGAGATTTACGAAACGGTGCTTAAAGCTGAACAGGCGGCGCTTCAATTAAGCAAACCAGGCGTCAGAATCGGCGATCTCGATTTAAAAGCCCGCGGCATTATTGAAAAAGCCGGATACGGAGACTATTTCCCGCACCGCCTCGGCCACGGACTCGGGATTTCGGTTCACGAATATCCATCAATGAGCAGCGCGAACGACACACTCCTCAAAGAAGGCATGGTGTACACGATAGAACCGGGGATTTACGTGCCGGATGTCGGCGGCGTGCGCATTGAAGACGATGTGTTCGTCACAAAAGACGGCGCCGAAGCATTAACGCAGTATCCGAAAGAATTAACGATTCTGAAATAGAAAGCTTTGTGATAAAAAAGGACGGTTCTGGAACGCAGCGTCCTTTTTTATCACCTTTTAAATGAAAAAATCATCAAAATGCTGAAATGGTTTGATGTCATGCTTTTCATTCAGGGGCCGCATGGCAAGGTAACTGCCGCCGACTATGGCCAGACACAAACCGATTAAGCAAAGAATTCCCATCGCTGTTCTTCTCCTTTCAAACGAATAGGATGTATCTGTTTCTAGCTTACTGTATGAAACGCATTCCAGATCAAGGGAAAAAAAGAAAGGGGGGGACGCCATGGCTACGATCAGAGACATTGCCGGCGCTGCCGGGGTTTCCGTTACAACGGTATCAAGAGTATTAAATGATCATCCTTATGTAAGTAAGGACAAAAGAGAAAGAGTGAAAAAAGCGATGCAATCGCTCGGATATACGCGCAACATTCATGCTGTGCATTTATCCAAAGGTTTTTCCGATATGATCGGCGTTGTGCTTCCGTCGGTGAATCTTCCGTATTTTGCGGACCTTGTTGCAGGTATTGCCGAGGCTGCCGAAGCGTCAGGCGTGCATCTTTCTTTATACCAGACAGATTATCAGCAGCAAAAAGAACGTTTTGCTTTATCACAATTACAGGAGCGCCAAGTGGACGGCCTGATTATCTGCTCCAAAGCAATTCCTGATGAACATCTGCTTACCGTGAAAGAACCGCTCATCCTCTGCCAGTACACTGATGCGGCAGGGCTTTCCTCCATCAGTAATCCGCATCGGGAAGCATTTCGGCACGGTCTGGATTATCTGATAGAAAAGGGACACCGGAAAATAGCGATCAGCCTGGCCAGAAAAAAGGGAAAAAACAGTCAAGTACGCATTGCCGCATACAAAGAGGCGCTCAAGAAGATCGGGCAGCCTTACAGGGAAGAGCTGGTTGTGGAAAAGGCGCTGACGCTGCTTGACGGGAAAGCCCTTTTTCATAGATGGAAGAGCTGGGATGACAAACCGACTGCGCTGTTTGCGGCGAATGATCAAGTATCCGCAGGTCTTTACCTTGAAGCCAAGGCAAACGGGACGCGCATCCCGGAAGAGCTTGCGATTTTGAGCATCGACAATCATGATATCAGCAAGATGTTAGGTATTTCCACAATAGATATACAAACAAAAGAAATGGGAAAGCAGGCTTTTCACATGCTTGAGAACCGGATCAGCGGCGGGCCTCCGGCAAGGAAAGTTCTTGATTACCGCCTTATTGAACGATCAACCGTCTAAAAAAAGAATTGACGCGCTTTCCGTTCGTTTTGTACGATATGAGGTATTGAATGACAAAGGAGCTGAGGATCATGAAGGGGTCCTTTACAGTTGAAAAGGTATTAAATAACAATGTGCTCATCGCAACACATGATAGATACAGTGAGGTCGTCTTAATCGGAAAAGGGATCGGCTTTGGAAAAAAACAAGCGGATGTCATTGAAGATAAAGGGTATGACAAGATGTTCATCTTAAAGGATGAAAAAGAACAAAAACAATTTAAAAAGCTCCTCGGTTATGTGGACGAGACACTTGTCGACATCTCCAATGACGTCATTTATCATATCAAGAAGCGGACAAGCCAACCGTTAAATGAGCATATCCATATTGCGCTGACTGACCATATCGCCTTTGCGGTAAAGCGGCTGCAGCAGGGTTTTGACATTAAAAACCCGTTTCTCATGGAAACCGAAACGCTTTATCCGGAAGAATTCCAAATTGCCCGTGAAGTCGTCGGCATGATTAATGAAAAGACGGGAATCTGCCTTCCGGAAGGAGAGATCGGCTTTATCGCTCTGCATATCCACTCCGCCCTGACGAATCGGCCCCTTTCAGAGGTCAATCAGCATTCACAGCTGATGTCCCGGCTCGTTCAGGTGATTGAGGAATCTTTCCAGATGAAAGTGAATAAAGAAAGCGTCCACTATTTGCGGCTGATCCGGCATATCAGATTTACCATAGACAGGATTAATCGGGAAGAGCAGACAAAAGAACCAGAAAAGTTAATGTTATTATTGAAAAATGAATACCCGCTATGCTACAATACTGCTTGGAAACTGATAAAAATCTTGCAGCAAATACTGAAAAAACCAGTTCATGAGGCGGAAGCGGTTTATCTCACGCTTCATTTGTACCGATTAACCAATAAAATTTCATAATTTCAGTTGAAACCTTAAAAACGTGTCACTGATTCGATCAGGCATGAGTGATTGAGGGTAAAAAACGGGAAGAACGGTCCCGTTATTTTGCACACCCTTTTTACTCATGCCTTTTTTGTTGTGTAAAAGGGCAAATGTAAACGGTTAAACTGAAGACTTGCGCCAGTGAATTCGTTGTCATGAATTTTCGCTGTAAGGTCACACTAGCTAACAGAGGAGGTACATCTTTTATGTTTAAAGCATTATTCGGCGTTCTCCAGAAAATCGGCCGTGCTCTTATGCTTCCGGTTGCGATTTTACCGGCTGCGGGGATCTTGCTTGCGTTAGGGAATGCCATGCAGAACAAAGATATGATTCAAGTCATGCATTTCTTAAGCAATGATAACGTTCAGCTTGTGGCGAACGTCATGGAAAGCGCCGGCCAAATCGTATTTGACAACCTGCCGCTTCTTTTTGCAGTAGGGGTTGCGATCGGTCTTGCCAACGGAGACGGTGTTGCCGGAATCGCGGCCATTATCGGATACCTGGTCATGAACGTATCCATGAGCGCCGTGCTTATGGCGAACGGCAGTATTCCGTCTGACAAAATTGAACGGGCAAAGTTTTTTGCGGAAAACCATCCGGCCTATATTAACATGCTGGGGATACCCACTTTGGCGACGGGCGTGTTCGGCGGTATTATCGTCGGGGTCCTGGCCGCGTTATTGTTCAACAAGTTTTATAAAATTGAACTTCCGCAGTACCTCGGATTCTTTGCGGGTAAGCGGTTTGTCCCGATTATCACATCAATTTCCGCATTAATTCTCGGTCTTATTATGTTAGTGATCTGGCCTCCGATCCAGCACGGTCTGAATTCCTTCTCCACGGGCCTTGTGGAAGCGAATCCAACCTTGGCGGCCTTTATTTTCGGGATGATTGAGCGGTCATTGATTCCGTTCGGTCTTCATCACATTTTCTACTCGCCGTTCTGGTATGAATTTTTCAGCTATAAAGATGCCGCAGGAGACATCATCCGCGGAGATCAGCGGATTTTCATGGCTCAGATCAAAGACGGCGTACAGCTGACGGCGGGAACATTTATGACGGGGAAATATCCGTTTATGATGTTCGGTCTTCCGGCGGCAGCGCTTGCAATCTATCATGAAGCGAAGCCTGAAAAGAAAAAACTTGTAGCCGGAATCATGGGTTCTGCCGCTCTGACAAGTTTCTTAACGGGAATTACCGAGCCGCTTGAATTCTCATTCTTATTTGTGGCTCCTATCCTGTTTGCGATTCACTGCGTATTCGCGGGACTTTCCTTTATGGTTATGCAGCTGTTGCATGTAAAAATCGGTATGACGTTCTCAGGCGGTCTGATTGACTACTTCCTGTTCGGAATTCTGCCTAACCGGACGGCTTGGTGGCTTGTCATTCCGGTCGGCTTAGGACTAGCACTCATTTACTACTTCGGTTTCCGGTTTGCGATCAGAAAGTTCAATCTGAAAACGCCGGGCCGTGAAGAAGAGACTGCGGATGAAGGTGCGGGCGCCTCAGGCGAAGCCGGCGACCTTCCTTATGAAATCCTGCAGGCAATGGGTGATCAGGAAAACATTAAGCACCTTGACGCTTGTATCACGAGACTTCGCGTTACGGTCAACGACCAGAAGAAAGTGGATAAGGCCCGTCTGAAACAGCTTGGCGCCTCAGGCGTTCTTGAAGTCGGAAACAACATTCAGGCCATTTTCGGCCCGCGTTCTGACGGTTTAAAAACACAGATGCAGGATATTATCGCCGGACGCACGCCGCGCCCTGAACCGAAAGTATCCGCGCAAGAAGAAGTCAGCCAGCAGGTTGAAGAGGTTATCGCAGATCCGCTCCGAAACGAGCAGGGTGAAGAAGTGTTCGCTTCTCCGATCACCGGCGAAATCCATCCGATTACCGATGTGCCTGACCAGGTGTTCTCAGGAAAAATGATGGGTGACGGTTTTGCGATTCTTCCTGAAGAAGGAATCGTCGTATCGCCTGTCCGCGGAAAAGTGCTGAATGTTTTCCCGACAAAACATGCGATCGGCCTTCAGTCTGACGGCGGAAGAGAGATCCTGATTCATTTCGGAATCGACACAGTCAGTCTGAAAGGCGAAGGATTCACTTCTTTTGTTTCTGAGGGTGACCGGGTTGAACCGGGGCAAAAGCTGCTTGAAGTTGATCTTGAAGCGGTTAAACCTCATGTTCCTTCATTAATGACACCGATTGTCTTTACAAATCTTGCCGAGGGTGAAGCGATTTCCCTTTCGGCCGAAGGTACCGTAAAACGGGAACAAAAAGATATTGTGAAAATCGGAAAATAAGCATATAAATACGCCGTGCTTGTCAGATGACAAGTACGGCTGTATGATATAATATTGTGTAGTAAAATAGCTTTAATTTAAAGGAGAATGATAATCATGGCACAAAAAACATTTAAAGTAACAGCAGATTCCGGAATCCACGCTCGTCCTGCGACAGTTCTTGTACAGACTGCAAGCAAATACGATGCTGACGTAAACTTAGAATATAACGGCAAAACAGTAAACCTTAAGTCAATCATGGGCGTTATGTCTCTAGGTATCGCTAAAGGCGCTGAAATCACAATTTCCGCTTCAGGCGCTGACGAAAACGATGCTCTTAACGCTTTAGAAGAAACAATGAAAAGCGAAGGACTCGGCGAGTAATGCAAGAATTAAAAGGAATAGGCGCTTCAGCCGGAATTGCGATTGCGAAAGCATACCGGCTTGAAGAGCCGGACTTAACGGTTGAAAAGAAAAACATTGCTGATGCTGCGGCTGAAGTAAGCCGTTTTGATGAAGCGATTGTACGTTCTAAAGAAGAGCTTGAAAAAATTAAAGAGCATGCTTTAAAAGAACTGGGACAAGACAAAGCTGACATTTTCTCCGCGCACCTTTTAGTTCTGAGTGATCCTGAGCTGTTGAACCCGGTAAAGGAGAAAATCAGCACAGATTCAGTCAATGCTGAATTCGCTTTGAAAGAAACAGCTTCCATGTTCGTTACTATGTTTGAATCAATGGATAACGAATACATGAAAGAGCGTGCGGCGGATATCCGTGACGTAACAAAACGTGTGACGGGGCACCTGCTGGGCGTGGAAATTCCGAACCCGAGCATGATCTCAGAAGAGGTTGTTATCGTGGCTGAAGATTTGACACCGTCTGATACGGCGCAATTAAACCGTCAGTTTGTAAAAGGTTTTACAACTGATATCGGCGGACGCACTTCACACTCCGCGATCATGGCCCGTTCGCTTGAAATTCCGGCTGTCGTCGGCACAAAAGCGGCTACAGGGACAATTGAAAACGGTGTTACGGTAATCGTAGACGGCATCGATGGTGATGTGATCATCGATCCTTCCAGTGAAACGTTAAAGAAATATGAAGAAAAGCACAGTGCTTACCTGGCGCAAAAAGCTGAGTGGGCGAAGCTCGTCAATGAACCGACTGTTTCTAAAGACGGCCATCATGTAGAGCTTGCCGCAAATATCGGCACACCTGACGATGTAAAAGGCGTTCTTGAAAACGGAGGAGAAGCTGTAGGGCTTTACCGTACGGAATTCCTTTACATGGGACGCGACCAGCTTCCGACGGAAGACGAGCAGTTTGACGCTTATAAAACGGTTCTTGAGCGTATGGAAGGAAAATCAGTTGTCGTGCGGACATTGGATATCGGCGGCGACAAAGAGCTTCCTTACCTGCAGCTCCCTAAAGAAATGAACCCGTTCTTAGGCTACAGAGCCATCCGCCTTTGCCTTGAAGAGCAAGAAATCTTCAGAACTCAGCTTCGTGCGCTGCTTCGTGCAAGTACATACGGAAACTTAAAAATCATGTTCCCGATGATTGCGACAGTAAACGAGTTTAAACAGGCGAAAGCGATTCTTCTCGAAGAAAAAGAAAAACTCGTCGAAGCCGGCGTAGCGGTTTCTGACGATATTGAAGTCGGTATGATGGTAGAGATTCCGTCTACAGCCGTTATCGCAGATCAGTTTGCCGCAGAAGTTGACTTCTTCAGTATCGGAACAAATGACTTGATCCAATACACGATGGCTGCTGACCGCATGAACGAGCGCGTAGCTTATCTGTATCAGCCATACAATCCGGCGATTCTCCGTCTGATCACCCTTGTTATTGAAGCCGCTCACAAAGAGGGCAAATGGGTCGGCATGTGCGGAGAAATGGCGGGAGACGAAATTGCGATTCCGATTCTTCTCGGCTTAGGCTTAGATGAGTTCTCGATGAGCGCTACATCCATCCTTCCGGCAAGAACGCAGATCAGCAAGCTTTCTAAAAAAGAAGCTGAATCATTCAAAGAAACAATCTTGTCTATGAGCACGACAGAAGAGGTTGTCGCATTCGTTAAAGAAACATTCAATAAGTAATACAAAAGCCAGACGGTGTAAGCCGTCTGGTTTTTTTCATATTCGGAAAAAAGGGGGGAACAATAACTTTCAACAGGAGGGATTATCATGACAAAATCATTTGCAGCGGGGGATACGGTCTATGTGATTTACCGCAATCCGCATGCCGCCAATGTTGCCCATATTAAAGAGGCGGAGATCGTCCATCACCCGTATCATGAGGGAGAACTGTCTCTGTTTTTATACGAAACCTATCATCCGCTGGCCGAAGATGACGCGGTCTTTTCGACATATGAGGAAGCGGAAGCGCTTTACAGCGAGCTTTTTGAAGAAGACCGGTATCATTGATCAAAGGAAATGTTTACAACGCATATTCACTCTCTTTTAAACGGAAAGTAACAACATGAGAATATGTAAAGGGAGTGTCTGTCTATGCTGAAGCCGTTTGTGCCCCAGCTTGTTTATATTGAACCGAGAGCGCTCGAATACCCGTTAGGAAAAGAGCTGAAGAATAAGTTTGAAAACATGGGGCTTGAGATCAGAGAAACGACATCGCATAATCAAGTCCGGAATATTCCGGGAAAAAATCACTTGCAGCAATACCGGAACGCGAAATCAACATTGGTAATCGGCGTCCGGAAAACACTGAAATTCGATTCTTCAAAGCCGTCCGCCGAATATGCCATTCCGTTTGCGACGGGCTGTATGGGGCATTGCCACTATTGCTACCTGCAGACGACGATGGGGTCAAAGCCCTACATTCGGACATATGTCAATGTGGAAGAGATTCTGGATCAGGCTGATGAGTATATGAAAGAACGGGCGCCGGAATTTACAAGATTTGAAGCCTCTTGTACGTCTGATATCGTAGGAATCGATCATCTGACACATACATTAAAAAGAGCCATTGAACATTTCGGACAAAGCGAATTGGGACAGCTCAGATTCGTGACTAAATTTCACCACGTCGATCATTTGCTTGATGCAAAACATAACGGAAAGACTAGGTTCAGATTCAGCATCAATGCGGATTATGTCATTAAAAACTTTGAACCGGGAACTTCTCCGCTCGACAAACGGATAGAAGCCGCCGTTAAAGTCGCTAAAGCGGGCTATCCGCTCGGTTTCATCGTGGCGCCGATTTATATTCACGATGGCTGGGAGGAAGGCTATAAGGAACTGTTTGAGAAACTTGATGCGGCGCTTGATGAAGACGTTCGGCATGACATCACATTTGAACTGATCCAGCACCGTTTTACAAAACCGGCCAAACGGGTGATTGAGAAGAACTATCCGAAAACAAAGCTTGAGCTTGATGAAGAAAAGCGCAGATACAAATGGGGTCGCTACGGAATCGGCAAGTATATATACCAAAAAGACGAAGAGCATGCTTTAAGGGAAACACTGGAATCTTATATCGAAACCTATTTCCCGAAAGCGAAAATCGAATATTTTACGTAAGGCGGAGCTGTCGGTACGACGGCTCTTTTTTTGCTGCGCCAAATGGCGGAAATGTTTGATATTTATTTCAAGGTTTATTCATTTTCTTGGCCGAAAGACCGATATAACTCTCAGGAGGGGATGGTTATGTTTAAAAAAATGCACATCAAAATTGCTGTGTTTGTCTCGGCAATGCTTATCGTAACGGTTATTTTTTTAACGGTTTCTTCATATTTGACATTAAAGCCGATGATGACGGAGGAAGCAAAACGTACGACAGAGAATGTCACCAATTCACTCGGTCAGAACATTGAGCTTCAGCTGAAAAATGATGAGACCGTATTAATGAGATTAGCAGACGGTGAATTGTCCCGGTCTTTTCTATCAGATGGGAAGAAAGAAACCGCGCGGCTTTTTAACGATGAGTTAAAACAGATCGGACAGAATGACAAATATGTCGCGCTTGCGTACGTCGGAACCGCAAACAAACAAATGTTTACATATCCAAAGGCCGATTTTGCCAAAGACTATGATCCGACAAATCGAACGTGGTATAAGATGGCGGCTGAAAAACCCGATAAGGTTGTCTGGACTGACCCTTATAAAGATGCAGTGACGGGAGACATGATCGTGACGGCGTCAAAAGCCATTCAAAACAGCGGAACCGTCGTCGGAGTGGCGAGCTTAGATTTGAAGCTGTCCTCCATTCAGAGCATGGTCAACGAGCAAAAGGTTCCGTATAAAGGATTTGCGTTTTTGGCGGATGAAAACGGCTCTCTTCTGGCCCATCCGGCAAAACAGGGAAAAAATATTTCGGAAGATCAGACGTTAAAAGACATCACTGCGGACAAAGAAGGCATCAAAGAGCTGCAGGGGAACATGGTCGTCTACCAAACGGTAAAAGAAACAGGGTGGAAAGTCGGAACGCAGTTTGAAAAAGATCAGCTGATGGGAGTAGCCGACAAAATGAACACGGTGAGCATTTTTATGTCACTGATCGCCCTTGTGATTACGATCGGACTCAGCTATTTCCTCGCAAAAACGATAACCGGGCCGATTCAGCAGCTGATCGCAAAAACAAATTCAGTCTCAGCGGGAGATTTAACCGTCCGCGCTCAGACGAAATCAAAAGATGAAGTAGGCGAGTTAACAAAAGACTTTAACCAAATGGTTGAAAATATGAAAGAGATGGTCGAACAGGTCAAGGCCTCCTCAGAAAATGTGTCTGATACATCTGACCAGCTAACCGTCATTTCACAAGAAACAAATGAAACGAGCGGACAAATCGCAAAAGCGATAGAGGAAGTCGCCGCCGGAGCGACAGAGCAAGCGTCAGAGGTTGAGACGATCAACGAAAAATCAGAAAATCTCTCAGTCAAAATAAAAGGAATCGCAGATCGCGCAGGCAGCATAAAACAACTCTCAAAATCTTCAGAGGATGCCAGCTACAAAGGATTGGACGCGCTCGGGCAGCTGCTGATGAAGTCAAACGAAGCCAATTCAGAAACGAAAAAAGTAGAGGCAATGCTGAATGACCTGGAAGAACAAACGAAAAACATAGAAGAAGTCGTGACGGCAATATCCGCTATTTCAGACCAGACGAATCTCTTGGCGCTGAATGCGAGCATAGAAGCCGCAAGAGCGGGAGAAAGCGGACGGGGCTTTGCCGTCGTCGCGGAAGAAGTCCGCAAGCTTGCTGAACAATCAGCTCTTTCTTCCGGCCATATCAGTGAGACGGTTCGTCTGATTCAATCAGAGACAAAAGAAGCGTCACACGCGATGATTGAGGCAAGCAGAATGAATGATGAACAAAACAGCGCTATTCATGAAACGGGTGAGGTTCTCAATCTGATTACGACGGAAATGCAGTCTCTCGTTCAAGGTATAGATCATATTTACAATGACATTCAAAAAATGAGTGAAGAACAAGCCGCGATTCAAGAAGCGATTCAAAGCATCTCCGCCATTTCTCAAGAATCTGCGGCAGCGGCGGAAGAAGTGAATGCTTCTACTGATGAACAGCTCGTTACGCTTGAAAAAGTGAAGCAATCGACTGATATGTTAAAGAGCGCAAGCGAAGATCTGATCAGCGCCATTTCTAAATTCACCTTGTGACGCGGTCTCTATCAGCCTATAATATGGTAATATAGACATGAAAGAGTGATATATGAATCGCATCAGGGGAGGAAAGCGCAGTGAACAAAACGGTCGGATTTATCGGTTTGGGCGTCATGGGAAACAGTATGGCATCGCACATTTTAGAAGCGGGCTATCCTGTTTTAGTCTACACGCGGACGAAACAAAAAGCGGAAGAGATTCTGAATAAGGGAGCGGTCTGGCAGGAGACGGTCAAAGACCTTTCAGAGAAAGCTGACATTATTATTACTATGGTCGGCTATCCGAGTGATGTCGAGGACATCTATCTCGGCGAAAACGGCATTCTCCGGCACGCAAAAGAAGGGGCGTTTGTCATTGATATGACGACATCAAAACCGTCTCTGGCGAAAAAGATTGCGGAGCAGGCCAAAGAAAAATCCATTCACGCTCTGGATGCACCCGTTTCCGGCGGAGACATCGGCGCGCGGAACGGAACGCTTGCCATTATGGCCGGAGGAGAAAAAGAAGCGTTTGAAGCATGCCTGCCGCTTTTCTCCGTTATGGGGGAAAACATTCAGTATCAAGGTCCGGCCGGCAGCGGCCAGCATACGAAAATGTGCAATCAGATCGCGATTGCAGCGGGAATGGTCGGAGTGGCTGAAGCGATGGCTTACGCTGAAAAATCCGGTCTGAACCCGGAACAAGTGCTGAAAAGCATTACAACCGGAGCGGCTGGCAGCTGGTCATTGTCAAATCTTGCTCCCCGTATGCTGAAAGGTGATTTTGCGCCCGGATTCTACGTGAAACACTTTATTAAAGACATGGGAATCGCCCTTGAAGAAGCGGAGCTCATGGGAGAAGAGATGCCCGGATTGGCGCTCGCCAAATCATTATACGACAAGCTTTCCGCGCAAGGTGAAGAAAACAGCGGAACTCAAAGCATTTATAAGCTTTGGGTGAAATAAAAAAGATTGCCCGCAGGGGCAATCTTTTTTATTATTTATTTTCCGATAAATTGCTGTGTCCAGATGTTTCCTGATTCTACGTAACCGACACCGATTTGAGTGAACTCAGGATTCATGATGTTCTTTCTGTGGCCTTCACTGTTCATCCAAGCTTTGACAACGGCTTCAGGAGTCGGCTGGCCTTTGGCGATATTTTCACCGGCGGTTTTATAAGTGATTCCGAAAGATTTCATCATATCGAAAGGTGAGCCGTAAGTCGGGCTTTGGTGATCGAAATAGTTTTTGTCTTTCATATCTTGTGATTTTGCGTGAGCTGATTTGCTTAGTTTATCATCAATCTGCAGAGGTTTTAAGCCTTGCTTTTGTCTCTCTGCATTTGTCAATTCAACGACTTTCTTTTCGTACGCACTGACAGATGAAGGAGTTTTCTCGCTGCTGTTGTTTGTGTTATCTGTCTGCTTTGCATTGTCAGCAGCCTGGTTTTGCTGGTTTTGATCGGCTTTCGGTTTTTCAGCAGCTGCCGGAGCCGTTTTTGCCGGTGTTTCTTTTTGAACGTCTTTAACTGTCATATCAGAATGCTTTGCGTGTTTTTGCAGCTGCTGTTTCAGTTCTTTCTCATTTTTAACGTTCAGCTTTTTCACGCTCGTTTTCATATGTAGTTTTTCAACAGCCTCTTGAAGAGTCAGATGCTGTACGGTGTTTCCTTTTTTTACGGTAACGACGTGCTGGCATGACAGCTCTTTGGCAGATGCCTGCTGAATGCCTCCGAATGTAATTAAACTGACTGCCGCGGCGGCAGATAAGAGAAATGCTTTTTTCATAAGTTTATAGCCTCCCAGAGAAGTTGTTTTTTTCTACATGAAAAATCTTATCACAGCTTTTTTGTCATAATGCAGGCAGCCATTTCCTTTGACAACAAACGTTTGTCATAATTGTAATTGAGCACAGAAAAATGGCTTTATATCAGGAAAAACGATCTGTATTTATTTTTTAAAATCCGTTACATCTCTTCAAATTATTTGAAGTGTTAGATATATTTTAAGATAATTTGATCTTGACAGTTTTTTTTACCCGTTTTCGCTGTAACAACTTTTACAAAAATGTTACAATTAAAATCTGTTTATGTAAATATATTCAATGATTTGAGAGGTGTAACAGAAAGTGGCTGAAGTCGCGCGCGAACCAAAGAAAAAAACGAAACGTTACAGAGCGCTGAGAATGAATCTCTATTTTTTGATTGTTTTTCTTCTCTTTACGGCACTGATTTTTAAACTCGGCATCGTCCAGATTGTCGAAGGGGATAAACACCGCCAGGATGCGGAGAAGGCAAATGCAAAAACCGCCTATTATCCGACACCGCGGGGAAAGATGTATGACAAGCGGAACAGAGTTGCGGTTGATAACCAGGCTGTGCCTGAAATTGTATATGTTTCTACCTCAAAAACCTCGGCTAAGGACAAATTGAAAACGGCAAAAAATCTCGCCGCACTGATTCATATTGATACTGAATTTATGAAGGATCGAAATATCATTGATTACTGGCTTGCCGCACATCCAAAGAAGGCGGAAAAGCTTATGAAGGATTCAGAAAACAGCCTGAAATCCCAAGAAGTGTACAAACGCCAGATTGAACGCGTCCCGAAGCAGGAGATTGATGCGATCAAACAAAATAAAAAAGAGCTGGAAATCGCGGCGATTTATACGCGTTTTTCAAGCGGCAACGCCTATCAGCCGCAAGTCGTTAAATCAATGGACCCGAATAAGCTGAACGGAAACGGAAACAGCGGTTCACTGCTTGACGAGCATGAAAACAACAAGCAAAAACCAAAAAGCGACCTGACATATGAAGAAGTTTCCGTCGTATCCGAGCACCTGAAAGAGCTCCCCGGCATTGACGTAATCAATGACTGGACGCGGAAATATCCGTACGATAAAACGCTGTACTCTCTGTTCGGCGGTGTGACGACACCGGAACAGGGATTGTTGGGCGAACGGAAAGATTATTATGTCACAAGAGGCTACTCACTGAATGACCGGGTGGGAAAAAGCTACATTGAATATCAGTATGAAGACTATTTAAACGCACATAAAGAAAAAGTAGAGTATGTGGAAAACAGCAAAGGTGAAGTCGTCAGCCAAAAGCCCGTCGATGAAGGCAGCAGAGGCTACGATCTGCAGCTCTCGCTCGATATGGAATTACAGTCGAAAGTCGAAAAAGTCATTGAAAAAGAGCTGAGAAGAAGCCGCGCTGCAGGCAACTATATGGTTGACAGAGGATTTGCCGTCATGATGGACCCGAACAACGGGGATATTCTCTCAATGGCGGGGAAACGCATCGATCTCGAAACAAATAAAATACAGGATTTTGCGATCGGATCATTTACGACCCAATATGAGATGGGCTCTTCTGTTAAAGGAGCGACTGTTCTCGCGGGTTACCAAAGCGGCCTCCCGCATTATAAAACGTTTGTCGATGCACCGCTTGTATTTAAAGGCAAAACGAGAAAACAATCGTGGACACAAATGGGAGCCATTACTGAGCTGACCGCGCTGCAAAGAAGTTCAAACGTGTATATGTTTCATGTGGCCATGCATATCGCCGGCATTACCTACAGGCCGTACGGCACGCTGCCTGCCGGATTAGACGATATTAAGAAAATGCGCAACTACTATGCCCAATTCGGTTTGGGTGTGAAGACCGGGATTGATCTTCCGCAGGAATCAGCGGGCATGCAGTCAAATCCGCAATTGGTCGGGGGATTGCTGCTGGACTTTGCGATCGGACAGTTTGATACGTATACGCCGCTTCAAATGGCTCAATATATTTCAGCCATCGCAAACGGCGGGTATCGCGTCCAGCCGCGGATCGTCACAAGCATTCATGAACCGGACAGCAAAAGCAAGATTGGAAAAGCGATTGAACAGCGAGATATTAAAATTTTGAACAAAGTAAATAACAGTCCGAGCGATTTTGACCAAGTTCATAAAGGAATGAAGTTGGTTACAAGCTCACCTCAAGGAACGGCTTATTCAACATTCCAAGGTTCCGGCGCTGATGTTTCCGGAAAAACGGGAACCGCGCAGACGCACTATTACGGCACGAACAAAAACTGGTGGGGGAAAGAGACGTATAACCTGACCTTTGTCGGCTATTATCCGTCAGAACATCCAAGAGTGGCATTCAGCGTCGTCGTTCCGTCTGTTCAGGATGATCACGATCATGTCAGCAAAAACATTGCCAAGGGAGCAGTTGACGCTTACAAAGAGCTTGAAAAGAAATACAATAAAAAATAACAAATGAAAGGGCGGCCGAACATCTCGTGCGCCCTTTCTTTCATTCAGGAAAATTGACGTTCACAATAAGAATAGAAGGAGAATGCTCATTTTTTAGCGAATCAATCTAGTGGAATTTCTTTTTATATCAGTCCGTGTCCAGCCTGCAGTGCGAGTATAATGCAAAGGAGGGATTCTGTGGAACAGGATACTCAGCATGTCAAACAGTTTCAATCGAAAACCGATCTTCATGCCGTTTTGACGTCTAACGGGCGTATTATGTATATTTCTGCAAACTGCAAATCGTACTTCAGTTATTCTCAGGAAGAGATGATCGGCTCATTTCTCAAAACGTTCCTGCATGAAGAAGATCAATTTTTGGTTGAAAGTTACTTCTATAATGAGCATCATTTGATGCCTTGCACCTTTCGTCTTATTAAAAAAGATCATACCATCGTATGGCTTGAAGCGGGTGTGGAAATTGTCACACCGCAAATGGAGGGGACGGATCGGGAAATCATCCTCAAAATCAAGGTGCTTGAGGAGAAGACGCCCCGCCGGCCTTATATGTATGAACAAAAGAAGCAAAAGGCAGAACAACAGTCGGAAGATGCGGCTGGAAACGGCGAATTCGAGCGTCTTGTCGAAATGCTGCCGAATCCTTTATATGTCAGCATCAACGGCACAATCGCCTACGCCAACAACGCGATGCTTGCCATGCTGGGAGCCGAAAGCAAAGACGAGGTAATCGGCAGGCGCTCTTATGAGTTTATTGAAGAAGAGTATCACGACATTGTGAAAAACCGAATTGTGCGGATGCAAAAAGGAATGGAAGTCGGAATGATCGAACAGACGTGGAGAAGGCTCGACGGCACGCCCGTTCATTTAGAAGTGAAGGCGGCACCGACGACATATAAAAATCAGCGGGCGGAATTGCTGCTTCTGATTGATATTTCTTCACGGAAAAAATTCCAAACGATTCTGCAAAAAAGCAGAGAACGTTATCAGCTCCTCATTCAGAATTCAATTGACACGATTGCCGTGATTCACAATGATAAATGGGTATTCATGAATGAGTCGGGCATTTCGCTGTTTGAGGCTGAAACCTATGAAGATTTAATCGGGAAAAACGTCTATGATCAGCTTCATCCCTGCGATCATGACGGCGTAAAACAGCGGATCCAAAATATTATCGACCGAAAGACCGAGTCAGAAATCATTAAGCAGTCGTGGTTTACCTTTAAAAACCGGCTGATCTACACGGAAATGGTCTGCATTCCGACGACGTTTTTCGGAGAAACGGCCGTGCAGGTCATTCTGCGTGACATTTCTGAGCGGAAGCAGACTGAGGAATTAATGCTGAAGTCGGAGAAGCTGTCTATCGCAGGGCAGCTGGCGGCGGGAATCGCTCACGAAATCCGCAATCCGCTGACGGCGATCAAAGGATTTTTACAGCTCATGAAGCCGACGATGGAGGAAAACGAACATTACTTTGAAATTGTGTTTTCTGAATTGAGCAGAATTGAATTAATTTTAAGTGAGCTTTTAATGCTTGCCAAACCTCAGCAAAACGCCGTGAAAGAGCGTGTAAACTTAAAGAAAATTATAAGTGAAGTGACCGCTCTTTTAGAGACGCAGGCAAATCTTAAAGGGATTTTTATCAAAACGGATTACGAACATGACAGCATGTATATTAACGGTGATCAAAATCAGCTGAAACAGGTGTTTATCAATCTGATTAAAAATGCCGTTGAGTCGATGCCGGATGGGGGAACGGTTCACATCATCATGACAGAAGATGAGTATTCCGTTAATGTGACGGTGAAAGACGAGGGTGACGGGATACCGGAAAACGTGCTGAAACGAATAGGCGAACCGTTTTTGACAACGAAAGAAAAAGGAACCGGCCTGGGGCTGATGGTCACATTCAACCTTATTAAAAACCACCAGGGAGCTATCCAAGTAGACAGCAAACCGGATAGAGGCACGGCCTTTCATATTACATTCCCGAAACAATAAAAAACAACGGCGTTATGCCGTTGTTTAAATAGTCTGCATGGATTCTCTCGTTTTTAAAATAAATGCTTCCAGCCGGTCCAAGCCTTCTCTCAATGTATCCAGTGAATATGCGAATGACAGCCTCACATACCCTTCACCCAACTTTGAAAACGAGCTGCCGGGCACAAGAGCCACACCTGCATCCTCTAAAAGAGCCATACTAAAATCAAACGATGACATTCCGAATGACTTAATGGAAGGGAAGATATAAAATGCGCCTGACGGCTTTACGACGTCAAGCCCCATTGAAACAAGACGGTCATATACATAGTCAAGCCGCTTTTTATACTGTTCTCTCATAATAAGCGCATCATCAACACCGTTTGTCACCGCTTCAAGAGCCGCTTTCTGAGAGATTGAAGACGCGCATGTCACACTGTATTGGTGAACTTTTAAGATGTGCTTGGCAATTTCTTTCGGTGCGAAAATGAAACCGATTCTCCAGCCCGTCATGCTGTGTGATTTTGACAGGCCGTTGATGACGATCGTCTGGTCTCTCAAATAAGACGCGATCGAATAATGCGGTCTGTCATAGGTTAATTCGCTGTAAATCTCATCAGACAGGACAAAAACATTTCTGCCCTTCAGGACGGCTGCGATGTTTTGCAGCTCTTCCTCAGACAATGTCACTCCGGTCGGATTTGACGGATAAGGAAGAATGACGCATTTTGTTTTTGGTGTCAGCGATTCTTCAATGAGCCGCGCCGTCAGCTTAAATCCGTGTGTCGTCGTATCCACATGGACCGGAACGGCGCCCGACATGCGGATGATCGGTTCGTAGCCCGGATATATCGGTCCGGGGAGAATAACTTCATCGCCCGGAGATAAAATCGTCCGCAAAGACGCGTCAATCGCTTGGCTTGCCCCGGTTGTGACGATGATTTCAGTTTCAGCTTCATAATTCAAATCAGCTTTTTTCTTCATATAAAGCTGTACGGCCTGTCTCAGCTCAAGGCCGCCCGCATTCGGAGTATATGCCGTTGCGTTCTCGTCGATTGCCTTTTTGGCAGCCGCTTTGACATGGTGCGGCGTGAAGAAATCCGGCTGACCGATCGTAAGCGAAATGACATTGTCGTGCTGAGCTACAAGATTTGAGAATTTGCGAATTCCTGAAATTTCAATTTCTTTTACATTCGGATTAAGCAAATGTTCCATAATTCATCACCTTATACTATATATTGAGTTTCTCCTATTTTACCACTAGCTGAGCATTTGTCATCTTTTTATTGAACTATCCCGAGTATATGTCCGATATGTGAAAACATACCTTCTTTCAGAAAAAAATAAGACAACCAGCTGAAATGATTGTCTTCATTGTATCATGATCTATCTATTGTGATATGTGGCGAATGTCATTAATACCCGTATTCAAAGCTGACGTCTTCCCGCCATAAGATGTATGGAGCGGGCTTGTCGGGACGCTCTTTCGCCTCTTTTTTCATTTGCAGGTAAGCCGTTTTGCTGATATCTTCTAACACCGTCATTTGATCTTGATCGAATATGACTACTGTACCCATTTATTACACCCTTCTTCCTGAAAAATCCTTGACTATTTTACCACTCGATGTCAAAAAGTCAATGGGATATCAGAAAAAAGCATTTTTTTATAAAGAGTTCATGGCCAGTTGGACCGAATACATTCACTTTTTCCGTTTCCAGCCGATATATACAGTACAATACTGAATGCGGATAGCGAGGGATTGAATTGTCTTTACAACAATACGATATTTTATTGGATTCAGGCACAAACGAATTAGAAATCGTCAAATTTGAAGTAGGCGTCAATACATTTGGCATAAATGTGATGAAAGTCCGGGAAATCATTCAGCCGGTAGATGTCACATCTGTGCCTCAGTCTCATAAAGACGTAGAAGGGATGATTAAGCTGAGAGGCGAAATTCTTCCCGTCATCAGTCTGTATACCTTTTTCGGCGTTGATGCCGAAGGAGCAAAAGACGATAAATATATCGTAACGGAATTCAACAAGCGGAAAATCGTCTTTCACGTCGGTTCCGTTTCACAAATCCACAGGGTGTCCTGGGAGGCGATTGAAAAGCCGACTTCCTTGAACCAGGGCATGGAGCGGCATTTAACGGGAATCATCAAACTGGAAGAGACGATGATCTTTCTGCCTGATTATGAAAAGATCATTTACGATATTGAATCGGCATCCGGAGTTGAGACTTATCATGTCCATCAGGAAGGATTTGATGAAAGACGGGCGGGTAAAAAACTGATCATCGTTGAAGATTCTCCGCTTCTGATGCGTCTTTTGACGGATGAGCTGACTGAGGCGGGGTACAGTGAAATCGTTACGTTTGAAAACGGAAAAGAAGCGTATGATTACGTCGTGGAACTGACGGATAACGGAGCAAACCTGTCAGACCATATTGACATGATTATCAGTGACATTGAGATGCCGAAAATGGACGGGCATCGTTTGACGAAGCTCCTTAAGGATAACCCGCAAAGCTCTGATGTGCCGATTATGATTTTCTCGTCCCTGATTACGGACGACCTGCGCCACCGGGGCGAAGTCGTCGGAGCGGATGAACAGATCAGCAAGCCTGAAATCAGCGAGCTCATTAAAAAAGTGGATACGTACGTGATTGAATAGAAAAAAGCCGATGCATAAGGAACTGACCCCATAATATGAGACAAACAAAAAACACCTTCAAGTTTGAAAACGGACCGTTGTTATCCGAAATAAAACTTGGAGGTGTTTTTCTATGGGGACAAGAGTGAGTTATCCGGTTGAAGTCAAACAGAAGGCTGTAGGAATGAGATTGGCGGGCGTGCCTATGAAAGAGATCATGCAGGAATTGAATATCAAAAATAAGACTCAGGTTCAGACATGGGTTAGATGGCATAAGGCTGGAGATACCCACCGATTCGAACAGCCTGTTGGAAAGCAATATACTTATGGAAAGGGTCCAGAGTATTCTTCTGAATTAGAGAAACTCCAGGCAGAGAATCGTTATCTGAGACAACAGAATGAAGTGTTAAAAAAGTACAACGAATTGGAAAGGAAGCTGATAGGGAAACGACAATCAAACTGGTAGAAGAATTGCGCAAGACGATGACGGTACAGGACATCTGTGTCCATTTAGATATTTCACGCACTTCATATTATAGATGGAGAAAGAATCTGACTAAGAGTAATCCTAAGATACGACTGGAGAAACAAATCGGCACGTTGTGCCGAGAACACAAGTATCGATATGGCTATCGGAAAATCACAGCCATATTAAAAAAGGGAATGCGTATGAATCATAAAACGGTTCAGCGCATTATGCAGAAGAATCAGTGGCAATGCCGGGTTAAGGTGAAAAAGCGCAAGAAGAATGGGCAGCCATATGCCGTGGCCGAGAATATATTGGATCGGAACTTTCAGTCTGATCGCCCTCTGGAAAAGCTAGTAACGGATATCACATATTTGCCTTATGGGCAGAAACAATTGTATCTTTCCAGTATATTGGATTTATACAATGGAGAAGTGATTGCTTTTACGATTGGCGATAGACAGGACACAGACTTTGTCTTACACACACTTGATTAGCTGCCCGCACTGCCAGAGAACTGTGTGTTACATAGTGACCAAGGTTCTGTTTATACATCTTATGAGTATCAGAAAGCTGTTAAAACAAAAGGCATTACCATGAGCATGTCCCGCAAAGGGACGCCCGCTGATAATGCCTCCATCGAATCGTTTCATTCCTCACTAAAGTCTGAAACGTTCTATCTTAACAGCATTGATCGAACTACGACCGCCATCGTAGAACGCACTGCCATAGAATACATTCATTATTATAACAATATTCGTATTCAAACGAAACTAAACAGCCAATCGCCGATACAATATCGGCAATTGGCTGTATGAAGGTGTTTTGATCCCTGTCTCAAAAACGGGGGTCAGTCCCATAACGCATCGGCTTTTTTTGCGGCGGAATTAAAAATAACTCTCACCAAGTTTTTTAAATACGGGTTTATGATAAGCGGGCTGCTGCCTGTTGGCGGCAAGCGGTTTTTCCTTTAAGCCCACATATTTTTGCAATACGTTTTTCGCTTTTGTCAAAGACATTTGTGCTTTAGGATTGCGGTACGATTGATTTAACGTACCTAAATGCGGAAGATGCTGGAAGTCTTCTTTTGTTGGAGGCATGTGAAAATAGTAGTCTCCGATAGAGATAAGTACGTCTGACTGCTGTTGGCTAAACCTGGGATTATTTGAAAAGTGAAGCCCTATTTTTTTCCCTTTGCCTTCTTTCACAAGCTTTTGTAATGCCCGTTTTTTCAGCAGATAAAGGTATTTAGGGTTGGGGGCGGTTTTTGCATGGCGGTTCACAGTATAAACAGCTTTTGAAAGATTCTCGATGGTTGGCTGCAGCTCTTTCGAATAAGCGTGGTCGTCCATTATTTCTCTCCTTTGCATTGATCAAGTTCATATATAGATTATACTTTTTTAGCGTTGAAATGCAAATATTGATTATAAAAATACGCCTTTTTCTGATGAAAAGGGCGCATCTTTTTCCTTTATTAGACAGGTTTCGCATGTTTTTCAGAATCAGCCTTTAATGATTGCTGCACATCGATCTCTGCTGCCTCGGCGCTGTATTTCGGAAGAGCGATAAAATAGAACACAAATACCGCTAAAATCACGATTCCCATGCCGTAATAAAGGTAATCAATATTGGTAACGAATTTCGGAAACAACAGGGCGACCAGTCCGAGTGTAATCGATTGGGCAAACATCATAAAAGGATCCTGCCAGCCGCTGACCCGGCCCATTATTTTCGGATGAACGATTTTCGGCATCCAGCCGCCGATGGCGATATTGACAGGGCCGATGCACATGCCGAGGACGAAAGCCGCCGCATAATAAATCCACAGCTTATCCGTATAGCCGAGGACAAAGATGAGCAGTCCGGCTGCCAAAATAGGAATCGACATCAAATGATGCGGTTTGACTTTTTTTGCGATCATCGTTCCGATCACACTTCCTGCAAGCAGGCCGAAGCCGAGTGCAACGGTGAAGATGGAAGTATGTGATTCATAATGATCAGGCGCAAGTCCGTATTTCATCGTAAACATCGGCAGTACGGCAAAGCCGCCGTTGACAAAACCAAAGATAAAAAAGCCGAAAATAAGGGAAGCAAGCAATTTGTTTTTAACAATATATACGATCCCTTCCTTAAAATCAGCGACCGAGTCTTTCAGAAACGAATCTCCCCATTTAAAAGGGCCGTTCGGCTGACGGGCTTCTTTCGGAATGCGGCACGCGCGGATCAGAAAGCCTGATACAATAAAGCTGACAAAATCAAGGATAATGGCTCCGTGAATACCGATCGTTTTATACATAAACGCGCCTATACCGACGCCGAATACCATGAAGATGCTGAACAGGATCTGGTTAAGTCCCGCCGCTTTCGCGTAATGCTCCTTAGGCAGAATAGCTTGTACAAGGCTGGCTTCCGCCGGGAAAAAGAACTTGGTCACGGCGCTTCTGATGAACAAAATACAGAACACGAGAGGGATGCTCCCGGTGTATAATGCGGCAAACAATACGATCGTCAGTCCGGCTCTGATCCAGTCACAATTCTCTGCGACCTTTTTCCTGTCAAGCCGGTCAGCTGCGACACCGACAATCAGAAATACGAAAACTGTCGGCAGTGAATACATCAGCTCAGCCAAAGTCGTGTATGCCGGCTGGTTTGAAAAATGGTCCAGCAAGTAAAAAGCGAAAGCCATATTACCTACAGTCGTTCCCATTTGAGAAGCGAGTGCTGCGAAAAAGAGACGGACAAAATTGCGATTTTTAAATATATCCATAAACACGCTCCTTACCCTAAAGGTCCCACTGTAATATATTATCATCAGCTCGTTCCATTAACAAATAAGATCTTTCTATCTTATAATAGTCACCCTTGTTCCATTAGGAACGGCAGCGGCAAGTTCAGTGACGTCCTGATTGTACATCCGGATGCATCCTTTTGATACCGCTTTGCCGATGGAGGAAGGATTATTTGTTCCGTGAATGCCGTAATGAATTTTAGAGAGGCTGAGCCAATAAGCGCCGAACGGGCCGCCGGGCTTAGGCTGGCGGTTCACGATGTAAAATTCTCCGGTCGGCGTGGTCGTCAATATTTTTCCGACTGCGATGGGATACGTACGGATGAGCCTGCCAAGGCGGTATAACTCCAGTTTCTTCGCTCCGATATACACGATGATGGAGTAGGGAATGGTGGATGGGTCGGGAAGATTCGGTATGATAATATGCTGTCCCGCGTATATGACCGATTGGATTGAGGGATTTGCCTGAAGGAGAGCAGCAGTGCTTATTCTGAAGTCTTGCGCAATGCTTGAGATGGTTTCTCCTTGTTTCACTTGATATGTCAGCAGTTTCATCACCCTCCTTTTTGCTCTTTTCCATATACATATTACGGAGGGGGTGTCTGTGCATCAGGATAAAAGTCTTATTTTTGTACGGTTTTTAATGTGAACAGCGTGATTTCCGGTCTGGCTAAAAATCGATACGGCAGTCTTGTCGTACCGAGCCCGCGATTGACGTAAACGGCTGTGTCATGCAGCGTATACATGCCGTCGGTATACGTTTTTCCGTAAGGAGGCGTAATGAGAGGGCCGAAAAACGGGAGCTGGACCTGGCCGCCGTGAGTGTGTCCCGACAGCTGGAGGTTTACGGGATATCCGCCTATCTTGAGAGCGGCATCAGGCTCGTGGACGATTAAAATGGAAAACGCATCTTCGGAAAGGCGTGACAGGGTGCCTTCATAATCGGGTTTTCCGAGCATTACATCATCCAAAAACCCGAGTTCAATCCGGCTTCCGTCTGTCAGCTGCACCTGACGATAGCCGTTTCGAAACACTTGAAAATCAGCCGCTTCCATCAGAGCCTTGTACGTGTTCGTACCGTAGCCTCCGTGGTCATGGTTTCCGTAAACACAAAGTTTGCCGAAGGGAGCTTCAAGATTTTGCAGCACGGCGAGTGCACGCTGGTGATCATTAAATAAATGCGGCTTATCAATTAAATCTCCCGTAAAGATGAGCAGATCGGGTTTCAGCTGATTGATCTTTTCCGCTGCTTTATTCAAGTCACCGGATGTAAACACATCACTGAGATGCGTATCGCTGAATTGAACGATTTTAAAATTGTCAAAGCCGCGGGGGATCAGGCGGCTGGTGATTGTATGACGGGTGATCTCAATCATGCGCGGTTCAATATACCGGGCATAGCCGTAACCTCCGCAAGCCATTGCGAGAGCTGCACCCAAAATGCCGAATCCTCTTTTTAAAAATGTTCTTCTGGTCATTTTCTCCATATGTAAAACCAACCTTTGTCAGAGTTGTTCTATTATATCATCAGCTTGGCTGAAAAATCCCTTCTCAGCATGTAATGACGCGGAAAGACATCTATGATAAAATTATGAATGATTATTCATTCAATAATAAGGGGTGGGTTTGTTATGGATAAGAAAGCGGTAATCATTACAGGCGGTTCAAGCGGCATGGGAAAAGCAATGGCGAAAAAACAGGCTGAATTAGGATGGCACGTCATGGTGACAGGGAGGAACCATGAAGCACTTGAGGAAACAAAAAAAGAAATTGAAACCTTTGAGGGGCAGGTCGCCTGTTTTCAAATGGATGTCCGTTCTGATTCCGCCGCTTCAGACATGATTTCAGAAGCGAAAAAAGTCTTTGGCCGGCTTGATGCGCTGATTAACAATGCGGCCGGCAACTTTATTTGCCCGGCAGAGAAGCTGACACCCAATGGATGGAAAGCTGTTATTGAGATTGTTTTAAACGGCACATTTTTCTGCAGCCAAGCAGCGGCAAGGCATTGGATCGAGCAGGAGCAGAAGGGCGTCATCTTAAATATGGCCGCTACATACGCATGGGGAGCGGGAGCGGGTGTCGTTCATTCCGCTGCAGCCAAAGCGGGGGTATTGTCACTGACAAGAACGCTGGCCGTTGAATGGGGGAGCAAATACGGCATCCGCACAAACGCGATAGCCCCAGGCCCGATTGAACGGACAGGCGGTGCGGAGAAGCTGTTTGAATCGGAAAAAGCGGTGTCCCGCACTATGAACAGTGTGCCGCTCGGCCGGCTGGGCACACCGGAAGAAATCGCCGCGTTGGCAGCGTTTTTGCTATCTGATGAAGCGTCCTACATAAACGGGGATTGTATCACAATGGACGGGGGGCAATGGCTGAATCCTTATCCGTTTTAATTTTTCATATATTGATTATTTTGCAAAACAAGCGAACGTTAAAGCCGCCGTTCGCTTGTTTTATTTTCTATTCAAAATTATGATATAATTTTGAAAGATTAAGGGGCGATTAATTGAAGAAATTATTAAAATGGTTCGTTGTACTATTTGTAAGCAGTTTCGTTATCATCTTTAATATTTGGTACTTTATTATTTGTGCTTTTACTCCGGAGTATTATCAAAATACCAATCTTACATCTGATGAAATAATCAGATTTGAAAAGCTATATCACATCGATTTTCCTGATGAAACGAAATTTATTAAAGCCAGGGAGTATTTGAGTGGGCTCGGAGGCGATACATCGGCTGTATTATATGTGTCTCTGCCAACTAAGCTGGCGGAAACAATTTTATCAGATTATACGTATATGCCAATACATCATACTGATCATGCGGGTTCAATGTATGGAGTTGACGTTTCCGAGAGTGTTGGCGGGTTAACAACTCTTACATTTGGCACTTTAGATAAAAAAGGAACTTTCTTTCAGTTGGAACATGAGGATGATTGGATATATAACAGAACTGATTGGAGCCATTATTTTTGGACAGCTGCCGGTTATAATGCTCTTATATTTATCCTTTTATTTGTGATTGTGAAACAAATGAATAACGTCCTTAATTAACCGGTCTGAAGAGTGATCTTAAAAATGTCCCCCTTTTATTTTAAGCTGCGGCCATACTGCCTCCTTTTCCCCTAATCTAAACATTTGTGGTGCTGATATAATTGTGTATAATCAGACAAAGATAGAGAAGCAGGTGATAACATGTTGGACCCACTTGATATACTGACGAATATTGATGATGTCATTCCGTATTACCAAGCGATTTTTAACGCTGAGGAACAAAGAGTCGTAGGCTACGAAGTGCTTGGCCGGATTTTGGCAGATGCGGAGATTGAGAGCCTCGGGCCGTTTTTCTTAGATTCCGGCATTCCGGAAGAATATAAGCTTGAGGTCGATGACAGAGTCATCAGGCAGGCGCTGGAGCGGTTTAAAGAAGCTGACCGTGATCTGTTGATTTTTATCAATCAGGATGCGAATGTATTGATGCTTGACCACGGCGAAAGCTTTCTTGAGCTTTTGAAAGAATACGAAGAGCAGGGCATTGAATTGAACCGTATTGTGCTTGAGATCACCGAGCACAATTTCGAAGGCGACATTGAACAGCTGTACCATATGCTTGCCTACTATCGTACATACGGCATTAAAATCGCGGTGGACAATATAGGTAAGGAGAGCAGCAACCTGGACAGAATCGCGCTCCTCTCACCGGACCTTCTGAAAATCGATTTGCAGGCGCTGAAGGTATCTCAGCCGTCACCATCATATGAGCATGTGCTGTACAGCATTTCATTGCTGGCGAGAAAAATCGGCGCCGCGCTGCTGTATGAAGATATAGAAGCTGATTTTCAGCTCCAGTACGCATGGAGAAACGGAGGCCGATTTTTTCAAGGCTATTATCTGCAGGCGCCGAGCGGGGATTTTATAGACCGGAGCCTGTTAAAAGCACGCTTGAAAACGGAGTTTCAGCAATTTATTACGAGAGAAAAAAAGAAGCTGGAAACGGTATATGAACACTCTGAGAATTTTTATAAGCGGGTCAATCAGGCAGTTTCCGAACTGAAGAAAACCCATCAGGCGGACGATGAGTTTATTAAAAAACTGGCGGAAAACCTGACCGACTGCTGCTTCAGAATTTATATGTGTGATGAAGAAGGCTATCAGCTGACGGGAAATGTGTTCAAGCAGTCCGGCGAATGGCTTTATCAGCCTGAATACATGGAGAAAAACTGGAGCTGGCGTCCGTACTTTTTAGAAAACATCATGAAGATGCGGAATTCAAGAAAAGGCTTTTTCAGTGACCTGTACAGTGATATTGAAACAGGTGAGATGATCAGAACCTTTTCATACCCGATGGATGAAAATATGTATTTATTTATCGATCTGCCTTACTCTTATTTATATGAACAGGACGGGTTACTTTAAAGCGGCTGCTGTATGCCGCTTTTTTTTGTTCATTTGAAAAAAGTTTTAAAAAACGATTGACAATGATACTGATAATCATTATCATTTGGTTATAGAGAGAAGTTACTCTCTGTTCCCCAACCCCTCTATCAGATCAAGATCCGAAAAAACTTGGCGCTACCCCCGCCAAGTTTTTTTATGCCGTCTCGCATAAAAAGGCTTCTCCTTACATACATCTGATAATGGCGGCTCAAAAAGCGAAAAATTATTTTTGAAAGGTGTATGACATTCCGAAAAAAGCTTCAAACTATTCGAAAACACGGTTTTCCCGTTTATTTCTTTTTGAAAATCCAGCGGGAAAATGCCATCCCGGTCTACTTTATGGTATGATGCTCTGTAGAACTTGTATTATAATAAATACTTGTTGATTTGAAGTTGTTTTTTGAAAGGAGTCTTTTTTTAGAATGTCACAATTAATGGGTATCATCACGCGGCTGCAAAGTCTGCAAGAAACAGCGGAAGCGGCTAACGAGCCGATGCAGCGTTATTTTGAAGTTAACGGCGAAAAAATTTGCAGTGTTAAATATTTCGAAAAAAATCAAACGTTTGAACTGACGGTTTTCCAAAAAGGTGAAAAACCTAACACATATCCGTTTGATAACATTGACATGATTTCTATTGAAATTTTTGAGCTCCTTCAGTAATTTGATTTGATTTTTCAGGCTGACCAAGCTTCCGGTCTTCCGCAAGCGGAGCTTTATAAAATTATGCAAAGGAACGTGCTTGTTCGTTTGGTTGTAGACTCTGGAAAGAGGAGTGTCCGTACATGGCTGATTCTTTTCTGTTTTATAATCTTTCTGAGGCACAGATGACCTTTCAAGACGTGACGGAGCGGCTGAAACGCTTTGTCAATAAAGACCCCCGTTCAGCATACGTGCTGTCTGTAGGGACTGATTCACAAGTTTACCGCGACTTCACAAAGTTTATTACAGCTATACACTTGCACCGTACAGGCAAGGGAGCTTGGGGCTGTTTGAAAAATCATGATCTTGCAAGACCGATACATAGCCTTCGCGAAAAAATTTCGCTGGAAACCGCGTTCAGCCAGGAGATGGCTGCGCATATCCTCGACGGCCGTCTTATGGAACTGACAGATTTGCTCTTGCCTTTTACGGATGAAGGGGCGGATCTTTCATTTGAAGTGCATCTGGATATCGGTCAAAAAGGACTGACAAAAGAATTGATACAAGAAATGACCGGCCGCATTACCTCGATGGGCATTGAAGCGAAAATCAAGCCCGATTCCTGCACAGCATTCAGTTATGCCAATCGTTACACAAAATAATATTTCATACAGAATCCGCAAAATGTCGAATTATGCGGTTGACGATTTTTTTCTGTTTACTTATTCTAGCGGTAGAGCTGAAAGCAAATTTCACATTGCTTTCAGAGGTATTCAGTTAAAAATAGGGGGCCTGATTACGTATGAGTCTTATCAGTGAACGATTTACGGAAGAAGAACAGAAACTTCTGCTGAATATCCTGATCAATCAAGAATATGCCATTGAGCTTTTGACCAGCGAAATCAATGATATAGAAGCAGGGTCAAAAAGCGTTGATGGAACCACTTATAAAAAACTCGTAACGCTCTATGACCGTTTTCGGAACGAAAATTAATCAGCGGCCTATAAATTGATACTCGATTGCAAAGAGTATCTTTTTTATTGACGGAAACTTTTCGACAAAAAATGATAATGTTTATATTATTGCAATATAGGGAATACATGCTTTGATGAAAAATGTAAAGGGGTCGAAGTGACATGATTAGCTTACAATCAGATCAGCTTCTTGATGCAACAGTCGGACAATTTATGATCGAGGCGGATAAAGTGGCGCACGTTCAAGTCGGAAACAACCTTGAACATGCTCTATTAGTGCTGACGAAAACCGGCTATACCGCCATTCCCGTCCTCGACGCTTCGTACCGTCTGCACGGTTTGATCGGGACAAATATGATTATGAACAGCATTTTCGGACTTGAACGGATCGAGTTTGAGAAGCTGGACCAAATTACGGTTGAGGAAGTCATGCTGAAAGACATTCCCCGTCTCCACATCAATGATCCGATTATCAAAGGGTTCAGCATGGTCATTAACAACGGCTTTGTCTGCGTTGAAAATGATGAAGGCGTCTTTGAAGGCATTTTCACGAGAAGAGTCGTGTTAAAACAGTTGAGCAGTCATATCAGATCATTGAATAAGTAGGCTCGCACGATCAGCCTATTTGTTCTTTTGCATGCCGGAAAAAGAAAACGCATACATATGAGTGGCGCTTGCCTCGGCAGCCTTTATTTTATTAGAATGGTAGATAAGAAATACGAAAGGCATTGAAAAGGAGGACGACATGCAGCTTCAAGAGCTTCATATGCTCGTAGTTTTAGCTGAGGAATTAAACATGAGGAAGGCTGCCGAACGGTTATTCGTGTCACAGCCGGCTCTGTCCCAGCGATTGCAGACCATTGAAAAAGCCTGGGGAACAAAGATCTTTCTAAGATCTCAAAAAGGACTTACGGTAACGCCGGCAGGAGAAAAAATCATACAATTTGCAAATGACGTCACGGATCGGCAAGAAAGAATCAGAGAAAACATTGATGAACTTGAGGGTGAGATTCACGGCACATTAAAGCTTGCCGTCGCCTCCATTATCGGGCAGCACTGGCTTCCGAAAGTGTTAAAAACATATGTGGAGCGTTATCCGAATGCAAAGGTCTCTCTCATTACAGGGTGGAGCAGCGAAATGCTGAAAAGTCTGTATGAAGATCAGGTACATATCGGCATTATCCGGGGAAATCCTGAATGGAAAGGCCGGAAAGATTATTTAATGACCGATCATTTATATTTGGTTGATACGGAAATTTCCTGTATTGATGATATAGCCCATACCGATCGGCCGTTTATCCAATTCAAAAGTGACAGTACATATTTTCAGGAAATTCAGCATTGGTGGCATCAAAAATTCAAAACCTCGCCGAAACAGACCATCCTTGTCGATCAGATTGAAACGTGCAAGCAGATGGCGCTGCACGGGATCGGTTATGCCATTCTGCCGTCAGTCACCTTGGAAGAGGAAGACAAAGTAAATAAAATGCCCCTGCTTGATACAAAGGACCATCCGATCGGCCGTGACACATGGCTGCTCGGATATGAGCCGGCATTTGAATTAAAACAAGTGCAGGCTTTTGTTTCTGTCATTAAAGATATGCTGAAGCAGGAACGCCCATTTTAGAAAGACAGCAATCATGCTGTCTTTTTTTTATTTTTTATTGACAATGAAAATCATTATCATTTAAAGTGTTATATATGTTAATGAAAATCATTATCAATTACGAGGTGATCATATGCAGAAAGCATTAATGATATACGCAAGCATGTCGGGGAATACAGAGGATATTGCCGGCATTATAAAAGAAACACTGAGCGGGCATCAGATAGCAGTTGACTGTCTCGACATGGACGAAGCAGATGCGGATTCTCTCGAAGCGTATGATTATGTTTTTGTCGGCACGTACACATGGGGGGACGGTGATCTTCCTTACGAAGCGGAAGATTTTTACGAAGATATTCTGCACAGCCAGCTCAACGGACTGAAAACGGCCTGTTTCGGTTCAGGCGATCACGCCTACCCGAAGTTTTGCGAAGCGGTCACGCTGTTTTGCGATGCGTTTGAACAGGCCGGAGCCAATTTATATCCGGAAACGCTGAAAATTGAGCTGGCGCCCGAGACGGCTGAAGATCAAGAATGCTGCAAAGAATTTGTCCGCGGTTTTCTTGCATGGGCCGCTCACCACGGAGACCGGTGCCATGTTTCATAAAGGCGCGACGGCTGTCATGGCATCAGTATCTTCGGGATTTTTTGTCGCAGTGAAAGGCGAAGGTATTTTTCATTTTTCGGCGGAAGAAGGCTGGAAAAGACTGTTCCAAGTGAAAAGCAGAATTCATGTGCTGACTTACATAGGGCCCTACATATTCGCGGCTGGAGAAAAAGGCGCCGTCCTCAGATCAGCCGATCAGGGAAAGACTTGGACGGCGTCCCGGTTTCCGACCAGCGCCTCCGTATGGGCCGTTGCCGGGCGGAATAACGGGTTTGTCTGTGCCCACGGCACATACTGCCTCTACTTATCTGATGATTTCGGCGTCACTTGGCATGTGGCTAAGCCCTTTTCACAATTAAAGGAGCCGCCTGTCATCCGTTCGCTTTGTTTACACGGTCAGACGATTTATATCGGCACCCGGATTCATATGAATCATGGCGGCATTTGGGCGTATGATCTGAAGGAAGAACGCATCCGGCGTATAAGCCGCGAAAGGCAGCGCATGACGGCTTCAATGATGATGTATCAGAATGACTGGCTCATTGCAGTAAAGGGCGCGGCAAAGGGAGAACGGGGCGAGGTTGCCGTCCGAAACGTGCGGACGCAAGAGGAGTTTGCCATTACAGCCGAGCCCGCCGTACGGGAAAAATCATTTCTCGACGTTTCTGAGGATAACGGGATTATTTATGTCACATCGTCACAGGACGAAAACGGATTTTCGCGTATTTATCAAGCTGATCTCGCCGCCGGTGAATTAAAGTGGTTTGATACGATCCGCGGTCACGGATGGCGGGTGGCCAACCGGGAAGAAAACTTTTTTTGCGCGGGCCTTTACGAAAGTAAGTTTGTCAGACCGTATGAGGCGGTACGGCTCGCACATTAGTTTTTATGCATAAAGGAGAGACGAAGATGGGGAATGTATTGCTTGTTTACGCTACAATGTCAGGAAACACCGAGGCGATGGCGGATTTAATTGAAAAAGGGCTGATCGAAGCACAAGCATCCGTAGACAGATATGAAGCGATGGATCTTCATGCCGAACTTTTTAATGATTACGAGTATATTTTATTAGGCACATATACGTGGGGAGACGGGGATCTTCCTGATGAAATGCTCGATATTGCTGAAGATATGGAAAACCTGGAGTTTACGGGAAAAACATTTGCTTTGTTCGGTTCCGGAGATACGTCCTATGAGTTTTTTTGCGGGGCGGTTGACGAATTGGAAAAAGTAATCAAAACCCGCGGCGGGCGGGTGGTGCTGCCGTCGGTCAAAATTGAAAACAACCCTGAGGGCAGTGAGGAAGAAGAGCTCCGGGAATTCGGAAGACAGTTTGCCGCGCTGTGCAGCCAGCCGGCAGAATAAAGGCTTGTTCCTTTTTTTCTTGTCTTTGTATCCTTCCTTTGTTACAGTAATGAGGTAGAAAATCAGAGGAGGACAATACATATGAAAATGATGGATGCAAATGAAATTATTTCATTTATTCAAAATAGTACAAAATCAACGCCTGTAAAAGTGTATGTAAAAGGCGATCTTGAAGGAATCAGCTTTGGCGATTCCGCTAAAACATTCCTGAACGGCCAATCCGGCGTCGTTTTTGGCGAGTGGGCTGAAATTAAAAGCGCAATCGAAGAAAACAAAGACAAAATTGAGGATTACGTCATTGAAAATGACCGCCGCAACTCTGCGATCCCGATGCTTGATTTAAAAGATGTTAAAGCGAGAATCGAGCCCGGCGCTATTATCCGCGACCAAGTCGAAATCGGCGACAATGCCGTTATCATGATGGGTGCGTCTATTAATATCGGTTCAGTCATCGGCGAAGGTACGATGATTGATATGAACGTTGTTCTCGGCGGACGTGCGACTGTCGGCAAAAACTGCCACATCGGAGCGGGTTCTGTATTAGCGGGCGTTATTGAGCCGCCTAGCGCTAAGCCTGTAGTCGTGGAAGACGACGTTGTGATTGGCGCAAATGCGGTTGTGCTTGAAGGCGTAACAATCGGTAAAGGCGCGGTTGTCGCTGCCGGAGCCATCGTTGTAAATGACGTCGAGCCATATACCGTTGTAGCGGGAACACCTGCGAAAAAAATCAAAGATATTGATGAAAAAACAAAAGGCAAAACAGAAATCAAACAGGAATTACGCCAGCTGTAAGGAATGGTTTGATAGAATGGGCGTGGATGATAAAATCCACGCCTTATTCTTATCTCAAGGAGGAATACATATGGAAAAAGAGCGGCTCATTGCCATCCGAAGAGATCTGCACCGCATTCCGGAGATCGGCTTTCAGGAATATAAAACCCAACAGTACCTGCTGAATCTATTGAACCAATATCCGGAGGAAAGAATTGAAATCGAAACTTGGAGAACCGGCATCTTTGTCAAAGTCAACGGCACGGCTCCGGAAAAAATGCTCGCCTACAGAGCGGATATAGACGCTCTGTCGATTGAAGAGCAGACGGGGCTTCCGTTTGCATCTGAACACCCCGGTTTTATGCACGCATGCGGCCACGATATGCACATGACCATCGCGCTCGGCATTATTGATCATTTTGTCCATCATCCCGTCAAACATGATCTGCTCTTTTTATTCCAGCCGGCTGAAGAAGGACCGGGCGGAGCGGAACCGATGCTTGAAAGCGATGTGCTGAAAAAATGGACGCCGGATTTGATTACCGCTCTCCATATAGCACCTGAGCTTCCTGTAGGCACAATTTCCACCAAAAGCGGATTGCTGTTTGCCAATACGAGCGAACTCGTCATCGATCTTGAGGGGAAAGGCGGGCATGCGGCATATCCGCATACAGCAGACGACATGGTCGTCGCCGCGAGCACGCTTGTCACGCAGCTGCAAACGGTCATATCCAGAAATACGGATCCGCTTGACAGCGCTGTGATAACTGTCGGAACGATTACGGGGGGCACGGCGCAAAATATCATCGCAGAGCATGCTCATCTGGAGGGAACTATCCGGACGCTTTCCGAGGAATCAATGCGTATGGTGAAAAAGCGGATTGAAGAGCTTGTCAAAGGAATTGAAATCGGCTTCCGATGCAAAGGAAAAGTCACGTATCCGTCCGTTTATCATCAAGTTTATAATACAAGCGGCCTGACCGAAGAATTTATGCAATTTGTCAGCGATCATCAGCTTGCTGACGTGAGAACGGCGAAAGAAGCGATGACCGGAGAAGATTTCGGATATATGCTGAAAAAATATCCCGGCTTTATGTTCTGGCTGGGGGCCGATTCATCCCACGGGCTTCATCACGCCAAGCTGAACCCGGATGAAGATGCGATGGAAACCGCGGTAAATGTCATGGTCGGATATTTTTCGAAGTATGCCAATTAAATCCGAAAAGAAGAATAATCTAACAAAAATTGAGCATTCTACATAACGGAGGTGTTCAATATGACGAAAAAAATTGGAATTGAACAATCTTTATCGGATGTAGAACAGGCGTTAAAACAAAAGGGATATGACGTAGTGATGATGAAGACTCCTGAGGATGCGAAGAATTGTGACTGCTGTGTCGTAACCGGACTTGACAGCAATGTCCAAGGAATTGCCGATACGTCAACTCAGGCTCCCGTCATTACGGCTTCCGGAATGACCGCCGACGAAATCTGCAGCGAAGTGGAAAAAAAATTTCATTGAAAAGAAAAAACCGAAGCTTACGCTTCGGTTTTTCTATTCGGCGGAAGCGGCGTTTTTAAAACGGTCGAGCGCGATTTTCATTTCTCTCCGCAGTACGCGTTCAACCCGCCATTGCTCCATATTTTCTGTTTTGGCAATGATTCTGATCACCATTTCTGACGAGCTTAAATCCTGAACCCCGATGACGTCCGGCCCTTCCTTAATCTGCGGGAGCTCAGCGGCTGCTTTGTCACACGCGGTTTGCAGGATTTGAATGGTTTCATCAAGATTTTTTTCAAGCGGCACTTTAATATCGACAAGCGCCTGCATCGTTCCGCGGGAATGGTTGCTCACATTCGTAATGCCCCGGTTGGGAAGATAGTGAAGCGTGCCGTCAAAGCTCCGGATTTGCGTCGTACGGAGACCGACCTGCTCGACAATGCCGCTGTAGCCGGCAACCGTAATATAATCGCCGACGTCGATCTGTTTTTCCAAAAGGATAAAAAATCCGGTGACGATGTCACTGACAAGCCCCTGAGCCCCGAAGCCGACTGCGAGACCGACCACGCCGGCGCCGGCAATGAGAGCGCTCGGATTGTAGTGAAATAAATCCAAAATCATTACGATAAAAACGAAAATCAGGATGTATCCATATACATTAAGCGCGAGGCTTCGCAAAGTATAAGCGCGGCCTGTGGAGAGGTTGTTTTGTTGCTCGAATTTCTGAAACAGATGCTTGATCAGCTTTTTTCCTGCCGCCCGGAAAATAAAGTACGCTAAAATAATGAGAGCCAGCTTTATGATGAAAATCCCGGCAGATGTGAGAAGCCCGGCCCAATCAAAGTGTTTTAAATCAATCATAGTGATGTCTTCCTTTCAAGTCTTTTGCGGAAAAAGCTAAAAGTCATATACCCGTTTTTAAAATAAGATAAACCTTTTAATAGAAACCAGTTATTTCATTTATGATTTGTTCATATTGCCCGGTTTCAATATCATCATTTTTGTGAAGATATGAACTAAGGAATCGCCACACTCATTTTAACATGGTGATTCAGCCAAATCATATCCTTTGGAGGGAAAACAGGAGAACGTTGCCCGGCGAAACTGAAAGCCCCGGCAAAAAACCTTTTTCATAAGGAGGGAAATAAGATGAAATTACGTCAGCAAATGCCTGAATTGACAGGCGCTAAAGCATGGATTAACAGAGAAGTCACGAAGGAACAGCTGGTCGGCGGAAAGCCGGCACTGATTCACTTCTGGTCCGCCAGCTGCCGCATGTGTAAAGAAGCGATGCCTGAGATGAACGAATTTCGTGATAAATATAAAGATCAGCTGAATGTGGTGGCCGTTCACATGCCCCGTTCCGAAGACGATCTTGACCTTGAGAAAATCAAGGAAACAGCGGCTGAACACGATATCTCTCAGCCGATTTACGTCGACAGCGATTATACGCTGACTGAAGCATGTGAAAATGAATATGTGCCGGCTTATTACCTTTTCGATAAAACCGGACAGCTCCGCCATTTTCAAGCGGGAGGAGGCGGGATGAAAATGCTTGAAAAACGCGTCAGCCGAGTACTTTTAGAAACGGAGCAGGCTTCTGAGTAATCGGGACAATCTCCGCCGGACTATTGTCTCGGTTCTGCAAACCCTTTGCCGTTTAGGTAACAGGGTTTTTTTGTGCCTATTGGATAAAAAATTCCAATATGACATGTGTGGCTTAAAAAATAAGAGAAACAGCCGTAAACACGCTGTACCGCTTGTTTTATCGATATCATTATCTTTTACATATTATAGTCGAAAATTGTAGATATCACGCTAATTTTCATTAAACAAGTAATTTCAAGTTATATTTTGAAATGGTTGAATAAATTGGAACTTTGTCCAGAATCCCCTATATGATAAGGGATTTTTGTATATAAAGTACCATTTTCAGAAAATAAGCAATTTTTCATAGAGTAAATAAAATAGTAAAATGATAAAATAATAGTTGATAAAATTACTTTTGTAATCTAATATCTTAATAAAAGCGTTTAAATTTTTGACAGGGGGTTTTACACATGTTTAATGAAAGAGAAGCGCTGCGCTTACGTTTAGAACAATTGAACGAAGCAGAGGTAAAAGTCATTCGTGAATATCAAATAGAACGTGATAAAATATATGCAAAACTGAGAGAATTAGACAATACAGGCAGCCTGTCCGATACAAAAAAAGAGTTTCGTCCGGAGAAAAAAAGTGACTCTCTCCCGGTGCTTGCAGAGCTTGCAGCACAGGAAATGAGAAGCTATCAAAAGCCGCAGGCACAGCCTCAATCCTCCCAGCCGCAGATGCAGTCTATTACGTCTCTTCCTGCCGGCATTCCAGACGGTTCTACAAGAAGAAGAAGAGGGACGGCGAGACCGGGATCAAAAGCGGCAAAACTGCGCGAAGCAGCGATTAAAACATTGAAACGCCACAATGCAGCGATTAAAAGTTCCGAACTGCAAAAGGAAATTGAAAAGGAAAGCGGCCTTGAAATTCCTAATATGACAACATTTATGCAAAGCTTAATTAAAATGTATCCGGAAGTGAAAAAACCATACCGCGGCCAATATATTCTTGAGGGAGAAATTTCTCAGGAAACAGCAGAAACGGCAAATGATACGGCTGCTGAATAAAACAGTAAAAACTGCTTGCGTTACTCAAGCAGTTTTTTTGCGCTTTCCCGCTTATTCTGCGGAAGTGACGCCTCTTTTCCAGGCTTTTTTTCAAGCTTGACGACATATTTTTGGAAAGGCTTTTCGCCGTCAGCACGTTCTTTCAACGCATCCAGTTTTTCATCAAACGACTGATCGCGGGACTCTGATTGTACAAATTGTTTTTGCAGGGAGATGACTTGTTCGGTAACGGCTTTAAGCAAGTCTTCTGCCTGAACAGTCTCTTTGGAAACAGAAGGGATTTCCAGAGCTTGTTCCGCCGGTTCCGCCGTGCGGCTGTCAATATCAGCAAAATGGCCGGCAATCCAAGCATCACTTTCGTCCAGCTGCCGTTTATACGAAAGAATGGTTTCTTGAAATAACTTTTCTTTCGTTTTTTCTATTTCTACAAGCCGTTCTTTTGTTTCTAGTATTCGATCTCTCATATGATTAATTTCTATTTTAATATGTTTAAGCTGGTATTCTTTTTCTATCATTTGTGTTTGGAGCCGGGTATTTTCGTCTGCAGCGGCATGATAACGCTGTTTCATATCTTCGTGAGAAGTCCGTTCAGTTTGAATGGCGGTCTCAAGTGAGCGGATGCGGGTATGTAAGTTTTTATTTTCTTCTTCAAATTTTACATTTGTAAGATGCAGACGGTGCTTTTCTTCCATCTCATTTTTCCGCCGAAACGTTTCCTGCTGAAGCAGTTCTTGCAGAATGACGATTTTATCGAGCAGCCCGGCTCTGATTTCATGCAAAGAACGTTCCGTGTCACTTGTCTGTTTGTGTTTTTGAGCCATGGCTTCCAATTCGTCAGAAAGCTTGTGAAGCCGCTCTTTAATATTGGCGTTTTCTTCCTGAAGCTTATTATTTTTCTGATGGAAGTAGCTTGCTTCAAATTCTGAAATTAATTTTCTGCATCTGGAAAGTTCGGATTTCAAGTAAAGGTTCTCTTGAGAAGTGTCGTGGAAAAACGGACCGGATATTTTCATAAGAACCATCTCCCTCATGATGTTAACACTACAATATGGGAAAGGATCAACGGCTATTCCTCTTAATTAAACAGACAAGCACCGTAATATTGTATTTCGGCTGAGGCGTTTGCTATGCTTTTATATAGAATGGGAGAGAGATGACATGAAACGGGTGAATGTAATATTAGCAGGGGGAGCTTCCCGAAGATTCGGAGAACCGAAAGCTTTTGCAAAGTGGAAGGGCGGCATGTTTTATGAACAGGCGAAAAAAGCCTTCGGCGGCGGAGAAACGGTAATTATCAGCCGCCCTGAGCATATAAAAAAGTTCTTATCAAACAGAGAGCGGCATGTTTTGGCCGATGAGCCGCGGTTTCGGGGAATGGGCCCGCTTGCCGGCATATATACGGCAATGAAACAAACGGAAGGCGAAACATATACGGTCATATCCTGTGACACGCCGCTCGTGACAAGAAAAACGATGGCTGCGCTTGAAATGAAGCTGACGGGAAATCTGGACGCTGTCATACCGGTTTGTAAAAACAGAGAGCAGCCCCTCTTGGCGGTTTACCATAAACGGGTGCAGGATGTGCTTTTTGATCAGCTGACACAAAACAAACTGAAAATGACAGACACGCTGAAACGGCTGTCTGTCTGTTATGTGCAGGCTGAAGACATCGGCGCCGGGCCGGAGGAGTTCGCTAATATCAACACACAGGATGATTACACCAGACTTTTGGCGCATGTCGAGTCTTCAAATCAGGACTGATCGGGAAGAAACATGGTATGATGGAAATAAAAATGCAAGGGGACAACACAGATGGAAGAGCGCTATTCGCGGCAGACAAGATTTAAGCCGATAGGGGAAAAAGGGCAGCAGGCGCTGGCTGACAGCAGTGTCCTGATTGTCGGAGCCGGAGCTCTCGGAACAGCCGCGGCAGAGGGCCTGGCAAGAGCCGGAGCGGGCCGTATGGCGATTATTGACCGGGATTATGTGGAATGGAGCAATTTACAAAGACAGCAGCTGTATACAGAAGAAGACGCGAGACAGCGCCTGCCGAAAGCAATGGCGGCCAAGGCGCGTCTTTTGGCGGTAAACAGTGATATACATATCGATGCTTACGCGGCGGAAGGTACGGCGGAAACGCTCGAACCGCTGATCGAACAAGCGGATTGCATCGTGGATGCGACAGATAATTTTGAAACGAGAATGGTCATCAATGATCTGGCGCTGAAAACGAAAACACCTTGGATTTACGGGGCCTGTGTCAGCAGTCAGGGAATGTGCATGACGATTATTCCGGGGGTTACGCCGTGTTTATCCTGCCTGTTTGAGCAAATGCCCGTGGGCGGAGCGACATGTGATACAGCAGGTATCATACCTCCGGCGGTTCATATCGTCTCTGCTTATCAGCAGGCTGAGGCGCTGAAATTGCTGACAGGAAATCATGCGGCGGTAAATCGGCGCTTTTTCACGTTTGACGTGTGGAATAACACCAATATGAGCATAAATGTGGATCAGATCAAACGGGATCATTGCCCTTCCTGCGGCGCGGAGCCCGTATATCCGTATCTGCAGCCTGAAAACAGGCCGAAAGCAAGCGTGCTGTGCGGGAGAGACACCGTTCAAATCAGATCGGAAGCCTTAAAGAGGCTGGATAAAGAAGAGCTTGTCAAACGTCTGAAGCAGATCGGTAAAGTGGAAGCAAATGAATTTCTGCTGCACATGGCGTATGAGCGCTTCAGAATCGTTATTTTTCAGGACGGACGGGCTTTGATTCACGGTACAAACGATATAAAAGAAGCAAATTCAGTTCTGGCCAGGGTGATCGGACTGTAGGAAGGGGAGATATTGCTATGCTTGAAAAAAGAACGCCGATTCAGGTGGACGAAGCAGTCCGCCGGGTGAGCCGGTATAAAAAACAGGGGGATACCGAATGGGTGGCGCTTGAGGACAGTCTCCACCGCTATTTGGCGGAGGATGTTAAGGCGGATCATGATGTGCCGGCCTTTAACCGTTCCCCGTATGACGGGTTTGCCATCAGGGCGAGCGATTCAAAAACGGCTTCCCGTGACAATGCCGTCACCTTTGAAGTCATTGACCATATCGGAGCCGGCGCCGTATCGGAAAAAAAACTCGGCCCTTATGAAGCGGTCCGCATTATGACGGGGGCGCAGATTCCAAAAGGCGCGGATGCCGTAGTGATGCTTGAGCTGACAAAAACGTTTTCTGAAAACGGGACGAATTACATGTCAGTGAAACGCCCTTTCCATGCGGGCGATAATATTTCATATCAAGGAGAAGATGCGAAAAAGGGCAGCTCGCTATTAAAAAAAGGGACGAAAATCACGCCGGGCGTAACCGCTCTTTTAGCAACCTTCGGCTATGCTTCCGTTCCCGTGGTCAGAAAGCCGGTTGTCGGCATTATAGCAACGGGGACCGAGCTTCTTCATGTCAGCGATCCGCTTGAGCCGGGGAAAATCCGCAACAGCAACGCTGCGATGGTGTATGCCCAGGTCATTGAAGCGGGCGCGGTGCCGCTGAACTTAGGGAAAATTTCCGATGATTTTGATGACAGCTATGATGCGGTGAAGGAAGCTATGAAAAAAGTTGATTTTCTGATCACGACCGGCGGCGTGTCAGTCGGCGATTTTGATTTTCTTCCAGACATTTATAATAAGCTCGGAGCGGAAGTTCTTTTTAACAAAGTGGCAATGCGCCCGGGGAGCGTGACAACTGTCGCCCGGGCCGATGACATGCTGCTGTTCGGCCTTTCAGGCAATCCGTCCGCATGTTATGTCGGATTCACCCTGTTTGTCAAACCGATGATTCAGACGTGGCTTCTGAATGAAAAACCTCATTCCGGATGGGCGGAAGCCGTGTTAACAAACGACTTTCCGAAACCGAATCCGTTTACGAGATTTGTGAGGGCATTTGTTTATCATAAGGACGGAAAGATGATGGCGTCACCGGTCGGTCTCGACAAATCAAGCTCAGTCACATCTCTAGCCGAAGCAAACGCGTTTATCCTTCTGCCGGGAGGAACGAGGGGATATGAAGCGGGCCGGACGGTTCACGTGCTCCTCATCCGTGATGAGAATGGAAGTGAATGGCCGTGGTCAATTCTTTCCCGATCGTCCAGATCGTAGGTTTTCAAAACAGCGGTAAAACAACGTTTATTGAACGTGTGCTGAAAGCGGCGCCGAAAGAGTGCGATATTGGATGTTTAAAACATCACGGACACGGCGGAGAACCGGAACCTTTTTCTGACGGAAAAGACTCGGAGCGTTTTTCAAAAGCCGGAGCCGCGGTTACGGCAGTAGAAGGGGACGGCGTCCTGCAGCTTACGGCGCGAAAAAAATGGGATCTGGCGGGTTTGATCAGTCTGTATGAATGTCTGGGAATTGACGGTCTTCTCATAGAGGGATTTAAACATGCGCCGCATCCGAAAATCATTATGATCAAAGACAGCGAAGATTGGCAAAAGCTGAAGCATTTGGAGCGCGTGATCGCGGTTATCAGCAGAAATACGGAGTATATGCCGGCAGATGCAGGCATGCCCGTATTCCATGCGGACGATCCGGCTGCCATGATGTTTGTGCTTTCGCAGCTGAAAGGGGAATCTGCATAAATGGAACGTTTTCAAATTACAAGGGAACCTATCATTGCGGAAAATATCGTAAAAAAAGTTGAAAAGCGTGAAGCCGGCGCCATCACAACGTTTATCGGCACGGTCAGAGAGTGGACTGCCGGACGGCGGACGGTGCGTCTCGAATATGAAGCGTATGAACCGATGGCTGTTCAAATGCTTTCTCAAATCGGCGATGAAATCAGCGCGAAATGGGAAGGAGCCGAAGCTGCAATCACTCACCGTGTCGGCGTCCTTGATATCGGAGAAGCAGCGGTCGTAATCGCCGTGTCTTCACCGCACAGAAAGGCGGCATATGAGGCGAATGAATATGCAATTGAACGGATAAAACAGATTGTGCCGATATGGAAAAAAGAAATCTGGGAAGACGGCGAAGAATGGATAGGCGATCAGCTGGAAACAACGCCCTATCCGAACGGAAAACCGGATTTGCATAAAGGGGAATCGCGATGATTAAAGTATTATTGTTTGCCGGGCTTGCGGAGCAGGCGGGAACACCGGTCATTGAACTTGACGAAAAAGAGACGGCGGCGTCTGCTGTAAAAACACTGTTAAAGGAACGGTACGGACTTCAGACGATTGACAATGCCATGATCGCAATCAATGAAACATATGTAAAAGACAACAGCATCGTAACAGAAGGTGATACCATTGCCTTTATCCCTCCTGTAAGCGGAGGGTGAAAAAAGAGCCGGATGTGCATCATTGCCATCCGGCTTTTTTGTATATAGGCGCTGAATTCCAGAGAATATTTAAATGGGATTTAAAGGGATTTGTGATTGAGCTGGTTTTGACTGCATGAATAGGCTGAAGACAGTGCCTTCACAAGGCATTGAACCTCCCGTCATACCGGTCTGACAATGCTTTTTTTTACATAATTATGGAACGTAAAGCTGAGAATTTGTGTTACAATTTAGCATAAATACGCAAACGGCAAAAAAATTGAAACTTCTCTCAGCCTAAAGCGTACGTATAAACAGAATAATACATAGGAGGCATCAGCAATATGGAACCAAACCTGGAAAAAAGCAATACGGCAGTAACGGAAAAGCCGTCAATTTTCGGCGTCATTACAAGTCCTGTTGTGCAGTTTAAAAGATTAAAAGAAAAGCCGGTCATCGGCATTCCTCTCCTGATTGTCATCATTCTTATCGCGGCCGGCAGTATTTTGCGCGGGCTTGGGATGAATTATGAAGAAGTGCTGAACAGCTCATCTCTTGACGGTTTGACGGATGATCAGATTGAAATGACCAAAACCTTCGCTAAATTCGGCTCGATGTTCGGAGGAATCTTCGGGGGCATTATCGCTCTGTTTATCGTTCCGCTCATTTACTGGCTGTGCGTCAAAATTTCAGGCGGCGTGACAACTTACAAAAAAATGCTCTCACTCAGCCTGTTTACGGCATTTATTACCAATATCGGCTTAGTTATTAACGGTCTTGTCACTTATTTTACCGGTGCGGGCTCATTGTATGCCGTTACATCTTTGGCGAGTGTCATACCGGCCGGAGACGGCGTCGCGGTCTTTTTAAGCGCGTTCGACATTTTCAGCATCTGGAGCTATATTCTGCTCGCTTTGGGACTTCGCTATACAGGCGGCATTTCGAAAAAAGCGGCCTGGACTTCCGCGATTGTCCTGTTTGTTATTATGCTTTTAGTTTCGGCAGTCGGAGGACTGTTAAGTTCAGTGACAGCAGGTGTATAACATGAAAAAAATTTGGATCGGAATCGGCATCGCCGTAATTGTTGCAGTATTCATCGGTATCAATATTTATAAGTCTGCCGCTCCCGCGGGCGGCAGCGCCGGGAAAAAAATCGAAACCGGAACCATGGAAAACAGAGAAATCTCCTCTACGGTTATGGTTCCGGGAACACTTAAATTCTCTAGAGAACAGTATGTTTTTTATGAAGCGGATAAAGGAACTCTTGATAAAGTGAAAGTAAAAGAAGGCGACAAAGTAAAAAAAGGGTCGTCGTTAGTCACGTATACAAATGAGCAGCTCAATCTTGATAAAGAACAAAATGAGTTGACAGAACAATCAAAACGGATGCAAATCGAACAAGTTGAAGAAAAACTCAGAGCATTAAACAGCAAGGAACAAGATCTGGCAAAACAAGTGGGAGAAGCGGAAGCCAAAAAACAAATTGAATCCGAACGGACTGATCTGCAGCTTCAGCAAAAAACGGCGGAAATCGAATTAAAGCAATCTGATTTGCAAAAGCAGTCTCTTGAAAATCAGGTGGCGAATCTCAATGTTAAGAGTGAGATGGACGGGACGGTAATCTCGGTAAATCAAGAAGCGGCTTCTAAAAAATCGGATATTCAAGAACCGGTTATACATATAGGAGACCCGGAACACCTGATCGTTGCCGGCAATTTGTCCGAATACGACACGCTGAAAGTGAAAAAGGGACAAAGCGTTACAATTACCTCAGACGCCATTCCAGGTAAAACGTGGAAAGGGAGAGTGGCGGCTGTCGGCCTCGTTCCTGATCAAAAGTCAAGCGCTGCTTCGGGGGAAAATACGGAACAAGCCGTCCAGTATCCGTTTCAGGTTAAGCTGATCGGAAACCTTCCGGAAGGCAAACCGGGATTTAAATTAATTATGAACATTGAAACCGACAAACGGAAAGCCGATACGCTGCCGTCCTCCGCAGTCAAAAAAGACGGAGATGAGCACTGGGTCTTTACGGTAAAAGACGGGAAGGCCAAACGCGTGAAAGTTAAAGTCGGCGATACCGCAAATCAGCTTACGGAGATAAAAGAGGGGCTTTCAAAGGATGATAAAGTCATTCTGAATCCGGCTGACGGTTTGACTGACGGAACGGATGTGAAAGCATAGATGATTCAGCTTTCAAAGGTGAAAAAAAGCTATCAGATCGGCAAGGAGACGTTTGATGTTCTCCGTTCAATTGACTTGACGATTGAAGAAGGAGAATATGTGTCAATTATGGGACCGTCGGGATCGGGAAAATCTACGATCATGAATATCATCGGCTGTCTGGATAGACCGACGTCCGGCAGTTACAGGCTTGCGGGCGAAGATGTTTCTTCATGCACCGAAAAAGAGCTTGCGGCGGTCCGGAACAAATCAATCGGATTTGTCTTTCAGCAATTTCAGCTGCTGCCGCGATTGAATGCAAGAAAAAATGTCGAACTCCCCATGATCTACGCCGGTATCGGTAAAAAAGAGCGTGAGGAACGGGCTGAGCATGCGCTGGAAAAAGTCGGTTTGGCGGATCGGATGCGTCACATGCCGAATGAGCTGTCAGGCGGCCAGAAGCAGCGTGTCGCGATTGCAAGAGCCATCGTGAACGAACCGAAGCTCATTTTAGCTGATGAACCGACCGGCGCACTGGATACGAAAACAAGCATTTCCATTATGGAGCAGTTCACAGAGCTTAATGCAGAGGGCGTGACCGTGGTGCTCGTCACTCATGAGCCTGAAGTGGCGGACTGTACAAACAGAGTGATTTTCGTCCGTGACGGCATGATCGTTTCCCGCGATGCTGAGCAGAGGAGAGTGGGGGAATGAGCCTGTTAGAAAATCTCCGGATGGCCCTCAGTTCCGTAAGAGCTCACAAGCTGAGATCGATTCTGACAATGCTCGGAATCATTATCGGCGTCGGTTCAGTAATTGTTGTTGTGGCTGTCGGCCAGGGCGGAGAGCAAATGCTGAAGCAATCCATCAGCGGGCCGGGCAATACGATTGAATTGTTTTACATGCCCAGTGATGAAGAATTAACAGCCAATCCGAACGCCTTACAGGAAGCGAGTTTTACAGAAGAAGATATTAATGGATTAAAAGGAGTGGACGGCGTAAAGCAGGTTGTCGCTTCCGCGGTAAAATCCATGACGGCCCGTTACCATGAAGAAGACACGGATATTACGCTGAACGGCATTAACAGCGGCTACATGGACGTAAAAAAGCTGGACGTTCAAGATGGACGGACATTTACGGATAATGATTTTCTTTCCGGGAAAAGAGCAGGAATCATCTCGAAAAAAATGGCTGAAAAGCTGTTCGGGAAAACGTCTCCGCTCGGAAAAATCGTCTGGGCCGGCGGACAGCCCGTTGAAGTAATCGGCGTACTGAAAGAAGAGAGCGGCTTTTTATCGTTAGGACTCAGTGAAATGTATGTGCCGTTCAACATGCTGAAAACGTCTTTCGGTACTAACGACTACAGCAACGTTTCCGTTCAGACGGAGTCAGCTGATCAAATCAAATCAACAGGAAAAGAAGCGGCCCGTCTCTTAAATGACAATCACGGTACAAAAGAGGCCTATCAAGTCATGAATATGGAAGAAATCGCGGCGGGAATCGGCCAGGTCACGACCGTCATGACGACGATCATCGGTTCGATCGCCGGTATTTCTCTCGTTGTCGGCGGGATCGGGGTCATGAATATTATGCTCGTATCAGTGACGGAACGGACAAGAGAAATCGGCATCCGCAAATCGCTCGGTGCCACGAGAGGACAGATTCTGACACAATTCTTAATTGAATCTGTTGTGCTTACATTAATCGGCGGCTTAATCGGAATCTGTCTCGGCTACGGGGGAGCATCACTCGTTTCCCTTATCGCAGGCTGGCCGTCGCTCGTTTCCTGGCAGGTGGTTTGTATCGGTGTGCTGTTCAGTATGCTGATCGGTGTCATTTTCGGCATGCTGCCCGCCAACAAAGCATCTCGCTTAGATCCGATTGAAGCGTTACGGTATGAATAACCGGCACCCCATGCAGTCTGCATGGGGTTTTTTTGTGTTTTAATGATTGCATGAATATAATAGACTTTTTTCATTTATGATAAAAAGAAAATGTCATACAATTGTCCCCCTTTTTGTCGAATTTACAGTTTACAAACCCTATGTACATACGTTAATATGAACAAATGTGAAAGATTTTGATAGTTATTGAATGAATTTGAGTGATTTTAGTTGCTAGAAGTAAAAAAAGCGTTTACAATTATCTTGCAGCCGAAATGAATACGTTTCCAAAGGAGGCGGAATATGCTCACTCCTGAAAGGTATCAGCTGATTATTGATCAGATTGAAAAGCGTGATGTGGTGAAGATTCAAGAGCTGATAAGCATGACAAATGCTTCTGAATCAACGATCAGAAGAGATTTATCAACACTCGAAGAGCGCGGATTTTTAAAGCGCGTTCACGGCGGGGCGTCTAAACTTTCCAACAGCAGGCAAGAACCCGATATGCTTGAAAAATCCTCCAAAAACCTTCAGGGTAAACTGAAGATCGCAGAAGAAGCGGCATCTTTATTAGAAGAAGGTGACTGTATTTATCTTGATGCGGGAACAACTACATTGCACATGATTGATTTTATAGATCCATCTAAGGACATTGTGGTTGTCACAAACGGAGTTATGCATATCGACGCTTTAATAAGGAAAGGGATTCCCTTTTATCTTCTCGGAGGATATGTGAAGCATAGAACAGGTGCGATGATCGGCGGCGCCTCATTAACCGCGGTCAGCCAGTACCGTTTTGACAAAAGCTTCCTCGGGGTGAACGGCGTGCACATTGAAGCCGGCTTTACAACACCCGATCCGGATGAGGCTCTTCTGAAGACAAAGGCTGTGAGACAGGCGAAAAATGCGTATGTTTTAGCCGATCCTTCTAAATTCGGAGAGATTTCTTTCGCAGCGTTCGCCGCCTTGGGCGATGCCGCTATCATTACCACTGAAGCTGAAGAACTTGCATTCGATAATTACCAAGAAAAAACTGTCGTAAAGGTAGTGAAACCATGATTTACACTGTAACCCTCAATCCGTCTGTTGACTATATCGTTCACGTTGAAGATTTTGCCGTAGGCGGTTTAAACCGTTCCAGCTATGACACGAAGTATCCCGGCGGAAAAGGCATCAACGTTTCGAGATTACTGAAAAGACACCATGTGCCGTCAAAAGCATTGGGGTTTGTCGGCGGATTTACCGGAAATTATATCACGTCATTTTTGCAGCAGGAAGGTCTGGAAACGGCTTTTTCTGAGGTGGATGAAGACACGCGTATAAATGTAAAACTGAAAACGGGCGATGAAACGGAAATTAACGGACAGGGCCCGACGATTTCAGACGAAGTGTTCAATGCCTTTTTAGAACAGTTCTCCGCTCTGGAAGAGGGAGACATCGTCGTTTTAGCGGGAAGCATTCCTTCTTCCCTGCCGCATAACACGTATGAAAAAATTGCTGAGGCATGCAGAAAGCAGAATGCCCGGGTAGTGGTGGACATCTCCGGTGAAGCGCTGATGAAAGCGACAGAAATGAAACCGTTTTTGATGAAGCCGAATCATCATGAGCTTGGGGAAATGTTCAATACGGTCATTGATTCAGCCGAAGCTGCCGTTCCTTACGGTAAAAAATTGATTGAACAAGGCGCTGAACATGCGATTGTTTCGATGGCTGGCGACGGTGCGCTTTTATTTACGAAAGAGGCGGTTTTCCTCGCCAATGTTCCTAAAGGAAAGCTTGTCAATTCGGTAGGCGCGGGTGATTCCGTCGTCGCGGGATTCCTTGCGGGAATTTCAAAACAGCTGCCTTTGGAAGATGCGTTCCGTTTAGGAGTTGCTTCCGGAAGCGCGACGGCATTTTCTGAAGAACTCGGAACTGAAGAGTTTGTACAGCAGCTTCTTCCTGAAGTTAAAGTCACACGTCTATAGAGGAGGAAAGAAAAGTGAAGATAACTGAGCTGTTAACAAGAGATACAATTCATCTCAATATAGAAAGCAAAGAGAAAGAAAACGTTATCGATGAAATGGTGACAGTGCTTGACAAAGCCGGCAGATTAAATGACAGAGAGGCTTACAAAGCAGCCATTTTAAATCGTGAAAGCCAAAGCTCGACGGGAATCGGCGAAGGCATTGCCATTCCTCATGCGAAGACGGCGAGCGTCATTAACCCGGCCATCGCATTCGGCCGTTCAAAAGATGGTGTGGATTATGAATCATTAGACGGTCAGCCGGCACACCTGGTCTTTATGATTGCGGCAACCGAAGGAGCGAATAATACGCACCTTGAGGCATTATCAAGACTTTCAACGCTTCTCATGCGTGAGGAAATCCGCAAACAGCTTCTTGAAGCTGAATCAGAAGATGCGATCATTGACATCATCAATCAGCATGACAAAGATGACGATGAGGAAGAAGAAGAGCAGGAAGAACAGGCAGCGCCGTCAGGAAAGGGCAAAATCCTTGCCGTTACGGCATGTCCGACAGGTATCGCCCATACGTTCATGGCAGCTGACGCACTGAAGGAAAAAGCGAAAGAGCTCGGCGTTGACATTAAAGTCGAGACAAACGGCTCAAGCGGTATCAAACATAAGCTGACGGCTCAAGAAATTGAAGACGCGCCTGCGATTATCGTGGCGGCTGATAAACAGGTTGAAATGGAACGCTTTAAAGGCAAACATGTTCTTCAAGTGCCTGTAACGGCCGGTATCAGACGTCCTCAGGAACTGATTGAAAAAGCCGTTAACCAAGATGCGCCGATTTACGAGGGCAGCGGCGGAGGATCTTCCGCTTCAAATGAAGACGGCCCGAAACAGAAATCAGGCACAAGCATCGGAAGTACTTTCTATAAACACTTAATGAGCGGTGTCAGCAACATGCTGCCATTTGTCGTCGGCGGCGGAATTCTCGTTGCGATTTCATTCTTCTGGGGAATTCATTCAGCTGATCCGAAAGACCCGACATACAACACGTTTGCCGCAGCGCTGAACTTTATCGGCGGCGATAATGCGTTAAAACTGATCGTTGCAGTTCTTGCCGGATTCATTGCAATGAGTATTGCGGACCGTCCGGGATTTGCGCCGGGTATGGTCGGCGGATTTATGGCTACGCAGGCGAATGCCGGATTCTTGGGCGGACTGATTGCCGGATTCTTAGCCGGTTATGTCGTAGTCCTTTTGAAAAAGCTGTTTGTCTTTATTCCTCAGACTCTTGACGGATTAAAACCTGTATTGATTTATCCGCTGCTCGGTATTTTTATCACAGGAGTTCTGATGCAATTTGTCATAAACACACCTGTCGCAGCGTTCATGAATTTCTTAACAAATTGGCTTGAAAGCCTTGGAACTGGAAACCTTGTTTTAATGGGTATTATTTTAGGCGGTATGATGGCTATCGACATGGGCGGCCCGCTCAATAAAGCGGCGTTCACTTTCGGAATTGCGATGATCGATGCCGGAAACTATGCGCCGCATGCGGCCATCATGGCGGGCGGAATGGCTCCGCCGCTTGGAATTGCACTGGCGACAACATTCTTTAAACACAAATTCTCTAAACGTGACCGTGAAGCCGGTATTACGTGCTACTTCATGGGAGCAGCTTTCGTTACAGAAGGCGCCATCCCGTTTGCAGCGGCTGATCCGCTTCGCGTCATCCCTGCAGCCGTTGTCGGTTCTGCGGTAGCGGGCGGGTTGACAGAGTTTTTCCGGGTAACGCTTCCTGCACCGCACGGAGGAATATTCGTTGCATTCATTACGAACCATCCGCTGCTTTACTTAATGAGCATCGTGATCGGAGCGATTGTAACGGCGGTTATCTTGGGAATCGTCAAAAAACCGGTTGCAGAGAAATAAACAAAAAGCGTCCTTTACGGGCGCTTTTTTCAATCATGTACGCATAGAAGCGTTATGTATTTTATGATGAGTTATGATAAAGTAAAGATGGTACATGAACTGAAACAGTGATCGTCTAGGAGGAACCACGTTGACTGAAGAACAAAAACCTACTTCTGAAAAATCGGTAAAAAGAAAATCCAACACATATTGGGAATGGGGAAAGGCCATCATCATAGCAGTCGCACTTGCGCTGTTAATCCGCCATTTCCTGTTTGAACCGTACTTAGTGGAAGGATCATCAATGTACCCGACATTACATGACGGTGAAAGGCTGTTTGTCAACAAAAGCGTCAATTATATCGGAGAAATCGAGCGGGGGGACATCGTCATTATTAACGGCGATACATCGAAAGTCCATTATGTAAAGCGGCTCATCGGAAAACCTGGAGAAACGGTGGAAATGAAAAATGACACGCTTTATATAAACGGCAAAAAAATCGCAGAACCGTACCTCGCGAGCAATAAAAAAGAAGCGAAAAAACTGGGAGTCAACCTGACGGGAGATTTCGGCCCCGTAAAGGTTCCGAAAGGCAAATACTTCGTCATGGGCGACAATCGGCTGAACTCAATGGACAGCCGGAACGGACTCGGTTTAATTGCCGAAAACCGGATCGTCGGCACCTCGAAGTTTGTGTTCTTCCCGTTTCATGATATGCGTCAGACAAAATAAAAACGCCGCGCTGCCCGATTTGGACAGCAGGCGTTTTTTATTTGGCAAACGAGGCGGCGATGGCGATGAACATTACCGTGGCCAGCACTGATCCGACAATGGCCAGAACGCTGAAAAAAAGATTCACCTGCTGCTTCTCTTTGCCGCGTTTTTCAAGCATCCGTTTTGAAAAGAGATGCGAAAACGTATAAATGAGGGCGATTCCGACGTACAAGCCGATGTCACGTGCGGTAAAGCCTGTGACGGCCAGAAAAACCCCGGTAAAGAAAATCATAAGACAATATTCTGTGAGTGTTAAAAGCTTCAACTTGTTCCTCCGTGATGAATATGTATATATATCTATTGTATCACAGGGCTCCGGGTTTGACGCCTGCATCTTTTCAAACCCGTATATTCGCAGGGAAACATTTCTCTTCCCCTTTATTCATGGTATACTTTTAATGATGATAGACACGATGGAGGATTCTAAATGATTGCTGTAAATAATGTGAGCTTGCGTTTTGCGGATCGCAAGTTATTTGAAGATGTCAATATTAAATTTACGCCGGGCAACTGCTACGGATTAATAGGCGCAAACGGTGCCGGAAAATCAACATTTTTGAAAATTTTATCCGGTGAGCTGGAGCCGCAGACCGGCGATGTCCATATGAGCCCGGGCGAACGTCTTGCCATTCTGAAGCAGAACCACTTTGAATATGAAGACTTCGAAGTGCTGAAAGTCGTCATTATGGGACATAAACGTTTATACGAAGTCATGCAGGAAAAAGACGCGATTTATATGAAGCCTGATTTTTCAGATGAAGACGGCATCCGCGCCGCTGAGCTTGAAGGAGAGTTTGCGGAATTAAACGGATGGGAAGCTGAAAGTGAAGCCGCTATTTTGTTAAAGGGCCTGGGCATCTCTGAAGACCTGCATACGAAGAAAATGGCTGACTTAGGCGGTTCAGAAAAGGTGAAAGTGCTTTTGGCACAGGCGCTGTTCGGCAAGCCGGACGTTCTGCTGCTTGATGAACCGACCAACCACTTGGATCTGAAAGCGATTCAGTGGCTGGAAGAGTTTTTAATCAACTTTGAGAACACAGTCATCGTCGTATCCCATGACCGTCACTTTTTAAATAAAGTGTGCACGCACATCGCCGATCTTGATTTTAATAAAATTCAAGTGTACGTCGGCAACTATGATTTCTGGTATGAATCCAGCCAGCTTGCTTTAAAGCTTTCTCAGGAAGCCAACAAGAAAAAAGAAGAGCAGATTAAACAGCTTCAGGAGTTCGTGGCCAGATTCAGCGCCAACGCCTCTAAATCAAAGCAGGCGACATCAAGAAAGAAACTCCTTGATAAAATCACGCTTGATGATATCAAACCGTCATCACGCCGTTATCCTTATGTCAATTTCACGCCGGAACGTGAGATCGGAAATGACGTGCTGCGGGTTGAAGGCTTAACAAAAACGATTGACGGGGTTAAGGTGCTTGATAACGTCAGCTTTATTATGAACAGAGAAGATAAAATCGCTTTTACGGGCCGCAACGAACTTGCCGTTACGACATTGTTTAAAATCATTTCCGGGGAAATGGAAGCAGACAGCGGCACATTTAAATGGGGTGTGACCACTTCTCAGGCGTACTTCCCTAAAGACAACAGCGAATATTTTGACGGCAGCGACGCGAACCTTGTTGACTGGCTCCGCCAGTACTCGCCGCATGACCAAAGCGAAAGCTTTCTGCGCGGTTTCTTAGGACGCATGCTGTTCTCAGGAGAAGAAGTCAACAAAAAATCAAACGTCCTTTCCGGAGGAGAAAAAGTGCGCTGCATGCTTTCAAAAGCGATGCTTTCCGGCGCGAACATTTTAATTCTGGATGAACCGACAAACCACTTAGATTTGGAATCCATTACGGCGCTTAACAACGGCTTAATCAGCTTTAAAGGCGCTATGCTGTTTTCATCTCATGACCATCAGTTTGTACAGACAATTGCCAACCGCATCATTGAATTAACGCCTAAAGGCATTGTTGACAAACAAATGTCTTATGACGAATTTCTTGAAAACACGGATGTACAGAAAAAGCTTGAAGAGCTATACGCGTAATAAAGAAGCAGGGGAGACTCTGCTTTTTTATTTATGAAAAAAGTTTTCAATCTTCTGACTTCGCGTTACAATAAATGAATACATAACTTGAAAAGAGACGGAGGAATGCATCATGAAGTTTTTAGTTGTCGGAGCTGGGGGAGTGGGCGGATATATCGGCGCGCGTCTTGCAGAAAAGGGAAATGACGTGACGTTTCTCGTCCGCAAGAAACGGGCGGAACAATTACAAGAGACGGGATTGACCGTCAAAAGTGAAAAAGGTGATGTTTCAATCAAGCCGAAATTAATCATGGCGGGCGAAGAAGGAGCATTTGACGCGGTTATCATCGCTTCAAAAGCGTATTCTTTGCAGGACGTCATTCGGGATGTCAAACCGTTTGTCAAACCTTCGTCGGTCATTATTCCTTTTTTAAACGGATACAGGCACTATAACCAGCTGTTTGAAGCTTTTTCAAAACGGCAGGTGCTGGGCGGCCTCTGCTTTATTGAGAGCGCCCTTAACGACAAAGGGGACATTCTTCATACGAGCGCTGCCCACCGCTTTGTTTTCGGTGAATGGAGCGGGGAACGCACAGAACGTATGAACGAGCTGGAAAACGCATTTTCAGGTGTGAAAGCGGATGTCATCATCAGCCGGGATATTGAAAAGGACATTTGGAAAAAATATATGTTTATTGCCGCGCAGGCGGGAGTGACCACTCTGTTTCAACAGCCGGTCGGACCGATTTTAGAAACAGAAGGCGGCCGCAACACGGCAAAGCGCCTCTTTGCTGAAATCGGCGCCATTTTCAAGGCTGCCGGCATCCCGAAAGATCCTGATCTGGAAGAAGAGAGTTATCGCACATTGACAAGCATGTCTTTCCATATGAAATCGTCGATGCTGAGAGATATGGAAAAGGGCAGGGTGACGGAAGGTGATCATTTACACGGATTTTTGCTTGAGAAAGCGAAAGGCTTGTCAGTTGATACACCTGTTTTGGAAACCGTCTGCGCCAACTTGCAAATGTATGAAGCGAAATAAAAAAAGGAGGCCTGATCGCCTCCTTTTTTTATTAAAATGCCCAGTTTCCGTTTCTGAAGATCGGTTCTCTTTTGCCGTCCGCGGTAATGCCGTCGATATTCATGTCTTTGGAACCGACCATAAAATCTACGTGTGTAATGCTTTCATTTAAGCCCTCTTTGACAAGCTCTTCCCGTGTCATTTGTTTGCCGCCCTCAATATTAAAGGCATACGCACTGCCGATCGCCAAGTGGTTAGAGGCGTTTTCATCGTACAGTGTGTTGTAAAATAGAATATTTGATTGTGAAATCGGTGAATCGTACGGCACTAAGGCCACTTCACCGAGATAGTGTGAGCCTTCATCGGTTTCGACGATGCCTTTTAAAATCTCCTCGCCTTTTTCAGCTTTCACATCGACAATGCGGCCGTTTTCAAAGGTAAGAGTGAAGTTATCAATAATGTTGCCGCCGTAGCTCAGCGGTTTCGTGCTGGAAACCGTGCCGTTCACCCCGTCACGCTGCGGGAGGGTGAAAACCTCTTCTGTCGGCATGTTGGCCATGAATTCGTGCCCGCTCTCATTCACGCTTCCCGCGCCTGCCCATACATGTTTTTTCGGCAGTTCAATGGTTAAGTCTGTTCCTTCAGCCTGATAATGCAGGGCGCTGTAATGTTTTTTGTTTAAGTGTTCCACTTTTTCATGAAGGTTTTGATCATGTTTTTTCCATGCTTCCACAGGGTTTTCTTCATTTACGCGGGTCGTTTTGAAAATTTCTTCCCATAAAAGCTGAACGGCTGTTTCTTCCGGCTGATCCGGGAACACTTTTTTCGCCCAGCCTGTTGAAGCCGCTCCGATCACCGTCCAGCTGACCTTATCTGATTGAATATATTGTCTGTATGTATGCAATGCTTTTCCGGCGGCTTTTTGGAACGCTGCAATCCGTTTGCCGTCAGTGCCTTTTAACAGGTCGGGGTCGGATGAGACGACAGAAATAAACGCAGCCCCTTTTTTCGCGAGCTCTTCTTTTCCTTTTGCTTCCCATTCAGGATACTCTTCAAACGCTTCAAAAGGTGCCATCTCGTATTTTAATCTGGACAGTTCATCGTCCTGCCAATTTACGGTGACGTTTTTAGCGCCTTTTTCATAAGAATGTTTGGCAAGCAGTCTGACAAGTTCCCGGACATCAGTTGAGGCATTGATTACGACGTGCTGTCCTTTTTGGACATTGACGCCGACTTCTACCGCGAGCTGAGCATATGTATGTAACTTTTCAGTAAACGAACTCATCGTTCATTCCTCCTCATCGGTTTTTCTCATCATATCAGATATCGCCTCATAAAGGAAAGAAAGGAGCACAAACGAAAAAGACACAGCTTTTGCTGCGTCTTTACGGGTGATTCAGTTTTACGGCGCCGCCGGCCGGAGAATGGGGCATATTGGCCAGTGATATGCTCATACCCCCCAAAATAATTCCGCTTAAAATGACGGCTACTGCTACGCGTCTTCCCACATCTCTAAGCATATGCTTCCTCCTTAATGTTTCTCCAGTTCTCACAATATGAGCCGGCCGGAGAAAAAAGAAGCACAATCTTATTATTTAATTGCTTTTTGCAGCTTATCGATGACGTCTAATGAACGTCCCGTGCCGATAGCCACTGATTCAAGCGGATTCGCCGCCAAATGAACGGGAACGACGATTTCATCTGTCAGCCATTCTTTCATCCCGTTTAAAAGGGAGCCTCCGCCGGTTAACACGACGCCGCGGTCAACGATATCACCGCTGAGCTCCGGCGGACAATCTTCAAGTGTCGCTCTGATCGCTTCAAGAATATGCAGGAGCGACTCACGCATCGCGTGCTGAATTTCATTAGATTGCAGTCTGATTGTCTTCGGCAGACCGGTTACAAGGTCACGCCCGCGGATTTCCATCGTTTCCGGCACATGTTCGATCAATGCAAATCCGATTTCCATTTTCACTTGTTCTGCCGTACGTTCCCCGATCAGCAGGTTGTATTTTTTTCTGACGAACGAGGCGATATCTTCATCAAGCTGGTCGCCGCCGATTCTGATCGAATGGCAGGATACGACGCCCCCGAATGAGATGATGGCGACTTCAGTCGTACCGCCGCCGATATCTACGACGACGTTTGCGACCGGCTCGTCAACAGGGAGGTCGGCCCCGATTGCAGCGGCTACGGGTTCTTCAATCAAGTGAACGTTTTTCGCTCCGCAGTTTTTGACAGCGTCACTGATGGCGCGTCGTTCAACGGCTGTTGAGCCTGAAGGCGTGCAGACGACGACATTCGGTTTGCGGAAAGTCATTCCGATTTTTTTTCCGGCTTTTTTCATAATGTGTTTTAATAAGTCAGTTGTCATATCATAATCAGCAATGACACCGTCTTTCATCGGTCGAACGGCGACGATTTTCCCCGGCGTCTTTCCGATCATGCTTTTGGCATCCGTTCCGATGGCAAGCACCGCTTTCGTTGTTGTATCTACAGCGACAACGGAAGGCTCGTTTAAAATAATTCCTTTATTTTTACTGTAAACAAGTATATTAGCGGTTCCTAAGTCGATTCCGATCTCAGTTGATTGAAACATGTTTTCACCCAATCCCTATCCTGATTTAATTGATTCTACATTTAAAGTTTCTGAGAAAAACCACGATTTTTGGGGGTTTCCGCCGGGAATGAAATGTTTTTGTAAAAAAGGAGGGAAAGTCTGTATCCCATATTTCAAAAGGATTTTCTTTTGTAAAAAAACATTCAGTTCCGGATGCTGAGAAACTTTTGCTCCGTTCCTTTCGTCTACGTTTATGAAGGATTTTCCTTGGACATAAAGAAGAGACATTAAAGGAAGTAGGGGATTTCTATGAAATCAATTGGTGTAGTAAGAAAAGTAGACGAACTCGGGCGTATTGTCATGCCGATTGAATTGAGAAGAGCATTGGATATCGCTATTAAAGATAGTATTGAATTTTTCGTTGACGGAGACAAAATTGTCTTGAAAAAATACAAGCCGCACGGCATTTGCTTAATGACGGGGGAAATTACTCCCGAAAATCAGGAGTACGGCAACGGCAAAATTATTTTAAGTCCTGAAGGAGCGAAAATGCTGCTTGAGGAAATCGAGGAAGCGTTAAAAGATAGATCATAATCAGCAAAAAGGGCGGAGCATCATTCCGTCCTTTTATTATGAACTTGTGCAAAAACTCACGGGAAAAGTAAGCGAACCTGCTCAATTAATTGGGAATAGTTATCATTTTTTAGTCAATAATGCAGTCAACAATGTTACAATATATGTAGAAATGCTAGCGGCAGGTGGGACTATGGGAAAATATCAAGCGCGTATCATTTCCTTAATCTTGGCAATGATTTTTATTATGTTTTGGGATTATTTATTTTATATGATTGAACGGAATCCGATTAACTGGCCCGTTGACATCACCTTTACCGCCGTCACATTAATCAGCGTCTGGCTGCTGGCTTATTATGTGGATAATAAAAAGCAGCTGCTGGCGGAGCTGAAGGACAGCGAGCAGAAAGCAAAGGCGCTTTCAGATGAGAAAAACCGGATCATGGACAATCTGCAGGAAATCGTTTTTCAGACGGATGCTCAAGGGAATATTACATATTTGAATCAGGCCTGGACGGCGATTACGGGCCACTCCATCAGCGAATGTATGGGCACGATGTATAATGATTATTTTATAAAAGAAAAACATATCATTGATTATATTATCTCCCAAATCAAGCAGCAGTCCCCGTCAGGAATGTTTACGGCCAAATATATTAAAAGAGACGGCTCGATCTTTTGGGGAGAAGTCCATTATAAGCTGTATTATGACCGCAGACAGAAATTTGTCGGAAGCCTGGGGACGATGTCTGATATCAGTGAACGGAAAAAAGCGGTCGACGAGCTTCTGGAAACGAACGAACGCCTTGCCATGCAATCTCAAAAGCTGGCCATTGCCGGGGAGCTTGCGGCAGGAATCGCCCATGAAGTAAGAAATCCTTTAACATCAGTCAGCGGCTTTCTCCAGCTGATGAAAGCCCAGTATCCGGAAAGAACGGATTATTTTGATATTATTTTTTCGGAGATTAAAAGGATTGACCTTGTGCTGGGGGAGCTCCTTCTGCTCGCCAAGCCGCAGACCGTGACGTTTACCGCTCATCATCTCAACCATATTTTACGGCAGGTGGCGACGCTTCTTGACACGAACGCGGTGCTGTCGAACACTGTGATTGAGAAGGATTTCAGGCAGACTGAGTCCTGTATGGTCAACGGTGACGAAAACCAGCTGAAACAGGTATTTATCAATATTATTAAAAATGCGATTGAAGCGATGCCTGACGGCGGGAATATTCATATTTATACAAAACGGGATGAAGAATACGCGGTGATCAGCATACAGGATGAAGGAAACGGCATGTCGAAAGAAAAGCTTGAAAACATCGGGAAACCGTTTTTCTCAACAAAAGATCAGGGAACGGGTCTCGGGCTTCCGATTTGTTTACGAATTCTGAAGGAGCATAATGGTAAACTTAACATTAAGAGCAAAAATGGAGAAGGCAGTACGTTTCAGGTGATTCTGCCGTTAGAAGCGGCTGCTGTCCAAAAGGAGGAAAAATAACTTGCTTCTTTTTGTATACGGTTTGTTACGGAAGCGTGAAGAAAACCATGAACTGCTGAAAGGCGCTCCGTGTGTGTGCGAGCAGGCTGCGATAAACGGCGTGCTGTACGAAACGGATAAAGGTCAGCCTGCGGCGTCTTTAGCAGAAACAGCTTTTGTGTACGGGGAATTGTATGAAACAGATCATCAGATGATCCGTAAGCTGGATGCGTATTATGCTGATTTTGATCGAAAAGAGGTTGCCGTGACGACGGATGCCGGGAATAAAACCGCCTTCGCATATGTCGTAAAGCCCGACCAGTGTGCCTCATTCAGCCGTATCAAAAGCGGAGACTGGAAAGAATACCGTTTTATGAAACGGGAGAATGACAGTCCGGTTTATTATTTCGCATACGGCTCCTGTATGGACAATGCCCGGTTTAAACAGGCGAGGGTCGACCACTTTTTTGCCGAGCCGGTCGGAGGGGCGGTTGTTGAAGGGTATTCGACGAGATTCACATTAAGGCGTCCTGACGGTTCCAGAGCCGATCTTGTTGAAGACGGGGGACGAACTGAAGGCGTGCTGTACAAGCTCCCGTTTGAAGCGGCAACCTATCTGTACAAAAGAGAAGGTGTTGATAACCACACATACCGTCCCGCGTTCATAGAAGTGTGTGCCGGCGGCCGTGTATACAGAGGCGTCCTGACATTTCTCGTTCTTGATAAAGCTGAGGAAATTGCGCCTCCGGGTCACTATCAGGAAGAAATCGAACGCGGAGCGGACCTGTATTTATCGCCCGCCTTTTCAGAAAAGCTTAAACGCTATATGAACTCATTGCCGAAAATGTGATACTATTCCTATTAGAGATATTGTTTAAAGGAGTACTGTTATGAGAAAAGAGTTTGCCGTTATCGGTCTCGGACGCTTCGGCGGAAGTATTTGCAAAGCATTAAGTGAAGAAGGCCTTGAGGTCATGGCGATGGATATTGATGAAGATAAAGTAAATGAATACGCCAAAATCGCATCACACGCGGTCATCGGCGATTCAACCGATGAATCAGTGCTGAAAAACTTAGGGCTGCGCAACTTTGACCACGTCATTGTGGCAATCGGCGAAAATATACAGGCGAGCATTTTAACGACGCTGATCTTAAAGGAACTCGGCGTGAACACGATCACGGTTAAAGCGCAGAACGATTATCATGAGAAAGTGCTTGCGAAAATCGGGGCCGACCACATCGTCCACCCTGAACGTGACATGGCAAAACGCATCGCCCACAACATCGTATCAAATAATGTGCTTGATTATTTGGAGCTGTCCGACGAACACAGCATTGTGGAGATCGTGGCCAACAGCAGGCTTGCGGGCAACACACTGCTTGATCTGGACATCCGGGCGAAGTACGGCATTAATATCGTGGCCATCAAGAGAGAAAAAGAAGTGATCGTATCTCCGCTGGCGACTGAAATGATCCAAAAAGAAGATATTCTCATCGTTATCGGCTCTCTTACGGACATTTCCCGATTTGAAAAAAGAGTGCTTCACACAAAGTGAAAAGCCGTCCGTAAAAGGACGGTCTTTTATTATGTCAGAATAGAAAGACATTTATCATGTAAGCGGTATATTCTGCAATTTTTATTGACTATGATCAGGCGATCCGATAGCATATTGTACCATATAAAGAAAAAGAGGAGGCCTCATTTTGAACAAAGAAACACTGGCTGAACGGCTGAATGTATCAGCCGGCAGACAAAAAGCCGATACCGTCATTAAAAACGGAAAAATCATGGATGTATTTAACCAGGAATGGATTTCTGCAGATATCGCCATTACGGGCGGAGTGATCGTCGGGCTGGGCGAATATGAAGGGGAAGAAGTCATTGATGCAGAAGGTCAAATGATCGTTCCGGGGTTTATTGACGGACATGTTCATATCGAGTCCTCTATGGTTACTCCGATTGAATTTGCTAAAGCCGTCCTCCCACACGGAGTGACTACTGTCATTACTGATCCTCACGAAATTGCGAACGTTTCCGGAGCAAAAGGCATTTCTTTTATGATAGAGCAGGCGAAAAAGGCGCCGCTGAACATCCGTTTCATGCTTCCTTCCTGTGTTCCCGCCGCTAGCTTTGAACGCTCAGGAGCCGTATTAAAAGCCGAGGATTTAAAGCCTTTTTATCAGGAGAAAGAGGTGCTCGGGCTTGCGGAAGTAATGGATTATGTATCTGTTGCGGAAGGTGAAGAGGATATGCTTCAGAAACTGCTTGATGCCAAGCGTCACGGAAAACGGATCGACGGGCATTTAGCCGGACTGTCTTCAGATATCATCAATATATACAGAACCGCAATGGTGTCAAATGATCATGAAGTGACGACAAAAGAAGAAGCGCTGGACAGAATCAGACGGGGAATGTACGTCATGCTGCGCGAAGGATCGGTGGCAAAAAATACGCTCAATGTGCTGCCGGCGGTGAATGAAAAAAACGCGCGGCGCTTTTTCTTTTGCACGGATGATAAGCATGTAGATGATCTGCTTTCAGAAGGAAGTGTGAACCACCAAGTCAAAATGGCGATAAAGGCGGGACTTGATCCATTCCTTGCGTATCAACTCGCCAGTTTAAATGCGGCTGAGTGCTACGGTCTTGAAACAAAAGGGGCGGTAGCGCCGGGTTTTGACGCAGATCTGCTGTTCATTTCAGATGTACGGGAGGCTGCCGTCACGAAGACCATGGTCGCCGGCCGGACCGTTGCCGAGAACGGACGCACGGTTTATGAACAGTCTGCCGGTTCCTATTCGCCGGACCAGGCGCTGTTGGATACAGTGCGGCTGAAAGCGCCGCTGACTGAATCGGATTTTCATATACCGATTCAAGAGGGCAAGAAAATGAATGTAATCGAAATGATACCGAATCATTTGGAGACGAGAAAAAAAGAAGTGCCTGCACCGTCTGCTGACGCGTTTTGTTCTGATACAGAAAATGATTTATTAAAAATCGCCGTCACAGAGCGGCACAGCGGCGAAAAAATGATAGGACTCGGGATTGTACAAGGGTTCGGGTTAAAAGAAGGCGCCATCGCCACAACCATTTCTCACGATTCCCATAATATCATCGCCGTCGGTACAAACGATGCCGATTTGGGAAAAGCAATCAACAAGCTCCGTGACACTGGAGGAGGATTAACAGCCGTGAAAAACGGAGAATTGCTTCACTCCGTTCCGCTTCCGATCGCCGGGCTTTTGTCTGATAAGTCGGCGGAATGGGTCAATGACAGCTTGGGCGTGCTTCATGAAAAGCTTCCTCTGCTCGGATTCACCGGTGATTTCAATCCGTTTCTCACATTATCGTTTTTAGCGCTTCCGGTGATTCCGGATATTAAAATGACAGCAGCCGGTCTGTTTGATGTCAAAGCCTTTCAGCATATTCCGCTGCAATAAAAAAACTGCACTCATTACGAGTGCAGTTTTTTTTAGACCTCCATAATGATCGGAAGGATCATCGGGCGGCGTTTTGTTTTTTCGTATAGGAACGGAGCAAGTGTATCGGTAATTTCGTTTTTAATTTCGGACCACTGCGTTGTTTTCCGATCCATAACTTTCTCCAAATGGTTCGAAATCAGCTGCTGCGCGTCATTGATCAAATCACCGGATTCTCTCATGTATACAAAACCTCTTGAGATTAAATCAGGCCCCGCCGAAACCTTAAAGTCATCCATATTGATGCTGACAACAACGATAACAAGGCCTTCTTCTGAAAGAATGCGGCGGTCGCGGAGCACGATATTGCCGATATCACCGATTCCGCTTCCGTCAATGTAAACGGAGCCGGACGGAATTTTGCCTGCCACAGCGGCTTCTTCGCCTTTGAGGGCCAGCACTTCGCCATTATCCATGATAAAGCAGTTTTCTTCGGGTATGCCGCAATCAGTCGCGAGTTTGACGTGCATTTTCTGCATTCTGTACTCACCGTGAATCGGCATAAAGAACTTCGGTTTGATCAGGCGGAGCATTAATTTCTGCTCTTCCTGTCCGCCGTGTCCGGATGTATGAATGTCATTCAATGAACCGTGAATGACTTCTGCGCCCGCACGGTACAGCTGGTTGATGGTGCGGCTTACGCTGATTGTGTTTCCGGGAATCGGAGAGGAAGAAAAGACGACCGTATCTCCGGGATTAATGGAAATCTGCCGGTGCGTCCCGTTAGCGATACGTGATAACGCCGCCATCGGTTCACCTTGGCTTCCCGTACATAAAATCGTTACCTTATTGGCAGGCATACGATTGATTTCGTTATGCTCAATAAACGTATTTTTAGGACAGGTAATGTAACCGAGATTTTGTCCGATTTCAATAGCCGATTCCATACTGCGTCCGAATACGGCAACTTTTCTGCCGTTTAAAACGGCTGCTTCAATCACCTGCTGAAGACGGTGTATATTCGAAGCGAATGTCGCAAATATAATTCTGCCGTCCACTTTCCGGAAAATATCGTGAATGCTTTCGCCTACGCGGCGTTCTGACATGGTGAAATCAGGAACCTCACTGTTTGTACTGTCAGAAAGCAGGCATAAAACGCCTTCTTTCCCGATTTCAGCCATCTTTGTCAAGTTTGCCGGTTCGCCTACCGGTGTGAAATCGAACTTAAAGTCCCCGGTATGTACGATATTGCCCGGCGGTGTTTTGACGACGATTCCGTATGAATCCGGAATGCTGTGTGTCGTTCTGAAGAAGGATACTGACGTCTTGCGGAACTTCACGATGTCGTCTTCACCGATGATATTTAATTTGGTCTGTCTTAACAGCCCGTGCTCTTCAAGTTTATTCCGAAGTAAGCCGATCGCGAGTTTACCGCCGTAAACGGGAATATTTACTTGTCTGAGCAGGTACGGAATACCGCCGATATGGTCTTCGTGACCGTGGGTGATAAACAGACCTTTAATTTTATCTTCATTTTTTACTAAATACGTGTAATCGGGGATTACGTAATCGATGCCGAGAAGTTCATCTTCCGGGAACTTGATTCCCGCATCAATCAGTACAATTTCATCCTGAAACTGCACCCCGTACGTATTTTTCCCGATCTCGCCCAATCCGCCGAGGGCGAAAACGGCAGTCTGGTCATTTTTTACAAATTTCATTCCGCTCATAACTCCAATACTTTAAAATTTTCGCTCTGCTTCTCATATTCTAAAAAAGCACCGTCCACAGGCTGAACAAATTCAATGTTGTATTTCTGATCTTTCAGTTTCGTTCTGACGTCCCGTTCTGAAACGCCCTCAATGTAAAGTGAATCTGTTTTTTCCCGAACAGGTACTTCGTCAGCCTTCTCTTGATAAAATACCTTATAAATCATCCAAATCTCTCCTTAAATGCCGTATGTTAGACTCGCTTATTCTATTATATTCGAAAACGGATTATAAGGAAAGTCTCGAGCAAAAAAGGGACTTTCAAAAAACGAAAGATCCCTTCTACGCGATGACTTTTTTCCGGAGCATTCCGCCCCACTGTCTTCTGAGTTTCTTCCGTAATCGGCGCAGCATCGTATACCTCCTTTAAAGCCCTTTATAGCAGTAGTATGCGGAAAAAATGAATTTGTTTTCGTGGGTAAAACTGGAATTTCATCAAGGCGGTTTTCCGGAAGAAAAACTTTCTGTATGATGATATTGAAAAAGACACGACTGATAAACGGGAAAAAGGAGAAATTGACATGAAACCAAAATTGATCTTTTTTGATATTGACGGCACGATCTATGACCATGATAAACATATTCCCGATAGCGCAAGAAACGCCGTGAAGGCGCTTAAAGAAGCTGGCCATCACGTTTTTATCGCCAGCGGAAGGTCCCCGTTTATGGTAAAACCGATTCTGGAAGAGCTTGAGATTGAATCATTTATTTCATACAACGGCCAGTATGTCGTATTTGAAGGTGAGGTCATTTATAAAAATCCGCTTCCTGAAGATGCGGTTGCGCGTTTATTAAAGCAGGCGGCAGAAGGGGAGCACCCCGTCGTATTTATGGCGGAAGACACGATGAAAACGACCGTCCCCGGACATCCGCACGTCTCGGAAGGAATCGGCAGTCTGAAAGCGCCTTATCCCGAAGTTGATGAAACATTTTATAAAGGAAAAGAAATTTATCAGCTGCTTTTATTCTGCCGCGGACATGAAGAAAAAGCATATGCCGCTTTTCCGGAGTTTGATTATGTCCGCTGGCATGAATTGTCAACGGATGTGCTTCCGAAAGGCGGTTCAAAAGCGGAAGGCATTAAAAGAGTGCTTGAGCGGCTTCCGTACGGCGTAAGTGACACTTATGCATTCGGCGACGGACTAAATGATCTTGAGATGATCCGTTTTGTCGGCACCGGGGTGGCGATGGGAAATGCGGTTCCGGAATTAAAAGCTGCCGCTGATTTCGTCACAAAGCCGGTGGATGAGGAAGGAATCAGCTGGGCCGTCAAAGAACTGGGCCTTTTGAAATAAAGAAAACCGGCACTTTGGGAAGTGCCGGTTATTTTTAACGGTCAATGGCAATGGCGTTTTCAGGTTCTTTGAACGGATTTTCTTTATCAATATGGTCGTAAAACATCACGCCGTTCAGATGATCGATTTCGTGCTGAAACACGATGGCCGGAAAACCTTTGAGGCGGATGTCAATCTGTTCTCCTTCAAGCGTCACCGCCTTTACGCGGATGCGGGCGTAGCGCGGCACATAGCCGGGAATGGGTTCGTCTACCGACAGGCAGCCTTCTCCGCTCGTCAAGTAGCTTTTTTCCACTGAGTGGCTGACGATCTTAGGGTTAAAAAGAGCATAGCTGTATAAAGTGCCTTTCGCATCTTCTGCATGGACGGCGATCATCCGTTTTTTTACGTCTGTTTGGGGAGCGGCAAGACCGACGCCCGGACGAAGCTTGTATTTCTCGGCTAATTCAGGATTTTGGCTGTTTTTCACAAACTCAATCATATCAGCAAGATGCTGTTTTTCTTCGTCAGAAGCGGGAAGCTGTACCTCTTCAGCGATCTCTCTGAGCGCGGGATGTCCGTCTCGTACAATATTTTCCATAGTAATCAAGAAACTTCACTCCTAAAGCTTAATATGTAAATTATAGCGAATTTCTTTATCGCGGCGCAATGAAACAATTGGCCGGCCATAGCAGGCCGGCCGATGTCATGGTGTATAATGTCAGCAGCCGCAGCCTAAATAAGCGGCACCGACGATGATTAATAAGATAAACAATACGACGATTAATGCGAATGTGCGGCCGTATCCGCCGCCGCAGCCGTAACCGTAACCGCCGCCATAACCATATCCGCCGCCGCAACAACCGCCGCCAAATCCGCCGCCAAATCCATATCCGTACATAAAAAAACCTCCTCTTTTAATTACGCTGACCCTCTGTCAGCAGGGCCGGCGTCTACTATAAACTATGTAAAAGCCAAAAAGATGTATGGTCATCCGCCCTGTTTTCTCAATTTTTTACGCAAGTATTCTTTGAAAGCACCGTAAGCGTCTTTACACGGTCACGCCAATTACAGCTCAGCTATTGTCAAAAAGCGTTCGGGCTTCTATAGTGGAAATTGTCAAGATTGGGGGATTTTAAGTGAATATGATTCAAAAAAAGGTATTAGCAGGAATCGGAGCGCTCGGCGCCGCAAGTATGCTTCTTGCCGGCTGCGGGGGAAAAGATCCGGTTGAATCGCTTCATGACTCGATGGAAAAAGCCGTTCAAGCGGAAAAACCGTTTCAAAAAGAGCAGAAAACATTAGAAAAATTGGAGAAAAAAGAGCATAAGCTATACGACAGCGCGGTTAAACTGAATATGGATGATTACCAGAAAATTGTCACACTGTCTGATCAGGCTCTGAGTAATGCAAATCAGCGAAAAAAACATCTGAAAGCAGAAAAAGACAGTATTGATGATTCAAAAAAAGCGTTTGAATCCGCAAAAAAAACTTCTCAAGAAATAAAGGATAAGAAAGTAAAAGAAAAAGCCGGGCATGCTGTCGCTTTAATGGAGAAAAGGTATGCATCTTATGATCTTTTGTACAAAAAGTACGAAAAAGCCATTTCACTTGATAAGGACCTTTATAAACTGATTAAAGATAAAAAGCTCACATTAGCGCAGCTGGAAGAGCAAATCAGCAAAGTAAACTCAGTTTACGAAAAGGTGCATAAACAAGCAGATGAGTTCAATCAATTTACTAAAGACTACAACAAAGAGAAAGAACTATTATTCCGCAAATAGTATAGTGAAGGCATATCGGCATGGGCTGATGAACTGATAACAACCGAGTTCAGCCGCCTGTAAAAAGGCGGCTGAAGAATTGGTATATACGTGTGTTTCCCATTGACAACAAGTAAATCATGGTATAGTATTTATTTAGGGAAATATTCACATAAAACCAATCGTTGTTTCGGCACGTTGGAATGTTTTTATTATATTGATATATATAAAACAGAATGAAAATGCGATTTTAATTATCAGAAAATTCTATCTATTTATATTTACGGCGATATGATATTTGTACATGCTTTTGCTTTTAAACCTTTATCCGGCATAAAGGTTTTTTTATTTTGCTTCGTAATGCTTATTAAGTAAGGGTGCTGAGAGTAAACGACAATTTTAAAATTGAAGTGAAAAACGTTAATCAAAATCGGAACGAAAAGAAACGGCAGAAATACGGAACAGGAGGAAAACAAATGCTTGCTTACGTCTTTCCCGGACAGGGAGCGCAGTTTAAAGGAATGGGCAGAGACTTATTCGATGAATTCAGTGAGCTCATTAAAAAGGCAGATCATATTTTAGGATACTCCATAAAGGATTTATGCCTTTCAGATGAAAAAGAAAGGCTGACTGATACGAAGTATACACAGCCTGCAATTTATACAGTGAGCGCACTGCAATATTTAAAGGGTTTAAAAGAAGGTCATACACGCCCTGATGCTGTTGCAGGACATAGTCTGGGTGAATATACTGCGCTTTTTGCGGCCGGCGTTTTTAATTTTGAAACAGGTCTCCGGCTGGTTGCTAAAAGAGGCGAGTTAATGAGTGAGGCTTCCGAGGGCGGAATGGCTGCCGTGATCGGACTGGATGAGCATCACATAAAAAAAATACTTCAAAAGTATGAACTCGGCCAGATAGATATCGCCAATTACAATACATCTTCACAAATTGTGATAGCAGGGGCTGCAGAAGAGATAAAGCGGGCAGCCTCTTTTTTTGAAAAAGAAGGGGCGAAAGCTTATATCGTATTGCAAGTCGGCGGAGCTTTTCATTCTCGTTTCATGGAAAGTGCACAGCGTGAATTTGCGGAATTTATCGAGGAGTTTCATTTTTCTGAATTGAATTTCCCGGTCATTTCTAACTATACGGCAAGACCTTATAAACAAGAAGATATCAAACGGAATTTAATTGAACAAATAACAAACTCGGTAAAATGGACTGAAAGCATTAGGTATCTAATGGGACAAGGCGTCACTCTGTTTGAAGAGATCGGTCCCGGAAACATTCTGACTAAATTAATTCAAACCATACAAAGAGATGAGGAACCGCTTACTATCAGTGCGCCGGAAGACAGTCTCTTTTTTTCTGAAGGGAACAAGGACAATTCGGAAAGCGGGAAAGAGCATAGCCTCTTGGCCGAAAATATAGAGAGCGGTGCAGCTTCACCGGTGTCCCGATTGGGTGATCAATCTTTCAAAGAAGATTACGGTTTGACATACGCGTATTTGGCAGGTGCGATGAATAGGGGGATTTCTTCCGCTGAAATGCTGATCCGCCTCGGGAAGAAAGGAATGCTGGGGTTCTTTGGCACAGCGGGTTTACCTATAAGGGAAATTGAACAGGCCCTTATTTCTATTAAGAAGACACTCAAAAATGGCCAGCCCTACGGAATGAATCTGCGATTTGAGCCGGATCATCAAGATAGAGAAAAGGAATTGATAGATTTATATATCAAGCATGACGTACGAGTAATAGAAGCGTCTTCGTATCTTTCCGTCAGCGCACCATTAATCTATTACAAAGCGCATCAGTTGAAGATAGACAAAAGCGGCAGGGTCATACCTCATAATCGGATCATTGCCAAAGTTTCACGGCCGGAAGTTGCGGCCGCATTTCTGAGTCCGCCTCCTCAAAGTATCGTAAAGAGAATGTGTCAGCACGGTATGCTGACGGAAGAGCAGGCGGAGTGGCTCAGCCGTATTCCGGCAGCAGACGATATCATTATTGAAGCAGATTGCGGAAGTAATACTGAACAGGGCTCATTGACAGCGATGCTGCCGTTTTTTGTTAACCTGCGGGATGAAATGATGGAAACACACAAATACGCAAGGAAGATAAGGGTCGGGGCTGCGGGAGGAATCGGAACTCCCGAGTCTGCCGCGTCTGCTTTTTTAATGGGCGCTGATTTTATTATGACGGGATCCATTAATCAATGTACAGTTGAAGCCGAAACAAGCGGTTTTGTTAAAGAAATGCTGAGTGAGACAGGAATATGCGATACTGCTTATGCGCCTTCGGAGACTCTGTTTGAGTTCGGAACAAAAGTTCAGGTGCTGAAAAAGGGCACGCTGTTTCCGGTCAGGGCAAATAAATTATTTCAAATCTACCAACAATATGAGTCTTTGAGTGAGATAGATGAAAAGACAAAAATTCAGCTCGAAAATGATTATTTTAACAAGACTTTTGATGAAATCTACGAAAGCATAATAGAAAAACAGCCGAACCTGGCCCAAAAAGCTGAGCGCAATCAAAAATATAAGATGCTGTTACTATTTAAGTGGTATTTGCAGAGAGGATGTCTGCTTGCTTTGGAAGGGCAGGAAGAACAAAAGGTGAATTTCCAAGTTCATTGCGGCCCGTCTTTAGGCGCTTTTAATCATTGGGTAAAGGGCACGGATTTGGAATCATGGAGAAACAGACATGTCGATGACATTGGTGAAAAATTGATGAATGAGACCGAAAGTCTGCTAAGGCGCAGATTGGATACGTTATTTCTACACTAAAGAAGGGGCGGGTGGAGGCCAATGGTTCATTTGAATAAACAGAGTGCGGATATCGCGATAATCGGGGTTGCTTGCAGATTCCCCGATGCAGATCATTATCATGAATTCTGGGAAAACATAAATAGCGGCAAAGATTCCATCCGGGAAGTGCCGATTGAACGGTGGGATCCCGATCTTTATTATTCAGCTGATATCAGTATACCGAACAAAACAATCAGCAAGTGGGGAGGTTTTATTCATAAAGCTGACCATTTCGACCATAAGTTTTTTAATATCTCCCCCCGGGAAGCGAAAAACATGGACCCTGAGCAAAGAATCCTTTTAGAAGAAACTTGGCGGTGCATCGAAGATTCCGGGGTTTCTTTGCAGGATCTCCAGCGTAAAACCACTTCTGTTTTTGCGGGTATTATGAATTCTGACTACCGGCAGACAGGTCATGCTGAATCGGAAATCGACAGTTATGCCTGTTTAGGAAGTTTCGAAGCTATGCTTTCCAACCGGCTTTCATACACATTCGGTTTGACCGGAAAAAGCATGTCTGTAAATGCCGCTTGTGCATCGTCGCTTGTTGCTTTACATGAAGCGGTTAAGTCATTGCGGACAAAAGAAAGCGATTATGCAATCGCATCGGGAGTAAACTTGAATTTCCAACCCGGAAAATATATTTCTTTTTCTAAAGCCAGAATGCTGAGTCCTGACGGCAAATGTAAAACCTTTGACGCAGCAGCGAACGGGTACGTTCCCGGAGAAGGGGCAGGCGTTGTATTGCTGCAGCGCCTTGGTGATGCAGTAAAAGCCGGTCACCATATATACGGGATCATAAAAGGGACAGCTGTTAATCATGGCGGTAAAACCCGTTCCATAACCGCTCCCAGAGCAGAAGCGCAGTGCCGGGTCATCTCAGAAGCTTTACACAATGCTGCTGTCGATGCTGCGACGGTTTCTTATGTAGAAGCACATGGCACAGGTACATCTCTGGGCGATCCGATAGAAATAGAAGCATTGACAAAAGCGTATCGGCAATATACTGAGGATACTCAATATTGCAGGATCGGAAGTGTGAAAACAAATATCGGTCATACAGAAGCAGCAGCGGGAATGGCCGGATTGATAAAAGTTCTAATGATGATGAAACACCGGAGGGTGCCGAAAAGCCTGAATGTACATACGGTAAATCCAATTATACAGTTTGAAAAAACACCGTTTAGGCCGGCGCTTGATTCAAGTGATTGGAAGGCGGCAGACGGGGCTCCGCTCAGGGCGGGAATCAGCTCCTTCGGTTTTGGGGGTGTTAACTCTCACGTCATCATCGAAGAATTTATACATACAAAAGACGAATCTGATAGAAAAGGAAGGGTACCCTTCCTTTTTTCCGCTAAAAGTGAAGAAAGCATGAAACAAATGATACATCATTGGAGAACCTTTGCTGACGATTCAGAGGAATTTTGCAAAATATCAAATGAAGTGATCAGCAGCACCCTTTTAACGGGGAGGACATCGTTTGATTACAGGGCTGGTTTATTGGCAGGCAGCAAGGAGGAATTTAAAAATCAGCTTAAAGAGGGATTGAGTTTTCGGAGGAAACAAGATTCTGAATGGGCGCTTGCCATCGGTGACTTCAAATGGGAAAGTTATAAACAATTTGCCGTTTTGAAACGGGTGTTCCCTGATTTAGAAAAGAACGTAAGGCCGGTGCTGAAGGGTATACCAACATTGCACAGTTCATTTAAAAGAAAATGGACACCTGAGAAAATCCGCTTGTATTCTTTAGTTATCAATACGGAAATCATAAAAAGTATCCTGGCATCCGGTTTTAAGCCAAGCCTCATTACAGGCGCCGGAGACGGATATTACGTCGCTCTTGCAGCAGCGGATATCATCAAAATTGAAAAGGCCATTTCTGTCATCACAGGCGCTGAAAAACCTTCGCATTTATCCTGTGAGCCGCCGTCCATTCCATTTGTCAATCCGTACACTTCAAAAACGTACCCGCCGGTTCGATTAAATGAAGAATATGTAAGGGTGCTGCTGAACGGTCTGAGCTTCCCGGCTGATTTTGCAGACCGCCTGTACGGGAAAACACGGCTGCTTCTTGAGCACCAATATACGTTTAAAGGGTTTTTAGAAGAGTGGGATAAAGCGGGGAAGACTCAGGAAATCGAGATTTTATCTTATATTGTGAAGCGCACGGCGGATAAAAGAAACGCATTGCCGGCTGATGAGGAAGCGGCGATCATGGCTATCCTTGCCTCTATGAGAAGACTGTATAAGAGATGGGATTTAACAGATTATGATGGATTCTTTAATAATGATTATGTTCTGGAAATATTAAATTTACTGGATGAAGGAATCTTGTCTAAAGAACTTTTTCTGAGCATGTTATTGAAAAAGCAAGACGGAATTAAACAGGCTGTTGCTTGTATTAATGAGCAGCCGGCAGGTTTTTATGATAAAACTCGTTTTCCGTTGATGACAGAATACAATCAAATGGATGCCGTGTCTCAGGAGATAGCTGACCATATGCCGCTTCACACGGAAGAAAAGGGAACGGAGCCGGATGTGAATATTTCTGATTTTTCAGTTTTTCAATTCGGATCGCTCCCTCCATCAGCAAAACTAAACAAAGCGGCTGCTTTTGAAGCGGACAAACCAGCCGATGAGGCTCTATATCATTCATTTATGCAAATGTGGCTTTCAGGAGAAGAGATTGAATGGGCGAAACTAGGTGATGATCATAAAAGAAAAGCCCCGCTTCCGCCTTATCCGTTTGAGCGCTCTCAATTTTCTTTAAACCCTCAGCCGGTAAAATCAGACGCGGCTTTTTCAGAAAAGAAGAATCAGGCACTTTATACGCCGGTATGGAAAGAAACCGCAATTGAGAATGAAGCGGGCAGCCGACAAGCTTGTACTATTTTGTTGTTCTCCGGGAATAAAGACTATTTTGAAGAGCTGAAAAAAAGAGAGAATACGTCCGCATATCTTATTATGCCCGGTGAGCGTTTAGAGCAGATAAGCGACAGTGTTTTCACGATCAACAGGCAGCGTCCCGAAGATTATCAAGGTGTCATTCGTCTGTTAAAGGAAAAAGGCGTAGCGCCTGATGCAATTTTGCATACGTGGTCTGAAAAACAGCCTGAACTGGAAGAAACACTCGAATCAGGAATTTATTCCGTGTTTTATCTGACTAAGGCTTTAATCAGCGAGAACCTTATAAACAAAGTAACGTTCATTTATACATTCAGCGCAGATCAAAAAGAAAAATTGCCGTATTTTGAAGGTGTGAACGGTTTTTTAAAATCGGTAAAACAAGAATACCCGCAGCTTCATTGTAAGACGGTTTGCTTTGAACATGATTCTGCATCCGTTTCATTTTCAGAAAGGGCTGACATTCTTTATAAAGAAATAAACACAGCGCCTGATCGGCATATTCATATCACTTACAGAGGCTGCGTAAGATATGTACGGATGTTAGTGAAGCAGAGAGAAACAAACAGAAAGACCGTTCAATACCCTGAAAAAGATAAAGTGTATTTAATTACAGGGGGATTTGGGGGGATTGGCAGTAAAGTCGCTGAATATTGCGCGAAAACTGAAAGATCCACCATTATCCTATCGGGGCGATCTGTTTTAAACGGAGATATGCAGAAACATTTAGAATACCTGAACAGCTTTAAAGCAAAGGTTTATTATATACAGGCGAATATATCCGATAAAGAAGCGGTAAAAAAAATGATTGACGGTATTACCGATCAGCATGCAGGTCTTCATGGCGTCATTCATTGTGCAGGAGTTATCAGAGACTCGCTGCTTTTTCGAAAAACAAAGCATGAACTTTCAGAGGTGATTGCTCCGAAAGTTCATGGTGCATTGAATCTTGATCATGCAACGAAGTCGCTGGAATTGGATTTTTTCGCCGTTTTTTCTTCAGTCGTCTCTATTGCAGGGAACGAAGGCCAATGTGATTATGCATATGCAAACGGCTTTTTAGATCATTTTGCCGAATATCGGGAACAGAAACGGCAAAATTCTCTGCGCAGCGGCCGCACGCTGACAATCAATTGGCCTTTATGGCAAGACATCGGAATGGGGGCGAACCTGTCAGGTCAAGGGCGGACGTCTCTTTTTCATGGTTCCGGGCTCGAAGAACTTCCTGCTGAAGACGGAACGCAATGGTTTTCGCGGATTGTAACTTCGGGTCAGCTGCATAATATTGCAGTCTGCGGTGATCATGAGCGCTTTGAACAATTTATGCGGCAGAGATTTTTGACGGATGAAACAGAGACAGGCAGTGCCATTCCTTTGGCTCAAGGCGATATTTTGGATCAGACAGTTTTGTTTTTAACCAATATCATCTCCTCTGAGATCGGTGCAGAACGGGAAGAGATCGATCAAGATGTGCATCTGGCTGAATATGGAATGGATTCGGTTATGATTCATCAATGCAACACAAAGCTGGAGCAGTCACTGGGAGCAATTTCGAAAACGCTTTTATTTGAATTTCATACAATCAGAGATTTAGCAGATCATCTTGTAAAGGAATATCCGGATCGGCTGGGGCGTTTATTTTCACGGGAGGAAAAAGGAAAACAGATTCAGAGCATTACCCCCGCCAGGCCGGAACAAAACATCACTGCACCTGCGGCGGAGGAAAAAGAACATCTTGACGGGATAGCGGTAATCGGTATCAGCGGCCGTTATCCCGGGGCTGAAAATATCGAAGAATTGTGGGAGCTTCTATCAAAAGAGAGAACCGCAATCACAGAAATTCCGAAAGAACGATGGAATTATGAGACCTACTATGATCCAGACCCCGCTAAAGCGCATGAGGGGAAAATTTATTGCAAATGGGGCGGATTTTTAAAGAATGCTGAATCATTTGATTCTTTGTTTTTCCAAATATCGCCGAGAGAAGCAGAAGCGATGGATCCTCAGGAACGAATATTTCTCGAAACCGTATGGAAAGCATTTGAAGATTCGGGATATACCATTGAAGGGTTGAGAAAGCAGACCGAAAAACATGTCGGTGTATTTGCGGGAGTGACGACCAATTCTTACAAGCTGCTCGGCGAAAGAATACCGACGGACAAAAACGATGTACTTCCAAATTCGTTCCCATGGTCTCTCGCGAACAGAGTGTCTTACACATTTGACTTTACAGGTCCCAGTGTCCCTGTAGATACGGCTTGTTCTTCATCCTTAACGGCAATTCACATGGCTTGCCAAAGTTTAACAAAGGGTGAGTGCTCGGTTGCGGTTGCGGGAGGAGTAAATTTGTATCTTCATCCTTCTGACTATTTATACCGATGTCAGATGGGGATGCTTTCAAAATCGGGAAAATGCAGAAGTTTTGGAGAAGGCGGCGACGGTTTCGTGCCCGGGGAAGGTGTCGGGGCCGTTATTCTTAAACCGCTTAAAGATGCCATACGTGATAATGATACTGTGTACGCCGTCATTAAAGGAACGGCAATTAATCATGGCGGAAAGACAAATGGCTATACGGTGCCTAATCCTGCCGCACAGGCGGATTTAATTCAAGGAGCTCTTAAAGCGGCCGGTTGGAGCGCCAGAAGTGTCAGCTTTATTGAAGCCCACGGCACGGGAACGCCGCTGGGTGACCCGATTGAAGTCCGAGGCCTGACCAAGGCGTTTAGAGCTTATACCGAAGATGTTTCATATTGCTCTCTCGGATCGATTAAATCTAACATCGGCCACCTGGAAGCGGCCGCGGGTATTGCCGGCCTGACAAAGATTATCTTACAAATGAAGTATAAAAAAATAGCCGCAACACTGCATGCTGAACGGGTGCATCCGGATCTTTATCTGGAAGAGACACCTTTTTGTCTTCAACAGGAAACCGCCGACTGGATAAAACCCGCGAATGAAAAACATTCTGACAGCAAATATCCGCGGCGTGCGGGATTAAGTTCTTTCGGAGCGGGCGGGGCAAATGCTCATATCCTTGTGGAAGAGTATGAGTCTGCTGCTGACTGTCATACGAGGCGTGAGGAAAGTGAGGAACTTATCGTACTCTCAGCCAAGCATTCACTGAGTTTACGGGAATCAGCAAAACAGCTGGAGGAATATCTTCAAAAGGCCCGTCATAAGCAGGGCGAGTTTTTACAGCCGCCGGGAACAAACAAGCCGCTTCACCTTTCTGATATTGCGTATACCCTTCTTGAAGGGCGTGAAGCCATGCCGGAAAGGCTTGCTGTCATTTCAAATAATATCGATGATCTGATGTTGAAATTAAATCACTTTTATAATGGAATTGACGATCACGAAATATTTAGAGGGAAAAAACCGAATCATAAACGCGGACAGCGGCAATCGGATCTTCCGCTCAAATCCGGCAGCACCACATTAACCGAAATGGCTGAATTTTGGGTATCAGGAGGCAATTTAAGCTGGGAAGATTTCCGCACCGGCAGAAAACCGAGAAAAATTGCCCTGCCGACTTACCCTTTCTTAAAAAACAGACTGTGGGTGTCAAATAAGGCGCAAACAACATCAGCAGCCGGTACAGCTCCTTTATTTGATTTTTCAGCAGGTGAGTGCCGATTTTATAAAATGCTTTCTGATTCTGAATATTATGTAAAAGACCATGTTGTGCATGGGAAAGCGGTTCTGCCCGGAGCGGCAATCATCGAAGCGGCCAGAGAAGCGGGAGAGAGGCTGTACGGAAAATCAGTCATAAAACTGAGTCAGGTTGTATGGGCGGTTCCGATAACCGTTGAAAAAGAAAAGACGATAATGATAGATCTGCTGCCGAATCAAAAAGACGGCAGATTTGTGGTGAAAACCGATATGCAACCTGAAGCGGCAGTTCACTGCCAAGGAAACATTATCACATGCGGAGATCAAGATGCCTCTCAAACAGAGCGTTTTCAATTGGACAGCTGGTTAACCGGACAGAAAAGATTAATCAGCGGCGCTGAGTGTTATAGGGATTTCCGGCAGAGCGGTTTGGACTATGGAACCAGTTTTCAGGTAATAAAACAGCTGTTTATCCATGAAAATGCTGTTCTTGCACGAATATCACTTCCTGAGAGCATTCATAAAAAATCCGGCACGCTGCTGGAACCGTGTTTATTGGATGGCATTTTTCAATCCACAACAGGGTTTACGTCCGGTCAGCAAGACGATCACACCGCATATTTGCCTTTTGAATTAGGTGAGCTGGAGATTCTTCACGCACCTTCGGCAAACGGCTATGCTTACATTACAGCTGCCGATGAAAGACAACATGATGATGTCAAAAGGTTTCATATACTATTCATGGATGAAAACGGATCTGTAAGTCTTAAAATAAAAAACTTAGCGTTGAAGGCATTAAGGGCTGCACCGCAGACTCAGGATGAGCGGCATTCAGTTAAGTATTATACAGATATGTGGAAGCGGGCCCCTCTGCTTCATCAGCCTGAAGCCAGCGGTTTAAACAGCTGCCTTGTGATTTCACTCCGTCGGGATATATCAGAACCGCTGATCCGCCAGGCATATAAAGATATCGGCCTGAACATGATCTTTGTCCGCCATGGCGGCAGTTTTCAAGAAAAAGAAGCTGATTCCTTTGAATTGAACAGCGTCAAACTTGACGGCTATCAGAAATTGCTGGCGATTCTTAAAGAAAGACAAGTGACAATTGACCGCGTCATTTTAATCGGGATGAGCCCTGAAACGGGAATTGAGCATAACATTCGTGAAAAGCTGGAAGAGGCTGTTTTGCCGGTTTTCAATGTAACGAAAGCTCTGTTAGCAACAATCCCAAGACATAAAATCCTGATATCACATGTATTTTTCACAAGGGAAAATCAAATCTTACCTTATCAAATGGCAATCAGCGGCTTTTTTAGGTCGCTTCATTTAGAACATCCTATGTTGTCCGGTAAAAATATTGAAATACACAGCGACGAAATTCAGTTACAGCTGAACGCCGGTCTGCCTGAATTAAAAAACCTTGTGAAAGAAACAATCATCAGCGATGAAACTTCAGAAATCAGATACAGAGATGGAATAAGGCAGGTAAAGCACTCTGCAGAAATTGAAAGTGCCGAGCCCCCCGAAAAGATGGAAGTAAAAGAAGGGGGAGTTTACCTCATTACAGGAGGAACAGGCGGTCTGGGACTGATTTTCGCCAGACATCTTGTGCGAAAAGGGAGAATAAAACTTGTCCTTATCGGCAGGTCAGAGCTTTCTGAGGAAGCCGTAAGCAATGTAAAAGAGCTCGAAAAAAACGGATCAGAGGTTTTTTATGTAAGAACCGATATTTCTGATAAGGAAAATGTCAATAACCTGATAAAACTCGTCAAAAACAAATTAGGTCCTGTTAAAGGAATTATTCACAGCGCCGGTGTGATAAAAGATTCATTACTCATCAATAAGCGTGAAGAGGATCTCAATTCAGTCTTGGCCAGCAAGGTTTACGGAACGATATGGCTTGACCGGTATACAGACAGTGAACCTCTGGACTTTTTTGTTATGTTTTCATCTATCAGCGCAATAATCGGGAATGCCGGACAAACTGACTATGCTTATGCAAACCGGTTTATGGATTATTTTGCGGAAATGAGAGCGGCGGAAAATAAACCCGGAAAAACAGTCTCGATTAATTGGCCTTTATGGAAAGAAGGCGGTATGCAAATTGATATTCATTCAGAGAAGTTCCTTTATGACCGTTTCGGAATGCTGCCTCTGGGAAAACGGGAAGGCCTTGCAGCATTTGATCAAGCAATGACAGGGTGTGAACATCAAATAATGGTATTTAGCGGTAATGAATTAAAGCTGGAACGAATGATAACGATTGACAGCGGAAAAAGTGATCCGGCAATCGCCGACGAAAATCACGAACCGAAAGAGCTGTCAATAACTGAATCTTTAAAAAGCACTTTGACGCGCATCATCACCGGCGTATTAAAAATTGAAGAACGGGAATTTGATTTTGAACTGCCGATAAGTGAATACGGATTTGATTCAATTATGTTTACAATGCTGGGCAACGAATTAAACGAAACTTTAGGAATATCAATGATGCCGTCAGATTTTTTCGGTCTTACTGATTTTAATGAACTTCTTGAGTTTTTAAAGAGTGAGTATTCCGAGGAGCTTCATCTCTGCGGTTCTTTTTCTTCAGATGAATCTGCGGCGAAAGACCGGAGAGAAAATCTGATTGAGGGCATCGCAAAGATGATGTCAAGTATTTTGAAGATTGACAGAAAGGAAATAGAAGAAGAGACTTCATTCGGCGAGTACGGATTTGATTCGATTACGTTTACCAGACTCGGAAATGAAATCAATCAACAATATGGTACGGAATTATTGCCGTCCATTTTCTTTGAATGCAATTCACTGGCTGAAATAACTGATTATGTAATCGAGCAATACGGAGAAATTCTTTTTGCTGAGACAGAATCTTTTTCTGCAGCTGACGAAAAAACATTGTACAGCACGCCTCCGCCGGAAACCTATGAACATTCCCTTGAGCCTGAAAACAAAACCAGGCAAGAGGAAAGACATATGAATGAACCGGTTGCAATAGTGGGAATAAGCGGCCGTTTCCCCCAAACAGATTCGCTGGAAGACTTTTGGGAAGGAATTGAAAAAGGGCGGGATATGATTACAGACATTCCTGAAGATCGTTGGGACTGGAAAGAGTTTGACGGCGATCCGATCAGGGACGTCAATAGAACAAAAATAAAAAAAGGCGGATTTATCAAAGGCGCGGACAGTTTTGATCCGTTGTTTTTCGGGATTTCTCCCGCCGAAGCAGAATTAATGGATCCCCAGCAAAGAATTTTTATGGAGACTGTATGGAAAACAATAGAAGATGCGGGCTATAAGCCGTCTGATTTGGCAGGGACGAAAACCGCGGTGTTTGCAGGGGTCGCCACAACGGATTATGCTGAACGTCTGAATGAAAATGGCGTCTCTGTTCAGGCGCAGACCGCAACCGGTTTAAATCATTGTATATTGGCAAATCGTATTTCTTACCAGCTGAACCTGACGGGTCCGAGCGAACCGATTGACACTGCCTGTTCAAGTTCGTTAGTTGCACTCCATCGTGCGGCTGAGGGGATTCAAAGAGGCGATTTTGAAATGGCGATTGCAGGCGGAGTGCATATTATGACAAGCCCTACTCTGTTTATAGCTTTTGATAAAGCAGGTATGCTTTCCAAAGACGGAAAGTGCAAAACGTTCGATAAAAGCGCTGACGGCTATGTAAGGAGTGAAGGGGCGGCTGCAGTATTGCTTAAGCCGCTCAGCAAAGCACAGGCAGACGGTGATCATATATATGGTTTGATTAAAGGGTCAGCTGTAAATCACGGCGGCCGCGCCAATTCTTTGACTGCTCCGAATCCGAACGCACAGGCGGACTTATTAACCGAAGCTTGGCGGAAGGCGGGGGTCAGCCCTGCCACTGCGGGATATATAGAAGCGCATGGCACAGGGACAAGTCTTGGCGATCCGATTGAAGTAAACAGCATCATAAAGGCATTTAAAACGTTATATCTAGAATGGGACATTCCTTTTGCGAAACAGAAATGCTGCGGAATCGGGTCTGTGAAAACAAACATCGGCCATCTCGAAACCGCTGCCGGAATAGCCGGAGTGATGAAAGTGTTACTGGCATTTAAATATCGCAAACTTCCGGGACTCGCCCATTTTTCAGAACTCAATCCATACATCAAACTGGAAAATACGCCATTTTATATCACAGAAACCGCTCAAAAGTGGAATCCGATAAAAGATAAAGAGAACAACGATCTGCCGAGGAGAGCGGGTGTCAGCTCATTCGGATTCGGCGGTGTGAACGCGCATATTGTTTTAGAGGAATATAGGGAACCTCAAAAAGAAGTGCCGGAAAACAACGGTAACACACATATTTTTGTTTTATCTGCGAAAAACAAAGATCAATTACTTGAGTATATCCGGCATATGGTTCAGTACTTGGATCGCGTGATTGCCGGTGAGATGACCGTTAATGCCAGTGACATGGAATTTACATTGCAAAACGGCCGGGAAGCAATGAACGAAAGAATTGCCGTATGTGCAGCGAGTCTGACTGAGCTGAGAGATAAATACGTCAGCTTTCTTGATGACAGCAGGGTGCAAAAAGGCGTATTTATAAGCGAAAACACTGAAGAGCCCACAGCTGTTTCTGAATATATGATTGAGGAGGCTCTTCATAGCGGAAAAGAGGAGCTGCTCGCACAATGGTGGGCCAATGGAGCCGAGTTTGAATGGAAGACAATCGGCAATAAGAAATTGAATAGAGTGCCGCTGCCAACTTATCCGTTTGCAAAAGAGAGTTATTGGTTCACCCCGAAAAAGAACAAAAGCGAGGTTAATAGCAAAAGTCTTCACCCATTAATCAGCGAGAATGTCTCAACACTAAAGAAACAAGCATTTAAAACTGTTATTTCCGGAACTGAATTTTTCGTCACTGATCATCTTGTTTCAGGAGACTATGTGCTGCCGGGAGCCGCTTCGCTTGAAATGGCTCTTGTTTGTGCGGAAATAAGCGGAGAAAGTAAAGTATATAAAATAAAAGACGTGATGTGGAACAGACCTATATTATATAAAGGAAAAACGCTGCACATTTATACCGACTTGGAAATGAAACAAGATAAGTTGAACGTAACGATATGTAAAGAGGGTCCGGATGGCGTGCAGCAAATCTGCACACAAAGTGAAACAGTATTCGGGGACATAAACAGCAATGCTGAGTATGTCGATATTGATAAGTTCAAACGCAGCAGTAAGGCTGTCATAAGCCGGGAAGAGTGTTATCACCGCTTCAGTCGTATGGGCCTGACATATCATAGCAGTTTTCAAACGTTGAAAGCCGTATATCGCGGTGATATGGAGTTAATGGCAGAATTGGAGCTTCCGGCTCATTTAGCGAACGGGTTTTCACATTTTACACTTCATCCTTCATTAATTGACGGCGGTTTTCAAGCGGCGGCATTTTTGTTAAGAGATAATGAGAAAGACGGCTTATTTGTTCCATATTCACTTAGAGAGCTTCACATTAAGAGGGCGCTTACTGCCCGATGCCATGTCTCGGTGAGAGAAACCGGTTTTTATACGTATAACATTGATTTTATTAACGAGAGCGGCGAAATAGCCGTGAGCATGAAAGACTTTTCTGTCAGAAAAGTGACCGGGGGAGAATTAACCGCAGGACGTAAAAATGAAGATCAGGAAATTCTCTTCTTATTAGAACAATTGAAAAACGGTGAACTTTCTGCTGACCAAGTTTATCAGCTGCTGGAGGGAAAATAGTGCAGATCAAACAAATACTTTCCTTAATTGAAGAACAGCAAATGTCTCCTGATGCAGGACTGGAGCTAATTCGCACTTACAGAAAAGAACAAATGGAAAAAAAGGCGGAGCCGGAATCACAAGCTCCGTCCCCAACCATTTTCTTTAAGAACGATTGGGTAAGAACAAACAACATTGATATGCCGAATCAGCAGGCACCGGGGAATATGCTGATTTTTGATCAGGATAACCGTCTTTTTCAGCATGCCGAGATGATGAATGGAGATCATAACCGTGTCATTCTCGTAACGCCCGATTCTGATTATAGAATTGAACGGAATAGATGCACAATCAATCCTTCTGATGAAAATCATGTCGAAATGCTGCTGTCTGATTTGGCTGAAAACGGATTTACACCTGATGTCGTGCTTTATTTATGGAACGGAGAAATCAGAGAATTCACTGAAAAATCCGTTAATGAAACTCTTCGCAGAGGGATCAACTCGCTCTTTTTATTATCAAAAGCTATAATGCGGAGAAACGAACCTGTTACGTTATTGCATATTTATTGGACAAGCGGTCTGAATCAGCCGTTTCATGAAGCTGTCGGAGGGTTCATGAAAACGGTAAACATGGAAAGCTCTAAGCTTAAAGCGAAAACCATACAGATACGCCATGAGGATTCTGACAAAAATCCTCCGGTTTCCGAGATGTGGGATGCTGCAATCAGTGAAATACAGCGCTTTCAAACGGATGAATGTGAGATTTTAATAGACTCATATACCCGTTATGTGAAAGAGCTGCAGCATATTGATATTCCTGAACACGATAACGGATCTGTAACGTATCAAAAAGGCGGCATATATATCATTACCGGAGGAGCGGGAAAACTCGGGCTGCTGTTTGCGGAACACATCGCTAAAGAAAACCAAGCCGTGATTATACTTACAGGCCGTTCTTTTTTAACCGCTGATCAAAAAGAACGGATCAGTAAGCTTAATGAGAGCGGCTCTATTGTTGAATATCAGCGGACGGACATCACAGATCGAACAGAGGCAGAGCGATTCATTTTCGGCGTTAAACAGCGGTACGGCAGCATAAACGGGATCATTCATGCTGCCGGCATCCTTCGTGACTCATTTCTTGTAAATAAAAGTCTCAGTGATTTTACGGACGTACTGAAACCGAAAGTTTACGGGACAATCTGGCTGGATGAGCTGACAAAAGACGAAGACCTTGATTTTTTTGTTCTCTTTTCTTCTTTTTCCGCTTACGGAAATGCCGGCCAAAGTGACTATGCGTACGCAAATCATTTTATGGACAGTTTTGCAGTGCTTCGATCTCAGCTCTCCCGAAACGGAAAAACCCTTTCAATCAATTGGCCGTTATTGAAAGATGGCGGGATGAGTCTCGACAGCAATGGAATCAACCAAATAAAAGAAAAATACGGAATGACTCCGATGCGAACTTCCTCTGTTTTGGAAGCGTTTCTGAAAATGCTGCGGTCTTCATTTACCAGCTTAATGCCTGCAGAAGGAAAGCGGGATAAAATGATAAAAGCGCTTTCGATTCAAAGAAATACAGCTGCAGCAGATCAAGATACACTCACGGCGGAACACGATGAAGAAGAGGAATATGCTGCGAAAGAAAAAGTCAATGACTATTTAATCAAGATCATCAGCGGTGTCTTGAAAATCCAAGCTCATAAAATAAATGTGAAGGACTCTTTTGAGAAATTCGGAATCAATTCACTTATGATCATGTCACTTATTTCAAAGCTTGAAGATACTTTCGGGGATCTTCCCAAAACAATCTTTTTTGAATATCAGAACATTGAAGAGCTTTCAAACTTCTTCCTAACATCTTTTAAAGAAAAAGTGCTTAAGGCCGCAGGGGCAGCTCCGGTAACAAGAGTGCCGAAGAAAAGAGAAAATCTGAGTAAAAAACAGCACCGGCAGCAGAGGGTTGCATCTGCACCGAGCAAGGTTCAGCCGGGTGAGGATATTGCCATTATCGGTGTGAGCGGAAGATATCCGAATTCGGATACTCTTGAGGAGTTCTGGGAAAACATTGCCGGAGGGAAAAACTGTATTATTGAAATCCCCGAGGAACGTTGGGATTTCAGATCGAATTACAGTCCTGACAAAATGGAGAAGGGAAAAATCAACAGTAAGTGGGGCGGTTTTATCAGCGGTGTTGATCAATTCGATCCGCTGTTTTTCCACATTTCTCATAAAGAAGCTGAGCTGATGGACCCTCAGGAGCGAATTTTTCTCGAAACCTCCTGGCATACGTTTGAAGATTCTGGATATACAAAAGAGAAGCTTGACGGTATGAAAGCCGGTGTGTTTGTCGGAGCCATGTACGGACAATATCAATTATTCGGCGCAGAAGAAACTGCGCGGGGCAATCCGATTGCGCTCAGTTCCTTCTTTTCATCTATTGCGAACAGGGTTTCATACTTTTTTAATCTCTCCGGTCCGAGCATTGCACTGGATACGATGTGTTCATCATCGCTGACGGCCATTCACTTGGCATGTGAGAGCATTAAAAGAGGGGAAAGTGAAATTGCGCTTGCGGGCGGCGTTAATGTGTCCATACATCCCAGCAAATACCTTTGGCTGAGTCAAGGTAATTTTGTTTCCACCGAAGGATTGTGCAGAAGTTTCGGAGAGGGCGGAGACGGCTATGTCCCGGGAGAAGGTTCGGGCGCCGTTCTTTTGAAACCTTTGGAAAAAGCAATTGCTGATCAGGACCATATATACGGAGTGATTAAAGGAACATCTGTAAATCATGGCGGAAAAACCAATGGATTTACGGTTCCGAATCCGAATGCACAAGCTGAGCTGATTGCTGAAAATTTTAAGAAATCGGGCATCAGTCCGCGATCCGTCAGCTACTTGGAAGCACACGGAACGGGTACCTCGCTCGGAGATCCGATTGAGATTGCAGGATTGACAAAAGCGTTTGAGAAATTTACGGACGATAAACAATTTTGTGCCATAGGCTCAGTGAAGTCTAACATCGGACATTTAGAGTCTGCCGCAGGTATAGCAGCCCTTACAAAAGTTCTTTTACAATTTAAGCATCAGAAATTGGCGCCATCCATTCACTCGGAACAGCTGAACCAAAATATCCGATTTGAAAAGACGCCTTTTTACGTTCAGCAGAAAGAAGAAGAGTGGCGGAAAGAATCAGGCGCCTCCCGCAGGAGAGCAGCAATCAGTTCGTTCGGAGCGGGCGGAGCAAATGCCCATGTCATTGTGGAAGAATATCAAAACCATGCGGACACACAAACAATAAGCGGTCCGTTTGCCGCAGTTCTCTCTGCTAAAAATGAAGACAGACTGAAAGAATACGCCCGGCGCCTTCTGCAATTCACAGAGCGGGAGACAAAGGTCTCGGCAGCTGATATCGCTTTTACATTGCAGACATGCAGGGAACCGATGGAAGACAGACTTGCTGTTGTAGCTTCCGATTTGCCGGAACTTAAGGAGAAGCTGAGAACTTTCTGTACTGAAGGAACAATTGGAGAGGGCGTATACAAAGGGAATGTTACGAAAGATTTTGATAAAGTCTTTATCTTTCATGATCAAAAGAGGAAAGATAAATTCCTCGAGGTGATGATGGAGACAAAGGACTTGAATCTTCTTGCAAAATTATGGTCTTTCGGGGCTGATATTCAATGGAGAGAGTTATATGAAGAATATACCCCGCAAAAGGTCAAGCTTCCTTTATATCCATTTGCTGAGGAGTCTTACTGGGTGCCTCGAAACCAAAGTGCAACATTTACGGAAATATTGCCGCGACAGTCTTCACTGCACCCGCTTCTGGATTCGAATGAATCTACTCTGGAACAGCAGTTTTTTAAAACGACATTAAGAGAAAAAGAGATTTGGTTAAAAGACCACATCGTAAAAAACAAGAGCATTCTCCCGGCAGCTGCTTTTCTTGAAATGGCATGCGCAGCGGGAACGCGGTCATATCGAAAGAAAAAGGTCACTCGTTTAAAAAACGTGATATTTGCCAGACCGGCCATGCTTTTGCAAGAGAGCCTGACCATTTACACTCACATTTCCGTAAAAGACGGCAGCATATTATTTAACATGTCACCTGACGAGGATGCTGCTGTAAGGACTGGATTTGTGACGGGGGAATTAGATTATGATCATCATTACAGTGATGATGATATAGAGAACATCGACAGACAAGAGATGATAAACAGAAGTGCTTTTGTCCGTGAACAAGATGAATGTTACGAGTATTTTCGGGAGAACGGGTTCCTGTATGGGCGCGCTTTTCAGCCGATTCAACGTTTATGGGGCGGGAAAACAGAAGCGGTTGCACACTTATTGCTGCCAAAAGAAGCCGCATATGCTCTTGAACATTATACATTGCATCCGTCTTTAATTGATGGGGCTCTGCAATCTTTGTTCGGAATTACCGACGGAAGAGAAGAGGCATCTGTTTATGTTCCTTTTTCAATAGGAGAGGTTACGGTTCGGAAAAAGGTTTCAGCAGAATGCTGGGCTTATGCGCGTAAAACAGGCCAAAAAGGTCAATCCGAGCTTATTTACGATATTCAGCTGCTTAATGAACAAGGAGAAAGACTTGCAGGTTTGAAGGATGTAACCATTCGTAAAAAAGAAACGTTTTCCGCGGAGGGACAGACTCGTGCAACAGCGGATTCCAATGGAAAGAACGAGAGAGTAAAAGAGCTCCTCAGACAATTAAAAGCGGGCGAACTGACTGCGGAGGAAGCAGATTATGCGCTGGAACGTATGCAGGATTAGTTTATCATTTTGCGGCAGTGCCATTTGTAAAGGGGATGAAGATTTTTATGAAAGAAGCCCGTCATATTAGAAAAAAAGTACTTTCTGACATAGAAAGCGGCATCATTTCTTTGGAAGAAGGAGTAAAGCGGATACAGCAGCTTGGTTCTCATTCCGCAGGGGGTAACGGACAGGCGATATATTATCAGACGGTCTGGCAGCGGACAGATCTCAGCATTCATGTAAAAGGCGGCCGGCGTGAGGGCAGCCTTTTATTATTTGATAAAAATGAAGATGTGAGTAAAGAACTTGCTGCATTGCATGATACAAGGGTTATCTTGGTTAAGCCGGGGAAAGAGTTTCGAAAAACCGGGGACGGTGTATTTGAAATCGACCCCCGCTCTGAAAGAGATTACATAAACCTGTTAGGATGGCTTATAGAAGAAGAGAAGTCAGATATACGGGAAGCGGTGCATTTATGGTCAGACATGCCGTTTGAAAAGACAGAGAGAGCGATTCGTGAACAATGCGACAGCGGAGTCTATTCTTTGTTTTTACTACAACAGGCGCTCTTCAAAAATAACTGCCGCAAACCGATCAAACTGTTATATGGATATTTTTCGCATCTTTCTGGAGAACAGCCTCTTTACGCGGCGGCAAGCGGATTTTTGCGGACATTGCAGCTGGAAAATCCGTTAATCTCAGCAAAAAGCATTGAGATGGAGCAGTCAATAGCAGCTGTTCACGCAGCTGATATCATACGCAATGAGCTGAGTGATTTCCAGCCTTCAGATGTAGAGATTCGTTATAAAGACATGCAGCGTTATGTCAAACAGCTCAAAACTTATGAACCCGAAAAAAATTCCCGAAGCGGAGATGTGCCGCTGAGAGAAAATGGAGTATATATTATCGCAGGAGGCGCGGGCGGATTAGGATTTACCTTTGCGGAATATTTGGCTTTTCAAACAAAATGCTGCCTTGTTTTAACGGGGAGATCTCCGCTTTCAGATCATATAAGAAAACAGCTGAGACGATTAGAGGATGCCGGTTCGTCAGCTGTTTATGTTCAGGCTGATATTACCAATAAGGAAGAAGCCGAATATGTAGTCAAAACAGCCAAAACTTCTTATGGAAAAGTAAACGGGGTCATTCAGGGCGCGGGAATCATCCGTGACTCTTTCCTTCTTAACAAGTCACGAGAGGAATTCGATCAGGTAATCAGACCGAAAGTATTGGGTACGATGTGGCTGAATGATGCTGTTGAGAAAGAAAATCCTGACTTTTTCATTTGCTTCTCCTCTACTTCCGCAGTGTTGGGAAATGTCGGGCAATCTGATTACGCGTTCGGAAACAGTTATATGGATCATTTCATGAATATGCGTTCTGCCCAGGATTCTGATACGATTTCTCTCTCTCTGAACTGGCCGCTGTGGAAAGAAGTCGGCATGCAAGTGGATGAGCGCACGGTAGAGACAATGAAAAAGGCGGGTTTTTATCCTTTAGAAAAAGAGGAAGGTAAAGAAGCGTTTGCAGTCGCATTGTCCTCCGGTTTTTCGCAATTTACTGTATTTTACGGAGATGAGCAAATTGACAATCATGTTCAGCAATTATATGAACGAAAAGACAATATTCAGGCAGATGAAGGAACAGGGAGAAATATCGAATCATTTGATTCAGAGAAACTGAAAGCTGAAACATCTGATTTCATCATAAAAGTGATTGCTGCAGAATTCAGGATGCCTGCGGACAAAATAGATGCAGAAGAGGCATTGGAAAAATACGGACTTGATTCCGTTATGATTATCAATATGACGAATGAGCTTGAAAAACATTTCGGCGCGCTCTCAAAAACGCTGTTATTCGAATATCAGACTGCGGCAGAATTGTCACAGTATTTCGTTGAGGAGCACAGGGATACTCTTCTTCATAAACTCCGGTTAGGAGAAAACAGGAGCAGCACCCCATCACAGAAGAAAAAAGATCATGAACAGACAGCCGAAGTTAACGGGAAACAGAAAATCCAGATGAAAAATCAGGTGCAGCAGGAGAAGTATCATGACAATGATATCGCGATTATCGGTATCAGCGGACGTTACCCGATGGCAAATGATCTTGATACTCTGTGGGAAAACTTATTGAACGGTAAAGACTGTATAACTGAGATACCTGAGGATCGGTGGGATTCGGGGCTGCACTATCAGCCCGCAGCGGGCGATGAAGTAAAAAACCAAAGCAAATGGGGGGGATTTATTGACGATGTGTATCATTTTGATCCGTTGTTCTTTAATATTTCTCCTGCTGAAGCTGAATTAATTGATCCGCAGGAGAGACTGTTTTTAGAGACAGTTTGGCACACCATAGAAGATGCGGGGTACGCAAAGAAAACGCTTGAACGAAAAAACGTCGGTGTTTTTGCAGGGGTTATGTACGGCCACTATCAGCTGTACAGCGTTGGTCACGAAGCGGCCGTTTCTTCCTCATATGCATCAATCGCCAACCGGGTATCGTACTTCTTTAATTTCAGCGGACCAAGTATTGCTTTGGACACGATGTGTTCCTCATCATTAACGGCTGTTCATTTTGCCTGTGAAAGTTTAATCAGGAATGAATGTGAAATTGCAATTGCAGGAGGCGTCAATTTATCCATTCATCCTCATAAATATGAACTCCTGACTCAAGGCGGATTTTTATCCAGTGATGGCCGGTGCAGAAGCTTCGGTTCAGGAGGAGACGGCTATGTGCCGGGAGAAGGGACAGGTGCCGTGCTGCTGAAACCTGTAAAAAAGGCTATTGCCGACGGTGATCAGATTTATTCAGTTATTAAGGCAACAGCCATTAACCACGGTGCTAAGACGAATGGATATACTGTGCCGAATCCAAAAGCTCAAAGTGAGGTCATTACGAGGGCCTTAAAAAAAGGATGTATTGATACAAAAAGCATCAGCTATATAGAGGCTCACGGAACAGGCACCGCGTTAGGAGATCCGATTGAAATCACCGGTCTGACCAGAGCATTTTCAAGTGCCGAACGCGATAAGAAGACATGCGCGATCGGGTCGATTAAATCAAATATCGGACATCTTGAGGCTGCTGCAGGCATAGCGGGCATTACGAAAGTTATTCTTCAAATGAAACATAAAACGATTGTTCCGTCACTGACTCATTCTGCTGAATTGAATGAGAATATACCGTTTCAAAAAACACCTTTTTATGTACCGGACAGTGCAGAAAAATGGGAGTCATCCGTTCCCAGGCGTGCCGGAATCAGTTCTTTCGGGGCAGGAGGAGCTAATGCCCATGTTATTTTAGAAGAATTTGCGGATGAAGCTACCTCTCCTCTCGCGGCTGAAGAACCTGAACAGCTTTTATTTGTTTTTTCTGCAAAAAATGCCGACAGGCTGGCAGAATATGCAAAACGCGCAAAAGAACATATAGCAGCCAGAGATTATCCATTAGAAACACTTAGAAATACAGCATTTACTTTACAAACCGGCAGAGAAGAAATGCCGCACAGATTGGCTGTTATCGCCTCCACAAGAGATGAATTGCTTAAAGGGCTGACAGACTATACTCTCGGAAACGCGAGGGATCATATTTTTACAAGCGGCAAAGACACAACAGAAGCTCAAAGGATGAACAAAGCTGAGATTGAAGAAGCAGCCGCAAACAGGGATCTTGTGAAGATTGCTGAATACTGGGTTGGCGGTAACGGAGTAGATTGGCCGTCACTTTATAAAGATGTCACTTTGAGACGGGTATCAGCACCCGGATATCCATTTGCCAAAGAGCTATGCAGAATAGATGCGCAAAATACGGGAAGCCGCTTTATGAACGTAAATAACGATCTGCATCCTTACATTTCATGCAATATATCTGATTTTAAAGCACAGAAGTTTCTTATCAATGTAAGCGATACCGATTTGTATATAAAAACAAAGTATCAAGACAAGGAAATGTTTCCGTTTCTCAGCCAGATTGAAATGGCGAGAGCTGCCGGAGCGATGGCTTCAGGAAATCCGATTATTAAATTAACTGAGCTCTCCTTTAGAGAACCGATGTTACAAAGCGAAAGCAATGAGCAGATCCGGATTGTATTAACCCCGGATAATCAGGGTGCATCGTATTCTATAGAAAAACAGAGCGACTCATCCATTTATTCCTCAGGGCGGATCGAATTAGAAGACGGGGCGTACGAGAACGGAAATATTCATCTTGAGCCGTTTCTGTCTCAGCGTGCAGACCGCATACTGTACGAAGCGTTTTATCAGCGGCTTGCCGAATTCGGATACAGCTGCAGTGACAGTCTGAAAGCGGCAGAGCACTGCGTCAGCAGGAACGGACAGGTGCTTTTAAAGATAAAAGCAAAGGCCGGGCCGAAAGGGTGCATAATCAAACCGGAAGTGATTGAGAGCGCATATCAAGCCGTCATATACCTTGCGGGGGAAAATGCCGGAGAGACCCCGGAAAATATTAAAGAATGTACGATTTTTGATCATGAGACTGAACCCGTTTATGTATATGCAGAACAAACTGAAGAAAGCGATTCGGCTTATGATGTGTATGTATTAGACAATGCCGGCGGGATTTTGATGGAACTGAGCGGGCTGGTTTTTGGCGAAAAGCCTAATAAAAATGTACGTTTTTATGAGCATAAGTGGGATCAAAAAAACCCTCTGATTGAAATGAAAGATAGGGAGCCAAAAACAATTCTGGTTTTTGCAAAAGATGAAGCATTGGCTGGAGCTCTGAAAAATCAATCAGACAGCCGTGTCATTCTCGTCACGCCGGATCAGCGGCAGACCGATCAAAATCTGCTGACATTCTGTATAAACCCGGAAGTGACGTCAGATTATATTCGTTTATTCGAAGAATTGGAGAAAAAGGGGTTTTCTCCTGATGTCATCTTGCACACGGGAGAAACATTTTACGCGGGTGACCGCCTTCTCAGCGGCCTGGAATCAATTTTTTATTTATTAAAAGCCCTGAGCGCCCGCAGTGACGCCTCTCTTTACCTCCATTCTTTGCTTCTTGTTCACTCTTTTAAAGAAGGCGTGAATGATCCGTATACGGGCGCTCTTGCAGGCTGTTTAAAAACGGCAAATATGTTGGTGCCATCCGCAGAGAATGTGAAGTCAATCGGTTTTTCAGAACGTATATCAATTGAAAAAATGGCTGAATTTTGTCTTAACGAAATGGTTTCAGGCGTGGAACGGCAGGCGGAAGAAGTTAAATATATAAATAACAAGAGGTATGTTAAGACATTAAAGGAGTATGTATTCAATCATACAGAGCACTCTCATCAGCTGAAACAGAAAGGGATTTACCTCATAACGGGCGGTTTGGGCGGTCTGGGCCTGATTTTCGCGAAATATTTAGCCTCTCAGTATCAAGCAAAATTGGTATTGACGGGAAGGTCACCGTTAACAGCTGATAAACGACATAACATTGACCGGCTGCAGGCGCTTGGAGGGGATGCGGTATATTATCAAGCTGATGCCGCAGATCAAAAGACGATGGGACGGGTCATAGAAGAAACGAAACGGACTTGGGGCTCCCTTCAAGGCGTTATTCATTCAGCTGGTCATGCCGATGATCGGTTATTTACAGAGATGAATCTGACTGATTTTTCAGAAGGCATGACTGCTAAAATTGAAGGAACGGTATGCTTAGATGAATTAACGAAAGATGAGCCGCTTGATTTCTTTATTGTATTTTCTTCTATTTCTTCGGTCTTCGGTGATTTTGGACAGGTTAACTATGCGATGGGCAATTATTTTCAAGATCAATATATAAATTGGAGATCCGAACAGAGCCGCCGGCAAGAGAGACAAGGCAAGAGCATTTCGATTAACTGGCCGTTGTGGCGTAAAGGCGGAATGCATTTAAACAAAGAAGCTGAAGACGCATATCTTTCCGCATCCGGGTTTGATTATTTGGAAACGGAAGAAGGGATAGCGGCTTTTGAGACGATTTTGGCATGTGACTGTCCGCAAATTTCGGTTGTTACCGGGGATGCCGGAACAACACCAGCAAAAAAAGATCTGCCGCATCAAAAAGTAAATACACTTCCGGCTCGTCAAGAGGAAAGTTCTTATACAGGACCGGATTCTGCAGACAATGTCCTTGAAGAACTGAAGCAAATGGTATCGGAATTATTGAAAATTAACATTGAACAGCTGGATACGGCAGAGAATTTCGGCAATCTCGGCTTTGATTCTATCAGTTTGAAAACATTAGCTGTCCGACTGAATAAAAAATACAAGCTTAAGCTGACACCTGCCGTTTTCTTTACTTACAGCCATATAAAGTCTCTTTCGGAATTTCTAAACAGTGAACTGCGTACTGTTGCAAAAGGGAATACAGATGCAGAAAAAAACATTTCTGAAAAAAGGAAAGTAGTGCACGCCGGGAAAACAGTGAAGCCGCCGCGAAGTTTTCCGTTTGAAAAAAAGACAGCAAGACAGGCTGACCATCATCCAGAGAAGCAGCCAGTTGCCATTATCGGGATGAGTTGTGTTTTTCCGGGAGCAAAAAATGCAGATGAGTTTTGGATCAATTTAATCAATGAAAAAGATTCAATTCAGGAAATTCCCCCGGATCGCTGGGATTGGAAAAAATACGCCGAAGGCAAAGGAAGCAGCGAAGTACATTCGAAATGGGGCGGCTTTATCAGAGATGCTGATAAATTTGATGAGGCGTTTTTCAATATTAATCCGCGGGAAGCAGAACTCATGGATCCTCAGCACAGAATTTATTTGCAGGAAACCTGGAAAGCGATAGAAGATGCGGGTTACAAAGCTTCAAAGCTGTCAGGCAAACATATCGGGGTGTTTACGGGCATTCAATTTAATGATTACCGCCAGCTGCTGATGAGGCATTCGGACGGGGCGCATGCGTTTGCGGGAACCGGAAACAGCCAGGCGCTCATCAGCAATCGTGTATCCCACTATTTTAATTTCAGAGGTCCGAGTGAGTCCATTGATACAGCCTGCTCAAGCAGTCTTGTAGCAATCCACAGAGCTGTGCGCTCGATTCAAAATGGTGAAAGTGAGCTGGCGGTAGCAGGCGGGGTTTCGCTGCTCTTAGATCCAGTCACGCATATGTATACTGATAAACTCGGTATTTTGTCTAGAGACGGCCGGTGTAAGACATTTGATAAACTTGCCGACGGTTATGTCCGCGGTGAAGGTGCAGCTGTTCTGTTATTGAAACCATTGCAAGCGGCAATGAATGACAGAGACAATATTTACGGAGTTCTGAGAGGAACCGGAGCAAATCACGGAGGAAGATCTGCTTCATTGACCGCTCCGAACCCGGAAGCTCAGGCTGAACTGTTAACGTCTGTTTACAAAAATGCCGATATTCCTGTTGATACGATATCTTATATTGAAGCACACGGAACCGGGACAGAACTGGGAGATCCGATTGAGATTGAAGGCTTGAAAAAAGCGTTTGGATCTTTTGAGCCGCATCCAGGAAAGAATCATGACCAATATTGCGGCATCGGTTCAGTAAAAACGAATATCGGTCATTTAGAGCCCGCCTCTGGAATGCCGGGGCTGATTAAAGTATTACTATCCATGAAGTATAAAACACTGCCTGCCACACTACATGTCAAGGAACTGAACCCTTACATTCAATTAAGCGGAACACCGTTTCATATTGTCAATAAAACTATGAAGTGGGCCAGATTAAAAGATCGAAAAGGAAATGAAATTCCGCGCCGTGCCGGAGTCAGTTCCTTTGGATTCGGCGGGGCAAATGCTCATGTCATCGTGGAAGAATTTGAATACGGACAAGATAAAGCAGTAACTGGCGAGCGGGAACAAATCATTGTTCTATCGGCCAAAACAAAGGAAAGACTGATGGTTAAAGCCAAAGAGTTAACAACGTTTTTACATGAAGAACTATCAGTTCAATTCAGTCAGCAAGAGGTACAGGAACGTGATTTGCAAGAGGCGGTTCGGGAAGCGGCAGCGGGTATCCTGCGTTTAGATACCGCAGATATAGATGCAAAGACACCTCTATCGGAATTCGGATTTGATCCGTTGGCTTATTCCGAATTAATCTCTTTTATAAACCAAATGTACGGCACAGAAATATCACTTGACATATTTCAGGAATTAAAGACACTGAGCGAGCTGTGCCGCTATATCAGCAGCATCCGGAATCGATCAGCTGATAAACCGTATAACAGCAATTTTAGAGAAAAGTCCGGATTCGGTCTTGAAGAAATAGCATATACGCTGCAAACCGGAAGGGAACCATTTGAATGCCGCCTTGCGATCACTTGCTCGAATACAGGTGATCTTCTTGAAAAATTAAACGGTTACATTCAGGGGAGCAGGCTGCAAGGTGTTTATGAAGGAAATGTAACGGATTTTGATAGTCTGTACGCTCCTTTATTCGGCGGCCCCGAAGGTCATGCATATGTTCTATCACTGATTCAGCAAAACAAGCCGGCCAAACTGGCTCAGTTGTGGACGATCGGTTGTGAAATCAGCTGGGAAGACTTGTATGAGGAGGAGCTCAAACCGGTTAAACTGTCTCTTCCTCTTTATCCTTTCAGCAAGAACAGACATTGGATTCATCTAAATAAAGATGAAGCGCAGAAGGCTGAGGCTTTCTCGAACACTGAGCTTCACAACTCAAATAAAGATACAGCGGATGGAGAAATCATGTCGCTTCTTGAAAAAGCACAAACAGGTGAGATGAATACGAAAGAGACGTCAGAGCTGATAGAGGAGTTGCTTTTCCATGAATGAAAAAACGATGCAAATTGAGCAAATCGTGAAAAAGGTGAAAGAATGCAGCCTGACACCTGAAGAAGGGCTGGAATTAATTAAGAGCTTGGGGAAAACCCATCTATATGAAATGGTATGGGATAGACATGCATTTAAAGGCAGTAAAAAATTCCCGCATACGAAAGAGCCAATTTTATTTTTTTGCGAAGACGACAGCATGTATACCGTAATGAAGAAACAGCTTGAAGGTTATGAGGCGCCTTTCATTTACGTGACTTCCGGCGAGCGTTTCGAAGATTGCCGGAACGGCCGTTTTACAATGAACTTTGCAAAAGGTGAGGATTATGACGCGTTATGCGGGGTTCTGCGTTCTCAAAATATAAGACCCCGCCATATTATTCATTTTTTGGCTGCCGGGCTCTTCAAAAATACAGAAGATGCAATGAGAAAGCAGCTCAATAAAAGTCTGTATTCCTTGTTTCAAATGTTTCAGGCCTTCATGGCGAACAAACTTTGTCCGAAAGCAGAAATTTTGTATCTGTATGAAAATGCCGAGGGCGAGGTTCAGCCGATTTATAACGCGGTTGAAAGTTTTCTTAAGACCGTACAGGCCGAAAATCCGAATTTCACATGTAAGGCTGCAGAGCTGAAATCAATGTTTGACGAGCCGTTTACAAAGCAGCATATTGCAGATGTCATCTCTTTTGAATGGAACAATCAATGTAAGACGGACCACTTTACCTGCTATGAGCCGAGGCATTATTATAAAAGGCAGCTTCAAAGAGTAAAAAAAGAAGATGGGGAGAAACATAGTTTCAGTGTAAAAAAGAACGGTGTGTATTTAATTACAGGAGGAGCCGGCGGTCTCGGGTATCTGTTTGCTGAATATCTGGCGAAACAGGCAGAAGTCAAGCTGATATTAACCGGGCGTTCCCCGGCCTCCCGTGAAACGGCGCAAAAATTGAGCGCTCTAGAAAATCTCGGCGCTGAGGCCTTATATGTCCCGGCAGATATTTCAAAGGAAAAAGAGACGGACGCTTTGATTAAGCACATTAAGCAGACATTCGGAGAATTAAACGGAATTTTGCACAGTGCCGGACTTGTTAAGGATGCATTTATCATAAAAAAAACGAAAGAAAGCATAGAAGAAGTTATAGCGCCTAAAGTATTCGGAACCGTTTGGCTGGATAAAGCAGCTGAAGAAGAGCCTCTAGATTTCTTCGTTATGTTTTCATCCCTTTCGGCCGTTCTGCCTAATGCGGGTCAAAGCGACTACGCCTTCGCTAACGGATGTATGGACGGATTCACCCAGTATCGAAGCATTAAGGGACGTCCCGGGAAAACACTTTCTATTAATTGGCCGTTATGGGATGCGGGCAATATGACAGTCGGGCCGGGAGAGCTGCAGGCTTTAAGACATGCAGGGCTGGAACTTTTATCCGCCCAAGCAGGGCTTGCCGCTTTTCAGGACAGTATGAGCCGCTCTGCTTCTCAGCTGGCTGTTATCAGCGGAGACAAAGATAGAATAAGTGAATTACTCTCAACTAATCATAAAGAAATAGAGACTGTGCCTGAAAACAACAGTAACCTTCCGCAATTACATGAAAAAGATCTGAAAAAGCAAACGGTCCGTCTTTTAACAGAGATCGTCGGAGCGGAAACGGGAAGACCGGCGGACAGTATTTTACCCGAGGATACGTTTGACCGTTACGGAATTGATTCTCTAACGATTTTAGGTCTTAACTCCCGTCTGGAAAAATATTTTGGAAGAGTGTCTAAGACTCTTTTCTTTGAATACAGCAGTGTTGAAGAGCTGTCAGAGTATTTTCTTGAACACTATCAGCATGAGTTGCAGAAGGCGTTTTTACCGGTAGCCGAACAGCGAATTGATCATTCGGCGCCGGCGAAACGGGAGAAGCTTTCCGTTTCCCGCACACCATCCGCACCTTCCGAGGAAGATATTGCGATTATCGGTATAGCCGGCCGCTACCCGATGGCGAAAGATGTGGAACAGTTTTGGGAAAATATTTCTTCCGGAAAAGATTGTATAACGGAAATACCGAAAGAGCGCTGGGATTTTCGGAAATATTATCACACAGGTGACAATGCCCGTCATGACAGCAAATGGGGAGGTTTTATAAAAGACGCTGATAAATTCGATCCGCTGTTCTTCTCAATTTCGCCTCGTGATGCCGAGTTAATTGATCCTCAGGAACGGTTATTTTTAGAGACAGCATGGCACACGTTTGAAGATGCGGGTTACACAAAGAAAAAGTTGAAACGGCATAAGACAGGTGTATTTGTCGGTGTCACCTACAGCCACTATCAGTTATTTGCAGCCGGTGCTTCAGATGATGAGGAACGTCAGGCGCTCTTGTCTTCTTATTCGTCTATCGCAAACCGGGTATCATATTTCTTTGATCTGCACGGGCCCAGCCTTGCAATTGATACAATGTGTTCTTCTTCACTTTCTGCTGTTCATTTTGCATGTGAAAGTATAAAAAGGGGAGAATCCACCCTCGCTATTGCCGGAGGAGTGAATTTATCCTTACACCCGGATAAATATACTTTGCTTTCACAAAATCATTTTGTTTCAAGCGATGGGCGCTGCAGAAGCTTTGGAGCGGGAGGAGACGGATATGTGCCGGGAGAAGGAGTCGGGGCCGTTCTTTTGAAATCGCTTTCTGCCGCGAAGGCTGACGGGGACAGGATTTACGGTGTGATTAAGGGAACATCTGTAAATCACGGCGGAAAAACAAACGGATACACTGTGCCAAATCCAGGCGAGCAGGCAAACGTCATCAGTGAAACTCTTGATAAGGCGGGGATTGATGCAGACAGCATAAGTTATATTGAAGCGCATGGCACCGGGACATCTTTGGGAGACCCGATTGAAATTTCAGGTTTAACCAAAGCTTTGCACAGCTCGAAAAGCGATTATCGTTGTGCAATTGGTTCGGTTAAGTCAAATATCGGACACCTAGAGGCTGCGGCGGGAATTGCTTCTATCACAAAAGTGCTGATGCAAATGAAGTATAAACAGCTTGCTCCTTCCCTTCATTCCGATAACTTAAATCCTAATATTGATTTTGAGGAAACACCGTTTTACGTGCAGTCTGAACTGACTGATTGGGAGACGCCGCAAAATCAAGCCAGAAGGTCAGGCATCAGTTCGTTCGGCGCTGGAGGATCTAATGCCCACATTATCATCGAAGAGTATAAGAATGAAGAAAAGATGGAAACGGTAAAGAGCAACAATACGCAAATTATTCTGCTTTCTGCCAAAAATGAAGAACGGCTCAGACTCTTGATTGATGCATATATAAATGAACTGGAGCCAAAAACGTCACTAGCTGATGCTGCATACACCTCGCAGACCGGGAGAAACGCTATGGAAGAGCGGCTCGCTGTTGAGGTTAGCAGCATTGACGACCTTCGCAATAAGCTGACGATGTATTTGCGGTCAGATCATAAGGTAAACGGTTTATATAGGGGAAAGTCCCGCCGAGGCGCTGGTCAAAAGAATGCCCTGTCAGCCGCCCACTTTAAAAGTGCAAGAGAAATGGCCATTCACTGGGTGAACGGAGGAGACGTTCAATGGGAAGAGATGTACACTGCGGAATTACCGAAGCTTGTCTCTCTTCCTGCTTATCCTTTTGAACGGAACAGATATTGGGTGCCTGTTGCAAAAGCTGCACAGAAACAGAAAAAAACAGGTGTACCGCAAAGTCTGCCCCATGCACCGAGTGACTTATCATTTGATGTATTAAAAAAATCGTGGAAAAAACAAAAGGCTGCGCCTTCCGCTTTTACGAAAGGACAGGTGATGATCCTGGCTAATAGTGAAAGTGAGCGGCTTGCATTCGAATTGTTTGATTCAGATCCTCTGATTGAATCCGCTGTCATTTGTGCAGATAACTGGGATCATTCGGATGGGGAAGCCAAAAAAACGGCTCTAGCGGTCATAGAAGAAAATCCGGAAATCATCGGCATGATTGACCTGTCAGATTTGCGGAGTGATCAAAACGGGGCACGCACCGGCACAATCGGGAAGCTGACACTGCTGCAGGAAATCATAAAGACACGTAAACAGCTTTTCGTTTTACATGTGACCAGAGGGCTGCAGACATTTCTGAATGACAAGCCGTCGTTAGCCGGAGCCGAAACAGCCGGACTATATAAAATGCTGAGCGCGGAGTATCAAAAGATAAAATCAAAAACAATAGATGTAGACGGGCATGTAGGGACTGCGGCGGAATTGAGACAGGTAATCACAGATGAAGCTTGCGCTGACGGGCTGTATAGTGAAATCTGCTACCGGAACGGTGAACGTTATATTCCATACGTCGAGAAATTACATGCAGCGGAAATAGACCGGAAACTATCCGGTCTGCCAGTATGCCGTACGGATCAAACCCTGGTTATTACAGGGGGAACAAGAGGGATCGGAGCAGAACTTGCCAGACATTATGCCGGCAAGGGAGTCAAAAAACTTGTGTTGATGGGAGTAACCGACCTTCCGGAATCTGATAAAATAGCCGGCTTGTTAAAAGACACCGATGAAAAGTCACCTCTTTATTCGAAATTACAACTGCTGCATGAGTTGGATCAAAAGGGAGTTCAGGTGGAAGTGTATTCCGGGCCGCTCACGGAAAAAGAAACATTACATCGCTTCTTTTCAGAGGTGAGGATGAAGTTCGGCAAAATCGGCGGGGTGATTCATTGCGCTGGTGCAGCCAATCATTCGAATCCGGCTTTTATTCATAAATCTGATCAAGAAATAAGAGAAGTATTTGAGCCAAAGGTACAGGGGATGCAGGTACTTCATGACATTTTTATTGATGACGAACTTGATTTCTTCATTTTGTTTTCATCTGTTGCGAGCGCCTTTCCTTTATTAGGCGCCGGAACAAGTGACTATGCCGCGGCGAACGCTTTTATGGATTACTTTGCGGCGTATCAGCATGCAGCCGGCAGAACATATTATCAATCAATTAACTGGCCGAGCTGGAAGGACATTGGGATGGGCGAGGTGACAAGTCCATCATATCAGGCACTTGGTTTACTTTCACATTCAACAGAAACAGGTATTGCCATGCTGGATGAAATGATGACGATAAACGGATACCCATGCCTTATACCGGCAAAGACACATCCGGAGAAATTCATGCTGCAGCAGCTGCTTCAGACAAGAATTCAAGCTGCTAAAAATAACCCGGATGCTGAGGAAAAAGTGATTTCTGGTCAGGGAGACAATGAAGCTATAATCAGGAAGTTAATGGAGATTTTTTCTGCGGAGCTGAAAATACCTTACGGGAATTTAGATCAGGATACGTCTTTTGCGGATTACGGAGTTGATTCAATCTTACTTGTTCAGCTTGTCAAAAAAGCGGAAGATGCATTTCAAATAAAAATTGAACCATCAGCTTTTCTGGAGTATCCGAGTTTTTCACAACTGGGCGTCTATTTAAACGAATTATTTGCAAGTGAGGGGATCAGTCCTCAAATTGACTCAGAAAACATTGAGGTTCGGAAAAAAGAGCAACATATAAATCAAAATGCTTCCGAAGTACGGGACAGCGGATCTCAAATACAACAAACCAGTCTGAACCAAATCGCTATTATCGGAATGGGCTGTGAGTTTCCGGATGCTCCGGACACAGAAACGTTCTGGACAAATTTGAAGAAAGGACAAAATAGTGTCCGCGAAGTCCCGGCGTCGCGATGGGATATTTCTTCATACTACTCTGACACCTATGAAAAAGGAAAAAGTATCAGTAAGTGGGGCGGATTTCTTCAAGATATTGAGTCTTTCGATCCCGCGTTTTTTAATATGAACAAAAGTGAGGCATCAGAGCTTGATCCGTTAATCAAAAAATGCCTTGAGGTCAGCGTCCAGACATTGAGAGACGGCGGCTATACAAAAGAAGAAGTATCAAACAAAGAAGTCGGCGTCTTCATCGGTTCGCGGACCGGGACGTTTATGTCCAAAATAGGTTCCCCTTCAAAAAATACGATCGTGGGTATAGGACAAAATTTCATAGGCGCGCATATCTCACACTTTTTTAATCTTAAAGGACCGAATCTGGTTGTAGACACGGCTTGTTCTTCTTCATTGGTCAGCGTCCATCTCGCTTGTCAAAGCCTGATGTCAAAAGAGTCAGATATGGCGATTGCGGGCGGAGTTGACATTTTGCTGGATCAAAAGCCTTACGTCATGCTGAGTGAGGCTCGGGCGCTTTCACCTGAAGGAAAATGTCATACATTTGATGAGAAGGCAGATGGATTTGTACCGGGAGAGGGATGCGGCGCAGTCCTTTTGAAAAGACTTGATGACGCCCTTGCCGAAGGTGACAGAATTTACGCGGTAATTGACTCATCCGCGGTTAATAATGACGGACAGACAATGGGAATGACAACACCTAATCCGAAAGCGCAAAGCGCAGTGATAAAAAAAGCCCTGAAAAAAGGGGGAATTGATGCAGATACTCTCAGTTATGTCGAGACGCATGGCACCGGCACGATGATAGGAGATCCGATTGAATTAAAAGCGCTGACTGAAGTGTTCCGGGAGGTTACGGAAGAAACGCAATTTTGCGGAGTAGGCAGCGTAAAAACGAATTTCGGACATTTAATGAGCGCAGCGGGGATAGCGAGTATTATAAAGGTTGCCTTATCCATAAAAAATCAGATGCTCCCGCCGACATTACATTGTAAAACGCCAAATCCGCGTTTTAAATTTGATCAATCGCCATTCTTTCCGAACACGTCTTTAAAAGAATGGCGTCCCAGAAAAGGGGTTTTGAGAGCCGGAATCAGTTCTTTTGGATTCGGGGGCACGAACGCACATATGATATTGAGCGACAGCCATCTCACATTAGGATATGGAGAGACAAAAAGACACCCTCTTTCTCCGGTTATATTCAATAAGGAGCAATGCTGGATTGACAATGGAGAAACTCCAGAAAAGGAAGAGTCAGAATTGCTGATTCCTTTACTTGATTTCAAAGAATTATAAAGAAAAGAAAAGGAATGAGACAGGTGGCCAGTAATCAAAACTATCAGTTCACATTAACAATTAAACATACGGACTATATTGTCAGGGATCACCGGGTGCATGGCACCCGGATTATACCCGGTGTCACATTTTTAGATATGATATACCGTATGGCGCTGAGCAAAGGTTTGCCTATTGAAGAACTCGAGTGTCAGAATATTTTGTATTTGGAACCTGTAGCAACATCGGATACCTTTGACAGAGAAATCCGCATCCTTTTTCAGGGATTGGAACAGGGATGGGAAATTCAGGCGAAGAGCAGAAAGGTAAAAGATGACCGCATCCTGGATGAAAGCTGGGATGAGAATATGACCTGCAGGCTCATGCAGAAATTCCCGGAAAGCATGAGTTCAATTCATATCGATGAAATCAAACATGCCTCCGTCCGTGAAGCCGATATGGAGATATGTTATGACTATTTAAAAAAGGTTGATATAGAGCATTTTGAATTTATGAAGAGTCCGGGGAAGGTTTATGCGTCTGATCATTCTGTACTTGCAGAGTTGTCGCTCAGCCAAATTGCCAATCAATATACCGGCTATTTTCAATTGCATCCCACTTTTCTTGATGCGTCTACCATCATATCGATCCTTTATCAGGCATGTCCCGAATATTTTACACAAGGATCTCCGGCAAGCCGGATGAAAACGTATATTCCCATTCATATTGAATCTTTCCGTATGACGAAGCGCCTGGAAGACAGGTGTTATGTGTACATAGAGAAGCAAGACCAAAATCATGATTCAGGGGATGTCATCCAAGTAAGCTACGGTTTGTACGATGCATACGGGGAGATGATCGCTTATTTTACGCGGCTGTCTGTGAAACATATTCGCTCAAAAGATTTAATTGAAAACCTGAAGCAGACTCGTTTGGAAACTGAAGCGGCTTCTCAGCCAAAAGACAGCCTGATCAGAAAAGATTCAATCAAAAATCGAAGCGAAAGCATCGAGACACACCTTAAAGAATTAATATCCGGGGTTTCAAATATAGATCTGCGTGACATAAGGACAGACATTGGTTTTTATGAACAGGGCCTGGATTCAGCTTCTTTGCTTGCCATTGTTAAAGAACTTGAAAACAAAACAGGGGAACAGCTGTATCCTACACTCCTGTTTGAGCAGAAAACGATCCGGGAACTCGCCGCGTATATTAAAGAAAATCAAAGAATGTCCAGTTATTTCTTAACGCGAAATCAACCGGCTGAAAAGCCTGACATGAAAGAAAGTATGAACGAAAATCTTTCCGCTCTTATAACAGAAGGAGACATTCAGCAGCTGATCGCAGATATCAAAGGGACTGCCCCTGAAACACTCTCTGTTGTAAAAGGTTTTTATGAACAAGGCCTCGATTCTGTAACACTTATGCAAGCCGTAAAGGCACTGGAAGAGAAAACAGGCAGGGAACTGTACCCTACTTTATTGTTTGAGTATCCGACGATTCAAAAACTTGCAAACTATTTTGCAGAGAGCGGCGAAAAAACTTCCGTTGAAAAAGACCTCCCTCTTCATCATGGAGAGAATCATACGGCTCTGACCTATTTAACGCCGCATTGGAGACAAAAGGCTGCCGCTTGGGACCCGAATTGCGGAAATAAAAAGAAAAGAACATGCCTGCTGTTTCAATATGACAGAGAGCTTTTTCATTTTATGCGGGAAAATGCTGAAAATGGATTCGAAAATACACAGATCATTCTCGTTTTATCAGGGAATCGTTTCTCCTATCACGGAGACGGTGTTTATGAGATAGATCACAGGGAGGAAGCTCACTTTGACAGGCTTGCAGCTGATCTGAAAAAAAGGGGGCAAGTGCCCGACACCGTGGTTTACGGGTGGCCGGAAGGGTCATTTGCCGGCCCGGAAAAAATAAGTGAACAGCTTTCTAAGGGGGCTTACCCGCTATTCTTTTTCAGCCGGGCATTGATGCGCAGCAAGACGGAAAAAAAGGTTGTATCGCTTTTCCTTTATCCGGCGGATCATAAAAATGATCAGCCGCTTTACGCTTCAGTCCATGGCGCAGGGCAGTCTATTGTGCTTGAGAACCCGAAACTGGCCCTTAAGACAATCGGGATATCAGTTTCAGACAAGTCATCGTTGCCGGAACTTACAGCTGAAATCATCAGAGTCGAATCTACGGAAGCGCATCCGGGAGAAACCGATCTTTATTATGAAGGAAATGTGCGCTGGGTCCGTGCCTTACGGGAAGCAGAACCGGCTCCAAACTCAGATTTCTCCTTTAAAGAAAACGGAGTATACATGATTACAGGAGGGGCCGGCGGCTTAGGCCTTATATTTGCAGAACATATCGCAGCCCAAACGAAAGCCAATATTATTTTAGCGGGCCGTTCTGAACTTACGGAAGACAAAAAGAACAAAATCAGCCGAATGAAAGCAGGCGGTTCTTCGTTTCAATATATAAGAGGTGATTTTTCAGATAGCCGCGATGCAGAGCGAATCATAAAAACCATTAAAAGGAAATTTGGGGAAATCAACGGTGTGATACACAGTGCCGGTGTGACGCACGACGCTTTATTGATTCAAAAATCAAAAGATGAAATTCAGGAAGTAATCGCTCCGAAAATAAATGGGACGGTCTTATTGGACAGCTTGCTGCAAACCGAACCTTTGGACTTCTTTGTGATGTTTTCATCAAGCACCTCGATGTACGGGAATATCGGACAGACGGATTACGCATTGGCCAACCGCTTCATCGATCTTTTCGCTGAGTGGCGTGAAGGAATGAGGCGGAAAAAAGAACGCTCCGGCGTCTCAGTAGCCATCGGCTGGCCGCTATGGGAAGACGGCGGCATGAAAGTGGATAAACAAACTGAAAAATGGATGAAACAAAAAATCGGTATGGTTCCTCTTAGTAAAACCAATGGGATCAAAGCTTTTCAAGATTCACTCTCTCTGAACGCATCACAGCTGATCGTGTTTGAAGGTGACAAAGAAAAATTGGAATCTGCACTTCAAGATACCTTCATAGAGGATGAAAGCCGTGAGATCCAAATAAATGAAACAGCTGATACAAGGCATGAGGACATTGCCATTATCGGATTAAGCGGGAAGTATCCGATGGCTGAAGACTTACCTGAATTTTGGGAAAATTTAAAGAGCGGAAAAGATTGTATTACAGAAATCCCGCCTGACCGCTGGAATATGGATGATTTCTTCAGCGAAGACAGAGATATGAAAGGGAAGTCTTACAGCAAGTGGGGAGGTTTTATCAGCGGAGCCGATCAATTTGATCCGCTTTTCTTTCATATTTCCCCAAGGGAAGCAGAACTTATGGATCCCCAGGAAAGGCTCTTTTTAGAAACGGCCAAACATTGTTTTGAAGACTCAGGGTACCCGAGAAACATGCTGGAAAAGATGAAAGTCGGTGTATTTGTCGGTGCAATGTGGGGCCAATATCAACTATTTGAAGGAGAAGAAAATGGAGTGGCTTTCTCGCCGGCGTCCGTCTATTCTTCAATTGCCAATCGGGTGTCTTATTATTTTCATTTAAAAGGTCCGAGTTTGGCTCTGGATACAATGTGCTCTTCATCACTGACCTCTATTCATTACGCATGCCAAAGCATACATTGCGGAGAGAGCGATATGGCATTAGCCGGCGGAGTGAATTTGTCAATACATCCGAATAAATATAAGTTCCTCAGCATGGGACAGTTTCTATCAAGTGACGGCAGATGCCGGAGTTTTGGAAAAGATGGAAGCGGTTATGTTCCCGGAGAGGGAGTCGGGGCCGTATTGTTAAAACCATTGAAAAAAGCAATAGACGATCAAGATCAAATATACGGTGTGATTAAGGGAAGCGCCGTTAACCATGGAGGAAAGACGAGCGGGTATTCCATACCGAATCCGGATGCGCAGGCGGAGGTCATTTCAGAAGCGCTTCGTAAAGCTGACATTGATCCGAATACCGTCAATTATATTGAAGCGCATGGAACGGGTACGTCATTAGGCGATCCGATTGAAATTCAAGGACTGAAAGATTCCTATCAATTGAACCATCCTTGCGCCATCGGTTCGGTGAAATCAAATATCGGACATTTAGAATCTGCGGCAGGAATCGCTGCGGTAACGAAAGTGCTTCTCCAAATGAAGAATAAGCAGCTTGTTCCTTCTCTGCATTCCGATATTGTTAATCCGTTTATAGATTTTGATCAGGTTCCTTTTCAAGTGCAGCGGAAAGCGGCTGAATGGAATATTCCGCAAAACAGCAATGCTGTTCATCCTTTGAGAGCCGGGGTAAGCGCTTTTGGGGCAGGAGGAACAAACGCGCATCTTATATTGGAAGCGTATGAGCCGCCAAAAGCTTTTGATCATCAAAGCGGCCGAGTGATCTTTGTTTTATCGGCTCAAGACAAGCAACGGCTGATAAAATATGCGAAGGTTATGGCTGATTTTCTATCAGAAAATGAATCGAAGGATAACAATCATAAACTGCGTCTTCAGGATATTGCCTATACACTTCAGACGGGACGCGATCATATGGAAGAACGGCTGGCGATAGTGGCAGATTCCGGGCGGGTCATTGCTGAAGAGCTTTCAGCTTATACCAGGGGTGAAAAAAGCAGCTTAAGCTATACCGGTAATACATTCGAATCAGAAGTTCACAATGAAATGCCTCACGTTTGTTCAGATTACGCCGAAGCAGCATCCAAATGGGTAAATGGAAGAAAGATAGATTGGGAGACTTTTGAGGTGAATCGGAATGCTCGCAGGATTTCTATTCCGGGACAACCGCTGATCAAACAGCGGTATTGGATAGCGGAAAAAGGGGAAACGCTTGTTTCAGCGGATATGAGTAAGCCGGGTCACCCTTTCTTGGGGAGTAACACGTCCGATTTTAATCAGTTCAGTTTCACGAAAAAAATCACCCGTAATCATCCGTTCGCACTAAGTCTGTCTGAAGGAAACGTGTCCTTTTTCCCTTATGCATCTTTGGCTGAAATGGCTATCGTCAATGCAGCGGCGGCATTTGGACAACCAGTTCAAACATTGACTGATTTATTGTGGACCGAAAGCATGAACGGAATGACTGATATAAGGGAACTGATGATTACGCTGACGCCTGAGCGCGACTTTGCGCGGTTTGACATATATGCAAACACAAAAAATGAGAATAAAGTACGTCTTGCCAGGGGAAATGCGCATATTGTTAAGCCTGAAAGCGGTATGCTTCCTGAAGCGCTTGATATTGCTGAAGTCAAATCAGAAATGACTGAACATCCGGCTGAAGCGCCTTTTGTCATTGAATCAGCGAAAAACAGTGACGGAATGCTGTCGCTTCATTCATTGCCGGATGAGCTTTATGCAAAAAGAGAGAATTTTACGATCTCTCCTGAAGCGCTTGAGTCCGCGATTCAAGCCAGTGCGTTTTTTGTCAGCGGCGAAACCTTCCCGGATTTGATCGGAATGGGAGCGGCGGATGTCTATCACCCTCTCGCTCAAAATTTTTATGTCTATACTCAAAAAGAGAACCGGCAGAACAGCCGTGATGTAACGTGTCATATGACATTTACAGATGAAAACGGAAGCATTCTGGCAGAGTGCAGAGATGTGAGATTCAGATATGGTCATGAAAAAGACACTGTTCAGACGGACGACGAACTCATTCGTCTCCTGCGTCAATTGGAAACCAATGATATTGATCAGAAGGCTGTATTGAAACAATTAATGGGGGAAGAATGATGAACGGAAAACGTGAACAAATCAGCGATATTCTTGATCTGATTCAATCAGGACAGATATCGGCTGACGAAGGCTATGCCCGTGTGACATCCATTCAGAATCAAAAATCACGGGCATCGAACCATCCGCTTTTTTATTACAAGCCGGAATGGACTGAATCGTTCATTCCGAGTAAGAAGAGCGTACCCTTGACGGGATTGCTCCTGATTTTTGCAGAAAATGAACGGCAAATACAAGAATTGAGCGGTTTGTTTAAGGACTGTACTCTCTTGTTTGTTATCCGCGGAAAAGAATTTGCTGTTTTACATGATGATACGATTTGTATGAACCACGTGAAAAAAGACGATTATCTAAAGCTGTTCCGATACATTCATGATCATTATCAGCTGCCCGAAAAGATTCTTCACTTGTGGTCTGATTCTCAGGCTGACATGAGGAAGGAAGGTATACAGAAACAATTGGAAAACGGATTGTTTTCTCTTCTGTATATTACACAGGCGCTGATTGAACTAAAATGGAAAAAGATAATAAAGCTGACGCATATTTTTCAAACAGAGAATAAAGAACAACTGCCGCTGCATCATGCTCTCGGCGGATTGGTGAAAACCGTTCACCAGGAACACCCCAATTTTCACTATCAGATTATCAATATCACGCAATCAGAGGGTGCGGGAGCCGCTCTTCCAGCAATAGCGGATATATATCAGAGAGAGTGTGACGAAAAACGGGATATCCATTTTGAAGTGCGCTATGAAAACGGCAGACGTTTTACGAAAAGCTATAATAAAGCCGGCTCATTCGATTTAACCCAGCCGCTGAAACATCATGGGAATTATCTAATTACAGGAGGCCTGGGCGGTCTCGGTTATATTCTGGCAAAACATCTGTCGGAAAAATGGAAAGCGAATCTCATATTGACGGGGCGCTCTGATTTAACTGAAGAGCAGGAGAAAAAGATCGAATATTTAAGAAGTTCAGGTTCAACAGTTGAATATATCCGATCTGATGTTTCAAAACAAAGTGATGCTGAACGGATGTTTGCTTTTGCAAAAGAGCAGTTCGGCACCTTACATGGAGTATTTCACAGTGCCGGCGTACTCCGTGACTCTTTTATCTTAAGAAAGACAAAAGAAGAAATTGATCAAGTCACAGGTTCGAAAGTTTATGGCACGCTGTGGCTGGCGGAAGAAATCAAAAAAATGAAAGTTGAATTACTTGTCTTGTTTTCATCCACATCGGCAGTCTTCGGCTCAGCCGGCCAATGTGACTATGCTTTCGCCAATGCCTGTTTGGATCAGTATGCAGCAGTTATGACCGCAAAAGAGTCTGCCGAAAGGATAGTGTCAGTCAATTGGCCGCTATGGACTTCCGGCGGGATGAATATTGACGATGAAGGAATATCCTACATGAAACAGGAACTCGGTCTTGACCCGTTAGATGACGGTGACGGAATACAGGCTCTGGAGAACAGCTTGTGTCAATCATCTGAACAGCTGATTGCCCTGAAAGGCCGTAAAGAAAAGATTGAGGATGTGCTGAAGCGTGCCGGCACAATCAGCTTACATTCAGACCAGCAGGAAGATGCCGATTTGCAAAACGATGAATTAAGACAAAATATCATCAGTTATCTGAAAAATATAATGTCAGAGGAATTGAAATTACCGGTCTCACTCATAGATGAAAAACAATACCTGGAGAAATACGGCATTGATTCAGTAATGATCATGCGTCTGACCAAAAAGCTGGAGCAAAGTATCGGCAGATTGTCGAAAACATTATTTTTTGAATATCATTCAATATCTCAGTTAGCCGAATATTTCCTGAGTCATCACAGCGAACGAATGATGAAACTGCTGAAACCGGCCGGCACATCTGAACTTGTCTCATATCAAAAAAAGCCAAAAAGAAAACCAGTGGAAACAAAAGCGCCGGTACGCTCTGAAGGAGAAGATTCAAAAGAGCACATGGCGGCCGATCCCCTTTCTGCTGATATAGCCATTATCGGTGTCAGCGGCAGGTATCCGGGCGCGGAAAACATCAGGGAGTTCCAGAATGTGCTGATGAATGGACGGGATTGCGTAAGCGAAATTCCTGATGACCGGAAGGAAATGCTGGAGGGAAGCTGCTATAAGTGGGGAGGTTTTCTGAAAAATCCAGACCGGTTTGATCCTTTATTTTTCCGGATATCACCGAAAGAAGCGGCTTTTCTTGATCCTCAGGAACGTCTCTTTTTAGAGACAGTGTACAATACCATAGAGGATGCGGGTTATAAACCTTCAGATCTGACCCGCAAAAAGGTCGGAGTATTTGCAGGCGTCACATATGGAAGCTATCAATTTTTCGGCGTTGAAGAATCACTTAAAGGAAATGAACTGGCCGTCGGGTCTCCATTTTCTGCAATAGCAAACAGAATATCATATTTCTTTAACTTTAAGGGGCCGAGTATGGCGGTTGATACAATGTGTTCATCCTCTCTTAACGCCATTCACTTAGCCTGTGAAAGTATACGAAGAGGAGAAAGCACACTTGCTGTTGCGGGCGGGGTCAATCTTACGCTTCATCCCAATAAATATACATTATTAAATCAAAGCCGCTTCTTTGCAAGTGATGGCCGATGCCGTACATTCGGCGAAGGCGGTGACGGTTATGTACCGGGAGAAGGAGTGGGATCCGTACTTTTAAAGCCGGCGGCGGAAGCGGTAAGGGATGGAGATCATATTTATGCGCTGATTAAAGCGACAGCGGTCAATCACGGAGGGAGAACAAACGGTTTTACGGTTCCTAATCCAAATGGTCAGTCTGAACTGATACAGGAAGCGCTTCAGAAAGCTTGTATTGACCCTCGTACAATTAGTTATATTGAAGCTCACGGAACGGGAACTTCTCTTGGAGACCCGATTGAGATCACCGGGTTAACAAAAGCGTTTCGGGAATTTACGGAGCACACTCAATATTGTTCCATCGGTTCTGTCAAATCAAATATCGGCCATCTTGAGGCCGCAGCGGGAATTGCCGGTTTGACAAAGGTTCTTTTGCAAATGAAACTGAAAAAACTGTTTCCTTCCATCCATGCGGAGACGTTGAATCCAAATATCGATTTTAAAGCATCTCCCTTTTATGTACAGCGGTCATTGCAAGATTGGAAGAAACCAAAACTGCAGGAAAACGGAAAAACAGTAACTGTTCCGAGAAGAGCGGGGATCAGCTCATTCGGAGCGGGAGGAACGAACGTTCATATCATTATAGAAGAATATGAAGAAACAAACGTCTCAACAGAACATGTTGAGAACGAACCGCATATTGTCCTGTTATCTGCCAAAGACAATGAACGTCTTCTTGAGTATGCCGAAAACATGAGAGATTTTATCCAACGTTCACTAAGTCCTGAAGTAAAGGATAAGCAGCCTGATATGAGAGAAAAGGTGTATGAAGTACTCAAACCGTTTGTTTCGGAATTGCTTCATATCCATCCGGAAGAAATTAATATTGCTGATCACCTGAGTGAATTTGGCGTAGGGCCTTTGGAATTAAGCCGGATGGCGGATTTTATTAACGAAATGTTTCATATTGAACTCACGATGTATGAATTAACTGATTGCCCCTCCATTCAAGCGGTTACTGAATACTTATTGAAGGAATATGCCGGAGCGATAAGAAACCTGTTCCCGAATGAAGTGATGGAAGGCAGCCAATCGGAAAGCGTCGTTTTACGGGATCTGGCATACACTACACAATCGGGCAGAGAAGCGATGGAGGCCAGAGCGGCGATTACCGGTACGTCTCTTAAAGAAATGAAAGATAAATTATTTGAGTTTTGCCGCGGTGACAAGCAAGTTCCAGGCGTATATGTTCATCAGCAATCAGCAGATGCATTTGCTGAAAAAATGAAGGTGTTAACGGAAGGCACAGCAGGTGAATTGTTTGTAAAGACTATTATTGAGAACGGTGATGCGGAAAAGCTGGCTCAATTATGGGTTTGGGGGGCGGATGTCGACTGGAAATCCGTTCATCAACATTTACAGCAGCCGGGTAAACGGATCTCAATTCCGACTTATCCGTTTGCAAAAGAACGTTATTGGGTTCCGTCCAGGACTAAGAAGACAGAGATCCCTCAGCATTCTTTTCAACATCACTTGCAAAAAAAATGGAGGGAGAATCCGTTTGTAAATCCATCCGAAACAAAAGAGTACGGACTGACAGTAGCATTTGTAAATCAAGACACAGAATCAATTGCCCGCTCTATTTGTTCGGATATAGATCAGGAGAATCTGATTGTCATAAAACATCACTCTTCATTTATAAAACACTCTGATCAAATGTTTGAGTGTTCTTTATTAGATGAAAACCACGCATACGACGTTATCCGTGAGATCTTCTCGGGCGGTGAGCGGCAGATCCAAAATATAATTGATTTCTCAGATATCGGAAACCAGAGTGACAATCAGAACGGCATCCCATATGGTAAATTCTTATTTATACAAGAAATAATTAAGCGGAGTAAAAAGGAAACACCATTATCCATTTTACAAATCACCAAGGGCTTGCAGGTATTTAAAGCGGAAAAACCAAAGCTGACGGGGGCAGAATCAGCGGCTTTTCTGAAAGCCCTTTCTGCGGAATACGGTTTTGTTCATGTGAAAACAATAGATATAGACAGCATGAAAGAAACGCATGAGCTGAAACAAATCTTTGAGAATGAAAGGCAATGTACCGGAGAGAATGAAGTATGCTACCGCAGCGGCGTCAGATATGTTCCGTATTTTGAAGAAGAAAGAATCCATACCGGCGGGCCTGTTTCATTTCCTGCGGATAAAGCCGTCGTGATTACCGGCGGGACAGGGGGCATTGGCAGAGCAATAGCTGAAGATTTGGTGAAACGGGGAGTGAAAAAACTCGTGCTGACGGGTACGCGTCCATTACCTTTGCGAAGTGAATGGGATCATTTGCTGAAAGAGGGCAGACAGGACGAAAAGACAGTCAGCAATATAAAACTGTTTCAAAGTTTTGAAGAGAAAGGTGTCAACTATCTGTATTACAGCGGTTCTCTCACAAATGAAGAGAAGCTGCGTTCATTCTTTCACCAAGTAAGCCTTGAATTTAAAGATATAAGCGGTATCATACACTGTGCCGGACTGCACAGCGGCGGAAATCCGGCCTTTATTCATAAAAGAATGAGTGAATTTAAGACGGTGTACGGGCCGAAAGTCACTGGACTTCAAAATTTGGAGCGGATTTTTAATAATAGGCCGCTGGATTTCTTTATTCTATTTTCATCAATTGCAGCACAGTCACCCAAACTGTCGAAAGGAATGACTGATTACGCGTCTGCAAACGCATATATGGACTATTTCGCGGCTTATCATTTTCAAAAGGGGAGAACGTATTTCACGTCAATCAATTGGCCGAGCTGGAAAGAAGTCGGAATGGGTACTGTGACGAGTCCTTTATATGATGAATTGGGACTGAACTCTCTATCCACACGGGAAGGACTGGCGATTTTGTATCATGCACTGGAGAAAAAATCAGCCAATATCATTCCTATCGTGAAAAAAGGAACAGTGTTTCATGCAGACAGTCTCCTGAACATCAATAAAACCGGCGGAGCTTCGGTTCCAGTCCGAAGACAGGAGACTCCCGACACTTTTGATCATTCAGAAGGGCTTGTCAGTGAACTTTCTGCCGTATTTGCCGAGGAATTGAGCATTCCCCTTGAAAAGCTTAACCCAAATACGGATTTTCAGGAATACGGTGTGGATTCTATACTTCTTGTCAGCATTATACATCGAATAGAAGCAATGATTCAGAAAAAAATTGACCCTACTGTGCTTCTTGAACACAACACGATTCATGGTCTTGCGGAATATATCGGTAAGACGGCGCCGCCGTTGAAGAAACAAATCGAACAGACTGATTCTCAAAGCAGCAATCAGCAAGATATGCAGTCTGTGACGAGCCGAAATACAGAACCGCAGACGGCTTCCTCTGCAAAGATAGCTGTTATCGGAATCGGATGTAAGTTCCCTGGAGCGGCTGATAAAGAGGAATTTTGGAACAATCTGAGAAAAGGGAAGAATCATATTAAAGAAGTACCTGATTCCCGGTGGAATATAGAAGAAAATTACTCTCCGGTGCAGCAAAAGGGAAAAAGCATCAGCAAATGGGGAGGATTTATCAATGGAATCGGCAGCTTCGATCCGGAGTATTTCCGCATGGAAGAGGAGAAAGCCATCCAAACGGACCCGCTGATAAGACATTTCTTAGAAACGAGTGTACAGACTGTACGGGATGCCGGTTATGAAGAAACGGAATTATCGGGAAAAAAAGTCGGCGTATTTGTCGGTTCCAGAATGGGCGGCTACGGTCACAAACTGCCGAAAGAAAGCAGCAGCCACATCGTCGGGCTTAGTCAAAACTTTATTGCTTCACATGTGTCGCATTTCTTTAATTTTCACGGTCCAAGCATGGTTTCTGATACCGCTTGTTCTTCTTCACTAGTCAGCATTCATTTAGCCTGCCAAAGCATAAAAAACGGTGATTCAGAGATGGCGCTGGCAGGAGGGGCGGATCTGCTTTTGGATGAAATTCCTTACCTGATGTTAACAGAAGGAGGAGCTCTTTCGCCGGACGGTCAGTGTTTTACTTTTGATGAAAGGGCAAACGGTTTTGTACCCGGAGAGGGTTTTGGCGCTGTTCTGTTAAAACCGCTGGAGAAAGCGAAAGCTGACGGAGATCGGATATACGGTATCATTGAAGCATCAGCTATTAATAATGACGGTGCGACAATGGGAATTACGACCCCGAATCCTAAGCTTCAAGAGCAGGTTATTCAAGATGCATTTGAAAAAGCCGATATCACTCCCGGATCAGTCAGCTACGTCGAAACTCACGGCACAGGCACGATGATTGGAGATCCGATTGAGCTTCAGGCTCTGACAAAAGTATTCCGAAGAGACACAAACAAAACGCAATTTTGCGGAGTAGGAAGTGTGAAAACCAATATCGGACACTTATTAAGCGCTGCCGGAGCGGCAAGTTTCATTAAAGTGATTTTATCAATATGGCATAAGGAAATTCCGCCTACATTGAATTGTGAAACGCCAAATCCCCGCTTTGAATTTGAAAAGTCGCCTTTTTATCCGAATACAGAGCTGAGAAGCTGGAAGGATGGAAAACGGAGGGCGGGCATCAGCGCTTTCGGTTTTGGCGGAACAAACGCCCACCTTTTGGTAAGCGGCCTGGATGATTCATATCATTCCGTCAGAACTCCGCTGCCGCCTGCCGAGTTTGTCAGAAAAGAGTACTGGCCGGATTCAAATCGGAAAAAACAAATCAAACAGAATAAAAAACGGCTTCTTGAAATTATTGATGAAACAGAGTAGCACCTGCTCTGTTTCTTTACTTTGTAAAAGAAGAAAGGTTGTCGAGTTGCATGAGGTTCAGCGTATTAGTCAAACATGACGATTATATTGTTTCAGACCATGTCCTTCATCAAGTGCGTACGATACCCGGCGTAACGTATCTGGATTTAATAACACGATTTTTAGCTGAGAAAGGGATATCACCCCGAAGTTTTGAAATCAAACATGTTTTATTCCGTGAACCTGTTGCGACGTCAGTCCATTTTGATAAAAAAGTCACCTTCCAGTTTACGGAACAAGAAAACGGCTGGCTTGTTGAAATAACAAGCAGGAAATGGGTCGCTGAAAAGGCGGAAGGTGAAGCGTCAGTCAACTTGCAGGCGGAAATCATAAGAAAAAATGCGATAAACGAAAAGACAATTTCAATCGAAGAATTAAAGAAAGGGGCCGTCCGGATTTCGGATGCTGAAGCCGCCTATCGTAATTTGCGCAGAGGCGGCCTGATTCATAAAGATTTTATGAAATTGGAAGGTACGGTATATGAAGGTGAAAATTATATTCTGGGAGAGGTTAGTTTAAGCGGACTTTCAAAAGAATATACAGATGACTTTTACATGCATCCCGCATTTTTGGATGGGTCTCTCAGCTTGTTGGGAATCCTTACATCAGACTTGCCGGATGAAGGAACAAATGCGTTTATCCCTATATATATTGAGACATTCCGGGCACTGCATAAAACAACTGGGTCTTGTTTTGTGTATATTAATAAAACCAGTATAACGCAGCCGCCTTCTAAAGACATTTTATATGCGGACATAGAAGTATACAGGCCTGATGGAGAGCTTGCTTTTTATTATGAGCGATTCGGTGTGAAAAGAGTCAGAAATGAAAATTCAATACAAAGGCTGGAGCATTCCCAAAAAGCTAAAGAGGTCGGCAGCGCAACGAAAAATAAAGAAATAATCAGAAATAATTTGATCCAAGAGATAGCCGGCATGATTGAAAAACCTGCTGAAACAGTGAAGAATGATATTTCCTTTTATGAGATGGGCTTGGATTCTAAACAATTATTAGACTTATCCAAAAAGTTAGAACTGATGTTAGGTTCAAAGCTGTACCCGACTTTATTATTTGATTACTCCACAATCGGTGAATTGACGGAATTTCTGCAGGAGAAATACGGAGCTAACATTACAGACTCTATCTCTGATACAGTTCAGCACCAAGACAGTCATAAAACATTAACAGATGAGCTGTCATCCATTATTGGAGAGGTTACAAACACACCGCCAAATAAAGCGGACAAACACCAATCTTTTTACGAACTGGGTCTTGACTCAAAACAGCTGCTGCATATATCGAAAATGCTCGAGGAAAGATTGGATACACAATTGTATCCGACATTGCTTTTTGATTATAACAATATTCATGATTTAGCGGCTTATTTAGAAGAAAAATATGATGTGCGTAATACGCCGGCCGCAGCTTTTAAAGAAAAAACGCAAACGAAAGAGCCGTCTGAAAAGCCGGTGCTTGATTCCTTGTATTTACAAAAAGAATGGATAGAATCGCCATTAAAGTCCGGAGAAGTACCTAAGGAAAATACACTGATTTTCGATTTCGACAGTTCATTGAGTGATGAAATCCGAAAGTACATCGGCAGTGAAAATGTTATTTATGCGGAAGCCGCTGCTGAATATGAAATGGTAAATGAAAAGCATTATAAAATTAATCCGGAGCAGTCTGCTCATTACACCAGACTATTAGAAGATATGAAAAAGTCCGGAGCATTTCCGGCGTCAATCATTCATTACCTGTCAAAAAAAGTTTATACTGAGGCAGCGTTAGATTTGACTCACAGCTTTTATTCAATCCTTTATTTAAGCAAAGCGTTGATCCGTCAAAAAACAAAAGAAAACATCAACATTTTGTACGTGCATGACAAGGGTCAATATACAAACCCGGTTTACGCCGCGATTGGAGGCTTTTTTAAAACGCTGAATGCGGAGCAGCCGAATATAAAGTGTAAAACGGTTGAGATTTCTTCAAGACAAACCATTGAAAAAGCACCTTTGCTTCTCAATGAATTAAGTGCCGGACATCATCAGGCTGTGAAATATGACAGCGATCAAAAAAGGAGGGTGACAGCATATAAAGACGCTTCGCCGCAAACAGGACAAAAGGCCGCCAAGTTTGCAAAAAACGGGGTGTATCTCATCATCGGAGGATTAAGCGGCATCGGCTGGATTATTTCAGCGTTTCTTTATGCAAATCACGGAGCCAGCGTTATCATTGCCGGGCGATCGAAAATGACAGCAGACATGGAAGAAAAATTAGACAGCATCCGATATGACGGGGCAAGCATTTCTTATATCCAGGCTGACATGTCAGATAAGCAGCAGGTCATCAAGTTAGCGGAAAAAATTCATGCTGATTATTCCGAAATCAACGGGGTCATTTACAGTGCAGGCGTGTTAAAAGACTCTCTCATTATGAATAAAACAGACGCGGAAGCTCAAGCGGTGCTGCAATCAAAGGTCAATGGTGTGATTCATTTGGATGAAGCGCTCAGAGGTATGCCTTTAGACTTTTTTGTTTTGTTTTCTTCCATCTCCTCAGAAATCGGAAGTCTGGGTCAAGCCGATTACGCCTACGCCAATCGTTTTCTGGAGCATTTTGCCGAGTGGAGGGAATGTATGAGAAAGGCGGGGGGAAGATCAGGAAAAACCATCGCTGTAAATTGGCCTTTCTGGAAAGACGGAGGCATGTCAGTTGATCCCGGCATTCAAGATATTATGAAAATGGAGTACGGACTTCACCCATTAGAAAATACTGCCGGAATCAAAGCTTTGGAACACTCGCTTCTCGGCCGAGGCCACCAGCTGATCGTGTTATACGGAGAAAAAGAAAAAATACAAAACGATTTCAAGCCGTTATCCGCCCGTTCAGCACCGCCTCTGGTAAGAGATTCAGCGATTGCAGCCGATTTTGATGCTTCGTCAATCGTTACGGAAGAAGCTGAAAGTCCTTTCCGAATACTCGGCACAGCTTCCAATCGTCATCTCGACGATTATTTGCATTATTGGAGCAGACTGAAGAAAGGAGCCCTTCAGCACAATCAAAGCGATGCCGCAAAAAAACTCATCGCTTTTTACCAGACAGAAGAAACGGAAACCGTTCATTTTCTGGCAAACACAGAAAATGCCCGGCATATGGAAATATTGATGAGCGGTAAGGGTGAAACAATTTTACTGATTTGCGGTTTTGCTACCACTGCTTACATGTGGAAAGAACAAATGAAGGAGTGGGCAGATCAATTTAATGTAATTGTCATACACACACCGGGTTACGGGCTGAGTGAGGGGAGCGCCGATTTTACACTGAGCGGGCTGGCTCAGACTTTTATCGAAGTGCTGAACGAGATAGGGGTTGCTTGGCCGATCCACATTGCGGCAGCTTCTTGGGGAGGCATGATAGGGCAGAGGATTGCCTATGAATACCCTGAAAAAGTAAAAACGCTCATTCTTTCCGGAAGTTACACCGAATACGAAGAAGACCCTGAAAGCAGTGTCGAGGAAAAACTGAAAAATGATTTTATAGCTATAGGAAAATCACATGAATATGAAAGTTTATACAGTAATCAATTCCTAAATGCTTCTATTGAACGTTTTATGAAGATACATCAACAAGAAGGCTATTCTACGATCGGCTTTTTAAAAGACATTCATACAAGAACGCTTATCCTTACGGGTGAGAAGGAAAGCGTAGTTGATCAGAAAGAAACAAAAAGGCTGCAGAAACTGCTGAGCAATGCAGAATTAAAGAAAATTAAGGGAGCGGGGCATCTTCCGAACATTACACATCCTGAAGAATTCAATAAAACGGTGTCAGAATTCATCAAGAAATCAGTAAGTAAGGGATGAAAAAGATACATACAGTACAGGGGGAGAAAACAATGAAACAAACAATAAGCAATCCGGCATTTGATATGAAACAAATTAACGCTCTTAACGGCCATTATCAGACGATGATAGACAATGGAGATCTGCAATGTGCGAGTTATATGATGTCAAGAGGAGGTGAGGTTTTTGCAGCTGAGTCGTTAGGGGAATTTACCGGCGGACAAAAAGAAAAGCAAACATTTCAGCTTGATACAATCAGAGAAATCGGTTCTTTGACAAAAGTGTTTACCGCTGTAGCCGTCATGCAGCTCGTCGAAAAAGGTTTGCTCGATCTGAAAATGCCGGTCAAGCTCATTTTGCCAGCGTTTGATAAACCGGGTTTCGGAGACATTAAAATTTTGCACCTTTTGACTCATACGGCGGGATTAAGTTTTGAGCTGGATATTCAAAAGGCTGAAGGCATTGACTTAACGAATGAGGAAGAATGGATAAACAATCTGGTCAGTACGCCTTTGGAGTACGGAGTGGATGAAGCATGGAACTATTCCAGAACCGGCTTTGTTATACTTGGCATCATTATTTCAAAAGTAACAGGCGTATCCTACGAACAGTATGTAACAAAGCATATTATTGAAGCGCTCGGATTAGAAAGAACGTATTTTTATGTGCCTGATGCTTTAAAAGAAGAAGTTTGTGTGATCAATGAGCACGAGTGCGTACAGCTGGAAAAAAGTCATCACCCGTATTTTCCGAATAAAGCGACAAGCGGTCTGTACTCTTCGTTGCGAGATATTTGGAAGTTAGCTGAAATGTTTAGAAATAAAGGCAGATTGAAAGATAAGAAGCTACTTGGAAGAAAAACAGTCGAAGCGATGCTGAGAAATCAAATAAAGCCCGGTCTTCCTTTTTACTTCTTCGGAGCGCCCAGAGAGGAAGGCGGCTTTGGTTTAGGCATTAATTTGTGGCCGGCCGGTGACCATTATTTCATGACAGAAGGCACCTTCTCACATCTTGGAATGGGGTGGTGCGGCATGTTTTCTGATCCAGCCGAAGATTTTACGTATGTATTTTTCACTCCGATTTCCGAGTTTCATCCTCATGCCGTGCTGACGCCGCTGAATATCGTGTGGGCGGGTATTGAATAATTGTCAAAAGCGTCGTCCCGTCTGTCCGGCAGGCGGGACGATTGCTAACTGCCCGTTTTTATCCCGCGGCATCTTTTCAAAGCCTGACCCGAAGTTAAATAACTTAATTTACTCTTTGTAATTTTTTTTAATTATAGTACAGTAGAGCATTTTTATAATACAGTTTAAAGTCTTTTATAGTACAGTTTGGCGCAATATGATCTTATGTTTTATAAGCGGTTTCAAAATGAGGTTATAAATAATTGACGGCTTTGTTTAATTACTGTAAACTATGGTTGTTGATCATATTGTACTAATAAAAAATCTTTTTTTATTAGTACAGTTTAAACGTCATTATCTTTGCTTAAGCGCTATGTGAATTTCTGAATGATTAATTTTAGAATTGCAGAGCATGATAAGACTGTTTTTAATACGGATGGCTAAACGGTATCCTAACCCTGTTAAATCAAAAGAAGAGGTGGTTTAAAAAATGGCTGCAAAGACAAAAACTTCAATTGTTGATAGCAAAAAACAATTTGATGCTATTAATAAGCAGTTTGAAACGTTCCAAATTTTAAATGCTGAAGGAGAAGTCGTAAATAAAGACGCAATGCCTGATCTTTCAGATGATCAGTTAAAGGAATTAATGAGAAGAATGGTGTATATCCGCATTTTAGACCAGCGTTCAATTTCTCTTTCCCGTCAAGGACGTTTAGGTTTCTATGCACCGACAGCGGGCCAGGAAGCTTCTCAAATTGCATCACACTTCGCGCTTGAACAGGACGACTTTATCCTTCCGGGTTATCGTGACGTTCCTCAGCTGATTTGGCACGGTCTTCCTTTACACCAGGCATTCCTGTTCTCAAGAGGCCATTTTAAAGGTAATCAGATGCCTGAGGGAGTAAATGCTTTATCACCTCAAATTATTATTGGTGCTCAAATTATCCAAACCGCAGGTGTAGCTTTAGGTCTTAAAAAGCGCGGTAAAAAAGCGGTAGCTATTACTTACACTGGTGACGGCGGAGCTTCTCAAGGTGACTTCTATGAAGGAATGAACTTTGCCGGAGCATTTAAAGCGCCAGCGATCTTCGTTGTTCAGAATAACCGCTATGCGATTTCAACTCCTGTAGAAAAGCAATCATCCGCACAGACAATTGCCCAAAAAGCAGTTGCCGTCGGTATTACAGGTGTTCAAGTAGACGGAATGGATGCACTTGCCGTTTACGCTGCAACCGCAGAAGCACGCCAGCGCGCAATTAACGGTGAAGGTCCGACTCTGATTGAAACTCTTACATTCCGTTACGGACCTCATACAATGTCCGGTGACGATCCGACTAAATATCGTACGAAAGAAATAGAAAATGAATGGGAGCAAAAAGACCCGCTCGTACGTTTCCGCAAGTTCTTGGAAAACAAAGGACTATGGTCTGAAGAAGAAGAGAACAAAGTGATTGAACAGGCCAAAGAAGAAATCAAACAAGCTATCAAAAAGGCTGACGGCGAATCAAAACCGAAAGTAACAGAGCTGATTGAGAATATGTTTGAAGAGCCGACGTTCAACTTGAAAGAACAACTTGAAATTTACAAAGCGAAGGAGTCGAAGTAAGCCATGGCGCAAATGACAATGATTCAAGCGATCACTGATGCGTTACGCACAGAACTGAAAAACAATGAAAACGTTCTGCTTTTCGGGGAAGATGTAGGCGTTGCCGGAGGCGTATTCCGTGCAACTGAAGGCCTTCAAAAAGAATTCGGTGAGGACCGCGTATTTGACACGCCGCTTGCTGAATCCGGTATCGGCGGTCTCGCTCTCGGTTTAGGCCTGCAAGATTACCGTCCTGTTATGGAAATCCAATTCTTCGGATTCGTATATGAAGTAATGGATTCAATTTCAGGACAAATGGCTCGTCTCCGCTACCGTTCCGGCGGACGCTGGACTTCTCCGGTGACAATCCGTTCTCCATTCGGCGGAGGGGTTCATACACCTGAACTTCACGCTGACAGTTTGGAAGGCCTTATCGCTCAGCAGCCGGGTATTAAAGTTGTTATCCCATCCACTCCTTACGATGCAAAAGGACTGCTGATTGCCTCTATCAGAGACAATGATCCGGTTGTTTTCTTAGAGCATATGAAACTTTACCGTTCTTTCCGTCAGGAAGTTCCTGAGGAGGAATACACAATCGAGCTAGGCAAAGCTGATGTGAAACGCGAAGGTACTGACCTTTCTATCATCACATACGGCGCGATGGTTCATGAGTCGCTTAAGGCTGCTGAAGAGCTTGAAAAAGAAGGCGTTTCTGCTGAAGTTATCGACCTTCGCACTGTAAGTCCGCTTGATATTGATACAATTATTGCTTCTGTTGAAAAAACAGGCCGCGCAATTGTCGTGCAAGAAGCTCAAAAACAAGCCGGCATCGCTGCCAACGTTGTAGCTGAAATCAATGACCGCGCGATTCTGAGCCTGGAAGCTCCGGTTCTGCGTGTTGCGGCGCCTGATACAGTATTTCCTTTCTCGCTTGCTGAGAGCGTATGGCTTCCAAACCATAAAGACGTTCTTGAAACTGCGAAAAAAGTTCTTGAATTTTAATCAGGCATCATAAAAGACGGTAAAGAGAGTCCTTCTCTCTTATATGAAGGAATCTGTTTACTAGGTTCAATGCTTGCGAATGCATAACTAAAATTTGCTTAATCAACTAGGAGGTCGAAAACTGTGGCATTTGAATTTAAACTTCCGGATATCGGGGAAGGTATCCACGAAGGCGAAATCGTAAAATGGTTTGTTAAGCCGAACGACGAGGTAGAAGAAGACGATGTTCTGGCTGAAGTGCAAAATGATAAAGCAGTGGTAGAAATTCCTTCACCTGTTAAAGGAAAAGTATTAGAATTAAAAGTTGAAGAGGGAACAGTTGCAACTGTTGGACAAACGATTATTACGTTTGACGCACCTGGTTACGAAGATCTTCAATTTAAAGGAAGCCATGATTCAGGAGAGGCGAAAACTGAGGCTCAAGTTCAGTCGTCTGCTGAAGCAGGGCAGGATATCTCTAAAGAAGAGACTCCTAAAGAGCCTGCAAAAGAAACCGGCGCAGGACAGCAGGACCAAGTGGAAGCTGATCCGAACAAACGCGTGATCGCCATGCCTTCCGTACGCAAATATGCCCGTGAAAAAGGCGTGGATATCCGTAAAGTAACAGGTTCAGGCAATAACGGACGTGTTGTAAAAGAAGATATCGACAGCTTTGCAAATGGAGGAGCGGCTCAAGAAGCGGCACCGCAAGAAACAGCTGCACCTCAGGAAACAGCTAAACCTGCAGCGGCTCAGGCTCCTGAAGGCGAATTCCCTGAAACACGCGAAAAAATGAGCGGTATCCGTAAAGCGATCGCGAAAGCAATGGTGAACTCTAAGCATACTGCACCGCACGTAACTCTTATGGATGAAGTTGACGTAACAAATCTTGTTGCTCACCGCAAACAGTTCAAACAAGTTGCTGCTGATCAAGGCATTAAGCTGACTTATCTGCCTTACGTCGTCAAAGCATTAACATCCGCTTTGAAAAAATTCCCTGTTTTAAACACATCTATTGATGATAAAACAGATGAAGTGATCCAAAAACATTACTTCAACATCGGAATTGCAGCGGATACCGAAAAAGGCCTGCTTGTGCCGGTAGTGAAAAATGCCGACCGTAAAGCCGTTTTCGAAATCTCTGATGAAATCAACAGCCTTGCTACAAAAGCGCGTGAAGGCAAGCTTGCACCTGCGGAAATGAAAGGCGCTTCTTGCACGATCACAAATATCGGTTCTGCCGGAGGCCAATGGTTCACACCGGTTATCAACCATCCAGAGGTTGCGATTCTCGGTATCGGCCGTATTGCTGAAAAAGCGATCGTCCGTGACGGTGAAATTGTAGCTGCTCCTGTCTTAGCTCTTTCTCTCAGCTTTGACCACCGTATGATTGACGGAGCAACTGCACAAAATGCGTTAAACCACATCAAGCGTTTACTGAACGATCCACAACTTATTTTAATGGAGGCGTAATGTTATGGTAGTAGGAGATTTCCCTATTGAAACAGATACTCTTGTGATTGGTGCGGGACCCGGCGGCTATGTAGCTGCCATCCGCGCTGCTCAGCTTGGACAAAAAGTAACAGTCGTTGAAAAAGCAACTCTTGGAGGCGTTTGTCTGAACGTCGGCTGTATTCCTTCAAAAGCGCTCATCAATGCAGGCCATCGTTACGAGAATGCAAAACATTCAGATGACATGGGAATCACTGCTGAGAACGTAACGGTTGACTTTACAAAAGTCCAAGAATGGAAAGCTTCTGTTGTAAATAAGCTTACCGGCGGTGTTGCAGGTCTTTTAAAAGGAAATAAAGTGGACGTTGTAAAAGGGGAAGCTTATTTCGTAGACAGCAACTCTGTCCGCGTAATGGATGAGAACTCTGCGCAAACATACACGTTTAAAAACGCAATCATTGCTACCGGTTCTCGCCCTATCGAATTGCCAAACTTCAAATATAGCGAACGCGTTCTGAACTCTACAGGCGCACTTGCACTTAAAGAAATTCCGAAAAAGCTCGTTGTTATCGGCGGCGGATATATCGGTACTGAGCTTGGAACAGCGTATGCGAACTTCGGAACTGAATTGGTTATTTTAGAAGGCGGAGATGAAATTCTTCCTGGCTTCGAAAAACAAATGAGTTCTCTCGTTACCCGCAGACTGAAGAAAAAAGGCAACGTTGAAATCCATACAAGCGCCATGGCTAAAGGCGTTGAGGAAAGACCTGACGGCGTAACAGTTACATTCGAAGTAAAAGGCGAAGAAAAAACGGTTGATGCTGATTACGTATTAATCACTGTCGGACGCCGTCCGAACACTGATGAGCTCGGACTTGAGCAAGTCGGTATCGAAATGACTGACCGCGGTGTCATTAAAACAGACAAGCAGTGCCGCACAAACGTACCGAACATTTACGCAATCGGTGACATCATTGACGGACCTCCATTGGCTCACAAAGCGTCTTACGAAGGTAAAATCGCTGCCGAAGCTATTTCAGGAGAGCCGGCTGAAATCGATTACCTCGGTATTCCGGCGGTTGTATTCTCTGAGCCTGAACTGGCTTCTGTCGGTTACACTGAAGCACAGGCGAAAGAAGAAGGCATTGAAGTCGTTGCAGCTAAGTTCCCGTTTGCAGCAAACGGACGTGCGCTGTCTCTTAACGAAACTGACGGCTTTATGAAGCTGATCACTCGTAAAGAAGACGGTCTTGTAATCGGTGCGCAAATTGCCGGCGCAAGCGCTTCTGACATGATTTCTGAATTGAGCCTGGCGATCGAAGGCGGAATGACTGCTGAAGATATCGCAATGACAATTCACGCTCACCCGACATTGGGCGAAATCACTATGGAAGCTGCCGAAGTAGCAATCGGAAGCCCGATCCATATCGTGAAATAATAATGCAACAAAGAAACAGCCCCCGTTTGTAAAAGCGGGGGCTGTTTTTATTGTGCAAGCACATGCTGCATAGGTTTGATGATATCCTCTTTTTTCTTTACGGATCCCTCAATCTTCATGACCACATGCCGATGATTGATCACCATCAGCGCAGGGAACGTGTTGATTTCCTCTTCCCATCCCTTTCTGTTGTCATAAACCTTCATTTGATCGACATGATGGGGATATTTCTTTTCTAAATCAAGAATCGCATCGTAATAAGGCACTTCTTTATCTATATGATTTTCATCGGAAAAAAACAAGATTTGAGTGTGATGAATGCTGTCGATCCGGTTTTTTGTGAATGGACTGACAGTAGAAACCGAACAGCTTGACAGAACGAACAGCATCAAAAAAAAGGGAATCACCGTACGGTAGCGCATCTATCTTACTCCTCTGTTTTATATAATATATGGGTTCATCCATTTATAAGGACTATATCAAGTGTATCACGAGAGGTGAAAAACCTAAGGCTTGTTACTGAATTGTTATATAATTGAAACCGTTTTTAATGAAGAAATAATACGTGTGACAACTTGCGCAGCCGATGTGTAAAAAAGGCACATTGTTTTTCGTGAGAGCGCTGTTTTTTCGTTATACTGGGAGCAAAACCATATCAGGAGGGATTGTCATGTATAAAGCCGCTGCAGCTGTCATATGTATATGCTTACTCGCCGGCTGCCAATCAAATGAAAAGATGCAAACAAACAAACCCCATTCTCAAACCGCGGCCAATCATGCCAAACGGGAAAACCACCATACAAAAGAGGAAAAACAGAAAAAACAGAAGGCGGAGCCCCGTTACTATATCAATCCGAAAAGCTTTTCTGTGGAAAAAATGGATGAACAGAAAGAGAAAAAACCGATCGCATTGGTAACGATCGATGACGCGCCTGATCAGCATGCCGCTGAGATTGCGGACAAACTGCACGATCTCAATGCGTCAGCGATCTTTTTTGTAAACGGACATTTTTTGAAAAAAGATGAAAATAAGAAAGCGCTTAAGCATATTCATGAGTTAGGTTTTATGATCGGTAATCATACAATGACTCATCAAAACTTAAAAGATCTTTCCGAACAAAAACAACGGGAAGAAATCATTGGCGTCAATAAAGCGGTTGAAAAGGTAATAGGAGAGAAACCCGCATTTTTCAGGGCGCCTTTCGGAAGCAATACGGACTACAGTGACAGACTTATAAAAAAAGAAGGTATGGTGAAAATGAACTGGACCTTCGGGTATGATTGGGATCAGAAATATCAATCCAAAAAAGCGCTTACCGATATCACACTGAACAGTCCTTATCTGCGGGACGGGGCCAACATATTGATGCATGACCGGAAATGGACGGCGGAAGCCATGCCGGACATTGTAAAAGGATTGCGTCATAAAGGATATACTGTGATTGACCCTCGAGCTATAAAAAGACCGTAAAAAATAAATGTGTTATACAATTTATCAGTTGACATATTAAATGTGACATAATAATATAATAACAACAAGTAAAAATTAAGCGTTTTCAAATTCTGAGAAATGGGGAATGACAGATGGGTACAATTGTTTGCCAAGACTGTAACGAAGCGATTCATTACTTTGAGGATGAGAAGGTCACGACGTTATACGGAACATGCTGCGGACAATGCCAGTGTCATCTTGAAGAAGAGTAAAAAGCGTAAAAAGGCCCGAAACGATTTCGTTTCGGGCTTCTTTATGTTTATTGGATGGCTTTTTGCTCTTTGATGACTCTGATCATTTCAAGCGTTGCATCTTCGGGACCCTGCACAGGAAGGCCGGCGTCCAAGTTTTTAAAAATGTAGCTGATATTTTCTTCAGTAATGATCTCGCCCGGAATAAAGATTGGAATTCCCGGCGGGTACACCATGACAAACTCTGCGATGATCCGTCCCGCGGATTCTTTTAACGGAATGACTTCCGTATTTGCGTAAAACGCGTCTCTTGGCGTCATCGCTAACAGAGGAATTTCAGGAAGCAGAACCTCGGTTTGCTGATGAGCATAGTCATTGGCGGAAGCCTGCTTTGAAATGTCTGTAAGCGCGCTTACAAGACGGTCGGCATCTCCCGCTCTGTCGCCGGGGGTGAAAATACATAAAATATTATACAAATCGGACAGCTCGACTTCGATATTATATGATTCGCGGAGCCATTTTTCAACGTCATGACCCGTCAGGCCGAGGTTTTTGACCGAAATGATTAATTTAGTCGGATCATAACTGAAGGCAGCTTTAGACCCTGTGATTTCTTCACCGACACAGCGGATGCCTTCAATTTGATTGAGGCGTTCCCGTGTCTGATCCGCCAGCAGAATCGTATCTTCTAGAAGATCGCGGCCTTCTGTAGCGAGGCGTTTTCTTGCGACATCCAGTGAAGCGAGAAGCAGATAGGATGTTGACGTTGTCGTCAGCATGCTTAAAATCGACTGTACTCTTTCTTTGGAAACAAGACCTTCTCTCACATTTAAAATGGAGCTCTGCGTCAGGGAGCCACCCAATTTGTGCACGCTTGTGGCTGCCATATCAGCGCCCGCCTGCATGGCGGACAGAGGAAGCTTATCATGAAAATGAATATGCACGCCGTGCGCTTCATCGACAAGCACAGGCACATCGAAAGAATGCGCGAGCTTTACAATGCTGCTTAAGTCAGCTGACACACCGAAGTACGTCGGATTTATGACAAGCAGGCCTTTTGCGTCAGGGTGCTCCGTCAAAGCCCGCTCGGCGGACTCAAGCGTAATGCCGTGAGAAATTCCGAGCTCATCGTCAATTTCCGGGTGAATAAAAATCGGCACCGCTCCGGAAAATACAATGGCCGACATAATGGATTTATGAACGTTTCTCGGGATGATGATTTTATCTCCGGGTCCGCATACGGCCATGACCATCGTCATAATGGCGCCGCTCGTCCCTTGTACGGAAAAGAAGGTATGGTCTGCGCCGAATGCTTCCGCGGCCAGATCCTGGGCTTCTTTAATGATGCCCTTTGGCGCATGTAAATCATCCAGAGGTTCGATATTAATTAAATCTATGCTTAACGCGTTTTCTCCGATAAATTGTCTGAATTCCGGATCCATTCCCGCGCCTTTTTTATGGCCCGGAATGTGGAATTGGACAGGCTGTCTGTCCGCGTGCTTTTTCAGTCCGCTGTACAGGGGTGTTTCATGTTGCGGCAATTGTTTTCCCACCTTTATCATAATACCTACGGATTAGTTTGTATTACATTCAGTTTTATTACCCGTTTTTTAAACGTAAAACAAATGAATTATATTATGAACTTGAAAGAAAGTAAAGAACAATTTATGATCTATGGAAGATGCTTATTTTGAGCATGATGATAAAGGAGTGAGGACATTTGGAATATCAATATCCGATGAATGAGGACTGGACGACAGAGGAGGCCGTGGATGTTATTGCTTTTTTTCAGCAGGTGGAAAACGCCTATGAAAAAGGAGCTGACCGAGACAGGCTTCTGAATGCGTACCGCCGCTTTAAAGAAATCGTTCCCGGGAAAGCGGAAGAAAAGAAAATCTGCAGCCAATTTGAAGCTGACAGCACCTATTCCCCGTATCGGACTGTGAAACAGGCGAAACAATCAGATCAAGCGATTATCAAAATGTAGACAAAGCGAGCCGGCAATCGGCCCGCTTTTTATGTTATGAGACTTTCTGAGTCAGTGTGTATAAAAAGGAAAGCTTCCTAAAAGTATCTTCAATGGTTTGCAGGAATTCATTGTTGTTCATGTTGATCACGTCTTCTTTTTGCAGCTGAATGCCGCACAAAAGCTCTGCTTTTTTCACTGTCTGCAGGCGTTCAAATAATGTTTTCAGCTGCTCCTGATCCATGTCGGACTGCTTGTACGCACCTGGCTTCGTATGATCCGGCGACCATACAAAATGACCGGGAATCTGTTTTGTGATGTCCTCCTGCTTCGCTTCCAGCAATCTGCCGTATTCCTCTTTTATCGGAGATTCATAAATGATGGCAAACCATACAAACATATGAGTGTCCCATAAACCGATCTGAAAGTGAGGGAGTTTCTTATACCCGCGTTTGCTGTTGGCAAAGGCAACCCAGCTGTCAGCCGGCGGGTTGACAGATCTTCTCGCGTGCTTGGCGACATGCGGGAACATTTCATCTCCTGTCAATGCTGACAATGTCGGTGCGAAATGCTCTCCTAACAAGGTCAGCTTCGGGCGGACTTGTTCTTTTAACACCTCCATGCGCGGATCTAAACCTTCTATTGTAAATGTATCGAAGTCTTCTTTTGTAAAACGCATCTGAGTCATCTTTTTCCTCCTTATCGTAAGTATTCATATTTTACCACAGCCGCCGCCGGCCGCAAAAACATTGAGAACGTTTGAACCGAGAGGATTGGTGGTAAAAAACGAATAGGTAAACACACAATTTTAAGAATGTTGTTACAGCCGAATATAAGTTTCCATACGATATAAGAAGTATCATTAATAAATTGGAAAAATGGGATGCTTTTTTAACAAATGATCTCTGGAAGGGGCGAAAGACAATGAGGCAAGTGGTGAAGGAAGGATTCAGGGAGGAAAAAAATAACCGTGTAGCTGTCTGGAGACTAGAGGTTGATTATGAATTGGCAACCCTGTATGAGGCCATGCAAAAAGAGAATGAAGATCAAATCGATCTCAGCAAAAGAAAACTGGAACGTCTCAGAAAAGAATGGATTCGGCTTAACGGATAAAGAATAGTAAAAACGAACCGCAGGAAATGGTTCGTTTTTACGTGAGAAGGCATTTTTTTCATTTTCCTTGCTTTTTCATCGCCTTTATCAGTATGCTATAGAATAAGCTATACATAGAAAAGAGGTACACGGTATGACAAATTGGACGGAAATTGATGATATCGCAAAACAATGGGTAAAAGAAGCCGGAACGAGAATCAGACAATCCATGCAGGAAAGCTTGACGATTGAAACAAAATCAAATCCGAATGATTTAGTCACAAATATTGATAAAGAGACGGAACGCTTTTTCATTGACCGTATACAGGGAACTTTTCCCGGACACCGGATTCTCGGAGAAGAAGGGCAGGGAGATAAGCTCCGCTCCCTTGACGGAATCGTCTGGATCATTGATCCGATTGACGGGACGATGAATTTTGTCCATCAAAAGCGGCATTTCGCGATCTCCATCGGCATCTTTGAAGACGGAAAAGGCAAAATCGGCTTAATTTATGATGTGATGCAGGACGAACTGTATCACGCATTCAGCGGAAAAGGGGCTTATCTGAACGACACGCCGCTTGCTCCTTTAAAAGAAGCTTCCATTGAAGAAGCCATTATTGCAATCAATGCCACATGGGTGACGGAAAACAGAAGGATTGACCCGAGTATTTTGGCGCCGCTCGTAAAACGGGTCAGAGGAACGCGGTCCTACGGCTCGGCGGCACTTGAGCTCGCCAGTGTTGCGGCCGGCCGCATTGACGCATACATTACGATGAGGCTCGCGCCGTGGGATTACGCTGCCGGCTGCGTGCTGCTGAACGAAGTCGGGGGCATTTACACGACCACAGATGGCGAACCGTTTACGTTTTTAGACAACCACAGCGTGCTTGCGGGCAATCCGGCAATACATAAAATTATCTTTGACGACTATTTACATGCTGACAGGTAGAGATTTTGAAGAAGAAGATCTCGGGTTTCTGGAGCAGCTGGCGGCTGCACACCCGGTGTGGAAAAACGAAGAGTTCGGAACAAAAAATGCGGCGGAGTTTATGCTTGCATACTCCATGTACAATGGAACGTGGCTCGTATGGGAGATTGACGGCGCTCCTGCCGCCGTCAGTTTTCATTTGGAATGGGCGCCTTCAAACGGAAAACCGTGGCTCGGAACCGTGGCCGTCGCTCCGGAGGCAAAAGAGAAAGGAATCGGACGCGCGGTCATTGAAGAGATTGCGGGCCGGCTGAGAGGGGAGCATAAAGCGATGTTTTCAGCCGTTCCCCTGGACAGGCAGGAATGGGTTTTGTTTTTAAGCCAATGCGGCTTTGAACAGCTTAAGCTTGAAAAAGACGATCGGGAAAAGACATATATGATCATGGTGAAGCCATTGTGAAATGTTTCAGATATAAAAAAGAGACCGGATTTCTCCGGTCTCTTTTTTTGTTTACAAGCCGACCGCATTCCAGGCCGCTTCTACGCTTGCAGCGTCTTGAGAGCCGTAAAGGTCCCGCGCTGATTGAATCAAAGCTGCTTTTGCATCTTTAAAGTTTGATGACGGAGTGAGATATACCGTCAGTGCGCGATAGTAAATCTGCTCCGCTTTTTTCACGCCGATTTTTGTAATCGTGTTGTAAGCGGCTTTGTTCGGAATTCCGCTGTTTGTATGCACGCCGCCGTAGTCGCCGGCATCAGTGTTCGGAAGGTTTTGATAATTTTTGTAATGATCGGGCTGTCCGTATTTTGTCGGAGTGGATAAACTGCGGAGAGCCGGCTGGCTGACCGTAATATCTTCACCGATATCCCAGTCCTCAGTATCGTTGAAGTATCCGAATACATCAGAGAAGGATTCATTTAAAGCGCCCGGCTGATTTTCATAGTTCAGGTTGGCTGTTTCCTGTGTAACACCGTGTGTCATTTCATGGGCCGTTACGTCCATTGAACCGGAAAGAGGCGAGAAGAATGAGCCGTCACCGTCACCGTAAATCATTTGGTCGCCGATCCAGGCCGCGTTATTGTATTTGCTGCCGTAATGAACGGAAGATACGATTTTGCCGCCTTTATTGTCGTAACTGTTGCGTTTAAACGTCTGATAGAAATAATCGTACACTTTGCCGAGATTGTAATGCGCATCAACGGCAGCGCGCTGAGAAGAAGTTGTGAACTGGTTGGTAGTGCTTGATACGAGCGTGCCCGGCAGGTTATACTGTCGATTTTGCAGATCGTACGTAATAATTTGCGTTCCAGTAGGTTTAGAAAGATCACGCATTACATATTTGCCGCTTTCAGAAGAAATATTTAATGAGACCGTTTTTCCTTTAAGAGTCGTACCTGTTCCGGTTGCAGCGGCATGCTCCACTTTGTTTTGCTTTTTCAGGACTTTCCCTGTCTCCGCATCAACGGTTACTTCCCAGTTAGCTGGTTCCGGTTCGATGTAGCGGATGGTTACATCATAGGCGAGGCGGTATTTACCGTCTTTTGTGGCCGCTGCTTTCAGCTCGGCTTTGTTTTTGTTTGCAACGTTGCCGTTAGAGACGGCTTCAGGTGATTTGCCGATTGCTTTAAAAGCATGATCCAGCGCCTGATTTGCAGATAATTTTTTGCTGTTTGCCGTTTTGGCAGAAGCATCGTTGTTTAATTCACCGTTAATCGCATAGACATTGTTGGATTTATCGACGTGAATAATGACTTGCGAGTCTTTCACAGGCACACCGTTAACGACAGGCACATAACGGAAGTGCTTGTAGCCGAGATCATCGGTCGTGTGGTCAATCAGCTTCAGTCTCTCAGAAGGGTTGCCTTTGAAGACTTTGCCGTTTTGTTTCAAGTATTGCTTGATTGCTTTGTCACTGACTGAAGGCAACTCAGACTGCACCAAAGAATGCTTCGGCACAAAGTTCGTCAGGTTTTCTTTAAGCTGAGGATTCTCAGCGGCCTGAACACCCGGAAGACTGATAGTTAAACTCATAAAGGAAGCGGCGACAGCAACAGACAATTTCTTACCTAAACCCACAATAAATCCCCCTTTTTGAAAATAATGAAAACTTATATTGTTATAATAAACCAGCATTCTCTCATTCTGCAATATAAAACTAGACTCCGCTGATGAATTGATAGAATCGTCCCGGAAAGGCTTCCGGCGGCCGGCATCGGGGGATAAGCCGAGAGGCACGTGTTGAATCAGACATGAGTCGAATGATGCGATTTATTCTGAAAAAAATGACAAATGAAGTCGGGAAAAATGATAGGGGAAAAATGTTCCGATCTGTAAAACTTTTTTTATAGCCGTTTGTCTAAATGGGTGAGGCCTTAATAAACGAAAAGGATTGTTTCAGATGTCAGAGATTTTCAGTCATTTTATTCAGCATTTCGACAGGTATTTCATTTTAAGCAGACAGAGCGTGTTGATCATTCAGTGGTCAGCCGTCTGCCTTGCTGTTTTATACGCGCTGACTTTTCATCCGAAAATCAGCCGTGAGAGAGTTTGGTTTTATTCAGGAATTCTGCTCAGGGCCGTATTATTAGCGGGCATAACAGTTGAATTGGTTCATCAGGTGCAGAGTACTTACTTTAGCGCGCACTATTTGATATCGGAAGAAAGAGAGCTTCTTCCGATCGTTCATCTCTTAATGTATGGGTATGTGCTGCTCACCGCGTTTCACTATATGCTCATGACGCGGGAGCAGAGGGGAAAGGGCATGTTTTATACGTTTGATCTCACTGTGGTGGCACTGCCCGTCATTCAGCTGATCTTCAGCTTTTTCGCTTTCTGGAATATCAGTCCCGATGTGATGGCGGGGGAGGATATAGTTTCGATGCTATGTTTTATTACGGTTGTTTTACTTCTGCTGATTTCTATGAATGTTTTATTCTTTAAAATGTATTGGAAACCGAGACCTGTTTTTATCGGAGTGTTTTATGCCGGAGTCATCGGGCTGTTGGTGTGGGTGCTCGCTGCGCCCTCGGCAGGTGTAACAAAAGATTACGGCAGACTTCTACCATTTACGGTGTATTTAACGATGGCCGGTTTTCTGATGACCCATCATTTATTTCATCGGTCAGACAGGATCAGACAGCGGACGAAAAGCTTTCTTGCGGCGGCAACGGCCGCTGGTTTTATTGTCTTTTTGAATCCGGTATACAATGCGGGCGATGCAGCTTTTGCGGTTTCAAAGCCGATAGCTGAAGATTCTGTTGATAATGTGGGTGAACATATCACTTCAGACCAAGCGGAACGGATCCTTACATCATTTTTTCCGGCAGAGAATCCGATTTATTTAACAGAAACCAATCAGGACCTCCATTACTTTTACCGTTTTAAAACGGAAGATTACGAAGCGGAAGTGGACGAGGTTTCCCGATTGATTACAAATTATCAATATCTTAAAAAACCGGAAGGCCGCACTTTTACAGAAGAGGAATACCGGAAAAAGTCGCTGGATTTCTTGTCGGCACACGGCCGGAAAATAAAAACACAAGGCATTCAGACAACAGTGAGAAAAGAAGACGGACAGTTTGTCGTGGAGATTGCGCCGAAAACACAAGGGACGAAACACGAAGTTTCGGGCACAGTATTTTACTGGGAAAAAGACACCATTATGGGTTTTTCAGAAGCCCCGTCTATTTATCAGCTTGAGTCACTGCCGCAGGTGCATATGACGGAAAAAGACATAGTGAAAGCATCAAAAGCCGCCTTTCGTACGCTTCAAATGCCTGATCAGACATTTGAAATCACAAAGACAGATATAAATAGCCTGATCGGCAGCAGTTTGACCGTAACTGCGAATAACGGAACGGAGCTGATATTTGATGCAGTATCCGGACGTCTTATAAAAATCAGAGTCTCACCTGACAGCACCGTTTTAACAAAAACAGAACTTCAGAAGAAGCTTTTTTCATTGCTGGACGCGGATACTTCAAAGCTTAGACAAATTGATAAATCGGAAGGCAATCTCGTTTTTGAAAACTCTGAAGGCACATTCGTTTATACGCTCCGGAATGAAGAAGGCATGAAAGAGGCCTCATTCTACGGACAGGTAAGTGCCAAAACATTCCCGCATACATACAGAGACGGACAAACAGCATTCAAAAAAGTGGCGGCAGCTTATAACGGCATCATTTACAAAAAGCGGGTCAAGCCTGTCATAGCGGTGAAAGACGGCGTAACATATAACGCATGGCTCGTCATTATTCAGCCGTTCGGTTCAAACCGTCATGACGCATATGTAGTGAACGCGGATACTTACGAGGCGGTGAACCTTTATGAACAATAAAGAAAAAAAGGCTGTCTTCTTCGATTTATACGACCTATATAAGGAGGGGGAACTCGAAGGCGGCACGCTCCAGTGGATGAAAGAACATGAGCCTTTATTCGGAGCTGAGGCGGAAAACAGAAAAGGGCAGAAGGAACATGGTTTGAATGCGCCGTCCGGCGATATCCGTCAGATTAAATATATGAAATGCCTGACGTATGGATTGTACGGATTCTTCATAGTGCTCTCAATCTGGATGACAGTGTGGTTTTATTTTTAAATGAAAAACAAGATGTCAATTGAACAGCTGTATCGTGAACATTATCAAGATATTATGTATTACCTTTACAGACGCACACATCATGCTGAGACCGCTAAAGACCTCGCTCAGGATACATTTATGAAAGCATTTAACGGGCTTGATTCGTTTAAGAGCCACTCGTCTATCAGAACGTGGCTCTATGCAATTGCCCATCATACCTTCATCAATTGGTACAGACGTGATAGAAAATATCAATTTTCAGATATCACCCTGAATGAAGGGCTTCAGCAAACAACATATGAACTGCCGGAGCATTACGTCGCCCGGACAGACACTTAGAATGCGCTGACCGGGCAGATTCAGCGTCTGAAAAGCGATCAGCAGACCGTTTTAATTTTAAGGGAATTTCAAGAGCTGTCTTACGAAGAGATTGCTGATGTTTTGGACTGGAGTCTTTCGAAGGTGAAGAGCACCCTGTACAGGGCGAGAATGCAGCTGAAACAGCACTTGGGGGAAAAAAGGAAGGACGGACAGATATGACTTGCTGTTTAGTGAGAGATTTACTCCCTTTATATATTGAAGGCGATTGTGAAACAGAAACGGAGCGGTTTATTTCCCGCCATCTTGAATCATGCGGTAAGTGCGGGAGTTTATATCATATGATGAAGGAGCCGCTTGACCTCGGCAGCTCTGAGATGAAGGCGCCATCCTGTTATGCAGAAGAAGAAAGGCGGTTTAAGGAACGGTATTACGGAAAGCTGCTGATAAAAGCAGCCTGTTTGTTCGGCGCTGTTTTCTTTATCATGCTGGTCCTTAAACTGCTGATTTAAAAAAACGCCCGGCTGAATGACCGGGCGTTTTAATCCGTTTACTCAGCCGGATGAAAGGCTGTATAAATGCCTTCAAGCAATTCCTGGGGCAGTGAATTAAAGAATCCGGCACATAGCTTTGCTTCTTTTTTTCCTGCTCCTGCTTTTTCAGCAAGGTCCTGATCAAACGTATACACACCGTCTTCTTCAATCAGCGCAGATTGAAGGATATGAAGACTTTGGGAAAAAGCGGTGAACAGCTGATCAACGATAAGGGCCTCTTTTTCCGTAAAGCCGAGCTCCACCGCTTTTTCTTTATTAAATGTATATTCGCCGTCCGTTTTCTCAATACATTGAGAAATAACGGTTAAAAATTCGGTTGAACTGTCCCACAGCTTTTGAATGATCTGGGCTTGTTCTTGATCTAATCCCAATTCAACCGCTTTTTCGCCGTCAAAATAATAGACACCGTCTTTTTCGTAAATCGATTGGCTGATGATGTCAATGAGTTTTGCCGCGTCTTCCGGTGTTTTCTCTGCGGAAGCCTCCAGGGCATGCGGTTCATTTACCTGGATCGTTTTTGCGCCGGCAGAATCAAGCGGACTGAATGCAAGCAAGGCGGCTGAGGCGGTTGCTGCGGCAGTTACAGCGGTTTTCTTCAAAAAAGATGTTTTCATTTCATTCTCTCCTTGTCATGTGTATTTGCTTACAGCCACAAGTATAAAAAGACAATGATGGAATTGATATAGGAGGTATGGTATTTTCTGCATAACGGTGCCGGACTATTTCTGACTTCATTTTCTGAGGGAATCTGCTGATGTAACTAGAGTGGGAGCTGTCATTTCCGGCTTCCTGACTAGGCGGCGGGGGAGATAAGCCTTACATCTGGAGCCTGTTTTGAGGATATAAAAAAGCCTGAATCTTTGATTCAGGCTTCATAAGATATTGTCTTTCCATGTTTACGGAATTTTGCAAAGGGTCATGCTTTTAATCAAGCAGTCCCTGTTCGCGCATTTTTTTCTTTACGGTGAAACCGCTTCCCATCATGGCGATAACAAGAACAATGCTTCCGATGATGCCCCATGCGCTTTTCTCAGCGATTGATACGCCGATCAGCATCATGCTGAAGACTGCTGCGAATGCAAATAATAATAAGAGCCAATTCAATTTTTTCATATTTCCATCCCCTTTAACGTCATACTTTCAGTTTACAGAAAAACGTAACGCTTTTAAAGAGGATGTGTGGTATAATATGAAAGTTATCTAATTTTTTTAGGAGATGAAAATGTGAAACTTCGAAACGATCTTCGCAACATCGCGATTATTGCCCACGTTGACCATGGGAAAACGACTTTGGTAGACCAATTGCTTCACCAAGCCGGAACATTCCGTGCCAACGAAAATATTGCCGAACGCGCAATGGATTCAAACGATCTTGAACGTGAACGCGGTATTACAATTCTTGCGAAAAATACTGCGATTAACTATAAAGATACACGCATTAATATTTTGGACACTCCGGGACACGCCGACTTCGGCGGAGAGGTAGAACGGATTATGAAAATGGTTGACGGCGTTCTGTTAGTCGTTGACGCATATGAAGGCTGCATGCCGCAAACCCGTTTCGTACTGAAAAAAGCCCTTGAGCAGAACTTAAATCCGGTTGTCGTCGTAAACAAAATCGACCGTGATTTCGCCCGCCCGGAAGAAGTCATTGATGAAGTGCTTGATTTGTTCATCGAGCTTGACGCAAACGAACAACAGCTTGAGTTCCCTGTCGTCTACGCTTCTGCGATTAACGGAACGGCAAGTCTGGATCCGAAAAAGCAGGACGAAAATATGGAATCACTGTATGAAACGATTCTTGAACATGTCCCTGCCCCGGTAGATAACGCCGAAGAGCCTCTTCAATTCCAAGTGGCGCTGCTTGATTACAATGATTATGTCGGCCGTATCGGTATCGGACGCGTTTTCCGCGGCACGATGAAAGTGGGTCAGCAGGTTTCATTGATGAAACTTGACGGAACGGTAAAATCATTCCGCGTAACGAAAATCTTCGGTTTCCAAGGATTGAAACGCGTGGAAATTGAAGAAGCGAGAGCGGGAGACCTCGTTGCCGTTTCGGGCATGGAAGACATCAACGTCGGTGAAACGGTTTGTCCGGCTGACCACCATGAGCCGCTGCCGGTTCTGCGCATTGATGAGCCTACGCTCCAAATGACATTTGTCGTAAACAACAGCCCGTTTGCAGGCCGTGAAGGCAAATATGTCACAGCCCGCAAAATTGAAGAGCGTCTGAACGCGCAGCTTCAAACAGACGTCAGTCTTCGTGTCGAACCGACCGCATCACCTGACGCATGGGTTGTTTCAGGACGCGGTGAGCTTCACCTGTCCATTTTAATTGAAAACATGCGCCGTGAAGGCTATGAGCTTCAAGTGTCTAAACCTGAAGTTATCATTAAGGAAATCGACGGCGTAAGCTGCGAGCCTGTTGAGCGCGTGCAGATTGATGTGCCTGAAGAGCATACCGGTTCTGTTATGGAATCAATGGGTGCGAGAAAAGGCGAAATGCTTGATATGATTAATAACGGAAACGGTCAGGTCCGCCTGATCTTTACCGTACCTTCACGCGGACTCATCGGCTATTCTACTGAGTTTCTGTCACTGACACGCGGTTTCGGTATCCTGAACCACACGTTTGACAGCTATCAGCCGATGCAAAAAGGCCAAGTCGGAGGCCGACGTCAGGGTGTGCTCGTTTCCATGGAAAACGGAAAAGCGACATCTTACGGAATTCAAGGTATTGAAGACCGCGGCGTCATCTTCGTTGAGCCCGGAACAGAAGTATATGAAGGCATGATTGTCGGCGAACATAACCGTGACAATGACCTTGTCGTCAATGTAAGCAAAATGAAACAGCAGACAAACGTCCGTTCCGCTACGAAGGATCAAACGACTACGATTAAGAAAGCGCGCATTATGTCGCTTGAAGAATCACTCGAGTACTTAAACGAAGATGAATACTGTGAAGTAACGCCGGAATCCATCCGTTTAAGAAAGAAAATCCTGAATAAAAACGAACGTGAAAAAGCGGCGAAAAAGAAAAAAACAGCAGGAATGTCTTAATCACTTGCAGAATTTGAAAAGGTAGAACCCGAACGGAAAAGGGGAGGGGGATCCTTTTGAATGAAGTAAGTGAACGGCTGTCGTTCTTTGCGGCTCTTTACCAAGTGGATGAGCATCCGCTGACGGGAATGTGGCTGTTATACGGAACGATCGTCGTGCTTTCGGTGATTGTATTTAAACTCGGCTTTGCCAAACGGCTGCCGGTGTTGAAGACTGCGGCAGTTTATCTCTTCCTCGTGCTCGGCTGCACCGTGCTGACTTTTTTCGGTGTGTTTCTGCCGGTCGGAGAAGGGCTTGTTGTCGCCGCCTTGATTTTGATCGTTTACAAAATCCGTCTGCACCAGTCCAAAAAAAGCCAGTCAGCTAAACCGCAATAAAAAAATGACCTTGCCTTCCGGCGGGTCATTTTTTATTCGGTTTATTTTTTCAGTTTATCTTTTTTCGCTTTTTGTCCGGGATGAAAGGAAAAGTGTCCGGTATTCAGCCGCGCCTCCGTTTTGACTTTGATTCGGTCATGGCATTCCCGGCACATATATGTATGAATCGGACGATTGCGGAGGCGTTTGGCTGTCAGTGTTTCATCATCAATTTGTTCGATTTTGTCGCAAATGGAACATTTTACTCTCATTGATTTTTCACCTCTTTCACTATGACAAGCATTATATCATGGATGCCCCTCCTGCCAAAGGGAAAGAAAGCAGCGCCCTTCCTTTGGAGCGGGCGCTGCTTTTTACCGGCGGTTTTTCATATGATGATCCGATTGATCGTTCTGTTCGTTCTGCAGCTTATTCTGGTCTCTTTCGTTCAGCTGATCATCATTCGATTGAGTCGGTGATTCTTTTTCATTGTCGGTCACATCATTTGGGACTTCCGGCATGACACGGCCGACGATGGCGGCAAGTTCGTCCAAAATGCCTGAAACGGGGCGGCCGGCCTTAATGTCGCTGCCCATGCCTCTCAGACGGGAAACCGTATCAGGATCAGCCACGACAACGGCATTGGCGCCGTAAGGATCGTTTTTTAACGCCTGGGCAACCGTGTATTTAATGCTCTCCACTTTGCTTCTTTCTAAATTGTCATCCACATCGATACCGACAACGGAGTATCTTCCGAGTACAACCGCGGTGGCATCTGAAATGCCGGGGATTTTTTCGGTTACCTCGACGAGATGCTTAGCGATGTCTGTCCGGCCGGGATTTTCAGCTGTCTCAGGAGCCGTATTTTTCACATGGATCGGTTTTGCATCGCGCTGATCGGCTGATTCGTTCTGAATATTGCGGCCGCGGCCGTCCTGTACAGCAGTGCAGCCGGTAAGGATAAACAAGGCTTGTATGATAATGAAAAGAATTCGCACGTCAGATTTCCTCCTTGAATGCTTTCATTTATTTTATTGTTGAATTAACCTTCTATCTTTATTCACCAAATCATATATTTTAGCAGGCATCCCCGTTTTTCGCGGAAAGAGAAGCACACGATGGGCTTTGATCCTTATTTCAGGAGGCTGAGACTTGAGTAAAATTTATGTGTTAGATACGAATGTACTTTTGCAGGATCCTAACGCCATTTTTTCCTTTGAAGAAAACGAAGTTGTCATCCCCGCCGTCGTGCTGGAAGAGGTCGATTCAAAAAAGCGGTATATGGACGAGGTCGGGAGAAATGCGAGGCACGTATCTAAGCTGATAGACGGGCTCAGGGAGAAAGGAAGGCTGCACGAGAAAGTTCCGCTTGAAAGCGGAGGAACGCTCAGAATTGAACTGAACCACCGGTCATTTCACCAGCTCCAAGAAATTTTTATCGAAAAAACGAATGATAACCGCATTTTGGCGGTGGCAAAAAATTTAAGCCTTGAGGAGGAAACGAAAGAAAACGGCCGCCTCGTCATCCTGGTCAGCAAAGATGTGCTTGTCAGGGTAAAGGCGGATGCCATCGGGCTTTTGGCGGAGGACTTTTTAAACGACAGAGTCGTTGACCATGATGAAATATATAGCGGGTACAAAGATATATTTATGAATAAAGAGCGGTTTGCCTCGTTTTATAAAGACAAACAAATTTCAGTCAAGGAGCTTCAGCAGCATCAGGTTTATCCGAATCAATTTGTGCTGATGAAAGATGAATTAGGAGGATCTTCGTCTGCGGTCGGCATGACAGATAAGAAAGGCGAGACCGTAAAAAGACTCGTTTTCGATGATGAGCACGTATGGGGTATCAGGCCGAAGAACGTCCAGCAGACAAGGGCGCTTGAACTCCTGCTGAGGGAAGATATCCCGCTTGTCACCCTGATCGGAAAAGCGGGAACGGGAAAAACCTTGCTTGCTCTCGCGGCAGGGCTTCTGCAGACGGAGGATCTCGGTATTTATAAAAAACTGATCGTCGCGCGTCCCATCGTCCCAGTGGGAAAGGATATCGGATATTTGCCGGGCGAAAAAGAGGAAAAGCTCAAGCCGTGGATGCAGCCGATCTTTGATAATCTTGAATTTTTATTCAATGCGAAAAAGCCGGGTGAACTTGAAGCGATTTTGGCAGGAATCGGATCGATTCAGGTGGAGGCGCTGACATACATTCGGGGAAGAAGCATTCCGGATCAGTTTATTATTATTGATGAGGCTCAGAATCTGACGAGGCACGAGGTCAAAACGCTTTTGACTCGGGTGGGAGAGGGCAGCAAAATTGTCCTGATGGGCGATCCGGAGCAAATAGATCACCCATACTTAGACAGTTTAAACAACGGACTTGCTTATGTTGTAGAACGGTTTAAAGAACAAACCGTCTCCGGCAGCGTGAAGCTTGTGAAAGGTGAGAGATCCGGCCTTGCACAGCTTGCAGCCGATTTGTTATAAAACTTCGATTTCTGTGACGCCCGTTATCGGTTTTTCTAAGTCTCCGTCCACGTAAAAATGGACCGGGCCGCCGTCTTGAAGGGGTTTCCCCCCATCGCTGAAATGCGCGATTGCGTCCATCGCCTTTTCGAGCGGCACTTCGGTTCTTTCTGATTTTGAAATAAATGCGCACAGGACAGCGCTTTCTTTCGGCTCGGCATTTGCTAAAACAGCGCCGAGCTTCATGGCGAAGCTGCCGTTCATCAGTCTTTCTTTTTCATAACGTTTTTCGCTTTTTAAAGTCGGCGGCGAAATGCGCCCTTCTCTGATCACCCGTTCCGGATCAAGCGTATGCTCCTGGGTTTCTGCAGAGCCGTCCGGATGAACGGGCTGATTTTTTTCAAACGGAAACTTGCGGTCATCGAAAATCCAGACACTCGGATCAATTGTAATCGGGTATGTAACATTGCCTTTTACTTGAATAACGCTCATGGTGAAGCCCCCCTTTACTTAAAGTATAAAAGTTTTCGCATGAATTGTCACTTTGCGTCGCAAATTAGATGTATACAACGGCAGCGAAGTGAGGATGATCGACATGGTATGCCGGCATTACCAAGAGCTGGACGCATTAGTTCAAGAAGCGAAAAAAAGGACCGAAGAAGGCAAAGTGGCAGACTATATTCCGGCTCTGGCTGAATCTGAACAAGACAGCCTTTCGGTCACAATTTATCATGCGGAAAATACATGTCTGACGGCAGGAGACGCCGACCGGACATTTACGCTGCAGAGCATTTCGAAAGTGCTTTCTCTGGCGCTCGTACTGATGGATTACGGAAAGGAAAAGGTGTTCAGCTGCGTGGGTCAGGAGCCGACCGGCGACCCGTTTAATTCCATGATTAAGCTTGAAACAGTGAATCCGGGCAAGCCTTTAAATCCGATGATTAATGCGGGCGCTCTCGTCGTTACGGGTTTCATTAAAGGGCATTCGCCGAAAGACCGCCTGGATTACCTGCTCGGATTCATCAGAAGACTTGCGAATAATCAGGACATTACATATTGCAGACATGTCGCGGAATCGGAATTCAGTTCATCCATGATTAATCGGGCCATGTGTTATTACATGAAGCAGTATGACATTTTTGAAGGCGATGTAGAAGAGGTCATGGATCTGTATACAAAACAGTGCGCGATTAAGATGAGCAGTCTGGACTTAGCCAAAATCGGCTGCGTATTCGCCCTTGACGGCAAGCATCCGGAAACCGGGGAGCAGGTCATTAAAAAAGATGTGGCGAGAATCTGCAAGACGTTTATGGTGACATGCGGCATGTACAATGCGAGCGGGGAATTCGCGATTAAGGTCGGCATTCCCGCTAAAAGCGGCGTTTCGGGAGGGATCATGGGCATTTCGCCGTACAACTTCGGAATCGGTATATTCGGCCCGGCGCTTGATGAAAAAGGCAACAGCATCGCGGGTGTGAAGCTTTTGGAAATCATGTCTGAGAAATACAGGCTGAGTATTTTTTGAAACATTTTTTATCATAACATCTGCTTAAATCCTCTTGCAATTTCATCTGATACCCTTTATGATAAATAGAAGAATTAGGTACTCGCCTGGGGAACGGAGGGATACTTTTGGCTTCAGAGATTATAGTTGACCATCAGCAGAAAGCATTCGAGCTGTTGAAGTTAGATGCTGAGAAGATTTTGAAGCTGATCCGAGTACAAATGGATAACTTAACGATGCCTCAATGTCCTCTGTATGAAGAGGTCTTGGATACTCAGATGTTCGGACTGTCGAGGGAAATCGATTTTGCTGTCCGCCTGGGATTAGTTGACGAAAACGACGGCAAAGAGCTGCTGGACAGACTTGAAAGAGAACTGTCTGCTTTGCATGACGCGTTTACAGGAAAATAAATGATCAAACTCAAACTATTCAACGGTTTGGGTTTTTTTATAACCGTAAACCGTTTTTTTGCATCTTCTTTTCGTAAGACGGTCTCTTAATCTGCATTTCATCCGAAAAACTATAAAGAAACTGCGTAAAATGTTTATGAATTATAGTAAAATATAATACGCAATAGGTATTAAACGTAAGCTTTAAGCAGGAAAGAGGATGTTATGTTTAAAAGAATGTTAAAATCTTACGATTATTCATTGATATGCGCTATCATTCTGCTGTGCAGTTTCGGATTGGTAATGGTATACAGCTCAAGCATGATTACCGCCGTTATGCGTTACGGCGTGAGCAGCGACTATTTCTTTAAACGACAGCTGTTCGCCGTCATCGCGGGGTTTGTGCTGTTTATCATCGCGGCCGTTTTTCCGTACAAAGTGTTCGCCCATCAAAAGATTCAGAAATTCATACTGCTTGCGTCAGTAGCTGCGCTTTGCGCGCTGTTTGTTTTCGGACATGTTGCCGGAAACGCGCAAAGCTGGTTTAAAATCGGCGGAATGGCCATTCAGCCGGGGGAATTTGTCAAGCTGACCCTGATACTGTACCTTGCCGCGGTATACGCAAAGAAACAAAGCTATATCGATCAGCTTTTGACGGGGGTTGCGCCGCCGGTGATCGTCACCGTAGTCATTTGTGCGCTTATCGCCATTCAGCCTGACTTCGGAACGGCGATGATTATCGGCCTGATCGCGTTTTGCGTCATTATGTGTTCGGGATTCAGCGGAAGGACCCTGCTCAGGCTGGTTCTCATGGCGGGAATCGTATTGCTCCTTGTCAGCCCGATCATCTATCTGAAATGGGACGATATTTTGACACCCGGGCGTATGAGCCGGTTTGAAAGCCTTGAAAATCCCTTTAAATACGCCAGCACATCAGGCCTGCAGATTATAAATTCGTATTATGCGATCGGCTCAGGCGGTTTTTTCGGTCTCGGTCTTGGAGAAAGCATTCAAAAATACGGTTATCTGCCTGAATCGCATACAGACTTTATTATGGCGGTTATTTCAGAGGAGCTCGGCATTTTCGGCGTCCTGTTTGTCATTGTGCTGCTGGCTTTTGTGGTGTTAAAAGGTTTTTATATTGCGAGAAAATGTGAAGATCCGTTCGGAAGCCTTTTGGCAATCGGGATATCCAGCATGATTGCGATACAGACCTTTATCAATCTCGGCGGTGTCAGCGGTTTAATTCCGATCACAGGTGTTCCGCTGCCGTTTATCAGCTACGGGGGCTCATCAATGTTTTTGTTATTAACGAGCGCCGGTATATTGGTGAATGTCAGCATGCATGTCAAGTACTCAGAAAAGAAGAAAAAGAGGGAGCCCGTTCCGTCTAAGGGGGTAAAAAGACGGCAGACGGAAAAATCTGTGTATCTCTAAAAAACAAGTGTATACACAGGACGGATATTCCTTTATTATAAACTACATATTTATTAGGCCAAGGGGGAGAAAAGTTTGTCACAACAATCCATCCAAAAAGTGTTAGTAGCAAACAGGGGAGAAATTGCGATCCGGATTTTCCGGGCGTGCACAGAATTGAACATCAGAACGGTAGCCGTTTATTCAAAAGAAGATTCGGGCTCCTATCATCGCTATAAAGCGGATGAAGCTTATCTAGTGGGAGAAGGCAAAAAACCGATTGACGCGTATCTTGATATTGAAGGGATTATTGAGATCGCAAAAAGAAACGGCGTAGATGCCATTCATCCGGGCTACGGATTTCTCTCTGAAAATATCCAATTTGCGAGACGCTGTGAAGAAGAGGGCATCGTATTTATCGGACCGACGTCAGCGCATTTGGATATGTTCGGAGATAAGGTAAAGGCGAGGGAGCAGGCAGAAAAAGCCGGCATCCCTGTTATTCCGGGGAGTGACGGACCGGCTGAAACATTAAAAGATGTCGAACAATTCGCAAAAGTCCACGGATTTCCGTTTATTATTAAAGCATCGCTCGGAGGCGGAGGGCGCGGAATGAGAATCGTCCGAAACGAAAGCGAATTGAAAGAATCGTTTGAGCGGGCCAAATCAGAAGCGAAAGCCGCATTCGGAAACGATGAAGTGTATGTTGAAAAACTGATCGAAAATCCTAAGCATATTGAAGTTCAGGTGATCGGAGATAAAGAAGGCAATGTCGTCCATCTGTATGAGCGGGACTGTTCCGTTCAGAGACGCCATCAAAAGGTCATTGAGGTGGCGCCGAGTGTATCTTTGCAGCCTGAATTAAGGGACGAAATCTGTGAAGCGGCTGTGGCGCTTGCGAAAAATGTCGGCTATATCAACGCGGGGACCGTGGAGTTTCTCGTAGCGGGCGGTGAATTTTACTTTATTGAAGTGAACCCGCGCGTGCAAGTGGAGCATACGATTACGGAAATGATAACAGGGGTTGATATCGTTCAGACGCAAATCCTCGTCGCGCAGGGCCACGGACTGCACAGCCGTGCCGTCAATATCCCTGAGCAGAAAGACATTTTTACAAACGGGTATGCGATACAATCACGTGTGACCACTGAAGATCCGCTGAATGACTTTATGCCTGACACGGGTAAAATTATGGCTTACCGCTCAGGCGGCGGCTTCGGCGTCCGCCTTGATACGGGAAACAGCTTCCAGGGCGCCGTCATCACGCCTTATTATGATTCACTGCTCGTCAAGCTGTCGACATGGGCGCTCACGTTTGAACAGGCATCAGCGAAAATGGTCCGCAACCTGCAGGAATTCAGGATCAGGGGCATTAAGACCAATATTCCGTTTCTTGAAAACGTGGCAAAGCATGAAAAATTCCTGACGGGCCAATATGACACATCGTTTATCGACACAACGCCTGAGCTGTTTGTTTTCCCAAAACAGAAGGACCGCGGAACAAAAATGCTTTCCTATATCGGCAATGTCACGGTGAACGGTTTTCCGGGAATCGGGAAAAAAGAAAAACCTGCATTTGATAAGCCTCAGACCGTTACGTTAGGTATCGGGGAAAAGCCGGCAAGCGGTACGAAACAGATCCTTGATGAAAGAGGCGCTGAGGGGCTTGCAGACTGGGTGAAAGAGCAAAAATCCGTGCTCCTGACCGATACAACGTTCAGGGATGCCCATCAGTCCCTGCTTGCAACCCGGATCAGATCCAATGATTTGAAAAAAATCGCGAATCCGACGGCTGCCCTGTGGCCTGAACTGTTTAGCCTTGAAATGTGGGGAGGCGCGACATTTGATGTAGCGTACCGTTTCTTAAAAGAAGACCCTTGGAAACGCCTTGAAGATCTTCGCAAGGAAGTGCCGAACACATTGTTCCAGATGCTGCTTCGTTCATCAAATGCCGTCGGTTATACAAACTATCCGGACAATGTCATCCAAAAATTTGTCCGGCAGTCAGCGGAGTCAGGTATTGACGTATTCCGGATCTTTGACAGCCTGAACTGGGTAAAAGGGATGACGCTGGCCATCGATGCCGTCCGTGAAACCGGAAAAGTGGCGGAGGCTGCGATTTGTTACACGGGAGATATTCTTGATAAGACCCGGACGAAATATGATTTGCAATATTATCTTTCTATGGCGAAAGAGCTTGAGGCGTCTGGTGCGCACATTCTCGGCATTAAAGACATGGCCGGTCTTTTGAAACCTCAAGCCGCATACGAACTTATCTCAGCGCTGAAGGAAACGATTGATATTCCCGTTCATCTTCACACGCATGATACGAGCGGCAATGGCGTCTTTCTCTATGCCAAAGCTGTTGAAGCGGGTGTGGACATCGTGGATGTCGCCGTCAGCTCAATGGCGGGTCTGACTTCACAGCCGAGCGCAAGCGGATTTTATCATGCCCTTGAAGGAAACAGCCGCCGTCCTGAAATGGATGTCCGCCAGGTGGAAAGACTGTCACAATATTGGGAATCCGTCCGTCAGTATTACAGTGAATTTGAAAGCGGGATGAAGTCTCCGCATACTGAGATTTATAATCATGAAATGCCGGGCGGCCAGTACAGCAATCTGCAGCAGCAGGCAAAAGGAGTCGGCCTGGGTGATCGCTGGAATGAGGTGAAAGACATGTACAGCGTCGTCAACCGCATGTTCGGCGACGTGGTGAAAGTAACACCTTCTTCCAAAGTCGTCGGAGATATGGCGCTTTACATGGTGCAAAACAATTTAACAGAACAAGATGTTTATGATAAAGGCGAAACGCTTGATTTTCCGGATTCAGTCGTTGAGCTCTTTAAAGGGCAGATCGGCCAGCCGCACGGCGGATTTCCGGAAAAACTGCAAAAGCTCGTTCTGAAAGGACAGCCGCCGATCACGGTAAGACCGGGTGAGCTGCTTGAACCGGTATCTTTTGAAGCCATTAAAGAAGAATGGAAAGAAACGCATCAGATGGAATTGAGTGATCAGGACGCAATCGCGTATGCTCTTTATCCGAAGGTGTTTACTGAATATGTTAAAACAGCAGAACGCTTCGGTGATATTTCCGTATTAGACACACCGACTTTCTTCTACGGCATGACACTCGGTGAAGAAATCGAAGTGGAAATCGAGCGCGGAAAAACGCTGATCGTGAAGCTTGTATCTATCGGTGAACCGCAGCCAGATGCGACACGTGTCGTTTATTTCGAATTGAACGGCCAGCCGCGCGAGGTGGTCATTAAAGATGAAAGTATTAAATCGTCCGTACAGGAAAAATTAAAAGCTGATCGGACAAACCCAAGCCACATTGCGGCATCCATGCCGGGAACCGTCATTAAATTGTTAACGGAAACCGGGGCAAAGGTGAATAAAGGCGATCATCTGATGATTAATGAAGCGATGAAAATGGAGACGACGGTACAGGCGCCGTTCTCCGGGACGATACAGCAGATTCATGTGAAAAACGGTGAACCGATTCAGACAGGCGATTTACTGATCGAAATTGAAAAAGCGTAAAAAATGAACATGAAAAAACCTGATCCTCCCCCGTGTGCGATCAGGTTTTTTATATGTAAAAAGGCCGAAGCTCTAATGCTTCGGCCTTTTCATGTGCCTCAGATGTTCCGCTGTTTTGATTCATAGCGGAAGCGGGCGATTAATAATAAGAAATAGCATAAGACGCCGAACAGGCCGGCAATAAAGAGCGAATGGGCAAGTGCAAAGCCGGTGGCCATTTCTGAATAAACAACCATGATTCCGGAGAGCGCCTGTAATACAACAAAGGCAAGAGCCGCTATCCAGCCCCCAAGAATCTGTTTTTGGTCTTTGTAAGAGCGCACCGCATGTGCAAAAGCGACAAGAATCCATACGAACAGAAGCAGCGCTGCCGTTCTGTGGCCCATCTGCACCCATTCCTGAAAATGGGACGGAAGCCCGTGATTCAGCCTGCTGCAAAGCGGAACGTCAGGGCAGGCAAGGCTTGATTTCGTATGGCGCACATAAGCCCCCGTATAAACGACGATATACGTGTAAATCGAAAGGCCGATCATATGAAACTGCATTTTCCTGCCGATTCTGAGCGGCTTGACGAGCTTTTTGTCTGATTTATCAGCTTCGAATATGAGCAGCGTCAAAATCAAAACAGAAGCGAAAGAAATCAGCGATATGCCGAAATGAAGCGCCATAACGAGCGCATTTGATCCGAAAACAACCGCTAATGCGCCGAGAAGCGCCTGTAAAAATAAAAAGATAATGGACATAATGGCGAGAAAGGTTGTTTCACGGAAAACAGGCGTGACTTTTCTCCATGCCCAAAAAGCGAGACTCAGCACGAGAACGATTGAGACACCGCTTGCGAGTCTGTGGCTCCATTCAATGATAGAAGCGGCGTTAAGCTCCGGGAAAAACCGGCCGTGGCAAAGCGGCCACTGCCTTCCGCATCCGAGACCCGATCCTGTTTTTGTGACAAGAGCGCCGCCGATCAGCACGACGAGCATAACGAATGTCGTCAGCACGCCGAGCGCTTTCAAAGCTTTATTCATTTTACATTCACCTTCTTAACAAACTGGACAAAATGATATACGTACCAAGTGTAAGCGAATATGTGTTTTGTGGCAATTCTCAATTCTGTTTGTTCACAAAAATATAATAGAATCAGGACTTCTTAGATAATGGGGTTGATTATTCCAGATGGGTCTGATAGAAATAAAGTAACCGCTTTATTATGAAACCGGCGGATTTGGTAAAATTCATAAAAAGTTCACAAATAAATTCCTGTTTCTCGTTTAATATTTAAGAGGATGTTTTTTTACAGGTCATTATCTTGTATGATAGAGTTGCAGGTCTTAAAAAACCTGCTTTAGGTTTGTAAGGGAGGTTTACGTTATGGCTAATTCCAGAATTTTAAACGATACAGCTATAGACGGACAGATTGAAGAGACGACGGCATGGAAGGATTTCCTTTCGCTTATCAAAATAGGAATCGTCAATTCGAATTTAATTACGACTTTTACCGGCATGTGGCTTGCGTTACATATATCCGGTCTGAGTTTTTTAGGCAATTTAAACACCGTGCTTCTTACATTAATAGGATCTTCTTTGATCATCGCCGGTTCTTGTGCGGTTAACAACTATTACGACCGTGATATCGATCATTTAATGGAACGCACGAAAGTAAGGCCGACGGTAACCGGAAAGATTCAGCCGAATCAAGCGCTGTGGTCAGGAATTTTACTCATTGCTTTAGGACTTATCATGCTTTTGATGACCACCGTGATGGCAGCAGTCATCGGTTTTATCGGCGTGTTTACGTACGTTGTTCTTTATACAATGTGGACGAAACGCCGTTATACGATTAATACGGTTGTCGGAAGTGTATCAGGCGCCGTGCCGCCGTTAATCGGCTGGACAGCGGTTGAAGGGCACATCGGTGTTGTCGCGTGGGTTTTATTCATGATTTTATTCATCTGGCAGATTCCGCACTTTTTAGCGCTTGCGATTAAGAAGACGGAAGATTACAGAGCAGCGAATATTCCGATGCTTCCGGTAGTGCACGGCTTTGAAGTGACGAAAAGACAGATTATCGTCTGGGTCGCATGCCTGCTGCCGCTTCCGTTTTTCCTCGGCAGTCTCGGTCTTCCGATCGTCATTCTCGGCACTTTGCTGAATGTCGGATGGCTTGTTCTCGGACTGATGGGATTCCGTATGAAAAACATCATGAAGTGGGCAACTCTTATGTTTGTCTATTCGCTTAATTACATGACCATTTATTTTGTAGCGATGGTGGTCTTTACGCTGTTTTAATTGAATAATGAGCTTGTTTGATCGCCAAAACAAACAATGACAACTAGTAAACGCCGCCTTGACCTTTTGTTTAATCAGGCGGCTTTGCTTTTATACATAGATGGAATTTTAAGTAAAAAATCTCATATTTTAAGAAATGAGGAAAAGAAGTATTTCGGCTGGAAGCAGATTTACTGCTTGTGCATCTCGTACTGATTCAAAAAAGGGGTTGGGTGAAATGTTAAAGCGTTGGCGTCTTTTATCATTATTAGCCTTAGTGCCGCTTTTATTGAGCGGCTGTGGAAAACCGTTTCTGTCCACACTCAAGCCTGCCGGCGAAGTGGCTGATAAACAATATGATCTGACGGTGCTCAGCACACTTATCATGGTTGTCGTCGTTGCGGTCGTAGCAGTTATTTTCTTTTACGTCATTGTGAGATTCAGACGGTCGCGTATAGGGGAAGACACGATACCGAAACAGGTGGAGGGGAACCGTTTTTTAGAAATCACTTGGACCGTTATTCCGATCTTGCTTCTGATTATTCTTGTCATTCCGGTTGTCATCGACACATTGGCGCTGGCGGATACGTCGCCGATGGATAAGAAAAACCGTAAAGCAGAGGATGCGCTCGTGATTAATGTAAGGGCGAATTTATACTGGTGGGAATTCGAGTATCCTGATTACGGGTTTGTGACAAGTCAGGAGCTGATCGTTCCCACAGATGAACGCGTCTATTTCAAGCTGAAGTCCTCAGATGTGAAACACTCTTTCTGGATTCCGTCAGCCGGGGGAAAAATCGATACGAATACGGATAATGATAATACTTTCTTTCTGACCTTCGATTCTAAACGCAGCAAAGAAGCGGGAGAATATTTCTTCGGGAAATGCGCAGAGCTGTGCGGACCTTCACATGCGCTGATGGATTTCAAAGTGAAGCCGCTGCCGTCAAAAGAATTTAAACAATGGACGAAAGCGATGAAAAATTATAAGCATACAACAGATTCCGGTTTAGCCGCGCAAGGAGAAGAGCTGTTTAAGGAAAAAAACTGCCTGAGCTGTCATGCGGTTGAGCCCAATGATAAACGGGCTGAAGCGGCAAGAACGGCTCCGAACCTCGCTACCTTCGGTGAACGGGTCAAAGTGGCCGGCATTAAGGATGCGAATAAAGAGAATATAAAAGCCTGGCTGAAAAATCCGGACAGCATTAAACCGGGCAATAAAATGACAGGCACTTATCCGAAGCTCTCGGACGCTGAAACGGATGCGCTGTATGAATATCTAAAAGGGCTGAAAGCTGAGAACAAGTGAGGACAGGGAGATATCAGGGGGGAGGTCGTAAATGATGAATACGCTTACAGGACAGCAAAGAAAAAGCTCTTTGCTTTGGGATTATTTGACGACGGTTGACCATAAGAAAATCGCGATTTTATATATGATCGCCGGGGGATTTTTCTTCGTCGTCGGTGGACTTGAGGCCATGCTTATCAGGATTCAGCTCTTGAGGCCGGGGAACGATTTTATGGGTGCTCAGCAGTTTAATGAAATTATGACGATGCACGGCACGACAATGATCTTCCTGGCGGCGATGCCGCTGTTATTCGGGCTGATGAACGCGGTTGTGCCGCTGCAGATCGGGGCGCGTGACGTTTCATTCCCATTTTTGAATGCGCTCGGATTTTGGCTGTTTTTCTTCGGAGGCATCTTTTTGAATCTGAGCTGGTTTTTAGGAGGCGCTCCTGATGCAGGATGGACGTCGTATGCGTCGCTTGCGCTGAATTCGAAAGGGCACGGCATAGACTTTTTCGTGCTCGGCCTGCAAATATCAGGCTTAGGTACGCTGATTGCGGGGATCAATTTTCTCGCCACGATTATTAATATGAGGGCGCCGGGTTTGACGTATATGAGACTGCCGCTGTTTACGTGGACGACATTTGTGGCGTCGGCACTCATTTTATTCGCATTTCCTCCGCTCACCGTCGGTTTGGCGCTGATGATGCTGGATCGTTTGTTCGGAACGAATTTCTTTAATCCTGAATTGGGCGGCAATACGATAATCTGGGAGCATCTGTTTTGGATTTTCGGGCATCCGGAAGTATACATTTTAATTCTTCCAGCCTTTGGGATTTTTTCAGAAATCATTCCCGTATTTGCGAGGAAACGTCTGTTCGGTTATTCGTCTATGGTCTTTGCGATCGTGCTGATCGGCTTTCTCGGGTTCATGGTTTGGGTTCACCATATGTTTACGACGGGACTCGGACCGATCGCTAATGCGATATTTGCGGTTGCGACGATGGCGATCGCGGTGCCTACCGGCATTAAAATTTTCAACTGGCTTTTGACCATCTGGGGAGGAAACGTCAAATTCACGACGCCTATGCTGTATGCCGTCGCCTTTATTCCTTCTTTCGTACTCGGAGGAGTCACGGGTGTCATGCTGGCGGCCGCAGCGGCAGATTATCAGTTCCACGATACGTATTTTGTCGTAGCGCATTTCCACTATGTCATTATCGGCGGCGTTGTGTTCGGCATCCTGGCGGGCGTGCATTTCTGGTGGCCGAAAATGTTCGGGAAGGTGCTTCATGAAACGATGGGGAAAATTTCGTTCGTCTTATTTTTTATCGGGTTTCATCTTACCTTCTTCATTCAGCATTTCCTCGGTTTGATGGGAATGCCGCGGCGCGTTTACACATATCTGCCCGGCCAGGGGCTTGATACCGGCAACCTGATCAGTTCAATCGGCGCGTTTTTCATGGCAGGCGCGGCTGCTTTACTCGTCGTCAATATTATTTATACCTCAATAAAGGGGAAATACGTCGGGAACGACCCGTGGCTTGACGGTCGTACGCTTGAATGGGCGGTCTCTTCGCCGCCGCCGGAATATAATTTTAAACAGCTTCCGTTTGTCCGGGGACTTGACCCGCTGTGGATTGAAAAGCAGGCCGGAAATGAAGGGATGGCGCCTGCAGAGCCTGTAGAGGACATTCATATGCCGAACGGCTCCATCATGCCGTTTATCATATCTTTCGGGCTGTTTGTCGCAGCGTTCGGGTTTTTATACCACTCCGATTATTCATGGGGGCTTCCGGTTATCTTCATAGGGCTCGGCATCACATTCTTTACCATGCTGCTTCGCTCTGTGGTCGATGATTACGGCTATCATATTCACAAAGAAGATCTGCCGAATGATGATAAAGGGGTGAAGGCGTAATGCAGCTGCAGGAAAAAATGACGGCTGAAACCTTTCCGGCTTCTCCTGAAAAAGCAACGCTGGAGGGGAAAAATAAGTTTTTGGGATTTTGGCTGTTTCTCGGCGGGGAAACGGTTCTGTTCGCCTCGCTATTTGCAACATTCCTTGCTTTACGGGAATCTAAAGCCGGAGGGCCGTCAACGGCTGAGATGTTTGAGCTGCCGATCGTATTTATCGCGACGATGCTTCTTTTAACGAGCAGCTTAACGAGTGTGTATGCGATGTATCATATGAAAAATTTCTCCTTTAAAAAAATGCAGGTGTGGCTTTTGGTTACCGTTTTATTGGGAGCAGGATTTTTAGGGGTGGAAATCTATGAATTTATGCATTACACTCACGAATTCGGCTTTACCATTACAAGCTCTGCGCTCGGCTCAGCGTTTTACACGCTCGTCGGCACACACGGAGCACACGTGGCGTTCGGGCTGTTGTGGATCAGCGCGCTGATGATCCGGAATGCAAAAAGAGGGCTCAGCCTTTATAATGCGCCGAAATATTATGTGGCCAGCTTATATTGGCATTTTATCGATGTCGTGTGGGTCTTTATCTTTACCGTTGTATATTTGATGGGGATGGTGGGATAACGATGGACGATAACAAAAACAGAGGGACTGTCAGTACGGATCTCGAATATCGAAAAAAGAAAAATGCCGAGGAGATGAAATATCAGGTCATATCCTTCGGTTTGATGATCGGCCTTACGCTTGTCGCGTTTTTGACGGTGGCTGCTGACGGCATTGCCGGATGGTTTACGATGCCGTTTCTGATCCTGCTTGCGGTCATCCAGGTCATCTTTCAGCTGTTTTACTTTATGCATATGAGCCAGAAGGGGCATGAAGCGCCGTCATTATTTCTGTATTCGGGAATATTTGTCGCGTTTATCACCGTGCTTGCATTTGTCACGATTATTTGGTGGTAATCGGGGCGGCGGGGAGTGAGAGATTTGATTAATTTGGAAATGTTCGGGTTTCGCGCAATGTGGAGCCCGTATCTGTTTTGTATAACTGCCGTGATAACAGGTGTTTACTTTTACTGGTGCAGCCGGCATAAAGGACGTGTGGCCGCTAAGGAGAAGGTGCTGTTTGTGCTTTCCGCGCTATTTTTTTACGCGGCTGCGGGAAGTCCGGTTGATTTATTGGGCCATGTGATGTTCAGCGCCCATATGGCGCAGATGGCGGTTCTGTTTTTAGTCGTACCGCCGCTGTTGATTTCCGGAATTCCCGGCTGGGCATGGAAAAAACTGATCTTCCGTCCTGTCGTAAAGCCGCTGTTTTCGTTCTTTTCAATGCCGCTTATCGCATTAGTGCTGTTTAACGGTATTTTTTCACTGTATCACATCCCGTTTATATTTGATTTCGTCAAAACGGATTCGCTGTATCACACGCTGATGAACGGACTCATCTTTGTAACGGCGTTTTTTATGTGGTGGCCGCTTGTGCATAAGGTGGACGGTCTGCCCCGTCTCAGCGGTTTAATGAAGCTGGGGTATATTATGGCAGACGGGATTCTGTTAACGCCGGCCTGCGCGCTCATTATGTTCAGCGGGGCGCCCATGTATGCCACGTATACAGATCCGGCGGCTTGGGCCGAAGCAATGAAGCTTTGCGTTCCTTTAGATTTGCTGGAGGAGATCCCTTTATCCGGGCCGGAGATGTTTAACACGCTGCCTCCTTTGGAAGATCAGCAGCTTGGGGCAGTACTGATGAAAATCATTCAAGAAGCGGTCTACGGAACATATTTGGCTGTCATCTTTTTTCAGTGGGTCAGAACGGAACGGGAAAAAGATACGCTGTCAGAGCCGCCGTATATCGAGCATACCGTCTCATGAAAAAAAGTACAGCAGAATATGCTGTACTTTTTTATTACATTTGCACTGTTTTTAATGACTCTTCCAATTCAAGCAGTAAAGCTTTGCTTTCAGCGACGACATGTTCCGGAAATTCTTCAGCGCTGCCGTATTCTACGCCGTGCGGATAATAATGCTTTCCTAAAAGAGGGGCCTTCAGCTGAATCACGGCCCGGCTGCCGCCGACATCGCCCTCTTTTGCCGTTCCTTGAATCCGCAGATAAAATGTCCCCTCAGGTACTGAAAACTTTTTGTCGTAAGTCACTCTTTCATAATCCCATTGTCCAGCCAGAATGAGCCCTTTACCTTCCATCAGATCATTCAAGCGGCTGAGCTCCGCTGTTACCCCTTCAAGACCGCTGTTTTCAAACTTCAAACCTTCCCCCTCCTTTTAAAAATGCCCTTTCCTGACAATCATAGTATGAAAGCGTTACACTTTCAATGATTCATACGGTGAAAGTATGCAAAAAGAAAAATTTGACGACAATAGTAGCAGAAAAAAGGAGGAATTCCGCAATGACAAAGATCAATAAGCTCATGACGTCAGACTTGCAATATTGTACAGTATTAGATAATGTATATGAAGCTGCGGTGAAGATGAAAGACGCAGATGTCGGCGCCATTCCAATAGTGGATGAAGACGGCGCCACACTTGTCGGGATCGTGACAGACAGAGATCTCGTATTACGGGGAATTGCTTCAAAAAAGCCGAACTCTCAAAAAATAACCGACGCAATGACAGAGCGGGTTATCAGTGCAGAAGAAGACGCCTCTGTGGAGGAGGTGCTCCATTTGATGGCTGAACATCAGCTCAGAAGAATTCCCGTCACAAAGGATAAAAAACTGGTCGGCATTGTTACGCTCGGCGATCTTTCGTTGGCCGAGCAATCAAATGAGCAAGCAGGCCGAGTGCTGTCTGACATTTCTGAAGACGGCGGTCCGGAGGGGTTTATCCATTAAACATAAATCACGGACGATGCAAATAGGCTGTACTGTATAAGAGTAAACAAAAACAGAACGGTTTGAACATATGGGGGTGAGAGGTTGAAAAATATCGCAAGGGCTCTCGTTATCCTTTTGCTTATTTACGGAGCGTATGTTCTGTTTATACAATATGGATCGGCTCCTCAGAAAAAGACGGATCAGGAGGAGCCTCAGGTTTCCAATGAAGAAGAGAGCGGAAAACGGCTGAAAATGCCGTCATCCGGACTGCTTTCTCTCATGGGGAAATCTGCCGCCGATGTGAAAAAGAAACTTGGGGAACCGTCCCGGAAAGATCCTTCTGCCTACGATTACGAGTGGTGGGTGTACAACCAGGGGAAAGACCAATACGTACAAGTCGGTATTTTGAATGATAAAGCCGTGACTTTATACGCTTCGGGAAGCGGCATCAACGCAAAACCGTTTAAGATCGGCGAATCGACGGGCGAAGTTTTTAAAACGACGCAGGTTTCTCCTTTTGTCAATGTGACTGACAAGGGAAACACGTATCGGTTCGAGTTTTCCGAGGAAGATATCAATACCCGTCCCACCGTTAAGATAGGCGGAATGTATGTTCAGCTGTACATGGACAAATTTGACGGGAATCTGTCAAGCATCAGGGCATTTGATGCGGAAACACTTGTGAAACAAAGGCCGTATGAAGTCATGTACAGAGGAAAGCTGACAGAACCCGAGCCTGTTTCTGGTAAAAAATGGAACGATATTGAACGAGCGAGTGAACAGCAGATTCTCGATATTACAAATGTCATCCGCGTGAAACACGGACTTGCAAGGCTGAAATGGGACGAAGGCGCCGCAAAAGTGGCATTCGGTCACAGCAAGGACATGAAGGATAACAAGTATTTCTCTCACGTCTCAAAGAAATACGGGACTCTGAAGGACCGCTTGGAAAAAGGCGATGTGAAATACCGGGAGGCCGGTGAAAATATTGCCTACAACTATGTGGACGGTCCTGCAGCCGTGGAGGGCTGGCTGAACAGCGAAGGCCACAGAAAGGCGCTGTTAAGCCCGGATTATACGCACCTCGGTGTCGGCGTTGATCAGAAGTATTATACGCAAAACTTCATTAAGCCTTGGCAGTAAAAAACCGCAGAGGGGCGCGTCCCCCGCGGTTTTTTTATGTTTTTTCGCGAGCGGCGCTCCTGCTGAAAAAAATATACCTGCTTTTTTTCGCAATTTAGGCGAACATTAAGGCGCATGAACCGATACATTATAGCAGGCAAAACTTTTCGGAGGGGGTGAGAATTGTGGCGAATCAGCAATCACGGCAATCAATCGATGATTTTAAACAATTCGTAAAAAAGCATCCCAAACTGATCCAAAATGTTCGCAAGGAACAAAGAAGCTGGCAGGAAGTCTATGAAAACTGGGTTCTTCTGGGCGAGGATGATCCGATATGGGACCCTTTTAAAGACGAGGCCGTTCAGCCTTCTTCCGACGCGGAAACCAAACAGGAACCAGCTGAAAAAAACGATTTCGTTTCAAAAATGGTCACTGCCGTCAAAAAGATGGATATCAACCAAATGAATGAGCAGATCAATAAAATGAGCCAATCCATTTCATCATTGCAAAGCCTTTTAAGCCAATTTTCGGGGAGCAGCACGAAGCAGCCCCGGCAAGGCTCCGGACAACATCCTTTTTCGTTCAGAAAGGATTAAAGAAGGGGATCGTGTATGCGAAAAGAGGTTCAGGAATTCATATCCGCAGATGAGGAACGGAAACGGTTTATACGGCAGCGCCCCGTCTGGTACCGCAGACTTGCGAGAAAACCGGACGATCTCAATTCCTTTCAGCTTGACATGATGAATTTTTATGAAAAGACGATACCGCATCGGGTAAGCCAATTCTCAAACGGGATTCAAATGGCGCAGATGATGATGCAGATGGTTCACGCCATGCGTTCACAGGATTAAAAAGCGTTTAAACGCCGCATTTTCCAATTGGGTGGTTTCATGGTAAACTAGCAACTGGAGGTGCGTATTTATGTATGCAACAATTGAGTCCGTCAAGCTTCAAAGTGAAGCGGAGCAGCTTGCCGGCATGATTCTGCAGTCTGAGACGGCTGAAAATTACCGCGATTGTTACAAGCGTCTCCGTGAAGATGAAGAGGCAGGGCGGATCATTCGTTCTTTTATGAGCGTTAAAGAGCAGTATGAGGATGTGCAGCGCTTTGGCAAATACCATCCTGATTATAGAGAGATTTCCCGCAAAATGAGAGAAATGAAGCGGGAACTGGATTTAAACGATAAGGTGGCCGAATTTAAAAAAGCGGAGACTGAGCTTCAGTCGCTGCTTGACGAGATCAGCATTGAACTCGGAACGGCCGTCTCGGAGCATGTAAAAGTGCCGACGGGGAATCCTTATTTTGACGGCCTGTCATCCTGCGGCGGCGGGTGCGGTTCCGGCGGCGGCTGCGGATGCAAAGTTTCCTGACGAGACGGCCGTCTCGTCTTTTACATAAAATGAACAGAAAGTCAGGCGGGTGATCATGATGGAAAATAAGCGCCAAGGCATAATCGTATATCTGCATTCCTTAAAACACAGCAAAATGCTGAGAAAATTCGGCAACGTTCATTATGTTTCCAAGCGGCTGAAATACGTTGTGCTGTATTGCGATATGGACCTAATCGAAAAAACAATGGAAAAGATTTCTTCTTATTCTTATGTGAAGAAGGTAGAGCCTTCTTATAAACCTTTTTTAAAGCTGGAATTTGAATCAAAGCTTGATAAGGCGAAAGAGTACGATTATAAAGTCGGTATATAAAAAAATCCCCGCAGATACCTGCGGGGTCCTTCTATTCCTTAACAAGTTAAGGAGAAGGAAAAGGGAGAGGAGAAACCGGAGGAAGAACTTATGGGGAAACGTAAGTCTTCTCCGCGGTTGGCAACAACATCATTCATTGATGCTGTTACACGTAGTCTTGACAGGAATGTGAATATGTATACACGATTTCACGTTCATTGTTTGAAAGAATGCTTTATGATAAGATAGGGATTGTTTTGATACATAACGGCTCAGCCGATGAGTAACATCAAAGTTTTCAGAAAAAGTGGTGTGAATAATGAGAGTAATTTCCGGTTCAAGAAAAGGACGAGCCTTAAAGGCTGTGCCGGGCACATCAACAAGGCCGACGACGGATAAAGTAAAAGAGTCTATTTTTAATATGATCGGTCCGTATTTTGACGGAGGAACGGGGCTGGATTTATTTGCGGGGAGCGGCGGTCTCGGGATTGAAGCGCTGTCGCGCGGATTTGACCGCTGTATCTTTGTGGATCGTGATTTCAAAGCCATCCAAACGGTAAAAGCGAATATCAAAGCGCTTGATCTGCTGTCTTCAGCGGAAGTATACCGCAATGATGCAGAGCGGGCCCTCTATGCCGCGGCGAAACGGGAAAAAGGTTTTGACGGAATTTTCTTAGATCCTCCGTATAAGGAACAAAAGCTGAAAGCGCTTATCGAAATGATTGATGAGCAGAACATGCTGAATGAAGACGGTTTTGTCGTAGCCGAGCATGATAAAGCCGTTGCGCTTCCTGAAGCCGTCGGCGCGCTTTCTGTAACAAGAAGGGAAATTTACGGGCTTACAGGAGTGACGATATACCGAAATAGGGGGTAATGATGTGGCAAGTATAGCTGTATGTCCCGGAAGTTTTGATCCCGTTACCTACGGACATCTGGACATTATCAGACGGGGGGCAAACGTGTTTGAGCAGGTGTACGTATGCGTGCTCAATAATTCTTCTAAGCAGCCGCTGTTTACAGTTGAGGAACGATGTGAGCTGTTAAGAGAAGTGACAAAAGACATACCGAATGTTACGGTCGAGACGTCACAGGGACTGTTAATCGACTATGCGAAAAAAAAGCGGGCGAAGGCGATTATCAGGGGGCTCAGAGCCGTTTCTGACTTCGAATATGAGATGCAGGGGACTTCCGTCAACCGCGTGCTCGACGAATCAATAGAAACTTTTTTTATGATGACGAACAATCAGTACTCTTTTTTAAGTTCAAGCATCGTAAAAGAAGTCGCAAAATATAACGGGCCTGTTTCAGAGTTTGTTCCTCCGGAAGTTGAACAGGCGCTGATGCAGAAATTTAAAGGATGAGAAGCGCTGATTGGCGTCTCATCCTTTTTTTGTCCGTGCTGACAGCCTGTAACAATAAATCAATGCGTATACGGCGAGAGCTGTCAGCGTGATGGCGGGACCGGTTTCAACAAGTGTATTCCAGCCGCTGACGGCAGCAGATCCTGCGTCCTGATCGCGGAAAGGGAGGAATACGGACTGGTAAGGTTCGTCCAACGCAAGGTAAAGCGGCTTCCACAGTAAGAGAATAAAGAGTGCGGCATAAATGCCCTGAAGGATACGCGCCGCGAAAAACGGTTTAAAGCGGATATCTGTTTCCGATAAAATGCCGGCTACCTGGGCCTGTACGGAAAGGCCGCTGAACCCGAGAATAAAACTCACAATCATGGCTTTCGGCAGCAAGGCGGCATCAGCTTCACTGACCAGCTTGCTCCCAAGTGTAATTTCAAACATTCCGCTGATAAGAGGGATGTCCAGATTTGCCGGAAGATGAAAAAGCGAAAGCAGCGCGTTTGTAAATACAGAAAGCACATCCATGACTTGTACGATTGATAATAACCGGCTGAACACCGAAAACAATATAATAAAACCGCCCACCATCAGCAAGGTTTGTACAGAAGAGGTGACGGCGTCGCCCAAAATTTTTCCGAGCGGCCGCTTTTCCGAAAGCCGCGCCTTGTGGAGGGCCAGAAATGCTTCCTTCAGAGAAGGGAGAGCGATCGTCTTTTTACCGGTATACGCCGCTTCTTCTTTCCGTCCGTATGAACGCATCGTCAGGCCGACGGCGATGTTTCCGAGATAGTGAGCCGATGCCAGCAGAATGCCGAGAGACGCGTTATGAAAAAAGCCGACTGCCACAGCCGCAAATATAAATAACGGATTGGATGAATTGGTAAAAGAGACGAGGCGTTCAGCCTCTACTCTGGAAATTTGTTTATCCTGGCGCAGCCGTGCAGTCAGCTTCGCGCCGGCCGGATTGCCTGAAGCCATGCCCATAGCCAGTACAAATCCGCCGACCCCCGGCACTCTGAAAATGGGACGCATAAAGGGTTCGAGTAAAAGGCCGACAAACTTGACAATGCCGAATCCGATTAAAAGCTCAGATAGAATAAAAAACGGAAGCAATGAAGGAAAAACGACCTCCCACCACATGGAAAGACCGGTTTTGGAGGCTTCGAATGAGGCCTGAGGGTGTGAAATAACCGTCGCCGTCAAAAAAATGAAAAACAATGAAATCAAAAATGTATGAAACTTAGACAAATTCATTCTTACCTCCCCGATGCTAAAATTGCACACTGACATTTATATCATGATAAAATATAGAACAGACCTTAAAGGCGGCCGGGCAAGTACCTATTTGTCATCCTGTACTAATATACGAGCATAGGGGTTCAATTTAGACCATAGAATTCATGTATAGGATGTCTATTAGGGGGTTCGTCGCGTTGGCCAAACCTACAATCGGGTTAGCGTTAGGTTCGGGAGGGGCAAGAGGCATCGCTCATCTCGGAGTGTTATCCAGTTTACATAAGCATCAGATTCCAATTGATATGATTGCCGGCAGCAGCATGGGAGCGTTAGTCGGGAGCTTTTATGCGGCCGGGCATGACGTGGCCACGATGAAAAAAGTCGCTAAAGCATTTAAGCGGCGGCTGTACGCGGATTATACGATGCCGAAGCTCGGATTTTTAAAAGGAGACCGCATCAGGCAGCTCGTTCATGCCTATACGTACGGCAAGCCGATAGAAGAACTGCGGATCCCGCTCGGCATCGTGGCCTGCGACCTTCAGACCGGCGAAAAGCTTGTTTTTACGAAAGGTTCAGTATCCGAAGCCGTCCGCGCGAGCATCAGCATACCGGGCGTTTTCGTCCCGCAAAAAATGAACGGACGTATGTTAGTCGACGGCGCGGTGGTCGACAGAATACCGGTTTCCGCCGTAAAAGATATGGGTGCTGATATCGTCATCGCCTCTGACGTATCCCGGGTGAAAAAAACGGAAAAGGCGGCACATATTTTTGATGTAATCATGCAAAGTATGGATATACTGCAAAATGAATTGGTCCGTCACCAGACCATTGCCGCAGACGTCATGATCCGCCCTTCTCTTGAATCATTCAGCTCAAGTTCTTTTGCCAACATTGATCATATGATCACAGCGGGCGAAGAAGCCGCAGACCGGATGATCGGCCGGATTAAACAAGAAATAGAGAACTGGGAGGGCTAACTCATATGAAAGCAAAACATTTTCGCTGGGTGTTTATCATCCTGATCTTATTAATCGCTGTTACATTTATTAAGCTTCCGTATTACATCACACAGCCGGGAGAAGCATCAGAGCTGAGACCGCTGATTAAGGTGGACGGAGGCTATCCTGAAAAAGGAAGCCTTTCCTTGATGACTGTCAAAGTAGGCCCCGCCAATCCGTATACATATCTTTGGGCGAAAGTGCATCCTTACGAAGAAATCGTCCCTGATGAAAGCATAAAAGAAGAGGGCGAATCGGACTCGGATTATATGAAGCGCCAGCTGCAAATGATGAAAAGCTCCCAAGAAAACGCGGTCATTGCCGCTTATCAAAAAGCCGGGAAACAGGTAAAATACTCATTTAACGGCATTTATGCCAGTTCAGTCGTCTCTGACATGCCGGCAAAAGGAAAAATAGAGGTCGGTGATAAAATTATCAGCGCGGACGGGAAAACATACGAATCCGCTGAAAAGCTGATTGATTATATCAGCAGCAAAAAAGCGGGGGAAAAAGTAACGTTTCACATTGAACGGGACACGAAAGAAAAGACCGTTGACATTGTGCTGAAATCATTCCCGGACGACCCGAAAAGAGCGGGAATCGGTGTCGCATTATATACGGACCGGAACGTGAAAGTGAAGCCGGATCTTCATTTCAGCATTGAAAACATCGGCGGGCCTTCTGCGGGTCTCATGATGTCTTTAGAAATTTATAACCAGCTGACAAAACCTGACGAAACAAAAGGCTATAATATAGCCGGGACGGGGACAATCGACGTGGACGGCAAAGTCGGACCGATCGGCGGAATCGATCAGAAAGTCGTCGCCGCAGACAAAGCGGGAAAAGATATTTTCTTTGCGCCGAATCAAAACGGAGCTGAAAATTCTGATTACAAAAATGCGGTAAAAACGGCGAAAGCAATCAAGTCCGATATGAAGATCGTCCCTGTCGACACCATGCAGGACGCACTTGACTATTTGGATCAGCTGAAAGTAAAAAGCACCTGATACAGACAGGTGCTTTTTTTACGCATTCAAAAAACGCTTTTCGTCTTCATCATAGCGGATCGGCGCTTGTGAAAATTCCTGTTTCTCAAACAATGTGCGTTCAGGTTCGTTTATCGGCAGGCTGTAAACCCGTCCCGCCAGTATGTCCAGATCCAGAGCGGGATGAGAGAAAGAAGAGAGCTTGCTGACGAGAGGTGCGGTAAGCTCTTTTTTCTTTGCCGACAGGTACGCCTGTCCTTTTTTCGTCATTCCGAGAAGACGGATATAAGGAGCGCTTGAAGGCTTTAAGAGACGATGCATGTCTTCTTTTTTCGTCCGTGTCAGAATGTGCGTGTTCATCCGCTGCAGCCTCGTCCACGTGTATCGTTTTGTTTTCAATCGTTCCATCATTTCGCGATAGGATCGGGCTTGTCTGATGGTGCGCAGAATTCTGTGCTCAAGGCCTTCTTCCACTTCATAGATTCGGCTCAATTCTTCAGCGGAAAGAGTGCTGAGGCTGTATTTTACATATGAAAAATAGTCTTCCGTGCTGTGCCATATGCCGTATGAATTTCTGTATGCCTCCAGCTCACGCGCAGACGCTTCCGGGAGAAAGTTCCTTGCGGCCGCCGTTCCTTTTTCTATCAGCGCTTTCCGGATGCTTGTTGCGCTGGCTATCCGGCTGTTATCTCCGGGAAGCTCGGCGTCATGATACTGGGAAGCGATTCTGGCTGTCGTATAAGGCTTCATAGCGGAACAGGAGGCGTGTATCGCTCTAACGTAGTGAAAACCGAGAATATTGTTCGGCTTGGACAAATCGAGCATGTCCCGCCCTTTGAATATGTGTGAAAAAGCTTTTGAGGCGGCGGCCGGATAGCTGAGACCCTTTTTCAGCTCCTCTTTCAGAATCAGGCTGCAGTCATCTTCCTTTCGGCTGAACGCTTCAGACGCTTCAATAAAGGGTTCGATCCGCCCGTTTTCGCTGCCGAAAAACAAGCTGCTGCATCCTAAATGATGAAGAAGCGAAACGCTGCCGCGCGCGAATAATTCCGCTTTTTGTACGGCATATATATAAGGGAGCTCAATGACGATATCCACGCCGTTCTCCAGCGCCATTTTTGTCCGGCCCCACTTTGAGACGGCGGCCGGTTCCCCGCGCTGCAAAAAAGGGCCGCTCATCACCGCCGCCGCGACGCTGCTGTCCGTTTTGATTTTTGCTTGTTCCGCATGATAGCGGTGTCCGTTATGAAAGGGATTATATTCAACAACCAGGCCGACTGCTTTCATATTTGTCCCGCCTTTCTTGCTATGTTTTGCTTCGTGTGGTACATTTGCAAATGAAGTGCATATTTTAGTCCGTTTCGTTTAGTGTATGCATAGCCTATCCGGCTGTCAACGATTGCATGACGGCGGCATTATGCTGTAAAGAAAAAATATTGACAAAAACATTCTGAAAAGCTATAATCATGTTTGTTGCTTTCCTGAGGTGATACAAATGAAATGGACGATTTATCAGCTTCATCAAATGGCGAAAAAGAGCTTTGAATTTGATGAAACAGTTGAGTTAAATGAGCTGACAAAATTGAATTCTGACATCCGCCGCATTTCTCCCGTCCGGGTGAAGGGCCGCGCGGAGATTGAATCCAAGCAAGTTTCGTTTGACTTTACGATTTCAGGCGAAATGGTTTTGCCGTGCTCAAGAACTTTAGTTGATGTGCCGTATCCATTTACAATCGCGACAAAAGAACTGTTTAGATTTCATAAGTCGGATGATATAGAAGATGAGGACGTTCATTTTGCTGAAGACGATACCGTCGACTTAACTCCGATCATAAAAGAAGAGATTCTTTTAGAAATTCCTATGCAAGTCTTTTGTGAAACTGAACAAAAAGAAGGAGCCGCTCCCCAAGTGGGGAAGGATTGGCAAGTGATTTCTGAGGAAGACAAGAAAAATCAAATCGACCCCAGACTTGCGGATCTGAAAAAGCTCTTAACACAAGATGATGAATCTTAACTCTTTAAGGAGGTGGGAATAATGGCTGTACCTTTTAGAAGAACTTCTAAAATGAAAAAAAGATTGCGCCGTACACATTTCAAACTAAATGTACCTGGTATGACAGAATGCCCGTCATGCGGAGAGATGAAATTGTCTCACCGTGTATGTAAAGCATGCGGATCATACAACGGCAAAGACATAAATGTTAAAAGCAATTAATGTATGAAGAAAAGCGCGGGAATCTCGGTTCCTGCGCTTTTCTTTTTTTTGCCCCTCCAGCCTGCTCCCGCCGAAAAAATTGTGAGCCCCAGTAGTCTATCTAATCTATCACCGGCATATGTATGAGGTAAATGAGCAAATATGGAGGGAGATACGATTGACGATAACGAGACAAGACGCGTGGACGCAAGATGAAGATTTGCTGCTGGCCGAAGTGGTGCTCAGGCATATTCGGGAAGGCGGGACCCAGCTTTCCGCTTTTGAAGAAGTCGGCAGAGCGCTGACGAGAACGGCTGCCGCCTGCGGGTTCAGATGGAATTCTTATGTCAGAAAACAATATCAGTCAGGGATAGAACTGGCGAAAAAACAGCGGAAGGAATTAAGAAAGCAGATCGGGGTGCATTCCGCCAATCTGCCGGGAACCGTTAAACAGCCTCCGATCCGCAGGGCGGAAGGAGAAAAAGAGCTGTCCATTGATGATGTCATTTTGTTTCTGCAGCAATTTAAAGAGTCGCCAGCCGCAGCGGATGTGCGTCATGAAAAAGAAAAACTCACAGAACAGCTGACCGCGCTGCAAAAAGAAGTCGAGGATCTGCGTGAGGAAAATGAAAGCTTGAGAAACAAGCTGGAGATGACGGAAGAAGATTACAAAGCGTTAATTGACATTATGGACAGAGCGAGAAGGATGGTCAATTCAAAAGAAGACGACAGAAAATCGGCGCAGAGCCTGTAAAATGAACCGGCCTGGGGGCGGCGGCCCGGCCGGTTTTTTATTATGCCGTTTCTCCGGATGTCATTTCACCGTCCATATCGGGATGCCAGATATAAGGATTTTCTCCTTTATCACGCGCCATATCATATTTAACGGGCTCAAAATTCATCTTATCCCAGAAATCTGCTGATTTCATGCGTGAATTCGTCCTGATCGGCATTCTGAAGGATTTGGCAAAATCAACAAGCGCTTTTCCGTATCCGTTGTTTTGATAGCCCGGAAGGACCTCAAGCTTCCAAAGTTCCAAAAAGTCCTGACGGTGGTCAAAATACGGATTCGCGCCTCCGTTTACCTGATATAAACTCATTCTCGCCACTAGTTTATCCCCGAAGTAAATCCCGTAAAAAGGCGAGGTGCTGTCATTTTCAATGATATTATCCTGAAGATCTTCTAGCATCGACAGCTCCTGCATCCCGTATTCCTTAAACCTTTTAAATTCTTCGAGTGTCTTAAAGTTGATGAGCAGTCGCTCTATTTTCAACACAAACTCCCCCTTTGTTGTGTTCTACCATTATTGTAAACGCTTTAATTGAAAATTCCAACTATAATATGCTTGCCAGTCTTTTTGCTCAAAACGAAATTGAAGTAATTTGCGACGGCTTCTGCTATGATAATATGGAAAAATGCAGATATAGGGTGTGACAGTGTGAAAATCGGAATTATCGGCGGCGGAGCGGTAGGCCTTTTATGTGCTTACTACTTATCGTCCCGCCATCAGGTAACGGTCATTACGCGGCGGACGGAGCAGGCTGATGCGATTAACTCAGGCGGTATACGGCTTTTGAAAGACGGAATAGAATGTACGGCGGCATGCAGAGCGCAAACCGGCCTCACTTCCGGATTCGACCTCTTAATCGCAGCCGTTAAACAGCACCAGCTAAGTGCTGTGTTGCGGGATCTTGAGACGATAAAAGGGACGAATGTGCTGTTTTTGCAAAACGGCATGGGACACATACACGACATTAAAGATTGGCATACGGATCATTCGCTTTATGTCGGCACAGTTGAGCACGGAGCAAAAAAGATATCAGATCATGCCGTTGAACATACGGGAGAGGGAGCCGTAAGATGGAGTGTATTCAGCGCATCTCGGCCGGAAACGCTCCAAAGCATCTTTTCCGGCATGCACCGGGATTTTCCTGTATATGATGAAAACGACTGGTATCGGCTGTTAACGGGAAAACTGATCATAAATGTATGCATCAACCCGTTAACTGCATTGCTGCGCGTGAAAAACGGAGAGCTGTTAAGAAATGACGCTTACAAAAAATATATGAGAAACGTGTTTGAAGAAGCGGAGACAATACTTGGCCTCGCCGATAGAGAAAAAGCGTGGAACAAAGTTTGCGAAGTTTGCAGACTGACGGAAAAAAATCATTCTTCCATGCTCGTCGATATCATGGCAGGCAGGCGGACAGAGGCCGATGCGATTATCGGCTACCTTGTAAAAGAAGCGGAAAGTCACGGATTGCCGGCCGTTCATCTCCCGTTTTTACACCGCAGCATAAAAGCGTTAGAAAGAAACTGAAACAAAGTCTTTTGAGGTTTTCCGGTAACATGCTATACTCATTTCGGAAACCTAACTATTTATTGGAGAAAGGAAGTTCCAGACAGATGCAGCTAACTGAACTTTCCATCAAAAGTCAAAATAAGTTTGTGCAGCACTATATAGATGGAGAAAACATGTCTTCATTTTTTGATTATGATATTCATTCAGAGGACGTATGGCAAAAGCGGCTTCATGACCTGTCTTCGCGGCCGTTTGCCAGAGAAGAATTAGCGGATTATTTATCCTCCTATCACGAAAAATTTCACTCCGCCGCCATGCAGGCCTCCATCGAAAAACTGAGAGATCCAAAAAGCGCAGCGGTAGTAGGCGGCCAGCAGGCCGGTCTTTTAACGGGGCCTCTTTACACCATACATAAAATTATCTCCATTATCGTACTTGCCAGACAGCAGGAAGAGGCGTTGCAGATTCCTGTCGTTCCGATTTTCTGGGTGGCGGGTGAAGATCACGATCTGGAAGAAATCAATTTTGTGCATACGTCAACAGAGAATAAAGGTCCGGTGAAACAGAAACTGCCGCAGTCGTACTGGAAAAAAACATCGGCGGCTAAAACCGAGCTTGATCAGGAAAAATGCGCGGCTTGGATTGATGAAGTGTTCGCTGCTTTTGAGGAGACGGATCACACAAACACACTCCTTCAAAACGTGAAGCGATGTTTACGCTCATCAGAGACATTCACAGACTTTTTTGAACTGTTGATCGCCGACTTGTTTCAAGAAGAAGGCCTTATTCTGATGAATTCGGGAGATCCGGGGATTAAAAAGCTGGAAACGGGTATGTTTCAGCAGATTTTAAAACACAATCATGAGCTTGCCAAAGCCGTGTCAGACCAGCAGCGTCTTATGCGGGAAGCCGGTTATCACCCGATTATTGAATCGGACAAAGATCAGGCCAATCTGTTTTACGAACATGAGGGAGAGCGTTTCTTAATTGAAAAAGAAAACGGCGTTTTTGTCATTAAGGAGCTTGACCTGAAATGGACGAACGACGAGCTTCATACGCATATGGAAGAAAAACCGGATTGTTTCAGCAATAACGTTGTGACAAGGCCGCTCATGCAGGAGTTTCTCATCCCGACTCTGGCGTTTATCGCGGGACCGGGGGAGATCAATTATTGGGGTGAACTGAAGCGGGCTTTCTCATTAATGGGCTTTCGCATGACGCCGGTAGTGCCGAGACTGAACATTACGTTTCTTGAGCGCCATATTGAAAAGAAGCTTTCAGAACGGAATATCCCGCTTCAGGAAGCGATCGAACACGGCACCGGACACCTGAAAGACACTTATTTTGAAGAGCAGATTCCGGAAGAGTTTTCTTCTGTAATGGAACAGGCGAAGTCGCAGATTGAAGCTGTCCATAAACGCGCAAGGGACGAAGCGCTGAAGGTCGATTCAAGCCTTGAGCCGCTCTTACAGAAGAATGCCGCCTTCATTCAAGATCAGCTCTTGTTTTTAGAACGGACGGTAACGAAAAGAATTGAAGAAAAAGAAGGTTTTGTGCTGCGTGACTATGAAAGAATCCAAAACAGCATCAGACCGCTCGGCGCTCCGCAGGAACGGATTTGGAATGTGATGTATTATCTGAACCGCTACGGTCCAAAATTCTTCACAACCTTCAAACATCTGCCATTTTCTTTTCAAAACCAACATCAGATTGTCAAACTTTGAAATAAAGTTTTAAAGAACCCTGAATAGTTCAGGGTTTTTTTTTATGTGTAAACAGTGTAAAATGAGGTTGTGGAGAGAAGTGGCGGATAGTGGTGAGTTTAGGGGAGAAAGTGGGGGTCCTTATCATGTTTATGGGTGAATACCGGCATACTGTTGATGCAAAGGGCCGCATGATCGTACCCGCAAAATTCAGAGAAGGCCTCGGTGAGCAGTTTGTGCTGACCAGAGGACTGGACCAATGCCTTTTCGGCTATCCGATGAATGAATGGAAGCTGATTGAAGAAAAGCTGAAGGCTCTGCCGCTCACCAAAAAAGACGCCCGCGCATTTACCCGATTCTTTTTTTCCGGTGCGACCGAATGCGAACTGGACAAGCAGGGAAGGGTTAATATTGCGTCATCTCTTCTGAATTACGCAAAACTGGAAAAAGAATGTGTTGTCATCGGGGTTTCCAATCGAATTGAATTGTGGAGTAAGGTAATATGGGAACAATACACAGAAGAGCAAGAAGATTCATTCGCTGAAATTGCTGAAAACATGATTGGATTTGATATATAATGGATCTTCGTGCATCACAACAACAACTGACAATTCAATTCATTCCTGATAAAGGTGGGACCGACACAAATGTTTCAGCATAAGACAGTACTTCTTCGTGAAACCGTCGACGGTTTAAATATCAAACCGGACGGAACCTATGTGGACTGCACCCTTGGCGGCGCCGGGCACAGTACATATTTATTGCAGCAATTATCGGAAAAAGGACGCTTGATCGCCTTTGACCAAGATGACACAGCACTTGAAAACGCAAAGAAAACATTGTCCGAATACAAAGGACAGCTTATTCTGGTGAAAAGCAACTTTCGTTATTTAAAAGAGTGTTTACATGAACACGGCATTACGAGTGTCGACGGAATTCTATTTGATTTAGGAGTATCCTCTCCGCAGCTTGATACACCGGAACGGGGATTCAGCTATCATCATGACGCACCGCTGGACATGAGGATGGACCAGTCGGCCGCCCTTACGGCGAAAGAAGTCGTAAATGAATGGCGGTATGAGGACCTTGTGAGGATTTTCTTTAAATACGGAGAAGAAAAATTCAGCAAGCAGATCGCCCGAAAAATTGAAGAGGCAAGAGAAAAATCGCCTATTCAAACAACCGGCCAACTGGTCGATCTAATAAAGGACGCGATACCGGCTCCGGCAAGAAGAAGCGGAGGTCATCCGGCCAAACGTGTATTCCAAGCCATTCGAATCGCCGTAAACGACGAGCTTCAAGTATTTGAAGAGGCCCTCTTGCAAGCGATAGAGGTGCTGAAGCCGGGCGGAAGGGTGTCTGTGATCACTTTTCACTCGCTGGAAGACAGAATGTGCAAGACGACATTCAAGGAAAAATCATCACTTCCCGAACTGCCTCCGGGTCTTCCCGTGATACCGGAAGAATTTGAACCGGAATTAAAGCTGATTACGAGAAAGCCCATTACGGCATCAAAAGAGGAGCTTGAAGAAAATAACCGCGCCCGGTCAGCGAAGCTCCGCATTGCGGAGAAACGAAAATAACGGGCAGCAAATGACAACATTAAAGGAGGTCATCAGCCTATGAGCAACTTAGCTTACCAGCAGGAAAAACAACAACGGCCAGTGATAAGTCCCGAAAAAAAGGTGATTGTCAAAAAGAGGGCTTCCATTACACTCGGGGAAAAGGTGCTGCTCGTCCTGTTTGCCATTGCCGTTCTCTCCACATCAATGTTTATCGTATCAAAGGCATACGCGGCGTACCAATCCAATATTGAGGTGCAAAAACTGGAGGAGAAAGTATCTGAGAAGAATAAGCAGATCGGTGATCTCGAAAAGACGGCTGCTGACTTAAGCCAGCCGCAGCGCCTGATGGATATCGCCAAAAAGCACGGTTTGAATCTGAAAGATAAAAAAGTGAAAAACATACAGGAATGATAACCCATGCCGAAAAAAAATAAGTTTATGAACAGAGGAGCAGCGATACTCAGTATTTGTTTCGCTCTCTTTTTCTTTGTCATTCTCGGGAGAATGGCGTACATTCAATTAACCGGTAAAGCAAACGGTGTAGAACTTGCAACAAAAGCGACCGAGCAGCACGAAAAAAAGCGGACGATAGAAGCGAGCCGCGGCTCTATTCTTGACCGGAACGGCAAAGTGCTTGCAGAGGACACGGCGACATATAAACTCATTGCCGTGCTTGATAAAAAGATGACGACCGACAAGAAGCATCCTCAGCATGTCAAAGACAAAGAGAAAACGGCGGAAAAACTGGCGACCGTTATCAATCTTGATAAAAGCAAGATTCTGGACATCTTAAACAGGGATGGCGCGAAGCAGGTGGAATTCGGTTCAGCCGGCCGCGATATCTCTTATGCGAAAAAACAAAAGATCGAAAAAATGAATCTTCCGGGTATCTCTTTCTTAAGAGATACGAAGCGCTACTATCCGAACGGCATATTTTTGTCAAATGTTCTCGGCTATGCCGATGTGAATGAAAAAACAAACGAGATACAAGGCTCTTTAGGGCTTGAAAAAATACTGAACAACTATCTGACGGAACGCGACGGATCCGTCACTTACGAAAGTGATAAATCCGGCTGGAAACTTCCGAACAGCAAAGAAAAAATCACCGCACCTAAAAACGGTGACAATGTATATTTAACCATTGATCAGAAAATTCAAACCTTTTTAGAAGACAGCATGACGAAAGTAGCGGAAAAATATAAACCGAAAAAAATTATGGCGGCTGTCGTAGAACCGAAAACAGGCAAAGTGCTTGCGATGGGGCAGCGTCCGAGTTTTGACCCGAATATCAGAAACGTCACCAATTATTACAACGACTTAGTGTCGTACGCGTATGAACCGGGATCAACGATGAAGATCTTTACGCTTGCCGCGGCGATTCAGGAAAATGTGTTTGCCGCAAACGAGAAATATAAATCAGGAACATATAAAGTGGGAGGCGGACCTGTTAAAGATTGGAACGATGGCGCCGGTTGGGGTATGACAAGCTTCCATGACGGCCTCATGAGGTCATCGAATGTTGCTTTCGCCAAACTGGCCAACGAAAAACTGGGGTTTGACCGGTTTAATGAGTACCTGCACAAATTCGGGCTCTATCAAAAAACAGGGATTGATCTGCCCGGTGAAGTATCAAGTAAAATTAACTACAAATATGATTTTGACAAAGCGTCTACTGCTTACGGCCAAGCATCGGCGATAACGCCGATCCAGCAGCTTCAGGCCGTCACGGCGATTGCCAATAACGGCAAAATGATGAAACCTTACGTCATTGATCATATTGTCGACCCCGATACGAAAAAAGTCGTCAAGCAGACAAAACCCGAGCAGGCAGGCACGCCGATTTCAGCAGATACGGCTAAAAAAGTCCGGAATCTGCTCGGAGAAGTCGTGACGTCAGACATCGGAACGGGAAAACCTTATAAAATTGAAGGATTTGACGTCGCGGGTAAAACGGGAACCGCACAAATTGCCGGGACGGGCGGATATTTAAGAGGAACGAGCAACTATGTGTTTTCATTCATGGGCATGGCGCCGAAAAATGATCCTAAGCTCGTCATCTATGTAGCCGTGCAGCAGCCGCAATTAAAAGCGGGGCAAAGCAGCTCTGATCCTGTCGCGGAAATCTTTAACCCGACGATGAAAAACAGCCTTCACTACATGAATATCGAACCGACGGAAAAAACAGATTCCGGTCAGGAAGAAACGAAAAGCCAAAAGATGCCTGACCTGACAGATAAGACGGTCAAGAGCGCTGAGAAGGAAGCGAAAAATGAACATCTCACACCGATTGTCATCGGCAGCGATGTTGCCGTAAAAGAGCAGTATCCGACAGCCGGAGAAGATGTGATCACCAATCAGAAAATCTTCTTAAAAACAGACGGAAAGATGACGATGCCGGATATGTCCGGATGGTCGAGACGGGAAGTGCTTCAATTCAGCAAAGTATCAGGCATTCACATCGATGTGAGCGGTGAAGGTTACGCTTCAAGCCAAAGTGTGAAAAAAGGCAAAGAACTGAAAGAAAATACCGTGATCAAGGTGAAATTTAAAAATCCTGATTAACGGGACAGAGAAGTCCGCGGATGCCCGCGGGCTTCTTTTTTATGCGCCGCCGTTCTATGTGTCCAAGCTGAGGCATAAATTGAAACAAGCCTAAATAAGGAGTGGACGGTCCCTTGCGCGTTTCAAATGTAACGGTTCGAAAACGTTTATTACTGGTTTTGCTTTTTGGCGTAATCATTTTTTTGATCATTGACAGCAGATTAGGCTATGTCCAATTTGTGATGGGAGAAAAGCTGACTTCATTGGCTAAGGATTCCTGGAGCCGGAATTTGCCGTTTGAGCCTGAGCGGGGAGAGATTCTTGACCGAAACGGCGTGAAGCTGGCTACTAATAAAAGCGCGCCGACCGTCTTTGTCGTACCGCGCCAGATCCAAAATCCCATCAAAACGGGCAAGCTTCTCGCGTCAGTTTTAAATATGTCGGAAGAGAAGGTCTACAAACACATTACTAAGAAAACCTCCATAGAAAAAATCTCACCCGAGGGGCGGAAAATTTCCAATAAAAAAGCGAAAGAAATCAAAGCGCTCGACTTAAAAGGGGTTTATGTGGCTGAAGACAGCATCCGCCATTATCCGTACGGAAGCTTTTTGTCCCATGTTCTCGGGTTTGCCGGTATTGATAACCAAGGCCTTCTCGGATTGGAGGCTTATTATGATGATGACTTAAAAGGTGTCAAGGGATCCGTAAAATTTTATACGGATGCCAAGGGGAAGAAAATGCCTGATGAAGCGGATGATTACACCCCTCCGAAAGACGGACTTGATATGAAACTGACGATTGACGCCAAGGTTCAGACGATTATAGAAAGAGAGCTCGACAATGCAGCGGCGAAATATAACCCGGACGGAATGATTGCGGTCGCAATGAATCCGAAAAACGGGGAAGTGCTCGGCATGTCAAGCCGTCCTGATTTTGATCCGGCTGACTATCAATCGGTGGATCCGTCCGTTTACAACCGGAACCTGCCGGTATGGAGCACATATGAACCGGGTTCGACCTTTAAGATTATTACGCTTGCGGCGGCTCTTCAAGAGCAAAAAGTAAACTTGCAAAGAGACCACTTTTATGACAAAGGATTTGCCGAGGTCGACGGCGCCCGCCTCCGATGCTGGAAAAAGGGCGGCCACGGTTCGCAATCTTATCTTGAAGTCGTTCAAAATTCCTGCAACCCCGGGTTTGTACAGCTGGGGGAACGGCTCGGAAAACAAAAGCTGTTTCAATATATTAAGGACTTCGGTTTTGGGAAGAAAACAGGCATTGATCTGCAAGGGGAAGGAACGGGGATCTTATTCCCGCTTGACAGAGTCGGCCCGGTCGAACAGGCGACAACCGCTTTCGGACAAGGGGTTTCCGTCACGCCGATTCAGCAGGTGGCAGCCGTTTCCGCAGCAATAAACGGCGGAACGCTTTATACTCCGTTTATCGCCAAAGAGTGGGTTGATCCCGTTACGAAAAAAACCGTTAAGAAACAATCGCCGATTGCGAAAAGGCAAGTTATTTCCCAGGAAACGTCAAAGCAGATCAGATATGCTTTAGAAAGCGTCGTCGCTCAGGGAACGGGGCGGAATGCCTTTGTGGAAGGATATCGCGTCGGCGGAAAAACAGGTACCGCACAAAAGGTCAAAGACGGCAAATATCTCGAAAACAACCATATCGTCTCCTTTATCGGTTTTGCTCCGGCTGATGACCCGAGCCTTGTCGTGTATGTCGCGGTTGATAATCCGAAAGGCACGATTCAATTCGGGGGAACCGTCGCCGCGCCGATTGTCGGAAATATGATGAGAGACAGTCTGCCGGAGCTCGGCGTGAAACCGCGAAAAAATCAAATCGAGAAAAAATATCAATGGAACGACACAAAAACAATAGAGGTTCCGAATGTTGTAGGGATGTCTGTCTCTGATCTTGAGTCGCTGCTTGTCAATTTGAATATTGACTCCTCAGGAAAAGGAAGCAAAATTGTGAAACAATCACCTGCAGCCGGAACGAAAGTAAAAGAAGGCTCAAAGATCCGTGTTTACTTGAGTGAAGAATGAGTCTTTTTGAGGCAGCCGATTGTTTTCGGCTGCCTCTTATCATAAAGAGAAAAAAAGAAGATAACTTTTAAGATTAACTGGATGTATCCTTTTATTTACGCTAAAATATGAACTGTATGTTTAAAAGCCATTCTGACTTTTATAAACGGTTATCATGATAAAAGAATGAATAGAATTTCTGAGAGGTTTGATACAATGAAACTTACAAAGCTGCTTACATATTTAATGGCCGAACCTGTTCAAAATGACTTTCATGACCCTGACATAACTTCAATTGAGATGGACTCCAGGGAAGTGAGAAAAGGGAGTCTTTTTGTGTGTATAAAAGGGTATACGGTAGACGGACATGATTTTGCCCAAAAAGCCGCAGAAAACGGCGCAGCGGCCATCGTTGCCGAGAAAGAGCTTGACGTCGATGTTCCTGTCATTATTGTCCGCCGGTCACAGCGGGCGCTCAGCGTTCTTTCTGACGCGTTTTACGGGCAGCCGACAAAGCAGCTTCAGCTTATCGGCATCACCGGCACAAACGGCAAAACATCAACGACGCACATGGTTGATGAGATTTTCAAAAAAGCGGGAAGACAGACCGGTTTAATCGGAACGATGTACATTAAAATCGGGGATGAGACATTCCCGGTCAAAAATACAACGCCCGAAAGCGTCACACTGCAAAAAACGTTCAAGAAAATGAATGATGAGCATGTTGACACAGCTATTATGGAAGTGTCTTCTCACGCTCTGTCACTCGGCAGGGTTCACGGCTGCGATTATGATATCGCCGTATTCACGAACCTGACGCAGGACCATTTAGATTATCACAAGACGATGGAAGACTACAGACAGGCTAAAAGCCTCCTGTTTTCCCAGCTGGGCGGCTCCTTTAATCACGAAAAGCCGAAGCGGGCCGTTTTAAACGCAGATGACAAAGCCAGTGCTTATTTTGAAAAAGTGACGGCGGCGCACATCCTTACATACGGAATCGAGAATGATGCCGATGTCATGGCGAAACAAATCGAGATCTCTGCGCAAGGCACAAGCTTTGAACTCGTTACGCCAAAAGGAACAAAGCAGATCACGGTTTCACTCGTCGGCCGCTTCAACGTGTATAACGTACTGGCTGCAGCGGCGACAGCGATCGCAGCGGGTCTGCCGTTTGATACGATCACAAGCGCTCTTGAAGAGCTGCAAGGTGTCAGAGGCCGGTTTGAACTGGTGAATCACAATCAGCCGTTTCCTGTGGTCGTCGATTACGCGCACACGCCTGACAGTCTGGAAAACGTCCTGAATACATGCAAAGACATGACAGAGGGCAAGCTTTTCGTCGTCGTCGGCTGCGGCGGTGACCGGGACAAAACGAAACGCCCGAAAATGGCGGAAATTGCGGTGCGGATTGCCGACGAACCGATTTTCACTTCAGATAACCCGAGAAGCGAGGACCCGCTGGCCATATTAAGAGATATGGAAAGAGGGGTAGAAGGCACTTACTATCACAGTATCGCAAATCGCGAGCAGGCTATCTTTTTTGCCATTGCCAACGCGAAAAAGGGAGATGTGGTTCTGATTGCCGGGAAAGGGCATGAAACCTATCAGCAGATCGGCAATGAAACATTCGACTTTGATGACGCCGAAGTAGCGGGAAGAGCTATTGTTGAGCTGAATAAAAAGTAAAACAGGAAAGAGTGTTAGAATGAGGGAAATGAAAAGAATTACGGGGACACAATGTGAATATGATAAATACGTATGTCGTTTGAACGAAACGGGAGGAGAAAAGAGCAATGCTTGAGCAAGTGATTTTATTTACAATAATAATGGGATTTTTAATCAGTGTTCTGATATCTCCGATTCTTATCCCGTTTTTAAGACGTTTAAAATTCGGCCAAAGTATCAGGGAAGAGGGGCCGAAATCACATATGAAAAAATCAGGGACGCCGACGATGGGCGGGGTCATGATTATTGTATCCATCGCCATTACGGCGATTGTCATGACGCAGAAATTTTCGCATCTGAGCGCGGAAATGTTTCTTCTGCTGTTTGTCACGATCGGATACGGCCTGCTCGGCTTTCTGGATGACTATATTAAAGTAGTAATGAAACGGAATCTCGGATTGACGTCGAAGCAGAAATTGATCGGCCAGATCATTATTGCCATTGTATTTTACGGAGTATATCATTATTGCCATTTTTCAACCGGCATCAGGGTGCCGGGCACACATCTGTCAATCGATCTCGGCTGGGGATACTTTATCCTCGTTCTCTTTATGCTTGTCGGAGGTTCAAATGCCGTCAACCTGACAGACGGTCTGGACGGTCTCTTGTCCGGTACCGCGGCTATCGCATTCGGCGCTTTCGCCATCCTTGCGTGGAACCAGTCACAATATGACGTTGCGATTTTCTCGGTTGCCGTTGTCGGCGCCGTTCTCGGTTTTCTTGTATTCAACGCCCATCCCGCCAAGGTATTTATGGGGGATACCGGTTCGCTTGCGCTCGGAGGAGCGATCGTGACCGTTGCCATTCTGACGAAGCTTGAAATTCTGCTCGTCATTATCGGCGGAGTATTTGTTATTGAGACCTTATCTGTTATCTTACAAGTCATCAGCTTTAAAACGACAGGAAAACGAATCTTTAAGATGAGTCCGCTTCACCACCATTACGAATTGGTCGGATGGTCTGAATGGAGAGTTGTCGTCACATTCTGGACTGCGGGACTGCTGCTTGCCGTTTTAGGAATTTACATCGAGGTGTGGTTATAAGTGGAAAACGAACTTTTTTTGCAAAAACAAAACTTTCTGGTCCTCGGACTGGCGAAAAGCGGATATGCGGCTGCGTCGATTCTTCATGAAAAAGGCATTAACGTCGTCGTGAATGATCAAAAAGCCTTTGAAGAAAACGAACCTGCCCAAAGGCTTGCAGAAAGAGGAATTGAAGTCATCTGCGGTGAGCATCCGACGTCACTTTTTGATCAGCATCACATTACCATTCTGATCAAAAATCCCGGAATCCCGTATGAAAATATCATGGTGGAGGAAGCGCAAAGAAGAGGCATCCCGGTCTGGACGGAAATCGAGCTTGCGTATTATATCACCAATGCAAAATTCATCGGCATTACAGGTTCAAACGGGAAAACAACAACGACGACCCTGATTTATGAAATGCTGAAAGCTGACTCGATAAAGGCGCTGATCGCAGGGAATATCGGCACTGTCGCCAGTGAAGTGGCTTATCATGCTGATGGTGATGAATGGATCGTCACAGAGCTTTCTTCGTTCCAGCTTATGGGGACTCATGCGTTCAGACCTGAAATCGGCCTGATTTTAAATGTGTTCGACGCTCATTTGGATTACCATCACAGCCGTGAAAACTATGAAAAAGCCAAGCAGAACGTGTATCTTCATCAGCTTGAGAGTGATACGGCCATCGTGAATCAAAGCGATGAAACAGTCGTGCGGCTTGCCGAAAGCGGAAAAGCCGGCACCGTTCCGTTTTCAGTTCACCAGGAACTGTCAAGCGGCGCATTCATTAAAGACGGTATGCTGATGTTCGGCGATGAAGCGATTCTGCCTGTTGATGACATCGTACTGCCGGGCGCGCACAATTTAGAAAATATTTTAGCCGCTGTAGCCGCGGCAAAAACGGCGGGCGCGTCTAATAAAGCGATTCAGAAGGTGCTGACAAGCTTTACCGGTGTCAAACACCGTCTGCAGTATGTAACTGCGATCCAGAATCGTAGATTTTATAATGACAGCAAAGCGACGAATATTTTGGCCACAAGCAAAGCGCTCTCCGCGTTCAAAGCACCGGTTATTCTGCTTGCAGGCGGACTGGACCGCGGCAACGGTTTTGACGACCTGAAACCGTATATGGACAATGTCAAAGCGGTCCTGACGTTCGGACAGACAGCGCCGAAGATAGAAAAACTGGGCAATGAGCTGGGAATACAACATGTCAAACGTGTCGATAATGTTGAACAAGCAGTATCTGCGGCGTTTGCGCTCTCAAATGAAGGAGACGTCATCCTCTTGTCACCCGCGTGTGCAAGCTGGGATCAGTTCAAAACATTTGAAGAACGCGGTGACATGTTTATAGATGCCGTGCATATGCTTAAGTAAGGGCTTGTCTCTGTTCATCGGCAGCCCTAAATGACTTATGCTTGGGGTGTCGATTGCTTTGACTACTAAAAAAACAGCGCCTGATTTGTTATTAGTTATCATTACGTTATTGCTTTTAACAATAGGATTAATTATGGTCTACAGTGCAAGTGCGGTATGGGCGGATTATAAATTTGACGACTCGTTTTTCTTCGCGAAAAGGCAGCTGCTGTTTGCGGGGATCGGCGTCATTGCCATGTTTTTCATAATGAATGTGGATTATTGGACATGGCGCACATGGTCGAAGCTGCTTCTGATCATTTGTTTTTTTCTGCTTGTACTTGTGCTGATTCCGGGAGTCGGAATGGTGCGGAACGGTTCAAGAAGCTGGATCGGAGTGGGAGCGTTCAGCATTCAGCCTTCGGAGTTTATGAAACTCGCGATGATTGCGTTTCTGGCTAAATTTCTTTCTGAAAAACAGAAGAATATTACGTCATTCAGACGCGGATTCGTTCCCGCGCTCGGAATCGTGTTTTCTGCATTTATTATTATTATGTGCCAGCCAGACCTGGGAACGGGGACGGTAATGGTGGGCACGTGCATCGTGATGATTTTTGTTTCCGGTGCGCGAATCGCTCATTTTGCGTTCCTCGGACTCATCGGTTTAAGCGGATTTGCGGCACTAGTTCTGTCCGCTCCTTATCGGATTAAACGGATTACCTCTTACTTAAACCCATGGGAGGATCCGCTTGGAAGCGGATTTCAGATCATTCAGTCGCTCTATGCCGTAGGTCCGGGCGGACTGTTCGGGATGGGGCTCGGCCAAAGCCGGCAAAAGTTTTTTTACCTGCCGGAGCCGCAAACCGATTTCATTTTTGCTATTTTATCTGAGGAACTCGGCTTTATCGGCGGTTCGCTCATATTGCTGCTGTTCAGTATTTTATTATGGCGGGGCGTCAGGATTGCCCTCGGCGCGCCGGATTTATACGGAAGCTTTGTCGCCATCGGTATTATTTCTATGATAGCTATTCAAGTCATGATTAATATCGGCGTTGTGACGGGGCTGATCCCGGTAACAGGAATTACGCTGCCGTTTTTAAGCTACGGAGGCTCATCACTGACGCTGATGCTCGCAGCGGTCGGCGTGCTTTTAAATGTCAGCCGGTACTCGAGGTATTGATCTGTATCTTGCCTCATCACTCATGATTTATTCGTTATCTATAAAAAAACAGACAACATCAATAACCCTGTCCTAAAAAACAGGGTTATCGCTATGTGATTAAGGGGGACATACGAATGCGTATTGCAGTAAGCGGAGGCGGAACCGGAGGACATATTTACCCGGCCCTGGCCTTTATTAAAGAAGTTCAGCGCCGGCATCCGGATGTGGAATTTTTGTATATCGGAACAGAGAACGGTCTTGAGAAAAAAATTGTTGAACGGGAAAATATTCCGTTCCGTGCCATTGAAATTACAGGTTTCAAACGAAAACTTTCTTTTGAAAATGTAAAAACCGTCATGCGTTTCTTAAAAGGCGTGAAGAAAAGCAAATCATATTTAAAAGAGTTTAAACCGGATGCCGTTATCGGTACAGGCGGCTATGTATGCGGTCCGGTCGTATACGCGGCGGCAAAAATGGGAATTCCGACGATCATTCATGAGCAAAACAGCCTGCCCGGCATCACAAATAAGTTTCTCTCGAAATATGTTAATAAGGTGGCAATTTGCTTTGAAGAGGCAAAATCGCATTTTCCTGCTGAAAAAGTTGTGTTTACGGGAAACCCGAGAGCCTCTGAAGTCGTCTCAATTAAGACAGGCCGCTCATTAACTGAGTTCGGGCTGAAAGACAATCAAAAAACGGTGCTCATTTTCGGCGGAAGCAGAGGCGCGGCTCCCATTAACCGTGCCGTTATAGATATGCAGGAAGAATTGAAAACGAGACCTTACCAAGTGCTTTATATTACCGGGGAAGTGCATTACGAGAAGGTAACGGCTGAGCTGAAAGGCGGAAAAGCCGCTGATAATATGGTGACAAAACCGTTTTTGCACCAAATGCCGGAGTACTTACAATCAATTGATGTCATTGTGGCCAGAGCCGGAGCGACGACGATTGCGGAAATCACCGCTCTCGGCATTCCGAGCGTGCTTATTCCGAGCCCGTATGTGACAGCCAATCACCAGGAAGTCAATGCGAAGGCGCTTAGCCAGCATGACGCTGCAATCGTACTGAAGGAAACCGAGCTCACCGGAGAAAAACTGATCGCTGCGCTGGACAAAATCGTCATGAATGAAGAAACCTTAAAAGACATGAGTGAGCGGACAAAATCACTCGGTGTTCCGGATGCGGCAGCCAGACTGTACAGTATCATGGAAGACATAAAAAAATAGAGCAAATGGAATGCGGAGGTTTATGATGGAGAACGTAATTCAGGAATTAAGAGACCGCGAAGTCGGCAAAGTGCTGGAACAAGAACCGCTCGCGAACCATACAACGATGAAAATCGGCGGTCCGGCGGACATTTTGATCATCCCCAACCGTGTGGAAGCGGTCAAAGATATTATGGATATTGTGAAGAAACATGATCTGCCATGGACGGTTATCGGACGGGGTTCAAATCTGCTCGTGCTTGATGAAGGCATAAGAGGAGTTGTCATCAAACTGGGAGCGGGTCTGGATCATTTGGAGATTGACGGTGATCAGGTGACAGTCGGAGGCGGCTATTCGGTCGTCCGGCTTGCGACTTCCATGAGTAAAAAAGGAATGTCCGGTCTCGAATTTGCAGCGGGCATTCCCGGATCAATCGGCGGAGCCGTCTATATGAATGCCGGGGCGCACGGATCTGATATGAGTGAGATTCTTGTGAAAGCCCGTATCTTATTTGAAGACGGCACAATCGAATGGCTGACGAACGAAGAGATGGATTTCAGCTACAGAACGTCTGTTTTGCAGAAAAAACGCCCCGGCGTCTGTCTCGAGGCAGTTCTTCAGCTTGAGCAAAAGGAACGGGAAGCCATTACGGCGCAAATGCAGCAGAACAAAGATTACAGAAAAAACACTCAGCCGTATTCAAGCCCATGCGCCGGGAGCATATTCAGAAATCCGCTGCCGAATCATGCCGGAAACCTCGTTGAAAAAGCGGGATTAAAAGGACATCAGATTGGCGGAGCAAAAGTGTCCGAAATGCACGGGAATTTTATCGTCAATGCCGGCGGAGCGACTGCCAAGGACGTTCTTGATCTGATTGAATATGTGAAAAAGACAATCCGTGAGCAGTATGATGTTGACATGCATACAGAAGTTGAAATCATCGGAGGGAATCGTTAAAAGGTTCTCTGATTACATGAGCTCATGTGATATACTTTTAACAAATGTCAAACGGCATCACAGCATGCCGTTTGTTTTTCAATCAGACGAATGTCAAGCTGTTTCATTCTTAGTGAGGTGGACAGGCAGTGAACCCAAATCATGAAAGAGAAAAAATCGTAAATATTGAAGAGCGGATTCCGAAAATCAAAGAGCAGCGGAAGCAAAAAGCAAACCGCCGGCTGATTTCATTCATTGTGCTCTTTTTTATGATGGTGCTGATCATCGTGTACTTGCAGATGCCGATCAGCAAAGTGTCTTCTGTCACCGTTTCCGGAAACGAAAACGTGTCTGTAAAAGAGATCAACGCGCTTTCTGATATACATAACGGACAAACCGAGTTCTGGAGTCTGAACAAGAAAAAAACAGAAGAAAAGGTTGAGCAGAATAAGCTGGTGAAAAAGGCGGAACTTTCAAAAGTATTTCCTAACAAAGTCAGCATTCACATTGAAGAATACAAGACGATCGCGTATCTGCAGCGACATGATGTGTATTATGAAGTGCTCGAAAACGGCACTGTGCTGCCGAACGAAGTCACGCCGGATGACGCGGGCCCGATTTTGGTTGACTGGACAAACGCGAAAAAGCGGGTCAAAATGGCGGAGCAGCTTGATAAGCTTTCCGGTTCGCTAAAGCAGTCGATTTCTGAAATCTATTATACACCGGTAAAAATGGATCAGGACCGGATCAAGCTGTATATGAACGACGGGTATGTAGTTACCGCTTCTATTAAAACGTTTGCCGGCCGGATGAAGACCTATCCTTCTATCGTTTCCCAGCTGGACGGCGGGAAAAAGGGGATTATCCACTTAGAAGTCGCTACGTATTTTGAAGAATTTAACAAAGGTAAATCCGGCAAGAAAAAAGAAAATGATTAATAGTTCTAAAGAACTAATTTCAAGGTGGTTCAAAAGAATCTATTGCAATCAGCGGGGCAGCCGATATAACCGATAGCGGAATCATTATGACTATGTTTGTTTTTGCCCGGGATATGGCTGCCGGACAAGCGGAAAATTCTCAATGCAATGGGCGTGTCTTCTGCAATGAGCATTGCATTTGGAATTTTCCTCCTGTTTCTTCTTTTTTCGGATGTTTCTGGCAATATCTATAGCTTTTCTGGAGGTTCATCTTAGTGTAGACTAATGGAAAGCGGGTATATTTGCATCTGGTTTGCACAGTATGGCACCGTGACAAGAAATCTTACGGTAAGGTGGGCCTTCTCTAAAAAAAATAAAAAAAATACGATATAAAAGAGGATATACATAGAATATAACGAATAGTTTCATTAAACATAAATTGTGAGAAATCAGATAAGAATTTGTTGATGCTGTTGTTTTTGTTACACACTTGTAAAGCCACATTCATTGTATTGTTGTTCCGCAAATAATAGAATAGAATTTGATCGAAATGTGAGGAGGTGCCATAGAATGAACAACAATGAACTTTACGTCAGTCTTGACATCGGTACGTCCAATACAAAAGTGATCGTCGGAGAAATGACAGATGATTCCCTTAACATTATCGGAGTGGGAAATGTACCGTCTGAAGGGTTGAAAAAAGGCTCAATCGTTGATATAGATGAAACCGTTCATTCTATAAGAAAAGCGTTTGACCAAGCTGAAAGAATGGTAGGTTTTCCGCTGAAAAAAGCCATTGTCGGCGTTAATGGAAATTATATTCATATTCAAGATACGAACGGCGTTGTCGCTGTTTCCAGTGAAAACAAAGAAATTCACGTTGAAGACGTCCGCAGGGTAATGGAAGCGGCACAGGTCGTGTCAGTTCCGCATGAGCAGCTGATCGTAGACGTCGTTCCGAAACAGTTTATCGTTGACGGAAGAGACGAAATTACCGATCCGAAAAAAATGCTCGGCGTGCGCCTGGAAGTAGAAGGCACGCTGATTACCGGCTCCAAAACGATCTTACATAACTTACTTCGCTGTGTGGAGAGAGCGGGCGTTGAAATTACTGATATTTGCCTGCAGCCGCTTGCGGCCGGTTCGGCGGCTTTATCAAAAGACGAAAAAAACCTCGGAGTCGCCATGATTGATATCGGCGGCGGCTCGACGACGGTGGCGGTATTTGAACAGGGGCACCTGAAGGAGACAGCCGTCATTCCGCTCGGAGGCGAAAACATCACGAAAGATGTATCGATCGGATTGCGCACTTCCACCGAAGAGGCTGAAAGAGTAAAAAAACAATTCGGACATGCATTCTACGATGAGGCTTCAGAAGATGAAGTATTTGAAGTCACCGTCATAGGAACAAATCAAAAGCAATCTTTTACACAGCAGGAAATTGCCAATATTATTGAAGCAAGAGTGGAAGAGATTCTTGAGATTGCCGCAGCCGAAATTGAGCATATGGGAATTACAGATCTGCCCGGCGGCTTTGTGCTGACCGGGGGACAGGCCGCAATGCCCGGAGTGCTTTCATTGGCACAGGAAGTGCTGAGGCACAATGTAAGGGTCGCAAGCCCGAATTATATCGGTGTAAGAGACCCTCAGTATATGACGGGTGTCGGCTTGATACAATTTGCCTGCCGAAATGCCAGAATTCAGGGAAGAAAAATAGGCTTTCATATGCCGGAAGAAGCCGTGCAGGAAATCGCGGTCTCTCACGAAGAAGAACATCATCAGCGGCCAGAGGCGCAGCAGCGTCCAAAAGCAAAACAAAAAACACAAGCCGAACACAACAAACCGAGCAAAATGAAAAAACTATTAAGCATGTTTTGGGAATAGATTGATAGTCATTCGGCAGATTAGGAGGATTTAGCATGTTGGATTTCGAAACAAACATAGACGGCTTAGCATCAATTAAAGTAATCGGAGTAGGAGGCGGCGGTAATAACGCGGTCAACCGAATGATTGAAAATGAAGTGCAGGGTGTAGAGTACATTGCGGTAAACACGGACGCGCAAGCTCTTAACCTGTCAAAAGCGGAAGTGAAAATGCAGATCGGGGAAAAGCTGACCCGCGGTCTCGGAGCGGGAGCGAATCCGGAAGTCGGCAAAAAAGCCGCTGAAGAAAGTAAGGAACAAATCGAAGAAGCGCTAAAAGGTGCTGACATGGTGTTCGTTACAGCCGGAATGGGAGGCGGTACCGGAACGGGAGCCGCACCGGTTATCGCGCAAATCGCAAAGGACTTAGGCGCTTTGACTGTCGGTGTCGTAACAAGACCGTTTACATTTGAAGGAAGAAAACGTCAGCTGCAGGCTGCAGGCGGTATCACGGCAATGAAAGAAGCCGTTGACACACTGATCGTTATTCCGAATGACCGCATTCTTGAAATCGTCGATAAAAACACACCGATGCTTGAAGCATTCCGTGAAGCTGATAACGTGCTTCGCCAAGGGGTGCAAGGTATCTCTGACCTCATCGCGACGCCTGGTTTAATCAACTTGGACTTTGCCGATGTCAAAACGATCATGTCCAACAAAGGTTCAGCATTGATGGGTATCGGGATCGCTACGGGCGAAAGCCGTGCTGCTGAAGCCGCCAAAAAGGCGATCTCCAGTCCGTTACTGGAAGCGGCAATCGACGGAGCGCAAGGTGTTTTGATGAACATTACGGGAGGTACAAACCTGAGCCTCTACGAAGTGCAGGAAGCAGCCGATATCGTCGCTTCTGCATCCGACCCTGATGTCAACATGATTTTCGGTTCAGTTATCAATGAAAATCTGAAAGATGAAATCGTCGTCACCGTTATTGCGACCGGTTTTATCGAACAGGAAAAAGATGACTCAAAACCGCAGCGTCCGACTTTAAACCAAGGATTGAAGTCTCAAAGCCAAAACGCTGCGAAACGTGAGCCGAAACGAGAAGAAACTCAGCATCAAAACACGGTGAACCGCCATACATCACAGCCGGCGGATGATGCCCTCGACATTCCTACATTTTTAAGAAACCGCAACAAACGCGGCTGATGTAAAAAAGGACAAGACCACATGGTTTTGTCCTTTTTCTTTTGTGCACAGTCTTCCTTCCTATCCCCATGATCTATACAGTGAAAAAAGAAACTTTATACCTATGACGAATTGATTGTTTTTTAGTTTCATACGGCTTTCTACAGAATGCGACAATATCTGGATGGAAGATTGTCTACATTTAACGTACAGCATCGAAATGACAAACGATTCCAATTATGAAGGAGGGATACACATTTTATAGGCGTTACCAAATAAGGGGGGATACGATTGAAGAAAAAAACGAGAAACAGATGGACAGGCTCCGTTTTAAGCGCGATTGTCGTCAGTTCCCTGTTGTTTCCGGGTGCAGCCGGAGCGAACAGCACACCGGGGGCAGTTTCTTTCACCAAAGATCTTTCTTCCTCTAAGAGCATTCAGCATAAGATTTCCGATTCAGTCAAGAAGCGTTTTGAAAAAAATGATAAAGTCACGTTTCTTATCAAATTTAAAGAGAAAGCCAATACGAAAAAAGCGGTCAAAGAAGCAGAAAAAAACGCCAAGTCTCAATCGCTTTCCGCAGCAAAAACCGAATATCAAAAGCGGTCAGCCGTCGTTTCTTCTTTAAAACTGGCGGCTCATGATGCGCAGCAGAATCTGAAAACATATTTGGAAAAACAAAAAAAGAAAGGCAAGGCTGATCACATCCATTCCTATTATATTGTCAACGGAATGGCAGTCACTGCTTCGAAAGAGGTAATGGAAAAAGCCGCCTCATTTCCTGAAGTAGAAAAAGTTCTTCCGAATGAAAAACGTCAGCTTACTCAACGACAATCAAAAGCTCCTTTTCAAATGAAGAAAAAACAAAAAGAGATCAAAGCAAAGGAAGGCATCGAATGGAATATCAGCCAAATTGATGCGCCGCAGGCCTGGGCTTCAGGATACGACGGAACCGGCACGGTTGTCGCCTCCATTGATACGGGAGTTCAGTGGGATCATCCGGCGCTTAAAGAAAAATACCGGGGTTACGATCCTGAAAATCCCGCAGCGCCGAATCATGAAATGAACTGGTATGATGCCGTGTCCCATAAAGACGCTCCCTACGATGATCTTGAACACGGCACTCATGTAACAGGGACCATGACGGGTTCAGAACCTGACGGCTCAAATCAAATCGGTGTGGCTCCGGGGGCGAAATGGATCGCAGTAAAAGCATTTTCAGATGACGGAGGAACCGATGCCGATATTTTGGATGCCGGGGAATGGGTGCTCGCGCCTAAAGATAAAAACGGCACGCCCCATCCCGAGATGGCGCCGGATGTTGTTAATAATTCCTGGGCAGGCGGTTCGGGAATGGACGAGTGGTACCGCGATATGGTGAATGCGTGGAGAGCGGCAGGGATTTTTCCGGAATTCTCTGCGGGAAATGAAGACTTATTTACACCGGGAGGACCTGGGTCAATCGCAAATCCGGCCAATTATCCTGAAGCATTTGCGACAGGTGCGACTGACATCGACAAGAAACTCGCTGATTTCTCACTTCAAGGCCCCTCACCGTATCATGAAACAAAACCGGACATTTCGGCTCCGGGAGTGAATATCCGTTCTTCGATTCCTGGAGGAACATACGAAGGCGGCTGGGACGGAACTTCAATGGCCGGGCCGCATGTGGCGGCGACGGCGGCTTTGTTAAGGCAGGCGAACGCCTCTATTACGGTCGATGAAATGGAAGACGTTTTGACGCGCACCGCCGAAAAGCTGACAGATTCCGTTTTTCCGGAATCACCGAATAACGGTTACGGCCACGGTCTCGTTAACGCTTTTGATGCCGTTTCTGCCGTAACGGACGGAATCGGAAGCGTAGAAGGCAAGGTCTCTTCTGCGGGCGAAGATCACAATCCGCCCAGCTTTCACCATGAACCGGTCTCAGCGGCTTACAAAGGGGCAAACCTTCCGTTGACGGTTACAGCAGAAGACGATGTAAGCGTAACTGAAGTCATCCTTTCCTATCAGTTTGATGAAGGAAAGTGGAAAACGACAGCCGCCGTTCAAAAAAGCGGTGATGAAAAAAAGGGAACATACCAGGCGGAGATTCCGGATGTAACGGGAAGCAAGGTAAGTTATAAATGGACCATAAAAGATTTCGGAGGTCATTCTGTAGAATCTGATACGTACAGGGCTGACGTGAAACCGAGCATTACGGCGGGATACAAAGAGGATTTTGAATCACAGCCGGCGGGCTGGTCCAGTTACGGGACACATGACCAATGGGAATGGGGTATCCCGGGTTCAGGGCCCGGCACCGCATTTTCCGGAGATAAAGTGTATGCGACGAATCTGTCCGGCCCTTATGCCGATTCAGCCAACATGAATTTGGTGATGCCTCCGATTCAAGTTCCGGAAACAGGACGGCTGTTTTTGCAATTTAAAAGCTGGCACAAGCTCGAAGAATTTTTTGATTACGGGTATGTGTTCGTTCTTCCGGAAGGAAAATCAAATTGGGAGCAGGCGGCCGTTTACAATGGTGACTCCGCAGGATGGAACGATGAAGAGGCGGATTTATCTGCGTATAAAGGCCAAAACATAAAGCTCATGTTTAATATGCAGTCTGACGAAGTACTCAATGAAGACGGATGGTATATCGATGATGTCCGGCTTTCAAGCAGCCCTCTCGGCAAGGCGGCTAAAAAAAGTAAACACAATAGACAAACACCTCCCGGCCACCTGAAGAAAAAAGCCGTCAGTCCGAAACAGGCCAAACCGGCAGTGAAATCACCCGGAAAAAGAGTGAAACGTGAAACAAACCTCCTCCCTCTCAGAGCGCAAATCAGTGTCGCCGAGACGGGGAAATCCGTATATTCCGACCCTGCAAGCGGAAGCTACAGCCTGTCACATAAGGCGGGAAGCTATACGCTGAAAGCCGAGGCTTACGGATTTAAGTCCGCTTCGAAACAAGTTTCTATTCAATCGGACAAAACCGCACAGGCAGACTTTACACTGGAGCAAATGCCGTCCGGCACGCTAAAAGGAACCATCACCAATCAGTCAACAGGCGAACCGGTAAAAGGGGCTGCGCTTTATGTGGCTGAGGATGCCGCAATTGAACCGGCGGTGACAAACGATAAAGGGGAATATTCGCTTAAGGCGTACGAAGGCTCCTACACAATCAAAGTAGCGGCAAAAGGCTTTTACAATAGCGAATTTTCCGTTGACATCAAAGGAGATGCTGAAAAAAACGTCAAGCTTAAGCCGTATATCGGTTATGAAGGGGAAATTGCCTATGATAACGGAACGGAAGAAGCCGCGCTGTCATATTTTAAAGCCGGCAGCAAATCTGCCGTTAAGATGACGCTCAAAGACGGAAAAGAACACGGTATGCTGACGGGAGGCCTTTTTAAATTTTGGGGCGCCGACTGGCCTGATCCGGGCGGTACCGAATTTCAAGCAGAAGTATATGATGCATCCGGCCCTGATGGAGCTCCGGGCAGCAAAATTGCCGGCCCGTTCCAAGCTGAAGCGCTTCGAAACGGCGAATGGACCAGAGTGGATCTCAGCTCAAAAGGAATCGCGGTCGGAAAGGATTTTTATCTTGTGTTCCGCCAGACGAAACCCGATCCTTATACACCTGCCCTGTCATCTGATGACGGCAGTCCGTACTCGAACAGAAACTGGCAATACCTCGACGGCCGCTGGTCTAAAACCGATAAATCAGACGGAAACTTTATGATCAGGGCTTTGGTCGACTACGAAGCTTCTGTGCCTGACATAACGTCGCCTAAAGACCGGTCATTTACAAACAAGAAGTCAGTCACGGTGAAAGGAACGGCTTCACCAAAAACCGCTGTCCGTCTTACCAATAACGGTAAAACCGCCGCAGAAACGAAAGCAGATGCAGACGGCAATTTCCAGGCCGGCGTCACACTCACTGAAGATGCCAATCGGCTGACGGCGGCATCTGTGACAGACAGCGGGTCAACCGATGAGTCACGCCCTGTCACGGTCATACTGGATGAGGATAAGCCGGATGTGACGATTGACAGTCCGGCAAACGGTGATAAAACAAATAAAGAAGCAGTGACCGTAAAAGGAAAAGTGCACGACGCCCATTTAAAATGGGTAAAGGTGAACGGAAAAAAAGCTGAAGTTAATAACGGTTCTTATCAAGCGAGAACCCTTCTGGAAAACGGCAGCAATGAGATCAAGGTCACGGCCTCAGATGAAGCGGGTAACAAAACAACGAAAAAGACGGTGATCGATGTCAATTACAATGCTCCCGTCATTTCCGGATTGGTTCCCGGAGCGGATAAGGAATTAAAAGCCGGAGAATCAGTGAAAATCGCTTTTTCAAGCGGAAAGAAATTAGACGCTTCCTTCGTTATCCGTCTGCCTCTGACAAACGCCCGGGCAGGGAGCCAAAACGCAACAGAGCTTCCGCTGAGAGAAATTTCTCCGGGACGATATGAGGGTTACTGGACGGCGACTTCTTCCATCAAAGCAAGCGGAGCAAAAATTGACGTTATCGCTAGAGATGACTACGGAAATGAAACGAGACAGACGGCTAAAGGAAAACTTTATATCAATGAGTAAGACAGAGCGCTGCCAGATCACGGCAGCGCTTTTTTAGTTGAAGCGGACAATAGGAAAGCAACCCTTTCGGCCCTCGACAAATAAAACGGTTATCCCTTAAAAATTGTACTTTACCCTCAACATTAATTGACAGACTTTCCCACAGAGCTTGCTTTATACTTATGAAACAAGAGAGAGAAACAGATAAGTAAGACAAAAGAGGAAAGGGGTCAGATGTGAAAATCTATCTGGATGTCATTTGGCTGTTGAACTTTTGTTTTGATTCTCTTTTGCTTTTATTGACCGCCTTTATTTTAAAACGCCAGGTAAAAAAAAGAAGAGTGGCCGCCGGCGGTTTCATCGGGTCAGCCATTGTGCTTCTGATGTTTACGCCTGTTTCTCCCTTTGTGGAGCATCCGGCGGGAAAAATGGCGTTTTCAGTAGTCATCGTGCTTGCGGCTTTTGGCTTTAAACGGTTCCGATACTTTTTTCAAAATTTGTTCGCCTTTTATTTCGCGACTTTTCTCGTCGGCGGGGGAATGATCGGCGTACATTCCCTGCTGCAGACAGAATCAATTGTGCAGCAAGGCGTAATGGTCACAAGCCAGACCGGATTCGGCGACCCGATCAGCTGGATGTTTGTAGTTATCGGATTTCCGGCCATATGGTTTTTTTCGAAAAAGAGAATTGAAGACATCGAGACGAAGTCCATTCAGTACGATGAACTTGTCATGGTGCAGGCGGAATTCAGCGGACAGACAATCCGCGCGAAAGGATTGGTGGATTCCGGGAATCAGCTGTATGATCCGCTGACGAAAACGCCGGTCATGATCCTTCACATTGACAAATTCGCTCCGATTCTCAGCGAAAAGGAAACGGACCTCATCAAATCCGCCAGTCCGCTTGAAGTGATAGAGCAGCTTGATGATTCGTTCCGCCATGCGGATAAGCTGAGGCTGATTCCATACAGGGGCGTCGGCCAGGACAATCAATTTTTAATCTGTTTAAAGCCGGATTACGTCACGATTTTAACAAAAGACGAAATGATCGCTTGTGAAAAATGCCTGATCGGCATCAGCACGAAACCATTATCTGCGGACGGTGAATTTGACGGAATCGTTCATCCGAAGATGCTGACAGGGAAGGCTGTAAAACATGTTTCCTGACGAAAAGTCTGTTATTCATCATACTCAAAACGCGTTGTATTTAGAAGGGGGAGGAAGATGAAAAAACTTAAGCTGCGTCTGACATATTTGTGGTATAAATGGCTGATGAAACTCGGACTGAAAAGCGATGAAGTGTATTACATAGGAGGAAGCGAGGCGCTGCCGCCGCCTTTGTCTAAAGAAGAGGAGCAGGTGCTCTTATTAAAGCTGCCGAGCGGGGATCAGGCGGCGCGGGCCATTCTGATTGAGAGAAACTTACGTCTTGTCGTTTACATTGCCCGCAAATTCGAAAATACCGGCATCAATATCGAGGACTTAATCAGCATCGGCACCATCGGTTTGATCAAAGCGGTAAACACTTTTAATCCGGAAAAGAAAATCAAACTCGCCACCTACGCGTCGCGATGTATCGAAAACGAAATTTTAATGTACTTGCGCCGAAACAATAAAATCCGTTCAGAGGTGTCCTTTGATGAACCGCTGAATATTGATTGGGACGGAAACGAGCTGCTGCTTTCGGATGTGCTCGGCACAGATGATGATATTATTACAAAAGACATTGAAGCCAATGTGGATAAAAAACTTTTGAAAAAAGCGCTTGAGCAATTAAACGAAAGAGAAAAGCAGATTATGGAACTGCGTTTCGGGCTTGTCGGAGAAGAAGAAAAAACACAAAAAGATGTAGCCGACATGATGGGGATTTCACAATCTTATATCTCCCGGCTCGAAAAGCGGATTATCAAAAGACTGAGAAAAGAGTTTAACAAAATGGTGTAAAATTTTTTCCATCTGACAGCCCTTACTGCTGCAAGGATTGCCGCAGCCGGATGTTTATTTCTGTAAAATGGCGGTGCATATTTTTCCCACCCGAGGAGATACTTAACGTTGTACAGCAGCTCCTAGTGGGAGGGAAAAACGTGTCAAGAAATAAAGTCGAAATTTGCGGGGTGGATACCTCCAAATTACCGGTGCTCAAGAATGAAGAGATGAGAAAGCTGTTTAGGCAATTACAGGATGAGGGCGATGATTCAGCGAGGGAAAAGCTTGTAAACGGCAATCTGCGCCTTGTCTTAAGCGTCATTCAGAGGTTTAACAACAGAGGAGAGTATGTTGATGACTTATTTCAGGTCGGCTGCATCGGACTAATGAAATCCATTGATAATTTTGACCTAAGCCATAATGTTAAGTTTTCAACATACGCTGTACCGATGATCATCGGAGAAATCCGCAGATATTTGCGGGATAACAATCCGATCCGCGTCTCGAGGTCGCTTCGCGATATCGCATATAAAGCGCTTCAAGTAAGAGAGCGGTTAATCAGTGAGACAAGCAGGGAGCCGACAGCAGAGGAAATCGCTAAAGTTCTTGAAGTGCCCCATGAAGAAATTGTGTTTGCCCTTGACGCCATCCAGGATCCGGTTTCACTGTTTGAGCCGATTTATAATGACGGCGGCGATCCGATTTACGTGATGGACCAGATCAGCGATGAGCGCAATAAGGATACACAATGGATTGAGGAGCTGGCTCTGAAAGAAGGCATGAGAAGACTGAACGAACGGGAAAAAATGATTTTGCGAAAGCGCTTTTTCCAAGGGAAAACCCAAATGGAAGTCGCTGAAGAAATCGGCATATCCCAAGCTCAGGTCTCAAGGCTTGAAAAGGCAGCCATTAAACAAATGAATAAGAATATCCATCAATAACGGAAAAAGCCTTTAAACCTTGTTTAAAGGCTTTTTTCATGCGATGGTTTACGTTTGCAAAAAAGTGATGTATTCTAATGTGTAAAAGTTTTTGGAAAATTTAAATAAAGTAAACGGGGGAAACTGCAATGATTTTACAGCTGGACAGTGTGTCATTAAAAAGAAACGGGAAATGGATTTTGAAAGATATCAACTGGCGCGTCGAGAAAAACGAAAATTGGGTGCTGTACGGATTAAACGGAGCCGGAAAAACGGCTTTGCTGAATATGTTATGCTCTTATTACTTCCCCACTTCAGGAGAGATGCAGGTGCTCGGCCATCAATTCGGCAAAACAGAGCTCGGTGACAGGCTCAGGAGGAAAATCGGCCTTGTTTCAGCAGGTCTTCAGCACAAATTATATGCCGCGGACTCCGCTTTTGAAATCGCCCTCAGCGGCGCGTACGCTTCAATCGGGCTGTACGAAACTCCGAGTGAGCAGGTAAGGGAAAAAGCGATCGGTCTTCTGAAGGATTTGGGCGCCATCAGTTACGCCGACAGACGGTATGAAACATTATCACAAGGGGAAAGACAAAGAGCGCTGATTGCGCGGGCGCTTATGGCTGATCCGGAACTGCTGATTTTGGACGAACCCGTGACGGGTCTTGATTTTATGGCAAGGGAGCAGCTGCTGGACACGATTACGTCGATCGCCGAAAAAGAAAATGCGCCGTCCATCCTTTATGTCACCCATCACGCTGAAGAAATTCTGCCGGTATTTGATCAGGCGCTGCTTTTAAAACAGGGCGAGGTGTTCGCCTCCGGGAAAATCAGGGACATGCTTTCTGACGAGCGGCTTACAGCGTTTTTCGATACGCCTGTCAATGTCTTATGGAACAATGGCCGCCCGTTTTTAACACGTGCAAAAGAGGCATCATCCGTAAAATAACATAAATTCACCCTGGGGGTGCTGCCATGCGGCTGAGAGAGACGTTGTCTCAACCCTTAACGGACCTGATCCGGATCATGCCGGCGGAGGGAAGCGGTGAAAAAAGCGGAGGAAGATCCGTTTTTCACCCGTTTCATTTCATGAATGAAACGGGTTTTTTGATACAGCCAAAGGGGAGATTTCCAATGCATCAGATTGATATGCTGTTACACCAGGCGGAAAAACGGCGGAATGACTTCATACATATTGCTGAAAGGTTGATAGCCTTTCCGATTCCGGCCCCGCCAGCAAGAAATACGGCAGAAGCCCAAAAGTGGGTGGCCGGCTTTTTAAAAGAAACGGGCTTCTCGGTCGATATGTGGGATGTGTATCCGGAAGATCCGAATGTAGTCGGTGTTTTAAAAGGGACAGATTCAAGCAGGCATCAAAGCCTGATTTTAAACGGACACATTGATGTGGCAGAAGCCGGGGGCGAAGACTGGCACTCTGACCCGTTTCAGCCGATCGTAAAAGACGGCATGCTGATCGGAAGGGGCGCCGCTGATATGAAAGGGGGTTTGGCGTGTGTTCTTTTCTCTCTGAAGCTGATCCATGATGCCGGCATTGAGCTTCCGGGCGACCTCATTGTACAGTCTGTAATCGGAGAAGAAGTCGGTGAGGCGGGGACGCTGGAATGCTGCAACCGCGGCTATCACGCGGATTTTGCGGTTGTTGCGGATACGAGCAGCCTGCATATTCAAGGGCAGGGCGGTGTCATCACCGGCTGGATAGAATTGAAAAGCAAACAAACATTTCATGACGGCATGAGGCGCAATATGATTCATGCGGGCGGAGGCACATTCGGAGCGAGCGCCATCGAAAAAATGGCAAAAATCATCACTGCCTTGGGAGAGCTGGAGCGCCACTGGGCGGTAACGAAAAGCTATCCCGGCTTTGCGCCCGGCACCAATACGATCAACCCCGCCGTCATTGAAGGCGGAAGACACGCAGCGTTTGTCGCCGATGAATGCCGGTTATGGATCACCGTCCACTTTTATCCGAACGAAACGTACGAACAAGCAGCCGCAGAAATCGAAGACTATATTAATCGTGTCGCTGACAGTGATCTGTGGCTCAAAGAAAACAGGCCGGTGTTCAAATGGGGAGGATCTTCGATGATTGAAGACAGAGGAGAGGTGTTCCCGGCGCTGGAAATCGATTCGGACCATCCGGCAGTTTCTGTCTTGGCTGCATCACACTCAGCCGTCAGAAAACAGGAGCCCGTCATTGATGTTTCCCAAACCGTAACTGACGGAGGGTGGCTTTATCATGCCGGGATTCCGAGCGTCATATACGGTCCCGGCGATTTAAAAAACGCCCACTCCGTAAACGAGGAAGTGTCCGTTGATGAGCTTATGGACTATACGAAAATTATGCTGAGATTTATCCTCGGCTGGTGCAGCCGCAAAAAAGATTGCCCGATGTGACAAGGTTCAGCCCGGCCGTTCATATAATAGGAAAAAGAACGGGCAAAGGGCGTGATACGGATGATCAGCATATCTGAATTTCAAATAAAAGATGTGGTAAACGTGTCGAACGGAAAAAAACTCGGAAGCATCGGTGATATTGATATTAACGTGACAACGGGAAAAATTCAGGCGATTATTTTAGGCGGCAGCGGAAAAGTTCTCGGTTTTTTCGGAAAAGAAGAGGAAATGATCATTCCTTGGCGAAATATAGTTAAAATTGGGGAAGATGTCATCTTAGTGCGTGTAAACGAACCAAAGGGGGGAGCGTAATCCTCCCTTTACTTGTAAAAAGCCGGAAATCTCAATGTTTCCGGCACATTTATTTATCTCATTTTTCAATCAGCCGCTAAACGTATGCTTAAAATTGTGTTAAAATGAGTGGGAAATTACGCTTTTTTAATGTTTGTCGAAAGGTTGGATCTCCATGAATACATATCACCCGTTTAGTCTTACCACCCCCTCGGCACTCATGATAGAAGACTGGAACTGTGTGAATCAGCTTAACACAAAGGTCATCGCCGGATTCACGACGAAAAACGGCGGGGTCAGCAATCCTCCGTATGAGTCATTAAATACCGGATTGCACGTCCGAGACGAAGCTCATGATGTTGTGACAAACCGTGAAGTCATAGCGTCCTTATGCGGTACTGATCTGGATTCCTGGGTGTTCGCCGACCAGACACATGAAAACCGCGTCCGGCGCGTGACAGCCGGGGATAAAGGAAAAGGGGCGAGAGACTATTCTTCCGCATTCCGCGGGACGGACGGGCTCTACACGAAAGATGCGAATCTTTTTTTGGCCCTTTGTTTTGCGGACTGTGTGCCCTTGTATTTTTATGACCCGGTGAAATCCATTATCGGCGCTGCCCATGCCGGATGGAAGGGGACGGTCAAACAAATCGGACGCATCATGACGGAACGCTGGGTAAACGAAGAAGGCTCCCGTTTAACAGATATTCAGGCTGTCATCGGTCCGTCCATCAGCGCGGGAAGCTATACAGTCGACGACCGCGTCATCAATGAAGTGCGGGCGCTGCCTTTTACGGCTGAATCCGCCATATGCGAAACGGAAAAAGGCCAGTATCAGCTTGATTTAAAAGAGGTCAACCGTCTTCTTCTGATACATTGCGGCATTCCGGAAGAAAACATTTCAGTCAGCGGTTTATGCACCGAACGAGAGCGTGAACTATTCTTTTCACACCGCCGCGACAAAGGGAAAACGGGACGCATGATGTCCTTTATCGGAATGAAGGAGGCGTAAGATCTTGCGTGTTGCTGATCAATTACGACATATAAACGAAAGAATAAACGAAGCATGTAACAGATCGGGCCGAAGCCCCGAAGATGTTACCGTCATCGCGGTTACAAAATACGTATCAGCTGAAAGGGCTCAAGAGGCCGTTGATGCCGGTATTACAAGTCTGGGAGAAAACCGGGATGCCGAGCTTATCCATAAGCAGGAAGTCATCAAAGGCAGCCCGGAGTGGCACTTTATCGGCAGTCTTCAGTCCAGAAAGGTGAAGGCCGTCGTTGACCGTGTATCTTATATTCATTCCTTAGACAGACTGTCATTGGCAAAAGAAATTGAAAAACGGGCGCAGCATGCGGTTCGCTGTTTTGTGCAGGTGAATACTTCGCTTGAGCCGTCTAAGCACGGTTTGAAAACAGAGGAGGTCATCCCCTTTATCAGAGAGCTTTCTGAGTTTAGATACATTTCTGTAGAGGGCCTGATGACGATGGCTCCCCTGACAGACGATACAGAAACGATCAGAGCCTGCTTCCGGCAATTGCGTGATCTGAGGGATCAGGTACAAAAACTGAATCAGACAAACGCACCGTGCCGGGAACTGTCAATGGGCATGTCAAATGATTATGAAATCGCTGTTGAAGAGGGCGCAACTTTTATCAGAATCGGCTCTTCATTAGTCGGAAATGAACCGGGGGGTGTAAACAAATGAGCATGAAAAATAAACTGAAAAACTTTTTCTCAATGGATGAGGAGGAGTACGAGTACGAATACATTGAAACGGAGCAGGATCATCCGGAAGAGCATGAACAGCAGAAAGATAAACAGCCTGCTTACGCTCAGAAGCCGCAGGGCAAGCAGAACGTAGTAAGCTTGCAAAGTGTTCAGAAATCCTCTAAAGTGGTGTTGAGTGAACCGCGTGTATATGCGGAAGCGCAGGAAATCGCCGATCATTTAAAGAACAGGCGGGCGGTTGTCGTCAATCTGCAGCGCATCCAGCATGATCAGGCGAAAAGAATCGTCGACTTTTTAAGCGGTACCGTCTACGCCATCGGCGGCGACATTCAGAGAATCGGTTCAGATATTTTTCTGTGCACGCCTGATAATGTCGACGTTTCCGGCACGATTTCGGAGCTTATAAATGAAGACGAACATCAGAGGTGGTAAAGCAGGATGATTCTTTATCAAATTTTTTCCGTTCTGAGTTATTTAATTTACATCTACTCGTTTGCCCTGATCATCTATATCTTTATGTCATGGGTGCCGAGTACGAGAGAAACGGCGGTCGGACGGTTTCTCGCAGCGATTTGCGAACCGTATTTAGAGCCGTTCAGAAGGATCATTCCGCCCATTGCCATGCTGGATATATCCCCGATTGTAGCGATTATCGTGCTTCGGTTTGCCACGACGGGACTTTGGGGCCTATACCGCATGATCGCAATGTATACTTGAATGCGACAGTTTGATACGGGCTTGGCACCAGCCAAGCCTCTTTACATAGAAAGGAAAGAACATGAGCGATATTTACCAGCACTTCAGACAAGACGAGCGGCCTTTTATTGATCAGGTGCTTGAATGGAAACAGATTGTCCTGGACCAGTATCGGATGAAGCTGACTGATTTCTTAGATCCCAGAGAACAGGTCATTGTAAAAGCCGTTATCGGCGACGCCTGCGGTCTTGCGTTTTTCGGAGGATATGACAGAGCTGAGCGCAAACGCGCGATTTTATACCCTGAATATATGGAACCTGAACAGGATGATTTTGAGCTTCGGGCTTTTGACGTTCAATACGCTGAAAAATTCGTCAGCATTGACCACCGCTCTCTTCTCGGATCATTAATGGGGATCGGCTTAAAGCGGCAGAAATACGGCGATCTGATTTTCTCAGAGGAAGCCGTGCAGCTGATCGTCTCCGGTGAAATCGCCGATTTTGTCAGCACTCAGCTGACCAAGGCGGGCAAAGCGCCGGTAAAGCTTGAGAAAATCGAGCTTTCCGCTCTTCACATTCCCGCTTCAGATGTCGAAATAAGGGATGACACGGTTTCTTCATTGCGTCTCGACGCCGTCTGCGCTTCAATGAGCAGGCAATCCCGTCAGAAAGCGCAGGCGCTTGTGAAAAACGGGCTCGTTAAGGTGAATTGGAAAGCCATTGAAGATCCGTCTTATCAGGTTGCTGAAGGGGACATGCTTTCGATTCGCGGCTTCGGACGATGCAGTTTGGCAAAAGTTGACGGAAAAACGAAAAAAGACAAATGGAAAGTTACATTTGAACGGCAAAAATGAGTCGTTTTTTCAGTTTTTTTCTCCATCTGTGCCGTATTTGTTTTATAATGTGAACTAGATAACCGTACTGAAATGTAAAAATGGAGGTGGCAATATGCCATTAACGCCGAATGATATCCATAACAAAACGTTTACAAAAGGTTTTCGCGGATATGATGAAGATGAAGTAAATGAATTTTTAATGCAGGTCAGAAAAGATTACGAAATCGCACTCCGTAAAAAAACGGAGCTTGAGGCGAAAGTGAACGAGCTGGACGAAAAAATCGGCCACTTTGCCAATATCGAAGAAACGCTGAATAAATCAATTCTCGTAGCCCAGGAAGCCGCAGAAGACGTAAAGCGCAACTCGCAGAAGGAAGCGAAGCTGATCGTCCGTGAAGCAGAAAAAAATGCCGATCGCATCATCAATGAGTCGCTTTCCAAATCAAGAAAAATCGCAATGGAAATTGAAGAGCTGAAAAAACAGTCTAAAGTCTTCAGAACACGTTTCCAAATGCTGATTGAAGCTCAGCTTGATCTTCTGAAAAATGACGATTGGGATCATCTCCTTGAGTATGAAGTCGACGCTGTATTTGAGGAAAAGGAATAAATTCTCTGATTATCTTGACATTTTCTTAGCTTGTCGAATATAATACGTTCATAAATTCAGATGAAAAAACGGTTGAAAGGGACAGTCATGTTTCCTTCAGGCCTTCATAGCGACCCGGAGATGGTGAGAGTCCGGGATGGCCGGAATCATGTAGATCAGCCCTTTAGTTTCCTTGCTGAACTCACAGTAGGTTAGGACGCTCATCACGTTACGATGCTCAAGAGGAAAAAGTGTATGCTTGCTTTTTCTAAAAGGGTGGTACCGCGAGATAAGCTTTCTCGTCCCTTATGGGATGAGAGGGCTTTTTTTTATTTTCTGAAAAATGTTGTGGAGGAATGAAAATGGATTACAAAGATACGCTGTTAATGCCAAAAACAGATTTTCCGATGCGCGGAAATCTGCCGAATCGTGAGCCGGACATGCAAAAAGACTGGGAGGAGCAGGACATTTACCGTCTTGTTCAAGAACGGACGAAAGACCGCCCGAAATTCGTATTGCATGACGGACCTCCTTATGCAAACGGAGACATCCACATGGGCCATGCCCTGAACAAAATCCTGAAAGACTTCATCGTCCGCTATAAGTCAATGAGCGGCTACAACGCACCGTACGTGCCGGGCTGGGATACGCACGGACTGCCGATTGAAACGGCGCTGACGAAAAACAAAAAGGTCAACCGCAAAGAAATGTCAGTAGCGGAATTCCGCAAACTATGTGAAGAGTACGCTTGGAAGCAAATCGAGGGACAGCGTGAGCAATTCAAACGTCTTGGTGTCCGCGGTGACTGGGAAAACCCATACGTGACATTAAAACCGGAATACGAAGCGCAGCAAATCCGCGTATTTGGTGAAATGGCAAAACGAGGCTACATTTACAAAGGCCTTAAACCGGTTAACTGGTCACCTTCAAGTGAGTCTGCTCTGGCTGAAGCCGAGATCGAATATCAAGACAAACGTTCAGCATCTATTTACGTCGCTTTTGGTGTAAAAGACGGAAAAGGCGTTCTTGAAAACGGCGAGCGCATCATCATTTGGACAACAACGCCTTGGACAATTCCGGCGAACCTCGGAATCTCAGTGCACCCTGATCTTGAGTACAGCGTGATTGCAGTAGGTGAAGACCGCTTTGTCGTAGCAAGTGCCTTAGTCGAAAGTGTTGCATCAGCATGCGGATTTGATCAGTATGAAGTGACAAGAACGGTCAAAGGAAAAGACCTTGAGAACATTATCGCTGAACACCCGCTATATGGCAGAGACTCTCTCGTTATGCTTGGTGAACACGTAACAACTGATGCCGGAACAGGCTGTGTTCATACAGCGCCAGGACATGGGGAAGATGACTTTATCATTGGCCAAAAATACGGTTTAGATGTGCTTTGCCCGGTCGATGAAAAAGGTGTAATGACAAGCGAAGCTCCTGGGTTTGAAGGCATGTTCTATGATGATGCAAACAAAGCGATCACACAGCAGCTCGATGAAAAAGGCGCACTTGTGAAGCTTGAATTCATTACTCACTCTTATCCGCATGATTGGAGAACAAAAAAACCAACCATTTTCAGAGCGACAGCGCAATGGTTTGCGTCTATTAAAGATTTCAGATCAGACCTGCTGGATGCCATTAAAGAAACCAAATGGGTTCCTGAATGGGGTGAGCAGCGTTTGCACAACATGGTTCGGGACCGCGGAGACTGGTGTATTTCCAGACAGCGTGCGTGGGGTGTGCCGATTCCGGTATTTTACGCTGAAAACGGAGAACCGATTATTATAGATGAAACCATTGAACATGTTTCTGAATTGTTCAGACAGCACGGATCAAACATTTGGTTTGAAAAAGAAGCAAAGGATCTTCTTCCGGAAGGCTTTACGCATCCTGGCAGCCCGAACGGCACATTTACAAAAGAACAGGATATCATGGATGTTTGGTTTGATTCAGGCTCTTCACATCAAGCAGTGCTTGAAGAACGTGATGACCTCGTTCGCCCGGCTGATTTATACCTAGAGGGATCTGACCAATATCGCGGCTGGTTTAACTCTTCTCTTTCTACAGCAGTAGCCGTAACAGGAAAAGCGCCGTATAAAGGTGTGCTCAGCCATGGGTTCGCACTGGATGGAGAAGGACGCAAGATGAGTAAATCAATCGGTAACGTTGTTGTTCCGGCTAAAGTCATGAAACAGCTTGGTGCCGACATCTTAAGATTATGGGTATCGTCAGTGGATTATCAGGCGGACGTTCGCGTGTCTGACGCCATTCTGAAGCAGGTCGCGGAAGTATACCGGAAAGTCCGCAACACGTTCCGCTTCCTTCACGGCAACCTGTTCGATTTCAATCCAAGCGTCAATGCCGTTGATGTAAAAGATCTCCGCGAAGTGGATCAATATATGCTGATCAAGCTGAATAAGCTGATCGATAAGGTGAAAAAAGCGTACGATGAATATGAATTTGCGGTTGTGTATCACAGCATTCACAATTTCTGTACGATCGAGCTCAGCTCTTTCTATCTTGATTTTGCAAAAGATGTTGTGTACATCGAGCATGCGGATCATCCGGACCGCCGCAGCATGCAGACCGTCTTCTATGAAACGCTGCTGGCGTTAGTGAAGCTGACGGCGCCGATTCTCCCGCATACGGCGGATGAAATGTGGTCTCACTTATCATTTGTTGAAGAAGCGAGCGTGCAGCTGACAGATATGCCGGAAACCATCGCTGTTCCGGACAGTCAAGCGACAGAAGAAAAGTTCGACCGCTTCATGGAGCTTCGAAACGACGTGCTGAAAGCTTTGGAAACAGCCCGTAACGAAAAAATTATCGGAAGATCATTGGAAGCGAGCCTGACTTTGTATCCGGACAAAGAAAACCGCGACCTCTTGTCATCCATTAAAGAAAATATCGCGCAGCTGTTTATCGTCTCAGAACTGACAGTAAAAGACGAAAGTGAAGCGCCTGAAAACGCGCAAAGCTTCACAACAGGAAAAATGACCGTAGAAAAAGCGGAAGGCCAGATGTGTGAACGTTCCCGCGTAATTTCTAAAGATGTCGGAGCCAATCCGAAATATCCGACATTATCACTGCGCAATGCGGAAATCGTTGAAAAATATTATCAAAAATAATGAATGAGAAAGCGCCCGGTGACAGCCGGGCGCTTTTTTTACATGCCACTAATGTCATCGATTAGAACGACAGGAAAAATCTTATGGGCTTCAAATGGCGCCCTGGGGGCAACAATAAAGCTATAACATCAAGAGCAGGAGTTGTGATGAATGAATGATCAACTGACCGCAATCCACACGGAGCTTCTCATGATGAAAGAAGAACTTCAATCAAGATTATTCGAATATTCTTGCTTTCAAATGTCAGCATCTGTTGAACCTTCAATGAACGACCAAGAAGCAACTCTGATCTATCATATAAAAGAAGAACTTCAGGACGTTCTTCTTGCCCTGTCTAAGTTTGAAAACAATACGTACGGTTATTGTGAAAAAACAGGCGACCCCATTCCGATTGAAAAACTTGCGGTGCTGCCGACGGCCAGAACCGCTGATGATTTCTATTATCCCGCTCAATTTGAAAAGAAAACCCTTCCATATTGGGAACCCGGAGATTATGCATATGATCAGGCGCTGTATGAGTGACAGCGTCTGTTTGCATGCGCTTATGATCTGCCTTTACTCTGGCACCTTTTACTGATAAAATTCATAAAGGATAAAAGTAACTGTATACTGGAGGAACGTGTGTGCTTTATTATCTTATCGCTCTTTTTATTATTATTGCCGACCAATTGACCAAATGGCTTGTCGTCAGCCATATGGAATTGGGACAAAGCATACCTGTCATCGACCAGGTGCTTTATATCACATCTCATCGCAACACGGGAGCGGCGTGGGGGATTTTAGCCGGCCAAATGTGGTTTTTCTACGTCATTACCATCGCCGTGATTATCGGAATCGTTTATTACATACAGCGTTATGCAAAAGGGCAGATGTTACTCGGAATTTCTCTCGGCTTAATGCTGGGCGGTGCGGCCGGAAACTTTATTGACCGGGCGGCGCGCCAGGAAGTGGTTGATTTTATTCATGTCATCATCGTGGATTATCACTATCCGATTTTTAATATCGCGGACTCCTCACTGTGCGTCGGTGTAATACTTTTATTTATTCATATGCTGTTTGACAGCGGGAAAAAGAAGGAGCAATAACATGAATCAATTTGAGATAACCGTTCAGCCTGAACAAAAGAGCGAACGGATTGATAAATTTTTGGCTTCAACGGGAGAAAACTGGTCACGCACTCAAGTGCAGCAATGGGTAAAAGAGGGATTGGTATCCGTTAACGGCAAATCCGTAAAAGCGAATTATAAAATGCAGCCCGGCGATCAGGTAAACGTCACCATTCCTGAACCGGAAGAATTGGACGTGCTTGCAGAACCGATGGATTTGGACATTTACTATGAAGACCAGGACGTCTTGGTTGTGAACAAACCGCGGGGCATGGTTGTACACCCGGCGCCCGGCCATGTGACAGGGACGCTTGTAAACGGACTGATGGCTCACTGCAACGACCTTTCCGGCATTAACGGCGTCATGCGCCCGGGAATCGTCCACCGGATTGATAAAGATACTTCCGGTCTGTTAATGGTCGCTAAAAACGATATGGCGCATGAATCACTCGTTAATCAGCTCGTCAATAAAACCGTGACCAGAAAGTACAAAGCGGTTGTCCACGGGGTGATTTCACATGATGACGGAACGATTGACGCTCCGATCGGAAGAGATAAAAAAGACCGTCAAAGCATGACCGTAACAAGAGAAAGCAGCAAAAACGCCGTCACGCATTTCCACGTGCTTGAGCGGTTTCAAGACTTCACGCTCGTAGAGTGCCGTCTTGAGACCGGAAGAACGCATCAGATCCGTGTTCATATGAAATATATCGGGTTTCCTCTGGCAGGCGATCCGAAGTACGGACCGAGAAAAACCATTGATTTCAATGGTCAGGCGCTTCATGCCGGAATATTAGGTTTTGATCATCCGCGGACGGGAGAATACATGGAGTTTGAAGCGCCCCTTCCTGAAGATATGAAAAAACTCATTGAAGATTTAAGAAATAGCCATTGACAGCGACTTTCTTTTCTGAAATAATAAAAACAAGCTGAATAGATTCTTTAACACAGTCCAGAGAGGCTGAGAAGGATAACGGATAGGACAGAAGAGATACGCATGTGTCTTCGTCCTGGAAAGGAACCCCTCTATGCTCTGGCAGGAGGGGTTTTTTCTTCTTATATACGAATGGAGAGGTGTCACGAGTGAATCAAAAAGCTGTTATTCTCGACGAACAGGCGATCAGGCGGGCGCTGACAAGGATAGCCCATGAAATGATCGAACGGAATAAAGGAATGAATGACTGCATTCTTGTAGGGATTAAAACAAGAGGCATTTATTTAGCGAAGCGGCTGGCCGAGCGGATCGAACAGATTGAAGGGAATCCGGTCACCGTCGGGGAAATCGATATCACCCTTTACCGTGACGACCTCACGAAAAAAACGAGCAATGAAGAGCCGCTTGTAAAAGGCGCGGACATTCCGGCCGATATTACAGACCAAAAGGTCATTGTGGTTGATGATGTGCTTTATACCGGCCGGACGGTGAGAGCGGCGATGGATGCCCTCGTTGATGTCGGACGGCCGTCATCGATACAGCTTGCCGTGCTTGTCGACAGAGGGCACCGGGAGCTGCCGATCAGAGCGGACTATATCGGGAAAAACATTCCGACCTCAAAAGCTGAAAAAGTGATGGTTCAGCTGAGCGAAGTTGATCAGACTGATATGGTCGCCATTTACGAAAATGAATAATCACCTTTTTAAATGCATTCCAGAGAGTTTGCAAAGAGGATTTTAAAACACAAAGCCGGGCGGATCGACGCGGCCGGGTTTTGTATGCCTCTTTGCGCAAAAAGCAAAGAGGTTTTTTTATACCATTTGAAAGTCAACCGGGAGGAAAACGCCATGAGTAAGAAAAAAGTAAACCTGGGAGTCAGGGACGTCCCCAATCCATTGTCTTGGCTGTCATTCAGCCTGCAGCATTTATTCGCCATGTTCGGTTCAACCATACTCGTGCCGAAACTGGTCGGAATGAGCCCGGCAGTGGCGCTTGTCACGAGCGGAATCGGGACACTCGCCTATCTCTTGGTGACAAAAGGCCAGATTCCCGCTTATCTCGGCTCATCATTCGCCTTTATATCACCGATTATCTTGGTGAAGGCGACGGGAGGGCCGGGGGCTGCCATGGTCGGTGCTTTCCTGGCGGGAATTGTGTACGGCCTGATCGCATTGCTCATCAGGCAGCTTGGAACGGGGTGGCTGATGAAGCTGCTGCCCCCGGTGGTCGTCGGGCCGGTCATCATCGCCATCGGCCTCGGACTGGCAAGCACAGCCGTCAATATGGCAATGTATGCCGATCCGAATGCGAAGGAACTCGTCTACAGCTTGAAACATTTCAGTGTAGCCGGCGTCACTTTGGCCATCACCATTATCTGCGCCATCTTTTTACGGGGATTTTTAAGCCTGATTCCGGTATTGATCGGCATTATAGGCGGCTATCTGTTTGCGCTGACACAGGGCATCGTCAATTTTCAGCCGGTCATTGATGCAAAATGGTTCGCCGTTCCTGAATTTATCATCCCTTTCAAAGACTATACGCCGTCAGTGACATTGGGCATTGCGGCTGCGATGGTGCCGGTCGCTTTCGTGACGATGTCAGAACATATCGGCCATCAAATGGTGCTGAGTAAAGTCGTCGGACAGGATTTCATTAAAAAGCCGGGACTGCACCGCTCCATAATGGGGGACAGTGTTGCGACGATCATTGCTTCGTTAATCGGCGGCCCGCCCACGACAACATATGGCGAAAACATCGGTGTACTGGCAATTACGAGAGTTTTCAGCGTCTTTGTCATCGGCGGCGCGGGAGTGATTGCGCTGTGCTTCGGATTTATCGGAAAAGTTTCGGCGCTGATCAGCTCTGTTCCGTCCGCGGTTATGGGAGGCGTTTCCTTCCTGCTCTTCGGAATTATCGCCTCCAGCGGCTTAAGAATGCTGATTGACAACAACATTGATTATGAAAACAAGAGAAATTTGATTATCACATCCGTCATCCTCGTGATCGGCGTCGGAGGGGCTTTTATTCAAGTATCAAAAGGCGGATTCCAAATATCCGGCATGGCGCTTGCGGCAATCGTCGGAGTCATCCTGAACCTTATCCTGCCGCATGCAAATGAAGAAGACGCGATTGCATCAGAAAAACAAAATCATATGTAAAACCTTTTAAAGAAAGTCCAGAGAGGCTTGGAAGGGTTATAACGGGAAGAAGCTGTACGCTGCTTCTCTCTTTAACCGCACCCCGAGTCTATAGACCGGGGTGTTTTTTTCGGCCTTCAAGCGGAAACGGAGGAGAAAAACATGAATCATTTAACGGCGATGTCTGAACTGAGCGCGGCTGAAATTACAGAACTGCTGCGTGAGGCAAAAGCGATAAAAGAGGGAACAGTCCGCCCCGAACTCGCGGGAAAATTTGTTGCGAATCTGTTTTTTGAACCGAGCACGAGAACGCGGTTCAGCTTTGAAGTGGCGGAAAAGAAACTCGGGATGAACGTGCTCAGCTTAGACGGCACGAGCACAAGCGTTCAAAAAGGCGAGTCCTTATACGATACGGTCAAAACACTGGAATCAATCGGAGCGGACGCCTGCGTCATCAGGCACAGCACGGATGAATATTACAAAGATCTGACCGGCAGAGTCAATATTCCGATCTTAAACGCCGGCGACGGCTGCGGCCAGCACCCGACTCAGTCATTACTCGATTTAATGACGATTCAAGAGGAATTTGAGACCTTTCAGGGCCTGACGGTTTCCATTCATGGCGATATCAAACACAGCAGGGTGGCAAGGTCAAATGCCGAGGTGCTGACAAGGCTCGGCGCACGCGTGCTGTTTTCAGGGCCGCCGCAATGGCAGGATGAGAAAAACGCCTTCGGCACCTGTGTACAGACGGATGAAGCCATACAAGCTTCAGATGTCGTCATGCTGCTCCGCATCCAAAATGAAAGGCATCAGACAGAAGCCGACCAAAAAGGCTACCTGGAAGCATACGGGCTGACCGCAAAGCGGGCGGAGAGCATGAAGCGGCATGCCATCATCATGCATCCCGCACCGGTGAACAGAGGAGTCGAAATTGACACAACATTAGTGGAATGCGGAAAATCAAGAATCTTTAAACAAATGGAAAATGGCGTGTATATCAGAATGGCAGTCTTAAAAAGAGCACTGCAAACCAATGTAAAAAGGGGAGAAGCGGCTTATGTCTTATCTCATTAAAAACGGCTGGATGTTAAATGAACAGGGAGAAAAAGTGGCACAGGATATCCGGGTAACGGGTGAATTCATTTCGGAAACCGGGCTTCTGACAGCGAAAGACGGAGAAACGGTGATCGACGCTGACGGACTGTTCGTTTCACCGGGACTCGTAGACCTTCATGTCCACTTCAGAGAACCGGGCGGCGAGAAAAAAGAAACCATTGAGACGGGCTCTAAAGCCGCGGCGCGGGGCGGCTTTACCACAGTCGCAGCCATGCCGAATACAAGACCGGTGCCGGATACGAAAGAGCAGATGGAATGGCTGCAAAACCGGATCAAAGAAACCTCATCTGTCAGGGTTCTTCCTTACGCATCCATTACGATCAGACAAACCGGCGAAGAAATGACAGATTTTGAGGCGCTTCATGAAGCGGGCGCATTCGCCTTCACCGATGACGGCGTCGGCGTTCAGACGGCTGGAATGATGTATGAAGCCATGAAACGGGCGGCTTCAATGAATAAAGCGATTGTCGCTCATTGTGAGGATAACTCACTTATTTACGGAGGGAGTGTGCATGAAGGTTCTTTTTCAAAAGCGAACGGCCTGAACGGCATACCTTCCATTTGTGAAGCGGTACATATCGCCCGTGACGTCCTGCTGGCGGAAGCGGCGGGCTGCCATTACCACGTGTGTCATATCAGCACGAAAGAATCCGTCAGAGCCGTAAGAGACGCAAAAAAAGCGGGAATCCGCGTGACGGCGGAAGTATCGCCGCACCACCTGCTGCTTTGTGACGAAGATATCCCGGGACTTGATACCAATTTTAAAATGAATCCGCCGCTTCGCAGCAAAGAGGACAGAGAGGCGCTGATTGAAGGGCTTTTAGACGGTACGATTGATTTCATCGCCACTGACCATGCGCCGCATACAGAAGAAGAGAAAAACACGGATATGAAGCTTGCGCCTTTCGGTATCGTCGGTTTAGAAACAGCCTTTCCGCTTCTGTACACACATTTTGTGAAAAACGGGGCGTGGACGCTGAAGCAGCTGGTTGATTTCATGACGTCAAAACCTTGCGAGGCATTTGATCTTCCGTACGGAACGCTTGCACCGGGGGCGCCGGCTGACATCACCCTGATTGATCTGGAAAAAGAAGCAGCCATTGACAAAGATACATTTTTATCTAAAGGAAAAAATACGCCATTCAACAAGATGAAGTGCTTCGGCTGGCCTGTTGCAACGATGGCTGCCGGTAAGCTTGCATACGAAGAAGGGAGACTCGTCAAATGAAAAGAAGACTAGTGCTGGAAAATGGAGCGGTATTTGAGGGTGAAGCATTCGGGAGCCTGGAGCATACCGCGGGTGAAGTCGTATTCAACACGGGAATGACCGGTTATCAGGAAATTTTATCAGACCCTTCTTACTGCGGGCAGATCGTGACGCTGACGTATCCTCTGATCGGCAACTACGGAATTAACAGAGATGACTTTGAATCCATCACTCCTTTTGTAAAAGGGCTGATCGTAAAAGAACTGTGCGAGCTGCCTTCCAACTGGCGTTCGGCTTACACGCTTGACGAGTATTTGAAAATGAAAAATATTCCCGGCTTACAAGGGATTGACACGAGAAAGCTCACAAGAATGATCCGCACGGCCGGCGCATTAAAGGGAACGTTTGCTTCAAGTGAGGAGAATGTCGGAGAGGTTCTTGCAAGGCTGAAAGAAACGGAACTGCCGAGAAATCAAGTCGCTCAAGTATCTGCGAAAACGGCATATCCGAGTCCGGGCCGCGGCAAACGCATCGTACTCGTCGATTTCGGTATGAAGCACGGCATTTTAAGAGAGTTAAACAAAAGAAAATGCGATGTCATCGTTGTGCCGTACAATGTAACGGCGGAAGAAGTGCTTCAGCTCAAGCCGGACGGCATCATGCTTTCTAACGGACCCGGAGATCCGAAAGATGTGCCGGAAGCCATTGAGATGATAAAAGGCATACTCGGGAAGGTGCCGTTATTCGGAATCTGCCTTGGCCACCAATTATTTGCGCTGGCATCCGGAGCGGAAACGGAAAAAATGAAATTCGGACACAGGGGTTCCAATCATCCGGTTAAAGAGCTTGCGACAGGGAAAGTCGCTTTAACCGCCCAAAACCACGGATATACAGTTTCTTCAATAGATGAGACAGAGCTTGAAGTGACGCACATTGCGATCAATGATCAAACGATCGAAGGACTCAAGCATAAAACATTGCCGGCATTTACGGTTCAGTACCACCCTGAAGCTTCACCGGGGCCGGAAGACGCCAATCATTTATTTGACAGATTCATTGACTTGATCGAAACAACTGAGAAAGAAGGGGAAGCGGTATGCCAAAACGCGTAGATATTAAAAAGATTTTAGTGATCGGATCAGGCCCGATTATTATCGGACAGGCGGCGGAATTTGATTATGCGGGCACACAGGCGTGTCTCGCTTTAAAGGAAGAAGGCTATGAAGTCATTCTCGTCAACTCGAATCCGGCAACGATTATGACGGATACTGAAATGGCTGATCGGGTATACATAGAGCCGCTGACGCCGGAGTTTCTCACGCGTATTATCAGAAAAGAACGGCCGGACGCCATCCTGCCGACTCTGGGAGGACAGACCGGACTGAATCTTGCCGTCGAGCTGTCTGAACTCGGGGTTCTTGAGGAATGCGGGGTGGAAGTGCTCGGCACAAAGCTGTCCGCCATCCAGCAGGCGGAAGACCGCGACTTATTCCGTACGCTGATGAATGAGCTGAATGAACCGGTGCCGGAAAGTGAGATCATCCGCACTTTACAGGAAGCCGAGGAATTTGTCGGCCGGATCGGGTTTCCGGTTATCGTGCGCCCCGCTTACACATTAGGCGGAACGGGCGGCGGCATCTGCTCGAATGAAACAGAACTGAAAGAGATCGTCGAAAACGGATTAAAACTCAGCCCCGTCCATCAGTGCCTTCTTGAAAAAAGCATTGCCGGTTACAAAGAGATCGAATATGAAGTCATGAGAGACAGCAGAGATCACGCGATCGTCGTCTGCAACATGGAAAATATCGATCCGGTCGGCATCCATACGGGCGACAGCATCGTCGTTGCCCCGAGCCAGACTTTGAGCGACCGGGAATACCAGCTTTTGCGCAATGTTTCATTAAAGCTGATCCGCGCGCTCGGCATTGAAGGCGGCTGTAATGTTCAGCTCGCGCTCGATCCCGACAGCTTCCAATATTACATTATCGAAGTGAATCCGCGGGTGAGCCGCTCATCTGCCCTTGCCTCAAAAGCGACGGGTTACCCGATCGCAAAGCTTGCGGCGAAAATCGCAGTCGGGCTTTCTCTTGATGAAATGATGAATCCCGTAACGGGAAAAACATATGCGGCTTTTGAGCCCGCGCTTGACTATGTCGTTTCTAAAATCCCGCGCTGGCCGTTCGACAAATTTGAGTCGGCAAACCGCAGGCTCGGGACGCAAATGAAAGCCACCGGAGAGGTCATGGCCATCGGACGCACCCTTGAAGAATCGCTGTTAAAGGCGGTCCGCTCACTGGAAGCCGATGTCTATCACCTGGAACTGAAGGATGCGGAAGAGATTTCTGACGGGCTTTTGGAAAAACGGATCAGAAAGGCCGGAGATGAACGGCTGTTTTATCTTGCTGAAGCGTTCAGAAGAGGCTACACAGTCGAGCAGCTTCATGAGTTTTCTGCAATTGACGTATTCTTTTTGCACAAGCTCTGTAAGCTGGTCGCTTTTGAAACAGAGCTGAAAGCGGAAAAAGGCAGCCTTACCGTCCTGCAGACAGCGAAGGAACTCGGTTTCTCCGACAAATATATCAGCCGGGAATGGAACATGCCGGAACAAGAGCTGTATCAAATGCGAAAAGAAGCAGCCATCAAGCCTGTATATAAAATGGTGGATACATGCGCGGCGGAATTTGAATCAGAAACCCCGTACTTTTACAGCACATATGAGGAAGAAAATGAGTCTGAGATTACTTCAAGAAAAAGCGTCGTCGTCCTCGGTTCCGGGCCGATCCGTATCGGACAGGGCGTCGAATTTGACTATGCGACCGTTCATTCTGTCTGGGCGATCAAGCAGGCAGGCTATGAAGCGATTATTATCAACAACAATCCTGAGACGGTGTCCACTGATTTCAGCATATCAGACAAACTGTATTTTGAACCGCTGACGGTAGAAGATGTCATGCACATCATCGATTTGGAGCAGCCGGAAGGCGTTGTCGTCCAATTCGGCGGCCAGACGGCGATCAATCTTGCGGAAGAATTGAGCGCCCGCGGCGTCAAAATCCTCGGCACATCACTTGAAGATTTAGACCGTGCGGAAGACCGGGATAAGTTTGAGCAGGCGCTTGAGGCGCTGAATGTGCCGCAGCCGCTCGGAAAAACCGCTGTGTCGGTGAACGAAGCGGTCAAAATTGCCGCATCCATCGGCTATCCGGTACTTGTCCGCCCTTCGTATGTGCTCGGCGGCCGGGCGATGGAAATCGTCTATCACGAAGAAGAGCTGCTTCACTATATGAAAAATGCGGTCAAAATCAACCCGCAGCATCCGGTGTTAATCGACCGTTATCTGACGGGGAAAGAAATCGAAGTCGATGCCGTATCTGACGGCGAAACAGTCGTTATTCCGGGAATTATGGAGCATATCGAGCGGGCCGGCGTCCATTCAGGGGATTCAATCGCCGTCTATCCGCCTCAGTCTTTAAGCGAAGACATTAAGAAAAAAATCGAACAATACACTGTAGCCTTGGCAAAAGGCCTTAACATCATCGGGTTGCTGAACATCCAGTTCGTACTGTCGCAAGGTGAAGTGTATGTGCTTGAGGTAAATCCGCGGTCAAGCAGAACCGTGCCGTTCTTAAGCAAAATCACAAAGATTCCGATGGCGAATCTGGCGACAAAGGTCATTCTCGGCCAAAAGCTTGCTGATTTCGGCTACCAAGAGGGGCTGCAGCCTGAACAGCAGGGGGTATTCGTGAAAGCGCCTGTCTTCTCATTCGCGAAGCTGAGAAGAGTGGATATTACGTTAGGCCCTGAAATGAAGTCGACGGGAGAGGTCATGGGCAAAGATTCAACCCTGGAAAAAGCGCTCTATAAAGCGTTGATTGCTTCTGGCATTCAAATCCCGAACTACGGCTCAGTGCTGTTGACTGTTGCCGATAAAGATAAAGAAGAAGGACTGCTGATCGCGAAGCGGTTCCACGCCATCGGCTATAAAATCTTGGCGACGGAAGGAACGGCGGCTTATTTAAAAGACGCTCAGATTCCGGCTCAAGTCGTCGGGAAAATCGGCGAAGAAGGGAAAAATCTGCTCGATGTGATCAGAAACGGCGAAGCGCAATTTGTCATCAATACGCTGACAAAGGGCAAACAGCCGGCCAGAGACGGCTTCAGAATCCGCCGCGAATCCGTTGAGAACGGAGTCGCCTGCCTGACATCTTTAGATACGGCCGAAGCCATTTTGCGGGTACTGGAAAGCATGACATTCCGGGCGGATCATATGCCTGCATCCGAAACCAATCAAAAGGCGGCAGTCACGATATGAAGAAAGTGCATTTGACTGTTCAATCCAACTTAGAAATTGCCGACCGGATTTATAAGATGGTGCTGAAAGGAGAGCTTGTCCGGCACCTTACCGAGCCGGGTCAATTTCTACATCTGAAGGTGAGTGACGCGGTCACGCCGCTATTAAGAAGACCGCTCAGCATTGCGGACGTCGATTTCGCCGCGGATGAAGTATCCGTTATCTACAGAGCTGACGGTGAGGGAACGCGTCTTTTGTCCGAGAAAAAAGAGGGCGGCAGGATAGACGTTCTCGGCCCTCTCGGCAACGGATTCCCCATCCGGCGGATTGAACCCGGCAAAACCGCGCTGTTAGTCGGAGGCGGAGTGGGGGTTCCGCCTTTGCAGGAACTGTCAAAGCGCCTGACGGAAAAAGGCGTAAACGTCATTCATGTGCTTGGATTTCAATCAGCAAAGGATGTTTTTTACGAACAGGAATGTCGTGCGTACGGAGACACCTATGTGGCGACGGCTGACGGAACATATGGAGAGAAAGGGTTTGTCACCGATGTCATCCGTGAAAAGCAGCTCGAATTCGATGTCCTGCTAAGCTGCGGACCGACACCGATGCTGAAAGCTCTGAAGCAGCAGTACGGCCATAAAGAGGTTTATCTTTCGATGGAAGAGCGGATGGGCTGCGGCATCGGAGCCTGCTTCGCCTGCGTGTGCCGCACGGGTGAAAGCGATACATCCTATGTAAAGGTCTGCCTTGACGGGCCGGTATTTAAAGCTGAGGAGGTGGCGCTGTAATGTTAGAGGTGAATCTGCCGGGTCTCCAATTGAAAAATCCGATCATCCCCGCTTCCGGATGTTTCGGTTTCGGGAAAGAATATGCCGGATTTTACGATTTATCATGCCTCGGAGGCATTATGATTAAAGCAACGACGAACGAAGCCCGCTTCGGAAATCCGACGCCGAGAGTGGCGGAGACAAGCGCGGGCATGCTGAATGCCATCGGTCTGCAAAATCCCGGCCTTGAGCATGTGCTCAATCATGAGCTGCCTTGGCTCGAACAATTTGACACGCCGATTATCGCAAATGTCGCCGGTTCTCAGGTGGACGACTATAAAGAAGTGGCCGAGCACATCAGCCAAGCGCCGAATGTGCATGCGCTTGAGCTTAACATTTCATGTCCGAATGTCAAAACGGGGGGGATTGCTTTTGGTACTGATCCCGTCATGGCGGCCGAACTGACAAAAGCGGTGAAAGAAGTTTCCGCAGTGCCTGTGTATGTGAAGCTTTCGCCTAATGTCGCAAACATAACCGAAATTGCTAAAGCGATTGAAGCGGCCGGTGCTGACGGTCTGACGATGATTAATACACTCATCGGGATGAGGCTCGATCTTAAGACGGGACGGCCGATCTTAGCAAATAAAACGGGCGGACTGTCAGGCCCGGCGATCAAACCGGTCGCCATCCGGATGGTATACGAAGTCAGCCAGGCCGTTCAAATCCCGATTATCGGGATGGGCGGCGTTCAGACCGCAGAGGATGCATTAGAATTTCTTCTTGCGGGAGCGAGTGCGGTTGCCGTCGGCACGGCAAACTTCGTCAATCCGTTCGTCTGCCCGGAAATCATAGAACAGCTCCCCCGTGTGCTGCGCCAGCACGGCTTTCAATCTGTAAGTGAATGCATCGGAAGGAGCTGGAAACATGAAAAACAACCTGCCCATCATCGCGCTTGATTTTGCATCAGGGGAAGAGACTTTAACGTTTTTAGACTTGTTTGAAAAGGAAAGGCTTTTTGTCAAAACGGGGATGGAACTTTTTTATCAGGAAGGCCCCGCCATCATTCACCAATTAAAAGAACGAAATTGTGATATATTTTTAGATTTAAAGCTTCATGATATCCCGACTACGGTCAATAAAGCGATGAAGCGGCTGGCCGGCCTCGGCGTTGATCTTGTCAATGTGCATGCAGCAGGGGGCGCACGCATGATGCGCGCGGCCCTTGAGGGGCTTGAAGAAGGCACGCCGGCAGGCAGAAAACGCCCGTCTTTAATCGCGGTGACTCAGCTGACCAGCACTTCAGAGCAGGTGGCGAAGGAAGAGCTTCTGCTGCATAAGCCGCTGTTAGAAACGGTTGTGCATTACGGCAAAATGGCGGAAGAGTGCGGGCTGGACGGAGTGGTATGTTCGGTACATGAAACAAAAGCCATTTATGAAGCGGTCCGGCCTTCATTTCTGACAGTCACACCGGGCATCCGCACGGCCAGTGACACAGCTGACGATCAAGTCCGGACGGCGACTCCGTCATTTGCGAAAGAAAACGGTTCGTCAGCCATCGTTGTGGGCCGCTCAATTACAAAAGCGGAAAACCCCGTTGAAGCATATGAAGCAATTAAACTGGAATGGGAGGGCGTTCGCCGATGAAACAGGCTATCGCAAAACATCTATTACACATTGAAGCTGTCTTTTTACGCCCGAATGAGCCGTTTACGTGGGCGAGCGGCATTTTATCACCGATCTATTGTGACAACCGTCTGACATTGTCGTATCCAAAAGTGAGAAATGATGTGGCGGACGGGCTTGGCAAACTGCTGAAAGAGCATTTTCCCGAGGCGGAGATGATCGCGGGCACTGCAACGGCGGGCATTCCGCATGCTGCGCTTCTCGCAGACCGTACAGGCGCGCCGATGTGCTACGTCAGAAGCAAACCGAAAGCGCACGGCAAAGGAAATCAAATAGAAGGCGCCATTAAGAAAGGACAAAAAACAGTCGTGATTGAAGACTTGATTTCTACCGGAGGCAGCGTGCTTGAAGCTGCGGCGGCCCTTCAAAGAGAGGGCGCGGAAGTCCTCGGCGTCATTTCCATTTTTACATACGGACTGCCGAAAGCAAAAGAAGCCTTTAAAAAAGCGGGTCTTCCTTATTACTCGTTAACGGATTATGACACGCTGATTGAAGTCGCGCTTGAAAACGGAACGATTCATTCAGATGACGTTGAGAAACTGAAATCATGGAAACAGAATCCCGAGTCAAAAGATTGGTTTAAAAAATAATGACAATAAAAACAGGCCTCAGGGCCTGTTTTATTATTCCTATCAAAAAACTCGGGTTGACTTCTGTTAGAATTGTGCTAAAATTTAGTACAAATCTAAAAAGCTTATCAAGAGCGGCTGAGGGACTGGACCGATGACGCCCGGCAACCTGCGTGTCATGCAAGGTGCCGCATCCAGAAAAATGCACAGCATTTTGAAGATAAGGGCTATACCGGGTCACTGTCTTTCATTCCGCTGGATTGAAAGTTTTTTATATGAAAAAAAGATTGAGGGATAAGACAACCGGCAGAAAACAACAGCTGTTTGATTGTCTCCGGGAGGAGGAAAGGAAAAATGCTAACGTATGACACATGGGAAGAGCCGGCGATTACATTTCCGGAAGACGATTCCTATAAAGGCGCGCTGTCCGTTTTAAAATGGGCATACGGCCACTACGGAGACCAGCTTGTTTACGCGTGCAGCTTCGGGATTGAGGGCATCGTCCTGATCGATTTAATTTCTAAAGTAAAGAAAGACGCGGAAATCGTGTTTCTCGACACGGGTCTTCACTTTAAAGAAACATATGAAACGATCGAAAAAGTGAAAGAGCGTTACCCGGGACTGAACATTATCCTGAAAAAGCCCAGCCTTACTCTTGAAGAACAGGCCGAGGCTCACGGAGATAAACTGTGGGAAAGAGAACCGAACCAGTGCTGCTACATCAGAAAAATTCTGCCGTTAAGAGAAGCGCTCGCAGGGCATCCGGCATGGCTGTCCGGCCTTCGCCGGGATCAAGGGCCGAGCCGGGCGAATACGAATTTCCTGAATAAAGACGACAAGTTTCAATCGATTAAAGTATGCCCGCTGATCCATTGGACATGGAAAGACATCTGGAGATATACTTCCAAGCATGAGCTGGATTACAATATCCTTCATGATCAGGGGTATCCGAGCATCGGCTGTGAACCGTGCACTTCACCTGCGTTTACCGCGGAAGATTTGCGGAGCGGCAGATGGAACGGCATGGCGAAAACAGAATGCGGACTGCATGAATAAAGGAGCTGCACGATGGAATTAGCCGCTATTTTATTCTGCCTGTTTTTTGCCATGAATATCGGAGCCAGCGGAGCCGCGGCTTCAATGGGAGTCGCTTACGGGTCCGGCGCCGTTAAAAAGAAAACGTATGCGCTGATCATTTGCGCGGCCGGAGTCCTGTCAGGGGCGGTTATCGGCGGCGGAGAAGTCGTTAAGACGATCAGCGGCGGAATCATTCCCGAACAAACCATTACGCTCACCATTGTCTGCATTATTATCGGATCGGCGGCGCTATCGTTATTCACGGCGAATGTGCTCGGCATTCCGCTGTCGACGAGTGAGGTCACTGTCGGGGCGATTGTCGGTGTCGGCGTCGCGTACAAAGTATTGTTTTTACAGCATCTTTTAGTCATCGTGAGTTTTTGGGTGCTCGTACCGTTCGTCGCGTTCTGTTTCACGTTTCTCGTCTCGAAGGTATTCAGTTCTCTGAATATTCGAGTCATTTCGAATCGGAAACAGAAGATTTTGGGGATTGTGCTGCTGATTGCGGGGTTTTGGGAAGCTTTTTCAGCCGGAATGAACAATGTCGCAAATGCGGTGGGCCCTTTGGTTGCTGCGGGCGTGCTCAGCGTGTCCAAAGGAACGCTGTACGGAGGCATCTTTGTCGCTCTCGGCGCTCTGCTTTTAGGACGTAAAGTGCTTGAAACCAACGGGAAAAAGATTACGAGATTTTCAGCCGGAGAAGGCATACTGCTTTCAGGAACCGGCGCGGGGCTTGTCATTATCAGTTCCGTCTTCGGTCTGCCGGTCCCATTGGCGCAAGTCACATCATCATCAATTATCGGTATCGGAATGGCCAAAAACGGGCCGAACGTTTTTCATAAAGAAGTCGTGAAAACGATGCTCAAAGTATGGGTCGTTTCGCCGTTTTTGTCACTGTCGATTTCGTATTTGCTTGTCTCCCTGCTGTTAAAAGGAGATTACTATTCCATCTTTATGATGGCCAGCGTGCTTTTGGCAGCTGGCGGAGCCGCCAGTCTGATGAAAGCCATCCGAAAAGAGAAACGCTCTGTCCATGAACAAGGCGGAGGCATTTAACTATTAATCTGAGTTTATTTATCTGTTAACTGGGAGGAATCATGTATTATGAGTTTAGCACCGCACGGAGGAACATTAATTAACCGGGTAAATGAGCAGTATGATCTTACATCCGTCCAAAAAGAAATTGAGCTTGATTTGATTTCGTTCGCTGATTTAGAGCTGATCGGGATCGGGGGGTACAGCCCGATTGAAGGATTTTTCACAGAAAAAGATTACGTGTCAGTCGTTGAAAATATGCGTCTGGCATCCGGGGTTGTCTGGTCCCTGCCGATCACGCTTCCGGTCGATTCAGAAAAAGCGGCTGAGCTTGCCGTCGGCGACACGGTGAAACTGACTTACGGCGGAGAAACATACGGCGTAGTCGACATCGAAGATATTTATACGCCGGATAAACAAAAAGAAGCCGTTCACGTATATAAAACCGATGATGCCGCGCATCCGGGCGTGAAAAAATTATTTTCACGCGGCGATACGTATGTCGGCGGGCCGATCACATTAGTTAAAAAAGCGTCAAAGCAGTTTCCCGAGTTTACATTTGAACCTGCTGATACAAGACGAAGCTTCGAAGAAAAGGGCTGGAAAACCATCGTCGGTTTCCAAACGAGAAATCCGGTTCACCGCGCCCACGAATATATCCAAAAAACCGCGCTTGAGACGGTTGACGGCCTGTTTTTGAACCCGCTCGTCGGTGAAACAAAATCAGATGACATTCCGGCGGATGTCAGAATGGAAAGCTACCAGGTGCTGCTCGATCATTATTATCCGAAAGACCGCGTGTTCCTCGGCGTATTTTTGGCGGCTATGCGGTATGCGGGGCCGAGAGAAGCCATTTTCCACGCGCTTGTCCGCAAAAACTACGGCTGCACGCATTTTATCGTCGGCCGCGATCATGCCGGCGTCGGTGATTACTACGGCACATATGAAGCGCAAGAGCTGTTTGATCAATTTACAGCGGATGAACTCGGGATTACACCGATGAAATTCGAGCACAGCTTCTTCTGCCAGAAATGCGGCAACATGGGAACGGCCAAAACATGCCCGCATGACAGAGAAGACCACGTCATTCTGTCAGGAACAAAGGTCAGAGAAATGCTGCGAAGCGGCGTCATGCCGCCGGCGGAATTCAGCCGTCCTGAAGTTGTCGAGGTGTTGATTAAAGGGCTGAAAACGAAAGAAGAAGCAGGCGTTTCTTAAGGAGGAAAATAGAATGACAAATCGTGATATCGTGTGGCATGAAGCCTCAATAACGAAAGAAGAATACCAGCAGAAAAACAAGCATAAAAGCTCTATCCTCTGGCTGACGGGCTTAAGCGGTTCAGGGAAATCCACGATTGCAAACGCCGCAGCGCGCGAGCTGTTTGAACAAGGCTATCAAGTCATCGTGCTTGATGGTGATAACATCCGCCACGGCTTAAACAAGGACTTAGGTTTTTCCGATGATGACCGAAAGGAAAATATACGCCGCATCGGGGAAGTGGCGAAGCTTTTCGTTCAGCAGGGAACCATCGTCATCACGGCTTTTATTTCTCCGTTCCGTGAGGACAGAGATCAGGTGAGAGAGCTTGTGGCGGAGGGCGAATTTAATGAGATCTATGTTAAATGCGACCTCGATATATGTGAAAAGCGCGATCCGAAAGGTTTATATAAAAAAGCAAGAAATGGTGAAATTCCGTTCTTTACGGGGATCGACTCACCGTATGAAGAGCCGAAAGCGCCTGAGCTCGTACTTGATTCAGGCAAATGTGAACGCGAAGAATGCACCGGAAGACTGGTTGACTTTGTGAAAAACAGCTTAGCATAATAGGTCCAAAAAGGCCGCGCAATCAGCCGGATATCCCCCGCAATGGCGGGATATGGTAAAATAGCTGAAGTGCGGCCTCGCGGCTGTTCTGGGAAGATTTCAAAACGGATCGGGGAGACATGCTATGGGGAAAGTATTTATCGTTGGAGCCGGTCCGGGAGATCCGGACTTATTAACGGTGAAGGCAATGAAAGCCATACAGAAAGCGGACGTTATATTATATGACAGATTGGTTAGCAAAGAGATTTTACAATATGCCGGAGAAGAAGCGGATCTGATTTACTGCGGAAAGCTCCCGGATTTTCACATTATGAAACAGGATACGATCAACCGTTTCCTTGTGAAGTATGCGAAAAAGGGGAAAACCGTTGTAAGGCTCAAGGGAGGCGACCCGTTTGTTTTCGGCCGCGGAGGCGAAGAAGCGGAGGCTCTCGCACAAAACGCCATTCCGTTTGAGATCGTTCCCGGCATTACATCAGGAATCGCGGCTGCTGCTTATGCCGGCATTCCCGTGACGCACAGAGAGGCGAGCTCCAATGTCGCATTCGTTACGGGACATTATAAACAAGAAGACGACTTTGAAGAAAAATGGAAAGCGCTGGCGACGGGCATTGATACGCTGGTGATTTATATGGGAATTAAAAATATCCGGCAGATTGAAAGAATGCTGCAGGAAAACGGCAGAGACGCCGGCACCCCGGCAGCCTTTATTCATTGGGGAACGACGGACAGGCAAAAAACAGTCGTCTGCACCGTCGGCACGCTTTCAGACACAGTGATAAAAGAAGAAATCAAAAACCCGAGCTTAATTGTTATCGGCGATGTCGTCAATTATCACTGCAAACTGGACTGGTATGCATCTGATCAGAAAAATCTGGATTTGAGCGAGGCGTTGTAAATGAAGCAGGCGATTTTATACATCGGGCACGGAAGCAGGCTGAAAAAAGCGCAGACAGAGTCGGCGGCGTTTTTAAAAGGGTGCATGCCGCACGCTGACGCTCCCATTCAGGAAATTTGTTTTTTAGAACTGCAGGAACCGTCTATTGAAGCGGGATTTGAAGCATGTGTCAGACAAGGCGCCACTCATATTGCGGCCGTGCCTTTACTGCTGTTGACCGCTGCCCACGCAAAACATGACATTCCGGCTGAAATCGCCCGTGCGGCGGCCCTGCATCCCGATATAAAAGTGACATATGGTGTTCCGATCGGAGTGGACGATGAAGTCGTAAAAGCGGTGCATCATCGCATTGAAGATACCGGAGTGCCCATTGAGCAGGCGAAAGTGGTGCTGATCGGAAGAGGAAGCACAGATCCGGCAGTTAAAAACGCAGTCAGTGAGATTGCCGGAAAACTTGAGGCGATTACACCTGTTAAAGAAGTCATCCCTTGTTTTTTAACAGCATGTGACCCGCACTATAAAGAAGTGTTTGCCGGCCTTGAAGAGGATGACGGAGCACCCGTTTTTATCGTTCCATATCTTCTGTTTACCGGGCTTTTAATGACTGAGATTGAACGGGAAGTTCAAAAGCTTCAAACGATCAATCAAAATGTTCATCTCGCTTCATACTTAGGTTTTCACCCGCATATTAAGCAGGCGTTTTTGAACCGTGTGTCAGAAGCTGTTCGAAACCCCGGCGGTCAGTTTGATTTTAAGGGGGGACAGTATGCTGCCTCTGCACATTAATTTAAGCGGAAAAAGAATTATCATCGCGGGCGGAGGCAATGTTGCCTTAAGAAGGCTAAAAACGGTGCTTCCGGAAGGCGCGGATATTACTGTAATCAGTCCCGATGCCCTGCCCGAAATTAAACAGCTGGCGGATGAAGGACGTATCCGCTGGGTTTCCCGTAAAATTGAAATGAAGGATCTCGCGCCCGCTTTCTTCATCATTGCCGCGACAAATGACCGCAGCGTAAATCAGGAGATAGCCGCGAGCGCTTCTGAAACGCAGCTGGTCAATTGTGTAAGCGATGCTGAACAGGGCAGCGTGTATATGCCGAAGATCATCCGCAAAGGGCGCATTCAAGTATCCGTATCAACAAGCGGCGCAAGCCCGGCACATACGAAAAGACTGGCTGAGGACATAGAGCCTCTCATTACTGCTGATTTGGCTGAAGAAGTGGATCGATTATTTGAGAAAAGAAGAAGACCATAAAAAACACCTTGTCAGTCCCTCCCCATGCCGCCTGGACTCCGCCCGCATACAAAGGAACGGTCAGAGACCTCGGCATGATTATATTGACTGCCCGGATGTGCTCAGGTGCGGCGAGGGAAGGTGACAGTATCCGCCGCCAAATCAGGTGTGACCGCTTTAATCAGAGACGGCCCCCGGCGGATTCAGGCAGACATGACGGGAAACTGATCAGATACTGTATAGATCGGTTCTGACGGCTGGGAGAGTGTCATCTCCGTTTATACGTAATAAAAAACACCTCCAAGCTGAGTGCGGGTTTCAGCTTGGAGGTGCGTTTATTTTTTCAGCCGTATGACAAGGTCGGCATCAGGTGTGACAAATACGGTATGCTGGCTGTCATAGGTGACAAATCCGGGCTTTGCGCCGTTTGGCTTTTTCACGTGTCTGATTTTTGTATAATCAACGGGAACGGAGCCGGAATCTTTCGCTTTGGAAAAATAAGCGGCGATCGCAGCCGCCTCCAGTATGGATTGTTCATCTGGATCGCTGCTTTTAATCACAACGTGGGAACCCGGAATGTCTTTCGTGTGGAACCATAAATCATCCCTTGCGGCAGCTTTTGTCGTTAAGTATTCATTTTGTTTATTGTTTTTGCCGACAAGAATCGTCAATCCCCGTGAAGATTCATATTGCTCCAAAACAGGAACGTGCTGCTTCTGTTTTTTCTGTCCTCGCTGCTGTTTCGGTCGCAGATATTTGCCTTCCACAAGCTCTTCCCTTATTTCGTGAATATCCTTTGTGGAGGCGGAGGAGAGCTGCTGGATCAGCTGATCGAAATAAGCGATTTCCTCCTCGGCCAGACGGATCTGTTCTTTTACCACCTCGACGGAATTCTTCGCCTTTTGATACTTTGTAAAATACATCTGCGCGTTTTCTGACGGTGTTTTGTTCGGATTTAAAGGGATGGTCACCGTCTTACTTTCTTCATCATAATAATTGATGACTTCCGCTTCTTTGTCACCTTTTTTCAGCATATACAAATTTGCCGTCAGCAGTTCGCCGTATAGCTGGAATTCCTTCGCATTTTCTGAGTAGTCGAGCGTCTTTTCCAGCTTTTTTATCTTATTGGCGTTCTTTTTCCGTTCGTTTGCGACAAACCGCTCGAGATCCTGAGCCTGCTGTTTGACGCGGTCGCGTTCCGCCTTGCCGAAATAAAACCGGTCCAACAGCTCACTCAGTGAGTGAAAGGTGCGCTCTTCTCCGTTTACATGTGTGAGAGACAGGAGATAAAAGTATTCCTTTCCGCCGGCTGTCGTAATGTTCGGTGTAAACCTGCAATCTTTCACGGCATGGAACATTTCAATCAGCGTCTTCGGCAGCGTTATTTTGTTAGCGAGGCCCGCTCTGTGCACGGCTTCTTTTGCAAACAGCGGAGAAACACCGGAGAAATGTCTGACGATCTGCTGGTCAAGCCGTCCTTCCTGAAAACTGAGATAACGCAAAACGTCCTCTTCATCCGCGGCAAGCGGCGAAATTTTTTCCTGAGCGGGAGGAAGCTTGTAATCATAGCCCGGCAGAACGGTCCGGTAGCTGTTCATCGACGGAGATAAATGCTTCAGTCCGTCGATAATTGCTCCTTCTCCGTCAGTCAGGATAATATTGCTGTGCCGTCCCATAATTTCCACATACAGCGTTCTGACGGTTTCGTCGCCGATTTCATTTCTGCTTTTTATCCGGAATATCATAATCCGGTCTAATCCGGCCTGTTCTATTTTCTCAATAAATCCGCCTTCTATATGCTTTCTGAGCAGCATACAAAACATCGGCGGCTCGCTCGGATTTTCATAGGCCTGGTTTGTCATGTGCACCCGTGAATAGCTCGGATGCGCCGATAATAATAATTTATGGTTTTTTCCGTTAGCGCGGATATGAAATATCACATCGTGCTTAAAAGGCTGATGGACTCTCGTAATCCGGCCTCCGGCGATCCGGCTGTTTAATTCATGTGTCATTCCGTATGTAAACATGCCATCAAAAGACATATAAAACACCCTTTCCTTCTTCCTGCATTCGATAATTATAGCATGAAAAGGGACGAGTCAGAATAAGCTTGTTTACAGAGTGACATCTCTAAAGCGAGGCAGGGGAGTGGACGAGAAGAATGAAGTTTCATGAAATGGGACAAACCGATTTGCTGAAAGCAACAAATACGTCCATTAAACAGGGGTTGACCGAAAAAGAGGTGAAAAAACGCCTTGAAAAGCACGGGCCGAACGAGCTTCAGGAGGGCAAGAGGACACCGGCGATCGCCGTGTTTTTCGCCCAATTTAAAGATTTTATGGTGCTCGTGCTGCTGGCGGCAACCTTAATATCCGGGTTTTTAGGCGAATATGTAGATGCCGTAGCGATTATGGCGATTGTATTTGTCAATGGGGTTCTCGGTTTTTTTCAAGAGCGGCGGGCGGAAAAGTCCTTACACGCATTAAAAGAGCTGTCAACGCCGTATGTGTCAGCGTTGCGGGACGGGAGCTGGAAGAAAATTCAGTCCAAGGAGCTCGTTCCCGGCGATATCATGAAATTTTCAAGCGGCGACCGGATTGGCGCGGATGTGCGGATCGTTGAAGCGAAAAGCCTTGAAATTGAGGAATCGGCGCTGACCGGGGAATCAATTCCGGTGGTTAAACAAGCTGATAAACTGAGAAAGCCGGATGTTTCGTTAGGCGACATCAGCAATATGGCGTTTATGGGTACGATCGTAACGCGCGGCAGCGGTGTCGGCGTCGTCGTCGGTACAGGAATGAATACGGCAATGGGCAAAATCGCCGATATGCTGGAATCCGCCGGCAGCCTTTCAACACCGCTGCAGCGAAGACTTGAAGAGCTCGGCAAAATTTTAATTATCGTCGCGCTCCTTTTAACGGTATTGGTCGTTGCAGTCGGCGTCTTACAGGGACATGATCTTTACAGCATGTTTTTGGCCGGGGTGTCATTGGCCGTCGCCGCGATTCCGGAAGGGCTTCCCGCCATTGTTACGGTGGCATTATCAATCGGCGTCCAGCGCATGATCAAACAAAAATCAATTGTCAGAAAGCTCCCGGCGGTTGAAACATTGGGCTGCGCCTCTGTCATTTGTTCTGATAAAACCGGCACGCTGACACAAAACAAAATGACCGTCACCCATATGTGGTCAGGCGGCAAAATTTATAAAGTGTCAGGCATCGGCTATGAGCCGGAGGGCGTTTTCACCCGAGATGAGCGGGAAATCAAGCCGAAAGATGAGAAGATTCTTGAACAGATGCTGGTTTTCGGCGCGTTGTGCAACACATCCGAAATCGCACTGAAAGACGGCCGTTATGTACTCGACGGCGATCCGACAGAAGGAGCGCTGCTGACGGCTGCAAGAAAGGGCGGCTATTCAAACGATTGGCTCAGCGGGCACTACCGCGTGGTTGCCGAGTTTCCGTTTGACTCCGTCCGCAAAATGATGACCGTCATTGTAGAGGATCAGGAAAAAAAGCAGTTCGTCATCACTAAAGGAGCGCCCGATGTGCTGATTGACCGCTCGTCACATCTGATGCACGGCGCAAGAAGTACGCCTTTTTCAGAAGAAAAGAAAGCAGAAACGGAAGCGGTTCTGAAAGAGCTGGCGTCGCAAGCTTTGCGTACGATCGCGATTGCTTATAAACCGCTTAAGCCCGGAGAAAAGCCGACAATGGAGCAGGCGGAAAAAAATCTGACGATGCTCGGCTTGTCAGGCATAATTGATCCGCCCCGTCCGGAGGTCAGACAGGCGATTAAAGAATGCCGTGAAGCCGGCATTAAAACGGTTATGATCACAGGGGATCACGTCGAAACGGCAAAGGCCATTGCAAAAGATTTGCGTCTTCTTCCGAAAAAGGGGCGTGTGATGGACGGGAAGACGCTGAATGAGCTTACGGACAAAGAACTTATCGAAACGGTCGATGATGTCTACGTCTTCGCACGCGTGTCGCCTGAACATAAATTGAAAATCGTCAAAGCGTTCCAGGAAAACGGACACGTCGTCGCCATGACGGGAGACGGGGTTAATGACGCGCCGGCCATAAAGCAGGCAGATATCGGTGTTGCCATGGGCGTGACGGGAACGGATGTGGCAAAGGAAGCCTCTTCTCTCATTCTGGTAGATGATAACTTTGCTACGATTAAATCAGCCATAAAAGAGGGACGGAATATCTATGAAAATATAAGAAAATTCGTCCGGTATTTGCTCGCCTCCAACGTCGGTGAAATTTTAGTGATGCTGTTTGCGATGCTTCTCGCTCTGCCGCTGCCGCTCGTTCCGATTCAGATATTGTGGGTGAACTTAGTCACTGACGGGCTGCCGGCGATGGCCCTCGGTATGGATCAGCCGGAAGGAGACCTGATGAGGCGGAAGCCGCGGCATCCGAAAGAAGGAGTGTTTGCGAGAAAACTGGGCTGGAAAGTCGTATCAAGAGGGTTTTTAATCGGAGCTGCAACCATTTTAGCGTTTATCATCGTCTATCACCGCAATCCTGAAAATCTGCCCTACGCACAGACCGTTGCATTCGCGACTCTTGTCCTGGCTCAGCTTATACACGTGTTTGACTGCCGGAGCGAAACGTCTGTTTTCTCCCGGAATCCGTTTGAAAATATCTATCTGCTCGGGGCCATCATTTCTTCTATCTTCCTGATGGTCATCGTCATCTATTATCCGCCGCTGCAGCCGATTTTCAAAACAGTGCCGATTACGCCGGGCGATTGGATGCTGATTATCGGTATGTCGGGCATACCTACTTTTTTGCTGGCGGGTTCACTTTTGACAAGAAAAAAATAATTCCATATGATATAATCTTAGGGGTAATAGCATGTCTATTGCCCTTTTATTTTGATAACGGGAAAGAATTGGGTGTTTCATATGATACGGAGTATGACAGGCTTCGGCAGCGCAAGCAGCACAAAAGGCGATCTCTCGGCAACCGTTGAATTGAAATCCGTCAATTACCGGTTCAAAGAAGTGAACGCCCGCCTGCCACGGCCTTTGCTATATGTAGAGGATAAGCTGAAACAAACGATATTGCAGCATATACAGCGCGGAAGAGTAGAGCTGTTTCTCACTGTAAACAGTGACGCGCTCATAAAAAGAAGCCTGAACATCGATTGGGAGCTCCTTGATGAATATGTGAGCGCCGCACGCGTCATGAAAGAGCGCTACAGCCTGGCCGCAGAACCCGATGCAATGGAGTTCTTTAAATTTGAACATATTGCGCAGATACACGAAGAACAGATGCGTGATGACAAGCTTGAAGAAGTCATCAGGGAAGCCGCTGAGCTGGCTGTAAAGGAACTTTGTGACATGAGGGAAAAAGAAGGACGGCTTTTGGCGGAAGACTGCTTTCTGCACATCGAGCGGCTTGAGACGCTGTCCGAACAGGTGAAAGAGCGCGCTTCGGCCGTTGTTATTCAATACCGCGAGCGTCTTTACGCCCGAATGAAGGAATGGACGGAGGATGCGCTCGACGAAAGCAGGTTGATCACGGAATGCGCCATTTTCGCCGATCGTTCTGATATAACGGAAGAAATTACCAGATTGAAGAGCCATTTTGTTCAATTCCGTGATATATTAAAAGAAGGCGGGGCAGTCGGCCGCAAACTTGATTTCCTTGTTCAGGAGCTTAACCGAGAAGCGAATACGATCGGCTCAAAAGCCAATGATCATCAAATCACAAAGCTTGTCGTTGAAATGAAAAGTTCTATTGAAAAATTGAAGGAACAAGTGCAAAATATAGAATAGCGACTGTGCGTATTGTTTACAGACGGCCTCTTCAGGTTACACTAGAGACGTCTATTTTACAGGGGGAACGTAGAAGATGACGATTAAACTGATTAATATCGGATTTGGCAATATCATCTCCGCCAATCGGATGATTTCGATTGTCAGCCCGGAGTCTGCGCCAATAAAGCGAATGATCCAGGATGCAAGAGACCGCGGAATGCTAATAGACGCTACATACGGACGAAGAACCCGTGCAGTTGTCGTCATGGATAGTGATCACATTATCTTATCTGCCGTCCAGCCTGAGACAGTTGCACACAGACTTTCTGTGAAAGAAGAAATTATGGATGAAGGGCAGGGGTAATTGCCGCATGAAAGAAAGAGGGTTATTAATCGTTCTCTCAGGTCCCTCCGGAGTTGGAAAAGGAACGGTTCGGCAAGCAATATTTTCACAACAGGACACGAAATTTGAATACTCGATTTCAGTCACGACGAGAAACCCGAGAGAGGGCGAGGTCGATGGCGTCGATTATTTCTTTAAATCTAGAGATGAATTCGAACGCATGATTGAAAACAACAAACTGCTTGAGTGGGCGGAATATGTCGGCAACTATTACGGAACGCCCGTTGATTATGTCGAACAGACGCTTCAAGAAGGAAAAGACGTCTTCTTAGAGATTGAAGTGCAGGGCGCGCTCCAAGTGCGGAATGCATTTCCGGAAGGCCTGTTTATCTTCTTAGCGCCGCCGAGTCTTTCTGAGCTGAAAAACAGAATCGTGACAAGAGGGACTGAAACCGACGATTTAATCGAAAACAGAATGAATGCCGCAAAAGCTGAAATCGAAATGATGGACGCGTATGATTATGTCGTTGAAAACGACGATATCCAAACGGCTTGTGATAAGATTAACGCAATCGTTCTCGCCGAGCACTTAAAACGTGAACGCGTTGCTCCGAGATATAAGAAAATGCTGGAGGTAGAATAACTTATGTTAGATCCGTCAATTGACTCTTTAATGAATAAATTAGATTCTAAATATACGCTGGTGACTGTGTCTGCAAGACGCGCGCGTGAAATGCAGATCAAAAAGGACCAGCAGATTGAACATACCATTTCTCACAAATATGTAGGCAAAGCTTTAGAAGAAATTGACGCGGGCCTGCTTTCGTTTGAAAGAGAAGACAGCGAATAACAAGCACACGTAGCAACCTATCTCTACATAGGTTGTTATTTTTTTCCGTTTGGGATTTGTCCAATGCTTTCATAAAGGGGAGAAGACTTCATGAAAAACCGAAACATTTTGCTATGCGTAAGCGGGGGAATCGCCGTTTATAAAGCTTCCGCACTCACGAGCAAGCTGGTTCAGGCCGGCGCAAACGTCAAAGTGATTATGACTGAGTCCGCGCGTGAGTTTGTTTCTCCGCTGACATTTCAGGCGCTGAGCCGGAATGAAGTGTATACAGATACATTTAATGAACAGAATCCGAAGGTGATTTCTCATATTGATGCCGCTGACTGGGCGGATTTAATTATTGTCGCGCCCGCTACGGCAAATATCATCGGCAAGCTTGCCAACGGAATTGCTGATGATATGCTCACAACGACGGTGCTGGCGGCTGAGGCCCCGGTCTGGGTGGCGCCTGCGATGAATGTCCATATGTATGATCATCCGGCGGTGAAACGGAACATCTCTGTGCTTTATCAGGACGGGGTCCGCTTTATCGAGCCGAGTGAAGGCTATTTGGCATGCGGATATGTCGGCAAAGGAAGGCTGGAGGAGCCGGAGCTTATTGTTGAACGTGTCAGAGAGCATTTTAAGGAGCCTGAAGACGATGCGCCGCTGAAAGGAAAACATATTGTCATTACGGCCGGTCCGACGCGCGAAGCCGTGGACCCTGTCCGCTTCTTCACAAATAAATCCACCGGCAAAATGGGCTACGCTGCTGCTGAAGCCGCCGTCCGTCTCGGGGCGCGGGTGACGTTGATTTCAGGCCCGGTGTCAATAGAGCCGCCAGTCGGGCTGTATCAGTTTCTTCCTGTGCAATCGGCAGCCGATATGAGAGAAGCCGTGCTTTCTGTGTTTGATTCATGCGACATGGTGATTAAGACGGCGGCCGTGGCCGATTTTACGCCGGCGGCTGTTTCTGATCACAAAATGAAGAAGAAAGACGGTTCGCTCGTGATCGAATTCAACCGTACAGCAGACATACTGAAAGAACTCGGCGAACGGAAAACACACCAGCTGCTGGTCGGATTTGCGGCTGAAACGCAAGATGTCGAACGCTATGCGCGCAGAAAACTCGAACAGAAAAACCTTGATATGATCGTTGCGAATGATGTGAAAGCGGAAGGGGCCGGATTTGGCACGGATACGAATGTCGTCACCTTCTATTTCCGGGACGGAAGAAAACGGGAGCTTGCGCTTATGTCTAAACTTGACGTTTCCTTTGAAATGCTGAAGGAAATGACCGCTTTGAAAGCCGAGGACCGAAAACCCGTATGAATGTAGCAGAAGTCATTGTCGATGTCAGCTCCAAAAACATTGACAGACCCTTTGATTACAAAATTCCCGATCATTTAAAAGGGATGATCGAAGTCGGCATGCGGGTGATTGTCCCGTTTGGCCCGCGCAAGCTTCAAGGATTTGTGACCGGTTTGAAAGATTCGTCCGAATTAAACGGCGGCTCAATGAAGGAAGTCGAGAAGCTTCTTGATTTGACGCCAGTTCTGACTGAGGAACTGATGCAGCTGTCTTCATGGCTTTCTGACAAAACGCTGTCGTTTAAAATCACGGCGCTTCAGGCAATGCTGCCCGCCGCACTGAAGGCGAAGTACGAGAAAGAGCTGAAAGTCGTTGACGAAGAAGCGCTGACCCCGGACATCAAACAGCTTTTCAGGAATCAAAAAAGTCTTCTGTACTCGGATATTACCGATGAAAGCATTCTTTCGTCACTTCAGAAATTCGTGCGTAAAGGAAGCATTGATGTCACATATAAAGTCGCCCAAAAAACGAATAAAAAAATGATCCGCATGATCGAAGCGGGGGCAGACAAAGAAGAACTCGCCCGGCACGCAGATTCATTGACAAAGCAGGCTTCTAAACAGCTCGCCGTGCTTACTTATTTTATCGGCGGGGGAGAAAAGATTTCCGCGGCCGAGCTTTGCAAAAAGACCGATTCCAGTTCCGCGACGCTGAAAACGCTTCTTAAAAAGGGGCTCCTTACGGAAAGCTTCGAGGAGGTTTACCGTGATCCTTATCAGGACAGAATGTTCAAAAAAACAGAGCCGCTCTCTCTTACAGAAGAGCAGCAGGCCGCTTTTGAGCCGATTAAACAAGCCGTAGCCGACCATGTCCACCACGTCTTTCTGCTTCACGGCGTCACGGGAAGCGGCAAAACGGAAATTTACCTGCAATCCATTGAAAAAGTGCTGGCAAAAGGACAAGAAGCGATCGTGCTCGTTCCGGAAATCTCGTTGACACCGCAAATGGTCAACCGTTTTAAAGGCCGCTTCGGCTCACAGGTTGCGGTCATGCACAGCGGATTATCCACAGGTGAAAAATACGATGAATGGCGGAAGATTCAGCGCAAGGAAGTCCGGCTTGTCGTCGGAGCCAGATCGGCCATCTTTGCCCCGTTTGAAAATCTCGGCATGATCATTATTGATGAAGAGCACGAATCTTCCTATAAGCAGGAGGAAATGCCGCGGTATCATGCAAAGGACGTAGCCATCCGCCGGGCCGAGCATCACAGCTGTCCGGTCGTCCTCGGGAGCGCCACGCCGACATTGGAGTCATTTGCGCGGGCGAAAAAAGGCGTTTATGAGCTGCTTCCGTTAAAACATCGCGTAAACCGCCAGCTCATGCCTGACGTTTCTCTCGTTGATATGAGAGAAGAACTGAGAAACGGCAACAGATCAATGTTTTCAAGAGAGCTGATGGAACAGCTGGAAGAGAAGCTTGCAAAAAAAGAGCAGGCCGTCCTTTTTCTGAATAAACGGGGGTATTCCTCGTTTGTGATGTGCCGGGACTGCGGTTATGTGCCGCAATGTCCGCATTGCGACATTTCCATGACTTATCACCGCTACGGACAAAGGCTGAAATGCCATTACTGCGGCCATGAGGAACCTGTCCCGGGAACATGCCCGGAATGCGGCAGCGAACATATCCGCTTTTTCGGCACGGGAACGCAGCGTGTGGAGGAGGAGCTTACCAAAGTGCTGCCTCAGGCGCGCGTGATCAGGATGGATGTGGATACCACTTCAAGAAAAGGCGCACATGAAAAACTGTTGTCAGCGTTCGGTGAAGGGAAGGCGGATATCCTGCTCGGTACGCAAATGATCGCAAAAGGGCTTGATTTTCCGAACGTGACGCTCGTCGGAGTATTAAGCGCAGATACGACGCTTCACATCCCAGATTTCAGAGCCGCGGAGAAGACATTCCAGCTGCTGACGCAGGTAAGCGGACGGGCCGGGCGGCATGAAAAGCCGGGAACGGTGGTCATTCAAACGTATACACCGTCTCATTACAGCATTCAGCTGACGAAAACGCACGACTATGAAACTTTTTTTCAGCAGGAAATGGCGCACAGACGGGCCCAGTCATACCCGCCGTATTATTACGTGGCGCTGGTGACCGTTTCTCATGAAGAGGCGGCAAAAGCTGCGGTCACCGCAGAAAAGATTACAAACTATTTAAGAGCGGGATGCGGGCCTGATACGAAAATTCTCGGGCCGGCGGCTTCCCCGATTGCCAGGATCAAAGATAGATATCGCTATCAATGCGTGATAAAATACAGACAGGAAAACGAGTTGCAGATTCAGTTGAAAAAGATACTGGAGCACTATAAACGCGACATTGCGCAAAAGCATGTAATGATTTCAATCGATATGAATCCGTACATGCTGATGTAACATTAGTTTTTGGAGGGCAAAATTTTGGCTGTGAAAAAAATCGTCACACACCCGGCGGAGGTTCTGGAAACACCCGCCGATGAAGTGACAGTGTTTGATAAAAAATTAAAAAAACTGCTTGACGATATGTACGATACGATGCTCGAAATGGATGGCGTCGGTCTCGCCGCGCCGCAAATCGGCATTTTAAAAAGAGCGGCCGTCGTGGACATCGGTGAAGAAAGCGGCCGGATCGACCTTGTAAATCCGGTTATTCTTGAAAAGAGCGGTGAACAGACCGGAGTCGAGGGCTGCTTAAGTTTCCCCCGGGTTTTCGGTGATGTCACCCGCCCGGATTACGTAAAGGTAAAAGCCCACGACCGTAAAGGAAAACCGTTTATTTTAGAAGCGGAGGGTTTTTTGGCCAGAGCCGTTCAGCATGAAATGGATCATTTAGACGGTATTTTATTCACATCAAAAATTACGGCTTACTACACTGAAGAAGAACTGGCAGAAATGGAAGGATGATTGGATGACAAGGATCGTTTTTATGGGAACGCCCGACTTTTCAGTTCCCGTCCTGCGCACGCTTATTGAAGACGGGTATGAAGTGGTTGGTGTCGTTACGCAGCCTGACCGCCCGAAAGGCAGAAAAAAAATCATGACGCCCCCTCCTGTAAAGGCTGAAGCTGAACGTCACGGCATTCCCGTTCTTCAGCCCGAAAAAGTAAGGCTCGAAGAAGAAATAGAAAAAGTGCTCAGCCTGAAGCCGGACCTGATTGTTACGGCGGCATTCGGACAGATCCTGCCCAAGCAGCTGCTGGACGGCCCGAAATACGGCTGTATCAACGTACACGCGTCACTATTGCCTGAATTAAGAGGCGGAGCGCCGATACATTATTCGATTCTCCAAGGCAAGAAGAAAACGGGCGTGACAATCATGTATATGGTTGAAAAGCTTGATGCGGGCGATATGATTTCGAAAATCGAAGTGGAAATTGATGAAACGGATAACGTCGGCACGCTTCACGACAAATTAAGCATAGCGGGGGCAAAGCTTTTGTCAGAGACCGTCCCGAACGTCATTTCCGGAAATATTAAACCGATCAAACAGGACGAATCAAAAGCGACTTACGCGCCTAACATTAAGCGTGAGCAGGAGCGGATTGATTGGGCAAAGCCCGGAGAAGAGATTTACAACCAGATCAGAGGTTTAAACCCTTGGCCTGTCGCCTATACAACTTTGAACGGTCAAAATATGAAAGTATGGGCTTCTGAAAAAGTTGCGGCAAAAACTGAAGCTGCGCCCGGAACAGTCATCCGCACGGAGCAAAACGGCATTGTCGTCGCATCAGGAAACAGCACCGCCCTTTTAATCACTGAACTGCAGCCGGCGGGAAAAAAACGGATGAAGGGCGAAGATTTTGTAAGAGGCAAAAATGTGCAGCCCGGTGACGTGTTAGGAGAAGCAAATGAAGAAAATTAATGTCCGGGAGCTCGCCCTTGAAGCGCTTGAGAAGCTTGAGCAAAATCAGGCATACAGCAACCTGCTTCTTACATCGGTTATCAAAACGAACACGCTCAGCGATCAGGACAGAGGACTGCTGACAGAGCTTGTCTACGGAACGCTGCAAAATAAAATCGCCTTAGACTACATGCTGAAGCCTTTTATCCGCAAGCCGAATAAAGTGAAGCCATGGGTGATTCAGCTGCTTCGTCTGTCCGCGTATCAAATGGAGTATTTAGAAAAAATACCGGATCGCGCCGCCATTCATGAAGCGGTTGAGATCGCCAAAAAACGCGGGCATAAGGGCATTGCGTCCTTTGTCAACGGCATCCTCCGCTCCCTGCAGCGTGAAGGGGCGCCGTCATTCGCTGAAATTGAAGACCCGGTTCTCCGTCTTTCCACAGAGACAAGCCATCCCGAGTGGCTCGTAAAAGAGTGGGTCGAGGCGTACGGCTTTGAGGCGGCTGAAAAAATCTGCCGGATTCATCTCAGTCCGCCGAAGCAGACGCTCCGTGTCAATCACATAAAGAGCGACAGGGACGCGGTGCTGAATGAGATGGAGAATGCCGGTCTTGAAGCTGAAGCCGGAGACCTTTCTCCTGATGCGATTAAGCTTTTAAAAGGAAGCATCGCGAACACGGCATTTTTCCAAAACGGCCGGGTATCCATACAGGATGAAAGCTCAATGCTTGTCGCGCGGGCGCTGGATCCGAAGCCGGGCGAAACCGTTTTAGACGCATGCGCCGCACCGGGCGGAAAGTCGGCTCACATTGCGGAACTGATGGAGAACGAGGGGAGCCTCACATCGCTTGATCTTCACCGCCATAAAGTGAAGCTGATTAAAGAGGGCGCAGAACGGCTCGGGCTTACGATCATCGACGCGCAAACGATGGATGCGCGAAAAGCGGGAGAGGCCTTTGGCGCAGAACGGTTTGACCGTGTTCTCGTTGATGCCCCTTGCTCAGGTTTCGGCGTCATCAGAAGAAAACCCGATATGAAATATACGAAGACGCCGGAGGACAGCAGACGGCTGGCAGAAATCCAGCTCGGCATTTTAAGGGAAATCGCCCCATTAGTAAAAAAAGGTGGCACACTCGTATACAGTACGTGTACAATGGACCGGACAGAAAATGAAGAAGTTATGCATGCGTTTATACAAGAACACCCTGAGTTTGAACCCGATTTGTCTCTTGAAAAGCGGCTGCCTGAAAAGGCGAGACCCTTTGTTCAGGATGGAAGCCTTCAAATTCTTCCGCATTATTTCGGAACAGACGGTTTCTTTATTAGCAGCATGAGAAAGAAGGGATAAAAAATGACACAATTAAAAAAGACAAGCGTACGGAAAGAGCTGCGGACTGAGCAGCCGTCCATTTACTCTTTTGAATTAGATGAAATCAAACAATGGCTGACCGAGAATGGCGAAAAGCCGTTCCGCGCAGCACAGATTTTTGAATGGCTTTATGAGAAGCGGGTTTCTTCATTTGATGAAATGACAAACCTCTCAAAAAGCCTGCGTGAAAAACTCGAGAGCCATTTTGTGCTGACAACGCTGAAAACGGCTGTAAAACAGACATCTCAAGACGGCACGATGAAATTTTTATTTGAGCTTCATGACGGTTATACGATCGAAACGGTTTTAATGAGACACGAGTATGGTAATTCTGTATGTGTAACGACACAGGTCGGCTGCCGGATCGGCTGCACATTTTGCGCGTCAACGCTCGGCGGACTGAAACGGAATCTTGAAGCGGGAGAAATCGTCGCTCAAGTCGTGAAAGTGCAAAAGGCGCTTGATGAAACGGATGAACGCGTCAGCTCAGTCGTCATCATGGGAATCGGAGAGCCGTTTGATAATTTCAATGAAATGCTCGCTTTCTTAAAAATCATTAACCACGATAAAGGGCTGAACATCGGAGCGCGTCATATCACAGTTTCCACCAGCGGAATCATTCCGAAGATTTACGATTTCGCCGATCAAAAAATGCAGATCAATTTCGCGATTTCTCTGCATGCTCCGAATACGGAAATCAGAAGCCGTCTGATGCCGATTAACAAAGCCTATAAGCTTCCTGACCTTATGGAGGCCGTCAAATATTACATCGAGAAAACAGGCAGACGGATCAGCTTTGAATACGGGCTGTTCGGCGGCGTAAATGATCAGGTCGAACATGCAGAAGAGCTTGCAGAACTGTTAAAAGACGTGAAATGCCATGTCAATTTAATTCCGGTAAACTATGTGCCTGAACGGGATTACGTCCGCACACCGAGAGATCAGATTTTCGCATTCGAAAAAACGTTAAAATCCCGCGGTGTAAATGTCACGATCAGAAGAGAGCAAGGCCATGACATTGACGCGGCCTGCGGTCAGCTTCGCGCGAAGGAGCGTCAAGACGAGACGAGGTGAAGAGGTTGATTACAGCCTTGAAAACAGATACAGGTAAAGTCCGCCGGCATAATGAAGATGCGGCGGGCATTTTCACAAAAGAAGACGCGGTGCTTGCGGTTGTCGCCGACGGCATGGGCGGTCATCTTGCCGGAGATGTAGCGAGCAGGATGGCGGTTGCGGCGATGGAAGAGCAGTGGAACCGGACCGAAACGGTTCCTTCTCTGCCGTCTGCTTGCGAGGATTGGCTGAAAGACCGGATTCATGAGGCGAATGTCAAAGTACATGACCACGCTAAAGCGAATGAAGAATGCCGGGGAATGGGAACCACCGTTGTTTGCGCCTTATTCACCGGGAAGTTTGTCACTGTGGCTCATATCGGTGACAGTCGGTGCTACCTGCTTCAAGAGGGGGAATTCACTCAGCTGACTGAGGACCATTCGCTTGTGAATGAGCTGGTCAAGACGGGGGAAATTTCGAAAGAGGACGCCGAGCACCATCCGCGGAAAAATGTATTGACGAGAGCGCTGGGGACAGATGAAACCATCAGTCCCGACGCCCGTTCTTTTGAACTGTCTGACGGCGATCAGCTGCTTTTATGCTCTGACGGACTGTCAAATAAAATAGAAGATCACGAAATCAAACAAATGCTTCAAGCCGAATCTGATCCTCAGGAAAAAGTAGACCTTCTCATCAGCAAAGCGAATCAAAACGGCGGCGAAGATAACATCACGGCTGTGTTGATTGAGTTTTCCGCAGATGCAAAAGAGGGTGAAGACAAGTGCTAACCGGCAAGCGGATCAGCGGGCGTTATCATATCCTCCGGCCCATTGGCGGCGGCGGAATGGCAAACGTTTTTTTAGCTGAGGACATCATTCTCGAACGTGAAGTCGCAATTAAAATTCTGCGGTTTGACTTTGTGAATGACATTGATTTTATCAGGCGTTTCAGAAGAGAAGCACAGTCGGCATCAAGCCTCGATCATCCGAATATCGTCAGTATTTACGATATCGGGGAGGAAGGCGATATTTATTACATTGTCATGGAATATGTGGAAGGCATGACATTAAAGGAATACATAAACGCACACGGACCGCTTCATCCGAAAGAAGCGCTGTCCGTTATGGAGCAGATCGTCTCGGCCATCGCCCATGCCCATCAAAACCATATCGTGCACCGGGATATTAAACCGCACAATATATTGATAGATCATTTAGGGCATATCAAGGTGACGGATTTCGGCATCGCCACAGCGCTTACGTCTACGACAATCACACATACGAATTCTGTGCTGGGCTCGGTTCATTATTTGTCTCCGGAGCAGGCGAGAGGCGGTCTGGCAACGAAAAAATCAGATATTTACGCGCTCGGCATCGTGCTGTTTGAGCTTTTAACAGGTAAAATTCCTTTTGACGGAGAATCAGCCGTCAGCATAGCGCTAAAGCATCTGCAAACAGAAACGCCTTCCGCCAGAAAGTGGAACCCTTCCATTCCGCAGAGCGTCGAAAACATTATTTTAAAGGCAACCGCTAAAGACCCGTTTCACCGCTATGAAAGCGCCGAGGACATGGAAGCGGACATCAGAACGGCTTTTGACGCCGGCAGGCTGAATGAACAAAAATTTTCCGTGCAGGATGATGAGGAAATGACAAAAGCCATTCCCGTTATTACTGACGGCGCAAAAGCCGCGCCTCAGGCGGAAACGCCGGGGGAGACGGATGATAAGGAACAGCAGCCCGCCAAAAAGAAAAAACGGAAATGGCCGTGGGTTTTGCTGGCCGTCTGTTTCATTTTCATTATGGCAGCTGTTCTTGCGGTCACCGTGTTCCCGTCTTTGTTTATGCCTAAAGATGTAAGCGTCCCCGACGTACGGGGCATGAAGTACGAAAAAGCGGAAGCCCTGCTTGAAAAGAACGGGCTCCGGGCGGATCCTGATATAACGGATATTGAAGATGAAAAAATAGAAGAGGAATTAATGGTCAAAACGGACCCAAAAGCGGGGTCTACCGTTAAAGAAGGCTCTTCTGTAAAACTGTACAAAAGCATCGGAAAACCGAAAACCCAGCTGATCGACGTGAAAGGGCGGCAGATCGGCGACGCAAAAAAAGCGCTGAAGGAAAAAGGCTTCAAACATGTCAATGTCAAAGAAGAAAACGATGACAGCGAGGCCGGCACCGTAATTGATCAGAACCCCTCAGCCGGCACCGATATGGTCGCAAGCGACGATGAAGTCAATCTAACGGTCAGCCTCGGCCCGGCGGACGTTACGCTGAGGGACTTAAAGACTTACAGCAAAGAAGCGGCTTCAGGGTATCTTGAAGATAACGGCCTGCAGCTTGTTGAAAAACAAGCCCATTCAGATGACGTGCCGGAAGGACAAGTCATGAAGCAAGAGCCGACAGCCGGCACTGCGGTTAAGCCGGGAAGTAATGTTGAAGTGACGTTCTCGCTCGGACCTGAAGAAAAACCGGCGAAAACGGTAAAAGAAAAAATCAGCATTCCTTACGAACCCGAACATGAAGGGGACGAGCTTGAAGTGCAAATCGCCATCGATGATAAGGACCACAGCATCTCTGATACGTATGACTCTTTTAAAATAAAAGAGCCGACTGAAAAAACAATTGAACTGAAGATTGATCAGGGACAGAAGGGGTATTATCAAGTGATGGTCGATCATAAAGTCGTCAGCTACAAAACGATTGAATACCCGAAAGATAATGACTGACAAGGAGGGACCCTATGCCTGAGGGCAAAATTATAAAAGCGTTAAGCGGATTCTATTATGTCTTGGATGAATCACAGGACAAGATCATTCAATGCAGGGGCCGGGGCATTTTCAGAAAAAATAAAATAACGCCCCTGGTCGGCGATTATGCCGTTTATCAGGCTGAAAATGATAAAGAAGGCTACCTGCTGGAAATCAAAGAACGAACAAACGAGCTGATCAGGCCGCCAATTTCAAATGTCGATCAGGCCGTTCTTGTCTTTTCTGCCGTTCAGCCGGCGTTCAGCACGTCTTTATTGGACCGTTTTCTCGTCCTTGTGGAAGCCAACGGCATTCACCCGATCATCTGCATAACCAAAATGGACTTAGCTGCAGACGGGGAATCGAAAGAGGCGATACTTTCTTACGTGCAAGACTATCAGGCGATCGGTTATGACGTATATGTGACGTCATCAAAAGAAAACAGCGGCTTAACAGGCATTGTGAAACACTTCGAGAACAAAACGACGGTGTTTGCCGGTCAATCCGGAGTCGGAAAATCTTCGCTTTTAAATGCGATCAGCCCGGAGCTTGAGCTGAAAACAAACGAGATTTCCGCGCATTTGGGACGCGGAAAACATACGACGCGCCATGTGGAGCTCATTCATACATCAGGCGGTCTGGTTGCGGATACTCCGGGGTTCAGTTCGCTTGAATTTACCGGCATTGAGGAAGAAGAGCTGAGCAGCACGTTCCCTGAGATCAGAGAAATAAGCGCCTCTTGCAAATTCAGAGGCTGTCTGCATCTTAAGGAGCCGAAATGCGCGGTAAAGCAAGCGGTGGAAGAAGGGGAGATTCAGCCGTACCGCTATGAGCATTACAAAGAATTTATGCAGGAAATAAAAGAGAGAAAGCCGAGGTATTAATATGATTAAGGTTGCGCCATCAATTCTTTCCGCCGATTTTGCTTCACTGGGCGAGGAAATTAAAGACGTGGAAAAAGGAGGGGCGGACTATATCCATATTGATGTCATGGATGGCCATTTCGTCCCTAACATTACAATCGGGCCGCTTATCGTTGAAGCCGTCCGTCCGGTGACTGATCTGCCGCTGGATGTCCATCTTATGATTGAAAACCCGGACCGCTACATCCCGGCATTCGCAAAAGCCGGTGCGGACATCCTTTCCGTTCATGCTGAGGCGTGTCCGCATCTTCACCGGACCATTCAATTGATAAAAGAGCAGGGAGTAAAAGCGGGAGTTGTGCTCAATCCGCATACGCCCGTCCACATGATTGAACATGTGATCGGGGAGCTTGACCTTGTGCTGTTAATGACGGTTAACCCCGGTTTTGGCGGACAGCGCTTCATTCATTCGGTTCTGCCGAAAATCCGTCAGGTCAAACAGCTGGCTGAGGAGAAAGGCCTGTCTGAGCTTTTAATCGAGGTGGACGGAGGCGTTAATAAAGAAACAGCCCCTTTATGCGCTGAAGCGGGCGCCAATCTGCTTGTTGCCGGGTCTGCCGTATATAATCAGCCGGATCGGAAAAAAGCCATCGCTGACATCCGAAACGCATCATAAACATGCTGAAAAAGAGCCCGGTGAAAGCCGCCGGCTCTTTTCGCGTCTAAGAGAGAGGATAACATATGAAGACAATCAATATCGTTGCGGGCGGCCCGCGGGAGCTTATTCCCGATCTATCCGAATACACTGACGGAGATACGTCGTGGATCGGAGTCGATAAAGGGACGGTTGCTCTTTTGGAGGCCGGAATCATTCCGCAGGAAGCTTTCGGTGATTTTGACAGCATTACGGAAGAGGAGCTCATGCAGATTCAAAAAGCGGCGCCGGCCCTCCATGTGTATCAGGCGGAAAAAGATTATACCGATCTTGAACTCGCCCTTGACTGGGCTTTACAAAAAGAACCGGAAACTATTCGGATATTCGGTGTGACGGGCGGAAGAGCCGATCACTTTTTAGGGAACATCCAGCTGCTGTATAAAGCCTTACATAAGAACACCGATGTCGAGCTGATCGACCGGCAGAATGACATTCAGATGTTCGGGCCCGGCCGTTATACAATTGAAGAAAAAGCGCGCAGACGCTATATTTCTTTCATTCCGTTTACGGAAGCGGCAGACGGCCTGACACTCGACGGTTTTAAATATCCCCTTGATAATTGTCATATTCCTCTGGGTTCCACACTATGTATTAGTAACGAACTCATTCATTCACGAGGTACTTTTTCGTTTGCAAAAGGCATATTAATAATGGTAAGGAGCGCGGATTAGAAAAGCGGCTTCTGCCATATGCGGAAAAAACCATGAATCCTAAAGTGATGAACGCAGCGGATACGGGACTTATAGGAGGGGACAAAATGAAATTTTATACCATTAAATTGCCGAAGTTTTTAGGAGGAATTGTCCGGGCGATGCTGGGCTCATTTAGAAAAGAGTAAGCCCAAGAAGCTGAAATTGCCCTCTTTGAACGCATAAAAAACGCCTGCCGCATAAAAGGGCAGGCGTTCATTTTTGCTTATACACGTTCAACTTTACCGGATTTTAAAGCCCGGGCAGATACATACACTTTTTTAGGTTTGCCGTCAACGAGGATGCGGACCTTTTGAAGGTTGGCGCCCCAAGTACGCTTAGAAGCGTTCATTGCGTGAGAACGGTTGTTTCCGGCTTTTGTTTTTTTACCTGTAATAAAACATTTACGTGCCATTTGTTTCCCTCCTAACTGCGCGAAACATCTTTTCAAACATAGTGTCTCAGATGCTTTCGTTATACAATACTTTAAATAATTTACCACAGCTAAAAACCGTTTGCAACTATTGTTTCCCTTACTTTCAAGAAAAATCACTTGACATGTAAAACCAATCACATTTCCGCGCTGAAGGCCGCTGTCTGTATCTTTTCTTTTCATAATGGGATACATATAGTAGAATAATGATAACTCTATGCACCTGAAGGAGGAACCTGTGTGTCCATTGAAATGAAGACAAAATACGGACAGATTGATATATCCAACGAAGTCATCGCAATGGTTGCCGGAGGCGCTGCCATTGACTGTTACGGAATAGTGGGGATGGCCTCAAAAAACCAGATTAAAGACGGTTTGTCTGAAATCCTCCGGAGAGAGAACTTCGCAAAAGGCGTACATGTCCGTCAGGAAGCCGAACAAATACATATCGACATGTACATTATTGTCAGCTACGGCACTAAAATATCCGAAGTAGCCCACAATGTTCAGACGAAGGTAAAATACACAGTAAATCAAACAATCGGACTTGCAGTTGATTCTGTAAATATTTATGTCCAAGGCGTACGAGTAACGAACCCGTAGTGAGGAGGATGAGTATTGTCTAGACGAAACTTAGATGGGAGAGCTTTTGCGGCAATGATTCTGGCGGGGGCTGAGACATTGTCTCAAAACGCATCCGCGGTGGATGCGCTGAACGTGTTTCCCGTGCCTGACGGCGATACCGGAACAAATATGAATTTATCGATGTCATCCGGTGCAAGAGAGGTAGAGCACATTGACTCACCCGACATCGGCAAAGTCGGCATCGCCCTGTCAAAAGGCCTGCTTATGGGGGCGAGAGGAAACTCAGGGGTGATCTTGTCCCAATTGTTCAGAGGTTTCACAAAGAGCATTGAAAACAAAAACCAAATAGACGCCAAAGAATTTGCCGCAGCACTCCAAGCGGGAGTGGATATGGCATATAAGGCGGTCATGAAACCGGTTGAAGGAACGATTTTAACCGTGGCCAAGGATGCGGCTAAAAAAGCGGTCGCCTCGGCTAAAGAAGAAACCGATATCATTGCTCTCATGGAGGCCGTTATTGAAGAAGCGGAAGCGTCGCTGAACCGCACGCCGGATCTGCTTCCTGTTTTAAAGGACGTCGGTGTCGTTGACAGCGGCGGAAAAGGTCTGCTTTGTGTATATGAAGGCTTTTTGGCTGCTTTAAAAGGAGAGGCCGTACCGAAAAAAGCGGTTCTTCCGGCACTCGATGATATGGTGAATGCCGAGCACCATAAAAGCGCGCAGAGCATGCTGAGTACAGAAGACATTGAATTCGGATTTTGTACGGAAGTGATGGTAAGGCTGGATCAAGATAAACGGACGTTCAAGGAAGAGACGTTCAGAAACGAACTGAGCCGTTTCGGCGATTCATTGCTGGTCGTGGCTGATGATACGCTTGCGAAAGTTCATATTCATGCCGAAGAACCAGGGAACGTACTCAATCTCGCACAGCGTTACGGCGATTTGATTAAAATTAAAATTGAAAACATGAGGGAACAGCATACTTCAATCATCAGCCAAGAACATGATGAAAAAAAGCCGGCCGGCGTTATGAAAGAAGCCCGCAAGCCTTTTGGCATCGTGACTGTGGCAATGGGAAAGGGCATTTCTGAATTGTTTACGAGCATCGGCGCTTCACACGTAATCGAAGGCGGCCAGACAATGAATCCGAGCACGGAAGATATTGTTGAAGCCGTTCAGTCTGTCAATGCGGAGACGGTTTTCATTCTTCCGAACAATTCCAATATTGTGATGGCTGCCAATCAGGCGGCGAGCGTGGCTGAAGAAAATGTCATTGTCATTCCGGCAAAAACGGTCCCTCAAGGCATGACCGCCCTGCTTGCGTTTAACCCTGACCAGCCGGCTGACGTAAATGAAGCCAATATGCTTGAGGCCATCCGGAATGTGAAAAGCGGACAGGTGACATATTCAGTCAGAGACACCCATATCGACGGCAAAGATATTAAAAAAGGTGATTTTATCGGCATTTTAAACAGTTCAATTATCGGCAGCGCCGAAGATCGGATAAGTGCGGCGAAATTGCTGCTGGATGAAATGATCGGGGAAGAAGATGAAATCGTAACCATCTTGTACGGAGAGGACGCGCCCGAAGAAGAAGCTGAGAAACTCGCTGAGTATATTGCAAGCGTCTGTGAAGATATCGAGGTTGAAATCCATAGCGGCAGACAGCCTCTGTATCCATATATATTTGCGGCAGAATAGAAGGGCTTATCAGGCCCTTCTATTCTTATGCCTTTATTTACCTGCGGCAGTGCGGCAGTGTGCCTGCTTGCCAATTGAGAAATGTTCAATTAGTCTAAAGAAAAGCGCTGAATGAAGTGATGTTAAGGAGGAGCAAACCAGCATGAAGTATAGAAGCGTTTTTGATATTATCGGCCCGGTAATGATCGGTCCGTCCAGTTCACATACCGCAGGCGCCGCCCGGATCGGCAGAGTGGCCAGAAGCTTATTCAGGCGGGAGCCCCGCCGGATCGTTGTGTCTTTTTACGGATCATTTGCGGAGACGTATAAGGGTCACGGCACTGATGTCGCGATTATCGGCGGCCTGCTTGATTTTGATACATTTGATGAACGGATTAAAACAGCGATTCAAATTGCGGAAGAGAAGGGCATATATGTAGAGTTCCGTACAGAGGATGCCGTGCCCGTTCATCCGAATACGGCGCGCATCGTCATTTCTGATGATGAGGGAGAGCTTGCCCTTACCGGTATTTCCATCGGCGGCGGAAAAATAGAAATCACGGAGCTCAACGGCTTTGAGCTGCGTTTGTCCGGAAACCATCCGGCTATTTTAGTCGTTCACAATGATAAATTCGGCACGATTGCAGGCGTTGCCAATGTGCTTGCGAAATTCTCCATCAACGTCGGACATATGGAAGTGGCGCGTAAGGACGTCGGCCAGCTTGCGCTGATGACGATTGAGGTCGATCAGAATATTGAAGAAGAAGTGCTTGACGAGCTTTCAACACTTCCTAATATTATACAGGTTACTAAGATAGCTGACTAAAAAGTCAGGAGGAAAATGACATGTTTCGTAATGTAAAAGAATTAATAGAAATCACTCAAGAAAAACAAATTCCGATTTCGGAAGTGATGATCACGCAAGAGATGGAAGTGACGCAAAAAACGCGGGAAGAAATCTTTCAAGGAATGGAGCGCAATCTCTCCGTCATGGAAGCAGCTGTTGAAAAAGGGCTGAAGGGCGTCACGAGTCAGACCGGTTTAACAGGCGGAGATGCCGTGAAACTTCAGGCATATATCCAATCGGGAAGAAGCCTGTCGGGCAATCTGATTTTAGACGCCGTTTCTAAAGCTGTGGCGACAAATGAAGTCAATGCGGCGATGGGAACGATCTGCGCTACACCGACCGCCGGCTCTGCCGGGGTCGTGCCGGGAACGTTATTCGCCGTAAAGCATAAGCTGAACCCTACGACAGAACAAATGATCCGTTTTCTGTTTACAGCCGGCGCGTTCGGTTTTGTCGTAGCAAATAATGCGAGTATTTCAGGAGCGGCAGGAGGCTGTCAGGCGGAAGTCGGGTCAGCATCAGGCATGGCAGCGGCTGCGATTGTGGAAATGGCGGGCGGAACGCCTCAGCAATCAGCGGAAGCAATGGCGATTACACTGAAAAATATGCTCGGTCTCGTATGTGACCCGGTCGCCGGATTGGTAGAAGTGCCGTGTGTCAAACGAAACGCAATGGGAGCATCCAACGCAATGATCGCGGCGGATATGGCGCTGGCCGGGATTACAAGCCGCATACCTTGCGATGAGGTGATTGACGCGATGTACAAAATCGGCCAGACAATGCCGACAGCACTGCGTGAAACGGGACAAGGCGGTTTAGCCGCGACACCGACGGGAAGAGAATTAGAGAAAAAAATTTTCGGAGGAGCGCTGAAATCAAGTGACACACCATCAGCAAACTAGTATAGCGGAAATTAAGGGCATTGGGCCGGAAACAGAAAAAACATTGCACGAACTTGGTATCTATGACATTTCTGATCTTCTGAATTATTTCCCTTACCGTTATGACGACTATGAGCTGAGGGATTTAGAAGAAGTAAAACATGAAGAAAGAGTGACGGTAGAAGGGAAGGTTCATTCAGAACCTTCTCTTACCTATTACGGCAAAAAACGAAACAGGCTGACATTCAGGGTGCTTGTCGGCAATTATTTAATTACCGCGGTCTGCTTTAACCGTCCCTACTTAAAAAAGAAACTGACGTTAGGTTCTGTCGTCACGCTATCCGGGAAATGGGATAAACACAGACAGATCGTTTCCGTGCAGGAATTAAAAACTGGTCCTCATCAAGAAGATAAAAGCATTGAGCCTGTTTATTCCGTTAAAGAAAACGTCACCGTAAAAATGATGAGACGGTTTATTAAGGAAGCGCTGCAGCATCATTTGGACAGTGCGGCCGATCCGCTTCCTGAAAAATTGAGAATCCGCTATAAGCTGCCTGATTACAAACATGCCCTGCAGACGATGCATCAGCCTGAAACGAGGGAATCGTTACAGCAGGCAAGACGCCGGTTTGTTTACGAGGAATTCTTATTATTTCAGCTGAAAATGCAGGCGTTCCGTAAAGCGGAAAGGGAACAGTCAAAAGGCATCAGCCATGTGTTTCCTGCTGAAAAGCTCGCCGCTTTCACAGACAGCCTGCCGTTTTCACTCACGACCGCACAGACGCGCGTGCTTCGGGAAATTACCGCTGATATGACATCCCCTTACCGAATGAACCGTCTGCTGCAAGGTGATGTCGGTTCAGGGAAAACAGCCGTCGCCGCCATCGCTTTGTACGCTGCGATTCTGTCGGGGTATCAGGGGGCATTAATGGTGCCGACTGAAATTCTGGCCGAACAGCATGCAGATTCTCTCGTATCGTTGTTTGCAAATGAAGATGTAAATATCGCGCTTTTGACGAGTTCTGTAAAAGGAAAGCGGCGCAGGGAGCTTTTGGAGCGGCTTGCTCTCGGAGAGATTGATATTTTAGTAGGGACCCATGCTTTAATCCAGGATGAAGTGGAATTCAAAGCGCTGAGTCTTGTTATTACGGACGAGCAGCACCGGTTCGGGGTCGAACAGCGCAAAAAACTCAAGAATAAAGGTCAGGATCCGGATGTGCTGTTTATGACAGCCACCCCGATTCCGAGAACGTTGGCCATTACCGTCTTCGGAGAAATGGATGTTTCCGTGATAGATGAAATGCCCGCGGGGCGAAAACAAATCGAAACGTATTGGGTGAAACACGACATGCTGGAGCGGATTTTGGCTTTTATAGAAAAAGAGCTGAAGCAGGGAAGGCAAGCCTATATTATCTGCCCGCTCATTGAAGAGTCGGATAAACTGGATGTACAGAATGCGATTGACGTATATAACATGCTGTCTGACGTTTACCGCGGTAAATGGAATGTCGGCCTGATGCACGGGAAGCTCCATTCTGATGAAAAAGATCAGGTGATGAGAGAATTCAGCGCCAATCAATGTCAGGTACTTGTGTCAACAACCGTCGTAGAAGTCGGGGTGAACGTGCCGAATGCGACGATTATGGTCATCTATGACGCCGACCGTTTCGGATTATCTCAGCTCCATCAGCTCCGCGGCCGGGTCGGGCGGGGAGACCACCAATCTTTCTGCATCTTGATGGCCGATCCGAAATCCGAAACCGGGAAGGAACGGATGAGAATCATGTCAGAAACAAACGACGGCTTCGAGCTGTCTGAAAAGGACCTTGAACTGCGCGGCCCCGGTGATTTCTTCGGAAAAAAACAGAGCGGTATGCCCGAGTTCAAGGTAGCGGATATGGTTCATGACTACAGAGCTTTGGAAACGGCCCGCCAGGATGCGGCCAACCTGGTGTCTTCAGAGGCTTTTTGGAAAGATGACGAATACCGCATGCTGCGCGGTCAATTACTTTCAAGCGGCGTCCTAGAAGGGGAGAAATTAAGCTGATTCTGTAAAATTCGGCGGCTTTCAAAAAACAATCATTGCATTCCAATCTATGAGATTATATACTACTATTAGTACCTAGTCTTAATTGTCCGGATGGTGTTTACAGATGAGAAGAAGCAAGAAAGAACGCCAAAAATTATTGCAGCAGACGATCAAATCGACACCCTTCATCACAGATGAAGAATTAGCGGGGAAATTCGGCGTCAGCATTCAGACGATCCGTTTAGACCGCTTAGAGCTCTCAATACCGGAGCTGAGGGAAAGAATTAAAAACGTGGCAGAACAAACGCTTGATGATGAAGTGAAATCATTGTCTTTAGACGAAGTGATCGGTGAAATCATTGATCTGGAGCTTGACGGCCAGGCCATTTCCATATTAGAAGTAAGACGCGAACATGTCTTCAGCCGCAATCAAATTGCGCGGGGGCATCATTTGTTTGCGCAGGCGAACTCACTCGCCGTAGCCGTCATTGATGATGAGCTGGCGCTGACCGCAAGCGCAAATATCCGCTTTACAAGACAGGTGAAAGAAGGCGAGCGCGTCGTTGCGAAAGCCAAAGTGACGGCAGTCGAAAAAGAAAAAGGCAGAACGGTAGTTGAAGTCAACAGCTATGTGGGAGAAGAAGTCGTGTTCTCCGGCTGCTTTGACATGTACCGTTCAAAACAATCATAAAGGTGGAGCATGCATGAGAATAGCTGTAGATGCAATGGGAGGCGACAACGCACCCAAAGCTGTTATTGACGGAGTAATGAAGAGTATTGAGGCATTTGACGATCTTCATATTACGCTGGTCGGTGACAAGACAACAATAGAATCACACTTGCCAACAACATCAGACCGCATCACTGTGTTGCACGCCGATGAAGTGATTGAACCGACGGATGAACCGGTCCGCGCCGTACGCAGAAAGAAAAACTCTTCTATGGTGCTGATGGCGCAGGAAGTGGCTGAAAACAGAGCGGACGCCTGCATCTCAGCGGGGAATACGGGCGCACTCATGACAGCCGGACTGTTTATCGTCGGCAGAATTAAAGGAATCGACCGGCCTGCGCTTGCGCCGACGCTTCCGACCGTTTCAGGCGACGGTTTCCTTCTTTTGGACGTGGGAGCCAATGTCGATGCCAAACCGGAGCATCTCGTCCAGTACGGAATTATGGGATCTGTATATGCCCGGCAGGTTCTCGGAATCAGCTCGCCCCGCGTCGGATTGTTAAATGTCGGCACGGAAGAAAAGAAAGGAAACGACCTGACAAAAAAGACGTTTGAACTATTAAAAGAAACAAACGTGAATTTTGTCGGAAACGTTGAGGCGAGAGACTTGCTCGAAGGCGCTGCTGACGTCATTGTCACAGACGGCTTTACGGGCAACGTCACGTTGAAAACATTGGAAGGTTCAGCGTTATCGATTTTCAAAATGCTGAAAGATACACTGACTTCAAGTTTTGTTTCTAAGCTCGCAGCGGGAGTGCTGAAGCCGAAGCTGATGGAAATGAAACTGAAAATGGACTATTCTGAGTACGGCGGGGCGAGTCTTTTCGGTTTGAAAGCGCCCGTCGTTAAAGCGCACGGCTCTTCTGACGCACGCGCTGTTTACCATGCGCTGCGCCAGGCGAGAGAAATGGTCAGCCAAAACGTGGCCGCATTTATAGAAGAAGAAGTAAAAGAAGAAAAAACAGATGAGTAGTCTGGAGGTTACCGCATCATGAGTAAGATTGCATTTTTATTTCCCGGACAGGGATCACAATATATCGGTATGGGAAAAGACCTGTACGAACGCGAAGAAGCGTCAAAACGTATTTTTGATGAAGCGGATGAAACGCTTGAAACAAAGCTGAGCTCGCTCATTTTTGAAGGCGACGCCGAAGAATTAACCCTTACATACAATGCGCAGCCTGCGCTGTTGACAACGAGCATCGCCGTATTGGAAAAGTTTAAAGAATCCGGCATCACGCCTGATTTCACCGCCGGCCACAGCCTCGGAGAATATTCGGCGCTTGTTGCGGCGGGAGCGATGACATTTAAGGATGCCGTTTACACGGTAAGAAAACGGGGAGAATTCATGAATGAAGCCGTGCCGGCCGGAGAAGGCGCCATGGCCGCTATTCTCGGCATGGATGCGGAGTCCTTGAAAAAGGTAACGGATCAAGTGACGGAAAACGGTCATCTCGTACAGCTTGCAAACTTGAACTGCCCCGGCCAAATCGTCATTTCCGGAACGGCAAAAGGCGTGGAGCTGGCTTCAAAAGAAGCGAAAAACAACGGAGCAAAACGGGCAATCCCATTAGAAGTAAGCGGACCGTTCCATTCTGAATTAATGAAGCCGGCAGCGCAAAAACTCGAGGAGGTGCTCAGCGCCTGTGAGTTAAAAAATGCGGCTGTTCCCGTGATTTCAAACGTTTCGGCTGACGTTATGACAGAAAAAGACGATATCAAGAAAAAACTGATCGAACAGCTGTATTCACCTGTTCGCTTTGAAGAAACCATTAACAAACTGATTGACGAAGGCGTCACGACGTTTGTTGAAATCGGGCCGGGAAAAGTGCTTTCAGGCCTTGTGAAAAAAGTGAACCGCCGCCTTAAAACAATCGCGGTTTCTGACCATGAAACCATCGAACTGGCGATTCAAACGCTGAAGGAGGAGAATCAGGATGCTTAATGAAAAAACAGCAGTGGTAACGGGAGCGTCCCGCGGAATCGGGCGGGCGATCGCGCTTGATCTTGCGAAAAACGGCTGTAACGTAGTAGTCAACTACTCCGGGAATGAAGCGAAAGCGAACGAAGTCGTAGATGAAATCAAATCTTTGGGCCGAAACGCGATCGCGGTAAAAGCCGATGTATCAAATTCCGAAGAAGTACAAAACATGATGAAAGAGGCTGTCGCTGCATTTTCTTCAATTGACATTCTCGTGAACAATGCGGGGATCACAAAAGACAATCTTCTGATGAGAATGAAAGAAAATGAATGGGATGACGTCATTAACATTAACTTAAAAGGTGTATTCAACTGCACGAAAGCCGTGACAAGACAGATGATGAAACAGCGCTCCGGCCGGATTATCAACGTATCATCAATCGTCGGCGTCAGCGGAAACCCCGGCCAGGCGAACTATGTGGCGGCAAAAGCCGGTGTAATCGGCTTAACGAAGTCATCAGCCAAAGAGCTTGCGAGCCGCAATATTACGGTCAATGCCATTGCTCCGGGCTTTATTTCCACAGATATGACGGACAAGCTTTCTAAAGAAGTCCAAGATGAAATGCTGAAGCAGATTCCGCTCGCGCGTTTCGGTGATCCTTCCGATATCAGCAGCGTTGTTACGTTCCTTGCTTCTGAAGGATCGCGTTATATGACGGGCCAAACCCTTCATATTGACGGCGGAATGGTGATGTAAAGATTTGTTTTTAAAATTTCATCCTAGTTTCTCTAGTTTTTTAAAAACGAATCCTCTATAATACTTGAGGGGAGGTGAATTGCTATGGCAGATACATTAGAGCGTGTAACGAAAATCATCGTAGACCGCCTTGGCGTTGATGAAGCTGACGTCAAACTTGAAGCTTCTTTCAAGGAAGACTTAGGTGCTGATTCCCTAGATGTAGTTGAGCTTGTTATGGAACTTGAAGACGAGTTTGATATGGAGATTTCTGACGAAGATGCTGAAAAGATTGCAACAGTCGGCGACGCTGTGAACTACATACAAAACCAGCAATAAGCTGATGCTAAAAGTCCCGCCTGACAGCGGGGCTTTAGCCCTTTAATCGTTCGGTTACCGGCGTCTGACGCTGTACGCGCTGCCGATTCCGTTTACGGCGGGGAGCGCGGTGAACCTGATGTGCCTATGGAGGTTACTATGTCAAAACACTCACATTTTAAAGATAAAAAAAAGTTCTATAAAAAAATAGAGCAATTTAAAGAGTTCCAAGAACGGATTTCGGTTCATTTTCAAAACGAGAAACTTTTGTATCAAGCATTTACACATTCATCTTATGTGAATGAGCATCGGAAAAAGCCGTATGAAGACAACGAAAGGCTTGAATTTTTAGGTGACGCTGTTTTGGAACTGACGATCTCCCAATTCTTATTTGCCAAATATCCGGCCATGAGTGAAGGAGATTTGACGAAGCTGAGAGCCGCTATCGTATGCGAGCCGTCACTCGTCTCACTTGCCCACGAATTGTCATTCGGCGATCTTGTTCTCTTGGGAAAAGGAGAAGAAATGACGGGCGGCAGAAAGCGTCCTGCGCTTTTAGCGGATGTGTTTGAAGCGTTTATCGGCGCACTGTATCTGGATCAGGGCCTTGACCCGGTTCAGCAATTCCTGAAAGTGTACGTGTTCCCTAAAATAAACGATGGTGCTTTTTCTCATGTGATGGATTTCAAAAGCCAGCTTCAAGAATTTGTACAGCGGGACGGAAAAGGATCGCTTGAGTACAAAATTCTCAATGAAAAAGGGCCTGCCCACAACCGGGAATTCGAGGCGCTAGTCTCTCTTAAAGGTGAGGCGCTCGGTATCGGGAACGGACGTTCCAAAAAAGAAGCCGAGCAGCATGCGGCACAGGAAGCTCTTGCAAAATTGCAAAAACATCATACGAAACAATAAAATCCCCCTGTATCCCTAGGGGGATTTCAGTATGTCTGCGCCTGATATAAGCGGGTGATTATGATAATATTGAGATACTTATACGATAAGGAGGATCTGGGATGTTCCTCAAACGTTTAGACGTTATAGGATTTAAATCATTTGCAGAACGGATATCCGTTGACTTTGTAAAAGGCGTCACGGCCGTTGTCGGTCCGAACGGCAGCGGAAAGAGCAACATTACCGAAGCCATCCGCTGGGTGCTCGGCGAACAATCAGCCCGCTCGCTTCGGGGCGGAAAAATGGAAGATATCATTTTTGCGGGAAGTGATTCGCGCAAGCGGTTGAACCTTGCCGAAGTCACGTTAACGCTTGATAATGAAGATCATTTTCTCCCGATCGATTACCACGAAGTCAGCGTGACGAGACGGGTGTACCGTTCCGGAGAGAGTGAATTTCTCATCAACAATCAGCAGTGCCGTTTGAAAGACATCATTGACTTATTTATGGACTCCGGGCTCGGAAAAGAAGCATTCTCTATTATCAGCCAGGGGAAAGTCGAAGAGATTCTCAGCAGCAAAGCGGAAGACCGCCGCAGTATTTTTGAAGAAGCGGCCGGCGTGCTGAAATATAAAACAAGAAAGAAAAAAGCGGAAAACAAACTGTTTGAGACGCAGGATAACTTAAACAGGGTGGAAGATATTCTCCACGAGCTTGAAGATCAGGTCGAACCGCTGAAAATCCAGGCATCAATCGCCAAAGACTACTTAGAAAAAAAGAAAGAGCTTGAGCATGTCGAAATTGCCCTTACCGCCTTTGACATCGAAGAACTGCATGGCAGATGGTCGGGTTTAAAAGACAAGGTGCAGGCTGCTAAAGAAGAAGAATTGGCGGAATCATCGGCTCTATCCGCAAAAGAAGCGATGATAGAAGAGACGAGAGATAAAATCCACGCGCTTGATGAATCCGTCAACGAACTGCAGCAGGTTCTGCTCGTGACAAGTGAAGAGCTGGAAAAGCTGGAAGGCCGGAAAGAAGTGCTGAAAGAGCGCAAAAAAAACGCCGCGCAAAACCGGGAACAGCTTGAGGAATCCGTTACACATTACACGAACAAAGAAGCCGAACTGAAAGCGGACATTGCAAAACAGTCTGCCGTCTATGATAAGCTGCGTGCGGAAGTGAAGCGGTTAAACGCCCAAGTGAAAGAAAAGCAGCAGGCTCTCAGTCTGCATAATGAAAATGTAGATGAGAAAATTGAACAATTAAAAAGCGATTACTTTGAATTGTTAAACAGCCAGGCGTCGATTCGCAACGAGCTGCAGCTTTTAGATGACCAGATGTCCCAATCCGCGGTCCAGCAGGCGAGACTGACCGCAAACAATGAAAAATATCTTGAAGAACGTAACGATATTACAGTCCGCAAAGCGGCGTGCGAAGAAGAATTGGCCGCCGTTGAAGAGGATATTCACAATCAGGTCGTCCGCTTTCGCGAAGTCCAGACAGCATATGAACAGAAAAAACGCCAATATGAAAAGAAAGAATCAGCGCTGTATCAGGCATATCAATTCGTCCAGCAGGCCAGATCCAAAAAAGATATGCTTGAAACGATGCAAGGCGATTTTTCAGGATTTTACCAAGGCGTAAAAGAAGTGCTGAAGCAGAAAGAGCAGCTTGGCGGCATCCGCGGTGCCGTTCTCGAACTGATTGCCACCGAACAAAAATATGAAACGGCGATCGAGATTGCACTCGGCGCAGCGGCGCAGCACGTTGTCACAGACGACGAGCAGGCGGCGCGGAAAGCGATTCAATATTTAAAACAGAATTCCTTCGGCCGTGCGACGTTCCTGCCGCTTACGGTTATGAAACCGCGCCAGCTCCAAACCCGTGATGAACAGACGGCTCAGAAGCATCCGTCTTTCCTCGGCACAGCGAGCGGGCTTGTCACATATGATGCCGCGTATCGGAATGTCATTCAAAACCTTCTCGGCACCGTGCTGATCACTGAAGATTTAAAAGGCGCGAATGAACTGGCCAAGCTTCTCGGGCACCGCTACCGCATCGTGACGCTTGAGGGCGATGTCGTCAATCCAGGCGGATCAATGACAGGCGGCGCGGTCAAAAAGAAAAACAATTCTCTGCTCGGCAGAAGCCGTGAGCTTGAGACGGTGACTGCGCGGCTTGCCGAAATGGAAGAAAAAACAGCTCTGCTCGAAAAAGAGGTCAAAACGCTGAAGCAGGCCATTCAAGAGCTTGAACATACGCTGAGCGGTCTCCGTGAAGACGGTGAAGCTTTCAGAACAAAGCAGCAGGATGTAAAAGGCAGGCTGTATGAACTCGAAGTTGCTGAAAAGAACATCAATACCCATCTGGAGCTTTACGATCAGGAGAAAGCATCACTGACGGAAAGCAGCCGGGAAAAAGAGACGCGCAAATCAGCTCTGGAAGAACAGCTGAGTGAGGCATCCGGCCAGCTGAAAGAGCTTGAGGAAGAGATGGAAAGGCTGACAAAACAAAAGCAGACCCTATCCTCAACAAAAGAAACGCTCTCTCATGAACTGACGGAATGTAAAGTGGCTGCTGCGAAAAAAGAACAGGCTTGTTCGAGTGAAGAAGACAACCTCAAACGGCTGAAAAAAGAGCTTGAAGAAACGCAGCTCGCTCTGAAAGAAACACGGGAAGATTTAAGCCTCCTGACCTCAGAGATGACGTCCAGCACAAGCGGTGAGGAGCAGCTTGAAGAAGCAGCCCATCACAAGCTTCACGATAAAACGAGAACGATCGAATTGATCGCCAGCCGGCGCGACCAGCGTGTGAAGCTCCAGCGGGCTCTTGATACGAACGAGCTTGAACTGAAAGAGATGAAGCGTCTGTATAAGCAAAAAACAGACATTCTGAAAGATGAAGAGGTAAAACTCGGCCGGATGGAAGTTGAGCTTGATAATCTCTTGCAGTATTTACGTGAGGAATACAGCTTATCCTTTGAAGGAGCAAAAGAACAATATCAGCTCGAACTCGAGCCTGAAGAGGCGAGAAAACGGGTCAAACTGATCAAGCTTTCAATTGAAGAGCTCGGAACGGTCAATCTCGGCAGCATCGATGAATTTGAAAGAGTAAACGAACGGTATCAGTTTTTAACAGAGCAGAAAAATGACCTGACGGAAGCGAAAAACACACTGTTTCAAGTCATTGAAGAAATGGATTCTGAAATGACGAAGCGATTCCATGAAACGTTTATCCAGATCCGTTCTCAATTCAACGACGTGTTCCGTTCTTTATTCGGAGGAGGACGGGCTGAACTGAAGCTGACTGATCCGAATGATCTTCTTAATTCCGGGGTGGACATTATCGCGCAGCCTCCGGGCAAAAAACTGCAAAACTTAAATCTTTTGTCAGGGGGAGAACGGGCGCTGACTGCCATTGCCCTTTTATTCTCCATTCTGAAAGTAAGGCCCGTGCCGTTCTGCGTCCTTGATGAAGTGGAAGCTGCGCTTGATGAAGCCAATGTATTCAGGTTTGCGCAATATTTAAAAAAATACAGCGGCGACAGCCAGTTTATCGTCATCACCCACAGAAAAGGCACCATGGAAGAAGCGGATGTCCTCTACGGTGTTACGATGCAGGAATCCGGCGTTTCCCGAATGGTTTCGGTCAAACTGGAAGAAACAAAAGAATTCGTTCAGTAACGAGGAAAGAGGTTGAAAGATGAGCTTTTTTAAAAAATTAAAAGAGAAAATCACGAAACAGACAGACTCCGTCTCTGAAAAATTTAAAGATGGTCTTGAAAAAACAAGAAATTCCTTCTCAAATAAAGTGAACGAACTTGTCTCCCGCTACCGGAAAGTCGACGAGGATTTCTTCGAGGAGCTTGAGGAAGTGCTGATTGGCGCTGACGTAGGTTTTACAACCGTTATGGAGCTGATTGATGAGCTCAAAAAAGAAGTGAAGCTGAAAAACATCCAGGATCCTCAGGAAGTGCAGTCCGTCATTTCTGAAAAGCTTGTCGACATTTATAACAGCGGCGACGAACAGATTTCTGAATTAAATATTCAGGACGGGCGCCTGAACGTTATTCTGCTTGTCGGGGTAAACGGCGTCGGAAAAACGACAACGATCGGAAAACTTGCCCATAAGCTGAAGAATGAAGGCAAATCCGTTGTGCTCGCTGCCGGAGACACCTTCAGAGCCGGGGCGATTGAACAGCTTGAAGTGTGGGGGGAGCGTACAGGCGTGCCTGTCATTAAACAGGCTGCCGGAAGCGACCCTGCTGCGGTTATTTATGATGCCGTACACGCGGCTAAAGCAAGAGGAGCGGATGTGCTGATTTGTGATACGGCCGGCCGCCTTCAGAATAAAGTAAACTTAATGAAAGAGCTTGAAAAAGTCAAACGCGTCATCGAACGCGAAGTGCCTGAGGCTCCGCATGAGGTTCTCCTTGCGCTGGACGCGACGACAGGCCAAAATGCGATGGCGCAGGCGAAAGAATTCTCCAAAGCGACGAATGTGACGGGTATCGCGTTAACGAAGCTTGACGGCACCGCTAAAGGCGGTATCGTCCTGGCGATCCGCAATGAGCTTCACATCCCCGTGAAACTGGTCGGCCTCGGAGAAAAGGTTGACGATCTCCAGCGGTTTGATGCAGAATCTTACGTATACGGTCTCTTTTCTGATTTAGTTGAAAAAGCCGAGGATTAATGAATAAAAAACGAGTATAAAATGGACGGTTTTATACTCGTTTTTTTATACGGATTGATAGATCGGAATGGAGGGGGCAATTGTTGGACAAATGGCTGAAAGCTGAATTGGAAAGTAAGATCGGCGCGATAAACCATATGTCGCTGTTGGATGAACAGGGAGGCACTTCAACCGTTCGAAAAATAGTGGCCGGCCAAGACGCATTTCTGCTGAAAAGTTCTTTTCAACAGAAGTATCGGGAATGGTTAATGAGAGAAGCCTTCGTTTTACAAAAACTGACGGAAACTCGTCGTCTGCCTGTTCCTATTTATTATGGGATGATACAGGAACAGCATGCCAGCCATATCATCATGTCATTTGAGGATGGAATCACCCTGACTTCGGCTTTAAGAAAAGCAAAAGGGGATACTGAAAAGAAAAAGCTGATCAAAAGTTTCGGCCAGTTTCTGCAACGTCTGCATGAAACCGAAATGGTCCCTGGTTTACAGCCGGAATCAGACTGGCTCGATCTGCAAATCAAACGAGCCGGGGAATATGTCAAAAAAGGACAGGCTGAAGGAAGTGCAGAGCTTTTGAAGGAATTGGACAGGTACAGGCCTGTTCCTGTTCAGCAGACAATGATTCACGGTGACTGCACGACTGATAATGTGCTGGTGAAAGACGGAGAGGTCTATCTGTTTATCGATGCTGCGGGAATATCGGCGGGAGATCCGCGATATGATGAATCATTAGCGATCAGTCATTTTGTCACAAATGAAGCATGCCTCAATGCTTTTTACGAAGGCTATTGCCGCTATCGTGTATCAAAACAAGAATTCGAGTATTTTAACGACGGTCTATATGAATTTTTTTAAAAAAACTTATTATGTAAAAAGAGCATCCTGCTTTGACAAGATAAAAACTTGACACACGCTCTGAAACCATGTAAACTAAGTTTTTGTAAAGGGATTTGACTTAACAAAGGGGAGAGCTCAAATGTCGCTCGAAAAAACGACGAGAATGAACTATTTATTTGACTTCTATCAGTCGTTGCTGACGTCAAAACAAAAGAGCTATATGTCGCTTTATTATCTGGACGATTTCTCCCTTGGTGAAATAGCCGAAGAGTATGACGTTTCAAGGCAAGCCGTTTACGATAACATCAAACGGACTGAAGCGATGCTTGAACAATATGAAGAAAAACTGCTCCTTTTTAAAAAGTTTCAGGAGCGTAAAGAAATGTTTACAAAGCTGAAAGAGCTTGCTTCCGGTTTGCAGGAAGAGGAAAAAATGACGGCTCTGATTGAAGCGCTTGAGAAATTAGATTAGGAGGCGGCAAACAATGGCATTTGAAGGATTAGCCGACCGACTGCAAAAGACGATTTCAAAAATCCGCGGAAAAGGAAAAGTCAGCGAACAAGACGTAAAAGAGATGATGCGTGAAGTTCGTCTTGCGCTTCTTGAGGCTGACGTTAACTTTAAAGTCGTAAAGGATTTTGTGAAAAAAGTAAGTGAACGGGCTGTCGGACAGGACGTTATGCAGAGTCTGACACCCGGTCAGCAGGTTATTAAAGTCGTAAAAGAAGAGCTTACCGAGCTGATGGGCGGCGAAGAAAGCAAAATTGCCGTCGCCAAACGCCCGCCGACCGTTATTATGATGGTCGGGCTCCAAGGTGCCGGTAAAACGACAACCACGGGGAAGCTTGCCAACCTGCTGCGCAAAAAACATAACCGCAAACCGTTGCTCGTGGCTGCGGATATTTACCGACCCGCCGCGATTAAACAGCTGGAAACACTGGGGAAACAGCTTGATATGCCGGTCTTTTCGCTTGGCGATCAGGTCAGCCCGGTGGAAATCGCCAGACAGGCGATTGAAAAAGCGAAGGAAGAGCATCATGATTATGTGATTTTAGATACCGCCGGACGGCTGCACATCGATCATGAACTGATGGATGAGCTCTCCGGCGTAAAGGAAGTCGCAAATCCTGAGGAAATTTTCCTTGTCGTCGACTCAATGACCGGTCAGGATGCGGTAAACGTCGCCAAAAGCTTTAATGACCAGCTCGGTTTAACGGGCGTCATTTTAACAAAGCTTGACGGGGATACCCGCGGAGGTGCGGCGCTTTCTATCCGCGCGGTCACCGAAACGCCGATTAAATTCGCCGGAATGGGAGAAAAGCTCGATGCTCTTGAAGCGTTCCATCCCGAACGGATGGCATCCCGGATTCTCGGAATGGGTGACGTGCTGACCTTGATTGAAAAAGCTCAGGCGACCGTTGATGAAGACAAAGCCAAAGAGCTTGAGCAGAAAATGAGAACGATGAGCTTCACATTGGATGATTTTCTGGAGCAGCTCGGCCAGGTCCGAAACATGGGGCCTCTTGACGAACTGCTGCAAATGATGCCCGGCGCAGGCAAAATGAAAGGCTTAAAAAACATCCAAGTCGATGAAAAACAGCTGAATCATGTGGAAGCGATCATTAAATCAATGACTGTTCTTGAAAAAGAACAGCCGGATATCATTAACGCCAGCCGGCGGAAGCGGATTGCCAAAGGAAGCGGAACATCCGTTCAGGAAGTCAACCGTCTTTTAAAGCAGTTTGAGGAAATGAAAAAAATGATGAAGCAGATGACCAACATGTCAAAAGGGAAGAAAAAAGGCTTTAAATTACCTTTTATGTAATCGGTTATACATGATAAAACCGTTGTTAAGAAAAAACACTTTACAAACACTTTTATCATTGTTAATATACTATCTTGTTGAAATATTTTCGGAGGTGCTAGTAAAATGGCAGTAAAAATTCGTTTAAAACGTATGGGAGCAAAAAAATCTCCTTTCTATCGTATTGTTGTAGCAGATTCTCGTTCACCGCGTGACGGCCGTTTCATCGAAACAGTCGGCACATACAACCCGGTTGCAAAGCCGGCTGAAGTGAAAATCAACGAAGAGCTTGCTCTTAAATGGCTTCAAACAGGAGCTAAACCTTCTGATACAGTCCGCAACTTGTTCTCAAGCCAAGGAATTATGGAAAAATTCCACAACGCTAAACAAGGCAAGTAATGACTGATCAGAACTTGGAAGATTTGATTGTCAGCATTGTGGCTCCGCTTGTCGACCATCCGGAAGACATATCGGTCACAAAGGAAGAGACTGATCAAAAGATTGCGCTGCGCTTATCTGTCAATAAGTCAGATACCGGTAAGATTATCGGAAAGCAAGGCCGGACTGCAAGAGCGATTCGAACCGTCGTTTTTGCAGCTGGCGCACAGTCTTCTAAGAAAGTTCAATTTGAAATATTTGACTGAAAAAGGGAGAGGGCCGGCACCTCCCCTTTTTTTACACGTAAAAAAGGCAAATGAACAGAAATATGTTGGAAGAGTGGGGAGTCTGGTCCTATGCAGATTATTCACAGGGTAACCGTTATGCAGGTTCTGACCGAGCAAAGCAAGGAAAAGCTTTTGGCCACTTTTGCAGAAAAAAAGCAATCGCTTGAACGAGAATGCAGCCAGCTCTATTTTCAGCTTAGAAAACATGAAAAAGATCAGCAGAATCCCGATGTAGCGGAATCTTTTAAAAAAGCCATTGAGAAAAGACAAGACAAAATCAAAATGATCGATTTCCAAATAAGCCAGACAGAGTCGCTCCCGCTTGGAAGCGAAGTGAAGGAAAAGGAGATCGATGCGCTGCTTTCAATCAATGTCGGTGATAACTGGCATGAAAAAACAGCGGCAAATACCATCGTCATAAAAGACGGGGTAGTAATTGAAATCCGCCCGAGGTGATAATATGACAAACAGATGGTTTAATGTAGGCAAAATTGTAAATACCCACGGCATTAAAGGCGAAGTGCGGGTCATTTCTAAAACGGACTTTGCCGAAGAACGGTACAAGCCCGGCAATACGCTCTATTTGTTTGCGGAAGGGGCTGCGGAGCCAATCAAAGTAACGGTCAGCGCCCACAGGCTTCACAAGCAGTTTCATCTGCTGCAATTCAAAGAAATGCCGAGTCTCAATGAAGTCGAACACCTAAGAAACATGGTGATCAAAGTCCCTGAAGAAGACTTGGGAGAGCTTGAAGAAGATGAATTTTATTTTCATGAAATCATCGGCTGCGAGGTTGTGTCAGAAGACGGGGAACTGATCGGCACAGTGAAGGAAATCTTGACGCCAGGGGCTAATGACGTATGGGTGGTTGCAAGAAAAGGCAAAAAAGATGCGCTCATTCCGTATATTGCTTCTGTGGTAAAGGATATTAATATAAATAAGAAGAAAATTAAGATTCATGTAATGGAAGGGTTAATAGACGAATGAAAATCGACTTTTTAACACTGTTTCCCGAAATGTTTCAAGGGGTGCTCGGCTCCTCCATTCTGCAAAAAGCACAGGAAAAAGAGGCTGTCCGTTTTGACGTCATCAATTTCCGGGCTTTTTCGGATAATAAACACCAAACGGTTGATGATTACCCGTACGGCGGGGGAGCCGGGATGGTGTTAAAGCCGCAGCCCGTATTTGATGCGGTTGAAAAGCTGACAGCCGGTACGGACGCCAAGCCGCGCATTATTCTCGTCTGCCCGCAAGGTGAGCGTTATACGCAGAAGAAAGCCGAGGAGCTGGCACAAGAGGAACATCTCATGTTTATTTGCGGACATTATGAAGGGTATGATGAACGGATCCGGGAACATCTTGTCACTGATGAAATCTCCATCGGGGATTTTGTGCTGACCGGGGGAGAGCTCCCTGCCATGATGATCGCCGACAGCGTTGTCAGGCTTTTGCCGGGCGTCCTCGGAAAAGAAGCATCCCACGTGGAGGATTCCTTCAGCACGGGGCTTTTAGAGCATCCTCACTATACGAGGCCAGCAGATTATAAAGGCTTAAAAGTGCCTGAGACCCTTCTGTCCGGCAACCATGCCAAAATACAAGAATGGCGAAATAAAGAATCAATCAGAAGAACCTTTTTAAGACGTCCGGATCTTCTTGAAAACTATCCTCTCACTGATGAGCAAAGAAAATGGATTTCCGAGTGGGAAAACGAATAGATTCTATTGCGCAGGCGATGAAGATATGATAAGATACTACTTGTGGCTTAAGGAGGCTTATCCTTCAGAAGCTTGAAAACGATGTTCCGCTGTGCCTTGCAGTTGTGGCCAAGAGCATCTGTTGGAAGGAGTTGAAAACGATGCAAAAACTAATTCAAGATATCACAAAAGAACAGCTTCGCACTGATCTTCCTGCGTTCCGTCCTGGTGACACTTTACGTGTACACGTAAAAGTTGTTGAGGGTAACCGTGAGCGTATCCAGATCTTCGAAGGTGTTGTGATTAAGCGTCGTGGTGGTGGAATCAGCGAAACGTTCACAGTTCGTAAGATTTCTTACGGTGTTGGCGTTGAACGTACATTCCCTGTACACACACCAAAAATCGCGAAAATCGAAGTTGTACGTTACGGTAAAGTACGTCGCGCTAAGCTTTACTACCTGCGTGAACTTCGCGGAAAAGCGGCTCGTATTAAAGAAATCAGACGATAATGATAACGAACGAAAAGAGCTTGTTACCCGTAACAGGCTCTTTTTTTATATGAAATTTGTAAAAGCAGAACAAGCAACGTAAAATACATAAGAGATCATCGGAACATCCGGTTCCGGTAAATAAGGCAGGTGTCGAAGTCACATGACCATTCAATGGTTCCCGGGCCATATGGCTAAAGCGAGACGGGAAGTAACAGAAAAACTGAAATTAATTGATATCGTATACGAATTGGTGGATGCGAGAATCCCGATGTCATCGAGAAATCCGATGATTGAGGAGATTTTAAAAAATAAGCCGCGCATTATGCTTTTAAATAAAGCCGATAAGGCGGATGCGGCTGTGACTGCTCAGTGGAAGGACCACTTTCAGGAACAGGGCATTCCCTCTCTTTCAATAAACTCCGTTAACGGGCAGGGACTGCATCAAATCGTGCCGTCCTCGAAAGAGCTGCTGAAAGATAAGTTCGATAAAATGAAAGCAAAAGGTGTCAGGCCAAGAGCAATCCGCGCATTAATCATCGGCATTCCGAATGTCGGCAAGTCTACGCTCATTAACCGGCTGGCCAAAAAAAACATTGCCAAGACGGGAGACAGGCCCGGCATTACCACTTCACAGCAGTGGGTCAAGGTAGGCAAGGAATTAGAGCTGCTCGATACACCGGGAATTTTATGGCCTAAATTTGAAGATGAGCTTGTCGGCTTGCGCCTGGCGATCACCGGGGCGATTAAAGATACGATTATCAACCTGCAGGATGTGGCCGTCTTCGGGCTGCGCTTTCTGGAAGAGCATTATCCCGACCGCTTGAAGGAGCGCTACGGACTTCAGGAAATCCCTGAGGATATCGCCGCTCTTTTCGACGCGATCGGTGAAAAACGCGGCTGTTTGATGGGCGGCGGAATGGTTGACTATGATAAAACAACGGAAGTCATCATTCGGGACATCCGGACGGAAAAATTCGGCAGACTTTCATTTGAAACACCATCAGAATAAAGACGCGCAGCGATGCGGGTCTTTATTTTTTCCGCAGAATACCGATATACATAATGTAAGGGAGAAGAGAACGTGAATACATTAACCGTAAAAAGCGTAAAAGAACGCCTGCAAGAGGTCAGGAACGAAAGCGACCCCTTCCTTGCCCAATGTGAGAAAGACCCGAGAAAAAGCGTACAGACGCTTTTAGAGCAATGGCTGAAAAAGCACGCGAAGGAAAAAGCTCTTAAAGAGCAATGGCTGAACATGACGGCATACGAAAGACTGTCATCCAAAAAGGGCTTCCGACTGATTGCGGGTGTTGACGAAGCCGGAAGAGGGCCGCTTGCCGGACCGGTTGTCGCCGGCGCCGTCATTTTGCCGGCAGAATGCGAGATTCTCGGTCTCACGGACTCGAAGAAATTGTCGGAAAAGAAGCTCGAGGAGTATTACAGCCGGATCGCGGAAGAAGCGGCGGCTGTAGGAGTCGGCATTGTCCATGCGGACGTCATTGACCGGATCAACATTTATGAGGCCGCGAGACTGGCGATGGTAAAAGCCGTCAATGCTTTAACGGAAACACCTGATTATCTGCTTGTTGATGCCATGACCCTTCCGCTTGACATTCCGCAGTCATCAGTTATAAAAGGGGATGCCAAAAGCGTGTCAATTGCCGCCGGAGCCTGCATCGCAAAAGTAACGCGGGACCGTCTCATGGCTGAGTACGCCAAAACCTACCCCATGTATGGCTTTGAAAAAAATAAAGGCTACGGAACGAAAGAACATCTTGAAGCTCTTCAGGCATACGGACCGACAACTATTCACCGAAAAACGTTCGCTCCCGTTCAATCTTATTGTTAGAAAAGAGGCTTAAGACATGAACATAAGCGGCGAAATCCAAGCGGCTTTCAGACAGCTGACGGCGGAAATCCCTCCGGACCGGCAAGACGGCGGTAAAGACAGCGGCGCTCAAAGGCTGCTGTTAGGGAAGGTTCTCCGTTTGCTGGACGATCAAAGCGCTCTTATCCAAATCGGCGGCCGGACGATGCAGGGAAAACTTGAAACCCCCCTTCGTCCGCAGGCGTATTACTGGTTTTCTTATGACAAACAGCCGGCGGAAAAAACGGGCCGGCTTCATGTCATTGACCAATTCGAAGGAAGCCCGAAAACCGTTCAGGAAGCGGCGGGAAGACTGTTAAACGCTCTTTCTGTCAAACCGGGCCCTGTGTCTCTGCAGATTGCCGAAACGTTTATGCAGCAGAAGCTGCCGATGACGGAAAACAGCCTCAAAGCTTGCATCCGCTGGGCTGAATCGCTTCCGGCCGCCGAATTGAAAAAAGCGGCGGAAACAATCGTATTTGCGCTGAAACGGGAACTGCCCGCACATCCGGAAGTCTTGTCAGCCATTCATGCCGTTAAATATCCGGTTCCGACCCGGCGCCTCCTCTCAGGACTGCTTCAGGCAATCAATCAGGCTCCGCAATCGGCAAAAGAGCTGTCTGTGCTCAAAGAGGCGGTTTCTGACGTGTTAAACGCGGAAACGGATCTTCATGCAGAACGTCTCTTGAAGAAGCTTGCCGAGGCTGCACGCATGCCGATCTCAGAAACCGGGCTGATGGATGAAGGAGAACGGACGGAATCAAAACAATCACCATTTGTCCGAGAGACTCGTGAAAACGGAAAGGCAGTCTCAAGCCAGCCTTCTCCTCCGAGTGCGCGGGCAAATCCGGAACTTCCTGAAAAAACGGCAAAACAGATTATAGAGAAATTAATGACATCGGCAGAAAAAACTGAAAACCGTCCCGTAAAAGTAACGGCGGAGATCATTAAGGCTTTCATTTCTCAAGAAAAAACATTGAAAACAGCACCTGTTCTTCAAAACGCACATCTGACAGAACAGGAGGCGGCTGTTTTCGAAAAAGCCGCTCAGCTCACCGAATTGAAATATGCAGAAAAACATGATGTATTAAGCCTTTTGCAGAAAATCAAAAAAGGACTGGGCACGCGTGATGAATTATCATTCATTACAGCGCTTGAAAAAGGCGTGTCTCCGCAGCCGGAGAAACAAGCGCTGAAAACGGCCCTCCAAGCCGTCCGGACGCTTCAAGAGGCGCCCCAATCCGTTAAACAAGAGGCGGAACCGCTTATTCATAAATTAAACGGCCAGCTGTTTATTGAGCAGCATAACCCTTCTTTTACACAGATGGTGCTGTCATTTCCGCTGGGAGCGTCCGCGTATGAGAATGACATCACCGTTCTCTTTAAAGGACGGAAGAAGCCGGACGGAAAACTCGATCCGTCACATTGCAGGCTCCTGTTTTTGCTGCACCTTGAAACACTGCAAGAAACCGTTGTGGACTGCATGATTCAGCAAAATGTAATGACCATTACGGTTGAGACTGATTTTGAGCTTCAGGCGGCCATCGACCCTCTCGTACCGGCTTTAAAAGAAGCCGTAAAAGAAACGGGCTTCAGCCTGTCAGGCGTCACGGCTAAAAAACGGCGCCCGAAAGACCAGAGCGCTCTTGTGGAAGAGTTTATAGAAAAAGACGGCGGAAGAAAAGTGGATGTGAAAATATGAAAGAGCAAACGCCGTTAAGAAGAGCTGTCGCCCTGCATTACGACCGGCAGAAAGACCAAGCCCCGAAGGTTGTCGCAACAGGCAGGGGGCACGTGGCGGAAAATATTATAAAAGAAGCTGAGAAAGCTGGGGTCCCCATTCAGGAAGACAGAACCCTTGTCGAATTAATGCGCCATTTGACGGTTGACGATCAGATACCGGAGGCGCTCTATGAAACCGTTGCCGAAATTTTTTCATTTGTTTACAGACTGGACGAAACCCTGAAAAACGAAAAATAAGGACCATTCATTTCCCGGACTCCGTTTAAATTTATATTTTCAATAAAATAAAAGTTAGAATGTTTGGAAGGATATAAAGATTTTGTTTTGAACCCTAGACAATTCTTCCAGTATTATATAGAATGAAAGCGCAGTCTATTTTTAGTTTTGCTACATAAGTTAGGAGGATGGGAAATGAATATCCATGAGTACCAGGGAAAAGAAGTCCTCAGAAAATACGGGGTGTCTGTTCCTGAAGGTAAAGTGGCTTTTACAGCAGAGGAAGCAGTTGAAAAAGCAGAGAGCCTGTCAAGCTCGGTTTATGTCGTAAAGGCGCAAATCCATGCTGGCGGCCGCGGCAAAGCTGGTGGGGTAAAGATTGCAAAAACAAAAGATGAAGTGAAAGAGTATGCCGAAGAACTGTTAGGCAAGACGCTCGTCACACATCAAACGGGTCCGGACGGACAAGTAATAAAACGCTTACTTATTGAAGAAGGCTGCGATATTAAAAAGGAATACTATGTCGGGCTTGTACTTGACCGCGCTACTTCAAGAATCGTTTTAATGGCGTCTGAAGAAGGCGGAACGGAGATTGAAGAAGTAGCGGAAAAAACACCTGAAAAAATTAAAAAAGCGGTAATTGATCCGGCTGTCGGCCTTCAGGGCTATCAGGCAAGGGAAATTGCATTCGCAATTAACATCCCGAAAGAGCTTGTCGGCAAAGCCGCTAAATTTATGCTCGGTTTATATAAAGCATTTGTTGAGAAGGACTGCTCCATCGCCGAGATCAACCCTCTCGTCGTTACGGGGGACGGAAACGTCATGGCGCTGGATGCTAAGCTGAATTTCGACAGCAATGCGTTATACAGACAAAAAGACATTATGGAATACAGAGATTTAGATGAAGAAGATCCGAAAGAAATCGAAGCGTCAAAATACGATTTAAGCTACATTTCCCTTGATGGAAATATCGGCTGTATGGTAAACGGCGCGGGTCTTGCAATGTCTACTATGGATATCATTAAACACTACGGCGGAGAACCTGCAAACTTCCTTGATGTCGGGGGCGGCGCAACCGCAGAAAAAGTGACGGAAGCTTTTAAAATCATTCTTTCCGATCAAAACGTAAAAGGAATTTTCGTCAATATTTTCGGAGGCATCATGAAGTGTGATGTCATCGCCGAGGGCGTTGTTGAAGCGACGAGACAAGTCGGATTGACATTGCCGCTGGTCGTGCGCCTTGAAGGGACAAACGTAGATTTAGGAAAGAAAATCCTGAATGAATCAGGCTTAAACATCACATCTGCGGAATCAATGGCAGACGGCGCACAGAAAATCGTATCCTTAGTTTAGGAAAGAATGAAAGGCAGGGGACCAGATAATGAGTGTTTTTATCAATAAAGATACAAGAGTTATTGTACAGGGGATTACAGGTTCTACCGCTTTATTTCATACAAAGCAGATGCTGGAATACGGCACGAATATCGTTGGCGGTGTAACACCTGGAAAAGGCGGAACGGAAGCGGAAGGCGTACCGGTATTCAATACGGTCGCAGAAGCGGTTCATACAACGGGCGCAGATGCGTCAGTTATTTACGTGCCGGCTCCGTTTGCGGCGGACGCAATTATGGAAGCGGTTGACGCGGAAATTGATCTTGTCATTTGTATCACTGAGCACATTCCGGTTTTGGACATGGTGAAAGTGAAGCGTTTTATGGAAGGCAAGAAAACGAGATTAATAGGGCCGAACTGCCCTGGTGTTATTACACCTGAAGAATGCAAGATCGGCATTATGCCGGGATACATTCATAAAAAGGGTCATGTAGGCGTTGTGTCCCGTTCAGGAACATTGACATACGAGGCCGTCCATCAGCTTTCAGAAGCCGGCGTAGGCCAATCTACCGCTGTAGGGATCGGCGGCGACCCGGTCAACGGCACGAACTTTATTGACGTGTTAAAAGCGTTCAACGAAGATCCTGAAACACATGCAGTCATCATGATTGGAGAAATCGGCGGCACAGCTGAAGAAGAAGCGGCTGAGTGGGTGAAAGCGAACATGACGAAGCCTGTTGTCGGCTTTATCGGCGGTAAAACCGCGCCTCCGGGAAAACGCATGGGCCATGCGGGCGCCATCATCTCCGGAGGAAAAGGCACGGCAGAAGAAAAAGTCAAAACGATGAACGCCTGCGGAATTGAAGTCGCGGAAACCCCTTCTGTAATGGGTGAAACGCTGATTAAGGTGTTAAAAGAAAAAGGCTTATTTGAAACGTGCAAAACGCACTGATCGAAGCAGGGGCAGCCGTAACGGCTGTTCCTGTTTTTGCTGAAAAAAAGAGGAGGTTTCCAGATTTGGATCAAGCATCGCGATGTTTAATGGTCTGCAGTATTAATCAAATCATTTCCCCGTCTCTTCTATTAAAATGGTGGAAAGCTGATCATTCTCTGTCTTTTTTACCGGATCCGCATCCATTAACTGTTTTATCAGAAGGGAAAACAGCCCCGGAAGCAATTTTTCGGGAAATAGAGCGCAAGGATCCGAAACTTGATGAAGTTCTGTCCGATTACCGCCGCGAAGGCATTACTGTCATTCCGATTTCATCAAGCCGCTATCCAACATGGCTTAAAGCGATTTATGATCCGCCGGCTGTCTTGTATGCAAAAGGGAACACGCTGCTTCTTGAAAAAGGCAGAAAAATCGGGATTGTAGGAACGCGGAAACCGACGGAAGACGGAATAAAAGCGGTTGGGCATCTTTCCGCCGAACTCTCAAAAAAAGGCTGGGTCATTGTAAGCGGGCTTGCATCCGGTATAGACGGATTGTCTCATAAGGCGAGCATCAGGGCAAAAGGGCTTACGATCGGCGTGATAGCCGGCGGATTCCATCACATCTATCCCCGGGAAAATCTCCTGTTAGCAGAATACATGGCTGAACACCATCTCCTACTCTCAGAACATCCTCCTGAAACAAAGCCGAAAAAATGGCACTTTCCGATGAGAAACCGCATAATCAGCGGACTAAGTGAAGGAATTGTGGTCGTGCAGGGAAAAGAAAAAAGCGGTTCATTAATCACAGCTTACCAGGCTCTCGATCAAGGCAGAGAGGTATTTGCCGTTCCGGGTTCCATATTTAATCCATATTCCGGAGGACCTATAAAACTCATTCAAGAAGGGGCGAAAGCTGTATTATGCGCAGAGGATATTGACGGAGAGCTGACCGCCCGATGCGTTCAGTATACGGAACCCTTTTGAAATATCGTTTGACAAACGGTATTGTAATATTTAATAATAGTGAGGATTTAAAGTTGCACATTATTTTCATGTATAAAATGACGTTCATCATAAAGAATGAAATGTTGAAAGCCATAAAAAGGCAGCTCTAAAATGAATTGATACTTGAAAAGAGAGAGAACACCTCTTGAGGGGGATGAAAATGTCTGATTATCTAGTCATCGTGGAATCGCCGGCAAAGGCGAAAACGATTGAACGTTATTTAGGGAAGAAATATAAAGTCAAAGCTTCAATGGGACATGTCCGGGATCTTCCGAAAAGTCAAATGGGAGTTGACATCGAACAGAACTTTGAACCGAAATATATTACGATCCGCGGAAAAGGCCCTGTTTTAAAAGAATTAAAAACAGCGGCAAAGAAAGCAAAAAAAGTCTATCTCGCGGCCGACCCCGACAGAGAAGGGGAAGCGATTGCATGGCATCTCGCACACAGCCTTGATCTGGATCTCAGCTCGGACTGCCGGGTCGTCTTTAATGAAATAACGAAAGACGCCATTAAAGAATCATTTAAACATCCGCGCATGATTAATATGGATCTTGTCGATGCGCAGCAGGCGCGCCGCATACTAGACAGACTCGTCGGATACAAAATCAGCCCGATTCTTTGGAAAAAAGTAAAAAAAGGCCTCAGTGCGGGCCGTGTGCAATCCGTTGCGCTCCGGCTGATCATCGACAGGGAAAAGGAAATCAACGACTTTAAACCTGAAGAGTACTGGACGATTACCGGCTCATTTTTAAAAGGAAAAGAGACGTTTGAAGCCGGATTTTTCGGGAAAAACGGCAAAAAGCTTCCTTTAAAAAGCGAAGAAGACGTAAAAGCCATCCTTGCTCAGCTGAAAGGCAATAAGTATACAGTTGACAAGGTTACGAAAAAAGAGCGCAAACGAAATCCCGCTCTGCCGTTTACAACGTCCACTCTGCAGCAGGAGGCTGCAAGAAAGCTGAATTTCAGAGCGAAGAAAACGATGATGATCGCGCAGCAATTATATGAAGGAATTGATCTCGGCAAAGAAGGGACAGTCGGGCTCATCACGTATATGAGAACGGACTCAACGCGGATTTCCAATACAGCCGTTGAAGAAGCGTCAGCTTTTATTGATCAGGCGTACGGCAAAGAGTACTTAGCGGGAAAACGGAAACCGGCAAAGAAAAATGAAAACGCACAAGATGCTCACGAAGCGATCCGCCCGACTTCGGTGCTCAGAAAACCTGCCGACTTAAAAGCGGTGCTTGGAAGAGACCAGCTCAGATTATACAAGCTGATTTGGGAGCGCTTTGTTGCAAGTCAGATGGCCCCTGCCGTCCTTGATACGATGAGCGTCGATCTCAGCAATAACGGATTGACATTCCGGGCAAACGGAAGTAAAGTCAAATTCGCCGGCTTCATGAAAGTCTATGTAGAGGGTAAAGACGATCAGCTGGAAGAAAAAGACCGCATGCTTCCGGACCTTAAAGAGGGAGACACGGTTTTATCGAAAGATATTGAGCCTGAGCAGCACTTTACTCAGCCGCCTCCGCGTTATACAGAGGCGCGCCTGGTTAAAACGCTTGAAGAACTGGGGATCGGCCGTCCTTCGACATATGCGCCGACTCTTGACACCATCCAGCGCCGCGGTTACGTGGGATTAGACAATAAACGGTTTGTGCCGACTGAGCTTGGGCAGATCGTGCTGGATCTTATCATGGAGTTTTTCCCGGAAATCATTAACGTTGAATTCACGGCTAAAATGGAAAGAGATCTTGACCATGTTGAAGATGGCCAGACAGAATGGGTTCAAATCATTGACAGCTTCTATACTGATTTCGAAAAACGCGTGAAAAAAGCGGAAGCCGAAATGAAAGAAGTGGAAATTGAACCTGAATACGCCGATGAAGATTGTGAGTTATGCGGCTCCCGGATGGTTTATAAAATGGGCCGATACGGTAAATTTATGGCGTGCTCCAATTTCCCTGACTGCCGGAATACAAAACCGATTGTCAAACAAATCGGCGTAAAATGCCCTAAGTGCCATGAAGGAAACATTGTCGAACGAAAATCAAAAAAGAAACGCATCTTTTACGGCTGTGACCGTTATCCTGAATGCGACTTCGTATCTTGGGACAAACCGATTGAACGAAAATGCCCGAAATGTGAAAATATGCTCGTAGAGAAAAAGCTTAAAAAAGGCATACAAGTCCAATGCGTCGAATGCGATTATAAGGAAGAACCACAGAAGTAGCGGTGAGCAGAGCCTTGCTCACCTTCTTTGTGTGGAAGGGACAAACAACAGGAGATGAAAAGAAATGAACCAGCAAACAGTTAATGTAATCGGAGCAGGCCTTGCCGGAAGTGAAGCGGCATGGCAGCTTGCAAAACGAGGAATTCAAGTAAAACTATATGAAATGCGGCCCGTCAGGCAGACGGCAGCCCATCATACTGATAAATTCGCCGAACTGGTATGCAGCAACTCCCTCCGTTCAAATACACTCGCCAATGCGGTAGGCGTATTAAAAGAAGAAATGCGGGCGCTTGACTCGGCAATCATTCAATCTGCTGATAAATGCTCGGTTCCGGCCGGGGGAGCGCTTGCCGTTGACCGTCATGAATTTGCGCAAAGCGTGACGGATCTCGTGAAAAACCATCCGAACGTAACGGTTCTTACTGAGGAAGTAACAGAGATTCCGGAAGGCCCGACTGTTATCGCGACCGGACCGCTTACGTCAGAATCGCTTTCACAGCAGCTGAAAGAGCTCACGGGAGAAGAGTATCTGTATTTTTATGACGCGGCGGCGCCGATTGTCGAAAAAGACAGCCTCGATATGGAGAAAGTGTACTTAAAATCCCGTTATGACAAGGGAGAAGCGGCATACTTAAACTGCCCGATGACAGAGGAAGAGTTTGACCGTTTCTATGAAGCATTGACGACGGCTGAGACGGTTCCTTTAAAAGAATTCGAGAAAGAAATCTTCTTTGAAGGCTGCATGCCGATTGAAGTCATGGCGAAAAGAGGCAAGAAAACAATGCTGTTCGGACCGATGAAACCGGTCGGACTGGAAGATCCGAAAACAGGCAAGCGCCCTTATGCAGTCGTTCAGCTCAGACAGGATGATGCGGCGGGAACGCTTTATAATATTGTAGGTTTTCAGACACATTTAAAATGGGGAGACCAAAAAGAAGTGCTTAAACTGATCCCCGGCCTTGAAAATGTTGATATCGTCAGATACGGCGTCATGCACAGAAACACATTTATCAACTCGCCGAGCCTTTTGAACCCGACATATCAATTTAAACAGCGGAACGATCTGTTTTTCGCGGGCCAAATGACCGGTGTAGAGGGTTATGTTGAATCTGCCGCTTCAGGTCTTGTAGCGGGAATCAATGCCGCCAAACTTGTGCTCGGTCAGGATCTTGTGACATTCCCGCAGGAGACGGCGATCGGAAGCATGGCTCACTACATTACGACGACAAATCAGAAGAACTTCCAGCCGATGAATGCAAACTTCGGCCTCTTAAAAGAATTGCCTGTAAAAATTAAAAACAAAAAAGAACGAAATGAAGAATACGCTAAACGCGCAATTGAGACTATTCAAACTATTTCGAAAACGATATAGCTTTTCATTGCAACTTCGATGCATTATATGATACCATTTAAAAGCCCTTCGGAGAGGGAGGTCTTCATAATGACTGAGAATGTTAACTTTTTTTTAAAGTTATTCGTTGAATATTTACAAATTGAAAAAAATTATTCACAATATACTATTGTGAATTATGTTAATTCGATTGAAGAATTTGGGATGTTTCTGCATGCTCAAAATATAAATGGAATGAAAGAAGCTGCATATCATGATGTGAGAATATTTTTGACAGAGGCTTATGAAAAAGGCCTGTCAAGAAAAACAATCAGCAAGAAAATTTCAGCTTTGAGAAGCTTCTATAAATTTTTAATGAGGGAAAAGCTTGTTGAAGAGAATCCGTTTCAGCTTGTTCATCTGCCGAAACAAGAGAAACGGATTCCGAAGTTTCTTTATGAAAAAGAACTTGAGGAACTATTCGCTGTTTCAGACAGAAGTCAGCCGTCAGGGATGCGCAATCAGGCCCTGCTTGAGCTTCTTTATGCGACCGGAATGAGGGTCAGTGAGTGCTGTACGCTCACTGTCGGCGATCTTGACCTGTTCATGGATACGGTGCTCGTTCACGGGAAAGGCAAGAAGCAGCGCTATATCCCGTTCGGCTCATATGCCCGTGATGCGCTGGAGCTGTATATCAACAGCGGAAGGCAGTGCCTGCTTGAAAAAGCAAAAGAGCCTCATGATGTGCTGTTTGTCAATCAAAGAGGCGGCCCGCTGACCGCCAGAGGAATCCGGTATATTTTAAGCGGGCTTGTAAAAAAAGCATCCGGCACTTTACATATACACCCGCATATGCTTCGGCACACGTTTGCGACTCATCTGCTGAATGAAGGGGCTGATTTAAGAAGCGTCCAGGAGCTTTTGGGCCATTCCAATCTGTCTTCTACGCAGATATACACGCATGTATCGAAGGAAATGCTGAGAAACACATATATGTCCCACCACCCGAGAGCTTTTAAAGAAAATTAAAAGGAGGCCCTTCTCATGTCATCTTTTCATGCGACAACGATTTTTGCCGTCCAGCATAACGGGAAAAGCGCTATGTCAGGAGACGGCCAGGTCACATTCGGTCAGGCTGTAGTCATGAAACATACTGCAAGAAAAGTGAGAAAGCTGTTTAACGGAAAGGTTCTGGCCGGATTTGCGGGATCTGTTGCAGACGCTTTCACACTTTTTGAAATGTTTGAGGCGAAGCTTGAAGAATACAACGGCAATTTAAAACGTGCGTCGGTTGAGCTTGCGAAAGAATGGCGCAGCGATAAAGTGCTGCGCAAGCTGGAAGCCATGCTGATTGTCATGAACCAGGATACCTTGCTTCTCGTATCGGGAACAGGTGAAGTGATTGAGCCGGATGACGGCATTTTGGCAATCGGCTCCGGCGGAAACTACGCCCTGTCAGCAGGAAGAGCGCTGAAAACCTATGCCGGAGAGAATCTGTCCGCCAAAGATATTGCAAAAGCCGCTTTGAAAATCGCGGGCGAGATTTGTGTGTACACAAACGATCAGATCATTTTGGAAGAACTTGAATAGAAAGGACTTGAGGCGCATGGAAAACAAACCGTTAACACCGAGACAAATCGTAGATCGGTTGGATCAATACATTGTAGGACAGCAGGATGCGAAAAAAGCTGTCGCCGTGGCATTAAGAAACCGCTATCGCAGAAGTCTTCTTGATGAAAAACTGAGAGACGAGATCGTTCCCAAAAACATCCTGATGATGGGCCCGACCGGGGTGGGGAAAACAGAGATCGCCAGACGGATCGCCAAGCTTACCGGTGCGCCATTTATAAAAATTGAAGCGACAAAATTTACAGAAGTCGGCTATGTAGGCAGAGATGTCGAATCAATGGTCAGAGACCTCGTTGAGACATCCGTGCGGCTCATTAAAGAAGAAAAAATCAGCGAAGTGAAAGAACAGGCTGAAGAAAATGCAAACAAACGTATAGTGCGGCTTCTCGTTCCGGGAAAGAAAAAACAAGCGGGTGTGAAAAATCCGTTTGAAATGCTTTTCGGAGGAAGCCAGGCGGCAAATGATGATGAAGCCGACCAGCAGGAAGAAGCAAGCCTTGAAGAGAAAAGAAAGCGCATGGCGCATCAGCTCGCATTGGGAGAGCTCGAAGACCATTACGTCTCCGTAGAGGTGGAAGAGCAGCAGCCGTCGATGTTTGACATGCTGCAAGGCTCCGGGATGGAGCAGATGGGCATGAATATGCAGGATGCGCTGAGCAATCTGGTGCCAAAAAAGAAAAAACGCCGCAAAATGACGGTCAGAGAAGCAAGGAAGGTTCTGACCAATGAAGAGGCAGGCAAATTAATCGATATGGATGAAGTCGGCCAAGAGGCCGTGTTAAGAGCTGAAGAGGGCGGCATTATCTTTATTGACGAAATAGATAAAATCGCAAAAAACGGAGGGGCTTCTTCCTCAGCAGATGTATCGAGAGAAGGCGTTCAAAGAGATATCCTTCCGATTGTCGAAGGATCTACCGTCGTCACGAAATACGGCTCCGTCAAAACAGATCACGTGCTGTTTATCGCAGCCGGGGCATTCCATATGGCCAAACCGTCTGATCTGATTCCGGAGCTGCAGGGCCGCTTTCCGATTCGTGTAGAATTGAGCAAGCTGACGGTAGATGATTTTGTGAAGATTCTCGTCGAACCCGATAACGCGCTGTTAAAACAATATCAGGCTTTATTGCAGACAGAAGGTATATCTCTTGAATTTTCTGACGAAGCTATTCGTAAGATCGCCGAAGTGGCTTATCATGTGAATCAGGATACGGACAACATCGGAGCGAGAAGGCTTCACACGATATTGGAACGTCTCTTGGAAGACCTGTCGTTTGAAGCGCCGGACGTGACGATGGAAAAAGTCGCCATCACGCCGCAATACGTTGAAGAAAAGCTCGGAACGATTGCAAACAACAAAGATCTAAGTCAATTTATATTGTGAAAATTTAATAAGAGGAATTCTAGGAGGATTATTTATCATGGCTTTACTACAAAAAACACGAATTATTAACAGCATGCTGCAGGCTGCGGCAGGCAAACCCGTAAACTTTAAAGAAATGGCTGAAACGCTTCGTGACGTCATTGATTCTAATATTTTCGTCGTCAGCCGCAGAGGAAAGCTTTTGGGCTACTCTATTAATCAGCAGATTGAAAATGACCGCATGAAAAAAATGCTTGAAGACCGCCAGTTCCCGGAAGAGTACACGAGAAATCTGTTCAATGTTCCGGAGACGTCTTCAAACCTTGATATCAACAGCGAATACACGGCGTTTCCTGTGGAAAACAGAGACCTGTTCCAAGCGGGCTTAACAACGATCGTGCCGATCATCGGCGGAGGAGAGAGACTGGGCACGCTCATTCTGTCCCGTCTGCAGGATCAATTTGAAGATGATGATCTCATTCTTGCTGAATACGGAGCAACCGTTGTAGGAATGGAGATTTTAAGAGAAAAAGCGGAAGAAATCGAAGAAGAGGCGCGAAGCAAAGCGGTTGTTCAAATGGCGATCAGTTCTCTGTCTTACAGTGAACTTGAAGCGATTGAGCATATCTTTGAAGAGCTTGACGGAAACGAAGGCTTGCTTGTGGCAAGTAAGATTGCGGACCGTGTCGGCATTACGCGTTCAGTAATCGTTAACGCGCTGAGAAAGCTGGAAAGCGCAGGCGTCATTGAATCCAGATCACTGGGAATGAAGGGGACGTACATTAAAGTTCTGAACAACAAATTCCTTATTGAATTGGAAAACCTTAAATCTCATTAAGACAAAAGCAGGATCCCTGAAAATGGGGGTTCTGCTTTTTTTATGGACAATAGGTGAAAAGTTGCAGTTTAAAGTTGCTTATTGGAATCTGATCTGAGATAATCCATCTTGCTGTGTGAAAAAAGGAGGAAGAAACAGAAATTGGGCTATTTTCAGTCTTATATTAAACAAATCCTTGTAGTACAAATATTCTAGGACTTAATACCTACATGCAAAATAGATATAATTGAGCACTTTTTTTTAGCCTAACTTCATAGACTTTAAGCCTGTTATTTCTTACAATAAGCATATGGTTTTACAATTCTCGACAAGGATTTTTAGGAGAAAAATATCTGAAATGGAGGTAAGTGGATTTGGACTTATTTTCTGGAACTATACAAAATCTTGAGAATGCCTTGGGGAGAGCGGACATTAAGCAAAAAGTCTTAACTAATAATATCGCCAATATAGATACACCGAACTATAAGGCAAAAAAAGTCTCTTTCCGAAATTTGTTAGATCAGGAAACATCCAATCTTGAGGCTGTAAAAACCGACTATCGGCACGTTGACTTTACGGGTTCGGGGGACGATTATTCTATCGTGTCCAGCAGTGATACATCGTACCAGCAAAACGGAAACAATGTCGATATCGACAAAGAAATGACAGATTTAGCCGAAAACCAAATTAATTATCAGGCTTTGGTTGAAAGAATGAGCGGCAAATTCAATTCTCTGAAAACCGTCTTGACAGGAGGAAAATAATGAGTGGCTTTCAAAGCTTAAATATTTCGGGTTCCGCTTTAACTGCGCAGCGTGTCCGGATGGACGTCGTATCGTCCAACCTGGCCAATATGGATACAACGAGAGCGAAGCAGGTAAATGGCGAATGGGTGCCTTACAGAAGAAAGCTGGTATCTCTCCAATCCGGAGGCGAATCATTTTCGTCCCTTTTACATTCCAAGATGAACGGAACAGGAAGCGCGGGAAGTGGCGTAAAGGTATCTGGTGTTACGGAAGACCCGTCCGCTTTTAATCTCGTTTATGATCCGGAGAATCCTGATGCGAATAAAGACGGATATGTACAAAAACCAAATGTAGATCCATTAAAGGAAATGGTGGATCTTGTCAGCAGCTCGAGATCATACGAAGCAAACGTAACTGCATTAAACGCTTCCAAAGGCATGCTTTTGAAGGCGTTAGAAATCGGAAAGTAAGGTGATGTAAGTGGTTAACGCTATTACTCCTTTTCAGCTTCAACAAACCCAAAACACTCAAAACGTAACGAATCAATTAAACCAAACTCAAAAAACTGATTCTTCAAACCAAACAAGCTTTTCGGAGCTTTTAAAAAACTCTATTGATTCGTTAAATGAGTCACAAGTAAAATCTGACCAAATAACGAACGAACTGGCTGCAGGAAAGGATGTAAACCTTGACGAGGTCATGATCGCTGCCCAAAAAGCAAATATTTCTCTGACGGCCGCTACCGAATTCCGCAATAAAGCCGTGGAAGCCTATCAGGAAATCATGAGAATGCAGATGTAGTGGTCAGATTAAAGAGAATGACTGGAATGACCGGGGGTTAACATGAATCGTACTCTAATGCAAATGAAAACCAAAACGGCAGCGTTTTGGAACAACAGATCAAAAACACAGAAGATACTCATGGTAAGCGGCTTGGCCGCATTCATTATTTTACTCATCGTCGTTATTATTTTTACTTCGTCTGAAAAGATGGTGCCTCTTTATAAAGATTTGTCCGCGGAAGAAGCGGGGAAGATTAAAGAAGAGCTCGATACGAAAAAGGTGTCTTCTGAACTTGCTGACGGCGGCACGGTCATTAAGGTTCCTGAGAGCCAAGTGGATTCGCTTAAAGTCCAGCTTGCCGCGGAAGGCCTGCCGAAAACGGGATCAATTGATTATTCGTTTTTCGGACAAAATGCGGGCTTCGGCCTGACGGATAATGAGTTTGACGTTTTAAAGGTTGAGGCGACTCAGACCGAATTGTCAAACCTGATAAATGAAATGGACGGTATTAAAAGCTCGAAGGTCATGATCAATATGCCGAAAGAAGCCGTGTTCGTCGGTGAAGATCAGCCGGCAGCGTCCGCATCAATCGTTTTGCAGATGAAACCGGGCTACTCGCTTGATCAAAACCAGATCAACGGGCTGTACCACCTCGTTTCTAAAAGTGTTCCGAACTTAAAAGAAGATAATATCGTCATAATGGATCAAAATTCTACATATTATGACAAAAGTGACAGCGGTGCAGGGTCCGTTTCTGACAGTTATGCTTCTCAGCAAGGTATTAAGTCGCAGGTCGAAAAGGACATTCAAAAACATGTTCAGTCACTGCTCGGCACAATGATGGGGCAGGATAAGGTCGTTGTTTCCGTGACGGCGGATGTTGACTTCACGAAGGAAAAACGCACTGAAGACACTGTCGAACCTGTCGATAAAGATAACATGGAAGGCATAGCGGTAAGCGCCGAAAAAGTTGCGGAAACGTATAAAGGCGACGGCGCGGCCAACGGCGGCACGGCCGGAACGGGAAGCAATGACACCGCGAACTATGCCGAGACAAACGGCGGTTCAAACAGCGGGGACTACGAAAAAAGCAGCAATAAAATCAACTATGAAGTCAACCGCATTCATAAAGAAATCGCTGAAAGCCCGTATAAAGTGCGTGATTTAGGCATTCAGGTCATGGTGGAGCCGCCTAATCCGAAAAATGCCGCTTCCTTATCAGCACAGAGACAGGCTGATATACAGAAGATTTTAGGAACGGTCGTCAGAACGTCTCTTGATAAAAACGAAACGCAAAATCAAAACCTGACAGACAATGATATCAATAATAAAATCGTTGTATCCGTTCAGCCGTTTGACGGAAAAACAAGCCTGAACACAGATTCGGCACAATCTTCAGGTCTTCCGATCTGGGTATACATTACAGGCGGCGTACTGCTTGCGGCCATTATTCTGCTTATTATTCTCCTCATCAGAAAGAAACGCTCACAAGAGGATGAATACGAAGAATATGAATATGAAACACCGCCCGAGCCGGTTCGATTGCCTGATATCAACGAAGAGAAAATTGAAACGGAAGAAACAGTCAGACGAAAACAGCTTGAAAAAATGGCTAAAGAAAAACCGGAAGACTTTGCTAAATTGCTTCGAAGCTGGCTGGACGAGGATTAGGGGGAATGGAAAATGGCGAAACGTGATCAGAACAAGCTTACAGGAAAACAAAAAGCAGCCATCCTCATGATTTCCTTAGGCCTTGATGTATCAGCTTCTGTGTACAAGCATTTGTCTGAAGAAGAAATTGAAAGATTGACACTCGAGATTTCGGGAGTCAGAAGCGTCGATCATCAAAGAAAAGATGAAATCATTGAAGAATTTCATAATATCGCAATCGCTCAGGACTATATTTCACAAGGCGGTTTAAATTACGCCCGCCAAGTGCTTGAAAAAGCGCTCGGAGAAGACAAAGCGGTAAGCATTTTAAACAGGCTCACCTCTTCTTTGCAGGTAAAGCCGTTTGATTTCGCGAGAAAAGCGGAGCCCGAACAGATTTTAAATTTCATTCAGCAGGAACATCCGCAAACGATGGCGCTGATTTTATCCTACCTTGACCCGGTGCAGGCCGGACAGATTTTGTCTGAGCTGAACCCGGACGTTCAGGCTGAGGTGGCAAGAAGGATTGCGGTTATGGACAGAACGTCTCCTGAAATCATAAATGAAGTGGAGCGGGTCCTTGAACAAAAGCTGTCCTCCTCCTTTACGCAGGATTATACGCAGACCGGCGGCATAGAAGCCGTTGTTGAAGTGTTAAACGGCGTAGACAGAGGAACGGAAAAAACGATCCTTGATTCATTGGAAATCCAAGATCCTGAGTTGGCGGATGAAATCAAAAAACGGATGTTTGTCTTTGAAGATATTGTCACCCTTGATAACCGTGCGATTCAGCGCGTGATCAGAGACGTTGAAAACGACGACCTCCTGCTTTCATTGAAGGTTGCGAGCGAGGAAGTCAAAGAAATCGTCTTCAGCAATATGTCACAGCGTATGGTTGAAACGTTTAAAGAGGAAATGGAAATTATGGGGCCTGTGCGTTTGCGTGATGTGGAAGAGGCGCAATCAAGAATCGTGGGCGTCGTCCGCAAGCTGGAAGAAGCCGGAGAAATTGTAATCGCGCGAGGCGGAGGAGACGATATTATTGTCTAATATCATTAAACAGCAATCATCATTTTCTCCTGAACAAAAACGGCGCAAGCTTTCCTTGCAGGAAGTCAGGAAAACACATTCCCATCCAGACCGGGAGGAACCCGAAAATCCGGAGGCTCTCATGGCTTTTGCCAAAGCAGAAGCCGACAGGGTGTCTGAAGAAGCGAAAAATCAATTAGAGCACACTCTTCTGCAGATTGAAGAAGAGAAAAACCGCTGGGCGGAAGAAAAACAAAGATTGATAGAAGAAGCAAAGGCAGAAGGATATGAAGAAGGCATGGCATTGGGAAAAGCCGAGGCTCAAGCTGAATACGCCAATCTCATCAGCCGGGCCAATGCCGTTATGGAAATGGCGAGACAGTCAGTCGAGGAAAAACTGGAAAGCGCTGAGGAAGAAATCATTGAGCTTTCCGTTGCGCTCGCTAAAAAAGTATGGCGGCAAAAAAGTGATGATAAAGAGGCTTTCCTTCTGCTGGTCAAACAGGTAGTAGCCGAAGTGAAAGATTATGATGACATCTCCATCTATGTGGACCCTGAATATTATGAGACGGTTCATCAGCATATGGACGAAATTCAGCAGCTGTTATACAAAGAATGCAGATTAAGCTTATATGCCGATGCAAAAGCCGCGAAGGGAACGTGCTCGATAGAAACTCCGTTCGGACGTGTTGATGCAGGCATAGACACCCAGCTGATGCAATTAAAGCAAAAGCTTTTAACGGCGCTTGAGGCGGGAGCGGAGCAATGAAGACACAGTATTTAATAGACTCAATTGAAACAGCGGATCCGTACAAGCGCTACGGCAAGGTTAAACGGGTCATCGGGCTGATGATTGAATCAAAAGGGCCCGAAAGCTCAATCGGAGATGTTTGTCTCATTTATCCGAAAGGCCATGCGAAAAAAGCGATTAAAGCTGAGGTTGTAGGCTTCCAAGATGAAAACATTCTGTTAATGCCTTATCTGGAAGCGGCCAGCATCGCGCCGGGCAGCATTGTGGAGGCCACTGGCGAGTCGCTCCGCATCAAAGTAGGCGCGGGTTTAATCGGACAAGTTGTCGACGCGTTCGGCGAACCTCTTGACGGCCGGGCGCTCCCGAAAGGTTTGTCCCCCGTTTCGACGGAACAGCCGCCGCCAAACCCGATGAAACGCCCGCCGATACGGGAAAAGATGGGTGTCGGCGTAAGATCGATTGACAGTCTGCTGACGGTAGGAAAAGGGCAGAGAATCGGGATTTTTGCCGGAAGCGGAGTCGGAAAAAGCACCCTGATGGGAATGATCGCGAAGCAGACTGAAGCTGATTTAAACATTATCGCACTCGTCGGGGAACGGGGGCGCGAGGTGCGTGAATTCATCGAGAAGGATTTAGGCGAAGAAGGCCTGAAACGCTCGATAGTCGTAGTCGCGACCTCTGATCAGCCTGCCTTAATGCGTTTGAAAGCGGCGTATACGGCCACCGCCATTGCGGAGTACTTCCGCGATAAAGGCCGGAATGTGATGTTCATGATGGACTCCGTGACGAGGGTCGCGATGGCGCAGCGGGAAATCGGCCTGGCAGCGGGAGAACCGCCGACAACAAAAGGATATACACCTTCTGTGTTCGCTATTTTGCCCCGTTTGCTGGAAAGAACGGGCGCGAATGAACAAGGAACGATAACCGCTTTTTATACGGTTCTCGTAGACGGAGATGACATGAACGAACCGATTGCCGATACGGTGCGCGGAATATTAGACGGGCATATCGTTCTCGATCGGGCGCTTGCCAACAAAGGGCAGTTCCCGGCCGTGAACATCCTGAAAAGCATCAGCAGGGTCATGTCTAATATTTCAGACACAGCGCACAAAGAGGCGGCCAACAAATTCCGCGATCTTCTGTCAACTTATCAAAACTCTGAAGATCTCATTAATATCGGAGCTTACAAAAGAGGATCATCAAGAGAAATTGATGAAGCGATTCAGTTTTATCCGCAGCTTATTCAATTTTTAAAACAAGGAACGGAAGAACCTGCTCAATTGGAAGACAGCATTGCGGCATTGACGAGTCTGACTGGAAAAGAGGAATAAACATCGTGGCATACCAATTCAGATTTCAAAAGCTGCTGGAATTAAAAGAAAATGAAAAAGACCAAACATTGACTGAATACAGACAATCGGTTTCTGAATTTGAGACAGTGGCTGAAAAACTATATGAAAATATGAGCAAAAAAGAATTGCTCGAAAAAGACAAAGAATCAAAGCTGAAATGCGGGATGAGCGTTCAGGAAATGAGACATTATCAGCAATTCGTTTCCAATCTTGAGAACACCATCTATCATTATCAAAAGCTTGTCATCATGAAACGAAATGAAATGAATGAGAAGCAGGAACAGCTCACCGAAAAAAACATTGAAGTAAAGAAATTTGAAAAAATGCGGGAAAAACAATTTAATATGTTCGCACTTGAAGACAAAGCTGCAGAGATGAGGGAAATGGACGACATTTCAATCAAGCAGTTTATGATTCAGGGGCATTAGGAGCGAATGAAATGGCCGATAAAGAAAAGAGATCTGGAAAGTTCGGTTCAATCCTGCTTTTTATCATGATCCCGCTGATTTTTCTGATCATCGTCGCAAGCATCATCCTTTGGGCTGCCGGCGTTGATGTGATGAAGCCGATTCAGGAAACAGCCGCTAAAACGCCTGTTTTAAAAGAATTGGTTCCCGAAACGAAAGAAATGAAAAGCGCGGCGGAAAAGCAGAAGGCAGACAGAACGGCTTCTCTTGAAAAGACCATAAAGGAACAAAAAAGTGAAATTAACATTTTGAATAAAGATTTAGACACAAGCAAGTCCGAAATCGATAATCTGAATCAGAAAATCCGTTCACTGAAACAGGAAGCTGAACAGCAGCAGAAAACGAAGACGGATGAAACGAAAAAAGACGCTGCGGATTCAGCCGGAAAAGATAAAATGATCAACATCTATAAAAGTATGGACAGCGGTAAAGCGGCAAGCATTATCGTAAAGCTGAAAGAAAAAGAAGCCCTCGATATTTTAAACGGATTAAGTAAAAAGCAGCTTGCTGAAATCTTGACGAAAATGACTCCTGAACAAGCGGCTAAATATACAGAAAAACTATCCGCTGACGGAAATAAGGAGTGATGTAAGTTGAAGCTGCTTGAATTAACGGGTAATCGTACGCAGACTGTGCAAAACAGCAATGCGAAGATGAATGTAAACAGCTTAGGTCTATTTCAGAACTGGCTCCTGTCGGAAATCACTTCTCCCCGGCAGCCCGGAGATGAAACAAAAACAAGTGACGCAGAGCTGAATGATGCCCTATCGAAAATCGGTGATTGGCTGAAAGCCGGCCCGGAAGATAAAGAATTGGAGCTAAAAAAGCTGCTTGAGGCGGTAAAAGCTCTTGAAGGAAAGCAGACGGCTGAAACAGCTCTTCCTTTATTGAAACAGCTTGCCGAATCTGTAGAAGACATGTTAGCGGGCAAACAGCATGGGGCGAAGCCTGAAACGGATGAGCCGGATTCTTCCGCAAAAGACGGGGATTCCGTCAAGGATGCGCTTGAGAAGGGTCTGCTTTTCATTCAAGAAGCCGTATCCCAGCTCTTCACATCTCAGCAGGAACTGCCGGACAGCGCGCAGGCAAAGGCGGTTTACCAGGAAGGCGCCCGTTTATTAGAGGCATTGAAAAAACAAGGCGTCCCAGACCGCGTGATTCAAGACCTGCGGCAGACATTTTTTCCGAAAAACGAATCTGCATCTAAACTTTACTCCATGACAGCCGCTGAGCTGAAGAGCTTTCAAAGCGTCGCGGAGCAGCTTGCGGGCCTTTCTCAAAAGGGAACAAAGGAATGGGATATGGCTGAAACTGAGCTGAAAGCTTTTGTGTTATCTCAATCATCTGAATCATCCCAAGAGTCAGCCGGGAAAACAGAACAGCAAAACGGCGGCACGGTTTCTCACGCAAAGGCGCCTGACAGCAAATTGTCTGCACATATACTGTTGTCGGGAACGAGAAGCCTTGCCGGCATTCAGCAAACGTCCGCAGGAGCTGAACAGCAGCCGGCAGAAAATAAACCGTTAACGGATCAGGTCATAAGCGGCTGGAAACAGATGAAATACACGCCTTTCGGGAAAACAACCGGAAGCTTTACGATTCGTCTTAATCCCGAAAACCTCGGATTTGTCACAATTAAGGTGACAAACGAAAACGGGATGTTTCAAAGCAAAATAATCGCATCCAGCCAGTCCGCGAAAGAGCTGCTGGAACAGCATCTTCCTCAGCTGAAACAGTCGCTTCCGAATATGGCGGTCCAGGTCGACCGTTTTACAGTCCCGCTTCAAAGCGGGGATCAGCAGCCTGTTTACGGGCAGACGGCCGATCACAATAAACAGCAGCATCAGGGACAGAGAGAGCAGAAGAACCAGCAGCAGTCAGGCGATTTCGGAGATATGCTGGAGGAGCTTTCTCTCAATGAAATGGAGGAAGAATAGTTGACATCAGTAAACTCGGATTATGCCGCGGCGGGCGCTTCAACCACTTCAAGCGCGAAGAGCACCGCCGCAGTAAACAGCAGCACGAATTTAGGGAAAGACGAATTTCTGAAGATCTTAATGACACAGGTTCGAAACCAGGACCCGCTCAATCCGGTTGATGACAAAGAATTCATCAGCCAGATGGCGACATTTTCTTCATTGGAGCAAATGATGAATATGAATACGACGATGACTAAATTTGTAGAAAATCAAGATCCGTTTACGATGTATGTGAACTGGATCGGCAAAAATGTCACATTCAGCGACAGCGACGGGAAGGATCAGACAAGCCCGGTCAATTCAGTCAAGCATTCAAACGGCAATTACGTGCTCGTGCTTGAAAATGGCAAAGAGATCAGTCCGTGGAATGTCACGGCCGTCAGCGAAACATCTAAATAATAAGAAACTCAGGGGGAATTTAACATGTTACGTTCATTATATTCCGGTATCAGCGGCATGAAAAACTTTCAGACAAAACTAGATGTAATCGGCAATAACATCGCCAACGTCAACACAGCGGGATTTAAGAAAAGCCGCGTTACATTTAAAGATATGATCAGCCAGACAGTCGCTGGCGGTTCAAACGTGACCAATTCAAAACAAATCGGCTTGGGTGCCGCGACTTCTTCCATTGATGTTGTTCATTCAACCGGCGCCCCGCAGGCTACACAGAATAAAACCGACCTAGCCATTGACGGAGACGGCTACTTTCAGATTAATACAGGTGCGGGAATTGTTTACACACGTGCGGGGAATTTCGGAAAGGACAATCAAGGGAACCTTGTTACGACTGACGGATACTATCTTGAAAAAATCGGCGGCGGCAAAATCAATATTCCGACTGATGCGAAAGATTACAGCATCGGTGCAGACGGAACCGTTACATACACTGATGCAGGGGATGAGGTTCATGATGCCGGACAAATCGGTCTGGTCACGTTCCCTAACAGCGCCGGTCTGGAAAAAATCGGAGGCAACCTTTACAGAGAATCATTAAGTTCAGGAGCTGCAAGCGCAGTCACCACTCCGGGCGAAAACGGAACAGGTAAGCTTTTGGCAGGCTATCTTGAAATGTCAAACGTAGATCTGACAGATGAATTTACCGAAATGATCGTTGCTCAGCGCGGTTTCCAATCAAACTCAAAAATCATTACGACTTCAGATGAAATCCTTCAGGAGCTGGTTAATCTGAAACGGTAAGGAGGGAGGAGAGGCGGTTAGGCCGCTTCTCCGGATTTTATGATTCAAGTCACCCGTTTAAACGGCCAGCCTTTTACGCTGAACGCGCTGTTTATCGAACAGATTGAGTGCTTCCCCGACACGACGATTACACTGTCCAACGGCAAAAAGTTCGTAGTGAAAGAACCGGAAGAAGCAGTTCTCAAAAAAGTCATATCGTTTTACCATAGCATACAAATATTTTCACTGGATCAGGGAATAGAGGAAGAAGAATGAAGAAAAAATTAGTCATCATTTTGCTGATTATTTTAATTGTCATCGCCGGCCTCGGAACGGCAGCATATTTTGTCGTCAGCGGAAATTCCGGCAAAGATAAAAAGCCGACAATTGACGAAGTCGTTGCAGCCACTGTGTCTGTCGACGATATCACGACAAACTTAAAGTCTGACAGCATCATCCGTATCGGCATCAAACTTGAAACCGACTCGGCTAAAGCGAAGGAAGAACTTGAAAAACGCGATTTTCAGGTGAAAGACAACATCATTTCCATTTTAGCTGACACAAGCGCCGGAGAGATTGAGGGAGATAAAGGAAGAGAAGCGTTTAAACAATCATTAAAAGAGAAAGTAAACAGCTATCTCCAAGAAGGAAAAGTTCAGAAAGTGTACATTACCTCCTTTAATCTGCAATAAAAACAAATTTGACAGAATACGGAGGTGAAGAAAATGTCAGGAGAAGTTCTCTCCCAAAATGAAATAGACGCACTGCTTTCCGCCATTTCCACGGGTGAGGCGGATGCGGAAGAGCTGAAAAAGGAAGTTAAAGAGAAAAAAGTAAAGGTATATGATTTTAAACGGGCTCTCAGATTCTCGAAAGATCAGATACGCAGTTTAACCCGGATACATGATAACTTTGCGAGGCTTCTCACAACACACTTTTCCGCCAAGCTCAGAACGTATATTCATATATCCGTCAGCTCAGTTGACCAGGTGCCGTATGAAGAATTTATCCGTTCCATACCGAACATGACGATTTTAAATTTATTCGATGTTCATCCGATGGAAGGCAGAATCATGATGGAGGTTAATCCCACCATCGCATACGCAATGCTTGACCGCGTCATGGGAGGCATCGGCATCACTCATAACAAAGCTGACAGCCTTACGGAAATTGAAACGAATATTATTTCTAACTTATTTGAAAATGCACTGGGCAACTACAAAGAAGCGTGGCAATCGATTGCTGATATTGACCCTGAAATGACTGAATTTGAAGTGAATCCTCAGTTTGTACAAATGGTTTCCCCAAATGAAACAGTCGTTGTCATTTCTCTCAATACGCAGATAGGTGAAATCAGCGGTGTCATTAATCTTTGTATTCCCCATGTCGTACTTGAGCCGATTATCCCTAAGCTTTCCGTACATTATTGGATGCAATCAGACCGGAATGAAGCGAAGCCCGAAGAAACGAAGTTGCTTGAAAAGCGCATCATGACGGCTCAAATTCCCGTTGTGGCTCTCTTGGGCGCTTCTGAACTGACAATAGAAGAATTTTTAAGTTTGGAAGTCGGGGACTGTATAACTCTGGACAAATCAGTGACTGATCCTCTTACTGTATTGGTCGGAAACAAACCGAAGTTTTTAGGGCAGGCCGGCCGGGTGAATCGAAGACAGGCAGTGCAAATTTTAGATCACGACATAAGAGGTGAACAAGATGAACAATAGATTATCTCAAGATGAAATCGATGCTCTTCTTAACGGCACAAGCAGTCAGTCAGAGGATACAGAACAGCCTCAAGGGGCGAACTTGTCTGAACTTGAGCGCGATGCGATCGGAGAAATCGGGAATATTTCGTTCGGCAGCTCGGCTACGGCGCTGTCCACTCTTTTAAATCAAAAAGTGGACATTACGACACCGAGTGTGACCGTCATTTCAAAAAGCAAAATCAGTGATGAATTTCCTCATCCGTATGTTGCCATTGAAGTGAACTACACAGAAGGCTTTGACGGCAGCAATTTGCTCGTCGTCGAACAAAGCGACGCGGCCATCATCGCGGATTTGATGATCGGCGGGGACGGCCGGGGCGCCGATCCGTCACTCGGTGAAATCCACCTGAGCGCCGTGCAGGAAGCAATGAATCAAATGATGGGCTCGGCTGCTACGTCAATGTCGACCGTGTTCAGTAAAAAGATTGACATTTCTCCGCCAAGGGTTGAACTTCTGGATGTGACGGAAGAAAAAGGGACCGACAGAATACCTGAGGATGACCTGCTCGTAAAAGTGTCATTCCGTCTGAAAGTCGGCGAATTAATCGATTCGAGCATCATGCAGCTTTATCCGATTACGTTTGCGAAAGATCTGATCGCAGAACTGATGACTGCAGACCAGCATGAGTCAGAGGCCGCAGAAACTGTATCAGAACCTCAGCAAACATACGAAACGCCGCAGCCGGAACCTGCCATGCAGCCGGAGCCGCAGGCAAAACCCGAGCTTCCGAAGAGACAGGGAACCGCAAAAAAAGCTGCTCCTGTTCAAGTCGCTCCGGTAGAATTCCAGGCGTTTGATCATAACGAAGCGGCGCAAGGATCAAGGAATAACCTTGATATGCTGATGGATATTCCGCTTTCCGTTACGGTTGAGCTCGGCAGAACGAAGAGAAGCGTCAAAGAAATCCTTGAACTTTCTGCGGGAAGCATTATTGAGCTTGACAAGCTGGCTGGTGAACCTGTTGACATTCTGGTCAACCAGCGGATCGTGGCAAAGGGCGAGGTCGTTGTCATAGAAGAAAACTTCGGCGTGAGAGTCACTGATATTTTAAGTCAGGCAGACCGCCTTAACAATTTAAAATAAGCGAACATAGAGGAGAGAAACAGATTATGGCACACAGAATTTTAATTGTAGACGATGCAGCATTTATGAGAATGATGATCAAAGATATTTTAGTGAAGAACGGTTTTGACGTTGTAGCTGAAGCTTCAGACGGAGCGCAGGCAGTCGAAAAATTCAAAGAGCATTCCCCCGACCTTGTGACAATGGATATTACAATGCCTGAAATGGACGGGATTACAGCTTTAAAGGAAATTAAACAAATCGATCCGCAGGCGAAAATCATCATGTGTTCGGCTATGGGCCAGCAGTCAATGGTTATTGACGCGATTCAAGCCGGCGCAAAAGACTTTATCGTGAAACCGTTCCAAGCGGACCGCGTGCTTGAAGCTATTAATAAAACATTAAGCTAAAGGGTGTACGACTGTTGAAAAAGAGTCATGGTTTACTAGCTTTGATTTGTTGTTTCGTTTTACTCAATGTACATCCGTTCCCTGCTTTTGCGGCGGAGTCTGACAATTCCACCGTCAACGAATGGTTTGACAAACAATCAACAAACAAAACAGAGAAAAAAAGCGATACATCGAAACAAACGGCTGATCAAGAGATAGGGGATGCTTCTGCATCTTCTGTCTCCGCTTTTGATTTTGTAAAGATGATTGGGGCGTTATTATTCGTCATTCTGCTGATCTATGGATTTGTCAAACTGATGAATAGAAGAAACCGTCTGCTGAAGCCGTTTCAATATGTAGAAAATATCGGCGGAACGTCAGTCGGCCAAAACCGTTCCGTGCAGCTGATTAAAGTGGGAAACAGTGTTCTCGTAGTCGGTGTGGGCGAAACGATACAGCTTTTAAAAGAAATTGAAGATGAAAAAGAGCGCGAGGCGATTCTGAGCCAATACGAAGAGTCGATGTCTTCAAAAGTGGAATGGACCAAGCTCGTAAATCCGCGTAAGGATGGAGAAAAAAAACCGCAAACGATGCTTCCGTCGTTTTCAAAAGCGCTGAAAGAACAGCTGAACGAGCTGAAACAAAGCCGTTCTGAAGGAAAGAAGAAAGGCCCTTATCATCATGAATGAATTTATTAATCTTTTTAATTCAAGCAGTCCGACCGAAGTCAGCTCCACTGTTAAATTACTGCTGCTTTTGACTGTCTTTTCAGTGGCGCCGGGGATTCTGATTTTGATGACCTGCTTTACGAGAATCGTCATCGTCCTGTCTTTTGTGAGAACCTCACTGGCGACGCAGAACATGCCTCCCAACCAGGTTTTAATCGGCCTTGCGCTGTTTTTGACGTTTTTTATTATGGCGCCGACTTTTTCAGAGATTAATAAGGAAGCCTTAACGCCGCTGATGGACAATAAAATCAGTCTCGATGAAGCATATACAAAAGCCGAGAAGCCGATTAAAGAGTATATGAGCAAGCATACAAGGCAGAAGGATCTGGCGCTGTTTATGAACTATGCCAAAATGAAAAAACCTGAATCGATTCAGGATATTCCTTTGACGACGATGGTGCCCGCTTATGCGATATCAGAACTCAAAACCGCTTTTCAAATGGGCTTTATGATTTTTATTCCGTTTTTAATTATCGATATGGTCGTGGCGAGCGTCTTAATGTCAATGGGAATGATGATGCTACCGCCGGTTATGATCTCTCTGCCCTTTAAAATATTGCTTTTCGTTTTGGTCGATGGATGGTATTTAATCGTGAAATCTTTGCTTGACAGCTTTTAGGGTAGGTGCTAATTGTGAGTTCAGAATTTGTAATTTCCATGGCGGAAAAAGCCGTATATGTAACACTAATGATCAGCGGGCCGCTGCTTGCGATCGCGCTGATCGTCGGTTTGCTCGTCAGTATCTTTCAAGCGACAACTCAAATCCAGGAACAGACGCTTGCGTTCATTCCGAAAATCGTGGCGGTGATGCTTGGACTGATCTTTTTCGGTCCTTGGATGCTGTCGACGATTCTTTCGTTCACAACTGATCTGTTTTCTCATCTGAACCGATTTGCAGGGTAGAATCAAATGAATTCCATCATTGATTTATTTCCCGCTTTTTTATTGGTCTTTATCAGAATCTCTGCTTTTTTTGTAACGGTGCCGGTGTTCGGACATCGGAATCTGCCGGCGGTTCACCGAATCGGCTTTGCTTTTTTTCTTTCGGTGATCTGCTTCAGCACGCTGAAACATGCGCCGGAAATAGAAATAGGGGAACAATATATGCTGCTTGTCATAAAAGAGGCCGTTGTGGGCTTGAGCCTCGGGCTGATCGCTTTCATGATGATGACAGCCATTCAGATAGCAGGTTCCTTTATTGATTTTCAGATGGGCTTTTCCATCGCCAATGTCATTGATCCGCAATCAGGAACGCAAAGCCCGCTGATCGGACAATTCGTTTATACGCTGGCGCTGTTATTTATGCTCAGCGTAAACGCCCATTATCTTTTATTGGACGGGATTTATTACAGCTTTCAGTATATCCCGCTTGATCAGGCATTTCCGTCGTTTGGAAATGATCACTTTGGACTTTTTATCGCAAAAAGCTTCAATGCCATGTTTATTATCGCTTTTCAAATGTCTGCGCCGGTTGTGGCCAGTCTGTTTTTAGTTGATTTGGCGCTCGGTATCGTGGCGAGAACGGTGCCGCAGCTGAATGTTTTCGTTGTCGGGCTTCCTCTGAAAATAGCCGTGAGCTTTATTATGCTGATCGTTTGTATGGCGGTGATGTTTGTCGTTGTCCGCAACATCTTCAGCCTTACCGTTGAAACCATGCGGAATCTATTGGCATTGGTCGGTGTGACATGATGAGGCTCAGACTGAATCTGCAATTCTTTGCCGGTGAAAAAACGGAGAAAGCCACGCCGAAAAAACGGAAGGATACAAGAAAGAAAGGACAGGTCGCGAAAAGTACGGATGTGAATACAGCCGTTTCTTTACTGATTATCTTTCTTTCGCTGATCGCGCTCGGTCCTTATATGCGGGACAGGCTGCTGTCCTTTATTAAAACGTTTTATACGAAATCGATATCTTTACATCTGTCAGCATCTGCCGTGCATGAACTGTTCGTGGATACGGTGAAAGATATCAGCCTCATTCTCGCGCCGATTATGCTGGTCGCGCTTGTGGCGGGTGTCGTGAGCAATTACATGCAGGTGGGTTTTCTGTTTTCTGCGGAAGTCCTCAAGCCTGACTTGAATAAGCTCAGCCCGCTGAAAGGATTTAAGCGGATTTACAGCATGAGGGCGATTGTTGAACTGGTCAAATCCATTTTGAAGATTACTGTGGTCGGTTTTGCCGCCTTTATGGTGCTCTGGCTGCATTATGGCGATATTCTCCGCCTTCCGCTTTTGACTCCTGCGGAAGTGCTCACTTTCGTTTCCAAGCTCACTCTTTGGATGGGGCTTGCGGGATCAGGGGCTTTAATGCTGCTGGCCGGGCTTGATTACTTATATCAGCGTTTTGATTATGAGAAAAATATCAGAATGTCAAAACAGGATATAAAAGATGAATACAAAAAATCGGAGGGTGATCCGATTATCAAGTCCAAGATTAAGCAGAAGCAGCGGGAAATGGCGATGAGGCGGATGATGCAGGAAGTACCGAAAGCGGATGTCATCATTACCAACCCGACCCATTATGCGATAGCTTTAAAATATGATGAAAAGAAAATGGACGCTCCTTACATTGTTGCCAAAGGGGTCGACCATCTCGCATTAAAAATCAGGCAGATCGCCAAAGAACACGATGTCATGACGATTGAAAACAGGCCGCTCGCGCGTGCGTTATATGATCAGGTTGACATTGACCAGGCCGTGCCGGAAGAGTTTTTCAAAGTCATTGCGGAAATTTTGGCTTATGTATATAAAACGAAACAAAAAGTATAGTGAATTTCAGATTCAAAAGGAGAGAAAAACAGCATGTCAACAAGAGATTTATCGGTTTTAATAAGTGTTGTCCTCATTGTGGCAATGCTGGTGATTCCATTCCCTCCATGGTTGTTAAGTATTTTGATCATCATTAATATCTCTCTTGCGTTGATCGTGCTTCTCACCACAATGAATATGCAAGAACCGCTGCAATTCTCGATATTCCCGTCATTGCTGCTGTTATTGACGCTGTTTCGGCTTTCGCTCAATGTGTCGACGACACGTTCGATTCTTTCTCACGGAGAAGGGGGAAAGGTTGTTGAGACATTCGGGAATTTCGTTGTCGGCGGAAATGTGCTGGTAGGGCTTGTTGTCTTCATTATCTTGATTATTATTCAGTTTATCGTCATTACAAAAGGCGCCGAGCGGGTATCGGAAGTGGCGGCGAGATTTACGCTCGATGCGATGCCCGGAAAGCAAATGAGTATTGACGCGGATTTAAATGCCGGCATGATTACGGAGCAGGATGCAAAGCACAGACGTGAAAAAGTCGCCCGGGAAGCGGATTTTTACGGCGCCATGGACGGTGCGAGCAAATTCGTCAAAGGGGATGCCATCGCGGGTATCATCATCGTGATGATCAATATTATTTTCGGAATCGTAATCGGCATGCTGCAGCAGGGGATGAGCATACAAGAAGCTGCGTCTCACTTTACAATGCTGACGGTCGGTGACGGTATCGTTTCTCAAATGCCGGCCTTGCTCATTTCAACGGCTACGGGGATCGTCGTGACGAGAGCGGCATCTGAAGGAAACCTCGGTCATGATATTACAGGCCAGCTGTTTGCTTATCCGAAGCTCTTGTATGTAGCCGCGGGAACTGTACTTTTGCTCGGTCTTCTTACACCGATCGGCATTCTGCTGACGGGGCCGATCGCCGGTCTGCTTGCATTCGGCGCTTACATGCTGTCCAAAGCGGATAAGCCGAGCGAAGAAGAGGAAGAAATTCTTGAAGAAGAGGCTCAGGCGGATGAACTGAAAAGCCCGGAAAGCGTTGTGCAGCTTTTACATATTGATCCGATTGAATTTGAGTTCGGATACGGACTCGTGCCGCTTGCAGACGCGGGGCAGGGCGGTGATCTTCTTGACCGCATCGTCATGATCAGACGTCAGCTTGCGCTTGAATTGGGACTTGTCATTCCGGTTGTGCGCATCAGAGATAACATCGCGCTCCAGCCGAATGAATACAGATTGAAAATTAAAGGCAATGAAGTCGCTAAAGGAGAGCTCCTGCTGGATCATTACTTAGCGATGTCACCGACGCCTGAAGATGACGTCATTGAAGGAATTGAAACGATAGAGCCGTCGTTCGGACTTCCCGCAAAATGGATCAGTGAAGCTGCAAAAGATGAAGCGGACATGCTGGGATATACAGTTGTTGATCCGGCGTCAGTCGTATCTACGCATATTACAGAAAAAATTAAGCAGCATGCCCATGAACTGGTCGGCAGACAGGAAACAAAGCAGCTGATCGATCATCTGAAGGAAAATTATCCTGTGCTTGTTGAGGAAGTCACGCCAAACCCTCTTTCTGTCGGCGATATTCAAAAGGTGCTTGCCAAATTGCTAAGAGAAAAAGTTTCAATCAGAAACTTGGTGACCATTTTTGAAACTCTTGCCGATTACGGAAGATTAACGACAGATTCAGACCTTTTGACAGAATACGCGAGACAGTCGCTTGCCAAACAAATCACGGCGCAATATGCGAGAGAGCATGAAACGCTAAAGGTCATCACATGCTCAGGCCGGGTGGAAAAAGCGATTGCAGACGGGGTACAGCAGACTGAACAGGGCAATTACCTGTCACTTGACCCTGAGGTTTCAGACAGCATCATCCGTTCTGTCGCTAAAGAGGCCGAGCAGCTTTCCATCCGCCAGGAGTCGGCGATTCTGCTTTGCTCGCCTGCTGTCAGAATGTATGTAAAACAGCTGTTAGAACGGTATTTCCCTGATCTTCCGGTTCTTTCTTATAATGAGCTGGAAGCAAATGTTGAAGTACAGAGCATTGGAGTGGTGGATATTTAATGAAAATAAAAAAATTTACAGCCGCTTCAATGCAGGATGCCGCGAAGCAAATCAAAAAGGAACTCGGCAATGATGCCGTTATTTTACATTCCAAACAAGTAAAGAAACGAAAATGGCTGGGGCTGCGGTCGCAGCAGGCCGTCGAAGTGATAGCGGTTTTAGATCGTGACGTCAGGGAAGCGAGAAAAACGCCGCCGGCTGCCGCTGAAGAAATGAAAAAGACCAAAACGGCGGAGAAAGCTGAGCCTGTTCAGCCGCCGCGTCTTCCGGATCAAAGTATTTCCGGCGAACTGGCGCATTTTAAAGAAGTGCTCCCTGAACCATTAAAAAAAGCCGAGAGACTATTGAAGCAAGCCGGGCTTCCTGATCATACGCAAAACGCCGTACTCAGTGAATTGCTCCGTTCTTCAATTGTTTCCGGAGATTTAACTGAAGATAATGTCAGCTCAAAACTGCAGGATTTGTTAGTGAAAAAGCTCCCTTCGGCAGACAGGTGGCAGGAAGGGATTCAATCAAAATACGTCGTGCTTTTCGGTTCAACCGGGGCCGGCAAAACGACTACACTTGCGAAACTCGCGGCCTCATCAATGCTGACAGAGCATAAAAAAATTGCCTTTATGACGACGGATACTTACCGGATTGCCGCGGTCGAGCAGCTGAAGACATATGCGGAGCTGCTTCAGGCTCCTCTTGAAGTATGCTATTCAAAGGAAGAATGTCTGAAGGCACTGGAAAAATTCGCTGAATATGACCATGTTTTCATTGATACAGCCGGTAGAAACTTTAAAGAAGAGCAGTATATTACGGAATTACAAGAGATGATTCCGTTTGAATCAGGCTTACAATCCTTTCTCGTATTATCCGCATCTGCAAAATATGAAGATATGAAACAGGTGCTGAAACAGTTTTCAGGTGTGCCGGTCAATCAATTCATTTTCACGAAAACGGATGAAACCGCCTCACTCGGCTCCGTGTTTCAAGTGCTGTCGGAATCAAGAATCGGCGCCGCCTATTTGACAAATGGACAGGATGTGCCTGAAGACATCCTATCGGCTTCACCAAAAGAGTTTGTAAGGATGCTTTTGACATGAAACCCGATCAGGCAGAGTCATTAAGAAGGAAAATGAGAGAGCGGCAAATGATCAAGCCGGAGCTTTATGAGAAAAAAGCGAAGACATTAGCCGTCATCAGCGGTAAAGGCGGCGTCGGAAAATCTAATTTAACATTAAACATGGCAGTTGCCCTGCAGGAAAAAGGAAAAAAAGCACTCATCATTGATCTTGACATCGGAATGGGCAACATTGATGTGCTGATCGGCGCTGCTTCTTCCCGCACCATTATTGATGTGATGGAGAATCGGCACACGTTGGCGCAATCACTGTCCTCCGGTCCGAAAGGCCTTCGCTACATATCCGGAGGAACGGGGCTTGAGGCGATCTATCAAGCAGACGGAGAGAAGTGGTCGGCTTTTATGAATGGTCTTTCCGCTGTATTAAGCGATTTTGATTACGTTCTGTTTGATATGGGAGCGGGACTTTCAAAAGAACAGCTGCCGTTTATTTTATCGGCGGAAGACATTCTCGCCGTGACAACGCCTGAGCCGACGGCCATTATGGATGCCTACAGCGCGATCAAACATCTCTTGCTCGCGGATGAACGGCTGACCGTAAACATTGCCGTCAATCGCGCCCGCGCCCAAAAACAGGCGCTGGACACGTACAACCGCCTTTCTCATGCGATTCACATGTTTTTAGGCGCGGAGGTGCGTTTCGCCGGCTCCATACCCGATGACCCGTTAGTAAGTCAAGCCGTCATTGACCAGGTGCCTTTTTTAATAAAAAGTCCTCAAGCAAAAGCCAGCAGGTCCGTCCGTCTTCTGACGGATGTCTTGTTTCAAACGGAAGAAAACAAACCAAGAGAAGAGAAACCGGCATTTATTGAGAGATTATCTTCTTTTTTATTGAGGAGGACTTTACAGTGATTCGTGTGCTTGTCGTTGATGACTCAGCTTTTATGAGAAAGATGATTACCGATTTTCTGGCTGCGGAAGTGCAGATAGAAGTCATCGGGACAGCCAGAAACGGGGAAGAGGCGCTGAAGAAAATAGAGCTTCTCAAACCGGATGTTGTCACGCTTGATATTGAAATGCCGGTCATGAACGGAACGGATACATTGCGGAAGATCATCAGCATATATAAACTTCCCGTCATCATGGTATCGAGCCAGACACAGCAAGGGAAGGACCGAACGATCAACTGCCTGGAAATGGGCGCTTTTGATTTTATCACCAAGCCTTCCGGAGCGATTTCACTTGATCTTTATAAAATTAAAGAGCAGCTGATTGAGAGGGTGATTGCAGCCGGGCTGTCCCGCGCACAAAAACCTGAGGCGGCAGTGAAAGAGTCTTCTATCCCGGAACGTTCGGCTTTGGCGGGATTTGAAAGACCGAAAGCAAAATCCGCCAAGCAGGCCGTATTCATCGCGACCTCTACAGGCGGACCGCGGGCTCTGCAAAAGGTGATTCCGAAACTGCCGAAGGATTTAAAGGCGCCTGTATTTGTCGTTCAGCACATGCCTGAAGGCTTCACCGCTTCACTTGCAGACAGACTCAACCATTTGTCAGATATTCAGGTCAAAGAAGCGGAAAACGGTGAAGAAGCGAAAGACGGATGGGTGTACATCGCGCCCGGCGGAAAAAATATGACGGTTGCAGAGGAAGGCGGAAGGCTCCGCATCATTCTTGACGTTCATGATACGGAAAGCCGGCATAAACCGTCAGCCGATTATTTGTTTCGGTCGGCAAGCCGCTTATCCGATTACGAAAAGGTAGCCGTCATTATGACAGGCATGGGCAGCGACGGAACCGAGGGCGTAAAAGAAATGCTCAGAACAGGCAGCGTTAAAACGATTGCGGAATCGGACGAATCCTGTGTTGTGTTCGGAATGCCGAAGTCAGCGATAAAGGCGGGCCTCATTCATGAGATTAAACATGTGGAAGATATCGCGGCATCCATCACCGGATGTGTGAAAAAAGAGAGGGTGTGAATCAATTGGATATGAATCAATATTTAGATGTCTTTATTGATGAAAGTAAAGAGCACTTACAGACATGTAACGAAAAGCTGCTGCTGTTGGAAAAAGATCCGGCAGACCTTCAGCTTGTGCATGACATCTTCAGAGCTGCCCATACGCTGAAAGGCATGAGCGCAACGATGGGATATACAGATCTGGCGCATTTAACCCACCTGATGGAAAATGTGCTGGACGCCATCCGCAACGGAGAAATGCCCGTTACATCAGATTGGCTGGATGTGCTGTTTGAAGCGCTTGATCATCTTGAAGAGATGGTGCAGTCCATTATTGACGGAGGAGACGGCAAACGTGATATTTCTGAAGTGAGTGCGAAGCTCGACGTAAATGCGGTGCATGAGACTGCGGCTTCAGCCGAAACAGCAGAACCGCCGGCTTCAAAACAACTGGCTTCAACTGAATGGAATTATGACGAGTTCGAACGGACTGTTATTGAAGAGGCGGAAGAGCAAGGATTCAGCCGCTATGAAATAACGGTTTCCCTGAATGAAAGCTGCATGCTCAAAGCCGTGCGCGTGTACATGATATTTGAAAAGCTGAATGAAGCCGGGGAAGTCGCAAAAACAATACCCGCCGCGGAAGTGCTTGAGACGGAAGATTTCGGAACGGATTTTCAGGTGTGTTTCTTGACAAAGCAGCCTGCTGAAGAAATTAAAGAACTCATCAGCGGCATTTCAGAAGTGGAGAATGTCGAAATTTCTGCCGGTGCGCCGTTAAAAACGGCCGAAAAACCGCAAGCGGCTGAACCGGTGAAGGAAGCTCCGGTTAAAAAGGCTGAGAAACAGCCTAAGCCGCAAGCGAAAACGGTAGAACAGCCAAAGCATCACAGCGGCTCGAAAACGATTCGCGTCAACATTGAAAGACTGGATTCTTCAATGAACCTTTTTGAAGAACTTGTCATTGACCGCGGACGTCTTGAGCAGATCGCCAAAGAGCTTGACCACAATGAGCTGACTGAAACCGTTGAACGCCTGACCAGAATCTCGGGCGACCTTCAGTCTATTATTCTTAATATGCGGATGGTGCCGGTAGAAACCGTCTTTAACCGTTTCCCGAGAATGATCCGCCAGCTTCAAAAGGAATTAAACAAGAAAATCGAATTGTCCATCATCGGAGCTGAAACGGAGCTGGACCGCACGGTGATTGATGAAATCGGCGATCCGCTTGTTCATTTAATCAGAAACAGCATCGATCACGGCATTGAATCGCCTGAAGTGCGGGTGAATAAAGGAAAACCGGAATCAGGTCATGTCGTGCTTAAGGCATATCACAGCGGCAACCACGTCTTTATTGAGGTTGAAGATGACGGGGCCGGCCTGAACAGAAAGAAAATTCTTGAAAAAGCGCTCGAGCGGAGTGTAATCACCGAACGTGATGCTGAAACGCTTGAAGATAATGAGATTTACGAACTTATTTTTGCTCCGGGCTTCTCGACTGCCGATCAAATTTCTGACATTTCAGGGCGGGGCGTCGGCCTGGATGTCGTAAAAAATAAACTCGAATCACTCGGCGGCTCTGTCAGTGTCAAATCCGCGGAAGGCCAAGGTTCTCTTTTCAGTATCCAGCTTCCGCTGACACTTTCAATTATATCCGTTCTTCTCATTAAACTGGAAGAAGAGACGTTTGCGATACCGATTTCTTCTATTATAGAGACGGCTGTTATTGATAAGAAAGATATCCTGCAGACGCATGACAGAGAAGTGATTGATTTCAGAGGCCAAATCGTTCCGATCGTTTATCTGAAAAAAGAATTCGGCATTACGGATTCAAAACAGGATGCCGATCAGTTCCATGTCATCGTCGTGAAAAAGGGCGATAAATCCACTGCTTTTGTCGTGGACTCTTTTATCGGACAGCAGGAAGTCGTACTGAAATCACTCGGCGACTATTTGACGAACGTCTTTGCGATTTCCGGCGCTACGATTCTCGGAAACGGAGAAGTGGCGCTGATTATTGATTGCAATGCGCTGATCTACTAAAACGACACGAGGAGGTGCCCGAATGACTGCTGAAATCAAAACAGGTGAAAAAATGATTGTGTTTATGATAAACGGGAAAGAATACGCTATCTCAGTTTCCCAGGTGAAATCAATTGAAAAGTGGCAAAAACCGACGAGGGTCCCGGGTGTGGAATCTTATATCCGCGGCGTTATCAATCTGCGCGGAGTGATTACCCCGGTTCTTGATTTAAGAAAACGTCTGAATCAGCCTGAACAGGACATCACAGAAGAGACTCGGATTATCATCATTTCTTATCGTGACGCCGATGTCGGATGGGTCGTGGATGAGGCCAATGACGTCATCACCGTGCATGAAAATGAAATCGAATCCGCGCCTGAAAGCCAGACAAAGGAAACGGATGTGTGGATTAAACAGATCGTCAAGCAAGATAACAGGCTCCTCAATATTATCGATGCGCATGCGGTGCTGGATAAAGGTGCTTCGGCATCTGCGTCCGGAGAGCCTAATGCTTAAAGGGGAAAAGACAACATGAGTAAGTTTGAAGCGATCAAAGAAGAGCAGATGGATATTTTGCGGGAAGTCGGAAATATCGGGGCGGGTCACTCGGCTTCTGCAATGGCTCAGCTGCTGAACAGAAAGATAGACATGGAAGTGCCGTTTGCGACTTTATTGACATTTGATGAGCTCGCTGATTTTTTCGGCGGGGCTGAAACGCCGGTCGCCAGTATCTTTTTAAGAATGGAAGGCGACATGACCGGCTCTATCTTTCTCATCATGCCTTTCCATCAGGCGGAACAGTTTATCAGAGAGCTGATCGGAAATCCGGATTTTGATATTGACCAGTTGGGTGAAGATCATTTGAGTTCTTCTGCTTTACATGAGTTCGGCAATATTTTAGCAGGTTCCTATTTAACGGCATTGGCTGATTTGACAAAGCTTGAGATTTACCCGAGCGTGCCGGAAATCTCACTTGATATGTTCGGCGCGGTTATCAGTGAAGGGCTGATGGAGCTCAGCCAAGTCGGAGAGCATGCCATTGTCGTGGATACTTCTATTTTTGACCAGGGCAGCCGGCAGGAGCTCAAAGCCCACATGTTTATGCTCCCGGACTATGATTCTTTTGAAAAGCTCTTCGTCTCATTGGGTGCGGCTTTATGAGCCGTGCGGAAGCCGCAGTCGTTAAAGTGGGGATTGCGGATGTTCAAGTCGCGCGTTACCCGGATAAAATCCGGACCTCGGGACTCGGTTCATGCGTAGGGCTGGTTTTATACGATAAAGACAAACAAACGGCAGGACTCGTTCACGTCATGCTGCCGGACTCCGGTTTATCAAAAACGGCGGAGCTCAACCGTGCAAAATACGCGGACACCGCCGTTAAGATGACGATTGATATGCTTTTGAAAGCCGGCTGCCGCAAGTTTGCCCTGAAGGCAAAACTCGCCGGGGGAGCGGAGATGTTTAAGTTTAAAATGACAAACGACCTGATGAAAATCGGTCCGAGGAATGTAGCGGCCATCAAAGAGCAGCTTTCATTGTATAACATTCCGGTCATCAGTGAAGATACGGGCGGCTCAAGCGGCCGGACGATTGAATTTGAGCCAAAGTCCTGCATGCTGCACATTCGAACTGTTAAACAAGGTGAAACAACGATTTAATAAAGGTATGAGGTAGGGGGATAACAATGCAATCCTTGAATTATGAAGATCAGGTGCTTTGGTCGCGCTGGAAAGAGTGGAAAGATCCTAAAGCCGGTGATGATTTAATGCGCCGTTACATGCCGCTGGTCACATATCATGTCGGCAGAATTTCCGTCGGACTGCCGAAATCGGTGCATAAAGACGATCTAATGAGCCTTGGTATGCTTGGTTTATATGATGCCCTGGAAAAATTTGACCCCGGCCGGGATTTAAAATTTGATACCTATGCCTCGTTTAGAATTCGCGGTGCAATCATCGACGGGCTGCGTAAAGAAGATTGGCTGCCCAGAACTTCACGGGAGAAGACAAAAAAAGTCGAAGCGGCGATCGAAAAACTTGAACAGCGCTACCTTCGGAATGTGACTCCTTCAGAGATCGCAGAAGAGCTGGGGATGACGGAGCAGGACGTAGTATCAACGATGAATGAAGGGTTTTTTGCCAATCTCTTATCAATTGATGAAAAGCTTCACGACCAGGATGACGGTGAGAATATTCAAGTGATGATCAGAGATGACAAAAATGTGCCGCCGGAAGAAAAAATCATGAAGGACGAGCTGATCGCTCAGCTTGCGGGCAAAATTCACGAGCTCTCTGAAAAAGAGCAGCTTGTCGTCAGTTTATTCTATAAAGAAGAACTGACTTTGACCGAGATCGGACAAGTCCTGAACCTTTCGACGTCGCGGATTTCACAGATTCATTCAAAGGCGCTGTTTAAATTAAAGCATCTGCTTGAAAAAGTAATTCAATAATGAACTCATGGTTAGCGAGTGAAAAACATGTCAACACTATTATGGCTTTTAAGCTTTGTGCTTCACGGCGTACTGCTTTATGCCGTCATTATTCTGTACACGAGGTTTTCAGCCCTCAAGGAGACGGAGCGCCAGCAGAAGAAGATTCTTGAAGAGACGGAAAACACCCTTGCAGCGTTTCTGCTTGAGCTGAAAGAAGAAAATGAAAGACTCGAAGACGCAAAAAGCCGTCAAGCGCCGGACGCAGAAGACGCCGAACCCCGGCCGGAACCGAAAGAAGAGCCTGATATTCCGGACCACATGGAAAAGCTTATCAGTGCAACGGAACGGGTTGAAAGTGACGAAAACAGGGGCGCGCATTTGTTTGAAGAACGTGTTTCAGAATTATATGAACAAGGGCTCACCCCCGCGGAAATCGCCAAACGGATGCAGAGCGGAAAGACAGAAATCGAGCTGTTTTTAAAATTTCGCGGCAAAGCTGTAAAGGATTCTTGATTGTCGCATAAAGCTGTGTTATATTATGTCTTGGTGTTAAATACACACGCTTAACGATTTATGCAGAGGGTGCTGCAAACGGCAGTTCTGCACAAAAATGACCTAAGCGGAGGAAAAAAACCATTTTATTAGGAGGAAATCACATGTCAGTTATTTCTATGAAACAATTGCTTGAAGCTGGTGTTCACTTCGGCCACCAAACACGCCGCTGGAACCCAAAAATGAAGCGTTACATTTTCACGGAGCGTAACGGAATCTACATCATTGACCTTCAAAAAACAGTGAAAAAAGTAGAGGAAGCTTACAACTTCACGAAAAACCTTGCTGCTGAAGGCGGAAAAATCCTTTTCGTCGGCACAAAAAAACAAGCTCAGGATTCTGTTAAAGAAGAAGCTGTACGCTCTGGCATGTACTATGTCAACCAACGCTGGTTGGGCGGTACACTGACAAACTTCGAAACAATCCAAAAACGCATTAAGCGTCTGAAAGACATCGAGAAAATGCAAGAAAACGGTACATTTGAAGTACTTCCGAAAAAAGAAGTTGTTCAATTGAAAAAAGAATTAGAGCGTCTTGAAAAATTCCTCGGCGGAATTAAAGACATGAAGGATCTTCCTGATGCATTATTCATCATCGATCCTCGCAAAGAGCGCATCGCTGTTGCCGAAGCTCGCAAATTGAACATTCCTATCATCGGAATCGTAGATACAAACTGTGATCCTGATGAAATTGATGTCGTAATCCCTGCAAACGATGACGCAATCCGCGCTGTCAAACTTCTTACTTCTAAAATGGCAGATGCTATTCTTGAAGCGAAGCAAGGCGAAGAAGAAGCGGAAGCTGCTGAAGAGACTGCACCTGAAACAGAAACGACAACTGCGTAACCTAATCAAAAGGTGATAAGAGGGACTGCCTTTTATCACCTTTTTTCAAGAAAAATGTATCTATACATATCTTGTTTACACATATAAGGAGGAATTCAAATGGCTATTACTGCACAGCAGGTAAAAGAACTGCGTCAAAAAACAGGCGCTGGTATGATGGACTGTAAAAAAGCATTGACTGAAACTGACGGAGATATGGACAAAGCAATCGACCTTCTGAGAGAAAAAGGAATTGCGAAAGCGGCTAAAAAAGCTGACCGTATCGCTGCTGAAGGTTCTACTCTTATTAAAACTGACGGCAACAAAGGCGTTATCTTAGAAGTAAACTCTGAAACTGATTTCGTTGCGAAAAACGAAGGCTTCAAAGAGCTTCTGAACACGCTTGCTGACCACCTTCTTGCAAACGCTCCTGCTGATCTTGAAGAAGCAATGGGTCAAAAGATGGAAAACGGTTCTACTGTTGAAGAATACATCACAAGCAACGTTGCTAAAATCGGAGAGAAAATCACTCTTCGCCGTTTTGCTGTTATTACAAAAGAAGACAGCGAAGCGTTCGGTGCTTACCTTCACATGGGAGGCCGCATCGGCGTATTATCCGTTCTTAGCGGAACAACTGACGAAGATCTTGCAAAAGACATCGCGATGCATGTTGCAGCGGTAAATCCTCGTTACATTTCCCGCGACCAAGTGTCTGAAGAAGAAGCAAACCATGAGCGTCAGATTCTGACTCAGCAAGCTCTTCAAGAAGGCAAACCGGAAAACATCGTAGCTAAAATGGTTGAAGGCCGTCTGAACAAATTCTTCGAAGAAATTTGCTTATTAGACCAAGCTTTCGTTAAAAACCCAGACGAAAAAGTGAAACAAGTTGTGGCTGCGAAAAACGCATCTGTTAAAACTTACGTCCGCTACGAAGTTGGAGAAGGTATTGAAAAACGCCAAGAAAACTTTGCTGAAGAAGTTATGAACCAAGTGAAAAAATAATGGCGGAAAGCCTTGGCGAATCTTTCGCGGCTTTTCAGGCAGTATAGGGGACACTACTTGTGTTCCCTATTTTTAAAACTATATTTACAAACCTTTTTTTCTCTTGCATAATAGGAAACGGCAATGTTTACACTTGGAGGTTATTATGGAAAAACCAAAATACAATCGTATCGTTTTAAAGCTTAGCGGAGAAGCATTGGCAGGAGAGCAGGGAAACGGCATTAATCCGACTGTCATCCAATCCATCGCTAAACAGGTAAAAGAAATCGCTGAGCTTGACGTCGAAGTGGCCGTAGTCGTAGGCGGCGGCAACTTATGGCGCGGAAAAACGGGCAGTGACTTAGGAATGGACCGTGCGACGGCCGATTATATGGGCATGCTTGCTACTGTCATGAACTCACTTGCCCTGCAGGACAGCCTGGAAACGCTCGGAATTCAGTCCAGAGTGCAGACATCAATTGAAATGCGTCAGGTCGCTGAGCCTTACATCAGAAGAAAAGCCATCCGCCACCTGGAGAAAAAACGCGTTGTTATTTTTGCCGCGGGAACAGGAAACCCTTATTTCTCTACGGACACAACCGCAGCGCTGCGTGCCGCTGAAATCGAAGCGGACGTGATCTTAATGGCAAAAAATAATGTCGACGGTGTGTATAATGCTGATCCGAGAAAAGATGAGTCAGCCGTTAAATACGAAAAATTATCTTATCTCGATGTGTTAAAAGACGGGCTGGAAGTCATGGATTCTACGGCTTCTTCACTATGTATGGATAATGATATTCCGCTGATCGTCTTTTCTATTATGGAAGAAGGAAATATTAAGCGTGCCGTAATCGGCGAATCAATCGGAACGATCGTAAGGGGGAAATAACGTTGTCAAACGAAGTATTAACACAAACAAAAGAACGCATGGAAAAAGCGGTTGCCGCTTATTCACGTGAATTGGCGTCAGTCCGCGCAGGACGTGCCAACCCATCTCTATTGGATAAAGTGACAGTAGAATACTACGGTGCCCAAACACCTTTAAACCAGCTGTCTTCCATCAATGTGCCTGAAGCGCGTATGCTTGTTGTCACACCGTATGACAAAACGGCAATCGGCGATATTGAAAAAGCGATTCTGAAAGCTGATCTTGGCGTAACGCCGACAAGTGACGGCACAATTATCCGCATCGCGATCCCGGCTCTGACGGAAGAAAGACGTAAAGAACTTGTCAAAGTCGTGAAAAAATACGCGGAAGAAGCGAAAGTAGCAGTCCGTAATGTCCGCCGTGACAGCAACGATGACCTCAAAAAACTTGAGAAAAACGGAGACATCACAGAAGACGAGCTTCGTGCTTCCAGTGAAGACGTTCAAAAGCTGACAGATGAATATGTGTCAAAAATTGACAGCGTCACAAAGGACAAAGAAAAAGAAATCATGGAAGTTTAATGAAAAACTATGTACAATAGATAATGTGAAAAGACCCTCTCATGTTTACAGGGGGTTTTTTTGTTAATACTGTTGATTACATTGATCATCAGCAACGCAACCTTTTTGGGTGACGGAGGAATCTCATGCTCAACATACTCAAAAATTGGAAGAATCAGCAGAATGCGGCTTCCAACTTAGAACGGTATACAAAAGAAGACATACTGAAGGGTGAAATTCCCGCACACATTGCCATTATTATGGACGGAAACGGACGCTGGGCGAAGAAGCGTTCACTCCCTCGGATTGCAGGACATCATGAAGGAATGAAAGTGGTAAAAAGGGTGACAAAGCTCGCAAGTCAGCTCGGCGTTAAAGTTCTGACTCTTTATGCGTTTTCAACAGAGAACTGGAAGCGCCCGAAGATGGAAGTCGACTTTTTGATGAAGCTTCCGGAAGAGTTCCTGAATACGTATCTTCCTGAATTAATAGAGGAAAATGTACAGGTGAAAATTATCGGAGATGAATCCGCGCTCCCTTCTCATACGTACAGGGCGATTGAGAAGGCCGTAAAAGATACAGAACAAAATGACGGGCTGATTCTCAATTTCGCTTTGAACTACGGCGGACGCACGGAAATCGTCAATGCGGCAAAAGCACTGGCTGAACAGGTGAAAAGCGGCACGCTGAATATCGAAGACATTGATGAAGCGCTCTTTTCCGGGCATTTAATGACAGAATCAATCCAGGACCCGGAGCTGCTCATCAGAACGAGCGGAGAAATCAGATTGAGCAACTTTATGCTTTGGCAGGTGGCTTACAGTGAATTTGTTTTTACAGATGTCCTGTGGCCCGATTTTAAAGAAGATCACTTTCTGCAGGCAGTGGGAGAATTTCAGCAGCGGGGCCGGAGGTTTGGCGGAATTTAGAGGATGGTGGAAATGAAACAAAGATTGTTAACAGGTGTTCTGGCAGCGGCATTATTTTTATTTTTGGTTATTTTCGGAGGATTGCCGTTCACCGTATTTGTTTACGTGATGGGAAGTATAGCGCTTTTTGAGCTTTTGCGGATGAAAAAGCTCAGATTTTTTTCTTTTCCGGGTCTGATCAGCCTCTTGTTGTTATGGCTGTATATGATGCCGGACAAATATCATTTTTTCGATGCGAAAATGGAAGTAACGATTTTCGCAGTATTGATTCTGCTCAGCTATACGGTGCTCGTGAAAAACACCTTTACGTTTGATGAAGTCGGGTTTATCGTTCTCGCGACGGTATATATCGGACTGTGTTTTCATTATTTTATTGAAATCAGAAACATTGAAACAAACGGGCTTTTGTATATCTTTTATGCCTGTGTTGTCATATGGTCAACGGACTCAGGCGCATATTTCGTCGGAAAGTCGCTCGGGAAGCGGAAGCTGTGGCCCGAAATCAGCCCCAACAAAACAGTGGAAGGGTTTCTCGGCGGTATTGTCATCGCCCTTATTTTTACGGCTGTTTTTCAGCTGTTTGCGCACCTTCCGATTTCATACCCGGTTCTTTTGGTCATCACGCTTGTTCTGTCTGTATTCGGACAGATCGGGGATTTGGTTGAATCAGCGCTTAAGCGGCACTATGATGTGAAGGATTCGGGAAAAATCCTTCCCGGGCACGGCGGCATTTTAGATCGATTTGACAGCTTTTTGTTTGTCATGCCGTTCTTATACTTTCTGCTTGCGCTTTTTTCATGAGAAAGGCTAATATGAAAATAAGACCGATCTGGACGCATAGAATGGGAGTGGCATTTTGAAGAATATTTGTCTTTTAGGAGCAACAGGATCAATAGGGGAGCAGACGTTAGACGTATTGCGCATGCATCAAGATCAGTTCCGTCTCGTCTCGATGACTTTCGGTAAAAACGCCGAGAAAGCGATCCCGTTGATCAGAACGTTTCAGCCGAAATATGTAGCAGTCGGCGACATGGATACATACCAAAAAGTGAAAGAAGCGTCTTTTTCTCATGAATGTCAAATCGGCATCGGAGAAGAAGGCCTGATTGAAGCGGCAGTCATGGACGAAGTGGATATCGTGGTCAATGCGCTGCTTGGAAGCGTCGGTTTAATCCCGACTTTGAAAGCGATTGAACAGAAAAAAACAATTGCGCTTGCAAATAAGGAAACTCTCGTCACTGCCGGGCATATAGTGAAAGGACACGCAAAACGATACGGTGTTCCTCTTCTTCCGGTCGACAGCGAACATTCCGCTATTTTTCAAGCCCTGCAAGGCGAACAGAGCAAAAATATCGAGCGCCTGATCATTACGGCATCCGGCGGCAGTTTCAGAGATAAAACGCGGCAGGAGCTTGAGTCTGTAACGATTGCCGACGCCCTTAACCACCCGAACTGGTCGATGGGCGCAAAAATTACGATTGACTCGGCTACAATGATGAATAAAGGACTTGAAGTCATTGAGGCGCATTGGCTGTTTGACATTCCGTATGAACAGATTGACGTTGTATTACATAAGGAGAGCATCATTCATTCGATGGTTGAATTTCACGACAGAAGCGTCATCGCCCAGCTCGGAAATCCGGACATGAGGGTGCCGATTCAATATGCGCTGACATATCCGGACCGTCTGCCTCTGCCTGAAACTAAAAGGCTTGAATTATGGGAGATCGGAAACCTCCATTTTGCGAAAGCTGACTTTGAAAGGTTCCGCTGCTTACAATTTGCCTTTGAATCAGGTAAAATAGGGGGAACGATGCCGACGGTTTTAAATGCGGCCAACGAAGAAGCCGTTGCCGCTTTTCTTGCCGGACGGATTTCATTCTTATCGATTGAGGACCTGATTGAAAAAGCATTGGACCGTCACAGCGTAATTCAGGATCCGAGTCTTGCGGATATCCAAGAAGTGGACAAAGACACCCGGGGATACGTTAATTCAATACTCACATAAGGTGGTATGTTCGTGAATACAGTTATCGCGTTTATTATTATTTTCGGAACGCTCGTTTTTTTCCATGAGCTCGGGCATTTATTGCTCGCCCAAAGAGCGGGAATCCTTTGCCGTGAATTTGCGATCGGCTTCGGCCCTAAAATCTTTTCATTTAAAAAGAATGAAACCGTGTATACGATCAGACTCCTTCCGGTCGGCGGGTTCGTCCGCATGGCCGGTGAAGACCCGGAGATGATTGAAGTCAAACCCGGTTATACCGTCGGGCTTCTTTTTAATAAAGATGACGAAGTGGAAAAAGTCATCATTAATCAAAAGGAAAAATATCCCGACGCTTTAATTATCGAGGTGGAGACGGCTGATCTTGAGCACGAAATGAAGATTACCGGGTACGAGCAGGGGAAAGAAGATGAACTGGCGGGCTTTACTGTCAGTCAGACCTCTTTTTTTATCGTAGACGGAGAAGAAGTGCAGATTGCGCCTTACAATCGACAATTCGGGTCTAAACCCGTATGGAAGCGGATTAAGGCGATTGCTGCCGGTCCGATAATGAACTTCATCTTAGCGTATGTCATTCTCGTCATGCTTGGATTCATTCAAGGCGTGCCTTCGAATCAGCCTGAGCTCGGGAAGCTGACAGACAATGGACGCGCAGCGGCTGCCGGTTTAAAAGAAGGCGACTATATCCAGAGCATTAACGGTGAAAAAATGAGGTCATGGACCGACATCGTGACAGCGGTAAAAGAAAATCCCGGGAAAAAAATCGATGTCGCCGTCAAACGGGACGGCAAATCGTTTCATATCTCGGTTACACCTGAAGCTGTAAAAGATGAAAATAAAAAAACAATCGGCCGCTTCGGCTCTTATGCGCCGACTGAAAAAGGCGCGCTTGCAGCGATTGCCTACGGCGCGACATCTACCGTTGATGTCACAAAAGCGATCCTGACCAATCTGAGCAAACTTGTGACAGGCCAGTTTAAGCTTGATATGCTTTCGGGTCCTGTCGGCATTTATGATATGACGGATCAAGTTGCAAAAACCGGTATTATCAACCTATTCCAGTTTGCGGCGTTTTTAAGCATCAACCTGGGAATTGTCAACCTGCTGCCGATACCGGCGCTTGACGGCGGGCGGCTGCTGTTTTTATTCATTGAAGCAATCCGCGGCAAGCCGATAAACCGTGACAAGGAAGCATTTGTCGTATTTATCGGCGTAGCTTTCTTAATGCTTCTTATGCTGGTTGTCACATGGAACGATATCCAGCGTTTATTCTTATAATTGACTAGTAAAAAATCAGAGGTGCGAAGACATGAGACAAAGTTTGACGCTTATTCCGACCCTGAGAGAAGTGCCGGCTGATGCTGAAGCAAAAAGCCATAAGCTTCTGCTGAGAGCGGGATTTATCAGACAAAATACGAGCGGGGTTTACAGCTACATGCCCCTGGCTTACAGGGTCATTCAAAACATTCAGAAGATCGTGCGTGAAGAAATGGAAAAAATCAACGCGGTGGAAATGCTGATGCCGGCCCTTCAGCAGGCTGAAACATGGCAGGAATCAGGCAGGTGGTATACGTACGGGCCTGAATTAATGCGTCTGAAAGACCGCCACGGCCGTGAATTTGCTTTAGGCGCGACGCATGAAGAAGTCATTACTTCTCTCGTGCGCGATGAGGTGAAATCTTATAAGCGTCTGCCGCTCACTCTTTACCAGATCCAGTCTAAATTCAGAGATGAAAAACGCCCGCGTTTCGGCTTATTGCGCGGACGCGAATTCATCATGAAAGATGCGTATTCTTTCCATGCTTCTGAAGAAAGTCTGGAGGAAACATACCAAAACATGTACGGCGCATACAGCAGCATTTTCGCACGCTGTGAATTAAACGTCCGTCCCGTTATTGCCGACTCGGGCGCGATGGGCGGAAAAGACACGCATGAATTTATGGCTCTTTCTGAAATAGGGGAAGATACCATCGCTTATTCCGATGGATCCTCTTACGCAGCCAATACGGAAATGGCGGAAGTTGTCATGAACAGCGAGCCGTCAGATGAAACACCCAAAGCATTGGAGGAAATTGATACGCCGAATGTCAAAAGCATTGAAGAGCTCGCTTCATTCTTGCAGATCGAGCCGAGCGCCTGCATCAAATCAATGCTGTTTAAAGCTGATGACCGATTTGTTCTCGTGTTAGTAAGAGGCGATCATGAGGTCAATGACGTGAAAGTGAAAAACCTTCTGAACGCGGAAGTGGTTGAGCTTGCGTCTCATGAAGAAGTAGCAGAGAAACTTGGCACGGAGCCGGGATTTGCGGGGCCGATCGGCGCTGCCGGCGACATTGAGATTTATGCCGACCAAGCCGTGAAAGTAATGGTAAACGCCGTTAGCGGCGCGAACGAAAAAGACCGTCATTACCGAAACGTAAACATCGAACGTGACGCGTCAGTAAAAGCATATGCCGATCTTCGAATCATTCAGGAAGGCGATCCGTCACCTGACGGAAAAGGCACGATCCGTTTCGCTGAAGGGATTGAGGTCGGACAAGTCTTTAAACTCGGCACGCGTTACTCTGAAGCGATGAATGCGACATACCTTGATGAAAACGGGCGTGCGCAGCCGATGCTGATGGGATGTTACGGAATCGGCGTGTCCAGAACGCTTTCAGCCATCGCTGAACAGCATCACGACGAAAAAGGCTTGATCTGGCCGAAAAGCGTTGCTCCGTATGACCTTCATATTTTGGCGCTGAATATGAAAAACGAAGCGCAAAAAGAGCTTGCTGAACAGCTTTACGGCAAATTCCAGGCGGAAGGTTATGAGGTATTATACGATGACCGTGCTGAACGCGCAGGCGTGAAGTTTGCTGATTCTGATCTGATCGGCCTTCCGATCCGCATCACTGTCGGAAAACGTGCCGATGAAGGCATCGTAGAAGTGAAAATCCGCAAAACCGGTGAATCTGCCGAAGTTTCAGTGGATGAGCTTTCTGAATTTATCAAGACGAAGTAATCACCATAACGAATCATACAAAATCATGTTAAAATAGAGAAAAAAGAAGGTACCTCATCACCTGCGGAGGTACCTTCACTTATGATGTTTTAAGGGAGGGATACTGTCTGAATGGAACAGTTATCAGTAAACAGAAGACAGTTTCAGATTCTTCTGCAGCAGCTTAATATGACAGATGATACCTTCATGACATACTTTGAAGACGGAGAGATTGATAAACTGACAATCCATAAAGCAGAAAAAGCCTGGCATTTCCAATTTCGCTTTAAGGCTCTTTTGCCGTATCAAATATATGATTCATTCATGATGAGGTTAACACAATCGTTTGCTCACATCGCCCGTGTCACATCGTCTGTTCAGGTCATCGACCCTACAGTGACAGAGGAGCTTGTACAGGATTATTGGACACGCTGTATTGAAGAGCTTGAAGGAACCTCGCCGCCGATGGTGGCTCTTTTGAATCAGCAGAAGCCGAAGCTCAAGGGAAACAAACTGATCGTGAAAACAAAAACAGATACAGAAGCATCTGCGCTCAAAAATAAATACAGCGCACTGATTCAGCACAGCTACCGCCAATTCGGCTTTCCGGAACTGCAGCTGGATACCGAAATTTTCGTATCTGACCAAGAAGTCCAGAAATTCCGCGAGCAAAAGCTTGCTGAAGATCAGGAGCGGGCGATGCAGGCGCTTATCGAGATGGAGAAGAAGGAAAAAGAGGGCGATGAGGATCAGGCACCGTCCGGACCGCTTGTCATCGGCTATCAAATTAAAGAGAACGAAGAAATCCGGACGCTTGACAGCATCATGGATGAAGAAAGAAGAATTACGGTGCAGGGGTTTGTGTTTGATGCTGAAACACGCGAGCTGAAAAGCGGACGCACGCTCTGCATTTTCAAAATCACGGACTATACAAACAGCATTTTAGTAAAAATGTTCGCCAGAGAAAAAGAAGACGCCGCTTTGATGAAAACGCTGAAAAAAGGCATGTGGGTGAAGGCGCGGGGAAGCATTCAAAACGATACATTCGTTAGAGACCTCGTCATGATTGCAAATGACGTGAATGAAATAAAAGCCAAAACCCGTGAAGACACCGCTCCTGAAGGCGAAAAACGGGTTGAGCTTCATCTGCATTCTCCGATGAGCCAAATGGATGCTGTAACGGGCATCGGAAAGCTTGTCGAACAGGCGAAAAAATGGGGACATGAAGCGATTGCGTTAACTGATCATGCCGTTGTGCAGTCTTTCCCGGATGCCTATTCCGCCGCGAAAAAACACGGCATTAAAATGATTTACGGAATGGAAGCCAATATCGTAGATGACGGCGTTCCGATCGCATACAATCCAGCTCACCGTCTCCTGGAAGAAGACACATACGTTGTCTTTGACGTTGAAACGACAGGTCTGTCCGCAGTGTATGACACCATCATTGAGCTTGCCGCAGTCAAAATAAGAGGCGGAGAAATTATCGATAAATTCGAAGCGTTCGCCAATCCGCACCATCCGCTGTCAGCAACGACGATAGAGCTTACCGGGATTACGGACGACATGGTCCGCGACGCTCCCGATGTCGTTGACGTCGTCCGGGATTTTAAAGAATGGATCGGCGATGACGTGCTTGTGGCTCATAACGCCAGCTTTGATATGGGATTTTTAAATGTGGCGTACAAGCGTCTTTTGAAAACGGAAAAAGCGAAAAATCCGGTCATTGATACGCTGGAACTCGCGCGTTTCCTGTATCCTGAGTTTAAAAATCACCGCTTAAATACGTTATGTAAGAAGTTTGATATCGAATTAACCCAGCATCACCGAGCGGTTTTTGACGCTGAAGCAACGGGCTACCTGCTGTTGAAAATGCTCAAAGATGCCGCTGAAAAAGATATTTTTTATCATGATCAGCTGAATGAGAATATGGGACAATCCAATGCTTATCAGAGATCAAGACCTTATCACGCTACATTGCTTGCCGTAAATGAGACCGGCCTTAAAAATCTGTTTAAGCTCGTGTCCATTTCTCATATTCAATATTTCTACAGAGTGCCGCGCATTCCGAGGTCGCAGCTTAATAAATACAGAGAAGGTCTGTTAATCGGCTCTGCCTGTGACAGGGGTGAGGTCTTTGAAGGCATGATGCAAAAATCTCCTGAAGAGGTTGAAGATATCGCATCCTTCTATGATTATCTTGAAGTGCAGCCGCCGGAAGTATACAGACACCTTCTGCAGCTTGAGCTCGTCCGGGATGAAAAAGCGCTGAAAGAAATCATCGCCAACATTACGAAGCTCGGAGAAAAATTGAATAAGCCGGTCGTGGCTACGGGAAATGTCCACTATTTAAACGATGAGGATAAAATTTACCGGAAGATCTTAATATCTTCCCAAGGCGGCGCCAACCCGTTAAACAGACACGAACTGCCTAAAGTGCACTTCAGAACGACAGATGAAATGCTGGAGGCTTTCTCCTTTCTGGGTGCGGAAAAAGCGAAAGAAATCGTGGTTGACAATACGCAGAAAGTCGCTTCGATGGTCGATGAGATCAAACCGATCAAAGACGATCTGTACACGCCGAAAATTGACGGGGCTGATGAAGAAATCCGTGAAATGAGCTATCAGCGCGCCAGAAGCATTTACGGTGAAGAGCTTCCCGAAATTGTGGAAGCGAGAATAGAAAAAGAATTAAAAAGTATCATCGGTCATGGGTTCGCCGTTATTTATCTCATCTCTCATAAGCTTGTAAAACGGTCTCTGGATGACGGTTATCTCGTCGGCTCCCGGGGGTCCGTCGGTTCATCGCTTGTGGCGACCTTAACGGAAATCACTGAAGTGAACCCGCTCGCTCCGCACTATGTGTGCCCGAGCTGCCGATATTCCGAATTCTTTAATGACGGATCAGTCGGTTCCGGTTTTGACCTGCCGGATAAAAGCTGCCCGTCTTGCGGCACACCTTTGAAAAAGGACGGGCATGATATCCCGTTTGAAACGTTCTTAGGCTTTAAAGGTGACAAAGTACCCGATATCGACTTGAACTTCTCAGGTGAGTATCAGCCGCATGCCCATAACTACACGAAAGTATTGTTCGGTGAAGATAACGTGTATCGCGCTGGAACGATCGGCACCGTCGCGGAAAAGACGGCTTACGGATATGTGAAAGGCTATGCGGGCGACCACAACCTGCACATGCGCGGCGCGGAGATCGACCGTCTGGTGCAAGGCTGCACCGGGGTTAAGAGAACGACCGGCCAGCACCCGGGGGGGATTATCGTTGTCCCGGATTACATGGATATTTACGATTTTTCACCGATACAATTCCCGGCAGATGCGACGGGGTCTGAATGGAAAACGACTCATTTTGACTTCCACTCCATTCATGACAACCTGCTGAAGCTTGATATATTAGGGCACGATGATCCGACCGTCATCCGGATGCTCCAGGATTTAAGCGGAATTGATCCGAAGACGATTCCGACAGATGATCCGGAAGTTATGAAGATTTTCCAAGGTACAGAATCGCTCGGCGTTACTGAAGAGCAGATCGGCTGTAAAACGGGGACGCTCGGCATTCCTGAATTCGGGACGCGATTTGTGCGGCAGATGCTTGAGGATACGAAGCCGACTACGTTCTCCGAGCTTGTCCAGATTTCCGGGCTTTCTCACGGAACGGACGTATGGCTCGGCAATGCGCAGGAACTGATACACAACAATACGTGTGAACTGAGCGAAGTGATCGGCTGCCGTGATGACATTATGGTTTACTTGATCTATCAGGGCCTTGAGCCTTCACTGGCCTTTAAAATCATGGAATTCGTCCGTAAAGGCAAAGGCCTGACGCCGGAATGGGAAGAAGAAATGAAAAAGAACAATGTGCCGAACTGGTATATTGATTCATGTAAAAAAATCAAATACATGTTCCCGAAAGCCCACGCCGCCGCATACGTGCTGATGGCGGTGCGGATTGCCTATTTTAAAGTACATCACGCGCTTTTATATTATGCTGCGTATTTTACCGTCCGCGCAGATGACTTTGACATTGATACAATGATTAAAGGCTCGACCGCCATCAGAGCGGTGATGGATGATATCAGCTCTAAAGGGCTTGATGCTTCGCCGAAGGAGAAAAACCTCCTTACCGTGTTAGAGCTTGCGCTTGAAATGTGTGAGCGCGGCTATTCCTTCCAGAAGGTCGATCTATACCGTTCGAGCGCTTCGGAATTTATCATTGACGGCAACAGTCTCATCCCGCCGTTCAACTCAATTCCGGGACTCGGAACCAACGCCGCTCTCAATATTGTGAAAGCGCGGAAAGAAGGGGAGTTCCTTTCAAAAGAGGATCTTCAAAAACGAGGAAAAGTGTCAAAAACCATTTTAGAGTATTTAGACCGTCACGGCTGTCTTGAGTCGCTTCCGGACCAAAATCAGCTGTCTCTGTTTTAAGCTTTGTGCACAGCCTCCGAGCGGAGTTTGATTTGCATTAAATATATGGTTATGGTATAGTTTTATTGGAAATGCTAACGATTACCGAGGCAAAGAGTGGGGAAACCCGCTCTTTTGTATTGAACAGGCAATTTTGCCTCGACATGTCCATCGTTTTCTCAATGCCCCTGCTCTTTTGAAGCAGGGTTTTTATGCAGAGGAACGGCTGATATGATATCGACAGCACAAGGAGGAAAAACATGAGCAAAAAAGTGACTGATACCGTTCAAGAAATGGCTCAGCCCATACTGGATGACCTTCAGCTTGAACTCGTAGACATTGAATTTGTCAAAGAGGGTCAAAACTGGTTCCTTCGCGTGTTTATTGATTCCGAGAACGGTGTTGATATTGAGGAGTGCGCCAAAGTCAGCGAAGCGTTAAGCGAAAAGCTGGATGAGGCCGATCCGATCACCCAGAACTACTTTCTTGAAGTATCTTCTCCTGGAGCCGAGCGTCCATTAAAGAAAAAAGCCGACTTCGAAAAATCACTGGGCAAAAATGTGTACATGAAAACGTACGAACCGATTGACGGTTTAAAAGTGTTTGAAGGCAAATTGGCTGAATTCGATGGACAAACTGTTACAATAGAGATGACGGTCAAAACAAGAAAGAAACGGGTCAATATTCCGTATGAAAAAATAGCTAACGCAAGATTAGCTGTAACATTTTAATGAATGAAGTATTAGTGTTTAAGGGGGGAGACCGCTAACATGAGCAGTGAACTATTAGATGCTCTCACTATTCTTGAAAAAGAAAAAGGCATCAGTAAAGACATTATCATCGAAGCAATTGAAGCTGCCTTAATTTCCGCGTATAAGCGAAATTTTAACCAGGCGCAAAACGTACGGGTCGATCTGAACCGTGAGACGGGCACGATCCGCGTGTTCGCAAGAAAGGATGTCGTAGACGAGGTATACGATTCAAGACTTGAAATCTCGCTTGACGACGCCCAGCACATCCATCCGAACTACCTTGTCGGAGATGTCGTTGAAATAGAAGTAACGCCGAAAGACTTCGGCCGCATTGCTGCGCAGACGGCGAAACAAGTGGTGACGCAGCGTGTCCGTGAAGCTGAGCGCGGCGTGATTTACTCAGAATTTATCGATCGTGAAGAAGACATCATGACGGGAATTGTACAGCGCTTAGACAGCAAGTTTATTTACGTGTCTCTCGGCAAGATTGAAGCGCTGCTGCCCGTCAATGAACAAATGCCGAATGAGAGCTATAAACCGCACGATCGGATTAAAGTATTTATCACAAAGGTCGAAAAAACGACAAAAGGGCCTCAGATCTATGTATCAAGAACGCATCCTGGTCTGTTGAAGCGTCTTTTTGAAATCGAAGTGCCGGAAATTTATGACGGAACGGTCGAACTGAAATCCGTTGCCAGAGAAGCGGGCGACCGCTCTAAAATCTCCGTCCGCACTGATGATCCTGACGTTGATCCGGTCGGTTCATGCGTCGGTCCTAAAGGCCAGCGCGTGCAGGCGATCGTCAATGAACTGAAAGGCGAAAAAATTGATATCGTCAACTGGTCTGACGATCCGGTTGAATTTGTTGCCAATGCGCTCAGCCCGTCTAAAGTGCTGGATGTCATCGTCAGCGAAGAAGAAAAAGCCACGACTGTCATCGTTCCTGATTACCAGCTTTCTCTGGCAATCGGAAAAAGAGGGCAAAACGCCCGCTTAGCTGCGAAACTGACAGGCTGGAAAATCGATATCAAAAGTGAAACGGATGCAAGAGACCTTGGCATCTATCCGAGAGAGCATGAAGAAGATGACGATTTAGAGCCGCTCTTTATGGAGCCTGAAACAGCCGAATCGGATGAATAAGAGGTGACTTTAGGTGAATAAGCGAAAAAAAATTCCTCTGCGCAAATGCGTGGTAACGGGGGAAATGAAGCCTAAAAAGGAACTGATCCGAATTGTCCGTTCTAAAGAAGGAGAGATTTCAGTCGATCCGACCGGAAAGAAGAACGGGCGGGGTGCCTATATCACCCTTGAGAAAGAATGCATCTTAGCTGCGAAAAAGAAAAACACATTGCAAAATCAATTTCAATCACAAATCGATGACCAGATTTTCGAAGAATTGCTGGAACTGGCGGAAAAGGTGAAAAAATAACATGTCTGGAATGGAATGGTTTCCCTTGCTGGGTCTGGCCAATCGAGCTCGTAAGGTCGTGTCGGGCGAGGACTTGGTTATAAAAGAAATTAGAAATGCGCGTGCAAAACTTGTTCTGCTGACAGAAGATGCATCTGCGAATACTGCAAAAAAAGTATCCGATAAATGCAATTATTATAAAGTGCCTTATAAAAAAGTCGAAAGCCGCGCTGATCTCGGCCGCTCTATCGGCAAGGAATCACGTGTCGTTGTCGCCGTCACTGACCAAGGTTTTGCGAATAAGCTGATCAGCTTGCTCGATTAATATTTTTGGGGGTGAACGAATGGCTAAAATGAGAGTTTACGAATATGCAAAAGCCATCAATGTTTCAAGTAAGGAAATTTTGACTGCGCTGAAAAACATGGATATAGTAGTAAATAACCATATGGCAATGCTTGAAGAAAAGACCATTAAGCAGCTTGATGCGAAATTTAAAAAAGGCGGCGCCGGCGTTACATCTCAGAAGCCTGCGGAAACGAACAAAAACAAGCCGCAAGGGATTAATCAGCAGCCTGCTGGGAATCAACCAAACAAAATTCGAGACGGAAAGAAGAATGACGTGCAGAATAATCAATTTAACAAAAACAAGAAGAATAACAACAACAACAAAAACAAAAACAAACGCAATCATAACAACAAAAATCAGTATCAGCAAAAACCGCTGAAGCCGAAAAAAGAGCTTCCTGAGAAAATTACGTTTTCCGGCTCTTTAACAGTCGGAGCTTTAGCCGAGGAACTGGGCAAAGAGCCGTCTGAACTCATTAAAAAATTGATGCTTCTGGGCGTAATGGCTACCATTAACCAGGAGCTTGACAAAGACACAATCGAACTGATCGCATCTGAATACGGTGTAGAAACAGAAGAAGTGATTGTGCTTGAAGAAACTGAGCTTGAAAAATATGAAGAGGCTGACAAAGAAGAAGATCTTCAAATCCGTCCGCCTGTCGTGACGATCATGGGCCACGTTGACCACGGGAAAACGACCCTCCTTGACAGCATCAGAAAAACAAAAGTTGTTGAAGGTGAAGCCGGCGGAATCACCCAGCATATCGGGGCTTACCAGATCGAAGAAAACGGCAAAAAAATCACGTTCTTAGATACTCCGGGACACGCGGCGTTCACAACAATGCGTGCGCGCGGTGCGGAAGTAACTGATATTACCATTTTAGTCGTAGCGGCTGATGACGGCGTTATGCCGCAGACAGTCGAAGCCATCAACCATGCGAAAGCGGCTGAGGTTCCGATTATCGTTGCCGTGAATAAAGTGGATAAAGAAAGCGCGAACCCTGACCGTGTCATGCAGGAGCTGACTGAATACGGACTCGTTCCTGAAGCATGGGGAGGAGAAACGATTTTCGTTCCTCTGTCCGCTCTTACAGGCAAGGGAATTGACGAGCTTGTCGAAATGATTCTGCTTGTCAGTGAAGTGGAAGAGCTGAAAGCCAATCCGAACCGTCAGGCAAAAGGAACGGTTATTGAAGCTGAGCTCGATAAAGGAAGAGGATCTGTCGCGACACTTCTCGTTCAAACGGGAACATTGAATGTCGGAGATCCGATCGTTGTCGGAAATACATTCGGCCGCGTGCGGGCCATGGTCAATGATCTCGGCCGCCGCGTGAAAACAGCCGGACCGTCCACACCTGTAGAAATCACGGGCTTAAACGACGTACCGCAGGCTGGCGATCAATTCCTCGTCTTTAAAGACGAAAAAACAGCCCGTTCTGTCGGTGAAGCACGCGCTTCCAAGCAACTGGAAGAACAGCGCAGCGACAAAGCGAAGCTGAGCCTCGATGATCTGTTTGAACAAATTAAACAAGGCGATGTCAAAGACATCAATTTAATCGTAAAAGCTGACGTTCAAGGTTCAGCCGAAGCGTTAACAGCCGCTCTTCAAAAAATTGAAGTAGAAGGCGTAAAAGTGAAAATCATTCACACAGGCGTCGGTGCGATTACGGAATCAGACATCATTCTCGCATCTGCTTCAAATGCAATCGTTATCGGGTTTAATGTGCGCCCAGACGGAAATGCTAAGAGCACGGCTGAAGCTGAAAATGTAGATATCCGTCTTCACCGTATCATTTACAAAGTCATCGAAGAAATTGAAGCGGCGATGAAAGGAATGCTTGATCCTGAATACGAAGAAAAAGTCATCGGTCAGGTTGAAGTGCGCCAAACATTCAAAGTGTCGAAAATCGGCACGATTGCCGGCGGATATGTAACAGACGGCCACATTACACGTGACAGCGGACTCCGCCTGATCCGTGACGGCGTCGTTATCTTCGAAGGCGAAGTAGACGTTCTGAAACGCTTCAAAGATGATGTGAAAGAAGTTTCACAAGGATATGAATGTGGTATTACAATTAAGAAATACAATGACATTCGCGAAGGCGACATCATTGAAGCGTATGTCATGCAGGAAATCGAAAGAAAGTGATCGGATTTGCGGAATGTGAATGCATCATTTATGATGCGGGATCATTAAAGGAGAAACGAGCCGTTCTGAAGCGGATTATAACGAGGGTTCAGAATAAGTTCAACGTGTCGGCCGCAGAAATCGGCTATCAGGACACTTGGCAGCGGACCAGCTTCGGAATCGCCGTCGTCTCCTCCTCTCACGTTCAGGCGGAAAAGGAGATCCAGCGCGTACTCGCGTTTATTGACTCCTTTCCCGAAATAGAACGGACGATCACTAGAACAGAGTGGTTTTAACTTAGAGGTGATTGAATTGAGTATGAGAGCAAACCGTGTCGGCGAGCAGATGAAAAAAGAGCTCGGGGATATTATCAGCCGAAAGCTGAAAGACCCGAGAATCGGATTTCTCACTGTAACAGACGTACGCGTTTCAGGTGATTTACAAATAGCGAAGGTGTATATCTCCGTTCTCGGCGGAGAGAAAAAGAAAGAGGAGGCGCTGAAAGGGCTTGAGAAAGCGAAAGGGTTTATCCGTTCCGAAATCGGCAGCCGAATCAGACTCCGCAAAACGCCTGAGCTTGAATTTGAATTTGATGAATCAATTGAGTACGGCAATCGTATTGAAACATTGATTCACGAACTGCATTCAGATAAACCGTCTGAATAACAAGGAAAGAGGATGGGCGAGTGTCGTCTGTCCTCTTTTCTGCGTTTTACGGGATACAATTGATAACAAAGGAGCGAAAGACATATGGTTAACGGAGTTCTCCTTTTACATAAACCGGTCGGCATGACTTCTCACGACTGTGTAATGAAAATAAGAAAACTGTTAAAAACAAAGAAAGTCGGACATACGGGGACGCTTGATCCGGAAGTGTCAGGCGTACTGCCGATCTGTGTCGGACGGGCCACAAAGATTGTTGAGTACGTCACCGACAAGTCAAAAACGTACGATGCTGAGATCACTCTCGGTTTCTCCACATCGACCGAAGACCAGACGGGAGAAACGGTCAGCGTAAAACCTGTCAAGGAGCCGCTGAAAGAAGCGGATATCAAAGCCGTTTTAGACGAACTGAAGGGACCGCAGGAGCAAGTGCCGCCGATGTATTCCGCTGTAAAGGTTAACGGGAAAAAGCTCTATGAATACGCCAGAGCCGGTATTGAAGTGGAGCGGCCGAAGCGGAATATCACGATTGAAGATATCGCGCTCACTTCCCCTGTCACTTATAAAGAAGACACAGCATCATTCCGCTTTACAGTCACGTGCTCAAAGGGCACTTACGTGAGAACATTGGCGGTGACAATCGGTGAAAAACTCGGCTATCCCGCGCATATGTCGCATCTCATCCGCACCGCTTCCGGCGATTTCAGCCTTGATGAGTGTTTCACATTTGAGGAACTTGAACAGCAGGTTTCAGACGGAACGGTTGCAGAGCATGCCGTGCCGATCGATAGAGCGCTCAATCATTTGCCGAAATGGGTCATAAGTGATACATTAGCTAAGAAAGCTGAAAACGGGTCAGTGTTTGACATCCCGGGGGAATTTTCTGCAATGACAGCTGACGCCCGTATAGCGGTCTGTACTGAAGACGGAGAATGTGTGGCCATTTATATGCCGCATCCTTCAAAAAAAGGACTGCTGAAACCGGCTAAAGTGCTCATGCAAAAAAGCGAACAATAAGAAAAAAGGTGACCGTTCTGTGAAGACGATACATATTTCTCATCCGCATCATTTACAAAAAGAAGAGCAGCCGGCGTCTGTTATGGCGCTCGGCTACTTTGACGGCGTTCATTTGGGACACCGGAAAGTAATCGGAACAGCCAGACAAATTGCCGAAGAAAAAGGCCTGTCGCTGGCCGTTATGACGTTTCATCCCCACCCTTCCCATGTGTTGGGCAGGGACAAAGAGCCAAAGGATCTGATTACGCCGCTTGAAGATAAAATCAGCCAGATCGGGCGTTTAGGCGCTGATGTGCTGTATGTCGTAAAGTTTGATGAAGCGTTTGCGTCTCTGTCTCCAAAACAGTTTGCTGAGGAGTATATTTTAGGGTTAAATGCGCGGCACGCTGTGGGAGGCTTCGATTTTACGTACGGAAAATACGGAAAAGGCACGATGGAGACGCTGCCGGACGATTTAAACGGCAAGGCCGGATGCACGACTGTCGAGAAACAGACCGAGCAGGACAGAAAGATCAGCTCCACTTATATCCGGTCAGCGCTGCAGGATGGTGACGTTGAACTTGCGCACACTCTTCTCGGCCAGCCGTATTTTGTCCGGGGCACTGTGATTCACGGAGATAAAAGAGGCCGCACCATCGGTTTTCCGACCGCGAATGTCGGCCTGCACAACAGCTATATCGTGCCGCCGACAGGCGTGTATGCAGTGAAAGCCGAAATAAAAGGCGAGGTGTTTGAAGGCGTCTGCAACATCGGCTACAAACCGACCTTTTATGAAAAGCGTCCCGATCAGCCGTCAATTGAAGTACATTTGTTTAATTTTCAGCAGGATGTATACGGAGAAGACGTTAAAATCGAGTGGTACAAACGAATCCGAAGCGAACGGAAATTTAACGGCATCGATGAACTGACGGCTCAGATCGGGAAAGACAAGCAAGAAGCGATCCGTTTTTTCAGCAAATAACGGAAAAAACATCAAAAGTACACAAATTTTCTTCTAAAAGATTTGCATATGGGCGCGATTTTTAGTATCATATGTTTCGTAGTCTTAAAACCATTGCTTGGCAATCCGAAGTCACCGACGGTTGCTAGGTAACTGGGGCTAATTATGATATGGAGGTGAAACAGGATGGCAATTACTCAAGAGCGTAAAAATCAACTCATCAGCGAGTTCAAAACACACGAATCTGATACTGGATCTCCAGAAGTTCAGATCGCTATCCTAACAGACTCAATTAACAACTTGAACGAGCATTTGCGTACTCACAAGAAAGATCACCACTCACGTCGCGGTCTTCTTAAAATGGTAGGTAAACGTCGTAATCTTCTTACGTATCTGCGTAATAAAGACGTAACTCGTTACCGTGAGTTAATTAACAAACTAGGCTTACGTCGATAATCGTAAAAAGCGGGAGGATTCCCGCTTTTTTATCGTATTAAAGCGAAAAAAATAATGATAAAAAAACAATGAAATCCTTTTACATACTACTTTGACATTGATATGTTCAATTCATTTCGTTCATAATAGGAGTAATTGATTATTTCACACATTAAGAGAGGAGCTCGTAATCGAATGGGACAAGAGAAACATGTCTTTACCATAGATTGGGCCGGCAGACAGCTTACAGTAGAAGCCGGCCAGCTTGCCAAACAGGCAAACGGCGCTGTCATGGTCCGCTACGGCGATACTGCAGTGCTCAGCACAGCAACCGCATCAAAAGAACCGAAACCGCTAGATTTTTTCCCGCTTACCGTTAACTATGAAGAAAGATTATACGCAGTAGGTAAAATTCCGGGCGGTTTTATTAAAAGAGAAGGCCGTCCAAGTGAAAAGGCCGTTTTAGCCAGCCGTCTGATCGACCGTCCGATCCGCCCGCTTTTCGCAGACGGATTCCGTAACGAAGTACAGGTCATCAGCATTGTCATGAGTGTTGATCAGGACTGCTCATCTGAAATGGCTGCAATGTTCGGTTCATCACTCGCTCTTTGCGTTTCCGATATCCCGTTTGAAGGCCCGATCGCGGGTGTGACGGTAGGCCGCATTGACGGGAAATTCGTCATCAATCCGACGGTTGACCAGCTTGAAAAAAGTGATATCAACCTCATCGTTGCAGGCACAAAAGACGCCATCAACATGGTGGAAGCCGGAGCGGATGAAGTTCCTGAAGAAATCATGCTTGAGGCGATTATGTTCGGTCACGAAGAAATTAAGCGCCTGATCGCATTCCAAGAAGAAATCGTCGCAGCAGTCGGCAAAGAGAAAACAGAAATCGAACTGTATGAAATTGACGAAGAGCTCAGCGAAAAAGTAAAAAGCCTTGCGGAGCCGGATCTTCTCAGCGCCATTCAGGTTCACGAAAAACATGCTCGCGAAGACGCGATCAATGAAGTGAAAAATGCAGTTGTCGCGAAATTCGAAGAAGAAGAGCATGATGAAGATACGATTAAAAAAGTGAAACAGACACTGTCTAAACTCGTGAAAAACGAAGTGCGCCGTTTGATCACAGAAGAAAAAGTCCGTCCGGACGGCCGCGGCGTTGATCAAATCCGCCCGCTTTCTTCAGAAGTCGGCCTTCTGCCGAGAACGCATGGCTCCGGGCTGTTTACGCGAGGACAGACGCAGGCGCTCAGCGTTTGTACATTAGGCGCCCTTGGGGACGTTCAGATTCTTGACGGTTTAGGCGTGGAAGAATCAAAACGCTTTATGCATCATTATAACTTCCCGCAGTTCAGCGTAGGGGAGACAGGCCCGATGCGCGGACCGGGACGCCGTGAGATCGGTCACGGTGCTCTTGGAGAGCGTGCGCTTGAGCCGGTCATTCCGAATGAAAAAGACTTCCCGTATACGGTCCGCCTCGTATCCGAAGTGCTTGAATCAAACGGTTCCACTTCACAGGCCAGCATTTGCGCGAGCACGCTTGCCATGATGGACGCAGGTGTTCCGATTAAAGCCCCTGTTGCGGGTATCGCGATGGGACTTGTGAAATCAGGCGAGTACTATACTGTATTAACGGATATTCAAGGGATGGAAGACGCCCTCGGTGACATGGACTTTAAAGTAGCCGGCACGGAAAAAGGCGTGACAGCGCTGCAAATGGACATTAAAATTGAAGGCCTTTCAAGAGAAATTCTTGAAGAAGCGCTTCAGCAGGCGAAAAAAGGAAGAATGGAAATCTTGAACAGCATGCTCAGCACGCTTGGTGAATCAAGAAAAGAACTTTCTCAATATGCGCCGAAAATTTTAACGATGAACATTAATCCGGATAAAATCCGTGACGTTATCGGACCGAGCGGTAAACAAATCAACAAAATCATTGAAGATACCGGTGTTAAAATTGACATTGAACAAGACGGCACCATCTTTATTTCTTCTACTGATGAAAGCAGCAACCAAAAAGCGAAAAAAATCATCGAAGATCTTGTCAGAGAAGTCGAAGTCGGCCAGCTTTACCTCGGTAAAGTCAAACGGATTGAGAAATTCGGCGCTTTTGTTGAAATCTTCAGCGGAAAAGACGGTCTCGTTCACATCTCTGAACTAGCGCTCGAACGGGTCGGCAAGGTTGAGGATGTTGTGAAAATCGGTGACGAAATCCTTGTGAAGGTAACTGAAATTGACAAACAGGGACGAGTGAATCTGTCGCGTAAAGCAGTGCTGCGCGAAGAGAAAGAAAAAGAACAGGAACAACAACAATCTTAAATGAAAACCTAACAAGGAGCCTGGGAGACCCGGCTTCTTTATTTTGAGAAAGACAACAGACGGGTTCTACCTTGTCCTCCTCATACATAATGTGTGGTGAGGGGGGAAGGACATGTTGAAAAAATTCGTGCCGTTTGCCGTTTTTTTATTTCTTTTTTTTGTTTCGTTTGAAATGTTAAAAAATCCGTATACAGTTGATTACATAGACGCAATGAAAAAAGACGCTGTAACTGTGTCAGCATCAAAAGATCCGCTCTATGAAGAATTACTGCAAAAAGCGTCAGAGTATGAAGTGAAGCCGCAAGACGCGCGGATTGATAAAATATGGAAGAGTATACCGGGATATAACGGTTTAAAAGTCAATGTGGAAAAATCCTATAAACAAATGAAAAAGGACGGAGAATTTCACGAAGACGGCCTTGTCTATGAGCAGGTAAAACCGAAAGTCCATCTTGATTCTCTCGCGCCCGAACCCATTTATAAAGGAAATCCCGACAAACCGATGGTCGCTTTCCTGATAAATGTCGCCTGGGGAAATGAATACGTGGAGCAAATGCTGCCTATTCTGAAGCAGCACCAGGTCAAAGCAACTTTCTTTCTTGAAGGGAAATGGCTGAAAAACAATCAGGAACTGGGGAAAAAAATAGCGGCAGACGGACATGAAATCGGAAATCATTCATACAATCACCCTGATATGAGCAAACTGACTTCAGGAAGCATTTCCGAACAGCTTGACAAAACCAATGCACAAATCAGCGAGACGCTCGGCATGAAGCCGAAATGGTTTGCGCCGCCAAGCGGCAGCTTCAGAAAAGCCGTGGTCGACCTTGCGGCGGAAAAAGGAATGGGCACCATCATGTGGACCGTTGACACCATTGACTGGCAAAAACCGTCTCCCGCTGTTTTACAAACAAGGGTGTTGAGCAAAATACATAACGGAGCCATGATTTTAATGCATCCGACTGATCCGACTGCGAAAAGCCTGGATACACTGATTGCAAAAATCAAAGAAAAAGGCTACGCGCTCGGCTCAGTGTCTGACTTAATGGATGAAAACAGGCTGATGAAGTAGCAGGCGGCAGTTGCCTGTCTTTGAATAGGAGGAACAGACTTGATAAAACGCTATACATGCCAAAACGGTGTAAGAGTTGTGCTTGAAAATAATCCAACGGTGCGGTCTGTGGCAATCGGCGTCTGGATCGGGACGGGGTCACGTCATGAAACGCCGGATACAAACGGTATTTCGCACTTTCTTGAGCATATGTTTTTTAAAGGAACAAATACCAGATCCGCACGGGAAATCGCAGAATCCTTCGATCGGATAGGCGGCCAAGTGAATGCCTTCACTTCAAAAGAATATACGTGCTATTACGCCAAAGTTCTGGATGAGCATGCAAACTACGCACTTGATGTGCTGGCTGATATGTTCTTTCATTCTGCTTTTGACGAAGATGAGCTCAAAAAAGAAAAGAACGTCGTATATGAAGAAATCAAAATGTATGAAGACGCGCCGGATGACATTGTCCACGATCTGCTGAGCAAAGCGACATACGGCAATCATTCGCTCGGCTACCCGATTCTCGGGACGGAGGAAACGCTTTCGTCATTTAACGGCGATTCTCTCAGACAGCATATGGATGACTTTTACACGCCGGACCGCGTCGTCATTTCTGTCGCCGGAAATGTAACGGAACAATTCATTAAAGACGTGGAGAAATGGTTCGGTACATACGAAGCGAAGGGCAAAGCAAGCGGTATCAGCGAGCCTGAGTTTCATTATGAAAAACTGACCAGAAAAAAAGACACCGAACAGGCGCATCTCTGTCTCGGTTTCAAAGGCCTGAAAGTCGGAGATCCGGACATTTACGATTTGATCGTCTTAAACAACGTGCTGGGCGGAAGCATGAGCAGCCGTCTTTTCCAGGATGTGCGCGAAGATAAAGGACTGGCCTATTCTGTATACAGCTATCACAGTTCCTATGAAGACAGCGGTATGCTGACGATTTACGGAGGCACCGGCGCGAATCAGCTCGGACTTCTGTCTGAAACCATTCAGGAAACGTTATCGGTTCTAAAACGTGACGGTATCACCCCGAAAGAGCTGGAAAACAGCAAAGAGCAAATGAAGGGGAGCTTAATGCTCAGCTTAGAGAGCACAAACAGCAAAATGAGCCGGAACGGGAAAAACGAACTCCTGCTCGGAAAGCATAAGACCATGGATGAAATTATCACTGAATTAAATGCGGTCAGCCTGGAAAGCGTCAACGGCCTCAGCCGCCGCTTATTTACGGATGATTACGCACTATCGCTCATCAGCCCGACCGGCAATATGCCGGCTTCATCTTAAGCGGAAAAGCAGTCTGCCTCTATACGGGGCAGGCATTTTTTTTTGCTCCGGGTCATATAGTACAAGGGGGTGGCTATCATGAGGCTCAGTGAACTGTCAGGTAAAGAAATAGTGGACATTAAACGGGCAGAGCGGCTCGGCGTGCTCGGCCAGACCGATTTGGAAATTAATGAACAGGATGGACAAATTACCGCGCTGTTGATACCGACGGTAAAATGGTTCGGATTGCGAAAACAAGGCCACGACATCCGCGTCCCCTGGAACCATATCCAAAAAATCGGGTCAGACATGATCATTTTAGACGTTCCGGGGGAGATCACGCCTCCCGAAGAGTAGATCTTATTCATTTTTTGCAAGCACCGGCTCATACAGCCGGTGCTTTTTTTATGAAAAAGACGCTGTACATTCACCGCCCTTTCTCTTCGCACATACGATGAAGAGGAGGATGACACTTAAAAGATCCAGTAACTGTAAAGAAGGTGAACGTTTCAGATGTTAACCGGATTGACAATTGCGATCATTGGCGGTGACGCAAGACAGCTTGAGATTATAAGAAAGCTGACAGAACAGCATGCCGATATTTATCTTGCAGGGTTTGACCAATTGGATGACGGTTTTACAGGAACCGTCAAATGCAAAATCGATGAGATTCCCTTTCAAAAAATAGACAGTATCATCCTGCCTGTATCGGCAACGACCGGAGAAGGCGTTGTTTCCACGGTTTTTTCAAATGAAGAAGTGGTATTAAAGCAGAGCTATCTTGAGCGGACACCGGAGCATTGCGTCATTTATTCAGGCATCTCCAACGCGTATCTTGAGGGGATCGCCAGCGAAGCGGGCCGCAAGCTTGTGAAATTATTTGAGCGGGACGATATCGCGATATTCAACTCGATTCCCACTGTTGAAGGAACAATCATGATGGCGATTCAGCATACGGATTATACCATTCACGGATCAAACGTCGCCGTTCTCGGCATGGGGCGCACCGGTATGACGATCGCCCGGACGTTTGCGGCGTTAGGGGCGAAGGTAAAAGTGGGCGCGCGGAGTTCGGCTCATTTGGCCCGTATAACGGAAATGGGGCTTTCTCCTTTTCAACTTGAAGAGCTTACTGAACATGTAAATGATATTGATATCTGCATTAACACCGTACCGAGCTTGATTCTGAATCAAAGCGTTTTATCGCGCATGACGCCGAAGACCTTGATTTTGGATTTAGCATCCCGTCCGGGCGGAACGGATTTCAAATATGCTGAAAAACAAGGCATTAAAGCGCTGCTTGCTCCGGGTCTTCCGGGAATTGTGGCCCCGAAAACAGCCGGACAGATTATTGCGAACGTATTGAGCAAGCTTTTGGCAGACTTAAAGAAAGAGGGGAAATAACCATGTCTCTGAAAGGGAAAAGAATCGGATTCGGATTAACCGGCTCGCATTGCACATATGAGGAAGTTTTTCCGCAAATAGAGGCGCTTATCAGTCAAGGAGCTGAAGTCCGGCCGGTCGTGACGTCAACCGTTCAATCGACCGATACCCGCTTTGGGGAGGGGGGAGATTGGGTCAGAAAAATTGAAGAAGCAACAGGCTTTGAGGCGATTGATTCCATCGTAAAAGCGGAGCCGCTCGGGCCGAAACTTCCGCTCGACTGCATGGTCATCGCCCCCTTAACCGGAAATTCAATGAGCAAACTCGCAAATGCGATGACTGACAGCCCCGTCCTTATGGCTGCGAAAGCCACGATCCGCAACGGCCGCCCGGTCGTGCTCGGAATTTCGACAAACGACGGACTCGGTTTAAACGGAACGAACTTAATGAGGCTGATGTCTGCAAAAAACATATATTTCATCCCGTTCGGCCAGGACGACCACGTGAAAAAACCGACATCGCTCGTCGCCAGAATGGATCTCCTTCCGATTACGGTAGAAAAAGCTCTTTTGCACCAGCAGGTTCAGCCGGTGCTCGTACACCATCATGAATAAAAAATCATGATGACAGAAAATCATTCCGGAATAAAAAAATTCGGTCAATCCGTGACTATTCTATGGTAAAATAAAACGTAAAATGCAAAGTCAATTCAACAAATGATGCTTAATTGGCGGAAGGAGTTTTACAGATGGGAAGAGGATTACACGTAGCAGTTGTCGGAGCGACGGGAGCCGTAGGACAGCAAATGCTGAAAACACTGGAAGACAGAAACTTTGAAATCGAAACACTCACACTACTATCCTCAAAGCGTTCTGCTGGTACGAAAGTAACGTTTAAAGGCGAAGAATATACAGTGCAGGAAGCTGTTCCTGAAAGCTTCGAAGGCGTTCATATCGCGTTATTCAGCGCCGGCGGAAGCGTATCACAAAGCTTGGCGCCTGAGGCTGTAAAACGGGGAGCCATTGTGATTGACAATACCAGCGCATTCCGTATGGACGAAAATACACCGCTCGTGGTGCCTGAGGTGAACGAAGGTGATCTGCACAAACATAACGGCATTATCGCCAACCCTAACTGTTCAACGATTCAGATGGTGGCTGCGCTTGAACCGATCCGCAAAGCGTACGGATTGAAAAAAGTCATTGTATCTACTTACCAAGCTGTGTCCGGGGCCGGCAATGAAGCGGCGAAGGAATTGTACAGCCAGACAAAGGCGATTTTAAACAATGAACCCGCAGAACCGTCCATTATGCCGGTTAAAGGCGACAAAAAGCATTATCAAATCGCATTTAACGCCATTCCGCAAATTGATAAATTCCAAGATAACGGCTATACGTTTGAGGAAATGAAAATGATTAATGAAACGAAAAAAATCATGCATATGCCGAATCTGGAAGTGGCTGCGACATGTGTCAGACTGCCGATTGAAACAGGGCACTCAGAATCTGTTTACATTGAGCTTGACCGTGATGACGCAACCGTTGAAGATATGAAACAGCTTTTAAAAGAAGCTCCGGGTGTCACGCTTCAGGATGATCCGGCGGAGCAGCTTTACCCGATGCCTGCTGATTGCGTCGGCAAACGCGATGTGTTTGTAGGAAGAATCCGTAAAGATTTGGACAGAGCAAACGGTTTTCATTTGTGGGTTGTTTCTGATAACCTGTTAAAAGGCGCCGCTTGGAACTCAGTCCAAATCGCGGAAAGCCTGCAAAAACTGAACCTCGTATAAAACAAACGTATTTTCTATAGGCGAACAGAAGAGAGTAAGGCTCTGCCTGCTCTCTTCTGTTACGTCAGACTAATTTGGAGTGAAAATAGTGAAGATCATTGTTCAAAAATTCGGCGGAACATCCGTAAAAGATGACAAAGGCCGCAAGCTTGCGCTAGCACACATTAAAGATGCCATCAGTGAAGGTTATAAAGTTGTCGTTGTCGTATCGGCGATGGGAAGAAAAGGAGACCCGTACGCGACAGATTCTTTAATCGGGCTCCTTTACGGCAGCCAGTCCGACATTTCTCCGAGAGAGCAGGATATGCTTCTGTCTTGCGGAGAAACGATTTCGTCCGTTGTTTTTTCCAGCATGCTGAAGGAAAACGGCATAAAAGCCGCAGCTTTAACAGGAGCCCAGGCCGGCTTTTTAACCAATGCCCAGCATACTGACGCCAAAATTATAGAAATGAAAACAGAGCGGCTTTTCGCTGCACTTGCCAGCCATGACGCTGTCGTTGTCGCGGGATTTCAGGGAGCGACTGAAAAAGGCGACACGACGACGATCGGCAGAGGAGGAAGCGATACTTCAGCAGCGGCGCTCGGCGCGGCGGTAGATGCTGAGTTTATCGACATTTTTACGGACGTGGAAGGCGTTATGACAGCCGATCCGAGAATCGTGGAAAATGCTAAGCCGCTTCCGAACGTCACATATACGGAAATCTGCAACCTTGCCTATCAAGGCGCGAAAGTCATTCATCCGCGCGCGGTGGAAATCGCCATGCAGGCAAAGGTGCCGATCCGCGTGCGCTCCACTTATTCAAAAGACAAAGGCACTTTGGTGACGTCCCATCATTCGTCTAACATCGGCAGCGATGTATTCGAACGGCTGATCACGGGGATCGCCCATGTGAAAGATGTGACGCAATTTAAGGTTCCCGCCAAAATGGGGCAATACAACGTTCAGACTGAAGTCTTTAAAGCAATGGCAAATGCCGGAATCAGCGTAGATTTCTTTAACATTACGCCGAGTGAAATCGTATATACCGTAGCCGGCAGTAAAACGGAAGCCGCGCGCAGCATTTTGGCTGAATTAGGATATGAGCCGACAGTGACGGAGAGCTGTGCGAAAGTGTCAGCGGTCGGCGCCGGGATAATGGGTGTTCCGGGTGTCACGTCAAAAATCGTCTCCGCACTTTCTGATAAAGGCATTCCGATTCTGCAATCTGCCGACAGCCATACGACGATATGGGTGCTCGTTCATGAAAAAGATATGGTAACGGCCGTAAATGCGCTGCATGAAGTGTTTGAACTTTCAAAGTAAATGTGATTGAATCATGATGAGGTGAAAAAAATGAATGTCGGAAATATATCTACAGCGATGATTACCCCCTTTGACAGTAAAGGGAATGTAGACTTTCAAAAACTGTCTACATTAATCGACTATTTGTTGAAAAACGGCACGGATTCTTTAGTTGTCGCAGGCACGACCGGCGAATCTCCGACACTTTCAACGGAAGAAAAAATTGCACTCTTTGAATTTACAGTCAAAGAAGTGAACGGACGCGTGCCTGTTATTGCGGGTACGGGAAGCAACAATACGAAAGACTCCATTAAACTGACAAAAAAAGCTGAAGAAGCCGGCGTCGATTGCGTTATGCTTGTCACGCCGTATTATAATAAGCCTTCCCAAGAGGGGATGTACCGTCATTTTAAAGCCATAGCTGAAGAAACGTCTCTTCCTGTGATGCTTTACAACGTGCCGGGCAGAACGGTCGCTTCGCTTGCGCCGGAAACGGCCATCAGACTTGCGGAGATACCGAATATCTCTGCGATTAAAGAAGCGAGCGGCGATCTTGATGCCATTACGAAAATCATTGCCGAAACACCGGAAGATTTTTACGTCTATTCAGGTGATGACGGGTTAACGCTTCCTATTCTCGCAGTCGGCGGAAGAGGAGTCGTGTCAGTGGCCAGCCATATCGTAGGTTCTGACATGCAGCAGATGATTAAAAACTATACGAACGGGCAGACGGCAACCGCGGCACTGATTCATCAGAAGCTTCTGCCGATCATGAAGGAGCTCTTTAAAGCGCCTAATCCGGCTCCGGTCAAAACGGCGTTACAGCTGAAAGGCCTTGATGTCGGATCTGTGCGTCTTCCTCTTATCCCGCTGAATGAAGATGAACGTCTGAGCCTGAGCAGCGTCATCAGCGAACTGTAAGAAAAAATTTATACAGTTAAAATACGCGGTCATTCTCATTTTTATCGTGAGTTTGACCGTTTTGTATACATATTGGTTTTCCCTAAACCTTCCGCTTCTTCTTGTTTTCTAAAATTGATATCAGTTATAATAGGAACAAGTGATGATGGACGGGTATGAGACTAGGAGGATACAGATTTTGAAAAAGAAAAATACAGAAAACGTCAGAATTATCGCCCTTGGCGGCGTCGGAGAAATTGGGAAGAACCTATATGTCATTGAAATTGACTCAGACATATTTGTAGTGGATGCAGGGCTGATGCACCCTGAAAATGAAATGCTCGGTATTGATGTCGTCATTCCGGATATTTCCTACTTAGTAGAACGGGCTGACCGCGTGAAGGCCATCTTTCTGACACACGGGCACGATGAAAACATCGGAGGCGTCTTTTATTTATTGAACAAGCTGTCGGTGCCGGTATACGGAACGAAGCTTACGCTTGCATTACTGAGAGAAAAACTCAAGCAGTACGGGCATAATCGAAAAGCTGATTTGCGTGAAGTTCACTCTAAATCAGTCATTACATTTGAATCAACGAAAGTATCGTTCTTTAAAACGATTCACAGTATTCCGGATTCAGTGGGAGTCAGCTTCAAAACATCACTTGGCTCTATTGTATGCACGGGAGACTTTAAATTTGACCAGACGCCTGCTTATCACCAATCATGTGATATTGGCGAAATTGCCAAAATCGGAAACAGCGGCGTGCTCGCCCTGCTTTCTGACAGCGCCAATGCGGAGCGCCCGGGGTATACTCCGTCAGAAGCATATGTAAGCGGTGAAATTTCCGATGCGATGAACAATTCAGAAAACCGGGTCATCATTGCTGTATTCGCGTCTAATATCAACCGGATCCAGCAAGTGATACAGGCTGCCGTCCAGAACGGCCGCAAACTTGCAATCGCCGGAAAAAATCTGCAAAACGTGCTTCAGCTTGGGCGCAAGCTCGGCTATATTGAAGCCGAAGATGAAATGTTTATTCCTGTGCAGGATGTGAAAAAATATCCGAAGCGGGAAGTGGCAATTGTTACAGCCGGAAGCCATGGTGAGCCGCTGGCCGCTCTTACGCGGATGGCCAAGCAGGCGCACAAGCAGCTTAACATTGAAGAAGGAGACACCGTTGTCATTGCATCAACACCGATTCCGGGGCATGAATTGATATATTCCAAAACCGTCAACCTGCTTGCACGCGCCGGCGCTCAAGTCATTTTCGCCCAAAAGCGCGTGCATGTGTCCGGTCACGGTTCGCAGGAAGAATTGAAACTCATGCTTAATTTGCTGAAACCGAAATATTTAATTCCGGTTAACGGTGAATTCAGAATGCAAAAAGCGCATTCCAAAATCGCAGAAGAGATCGGCATGAAACGCAGCGACATTTTCTTGATTGAAAAAGGTGACGTCGTTGAATTCCGCGGCCAGAATGTGAAAATCGGGGATAAAGTCACGTACGGAAACGTTCTGATTGACGGCCTCGGAGTCGGCGACATCGGCAACATCGTGCTGAGAGACCGCCGCTTATTGTCACAAGACGGCATTCTCATCGTCGTGATTTCACTCGATAAGCAGAAAAAGAACCTCGTATCAGGTCCTGAGATCATTACGCGCGGTTTCGTATATGTCAGAGAATCAGAAGGTTTAATTGTACAAGCTACTGAGCTCGTCCGCTCTATCGTGACTGAAGCGACGGAAACATCTGCCGTAGAATGGTCCACGCTGAAACAAGCCATGCGTGATGCGCTGAATCAATTCCTTTATGAAAAAACAAAACGCAAGCCGATGATCATTCCGATCATTATGGAAGTATAATGTATACAAAGCCGGAGCGCATGATGCTCCGGCTTTGTTTTTGTTCATGTCCCGGATGGAAATCATCATCTTTGTTCATAATACAAAGAGACATTCGGAAAGGGTGAAAGATAAAATGGATCATCGTATGGAAAACACCGAAGAACAGCAGCCCGAAAAATCAGATGCGAAAGACAGCATTATGAGCAAAATTCAGCAGCTGGGAGAGACATCTCTGCCGCAAATGTCCCAAGATAGCAATATTCACTGCCTGACGATCATCGGCCAAATTGAGGGGCACGTCCAGCTCCCGCCGCAAAATAAAACAACCAAATATGAACACGTCATTCCGCAAATCGTCGCCATTGAGCAAAATCCGAAAATCGAAGGACTTCTGATCATCTTAAACACCGTCGGAGGCGATGTGGAAGCGGGGCTTGCGATTGCGGAAATGCTCGCATCCTTATCAAAACCGACCGTCTCAATCGTACTCGGCGGGGGACACTCGATAGGTGTGCCGATCGCCGTGTCATGTGATCATAGTTTTATCGCGGAAACAGCGACTATGACCATTCACCCCGTTCGGCTTACAGGTCTGGTTATCGGGGTTCCGCAAACATTTGAATACTTGGACAAAATGCAGGAGCGGGTCGTCAACTTTGTGACCCATCATTCAAATATTTCCGAAGAAAAATTCAAAGAGCTGATGTTTTCAAAAGGAAACTTAACCAGGGACATCGGGACGAACGTAGTCGGGAAAGATGCGGCTGATTACGGATTAATTGATGCCGTGGGCGGCGTCGGACAGGCGATAAAAAAGCTGAATCAGCTGATTGAGGAACGAAAGAGCGAGGAAGGAAGGATGATTCAATGATCCTTTATACCGTCATGCCCCAAGAAGTCGTTTACGGTCAGGATATAGAGCAAAGCGTGCATGAACAGGTAGATTACGCCGGCGTGCCGCTGCTAGTTGAGATGAAGGGAAATGAAGCTGAAGTCGTACAGATTTTAAGTACGAACCCGATGGATTTCTTGAATCCGGACATCGCTCCGGGACAAAAAATCAAGCTGAAAATCTAACCGGCATTCAGTCCGTTTCTCGGGGGCAAAATATGCTATAATAGGGGAATCCTACAGAAAAATGCAGCCGGCAAAAGGCTGCTTTTCTTCATGATGTATGATTTTACATTTTTTAACGCAGTAAGGTGATGAGTGTGGCAAAGAAAAAACGGAAATCTAAAAAGAAACAAGAGAGTAAGCTCAATCTAAAATACGAACTAAGCGGACTGCTCTGTGTTGCAATCTCAATTATTGCTGTTTTGCAGCTCGGCGTTGTGGGACAGACATTTGTGTACTTGTTCCGTTTTTTTGCCGGAGAGTGGTTTATTTTATGCTTAATTGCGCTCTTCCTTCTCGGAATTTCGCTGTTTTGGAAAAAGAAGAGTCCAAGCCTTTTAACGAGAAGAAAGGCAGGGCTGTACTGTATTATCGCCAGTATATTGCTGCTGTCTCACGTGCAGCTCTTTAAAAATCTGTCTCATCACGGGTCGATTCGGTCGGCAAGTGTCATCGGCAACACGTGGGAGCTGTTTATGATTGACATGAAACAGCAGGCTGCTTCCCCTGATTTGGGCGGCGGCATGATCGGCGCGGTACTGTTTGCAGCTTCCCACTTTTTATTTGCATCAACGGGTTCACAGATCATGGCGATCGTGCTGATCTTAATGGGGCTGATTCTTGTAACGGGCCGTTCACTGCAGGAAACGCTCAAAAAGTGGACGAGCCCCGTCGGCCGGTTTATCCGCGGTCAATGGCAGGCATTTCTTGAGGATATGAAGACGGTCAGAACGAATATGTCTTCGCCGAAAACAAAAACAAAATCGGGCAAAAAACAAAAACGGGTTCAAAAGAAAAAAGAAGAGCCTGAACCGGAGGAAGAGGATGAGGAAATCATTTCGCCGATCATCCATTCAGAGCCGATTATTTCAAGCTTTTCAGACCGTCAGGAAGAGCCCGTCGAACCGCTGATTCCGGAAAAAACTCAGGAGGCTGCACAAGCGGTAAAAGATGAGCCTTCCGGCGGCGCTCAAGACAGTGGCGAAACGGCTGCGGCTCCGCCGATGACGTTTACAGAGCTTGAAAATAAAGATTATCAAATGCCTTCATTGGACATACTGGCTGACCCGAAACATACCGGCCAGCAGACCGATAAGAAAAACATTTACGAGAATGCAAGAAAACTCGAACGGACTTTTCAAAGCTTTGGCGTAAAGGCGAAAGTGACGCAGGTTCATCTCGGTCCGGCGGTCACAAAATATGAGGTGTATCCGGACGTCGGGGTCAAAGTCAGTAAAATCGTGAATCTGAGCGATGACCTCGCGCTCGCGCTTGCCGCGAAGGATATCCGGATCGAAGCGCCGATTCCGGGTAAATCGGCAATCGGCATCGAGGTGCCCAATGCTGAAGTTGCGATGGTTTCGTTAAAAGAAGTGCTTGAATCCAAGCTCAATGACAAGCCGGACGCAAAGCTTCTGATCGGCTTGGGACGAAATATTTCCGGGGAAGCCGTGCTTGCCGAACTGAACAAAATGCCCCACCTGCTCGTAGCGGGGGCAACGGGAAGCGGAAAAAGCGTCTGTGTCAACGGTATTATTACGAGCATTCTGATGAGGGCCAAACCGCATGAAGTGAAGATGATGATGATTGACCCGAAAATGGTTGAGCTGAATGTGTATAACGGCATTCCTCATCTGCTTGCGCCGGTCGTGACAGATCCGAAAAAGGCCTCGCAGGCTTTGAAAAAGGTCGTCAATGAGATGGAGCGCCGCTATGAGCTGTTCTCCCATACGGGTACGAGAAATATAGAAGGCTATAACGATCATATTAAGCGGTCAAATGCCGAAGAAGAAGTCAAGCAGCCTGAGCTGCCGTACATCGTCGTCATCGTTGACGAGCTTGCCGATCTGATGATGGTCGCTTCTTCCGACGTGGAAGATTCAATTACGAGACTTTCACAGATGGCGCGGGCGGCGGGAATTCATTTGATTATCGCGACACAGCGGCCTTCAGTCGATGTTATTACCGGTGTTATTAAAGCCAACATCCCGTCAAGAATCGCCTTCAGTGTCTCATCTCAGACCGATTCACGGACAATTTTAGACATGGGCGGCGCTGAAAAGCTTCTGGGGCGCGGAGACATGCTGTTTCTGCCTGTAGGCGCAAATAAGCCGGTGCGTGTGCAAGGGGCATTCTTATCCGATGAAGAGGTTGAGCATGTCGTTGATCATGTCATTACGCAGCAAAAAGCGCAGTACCAAGAAGAGATGATTCCGGAAGAAGTTTCGGAAACACACAGTGAAGTAACGGATGATCTCTATGACGAAGCGGTCGATTTGATTATCGGCATGCAGACGGCATCAGTCTCCATGCTTCAAAGGCGGTTCAGAATCGGATATACGAGAGCTGCCCGTCTGATTGACGCAATGGAGGAACGGGGCGTCGTCGGGCCGTATGAAGGAAGCAAACCGAGGGAAGTACTATTATCTAAGGAACAATATGATGAGCTCTCTTCTTAAAAAGGAGAGAGTTTTCACTGAAAATGATATCACCAAAATCATTCCTATTTATTTTTTTATCAAAACATGATATAGTTGTCCCAATTGTTCAATAATTTATGAAAGTGGTTTACGGAGGGGAAACATGTCTACAAAAGCTGACAATCGTCACTTGTATCTAAAAGTGATTGAGCGAATCAAAGAGGATATACAAAACGGAATTTACACCGAAAAGGAAAAGCTTCCTTCTGAATTTGAGCTTTCAAAATCAATGGGTGTCAGCCGGGCAACTCTGCGTGAAGCTTTGCGTATCCTTGAAGAGGAGCATGTGATTATCAGAAGGCACGGTGTGGGCACTTTCGTCCATACAAAACCGCTGTTTCTTTCAGGTATTGAACAGCTCAACAGCGTGACGAAAACGATTCAGCAGGCGAACATGGTGCCGGGTACGATTTTTTTGTCGTCTCAGGTCATCACGCCGTCTGATGAAGATATCGCTAGATTCCGGCTTGAGCCCGAGCAGGAGCTTTTTTATTTGGAACGCGTGAGAACGGCAAGCGGCACTCCGGTCGTTTACTGTTTAGATACGATTCCGATGCACATTCTGCCGAATTCTTTCTGTCATGAACAGGAGTCTATTTTTGATCTTTTGGAAAAAAACTCCGGATCTGTGATCAGCTATGCCGTTGCTGATATCGAACCGATCGGATATCACGATACGATTTCACCGGTTTTGGAATGCGAGCCGGAGACGGCGCTTTTATTGCTGAAGCAAACCCACTATAATCAGAATGATGAACCTGTGCTGTATTCATTAAATTATTTCCGGGCTGATAAGTTCAGTTTTCATGTTGTAAGAAAACGTTTTTAAGACAGACGCGTCATGTGTCTGTTTTTTTATTTGCCGTTTCAGTACATACTTTGTTTTCTGCAAGGCACAATAAAACAGGAAACAACCAAGTATAGTGAATGGGTGAATAAGTTGAGTAAGAAGAAAAATGGAACGAAAAATATCATTGCTCTGGCTTCTGTACCGCTCGTGATGACACTCGGGAATTCCATGCTGATTCCTGTGCTTCCGATGATTGAAAAGAAGCTGTCCATATCGTCTTTTCAAGTATCGTTAATTATAACGGTCTATTCGATTGTGGCGATTATTTGTATTCCGATTGCCGGATATCTGTCCGATAAATTCGGAAGAAAAAAGGTTCTTCTGCCTTGTCTTCTCATAGCCGGTGCGGGCGGAGCGCTTGCCGCGATAGCTTCCACCGCGTTCAAGCATCCTTATCCCATTATCTTGGCGGGGCGGGTGCTGCAGGGAATCGGTTCGGCAGGGGCGGCTCCTGTAGTGATGCCGTTTATCGGTGATTTATTCAAAGGGGATGATGAGCGGATTACCGCGGGGCTCGGCGATATTGAGACGTCTAACACTGCCGGGAAAGTAATAAGCCCGATTCTCGGTTCGCTCTTGGCTGCATGGTTTTGGTTTATGCCATTTTGGTTCATTCCGTTTTTTTCGCTCATCAGTTTTTTTCTCGTATTGTTTTTGGTGGCAAAGCCGGAGGAACAAAAAGAAGCGCCTTCTATTTCCGAATTTGTGAAAAATGTCGGCCGCATATTTAAGCGTGACGGACGCTGGCTCTTTACGGTTTTTATCATCGGCTGCGTGATTATGTTTTTGCTGTTCGGGGTTCTTTTTTATTTATCAGACTCACTGGAGAAGAAATACGGCATTGACGGTGTGGCTAAAGGAGCGCTTTTGGCAATCCCGCTTTTATTTCTATCCGTCAGTTCATATATAGCAGGCAGGAAAATCGGAAAAGACCAAGGCAAAATGAAGTTTTGCATCGTTTTCGGAATGAGTGCCGTGACACTGTCGTTTATCGGCCTATGGTGGAATCACAGTTTTTATTTATTATTTATCTTTTTGTGTGTCAGCGGTATCGGTATCGGAATGGCATTGCCGGCTTTAGACGCTGTCATCACAGAAGGCGTAGACAACGAGGAATCGGGAACCATCACCTCATTTTATAACAGCATGCGGTTTATCGGAGTAGCGGCGGGACCGCCGATCTTTGCTGCCCTGATGTCAAATGCAGGCTGGCTGATTTTTATTTTATCCGCTTTTTGCGGCATTGTGTCTGTATTTTTAGCGCTGTTAAATATCTCATCACAAGCAAAAGAAAAAAAGGAATCATTAAAGACGGTGTAATCTGCACTGTCTTTTTTTATTTTATTTTGAAGATTGACATGATACCGTCAAGTCGTTATTCTTTTTAATAGTTAAACATATTAACTATCGGAAGGAGGGGGAAAAGGTGCATGAAGAAAAAGTAAAGCAGCTGATTCAGCGTTATTCCGATGTATACCTGCACGTCTTAAAAAAAATTGACAGCATTATCGCTGAAAAAGTGAACAAAGAACTGACATTGGATCAATATTACATCCTCCGCTATATTATGCTCAATCCGGATTGCAAATCAATTGAACTGGCCGCGGTGTGCCACGTCAATAAAAGCGCCATTACATCTATGACGAACCGCCTGTATGAAAAAGGCTACATCAATAGAGAACGCAGCCAAAGCGACCGCCGGAGCATACTTTTAAATGTCACGGAAAAGGGGACGGAAGTATTTCACCGTGTGGAGCGGCGGATTGAGGAACTCGTCCGATCATATATTATGTATTTTGATGAAGACGAGGCGGAAATGTTCGTAAATACATATGAAAAATTATATCGATTGATGATGACTGAGGAGGATCAGCAGACATAATGAAAAACATTATCCGAGCCCGCTGGATCATCGCCGCGGTGTGGGTCGCCGCAACGGTGATATTTATGCTTACAGCGCCTGATATGGCTGAATTGACACGGGAGAAAGGGCAGATTTCCGTACCGGACGGATATTCCTCTTCTTACGCCCATGAATTGCTTGATGAAATGTCTGATTCCGATGCACCGTCTTCTTCTGCCGTCATCGTATTTCACGAAAAAGGCTTAATGACAGACAAAAAAAATCGTCTGGAAGAAGCCGTCAGCACTTTGTCTGAACATAAAAAAGCGCTTCAGATTAAAACGGTGACTTCATACTTCGGGGAGAAAAATGACGATATTAAAAAACAGCTGCTCTCAAAAGACAGACAAACGATGCTCGTTCAGCTGCAGCTTGATACATCCAAAAACGATATCATCGAAATAAAAAATAAAATTGATAAAGAGCTGAAACCGTACGGCGTATCATACGGCATTACAGGCCAATCGCTGATCGACGAAGATGTGTTAAAAAGCTCACAGGACGGCTTGAAAAAGACTGAATATATAACGGTCGCTTTTATCCTGATCGTGCTGATCCTTGTATTTCGGTCAGTGGTCGCTCCGTTCGTGCCGCTTTTATCAGTATTGATATCTTATTTAGTCAGCCAGTCGATTGTCGCATTTTTAGTCGATCAGCTGAATTTTCCGCTCTCAACTTTTACTCAGATTTTTATGGTTGCGATTATGTTCGGGATCGGCACAGACTACTGCATTCTGCTTCTCAGCAGATTTAAAGAAGAGCTGTCGCATGGCGCTGATATAAGAGAAGCGATCGTCGTCACCTACAAAACGGCCGGAAAGACGGTTTTGTACAGCGGCGGTGCGGTGCTGATCGGATTTGCCTGCATCGGATTTGCGACATTTAAGCTGTATCAGTCGGCAGCGGCCGTTGCGGTCGGTGTCGCGGTGCTGCTGCTTGCGCTCATGACGATCGTGCCGTTTTTTATGGCTGTTTTAGGAAAAAGCCTGTTTTGGCCTGTTAAGGGCGATATTTCGCATCCTCAAAGCAAAGCATGGGAATCGTCAGGGCGGTTTTCATTTAAAAGGCCGCTCATCAGTCTTGCAATCGTTGCGGTATTCACCGTCCCGCCTATCCTTCTTTACAAAGGGTCGCTGTCTTACAACAGTCTTGACGAAATCGGGGATAAATATGAATCCGTCCGCGCGTTTAATACGATTTCAGACGCATTCGGCCCGGGAGAACTTCTTCCGGCCACAGTCGTCATCAAAAATGATGAGACATTAAATACCGAAAAACACCTGATTGATATCGAAAAAATCAGCAGAGAACTTGAAAAAACAGAGGGTGTAAAAACGGTCAGAAGCGCCACGCGCCCCGCTGGAAACGGATTGAATCAATTATTTGTCACAAATCAGGCAAAGCAGCTTCAAGAAGGGCTTGATAAAGGCAATACAGGACTTGAAAAAATCACGGACGGATTAGGGCATGCCGCAAAGTCGTTAGCTGATTCACAGCCGCAGATCGAAGAGTCGGGCAAAAGCGTCAATCAGCTTATTGACGGAACATTGTCTCTGAAATCCGGGCTTTCTGATATAGGAGAAAACCTGAATAAACTGCAGGCTGGCGTGAACGAGAATAAAGCCGGCGTCGCCCAGATGAGAAAGCGGATTGAAGAGCAAAAACAAATGCTGACTTCACAGCTCAAACAAAACAGCGGTCTCGCTTCAGAAACGCAAAACGCTTTAAAATTGGTAAAAACCGTCCTGCCGATGAAAGATGAAGCCAGCAGACAGCTTGCCGATTTGAACAAGCAGCTTGCCCGGCTGCCGTTTGCAAAATTGGAAGCGTCAATACCGTCAGTCAAAACCGATCCCTCTTACCAAGAAATCAAATCGGCCTTTACGGGTGTACAGTCAGCCGTTTCCAAGGCAAACGCGGATGCAGAAGCGTTTTCTAAACAGGTCGACAGTCAAAAGGCTCATCTGCAGCAAGCGGAAAAACAATTTGCCCGACTGGCAGCCGCTCAGAAGAAGATTGACACTCAAATTAACGCAATGATCAACGGTCTGACCAGTATTGAAAACGGTCTGCAGCAAGTGTCAGACGGACAGGGGGCTCTCGCAGGACAAATGCCGCGCCTTGAATCGGCGGCAGGACAGCTCGCCGAGGGCCAGAAAAAAATGAAGAGCGGTCTCGGTGATTTTTCTTCCCGGCTCAGCGAACTTTCTTCCGGCCTTAACGACAGTGTAAAAGGGCTTAAGAAAGTATCAAGCGGCATGATGGGGGCGAATGATTACCTGGGTGAGCTTCACAAGGCGTCAGACAAAGAAATGACAGGCTGGTTTGTGCCGAAAGACGCGTTGACAAACAGTGATTTCACAAGCGTGTTTAATACGTACATGTCAGATGACAGAAAAACGACAGAATTGACCGTCGTTCTTGATAACAATCCTTACTCAAATACGGCCATTCAAGATATTCAAGCGATCAAAGCGAGCGTAAAAAGGGCCATTCCGAACACGGATCTGAAGAATGCTTCCTTCGGCGTTTCGGGAGTCTCCAGCATGAATGCCGATCTGAAGGAAGTATCGGATTCAGACTTCAAACGGACGGCCATGTTTATGCTGGCGGGAATTTTTCTGATTCTCATCGTGATGCTGCGCTCCCTCATTATGCCTGTTTATTTAGTGGCGTCGCTCGTACTGACGTATTTCGCATCCATCGGCGTGACGGAATACATCTTTACACACTTCTTCGGGTATCCGGGCGTAAACTGGGCCGTGCCGTTCTTCGGCTTTGTCATTTTGATGGCTCTTGGCGTGGATTATTCCATCTTTTTAATGGACCGCTTTAATGAGCTGAAAAAAGAAGGAACGGAACCCGCAATGATCAGCAGTATGAAAAATATGGGTTCCGTCATCATTTCTGCGGCCATTATTTTAGCGGGAACCTTTGCGGCCATGCTGCCGTCAGGCGTTCTTTCCTTATTACAGATTGCAACCGTGGTATTAACAGGCCTTCTCATGTACGCAATTGTCGTCCTTCCGTTTTTTGTACCGGTCATGGTGAAAATATTCGGAAGAGCCAACTGGTGGCCTTTCAATTTGAAAAAATAACGTTCAATGCCTCTGCCTGTTTTCGGGCAGAGGTTTTTTGTTTCCTTATAAATCCTCCAGTTGATATAATTACATCTGCGCACTCTTTTTTGCGAATGCTGAAATTTGGTCATAATACATACTATGAAAGAATGAACGAAGGAGGTTTCACATGACTTACGTAAATGAAATGAAGTCAAAGCACGGCGGGATCACCGCCCACATCGTAAAGACCGAGAAATTTAAAACCGTTTCGCTGACGTTTAAAATGCTGGCTCCTTTAACGAAAGAGCTCGTAACAAAAAGGGCGCTGTTTCCGCATGTGCTTCTGCGCGGAACAGAAAGCCGCCCGAAAACCGCTGATCTGCGGTCTTATTTTGATGAGCTGTACGGCACATCCGTTTCAGCTGATCTGACAAAAAAGGGAGAACGTCATGTCATTACGTTCAGACTTGAGATTCCTAATGAAAAGTATCTGAAGGACCGCACACCGTTATTGGAAAAAGGCCTTCAGCTTTTATCAGAGCTTGTCTTTTCGCCCGCTTTGGAAAACGGCGCCTTCCTGCCCCTTTATGTCACGCAGGAAAAACGGACGCTGAAACAGCGGATTCAAGCCGTATATGATGATAAGATGAGATATTCTAATCTGCGTCTCGTTCAGGAAATGTGCAAAAGCGAACCGTATGCGCTTCACGTCAACGGCGAGTTCGATGATGTTGAACACATTACACCGCAAGATTTGTATGAAGCCTATCAAAAAGCCATACGCGAAGACCAGCTGGACCTGTACGTCATCGGCGATGTTGATACAGATCAGGTGAAAACGGCCGTTGATACGTATTTTAAAACGGAAGAACGGGAGCTGCAGCCTTTTGAAAGAAGCGCGGCGAATGAACAGCCCGATCCGAAGGAAGTCATTGATGAAGAGGACGTCAAGCAGGGCAAGCTGAATATCGGATTCCGGACCAATACGACATATACAGATCCGGATTATCCTGCATTGCAGGTGTTTAACGGGCTGTTCGGAGGTTTCTCTCATTCAAAGCTGTTTATAAATGTCCGTGAAAAAGCGAGCCTCGCCTATTATGCGGCCTCAAGGGTGGAAAGCTTCAAAGGGCTTTTGATGGTCATGTCGGGCATTGAGGTGAAAAATTACAAGCAGGCCGTCACCATCATTGAAGAACAGTTTCAGGCTATGCAAAACGGTGACTTTTCAGAAGATGATATCGCCCAAACGAAAGCCGTTATTAAAAATCAAGTATTAGAAACGATTGATACGGCATACGGTTTAGCGGAATTTCTGTATCAGCAGGCCTCAGCCCAAGTAGAGATACCGATCGAAAAATTCCTTGACAATATCGAGAAAGTGACAAAAGAGGACATTATCAATGTCGGAAAGAACATTAAGCTGGATACGACTTATTTCTTAAAAGGGACGGGGGGAGCATCTTGACTAAACCGATAAACTTCGAACAGCTTCAGGAAACGCTGTATCATGAAAAAATGGCAAACGGCCTTGATGTCTATGTGCTGCCGAAACAGGGCTTTAATAAAACATACGCTGTGTTTACGACAAAGTACGGTTCCATTGACAATCAATTCGTTCCTTTAAATAAGGAAGAAATGGTACACGTCCCTGACGGAATCGCGCATTTTCTGGAGCATAAACTGTTTGAAAAAGCGGACGGCGACGTGTTTCAGGACTTCAGTAAGCAAGGGGCGTCGGCAAATGCCTTTACATCATTTACACGAACCGCTTATCTGTTCTCCAGCACTTCTAATGTGGAGAAAAACCTGGAAACACTCATAGATTTTGTTCAGGACCCGTATTTCACGGAAAAATCAGTTGAAAAAGAAAAAGGCATCATCGGCCAGGAAATCAATATGTATGATGATAATCCGGATTGGCGGCTGTTTTTCGGCCTTATCGAAAATATGTATAAAGACCACCCCGTGAAAATTGACATTGCCGGGACGGTGGAGAGCATCTCTCATATTACGAAAGATCTGCTGTATGAGTGCTATGAAACGTTTTATCACCCGAGCAATATGCTGCTCTTTATCGTCGGTCCCGTAGATCCTGAAGCGGTCATCAGCCAGGTGCGGGAAAACCAGGAGAAAAAGCCGTTTACAGACCAGCCTGAAATCAAACGTGAAGAAGTTCAGGAGCAGGAAGCGGTTTTCCGCCGGGAGCAGGAATTAAAAATGAACGTGCAAGGCTCAAAATGTCTGGTCGGTTTAAAGGCGAAAGACCCTTATAAAACGGGGCAGGAGCTGTTGAAGCACGAGCTCAGCATGAACCTCATGCTTGAATGTCTCTTCGGAAAAAGCTCACCGCATTACGGTGACTTGTACGACAAAGGCTACATTGATGAGACCTTCAGCTTTGATTACACGGCTGAATACGGATTCGGTTTTGCCTCTGTCGGAGGAGATACACCGGAGCCGGATAAGCTCGCTGACGAATTAAAACACATGCTGCTTGATGCAGCATCAGCCGTGACTGCGGAAAAACTTGATCTTGCGAGAAAAAAGAAGATCGGGTCATTCTTAAAAGCGCTCAATTCGCCTGAATATATCGCCAACCAATTCACACGCTACGCCTTTTTAGATATGAGTCTGTTTGATGTCGTAACCGTACTGGAGCAGATTACGCTGGATGACGTAAAGCGGGTCATTGAAGAAGAAATATCAGAAGACAGGCTGACAGTCTGCAAAGTCGTGCCAAAATCATAACAAAAACATCCCTCACGCCCTGAGGGATGTTTTTCTGGGGAAAGAAGGAGTATTGATTGATGAAACAGACAGCGCTCGTAACCGGAGCAAGCGGCGGAATCGGACAAAGTATAAGTGAAGTCCTCGCAAAAAACGGATATGACGTCCTCTTGCATTATCATTCTAATAAGGAAGCCGCACACAGGCTTGCGGAAAGGCTGAGCACATCATTCGGCGTAAAAGCCTCCGTTATTCAGGCGGATCTGTCCTCACCGGATGGCGCGGAGACACTCAGCCGTTCCGTTAAGCAGCCTGTGGATGCTCTGGTATTAAACAGCGGCAAAAGTCATTTCGGCCTGATTACGGACGTTACGGATGACACGGCGCGGGAGATGGTGCAGCTGCATGTAACGAGTCCGTTTTTTTTGGCGCGTAATCTGATGCCCGGCATGATCCGGAAAAAAAGCGGGGGCATCGTCGCGATCGGTTCCGTCTGGGGAGAAACAGGCGCATCGTGCGAGGTATTATACAGCATGGTCAAGGGAGCGCAGCATTCGTTCGTCAAAGCGCTTGCCAAAGAGCTTGCTCCGAGCGGCGTCCGCGTGAATGCAGTCTCGCCGGGTGCCGTTGACACAAATATGCTTGATCAGTTCACGTCTGATGAAAAAGAAGCGTTGGCAGAGGAAATTCCCGCGGGCCGGCTGGCAAAGCCGGAGGAAATCGCCGAAGCGGCGGCCTTTTTATTATCGGACAAGGCTTCCTATATTACGGGGCATATATTATCCGTAAACGGCGGCTGGCACTGCTGAAAAAATGTGTGTATAGTTTGCATCTGTACGGACAAAATAATTTTGTAACAACAGATGAAATGGAGGAACCCAACATGTCAGTATTAGAAAACTGGGATAATTGGAAGAATTTCCTTGGTGACAGATTGAACTATGCGCAGGAAAAAGGGATGAGTGATGAAACGATCACTGACCTCGCTACAGAAATCGGCGGTTACCTTGCGAACGAAGTCGACTCGAAAAACCATCAGGAAAAAGTGCTTGCTGATCTTTGGAGCGTTGCTTCTGAAGATGAACAGCGCGCCATCGCAAATATGATGGTGAAGCTTGTTGAAAATAACAGCACTCATTAAGAGGGGGGATTTCTCCTCTCTTTTTTTATGTTTTCCTCTATAGAGCAACATTCTTCTTTCTAATTAGAGAAAAATGTTTTATGATAAAGGAAGGTAAAAATTTGCCACAATGGAGGGGGTATATCATTTGGCAAAGCTCGAATGGTATTTTGAATATGAAATTCAAGTGAACCGCCCCGGCCTGCTCGGGGATATTTCATCTCTTCTCGGGATGCTGTCAATTAATATTGTCACAATTAACGGTGTCGACCTTTCCAGAAGGGGAATGCTGCTCAGATGCCGGCATATAGATCAAATTAAACGATTGGAATCAATTTTAAAAACAATGGAGACCATTAAAGTAACGAAGCTGAGAGAACCGAGGCTTCGCGACCGTCTCGCAGTCCGCCACGGAAGATACATTCAGCGTGATGCCGATGACAAAAAAACCTTCCGTTTTGAAAGGGACGAGCTCGGTCTTCTGGTTGACTTTATGGCCGAGCTGTTTAAAAAAGAAGGGCACAAACTGATCGGAATCCGGGGAATGCCGAGGGTCGGAAAAACGGAGTCCATCGTTGCGTCAAGCGTTTGTGCCAGCAAAAGATGGCTTTTCGTATCATCAACGCTGCTAAAACAAACGATCCGGAGCCAGCTGGTTGCCGATGAATACAGCACGGAAAACGTGTTTATCCTCGACGGCATCGTTTCGACAAGACGGGGATCTGAGCGCCATCTTCAGCTCGTCAGTGAAATTATGCGGCTTCCGGCGACAAAGGTCGTGGAGCACCCCGATATTTTTGTTCAAAATTCGGAGTATACGCTCGATGATTTCGATTATATTATCGAACTCAGAAATGATCCTGACGAAGTTATTACATATGAACATGCAGAAGAACCGCAAATATTTGATCAGACCGGTTTTTCAAGCTTTGATTTTTAATATTGGAAGGTGTTTGTTGTGACAGAATTAGCAATCCGGCTTAAAGAAGCCAGAGAGGAAAAAGGGATGTCATTGGATGAACTCCAGGCGGCGACGAAAATTCAGAAAAGATACTTAACCGCTCTGGAAGAAGGCAATTATGACGTCATTCCCGGCAATTTTTATGTGCGGGCGTTTATCAAGCAATACGCTGAAGCTGTCGGGCTTGATTCAGATCAGTTATTTGAAGAATATAAAAAAGACATCCCTAACACGTACCATGATGATGTGTCGGAAAAAATCTCCGGTCTCGCCATGCAAAGGGAGCTTCCTAAGTCCGCTTCAAAGGCGGCGGAATGGCTTCCGACCGTCCTTGTCGTCATCGGTGTCATTATCGTCATCGCGATCATTTATGCGATTATTCAGCTCGGAATGAGCAAATCCGGGCAGACAGATGGAGATAAGGCAGTCACCCAAAGTGAGAGCAAGTATGAGATTCCTAAGGATTCTGCGCTGAAAAACGACGGCAATACAAATGACGAAGCGCAATCTGACAGCAAAAAAGACAAAAAGGACACAAAAGCGTCAGAGCAGAAGAAAGAAAAAAGCAGTGAAAAGACGGAGATCAAAGCGGCCGGAACGGAAGGCTCGGCTTCTTCATACAACGTCTCCGGGGCAGATAAGTATAAGCTTGAACTGATTGCTTCTGACAGCGCATGGATCCGCGTCCGTGATGACAGCGGCGGTTCTTTAAAAGAAGGAACGCTGCAAAAAGGCGAAACCTTTAAAAAAGACGTCACGGATCAAAAGCAGATTGAAATCCGCACGGGCTATGCCCCTAACCTGAAAATTAAAATCAACGGAGAGGTTCTGTCCTATGAACTCAATCCGCATGATGTGATGGCGCAGACCATCACAATCAAGATGAAAAAATAAAAGGGGAAAAGTCATCTGAACGATTAAGATGACTTTTTCTTCACGTCCGAGTACATATATTGGAGGGGCTTTATGTTTAACTTACCGAATAAAATCACACTGGCAAGAATCGCTTTAATTCCTGTATTTATGATTATCATGCTTGTTCCTTTTCAGTGGGGCAGCGTTCATATAGGGGATGAATCGATTCCGGTCGCGCATCTTACGGGAGCTGTTTTGTTCATTATCGCATCAACGACTGACTGGGTGGATGGCTACTATGCCAGAAAACTGAACCTCGTGACAAACTTCGGGAAATTTTTAGATCCGCTGGCTGACAAACTGCTGGTGTCCGCGGCATTAATTACGCTTGTGCAATTTGACCTTGCGCCGGCGTGGATGGTCATCATCATCATCAGCCGCGAATTTGCCGTAACGGGATTAAGACTTGTGCTGGCGGGAACGGGGGAAGTTGTAGCCGCCAATATGCTGGGGAAAATTAAAACATGGGCTCAGATCATCGCTGTTGCCGCGCTTTTGCTGCATAATCTTCCGTTTGAGCTCGTTTCTTTCCCGTTCGGCGATATCGCTTTATGGGTGGCCGTGCTCTTCACAGTCATTTCCGGCTGGGATTATTTTGCGAAGAACTGGGATGCGTTAAAAACATCTAACTAAGAAAGAAGGACTTAAAGATGGAAATAGCAAAAAAAGCAGAAATCATTGCAGTCGGCTCGGAGCTTCTGCTCGGCCAGATCGCCAATACGAACGCGCAGTTTATCAGTAAAGAGCTGGCGGAAATCGGTGTGAACGTGTTTTATCATACCGCTGTCGGTGACAATCCGGAGCGGCTTAAGCAAGTCATCCGCATTGCCGAAGAGCGCTCAGACCTGATTATTTTTTCAGGCGGCCTCGGACCGACCAAGGACGATTTGACGAAAGAAACCATTGCAAACACACTGGGGCGTCCGCTCGTTCTGAATGACGAAGCATTCCGGTCGATCGAAGAATATTTCGCGAAAACAAAACGGACCATGTCGCCGAATAACCGCAAACAGGCGCTCGTCATTGAGGGCTCAGACGTTTTGGCGAATCATTTCGGCATGGCGCCGGGAATGCTTGCAGAGCACGGCTCAAGGCTTTATATGCTGCTTCCCGGGCCGCCGAGCGAGCTGCGTCCGATGTTTGAAAATGAAGCGAAGCCGCTGCTTCTTAAAAAGCTCGGTTCTAATGAGAAAATCGTTTCAACCGTGCTGCGGTTTTTCGGAATCGGTGAATCCCAGCTTGAAGCTGATTTAGAAGATATCATTGATGCGCAGACGAACCCGACGATTGCGCCGCTCGCTGCTGACGGAGAGGTCACGCTGCGTTTAACGGCGAAACATGCCGACGAAAAAGAAACAGAACGGCTTTTAAAAGAAACGGAAGCCGCCATTTTAGAACGTGTCGGTGAATTTTTCTACGGATATGATGATACGTCTCTGGTGAAGGAGCTTTCAAAAGCATGCAGACAAAACGGAATTACGATTTCTTCTGCCGAAAGCTTTACAGGCGGCCTGTTTTCAGAGTGGGTGACTGATTTAAGCGGTGCGTCTCAACTATTTGCAGGGGGCGTTGTCTGTTATTCCGACAGCGTGAAACAGCATGTGCTCGGCGTGAAAGCTGAGACGCTCGCAGAAAGCGGAGCGGTCAGCAAAGAGTGTGCGAAAGAGCTTGCAGCCGGTGTGAGAAAGCTGACCGGAAGCGATATCGGCATCAGCTTTACCGGGGTGGCGGGTCCCGACCCGCAGGAAGGGCATGCGCCGGGCCGCGTCTTTATCGGCATTGCGGCGGAAGGAAAAGAAGAGGTGCACGAATTTAACTTTGCCGGCTCAAGAACCGGAATCAGAAAGCGCGCCGCTAAATACGGCTGCCATCTCATTTTGAAAATGCTGGATCAAAAATAAAGTTTTAAAGAGGCGTTTTCTCTGATTTTTAAGTTTTACAAGGGAAATTATGCTCTTTTGCAGAAAAGCGAACGCGGAAAAAATCCGAATATGCGTTCGCTTTTTTCTTGGCAAATGCCAGTAAACAAGGTATAGTATATGTAGTGGCAAGATAAAGGAGGAAAAAATAAATGAGTGATCGTCAGGCAGCCTTAGATATGGCTCTTAAGCAAATAGAAAAACAATTCGGCAAAGGTTCCATCATGAAGCTCGGAGAAAAAACGGATACAAGAATTTCAACGGTGCCAAGCGGTTCCCTTGCACTTGATACCGCTCTCGGAATAGGCGGATACCCGCGCGGACGGATTATTGAAGTATACGGACCTGAAAGCTCAGGTAAAACGACTGTAGCGCTTCACGCAATCGCTGAGGTTCAGGAAAAAGGCGGACAGGCAGCATTTATTGATGCTGAGCATGCTCTTGATCCTGTTTACGCGCAAAAGCTCGGTGTCAATATCGAAGAGCTTCTGCTTTCTCAGCCGGATACGGGAGAGCAGGCGCTAGAGATTGCTGAAGCGCTGGTGCGAAGCGGCGCTGTTGACATCGTAGTCGTTGACTCTGTTGCGGCGCTTGTTCCAAAAGCTGAAATTGAAGGTGACATGGGTGATTCACACGTCGGTTTACAGGCGCGTCTCATGTCTCAGGCGCTCCGTAAGCTTTCCGGCGCCATCAATAAATCTAAAACAATCGCAATCTTTATTAACCAGATTCGTGAAAAAGTCGGCGTTATGTTCGGAAATCCGGAGACGACACCGGGCGGCCGCGCGCTGAAATTCTATTCTTCCGTGCGCCTTGAAGTGCGCCGTGCCGAGCAATTAAAGCAGGGCAACGACGTGATGGGGAATAAAACGAGAATTAAAGTCGTAAAAAACAAAGTCGCTCCTCCGTTCCGTACGGCTGAAGTGGACATTATGTACGGTGAAGGAATCTCCAAAGAAGGGGAAATCATCGACCTTGGAACTGAACTGGATATCGTGCAAAAAAGCGGTTCGTGGTATTCTTATGAAGAAGAACGCCTCGGTCAGGGCCGTGAAAATGCCAAGCAGTTCTTAAAAGAAAATAAAGACATCATGCTGATGATTCAGGAACAAATCCGTGAACATTACGGTTTGGACAATAACGGTGTTACGGAAAAATCGGAAGAAACTCAGGAAGAGATGGAATTAGAAGAATAAAAACACGATCAAAAGGGCGGAATAAGCAATTTCCGCTCTTTTTTTGTGTGTTTAAAAAAACACTGGCTGTTTCGGAAAATTTTATCTGAAATGTTACAACTTTTTTCACCCTTCACTCGTCTAACATCATGGCGAAAGTTGAAATTATATCTGAGGAGGAAAAAAGATGACGAGCCCCCGCCGCACAAGAATTAACAAAAAAAGAAAGAAGAAGCTGATGAAAACGGGAGGGCTGTTTCTTTTTCTGCTGCTTGTCACTGTTTTTATTATGATCTGGACCGTCACGGCGCATCACCGGGAGAAGGAATCCGTTAAAAACGCTCCCGCCGCTCAATCTGATACTTCAAAAGACCAGACTCAACAGAAAAAAGAAAAGACGCAAAAAGAGAAAACACCTAAATCAATCGATCACAATAAACAGATCAGCAATTACCTGCAACAGATCGGGTTCAGCGGCACGGCAATGATCGTAAAAGATGGAAAAGTTGTGCTGAAAAAAGGCTTTGGCTATGCGGACCGAAAACAAAAAATTAAAAACAATCCGGAGACATCATATTATATCGGTTCTTCACAAAAAGCGTTAATCGCGACGGCTGTCCTGCAGCTTGAAGAAAAAGGGCTGCTGCAGACGAGTGACCCCGTCAGTACATACTTGCCGAATTTTCCTAACGGCACGCGCATTACATTGAAAAACCTGCTCAATCATACGTCCGGCATAAACGGGCATATTGAGGGACAGGGACCGATTTCTCCAATTGATTTAATCAAGGATATAGAATACCGCGGAATTAAACGGCAGCCCGGGGTTTGGGATTACAGGGATTCCAACTATTCAGTGCTTGCTTATATCGTATCTCAAGTCAGCGGGGAGTCTTATGAACAATATATAAAAGAACACGTGTTCAAACCGGCCGGAATGAAGCATGCCGGATTTTACAAAACATTTGCCAAAGCCAAATATCCTGCCGTCGGCTACAAAGTCGATGAGAGCGGCAGTCTTGTAACGCCGCACCTTCTGGACTTATCGCAGCTGTACGGGGCGGGCGACATGTATATGAGCGCTGAAGATCTCTATAAATTTGATAAAGGGATCGTAAATGGCACGCTCCTTTCAAAAGAAAGCTTCACAAAAATGTTTACAGCAGGAAGCAGTGCCGCTTACGGCATGGGGTTTTACATTGATCCGGGAAGCTATTCCAATCACGGTGTTATGCCCGGTTACAACATTTTGAACAGCTTCAGCCATTCGGCAAGCAAATATGTCATATTACTGTCAAACATTCAGAATAACGCCAAATTAGGACAGGTAAACAATAGAATTTACCAATTGCTTAACCAGGCGGACTAACAGAGCCGTCATTCACGAAAAGCGGATGAAGGTATGGTATGATATATACATGGGCGAAGATCCGAGCTGAAGGCGAATCGTTAAGCTGGCAAGCTTGACAAGTATTTCCGACACAATTACAATGAAGTTGTAACATTTGTTTTTTTAACATGATTGTTAAACCATTTAAACTTGACAAGGGCATGAGAGACTCATTCCCTGTGAAGGTTCTGTATGTTGAGAAAATCAGACAATGTACATGCCGGCACTTATTTAAGCAAAAACCAAGTTCATAGCAAGAGGAGGTGAAAGTATGACCCCAATGACGGTTCTCATCTCCATTTTGCTGACTCTGCTCGGTTTAGTTGTTGGCTACTATGTTCGTAAAACCATTGCCGAAGCAAAGATTGCGGGCGCACGCGGTGCTGCCGAGCAAATCCTTGAAGATGCAAAGCGTGATGCTGAAGCACTGAAAAAAGAAGCTCTGCTTGAAGCAAAGGACGAAATCCATACACTTCGAATAGATGCTGAACAGGAAGTTCGTGAAAGACGAAATGAGCTTCAAAAACAAGAAAACCGTTTACTTCAAAAAGAAGAAAATCTTGACCGTAAACATGAAGGAATTGATAAACGGGAAGCGATGTTGGAGAAGAAAGATCATTCTCTGAATGAACGACAACAACATATTGAAGAGATGGAAAGCAAAGTGGATGAGATGATTCGTATGCAGCAGTCAGAACTCGAACGCATTTCGAGCCTGACACGGGATGAAGCGAAACAAATCATTCTTGACCGGGTTGAAAATGAGCTTTCACATGACATCGCCATCATGACAAAAGAAACCGAAAACCGTGCGAAAGAAGAGGCAGATAAAAAGGCGAAAAACATTCTGTCGCTTGCTTTGCAGCGCTGTGCAGCAGATCATGTTGCCGAAACGACGGTATCGGTCGTCAATCTTCCGAATGATGAGATGAAAGGACGTATCATCGGCCGTGAAGGGCGTAACATTCGTACGCTTGAAACGCTTACAGGTATTGACCTGATTATTGATGACACACCTGAAGCAGTCATTCTTTCCGGATTTGATCCGATCAGACGGGAGACGGCAAGAATCGCTCTTGATAAACTCGTTCAGGATGGCCGTATTCACCCGGCGCGCATTGAAGAAATGGTTGAAAAATCCCGCCGTGAGGTAGATGACTATATCCGGGAAATGGGTGAGCAGACGACGTTTGAAGTCGGCGTTCACGGACTCCACCCGGATCTGATCAAGATCCTCGGCCGGTTGAAATTCCGTACAAGCTACGGGCAGAACGTACTGAAACATTCAATGGAAGTTGCGTTTTTAGCAGGTTTAATGGCTTCCGAGCTTGGAGAAGATGCAAAGCTTGCCAAGCGGGCCGGTCTTCTGCATGACATCGGAAAAGCAATTGACCATGAAGTGGAAGGAAGCCACGTGGAAATCGGAGTGGAGCTTGCGACCAAATATAAAGAGCATCCAGTCGTCATTAACAGTATTGCGTCACACCACGGAGACGAAGAGCCGACTTCCATTATCGCCGTTCTGGTCGCTGCCGCTGATGCACTGTCAGCCGCAAGACCGGGCGCGAGAAGTGAAACGCTCGAAAACTATATCCGCAGACTTGAAAAGCTTGAAGAAATCTCCGAGTCTTACGAAGGTGTTGAAAAATCATTTGCGATTCAGGCCGGCCGTGAAGTTCGCATCATGGTGAAGCCGGACTCCATTAATGATTTAGAAGCCCATCGTTTGGCACGTGATATCCGTAAACGAATTGAGGACGAGCTTGATTATCCGGGCCACATTAAAGTGACCGTAATCAGAGAAACTCGAGCCGTAGAGTATGCAAAATAAAGTGATGCTTAGCGCATCACTTTATTTTTTTGAGTCCCTGAAAAGGAAGGAATGGAATGTATGAGAATTTTATTTATTGGAGATGTTGTCGGTTCCCCGGGCCGCGACATGGTAAAAGAATATGTCCCGAAACTGAAAGCGAAACATAAACCGCATTTTACAATTATTAACGGAGAAAATGCAGCACATGGAAAAGGACTGACAGAAAAGATCTACCACAGCCTGATGGAAGCGGGAGCAGATGCCATTACAATGGGAAACCATACGTGGGATAAAAGAGAGATCTTCGACTTTATTGATGATGTGCCGCATCTTGTCCGGCCGGCGAATTTCCCGGAAGGTACGCCGGGCAAAGGCATTACTTATATTAAATCGAACGGAAAAGAGCTTGCCGTCATTAATTTACAGGGGCGGACGTTTCTTCCGCCGCTTGATGATCCGTTTGCTAAAGCGGATGAATTAATAGAAGAAGCGAAAAAGCGCACGCCGTACATTTTTATTGATTTTCACGCCGAAGCGACAAGCGAAAAAATTGCGATCGGCTGGTACACAGACGGAAGAGCCTCTGCCGTGGTAGGCACCCATACACACGTGCAAACGGCAGATAACCGCATTTTGCCGAAAGGAACGGCATATATTACTGATGTAGGCATGACGGGTCCGTACGACGGAATTCTCGGTATGGACAGAGAAACGGTCATCAAGCGGTTTAAAACCAATCTTCCCGTCCGGTTTACGGTGGCGGAAGGTAAAACTACGCTGAGCGGAGTGCTCATTGACATCGACGATCAAACGAAAAAGGCCGTAAATATCGAACGGATATTAATCAATGATGACCATATGTTCTTTGAATAGGTGATCATGTGTTTATTTTATAAAAATATTAAAAGGAAAAGCAGGAATATAGCAACTTCTTAGTGAATATAGTAGAAATGGAAGGTAGCCCGCTATTTTTGAAAAGCATTGTGGGGATGGCTTTTTGGATAGCAACATCTAATAATGATTGTTCTAATGAACACTCACTTATCCATTGTAAAACTAAGGGGGAGCAGAAATGGAAATCTTAAAAGTTTCAGCAAAATCAAGTCCAAATTCAGTAGCAGGCGCGCTTGCCGGTGTATTGAGGGAACGCGGAGCCGCCGAAATTCAAGCAATTGGGGCGGGCGCCTTAAACCAGGCTGTTAAAGCGGTTGCGATTGCCAGAGGCTTTGTCGCGCCAAGCGGCGTAGATTTGATTTGTATTCCGGCTTTTACAGATATACAGATTGACGGAGAAGAAAGAACGGCGATTAAGTTAATCGTCGAACCCCGTTAAAAACAAAAACATGACATTCTCAACCTGCTTGCGTAAGGCGAGCGGGTTGTTTTTATTGTTGTCATATTTTCTCACAATATTATATTGATAGTACGAAGAGATGATAAATGGCTTTATTCATATAATAATCAAAAAAAATCCCGCCCATTTTTTCGGACGGAAGCAGTTGTTTTCTCGGAGTGGACACTGGTGTTTACCTCCTTTTTATCTCATGTTACAATCCAGTTATTACAGTGTTTTTTCGAGGAGGAGTGTACATGTTGGGAGGAAAGATGAAAGCTATCGTCAAAAATGAAAACGCTTTCGGAGCAACTCTGAAAGAAATTCCCATACCTTCCATTAATGAGAATGAAGTTCTCATTAAAGTACAGGCCGCATCTATATGCGGTACAGATGTGCATATTTATAATTGGGATCAATGGGCGCAGAAACGAATCAAAACACCTCAAGTATTCGGACATGAATTCAGCGGTATCATAGCGGAAACGGGCAAGCACGTCACAAATGTCAAAATAGGTGACTACGTTTCGGCTGAAACCCACTTCGTCTGCGGTACTTGTGTCCCTTGTTTAACAGGAAAACATCATGTGTGCACCCATACAAAGATCCTCGGCGTAGATACAGCCGGTTCCTTCGCTGAATATGTCAAAGTGCCGGCTCGAAATGTTTGGGAAAATCCCGCTGATATGGACCCCGCCGTCGCTTCTGTTCAAGAGCCGCTTGGCAACGCGGTGCATACGGTGCTGGAAAGCAGCCAGCTTGCGGGCGGTTCCGCTGCAATTATCGGCTGCGGACCGATCGGGCTGATGGCGGTGGCGGTGGCTAAAGCGGCCGGTGCATCCCGTATTGCGGCGATTGATAAAAATGATTACAGGCTGGCTCTTGCGAAGAAATTGGGAGCTGCGATCACCATTTCAGCTGATAAGGAAGATCCGCTTGAGGTGATCGACACCTTAACAGGCGGAGAAGGGATCGACCTTGTCTGCGAAATGTCAGGCCACCCGGCAGCTATCGCACAAGGATTAAAGATGGCGGCCAACGGGGGAAGGTTCCATATGCTGAGTCTGCCGGAACGTCCGGTGACGGTTGACCTGACAAATGACGTGGTGTTTAAAGGACTTACCGTCCAAGGCATCACAGGCAGAAAAATGTTTGAAACATGGCGGCAGGTATCGCACATGCTTGAATTCGGCCTTGTTGATCTGACGCCGGTGATCACGCATCAGTTTCCGCTTGAAGACTTTGAAAAAGGGTTTGACCTGATGAGAAAGGGCCAGTGCGGCAAAGTCATTTTGATTCCATAAGGGGAGGGTTCTATAATGAAAGAATTTGAATTTCTAAAAGCCGAGCTTGATAAAATGAAAGAAAATAAAACATGGCAGCAAATGAAACAAATTGAAACGAAGCAGGGTCCGTCGGTGGAAGTCAAAGGGGAAAACGTGATACAGCTTTCATCGAACAATTATCTCGGTTTGACGTCGCATCCAAGGCTTGTCGAAGCGGCCAAACGCGCCGCGGAAGAATTCGGAGCGGGTACGGGGTCCGTCCGGACAATCGCCGGAACATTCACCATGCACAATGAGCTGGAGAAAAAATTGGCAAACTTCAAAAAAACAGAAGCGGCACTTGTTTTTCAATCGGGGTTCACAACGAATCAGGGCGTTTTATCAAGCATTCTTACAAAAGAAGATATCGTGATCTCTGACGAACTGAACCATGCTTCCATTATTGACGGGATCAGGCTGACGAAAGCAGATAAAAAGGTGTACCGCCATGTTGATATGGACGATTTGGAAAGGGTGCTGAAAAAATCAATGAATTACCGCATGCGCCTGATCGTCACCGACGGCGTATTCTCAATGGACGGCAACATCGCTCCTTTGCCTGACATCGTCAAACTTGCAGAGGCGTATGATGCCTTTGTGATGGTCGACGACGCGCATGCTTCCGGCGTACTCGGAAAAAACGGTAGGGGAACGGTTAATCACTTCGGGCTTGACGGAAGAGTCCACATACAGGTGGGCACATTAAGCAAAGCCATCGGAGTGCTTGGCGGTTACGCCGCAGGGTCGCAGGTTCTGATCGATTACCTGCGCCATAAAGGGCGTCCTTTCTTATTCAGCACTTCTCATCCGCCTGCGGTAACGGCCGCATGCATAGAAGCCATTGACGTCCTGCTGGAAGAGCCTGAGCATATGGAAAAGCTATGGGAGAACACGGCGTATTTCAAAGACAAACTGGTTCAAATGGGGCTGACCCTCACAAAAAGCGAAACACCGATCGTGCCGATATTAATAGGGGAGGAAGAAAAAGCCCAGGCATTATCAGACCTTTTATTGACCCGCGGCGTCTTTGCACAAAGCATCGTGTATCCGACGGTCGCCCAAGGAAAAGCGAGAATCCGCACCATTATTACGGCGGAGCATACAAAAGAGGAGCTTGACCGGGCCCTGGAAGTAATCCGTTCAGCCGCAAAAGAGCTGCAGCTTGTGTAAGGGGGAAATGATTCCCTCTTTTTTATTTCTTATTGATTCTTATTCTCAATAAGGTGTACAATAATAGGCTGGCGGTTGTGTCAAACGCTTTTAACCAGTATACTTGAGGGTGGAAGTTTCGGTTGAAAGGAGACATTCGAACATGAATGAAAAGCAAAAGCAGGAAAGCGGACAAGTGAATCCGGCGGACAAAACATCCGAAAAGGATTACAGCAAGTATTTTGAAGCCGTATATATTCCGCCTTCTTTAAAAGATGCGAAAAAACGGGGCAAAGAATCCGTTCAATATCATAACGATTTTAAAATCTCAGAAGAATTTAAAGGCCTCGGTGAAGGCAGGAAATTTTATATCCGCACGTACGGATGCCAAATGAACGAGCATGATACGGAAGTCATGGCGGGTATTTTTATGGCGCTCGGTTATGAAGCGACAAATTCGGTTGATGACGCGAACGTTATTTTATTAAACACTTGCGCTATCCGGGAAAATGCTGAAAACAAAGTGTTCGGAGAGCTCGGCCATTTAAAGGCGCTCAAAAAAAATAACCCGGACTTGATTCTCGGCGTCTGCGGCTGCATGTCACAGGAAGAATCAGTCGTAAACCGCATCCTTAAGAAGCACCCGTTTGTCGATATGATTTTCGGCACGCACAACATTCACCGTCTGCCGGAACTGTTATCAGAGGCATATTTATCAAAAGAGATGGTCATTGAAGTGTGGTCGAAGGAAGGGGATGTCATTGAAAACCTTCCGAAAGTCCGCAACGGAAAAATTAAAGGCTGGGTCAACATTATGTACGGCTGTGACAAGTTCTGCACATACTGCATCGTACCGTATACCCGCGGAAAAGAACGAAGCCGCCGTCCTGAGGAAATTATCCAGGAAGTCAGAAGACTTGCAAGCGAAGGCTATAAAGAAATCACGCTGCTCGGTCAAAACGTGAATGCGTACGGAAAAGATTTTGAGGATATGACGTACGGTCTCGGTGATTTAATGGACGAACTGCGTAAAATTGATATTCCGAGAATCCGATTCACGACGAGTCATCCGCGTGACTTTGATGATCATCTGATCGAAGTGCTCGCCAAAGGCGGCAACCTTCTTGACCATATCCATCTTCCGGTTCAATCAGGAAGCTCAGCGATGTTAAAAATGATGGCGCGCAAATATGACAGAGAACGCTATCTGGAGCTTGTCGGAAAAATTAAAGCGGCGATGCCAAACGCTTCACTGACGACCGATATTATTGTCGGTTTTCCGAATGAAACCGATGAACAATTTGAAGAAACGCTTTCGTTATATCGCGAAGTGGAATTTGACAGCGCATATACGTTTATTTACTCTCCTCGTGAAGGCACGCCGGCAGCGAAGATGAAAGACAATGTTCCGATGAGGGTCAAGAAAGAACGTCTTCAGCGCCTCAATGATTTGGTGAAAGAAATTTCAGCCAAAAAAATGAAGGAATATGAAGGCAGGACTGTCGAAGTATTAGTTGAGGGAGAAAGCAAAAATAACCCTGACATTCTTGCCGGCTATACGGAAAAAAGCAAGCTCGTCAACTTCAAAGGGCCGAAAGACGCCATCGGCAAGATTGTACGCGTCAAAATCGAACAGGCGAAAACATGGTCGCTTGACGGTGTGATGGCAGGAGAAGCAATCGAGGTGAAATAATAATGACGCTTTACTCTAAGAAAGACATTGTACAGCAGGCTAGGAACCTTGCGAAAATGATTTCTGAAACAGAAGAAGTTGATTTTTTCAAACGCGCCGAGGCGCAGATTAACGAAAATGAAAAAGTCTCTGCGATTATTAATCAGATTAAAACTCTGCAAAAGCAAGCCGTTAACCTGAAGCACTACGAAAAGCTTGAAGCGCTGAAACAAGTGGAAAGTAAAATTGACGCCCTGCAGGAAGAGCTTGAAGGGATTCCGATCATTCAGGAATTCAGAGATTCCCAGATTGAGGTCAATGACCTTCTTCAGCTTGTCGCACATACGATCTCAAATCAGGTGACAAACGAAATCATTACATCTACCGGAGGCAACCTGCTGACGGGAGAAACCGGTTCAAAAGTAAAACATTCGAATAATAGCTGTTCTATTTAAACACGGGGCCTTCATCGGCCCGTGTTTTTTTTTGTTATTTGAGAACTAATTGTAATATGTACTAAATTTTCATTGACTCACCGTTTTGTCCCATTTTACTGGAAAGTTTTATCATACTTAAAAGTAAAGTTTCTGGGCAGGGCTGCATACAATGAAACAGAAACTTTGTATTTTTATATTTTTATTATAAAAATGCACATGAGACAAATGCCCAGCATAAGATAACACGAAGAAGAACAAGGAGGCCTGCCGGAATGTCTGAATACAGGGAAATTATTACGAAAGCGGTAGTTGCGAAAGGAAGAAAATTCACCCAATGCACCAACACGATCTCACCTGGAGAAAAACCGTCAAGTATATTGGGCGGCTGGATTATCAACCACAAGTACGATGCCGAAAAGATCGGGAAGACTGTAGAAATTGAAGGGTATTATGATATAAACGTCTGGTACTCTTACGCCGATAATACAAAAACGGAAGTTGTAACCGAGAGAGTAAAGTATGTCGATGTGATTAAACTCAGATACAGAGACACAAATTACTTAGATGACGAACACGAAGTCATTGCCAAAGTGCTGCAGCAGCCGAATTGTCTTGAAGTCACCATTTCTCCTAACGGAAATAAAATCGTGGTTCAGGCAGAGAGAGAATTTTTAGCAGAAGTGGTCGGTGAAACGAAAGTCGTCGTCGAAGTCAATCCTGACTGGGAAGAAGACGATGATGATGATTGGGAAGACGATCTTGATGAAGAATTAGAGGACATTAACCCTGAATTTTTAGTCGGAGATCCTGAAGAATAAGTTGAGGCTAGGGGAGTTTAACACCCCAAGTCTCTTTTTTATATATAAAGATATCACTCTTTTGTTTATGTTATAATGGGATTCGGATAAGAGAAGATACATAGTGAGGGATTAAATGATGGCTAGTTACACGCCTATGATACAGCAATACTTGAAGATAAAGGCAGAGCACCAAGATGCCTTTTTATTTTTTCGGCTTGGTGACTTTTATGAAATGTTTTTTGAAGATGCAAAAAAAGCGTCACAAGAGCTTGAAATTACACTGACAAGCAGAGACGGAGGTTCGGCTGATAAAATTCCGATGTGCGGCGTGCCTTATCATTCCGCGGCGGCTTATATTGAACAGCTGATTAAAAAGGGCTATAAAGTGGCGATCTGTGAACAGACGGAAGATCCGAAGGCGGCTAAAGGCGTTGTAAAAAGAGAAGTCGTCCAGCTGATCACACCGGGAACCGTGATGGATGGAAAAGGCATCCACGAGTCGGAAAACAACTTTATCGCTTCCGTTTCCGAATTTCGTGACGGATACGGTCTCGCTTTATCGGACTTAACGACCGGAGAAAACCTGGCCGTATTTATTGAGCGGATTGAAGATGTCATGTCAGAAATTTACTCAGTCGGCGCAAAGGAAATTGTCGTATCGAGCAAGTTTAACGAACATACAGCTGCTCAGCTGAAAGAACGGTGCGGCGCCACGATTTCCATCGAAGACGGGGAAATAACAGAACGCATTGAAATCGCAAAGCACTTGCCGGGCGAAGAGCTGACAGAGACGTTTATGCGTTTATATACGTATTTGCAAAAAACGCAAAAACGGAGCCTGGATCACCTGCAGCCGGTTCAAGTATATGAATTGGAAGAAGCGATGAAAATTGACCTGTATTCAAAACGGAATCTTGAGCTGACGGAAACGATCCGTTCGAAAAGCAAAAAAGGGTCATTGCTTTGGCTTTTAGACGAGACGAAAACAGCGATGGGCGGCCGGCTTCTCAAACAATGGATTGACCGCCCGCTGATCAGGGCATCCCAAATCGAAGAACGCCAGGAAATGGTCGAGACGCTGATCAATCATCTGTTTGAGCGTGAAGATCTGCGAGAGCGCCTGAAGGAAGTATACGATTTAGAACGTCTGGCGGGCCGGGTCGCATTCGGAAACGTCAACGCAAGGGATTTAATTCAGCTGAAAGAATCTTTAAAACAAGTGCCGAGCATCAAAGAGCTTGTAGGGTCTCTTAACCATAAAAAAGCAAAAGAACGCGCCGGCTTGATTGATCCGTGCGGAGATTTGCTTGACCTGTTAGAAGATGCCCTTCATGAAAACCCGCCGTTATCGTTAAAAGAAGGCAATTTAATTAAAGACGGCTATCATCAGAAGCTCGATGAGTACCGTGACGCCAGCAAAAACGGTAAAGACTGGATTGCCAGACTGGAGCAGCAGGAACGCGCTTATACGGGCATCCGTTCATTAAAGGTCGGTTTCAATAAAGTGTTCGGCTATTATATTGAAGTCACAAAAGCAAACCTTCATCTGCTTGAAGACGGACGGTATGAGCGGAAGCAGACCCTCACAAACGCCGAACGGTACATTACGCCGGAATTGAAGGAAAAAGAAGCGCTTATTTTAGAAGCGGAAAACAACATCTGCGAGCTGGAATATGAGCTTTTTGCCGGACTGCGTGAAAAGGTGAAACAATTTATTCCGCGCTTGCAGCGTCTTGCCAAACAAATGAGTGAGCTGGACGCACTGCAATGCTTTGCTACGATCAGTGAAAACAGGCATTACACAAAGCCCGTCTTTTCTGATAATGAAGTAAAAGTCATTGAAGGGAGACACCCCGTCGTTGAAAAGGTGATGGACAGTCAAGAATACGTGCCGAACAACTGCCTGATGGGCGATTCGCGGGAAATGCTCCTGATTACGGGTCCGAATATGTCAGGTAAAAGCACGTATATGAGACAGATCGCACTTCTATCGATCATGGCTCAGATCGGCTGTTTTGTGCCCGCAAAAGAAGCGGTTCTGCCGATTTTTGATCAAATCTTCACGAGAATCGGGGCAGCGGATGATTTGATTTCCGGACAAAGCACCTTTATGGTGGAAATGCTGGAAGCGAAAAACGCGATTGTGAACGCCACAAAAGACAGCCTGATCCTGTTTGATGAAATCGGCCGCGGGACATCAACGTACGACGGAATGGCGCTGGCACAGGCGATTATTGAGTATGTCCATGATCATATCGGCGCTAAAACACTGTTCAGCACGCATTATCATGAGCTGACGGTGCTTGAAGATAAGCTTCCTCAGCTGAAAAACGTTCATGTGCGCGCAGAGGAATATAACGGAACGGTCGTGTTTCTCCATCAAATCAAAGAAGGAGCCGCAGATAAAAGTTACGGCATTCATGTCGCCCAGCTTGCCGAGCTCCCGGACGATCTGATCAGCCGCGCGCAGGAGATTTTGAAACAGCTTGAGCAGTCGGGGGATAAACCGGAGCTTCCGGCGGTATCTGAGAAAAAGTCCGCCGTCAGAGAAGAACCGGCACAGCTGTCCTTTTTTACTGACGGTGAAAAAGAACAGAAGGCACCGGCTGTTTCTAATAAAGAAAAACAAGTGCTTGAAGCTTTTAAGTCAATTAATATTCTCGATATGACGCCGCTTGAGGCGATGAATGAAATGTACAAGCTGCAAAAAAAATTAAAATAGAAAGAGGTGACGGACTTGGCAAAAGTCATCCAGCTCTCAGATGAACTCTCAAATAAAATAGCGGCCGGCGAGGTGGTCGAACGGCCTGCCTCAGTCGTTAAAGAATTGGTGGAAAACGCCATCGACGCAAACAGCACAGTCATTGAAATCGACATAGAGGAAGCGGGGCTTTCGTCGATTCGGGTGCTCGATAACGGCGAAGGGATGGAAACCGATGATTGCAAGCGGGCTTTCCGCCGCCACGCGACCAGTAAAATCAAAGATGAAAACGACCTGTTCCGGGTGAGAACACTCGGTTTCCGCGGAGAAGCTTTGCCAAGTATCGCATCTGTTTCTCATCTGGAAATCAAAACGAGCATCGGCGAGGGAGCGGGAACCCATCTCATTCTTCAGGGCGGGAATATCATTTCTGAGCAGAAATCCTCCAGCAGAAAAGGAACGGAAATTATCGTTACCAACCTGTTTTTCAATACACCCGCCAGATTGAAATATATGAAAACCGTGCATACGGAGCTCGGCAATATTACGGATGTTGTCAACCGGATCGCTCTTGCGCATCCGGAAGTATCGATCCGTCTCCGCCATCAGGGGAAAAGTCTGCTGCAGACAAACGGTAACGGGGATGTGCGCCATGTGCTGGCCGCAATTTACGGGACGGCGGTTGCGAAAAAAATGATACCGCTCCATGTCAGCTCGCTTGATTTTGAAGTCAAGGGCTACATTGCGCTTCCGGAAATCACGCGTGCATCCAGAAACTACATGTCATCTGTCATTAACGGAAGATACATTAAGAATTTCCCGCTTGTAAAAGCGGTGCATGAGGGCTATCACACACTACTGCCGATCGGCCGCCATCCGATTACGTTTATCGAAATTACGATGGACCCGATTTTGGTCGATGTCAATGTCCATCCGTCGAAGCTTGAAGTCCGCCTCAGCAAAGAGACGGAGCTGCATGAGCTGATCCGTGACGGGATAAAGGAAGTGTTTCAAAAGCAGCGGCTTATTCCGAGCGCCCAGCTCCCGAAAAAATCCGCGCCGGCACCGGCCAAAAACGAACAGCAATTTATGACATTCGAGGAAAGCGCGCCTGAGCGGAAACTTCCTGAAAAAACGCCGGAGCCGTCTTACTCACCAATGAAGCTGAGTTCGGTCGTAAAAGAGCCTGAGCCGGTAATAATAGAAGAAGAGATCCTCCCGAATGAAGCGGATCACGATGTGCCGCCGGAGATCGGCATGCCGGAACCGGAAGCGCCTGTTTCCGATACTCCGGAACCGGAAGCTGTCGCTGAAGAAATACGGGAAGAAAGAGTTCCGGTGATGTATCCGATCGGCCAAATGCACGGGACATATATTTTAGCCCAAAACGAAAACGGCTTGTATATCATTGACCAGCATGCGGCACAAGAACGGATTAAATACGAATATTTCCGGGAGAAAGTCGGGCAGGTCGAGCCTGAAGTGCAGGATATGATCGTGCCGCTCACCTTTCATTATGCGGCAAATGAGGCGCTGATCATTGACCAGCATCAGCATGAGCTTGAAAGCGTCGGAGTATTTTTAGAAGCATTCGGCACGAACAGCTACATCGTTCGCTGCCATCCGGCCTGGTTTCCAAAAGGGGAAGAAGCTGAACTGATTGAAGAAATCATTCAGCAGGTGCTTGACGCCAAACAGATCGATATTAAGAAACTGCGGGAGGAAGCGGCCATTATGATGAGCTGCAAAGGCTCAATCAAAGCGAACCGCCATTTGCGAAACGACGAAATCAAAGCGCTCTTGGATGACCTGCGCCGAACGACAGACCCGTTCACATGCCCGCACGGCCGGCCGATCATAATTCATCACAGCACGTATGAGATGGAGAAGATGTTTAAGCGTGTGATGTAGAAGGATTCTGTGAGGGATTTCTCTCTCGTGCCCACATTTTGCCCACTGATTTTAGCTGTTTAGGTATTCATCAAACTGATTAATGCTTTTTTGATTGTGATTCTGCAAGATATGGATATAGACATCAGCTGTCATTTTCACATCCGTATGACCGAGTCTCTCACTTGCAAATTTGATATCTGCACCACTTTCTAGCAGCATAATGGCGTGTGTGTGTCTCAAACCATGTGGAGTAATGTGGTGCAGATCAGTTTTCTTTAGCAAGGAATCTATGACTTTATCAATTCCAAACGGTCCAAGGTCATCTCCCTTATGGTTGGTAATAAAAAAGGGAGACTGGTTATAATTATCACCGTGTTTTATTTTATTTTTTTCTTGCCATTCCTTAAACTTTTTCATCTCTTTAATTAAAGTGTCATCGATGCTTATAGTTCTAACACTTTTACGGGTTTTAGGTGCTATGATTCCAAACTCGTTCTTAGATTTAGCAATCCTTAAAGTTTTGTTATTAAAGTCAATATCGGACCAATATAAAGCAATGAGTTCACCTTTTCTTAAGCCGGTCCTTAAAAGAGTTAAAGCGATCATGTAATGATGATATTTAGAAGATTTTGCTGCCTCCATAAAGACAGATACTTGTTCCTTGTCCAGGTAATTGTCTTTAAGCATTCTATAATCCGAATCTTTTTTTATAGAAATGTTTTGATATTATCAGGAATTGTCTTAACCATCTTACTAAAGCCGCAAGCTGATGAGCGGACTGAATAACTTCAAATACAGATTCACAGCAGACCGCAATCATATTGCGGTTTTTCCATTTGTGCAAATTACGGGGATAGTAGTAAAATCAAATAAAAGAAAAACAGGGGAGGACTAAAAAACTTAATCGTGTAGCTTTAAAATAAAGATTGATTATGTAAAACAAAGTCCGATAATTTATAAAAAAGTTTGATAGAATCACATTAACAATACAGATTTTTAGAATTCAACAAACGGTCCATTTAATGGCACAATTAATTTGTGATGCAAGTTAAAATTTGTTATCATCAATAACAATAGAATTAAACTAAAGATTATTTAAACAGCATAGAAAGGGGGGGAAATGCTTTGAATATAAATTTAATATTATTTGTCTCATCAATTAATCAAGAACCTACAGAGGAAAATACTCAAACATTAGTGAAAACATTTGAATCTGACTTTCGCCCTCAAGTAGGAGATATAATTGACGATCCTGGATTTGATTCAGGTTTCCATAATGGATACGAGGTGGTAAAAGTTACAATAAATTATACTTCAAATGAGTGCCTTGTTTCACTGACGCCGTTAGCAATTGAAGTTGAAAAAATTAGTGTTGAAGATTATATAAAAAAGCTTAAAACACATGGGTGGAGTATTCAGTCTAGGTAGCACTCAGCAGTTTTTATTATAAGGTACTATTCCTCAGACTGCGCGTTTGTTGAAGATTCTAGACATAAAATGATCAAACTTTTTTATAAAACGATGATTGAAATGAATATAGAAAAAACGTGTTTTGATCAATCTTTTTTTCAAAACACGTTTTTTCTATTTGTACTTTTATCAAGGTTTATTAAGTTCATTTAATCAAACTTTATTTTAAGGCTACAAATCGCTTTCTCCCCGCTTAAATTAAAAGCCCAACTTTTTAGAGTTTGGGCTTTTTTAGATGATGCAATTTTGTATTTTGTCTTACGGAACCTCTCCTTGTCGCATGAGACTTTTTACAACTGCACGTAAATCTATTTCGCTTTTTCCTGTTTTTCTCTTTAACTGGCCTTTTACATCGGTAGCTCATGTTAAGTATAATACGGTATATTTCCTTTCTGAGTCAGCATATCTTTCATTCCCTTAAATTAAAAAGTTAAGACTATTTCTTAGATATAAACATCCGCTATATTTATAATAGGGGTTCGCTTAAATTTAATTTTGTAACCATTCTCGGTCCACTCATCATCATATTTATTATCATCAAAAAAGGAGGCTGCTCTCTTTATGTCTAACCATGCTAATTTAATAAAAATATTTACCCAGAAAACTATTAGAAGCTCTGAAATATCAATGTTTTGAGTAATCATGGTTTATTGTCAAAAAACTAAAATAACAGTACGTATGAGATGGAGAAGATGTTTAAGCGTGTGATGCAAGAACAATGATTTATGTGAGACTAAACCGTTATTTGCCCACAAGCAGCCTTACTAGTTTGAATGACCCAGCCTGTCAGAGATAACTTTTGAGTTTTTTAATTTCTGGTATAATTGTTGCATCTGTATGCCGTAAATCATGAAAATAATTTGTTTAACATCCAGCTGCTTTTCCAAATTCACAGGGAGGAGATGGAGGGGGAATTTAAATAAAATTCGAATTTGGCAGGTTATACTATCCGCAAGTTAGTCAAGGGGGACTAGTAATTAGCCCCCCTTACATTTAGTTCTTCCTGCGGTTTTTTCTATTTTTGATCAAACTGAAAACCACTAAGAGAACCACACCGATAGCAACGATATAAAATGAAATTTCTGCTGCTGCGGTATTAATATTCTTAAGAACAAGGATAAGCCCTATTAAAACTATAGGAATAATGTAAGTTAGAATTTTTATAGCTTTTGGGCTCGGTTCAGCGTTACTTTTATCTTCCATAGTTACCTCCTGTCTTAACACTTTAGAAATAATCACTTTAAAGCTTAACACAGGATAAATTTGTTAAACACCAACAATAGTCCCGTTTAAAGGAAAAGCATAAGAGTTTTAGTAATCCACCAAGCGGCTGTTGGGTTCCCAGTTACTTTTAAAGCACCCGCATAGCACGCATCTTCAACCGCACCAGTAAAATTGTCGATGGTATTAAGAATTATTTCAAAACCGCCGATTCCGCCCATAGCAGCTTTAACCTTAGTAGGTATTGCATCCCAAGCTGCTCTGAGTGCTTTTACAGCCCAGGACAATTTACCTTGAGCAGTAAACTCCGACCCTTGTTTTTCTTTAACAGTTTTAACAGCTTCTTTAAGTTGATTTGTTTCACTTTTGGTTAATTCAAAGTGTTTAGCTATTTCGTCAAGACTAACGTTATCTTTCGGTAATTGTGCAGTTTTATGTAAGACTGCTTCGTTTTGATATTGGCTTTGTATTGTTTGATTAGTTTGGACTTCTTTTTCTGCTGAAACAGCTCCTGCTAGTGGAACTAATGAAAAAATAGATACACTTGCGACAGTGGACATAATAAGACCTTTAGTTACAGACTTTTTCATTGTTAATCCTCCGTTTAATCTATATTATTGTTTTTTGATCTTCTCTGGAAACCCAAGATAACCAATATTGTAAAATGAGTAATGTTTTATCGATAATGTTTGGATTTGATAATTTACCGGATAACCAATCAAATCTCTAAAGGCAGGTTCAATCTTAGTAAACCTGGCTTCAAGTTCAATTCTAATTCTGTTTCCTGCCAAAAACTTTGTTTTATGATTTAATACATACCTAATTACAACTTTTATAGATTGAGAAACACTTTAATTTGTAAGAAAATTTGTTTTATCTCCTGAAAAGTGATGCATAATTCATAGCTGTTTATTTAGAATCTGTAGCCCGATTGTTTGACAACATATAGAGAGAAAAGACTAAAGACCCTGTAAGTAAAATGCTTTTTGAAATAGTATGAGCCTCCAATATTAAACAGAGCTTAAAATGTTGATTTTCGATTTATTCTCTGTTTTTGGATTGAACACAGTTAATTACTCCTCCTTCCTTAGTTGCTATTCTAGCAATATGGATTTTTTAGGTAAATAGGTATATCGTACCTAAATGGAAAATATTATAAGTGTAAATAATAGAATTATATATAAAAGTATGGATCTATCTCATTCTTATAAACGTATAATATTCGATTATTTGACAAGGAGATCAGATGTTTTTGTTAATTCTGATTAAAGATTTATTGGACAATTGAAGAAGATAAATGAGGTTTATCTTTTTACTGTGTAAATCAAAATTAATATAAAATCATTAAGTAAAAGTTTAGGCGAAAATATAGCAACTAGACTAGCTGTTCTAAAAGTATGTTGATCCCTGCCTTAAGGGAAGTCCCTAAGAATTTTAATTTTTATAAAACCTCCTTTTGGTAATCTGGATATTTTATGATCAATTATTGGGGCAATTGTTTTATCAGTTGATGTTGCGCCTGTTTGTTCAATTTGATCAAAATATGCTTAAATCATTGGGCAGCAGATCAAATATTAATCGTCTTCAACTGGCGTCTTTTTTCATGCGCGGCGCTTTCGTGAATTGTTGCAGCTAGGACTGATTTTTAAAATGGTGTTTTCACAAAAGAAAAGAGTGTAAATTACGCTGTACTTTTCTAAATCTAATTATGTTAATGTCAACATAACGTTGCAATTCGGTATTATCTTGAAGAAAGGATTGAAATAATAATCTTGATTGCGGATCATTTCTAAAAACTGATCATCCCCTTCGGCCGCTTCGGCAATTGCTTTTCAAAACAAAAGCTCAATTTGTTTTCTTTTTATCCGAAACTCATATTCATCCTTCATTTTCTGAATAAAATTCCCTAAAGAATTCATCTAAATTAATATTCTAATTTCCTTATATATCAGCATAGCAATTTGTAAAAAAGGTCCAGACTGGTGCTTTTGGCGGGAGCAGAAAGTTTTTTTAACTTTACCGGAAAATCCATGGAAAAACGTGGTGTCATCTGGTAAAGTGGTTACAGTCGGCTGGGCGGCGGCAGCAGTCTGCCCGGATCTTTTAAATGGGAATGGTGACAATGGATCATACATATGAAGTGCATCAAATCAAAACTTATCACCAGATGTGGTCCAACTATTGTTATATTATCGCAGACCGCTCAAAAAAATCTGCGATAGCGGTGGACCCGTCCTGGGAAATCGATAAAATAACCGATAAACTGCATGAATTGGATGTTGATTTATCAGCTATTTTATTAACACATTCGCATTATGACCATGTAAACTTGGCGGAGCCGCTTCAGCAAATCTATCATTCTGATATATACATGTCGTCGGCGGAAATCGATTTCTATCAATTCCGGTGCAGAAACTTAATAGCGCTTGAAGACGGCCAAACCTTTGCGGCCGGAGGGTTTATCATCAGAAGTATACTGACCCCGGGACATACGGCCGGGGGAATGTGCTATTTGCTATCTGATCATCTTTTTACCGGTGACACCGTGTTTACAGAAGGGTGTGGTATATGTGAGGACAGGGGCAGCTCAGCTGAAGATATGTTTCACAGTATACAGAGGATCAAAGCCTCCATTCCGCCGCATGTGCGTGTGTATCCGGGGCACTCCTTCGGGGAGAAGCCGGGTCAAAAAATGGAGAGTCTTTTGAAAAACAATATTTACTTTCAGATTGAAAAAAAAGAACATTTTGTGAATTTCCGCAACAGAAAAAATCAAAAAGGGCTGTTTCATTTTAAGTAATGTGTGATTTAGTTCTTTCTAACTAGCTTTTCTTTTGAGGCAAAGAAGTTCTGAAATGGAATGGTAGTTATTACTAGATTTCTGGTGATGAATGGCTGAGTAACGGGAGTTTGCGGAAGAGAACGCCGGGCAGGCCGGATGGGACATTCTGCTTACGCCTGTTCCGAAAGCCCTGAGCCCGCCTTTCGACAGGGAAAAATAGGCATTATTCAGGAGTTCGCATAGGATAAATTAACTTGACATGGTATTTTTGTGAAGTTACTATCAACTTGAACATGCTTCTTATCTGAATCCGAGAAAGGATGGCTGAGAAAATGATCACATACTTATTCCCCGGACAAGGTTCTCAAAAGCAGGGAATGGGGAGCTCATTGTTTGATGAATTTAAAGACTTAACGGAGCAGGCTGATGAAACACTCGGATATTCCATGAAACGGCTTTGTCTTGAGAATCCGTATTCCAACCTTCACAAGACGCAGTTCACCCAGCCTGCTTTATATGTTGTAAACGCGTTAAGCTATTTGAAAAAAATCCAAGACAATGACATAAAGCCGGATTATGTGGCCGGCCACAGTTTGGGAGAATATAATGCGCTGTTTGCAGCAGGTGCGTTTGATTTTATTACCGGCCTGCAGCTTGTCCGTAAAAGAGGCGAATTAATGAGTATGGCCACTGACGGAAAAATGGCCGCTGTTATGGGGTTAACTGCAGCTCAAGTGTCAGACGCCCTTCAAACGCACGGATTACATACGATTGATATTGCCAATATGAATTCTCCTCACCAAGTTGTCATATCCGGACGCAAAGAAGACATTGAAAGAGCCAAAAGCGTATTCGAAGGATTAAAAGACGTTACGATGTTTCATCCGTTAAACGTAAGCGGCGCTTTTCACTCGAGGTATATGAGTGAAGCAAAACAAGAGTTCGAAAAATTTTTACAGTCATTTCATTTTTCTGCTATATCAATTCCTGTCATTTCTAATGTGCATGCCAGACCTTATGAGCAAGACGGAATCCACTCCGTTCTGGCCGATCAGATCGACCATTCAGTGCGATGGAACGACAGCATCCGCTATCTGCTGGACAAAGGGCGGATGGAATTTGAAGAAGTCGGCCCGGGCCATGTGCTGACAGGACTTATTCACCGCATCAAAAAAGAAACTGAAGCTTCACCCGCCATGTAGCGGAACGCAAGTCAAAATTCTTATCTCACACAATAGTGCCAGCCATACAGCATCACGACCACTTCACCTGCACACGACATCACGAAAAACTCATAAATCAATATTTTGAAAAAATAAAGAGCAAAAAGGAGAACTAATGAACCAGCCAATTGTTTTCATGTTTTCTGGACAGGGTTCCCAATACTATCAAATGGGGAAAGAGCTGTTTGCACATAACGCCGCTTTTCGGCAGAAAATGCTTGACTTGGACGATTTTGCAGTCAGCCGTTTCGGTTACTCTGTCCTTAAAGAGATGTATCATACAGGCAATCGTCTGTCTGATCCATTTGACCGCCTTCTTTTCAGCCATCCTGCCATTTTTATGGCTGAGTACGCACTTGCATATGCTTTGGAGCAAAGAGGCATACGTCCCGATTATGTGATCGGAGCAAGCCTCGGAGAGTATGCAGCGGCCGCTGTGTCGGGCGTGCTGAGCGCCGAGGATGCTTTAGATTGCGTGCTGGAACAGGCCCGAATCGTTACGGAAACTTGCCGTAACGGCAGCATGCTTGCGATACTGGGTGATCCGGCTTTATATCAAGATGATCCGCTGCTCGGCGAACATAGTGAATTGGCATCTGTAAACTATCATTCTCACTTTGTCATCTCGGGAGAGCGGGAACATATCAAAAAGATCATGGACGATCTGAGAGAAAAGCAGATTCCTCATCAGCTATTGCCGGTATCTTACGGGTTTCACTCAGCGCTGGTTGATCAGGCGGAACAGCCGTACAAGCGCTTTTTAGCTCAGAAATCAATCCGGACTCCGTTTATACCGTACATCTCCAGTGCGACCGGAGAGGCTGAGACCGATATACAAGCGGACTTTTTCTGGGATATCGTAAGAAAGCCGATTCGATTCCGCGAAGCGCTTCAATTCGCAGACAGCCGCCAAAAAGGATTGTATATCGATGCCGGGCCTTCCGGAACATTGGCCGCATTTGCCAAACAGATTCTTCCCGCAGGATCGGCTGAACGCATCCGTGCCATTATGACGCCGTTTCATAAAGAACAAACACATTTGCAGCAAATAGAAGACAGCATTTTATCACCGCCCGGAAGGAGACTGTAAGATGATCAGCTTTGTTTTTCCAGGCCAAGGCTCGCAAAGAATAGGGATGGGGGAAGACCTGTTCGGCCGCTATCCTGAATTAACCGCAAAGGCCGATCACATTCTCGGATATTCCATTCAGGAGCTGTGCCGGGACGGAGAACGTCTCAATCAGACTCAATTCACTCAGCCGGCGCTCTATGTCGTCAATGCCCTCAGTTATTTGAAAAAAACAGAAGAAACCGGCTTGAAACCGGATTTTACCGCCGGACACAGTTTGGGCGAATATAACGCGTTATACGCTTCGGGCGCCTTTGGTTTTGAAGAAGGCTTACAGCTGGTCAAAAAAAGGGGCGAACTGATGAGCCGCGCAAAAGGAGGCGGCATGGCAGCGGTGATCGGCCTGACTCATGAGCAGGTGACGGATGTTTTAAGAGAAAATCACTTGGATATGATTGATATCGCCAACATGAACACACCGCAGCAAATTGTCATTTCCGGATATAAAGAAGATATTGAAAAAGCAGCATCCGTTTTTGAAGCCGTAAACGGCGTGAAAATGGTTCACCGCTTAAATGTCAGCGGCGCCTTTCATTCCAGATACATGCTGGAAGCGAAGGAAGAGTTTTCACGGTTTATTGAATCTTTCCATTTTAAGCCGCTGTCCATCCCGGTCATTTCAAATGTGACGGCAAGACCCTATGAGCAGAGAGAGCTGAAAGAGACACTCACCGGACAAATAACGGGATCGGTGAACTGGACAGACAGCATCCGTTTCTTAATGGGAAGAAAGAACATGAGCTTTGAGGAAATCGGTCCCGGAAAAGTGCTGACGGGGCTGATACAAAGAATTACGGCTGAAGCGGAGCCGATAACAGATGAAATCAAAGTCCCGGCTGAGGCTGGAAAAAGCTCAATTACGGCGGCGTCTTTAGGAAATGAAGAGTTTAAGCGCGATTATCAATTGAAATACGCCTACTTGGCCGGCGGCATGTACCGGGGAATTTCTTCGAAGGAAATGGTCGTCAAACTGGCCGAAAAAGGAATGATGGGCTTTTTCGGAACGGGCGGTTTGAACATCGCGCACGTTGAGGACGTCATTTTGTCAATTCAGCATGAGCTTCGTGACGGCGGTTCCTTCGGCATAAATGTTGTACATAACATGAAGCATACAGATTCAGAAGAAAAAATGATTGATCTTTTACTGAAGCATGGGATTCAGAACTTGGAAGCATCAGCGTTTTTAACGGTTACTCCCGCTTTAGTAAGGTTTCGCGCTAAGGGGTTAAAACGCGGTGCCGGCGGACAAATAATAGCGCGTCAGCGGATTATCGCCAAGCTGTCCCGTCCGGAAGTAGCGGAAGCGTTTCTCAGCCCGGCGCCTGATCACATTCTGCAGAAACTTGCAGCCGAAAACAAAATTACCGCTGAAGAAGCAAGTCTGATGAGAGAAATACCCGTTGCGCATGACATCTGCGTAGAGGCTGATTCAGGCGGCCACACTGACGGCGGAGTTGCTTACAGTCTCATGCCGGCGATCATCCGTTTACGAGATGACATGATGAAAAAATACCGATACGGCAAAACCGTCCGCATCGGAGCCGCAGGGGGAATCGGAACGCCCGAGGCTGCCATGGCCGCATTTATGCTCGGCGCTGATTTTATTGTGACCGGATCTATTAACCAATGCACCGTTGAGGCAGCGACGAGCAGCCTCGTAAAGGACCTCCTGCAGCAGATGAATGTACAGGACACGGCCTACGCGCCGGCCGGCGATATGTTTGAATCAGGCAGCAAGGTGCAGGTATTAAAGAAAGGGCTGTTCTTTCCGACCCGCGCCTCTAAGCTGCATGAACTGTATCAGCGTCACCGCTCAATTGAAGAAATTGATGAAAAGACACTCAGACAAATAGAAGAGAAGTATTTTAAGGCAAGTGTAAGCAGTATTTATGACAAAGTGAAGGCTCATTATTCGAATGAAGACATTTCAAAAGCCGAACGGAATCCGAAACAGAAAATGGCGCTCATATTCAAATGGTATTTCAGGCAAAGTTCTGCTTCGGCGATTAAAGGTGACCCGGATGCCAAGGTAGACTTCCAGATTCATTGCGGCCCGGCATTAGGCGCCTTTAATCAATGGGTGAAAGGTACGGAGCTGGAGTCCTGGAAAAACCGCCATGCCGATGGTATCGGCCTGCGGCTTATGGAAGAGACGGCCACGCTTTTGAATCAGAAGTTAGGTTCATTTTTGCAAACGTGTTGACAAGACGAAATGATAGATTGAAAACATGGAATATTCATAAAAAATGAAACAGGGAGGAACTGACAATGAGTAAAGAAAAAATCTTTGAATTGCTGCAGAACACAATCTACGAGGTTTTGCCTGATTTAGAAGGCGAACAGCTTTCACAGGAAGACCGGTTAGTTGATCTGGGGGCGGATTCAGTGGACCGCGCCGAAATTATCACGATGATGCTTGAAGAATTATCACTGCAGATCCCGCGTGTTGAGCTGACGGGAGTGTCAAACATCGGCGAATTGGCGGCAAAGCTTTATGAAAAGGTACAGGCTGTCTGATAAAACGGTGAAATAATCGGAAACTCAAAATTCATATTGGAGGCGAAGTTCATGGCGGCTGCCGGAATAGAAGCGATAAATGTGTTTGGCGGGACAGCATACCTTGATGTCATGCAGCTGGCGGAGTACAGAAACTTAGACCCTGCCAGATTTGAAAATTTACTGATGAAAGAAAAAGCGGTGGCGCTTCCGTACGAAGACCCCGTTACATTCGGCGTTAACGCGGCAAAGCCGATTATCGACCGATTGACAGAGGCTGAAAAAGACAGAATCGAGCTGCTGATTACCTGCTCGGAGTCCGGCATCGACTTCGGAAAATCACTCAGTACATATATTCATGATTACTTAGGCCTCAACCGGAACTGCCGTTTATTTGAACTGAAACAAGCCTGTTATTCAGGAACGGCGGGTTTGCAGATGGCGCTTAACTTTATTTTGTCGCAGACATCCCCCGGAGCGAAGGCGCTTGTCGTCGCGACGGATATTTCCCGGTTTTTAATTGCCGAAGGCGGTGATGCGTTAAGTGAGGATTGGTCTTACGCCGAACCCAGCGCCGGAGCGGGTGCCGTCGCCTTATTGATCGGTGAAAATCCAATTGTATTTCAGGCGGATGCGGGCGCTAACGGCTACTACGGCTATGAGGTGATGGATACATGCCGTCCGATCCCGGACAGTGAAGCCGGTGACGCCGATTTGTCATTGATGTCTTACCTCGATTGCTGTGAACAGACATTTCGCGAGTACAAAAACCGTGTGCCGGGCGCTGACTACAAAGAGACGTTTCACTATCTAGCCTTCCATACACCGTTTGGCGGCATGGTCAAAGGGGCCCACCGGACGATGATGCGCAAGCTTGCAAAAGCGAAAAACGCTGAAATCGAACAGGATTTTCAAACCAGAGTAGAGCCGGGGCTCCGCTACTGCCAAAGAGTCGGAAACATTATGGGAGCAGCCTCTTTACTGGCTCTTGCAAGCACGATTGACCAAGGGGCATTTGACACTTCTAAGCGGATCGGCTGTTTCTCCTACGGCTCCGGATGCTGTTCAGAATTTTACAGCGGCGTTGTGACGCCTGAAGGGCAAGCGCGGCAGCATTCTTTCAAAATAGAAGAGCATCTGAACAACAGATACAGGCTGTCCATGGAAGAGTATGAAGAACTGTTTAAAGGCAGCGGTTTGGTGAAGTTCGGTACCCGGAATGTCAAATTGGATATGAATATGATTCCGAACATTTTAGACCATCATGCCGGGAGCCCTCGTTTATATTTGGAAGAAATCACGGAATTTCATCGGAAATACAGGTGGATATCGTGACCTATGAAACGATAAACGTCCGTTTTCAGCAAAATGTCTGCTTCATCACCTTTGATCGGCCTGAAGCCAACAATACGATTAATGAGCGTTTAGTGGAGGAATGCCTGCATGTTCTTTCTGAATGTGAAGACTCCGTGACCTCCGTAGTGCTTGAAGGGCAGCCGGAGGTATTTTGTTTCGGGGCGGATTTTGATGAGATGTACCGGAAAATGAGGCAGGGAATGCAGCATGCGGAATCGCAGGAGCCGCTTTACCGTTTGTGGCTGGCATTAAAATCCGGGCCGTACATCACAATCGCCCGCGTCCGCGGAAAAGTAAATGCGGGAGGTGTCGGTTTTGCCGCCGCGTGCGATATCGTCATTGCAGAGGAGAATGCTTCGTTCAGTTTATCTGAACTGTTATTCGGACTTTATCCGGCCTGCGTTCTGCCGTTTTTAATTCAAAGAATCGGATTTCAAAAGGCGCATTATATGACGATCATGACAAAGCCCGTGCCGGCACGCCAGGCGCTTGAATGGGGACTTTGTGACGTATGCGTCCCGGACTCAGCAACAGAGCTGAGAAAGCATTTGCTGCGCCTCCGCCCGCTGTCGAAAAAAGCAGTCATCCGCTATAAACAATACATGGATTCCTTAAACGACCTTGTTCATCGTTCGAAATCCATTGCTTTAGCCGAAAATCAAGCGATGTTTTCAGATCCGGATAACCAATCAGCCATCACCCGTTATGCAGAAACGGGGCGGCTTCCTTGGGAAACGGAGAACAGTTAGGAGGATATCATGCCGAACGCCGCAGTTGAACTGCTCGAAATTGAACCGGATATTATCCAAGTGACAATGCAGGATAAAGCCCATAAAAACGCCTTCTCCAAAGAACTGACGGATGGATTGATGGAAGCATTCACCCGTATAAAAAAATCGTCAGTCTATAAAGCTGTGATTTTAACAGGATACGGCCATTACTTTGCTTCCGGAGGCACACAGGAAGGCCTGCTCAGGATTCAGCAGGGCATCACGAAGTTTACGGAAGACCGCATGTACTCTTTGGCGCTGGAATGTGATATTCCCGTCATTTCCGCCATGCAGGGCCACGGAATCGGAGGCGGGTTTGTCATGGGGCTTTTCAGTGATTTTGTCATTTTAAGCAAAGAAAGCGTGTATACCGCAAACTTTATGAAATACGGTTTCACCCCCGGAATGGGCGCTACCTTTATCGTTCCGGAGAAGCTTGGGGCAAGCCTCGGCCATGAAATGCTGTTAAACGGCGGCCACTACCGCGGCGGTGACCTGGAGAAAAGAGGGGTGCCTTTTCCGGTGCTTCCTCGGCAGGAAGTACTAGACTATGCGCAGGAATTGGCCCGTGAGCTTGCGGAAAAACCGAGAAACTCTTTAATTACATTGAAAAGGCACTTGGTGACGCCGTTTCGCGAGCAGCTTCCGGCCGTCATTGAGAAGGAGTTAATCATGCACGATGAGACGTTTCATGATGATGAAGTGAAAAAACGAATCACGACGATGTACGGAGTATAAGACATACATCTTACATACAGATGAAATGGAGGCAGCTCTATGAAAAGTGATATGAAGGCAAGCGGGTTACTCAAGCCATCTGTCAGCTATGGAAAATCATTGCGGCTTTCAGCGGATCAGCCGATGACGATTCCTGAAGTCCTGCACAAAACCGCCGCGGCAGCGGGAGACCAAAAGGGCATCACATATATACAGCCTGACGGCACCAAAGTGTACCAGACTTACAGCGGCCTGAAAAAGATCGCTCTTTCGATTGTGAAAGGGCTCCGCCAATCAGGAGTGAAGGCTCAGGATGAAGTCATATTACAGCTCAGTGACAATTCCCAGTTGATTCCTGCTTTTTGGGGCTGTGTTTTTTTAGGAGCGATCCCTGTTCCGCTTGCGGCCGCTCCGGCTTATACAGAAATGAACAGCGGGACGCAAAAACTGAAAGACGCCTGGACGCTTTTGAATCAGCCGTATGTCATCACAAGCCGTGACGTGCTGCCGGAGATGACTGAATGGGCGGAGGAGCAGGAGCTTTCCGGTTTTTGCGCTTTAGCGGCAGAAGATCTCAGTGCGCACGAAATGGATACGGACTGTCATCATCCCCGTCCGGAAGATTTGGCGATGCTGCTTTTGACCTCGGGAAGCACGGGCACGCCGAAAGCCGTGATGCTCAGCCATGAAAACATCGTCTGCATGGTCAAAGGAAATATTCAGATGCAGGGCTATACAAGTGAGGATGTCACGTTTAACTGGATGCCTTTTGACCATGTCGGCGGCATCGGAATGCTTCATCTGCGTGATGTTTATCTCGGATGTGAGGAAATCAACATACCGAGCGAATCCATTTTGATGGACCCTTTAAAATGGCTCGACCTGATTGATCATTACCGCGCTTCGGTCACGTGGGCCCCAAATTTTGCCTTTGGGCTGCTTGCTGATTTTGCAGAAGAGATTCAAACGCGGAAATGGGACTTATCTTCCATGCGTTACATGCTGAACGGCGGGGAGGCCGCGGTTGCGAAAGTCGGACGCAGAATTATGGAGCTTTTAGAGCCGCACGGTCTGCCGGCTAATGCCATCCGTCCCGCATGGGGAATGTCCGAAACGTCTTCGGGCGTTATTTTCTCAGATGAGTTTACATTGGAAAACACGAGTGACGACGATCGTTTCGTCGAGATCGGTCTGCCGATCCCGGGATTTAATATGAGAATTACGGATGACCGCAATCAAGTGGTGGAAGAAGGAGAAATCGGCCGCTTCCAAGTGTCGGGTCTGACTGTAACGAGCGGATATTATGAGCGCCCGGACTTAAATGATAGTGTCTTTACAGAAGACGGCTGGTTTGAAACGGGAGATCTCGGATTTCTGCGTGAAGGCCGCCTGACGATAACGGGGCGCACGAAAGATGCCATCATTATCAACGGTGTGAATTATTACAGCCACGCCATTGAATCAGCCGTTGAGGAATTGCCGGAAATTGAAACGTCATATACAGCGGCATGCGCCGTCCGGCCGAATCAAAGCACGACAGATGAGCTGGCGATTTTCTTTGTGACATCTGTTCCGTTGGATGAGAACCGCATGACGAAGCTTCTTCATCACATTCACCAGCACGTGACACAGAGAATCGGCGTTACCCCTGATTATCTGCTTCCGGTCGCAAAAGAAGACATTCCTAAGACGGCGATCGGGAAAATCCAGCGCACTCAGCTGAAACATTCATTTGAACAAGGGCAATTTGATTCATTACATAATAACAGACAAGAAGGCGGCAATTCAGACACGGCTTCTGCAGAGAAAGAAATTGAACGGGATTTTATCCGTTTTCTGAAAGAGGAACTTTCCATCGCGGATGAGCTCGTTGATCCAAATACACCGTTTCAAAGTCTTGGCGTCAATTCCATCAAGATGATGAAACTCGCCAGATCAATTGAAAAAACGTATCACATCCGGCTGACGGCAAGAGAGCTGCACAAAAACCCGACGATTGGCGCTTTAGCGGCTTATACTGCTGAAAAAGCGGCAAACATGTCAGCGGACCATCATCCCCAAAAAGCCGAACCGCCGGCAGAACGGGAGAGACGGCAAACGGCGCCAGCGCTTTCAGAAGTCCAAAAAGGGCTGTGGACATTGCAGAAAATGTCGCCTGAAACGACTGCATACCATGTCCCGCTCTGTTTCCGATTCACATCCGGAATCGACAAAGAGAAACTGAAACAGGCGTTTCAGCTCGTATTAAAGCAGCATCCGATGCTCAAAAGCGCCGTGAATGAAACAGACGGCGGGTTTTATTTCATAGAAGCGGCAGATCCTTTTGTATTCTCGGAAGAAGATATTTCTGACGTCAATGAATCACAAATATCCGCTCTGATACGGAAAAAAGTGAAAGAGCCGTTTGTCAAAGAAGGCGGGCCTTTGCTGCGCGTGCAGCTGCTTTCAAAATCCGCCGAGGAACATTATCTTTTGACGGTCATTCACCACATCGTGTTTGACGGCATTTCATCCATTACATTAATTCACAGTCTGCTGGATCATTATCAGGCGCTGCTGGAGGGAAAAGAAGAGTTTACAGCTGCCGCTCCCGGTATTCATCCCGATTTCGCGGCTTGGGAAAAGCGGTATTTAGCGGGTGAAGAAAGCAAAGCTGCCCGCGCTTACTGGATGAAACAGCTCGAGGGCGATCTGCCTGACCTTCAGCTTCCGCCGATGCGCACGGAAAGCAGTGTTCCGGAGTTTACAGAAGATACGCTGACACGCCGTCTTCCCGAACGGCTGCTGAATAATATAACGGCGTTTGCCGCATCCCGTTCGATTCATTTGTCTACCGTCATGCTGAGCTGTTACATGGTGCTTTTAAGCAAATATACGGATAAGGAAGATATTGTGACAGGCATGCCTGCAATGGTCAGACCCGAAGAACGCTTTGACGGAGTGGTCGGCCATTTCCTTAACATGCTTCCCATACGGAGCAGAGCCGGACGAAAAGAAACATTTGCTGACTTTGTTCAAAAGGTGCAGGATGCCGTTCTGGACGGACTGGATCACTCCTTTTATCCCTTTCCGAAAATGGTGCGTGATGTGCATGCGAAACCCCGGCAGAACGGTTCGCCTGTTTTCAGCAATGCCTTTTTCTATCAGAACTTTCTGCAGCATTCGAGCTATCAATCGATGCTTGATGAATACAAGGAATTCTCCTGTGAGTTTGTAAAAGACATTCATCAGGAGGGGGAATATGATCTTGTATTTGAAATGTGGGAAGAAGCATCAGGCATGGATCTTACGATTAAATACAGCACCGAATTATTCGACGAAGCAGGGGCGGCCAGGCTTTTCAGCCAATTTGTACAAGCTGCTGAAGCTTTGACGGCGAATCCGGATACGCCGCTTGAGAACGTTTCTCTCATGACAAAAAGAGAGGAGCACATGATTCTTAAGTCTTGGAATGAGACAAGCCGTGAATATCCGGATGCCTGCTTCCATGAATTGTTCGAACGTCAGGCGGCAGAAACGCCGGACGCTTGTGCGGTTGTGTATGAAGAGCAAAAGCTGACGTACCGTGAGCTTAATGAAAAAAGCACGAAGCTGGCGCTCTATTTGCAGGCGCACGGTGCAGGCCCTGATGATCTCATCGGCATTTATACAGACCGTTCATTGCATATGGCTGTCGGACTTCTCGGCATTTTAAAAGCCGGGGGAGCGTATGTGCCGCTTGATCCTTCTTATCCCGCTGACAGATTGGAATATATGATCGCCGACAGCAGGATTTCAATGTGCCTGACGACAGCTGATTTAGAGCACTCTTTGAACTGGGGAGGCGTGCAGACAACTGCCATTGACCGCGATTGGTCTCATATTGAAAGTACAGCCGCGGAAAGAACGTCGCTGAAGCGGTTAGTGACACCTGACGATCTGGCGTATGTCATTTACACGTCGGGCAGCACGGGCAAACCGAAAGGCGTGATGATTCCGCACCGGGCGCTGACCAATTTCTTACTCTCGATGGCGAATGAACCGGGGCTTTCGTCCGAAGACAAACTGCTTGCCGTCACGACATATTGCTTTGACATCGCGGCACTGGAGCTTTACCTTCCTTTAATCAAAGGAGCGGAGTGCAACATCTGTAAGACAGAAGTCACAAAAGACGCACGGAAGCTGAAAGAGCTGATTCAAGAGTACAAACCGACGATCATGCAGGCGACCCCGTTTACGTGGAAAATGCTCTTTCATTCCGGATGGTCAAATGAAGAAAATGTGAAAATCCTTTGCGGCGGAGAGGCGCTTAGCGAACAATTGAAGCAGCAGTTTCTCGATACGAAAAGTGAGGCTTGGAATATGTTCGGGCCGACAGAGACGACAATCTGGTCCGCGGTGCAGCGGATAACGGAGAATGAGAGCGCGCTTACGATCGGACGCCCGATCGCCAATACCCGCGTGTATATTATGGATTCCGGTCTCAACCCTGTTTTAGAAGGGGTGCCGGGAGAACTTTGTATTGCGGGAGACGGATTGGCAAGAGGGTATTTCAACAAGCCTGAGCTGACAGATAAAGCTTTCGTCAGCCACCGGCTCGAACTGGGATCAAAGCTTTATAAAACAGGCGATATGGCGCGTTTTCTTCCCGGCGGCCGCATTGAATACATGGGACGGATGGATACCCAAGTCAAAATCCGCGGCTACCGCATTGAACCCGGAGATATTGAGAGCAGGCTGAATGCCCATCCGGCCGTACAGGAAAGTGTAGTGGTTGTGAACAATCACTCCGGAAATGAGAAGCTTTGCGCGTTTTATATCCGGAAAAACGGAGAGCCGCTTCCGTCTGCAAAGGAATTGCGCAATCATTTGAAACAAGCGCTGCCGGCCTATATGACGCCAGCTTCGTTTATCCGTCTTGAAGAGCTGCCGCTTACGCCGAACGGAAAAGTGGACCGCAAGCTTCTTGCTGCCCGCGATCTGACGGAAAAGCAGCCGGACACACAAACATTTTCATCAACTCATATCCAGCAGGCGGTGCTGGCGATTTGGCAGGATGTATTGAAAAGCAAAGATATAGAGCTTGATGACCGCTTTTTTGATGCGGGGGGAGATTCGCTTCTTGCCGTGACTGTCACTGACCGGATGACGCAGGAACTGGATTGTGAATTCAGTGTAACGGAGCTGTTTGAATACGCGACGGTAAAAGACATCAGCCGGTACATCACAGAACAAAAACCGAAAGAAACCGTTTTGGCTCCTGTGCCGCAAAAGAAAGTGAATACAGAATACCGGGAACACCCGGCGGGAGAATTTCCCGATTATTACGAGGACAGCCTTGCGGTTATCGGTATATCCTGTGAGTTTCCGGGAGCGAAAGATCATTATGAATTTTGGAATAACATCAAAGAAGGCAAAGAAAGCATCACCTTCTTTTCAAAAGAAGAGCTCCGCCGATTCGGTATTTCTGAAGAACTGGCTGATCATCCCGGCTTCGTTCCGGCTAAATCAGTTTTAAAGGGGAAAGAAATGTTTGATCCCGGTTTCTTCGGCTTTTCACCGAAAGATGCGGAGTATATGGACCCTCAGCTGAGAATACTTTTGCTCCATTCATGGAAAGCAATCGAGGATGCGGGATATATCTCCAAAGAAATTCCGGAAACAAGCGTGTATATGTCTGCCAGCACAAACTCTTACCGCAGCCTGCTGCCGGAGGAGACGACAGCACAGCTGGAAACGCCGGATGGCTACGTGTCATGGGTGCTTGCCCAAAGCGGTACGATTCCGACGATGATTTCTCATAAACTCGGGTTGAAAGGGCCGAGCTATTTTGTCCATGCCAACTGCTCATCTTCGTTAATCGGCCTGCATTCGGCTTTTCAAAGCCTGCAGTCCGGCGAAGCCAAGTACGCCCTTGTCGGCGGTGCGACCCTTCATACGGAATCAAGCGCCGGGTATGTTCATCAGCCGGGGCTGAATTTTTCGAGCGACGGGCATATTAAAGCGTTTGACGCGGATGCTGACGGAATGATCGGCGGTGAAGGGGCCGGCGCCGTGCTCTTGAAAAAAGCGTCTGATGCGGTTAAGGACGGCGACCATATTTATGCGCTGCTGCGCGGAATCGGCGTCAATAACGACGGAGCGGATAAGGTCGGATTTTATGCGCCGAGCGTCAAAGGACAGGCTGAGGTCATTCAGAAGGTCATTGATCAGACGGGCATCCATCCCGAAACGATCGCGTACGTCGAAGCTCACGGCACGGGAACAAAACTCGGCGATCCGATCGAACTGTCCGCACTTCAATCGGTGTACGGCCGATATACAGATAAAAAACAATACTGCGGCATCGGTTCAGTCAAAACAAATCTCGGGCATTTGGATACAGCGGCCGGAATGGCGGGCTGCATCAAGGTTGTCATGAGCTTATATCATCAGGAAATCGCGCCGAGCATCAATTACAAAGAGCCGAATCCGAATCTTCATTTAGAAGACTCTCCGTTTTACGTAGCGGAAGAAAAGAAAGAGTTAACCCGTGAGAACAGAGCGCACCGCATGGCTTTAAGCTCTTTCGGTCTTGGCGGAACAAACACACACGCGATTTTTGAACAATATCCGGATGCATCCGAAGCAGCAGACGCTGCCGGCCCGTTCATCATTCCGTTGTCTGCCAGAAAAAAAGATCGTCTGAAGGAGTACGCAAAACAGCTGCTGGCTTTTCTGGAAAGAAAAACGGACACAGACCTCGCTGATCTTGCCTACACATTCCAAGTCGGAAGGGAAGCGATGGAAGAGCGCGCGGCCTTTATCACAAGCGGCATTGCGGAGCTGAAGCGGCAGCTTGCCGATTTTATCAATGATAAGCCGGCTGTAACAGGCTGCTTCAGAGGAGAAAAACAGCAGGCGAAAGATATTGCCTGGCTTTCTGATGATGATGACAGCGCTGAACTCATTGAGAAATGGCTTGCGAAAGGAAAAGGACCGAAGCTCTGTGAAATGTGGAGTAAAGGCGTCGCCATCAATTGGCACAAGCTTTACAAAGACAAGCATCCGAAACGAATCAGCGTGCCGGTCTACCCGTTTGCAAAGGAGCCGTACTGGCCGAAAAAAGCAGAAAAGAACACATCAGCCGCACACACCGGAGTCTCAGTTTTACACCCGCTCGTGCAGCAAAATACGTCAGATTTGGCCGTTCAGCGGTTCAGCTCACGGTTTACAGGCTCAGAATTTTTCCTGAAGGATCATGTGGTCAGGGAAAAAGCGGTGCTGCCGGGAGCGGCATATTTGGAAATGTCTTATGAAGCGGTAAAACGGGCGCTTGGCGGCTTATTAAAAGACCAAGACAGAATAACGCTCCATCATACCGTCTGGATGAAGCCGATCGTCGTTCACGAACAAGAGCGCCAAGTCCATATTGCGCTGTTCCCTGAAGAGGACGGCATCATCTCATATGACATTTACAGCGTAAACGCTGACGACGAAGAAGTGCTGCACAGCCAAGGACGGGCCGAGATCATAAAGGCTGAACGAGAGCCTGAGGCCGACCTTTCTGCCATACAAAACAGGTGCACAGCGGACATTCTTGATCCGGCGGCCTTTTATCGGGAAGGCCGGAGCAGGGGGATGTTCCACGGAAAAGCCTTCCAAGGCATTAAGTCCGCCTTTATCGGCGAGAAAGAAGTGCTTTCGGACATACAGCTTCCGGATTCTGTTTCTCACACGAACGGAAAATTTACGCTTCATCCGAGCATCATTGATTCAGCTATTCAGACGGCGACGATCTGCATTATGCAGGAGTTTTCCGGACAAAAGCTGATTCTGCCGTTTGCGTTGGAATATCTTGAAGTCATCAAAGCATGCACGCCGGCTATGCGGGCGCATGCACGCTTCAGCGAAGGATATCAAACCGGTGATTCCGTGCAGAAAGCCGACATTGACCTGTTCGACGAAACAGGAGCGCTTTGCGTGAAGGTGAGAGGATTCTCTACGAGAGTGCTTGAAGGCGATGCAGAATCGGCTCAGCCGCCATCAGGATCGGAAAAGGTCTTGTTTGCATCGGTCTGGAAAGAAGCCGCCGCATCCGAGAAAGCTGCTGTCCGTGCTGATGAGCATTTGATCATACTTTGTGAAGATGCCTGCCGTATAAAAGATGAAGCGGCATCCGGCCTGAAAGACGCCGAACTGCTGATTGCAGAAGGTGAGGGTGAAACAGCCGCTGAACGCTTCCAAAGCTACGCGCAGACAATCGCCGAACACATCCGGCTGATCATCAGCGAAAAAAGGCAGGGCCGCATTCTGATTCAGACCGTTATCTCAGCAGACGGCAGCCAGCAATTGTTTGCGGGGTTAACAGGTTTGTTAAAAACAGCCGAGCTGGAATACGGAAAACTTGACTGTCAGCTCATCGAAATGGAATCAATCGGCGAAATGCCGGCTGTCGCTCAAAAACTGAAAAACGACAGTCATCGGCCGCATGATAAACATATCCGTTATAAAGGAGAAAAACGGTATGTGAAGGCTTGGGAAGAAATGCATCCCGCAGGGGGCGGCATCGTCTGGAAGGACGAAGGCGTATATCTGATTACCGGAGGCGCAGGAAGCCTGGGCTTGATGTTCGCAAAAGAAATCGCAGGTCGCGTAAAACACCCGAACATCATTCTGACGGGCCGCTCAAATCTGACAGAAGCCAAACAGCGTGAGCTTGCTATGCTTCAGCACTCAGGCGCAAATGTCGTCTACAAAAAACTGAATGCGGCGGACCGGCGGGAAAATGAAGCGCTGATCAAAGAGATTACGGCGGAATTCGGAAAGCTTAACGGAATTATTCACGCTGCGGGAGTGATACAAGACCGCTTCCTGCTGCAAAAAACGAAGGAAGAGTTCAGAGAAGTGCTTGACCCGAAAGTGATCGGAACCGCTTATTTAGATGAAGCCAGCAAAGACTGCAATCTTGACTTTTTCGTATTGTTCTCCAGTGTTTCCGGCGTTCTCGGCAACGTCGGGCAGGCTGATTATGCCGCCGGCAACGCGTTTATGGATGCATACGCCGCTTACAGGCAATCCCTTACGGAGAATGGCCTGCGGCACGGAAAAACGGTCGCCTTTAACTGGACGCTGTGGAAAGATGGCGGTATGCAGGCGGGAGACGAGACAGAGAGAATGATGAAAAAAGCTTTCGGCATGGTTCCGCTTCAAAAGGCGTCAGGCCTGGCTGCATTTTATGAAGGAATGGCTCAGGAAAAGCCGCAGCTTTTAGCAGCTGAAGGACAAGCTGCAAAATTAAAACAGTCGTTCCTGTCCATTTCTGAAACTGAAAAGCCGCAGGTGGAGAAAATAGAGCCTGTATCCGCCGTTTCGGGAGACAAATGGCACGGTGCGCTTATCCGAATGGTCAGTTCAATTTTAAAAGTCGGCCAAGACGAGATTGATATTGATACGGAACTGAGTGAATACGGTTTTGATTCCGTATCGTTTACCGTCTTTACGAATCAATTAAATGAAGCGTATCAGCTGGAGCTGGCGCCGACGATCTTCTTCGAACACGGGACGATCCGCAGTTTAGCAGAGTATTTGACGGATGAGGCAGAAGCCGGCCTTCCTTCTCAGCCGGAAGAAAAACACGATGCAGAAGAATCTCTTCAAACGCTTCACACCGCTTTGAAAGCCATGGTAAGCGGCATTTTAAAAGTTGACCGTGAGGACATTGAGACAGATACGGAATTGAGTGAATACGGTTTTGATTCCGTATCGTTTACCGTCTTTACGAATCAATTAAATGAAGCGTATCAGCTGGAGCTGGCGCCGACGATTTTCTTTGAGTACGGAACGATCAGCGGTCTCGCCGGATATTTGGCAAAAGAGCATCCGGGCCGTTTCGGCGAAAAGAAGAAAGAGTCTCCGAAAAAAGAGCAGCCAAAAGCCCAAAAACCGAAAATGCAGCGGAAAAAGCGCTTCGCAACGGTAATGAACGCCGCGGCAGTGACACAAGAGCCGCGACGCTTGGACCCGGTTGCCATTGTCGGAATCAGCGGCCGATTCCCGGGTGCAAAGGATATAGAGGAATTTTGGCGCAATTTGAAAGAAGGAAAGGATTCGATCACAACCATTCCGAAAGAACGCTGGGATTGGCAAGCGTTTGATGGCGACCCGAATCTTGAAGGGAATAAAACGAATATCAAGTGGGGCGGCTTTATCGACGGAATAGCTGAATTTGATCCGCTGTTCTTTGGGATTTCACCGCGGGAAGCCCAATATTTAGATCCGCAGCAGCGGCTGTTATTGACTTATGCATGGCGGGCGATAGAAGATGCGGGCTGTAAGCCGGAAAGCCTTTCCGGTACAAATACGGGTGTCTTTATCGGAACCGGAAATACCGGTTATAAAGATTTGTTCATAAGGGCAGGTCTTGCGCCGGAAGGACATGCGGCGACAGGCAGCATGATTCCTTCCATAGGTCCGAACCGTTTGAGCTATTTGTTAAATCTTCACGGGCCGAGCGAGCCGATTGAAACGGCATGTTCAAGCTCGCTTGTGGCGATTCACCGGGCGGTATCCGCTATAGAAAACGGAGAATGCGACATGGCGATTGCCGGGGGAATCAACACGATTCTGACGGAAGAAGCGCATATCAGCTACAGCAAAGCAGGCATGCTCAGCAAAGACGGAAAATGCAAAACCTTCTCCAAAGATGCCAACGGGTATGTCAGAGGAGAAGGCGCGGGAATTCTGATGCTGAAGAAACTGACAGATGCAGAACGTGACGGCAATCCGATTTACGGTGTGATCCGCGGTACGGCTGAAAACCACGGCGGCCGGGCGAATACGTTAACCTCGCCGAATCCGAAACTGCAGGCTGATTTATTGGTGAAAGCATACCGGAAAGCGGGAGTGGACCCGAGCACCGTTACGTATATTGAAGCGCACGGTACAGGAACGGAATTGGGCGATCCGATTGAAATAAATGGTCTGAAAGCGGCGTTTCACGAGCTGGCGAAAACAAATCAAGAGCCCGAAGTCTCCGGTCACCGCTGCGGCATCGGTTCGGTCAAAAGCAATATCGGCCATTTAGAGCTTGCCGCGGGAGTATCAGGCGTCATGAAAGTGCTTTTGCAAATGAAGCACAAAACGCTGGTGAAAAGCCTGCATTGCGAAACGATCAATCCGTACATTCAGCTCGATGACAGTCCTTTCTACATCGTGCAGGAAAATCAGGAATGGACGGCAGCAAAAGATAGAAACGGAAATGCTGTTCCGCGCCGGGCCGGGGTCAGCTCATTTGGCATCGGCGGGGTCAACGCCCATATCATCATTGAAGAGTATGTCCCGAAAGCAGCCGCTCAGCCTGAGCACAGCCCGGAAAATCCGGCAATCATCCTTTTGTCCGCCAAATCAAAAGAAAAACTGTTTGAACAGGCGCAGCAGCTGCAAAAAGCGATCCGTCAAACGCCGTATACAGATCAAGACTTGGCGGGCGTCGCTTATACGCTGCAAACCGGAAGGGACGAAATGGAAGAGCGCTTGGCCATTCTTGCAGCGACGATGGCGGAATTGGAAACAAAGCTGGAAGCATTTACGAAAAATGAGAAAAACATCGCCGGGCTGTATACCGGCCAGTCTCACCGCAATAAAGATACGTTTGCCTTGTTCACGGCCGATGAAGATATGGACCTCGTCATTGACGCCTGGATTAAAAAAGGAAAATTCGCCAAGCTGGCAGAGGTATGGGTGAAAGGCGGCGTATTGAATTGGAACCGGCTGTATGAAAAGGGTACGCCGCGTTTACTCAGTCTTCCGTCTTATCCGTTCGCAAAAGACACGTATTGGGTGCCTGAGAATCCTGACAAAAAGAAGGTCCATACAGAGGAACGGATGAAACGTATTTTGACGAAACAATGGGAACTGAGCCCGCTCGAACTGGGTGAACCGTGCCCACGTTCCGTTGCGATTTTGACAGGCGGGGACACGGTCAATCTAGCAGAAGAGATCGCAGCGCACATGCCGAATCACCGTATCATCACCGCATCAGACCTTACCGGTGAATATGACTGGCAGGCGTTTGACGGAGTCATCGACCTCCTCGGCGCAGCGAAAGAAGATTCTCAAGACATGGCCGGAATCAAATGGCTTCAGCAATTGATTGAGCATGGGCATAAAGAAGGGATGACACTGCTTTGTGTCACGAAAGACCTTGAGTCACTAGATAAAGAAGCCAATCAAACAACAGGAGCAAAACGGGCCGGTCTGTACAGAATGCTGGCATGCGAGTACGGTCACCTGTCTTCAAGGCATCTCGACCTTGAAGGAGCGCTTTCGGATGACAAACTGGCGAAGCAGATTGCCGATGAGTTTCATGCTCGCACTGATGACGCGGAAGTTTGCCGGAGGGACGGCTTGCGCTACCGCGCTGTATTAAGCGGCTCAGAAAATATGAATATGCAAGGCGAGAGAATTGATTTTCCGGACAACCATGTGCTTCTGATCACCGGAGGGACGAGGGGGATCGGTCTTTTATGCGCACGCCATTTTGCCGAACATTACGGAGTGAAAAAACTGGTGCTTACAGGCCGCGAGACCCTTCCGCCGCGAAGTGAGTGGACGGGCGGACTGAATGGGGTGACGGCTTCTGTAAAAGCGAAAATTGAAGCCGTTCTCGACTTGGAATCCAAAGGTGTACAAGTGAAGGTTTTGTCAGTTCCGTTAGCTGATGAAGCCGGGCTGAGACAGGAACTGAGTCAGATAAAACAGACGCTCGGACCTATCGGCGGCGTGATTCACTGCGCGGGTGTGACCGATAAAGAGACGCTCGCATTCATCAGAAAAACCGATGAAGACATACAGCGCGTGCTCGAGCCGAAAGTAGACGGGCTTCAGGCGTTATACAGTGTGCTCAGCGAAGAGCCGCTGAAGTTTTTCGTCTTGTTCTCTTCCGTGTCAGCTGCGATACCGGCGCTTTCGGCAGGACAGGCCGACTATGCCATGGCCAATGCGTATATGGACTATTTTGCAAACTCATACAAAGAGCAGCTGCCGATCGTAAGCATTCAGTGGCCGAACTGGAAAGAAACCGGAATGGGCGAAGTAACGAACAAAGCTTATAAAGAGAGCGGGCTATACAGCATCACGAATGCAGAAGGATTACAGCTCCTTGACGGCATACTTCTTGAATCAGCAAGGGGCCCGGTGCTGCCGGCCGTTCTGAATCCTAAGCTGTGGAAGCCGGAGCGATTCCTGCGGCGGAGCAGGCAGGATCAGCCAATGAGTCCGGCTATGGTAAAACCGGCGGAAAAAACCGCTTATACTGCCGCAGACAACGCTCAATTAACAAGGAAAACAGAAGAATGGCTGAAAGAATTATTTTCTGAAGAGCTGCGGATTGACCAGGATCAGCTTGAGACAGACGTATTATTCCAAGATTACGGAGTGGATTCCATTATTCTTGCTCAGCTTCTGCAGCGGATCAATCGGAATCTCTCGGCATCGCTTGACCCGTCCATTCTGTATGAATATCCGACGATTCAATCTTTCGCAAATTGGCTTCTCGAAGGATATACAGAAGTTTTGTCAGAACGGTTTGATTTGGCGACGGCGGAGCCTGTTAAGAAGAAGCCGGCTGAGCCGTTGATTGAAACACAAGCCGTTAAGGTGCAAGAAGAGGCGGCCGGAAAACAGATTCACCGGGAAGATATCGCGGTCGTCGGCATGTCCTGCCGGTTTCCGGGAGCGGCTTCTTTAGAGGCGTACTGGTCGCTTTTGGCTGAAGGCCGTTCGGCTATCGGTCCTGTTCCGGCTGAGCGATGGGGGTTGAAGACGCCTTATTACGCGGGAATGCTTGATGGAATTCATCAATTTGATCCAGACTTCTTTTTACTGGCTGAAGAAGATGTAAAGGCAATGGACCCTCAAGCTTTGGCCGCTCTGGAAGAATGCCTTAACCTGTGGCATCACGCGGGCTATACGCCGGATGAGATAAAGGGAGAAGCAATAGGTGTGTATCTCGGCGGACGCAGCCGTCACAGACCGGGTGAAGAGAAACTGCTGGACGCGAAAAACCCGATCGTCGCGCTGGGCCAGAATTATTTGGCCGCCAATCTCTCTCAATACTTTGATATGCGCGGCCCGAGCGTTGTCCTCGATACGGCTTGTTCTTCTGCTTTAGTCGGAATGAATATGGCCGTGCAGGCTCTTGTAACAGGAGAAATAAAAGCGGCCGTCGTCGGCGGCGTGAGCCTGTTTGAATCAGAAGAAACCCATAAATTATTTGAACAGCGCGGCATATTAAGTAAAGCGCAGTCGTTCCATGTATTTGACGAACGCGCCGATGGAGTCGTGCTGGGCGAGGGTGTCGGAATGGTTCTATTAAAAACCGTGTCTCAGGCCATTGAAGACGGAGATTCTATTTATGCCGTAGTGAAGGCGGCATCCGTCAATAATGACGGAAGAACGGCAGGCCCGGCTACGCCGAGTCTGGAAGCGCAAAAATCCGTCATGAAGACGGCTCTTGAAAAAAGCGGAAAACAGCCGGAAGACATTACTCATATTGAAGCGAACGGTTCAGGCACGGTCGTGACGGATCTGTTAGAACTGAAGGCCATTCAATCCGTCTACCGTTCAAAAGACGCCGGCCCGCTCGGAATCGGATCTGTGAAACCGAACATCGGGCACCCGCTTTGCGCCGAAGGAATTGCAAGTTTCATAAAAGTTGTTCTCATGCTGAAAGAAAAGAGCTTTATCCCGTTTTTATCAGGCGAGCATGAAAATACACATTTTGATAGAGAAAAGGCCAATATTCAGTTCAGCCGCACTCTGGCAGACTGGCCGTCACCAATGCCGGCGGCAGGAATTAACTGCTTTGCCGACGGCGGAACAAACGCTCACGTCATTGTGGAAGCGTGGCAGGAAGACGAAGGGCGCCGAATCAAGCGCCATCCTTTAACACCGCCTGCATTAAATAAGCGGCTGATTTCGCCGGACAGCAAAGAAGAAACGAACGAAAAAGCTGCGGCAAACATCTGGGATACCTATGAAGTGGAGGTTTAACGTGAAGAACTTCAATAAGCAAATCACTTTATCGCTGAAAAATCCGTTTATTTTACATCATGACGTTTACGGACAAAAAGTCCTTCCGGGATTGGCTTATATTGATATGTTTTATCAGATTTTCAAAGAGCGCGGCTATTCATACGACGGGCTTCAGCTGCGCCATTTATCCATATATCAGCCGCTTATCGCGAAAGAAGACAGCGCCGTCAAGCTTACGGTTGAATGTACAAAGGTAAAAGAAGGGCGCTGGAAACTTACCGCAAAAGGGGCTGAGGTCAGCGGCGGACGAGTCCAGCCGGAAGAACGTATTTACGTCAAAGCGGAAATGCACGAGACAGCACCTGCAATTTTCAGTGAAACGCTTGATCTTGACTCTGTCAAACGCGAGGCGCAACGCACCATTGATTTAAATGAGCTTTATGCACAATGCAGAAGCCAGGAATTGGTTCACAGCGGATATATGAAAGCGGAAGGAGAAGTGTTTGAGGAGCGGGACGGCGTCACCTTTGATGTATCGCTCGGAAAAGACGCGATGGGACAGGCCGGAGGGTTTTTGTTCCATCCGACTCTTCTTGACGGAAGCGGCGTCGGCGCAAACCTATTGATCTCATCGCTGTTAAATGGGGAAAAGAGGCTGTTTCTGCCTCTTTTCTACGAATCTTTTACAGCTTCCGAACCTTTGCAGAGCGGCTGCATCACGAGAATCAAACGTTCGTCGCTTCGGCAGGAAAAGGAGCTCATTTACATTACACTGGAGTTTTTTAACGCATCCGGCCGGAAAGTAGCCGAGCTGAAAGATTTCACAAGCAAGCTCGTGCGGGATGCCGAGCTGATCAATACAGAACGAAAGACTGCTGAGAGTTCTCCTGAAAAAGCCGGTTTACCGGAAGTTGCGGCATCGCTTGAAGGCGGACACCCGCATGAGGAAGCGGAACGGTATGTCATGAATCTGATGGCTGAAAAAATCGGCAAGCCGCTTGAACAGATTGATTCTCAAGTCGGCTACTATGAAATGGGGCTGACATCGTCCGGACTGCTTGACGTCGTCGAAACGATCAGCGAAAAAATCGGCGAAACCCTTTCTCCGACTTTGCTGTTTGAATATACGACGGCAGCAGAGCTGGCAGCTTTCCTGACTGAGCAGTACGGGAGCCATTTCAGCGCGTCTCCGGCAAAGATGGAGAAGCCGGTTGAGCCGCAAACAGAAAACAGGCGGAAAAGCAGTGTGCCGCTAGATGAAGATATCGCAATTATCGGCATGGCCGGCCGCTATCCGCAGGCCGAAAATATTCATGAATTCTGGGAAAACCTGAAAGAAGGAAAAAACTGTGTCACCGAAATTCCGGAGTCTCGCTGGGACTGGCGCCGGTTTGAAAATGTAAAGTCGCCTTCCGGAAAGAGCATTTCAAAATGGGGCGGATTTATTGATGATCCGGATTGCTTTGATCCCCAATTTTTCCGGATTACGCCGCGGGAAGCTGAAACAATGGACCCTCAGGAACGGCTGTTTTTACAAACATGCTGGGAAACGATTGAGGATGCCGGATATACGCCGAAGTCGCTCGCAGAGGCGCGCGGACGGAATAAGAGACAGCGCGTCGGCGTCTTCGCAGGGGTGATGCATAAGGATTATACGTTGGTCGGGGCTGAAGCTTCTTCTGAAGATCATGTATTCCCGCTTTCTCTTAATTATGCGCAAATCGCAAACAGAGTTTCATATTTTTGCAATTTTCACGGGCCGAGCATGGCGGTCGATACGGTCTGTTCATCTTCGCTGACTGCGGTTCACCTTGCTGCGGAAAGCATTCGGCGCGGGGAATGTGAATCGGCGGTTGCCGGAGGGGTCAATTTGTCGCTGCATCCGAATAAATATCTGACATACGGTTTATGGGACATGTTTTCAACAGACGGGGTTTGTCATACATTCGGGAAAGACGGAGACGGCTATGTACCGGCTGAAGGAATCGGTGCCGTTTTATTAAAACCGCTGCGAGAGGCGGTAAAAGACGGAGACCGGATTTATGCGGTGATAAAGGGCAGTGCCGTCAACCACGTGGGGACAGTGAGCGGAATTTCCGTGCCGAGTCCTGTCGCGCAGGCCGATTTGATTGAAGAATGCCTGGACAAAGCGGGCATCGATCCGCGCACGGTCAGTTATATTGAGGCGCACGGGACGGGAACTTCTCTCGGCGATCCGATCGAGGTTCAAGGCCTTGTCAAGGCGTTCCGCCAGTACACACAGGACAAACAGTTCTGTTCGATCGGATCAGTGAAGTCCAATATCGGCCATGCGGAATCGGCTGCGGGCATCAGCGGCTTAAGCAAGGTTGCCCTGCAGCTTCACCATAAAACTTTGGTGCCGTCTCTTCATTCGGAGGAGCTGAATCCGTATTTAGATTTTGAACAATCACCGTTTTACGTCCAGCATCATACCGAAGCATGGCAGCAGCCATCAGTGACGGAAAACGGAACCGAAACCGTATATCCCCGGCGTGCGGGCATCAGCTCTTTCGGGGCGACAGGTTCAAACGTGCATCTCATTCTGGAGGAATTTATCCCTGAAGAATCACACGGAACAAATGCTGAACCGGCAGAAGAACAGACATTCATTTTCCCGGTTTCAGCCCGGAATGAAGAACGGCTAAAAGAGTACGTTGCGAAGCTGTCTGCATTTATTCATCCCGGCCTGCCGCTTGAGGATGCGGCGTATACACTTCAGATCGGCCGTGAACAGATGGAGGAGCGGGTTGCGTTCACCGCTCAGGATATGACACAGCTCAAAGAGCGGCTGGAAGGCTTTCTGGCGGGTAAAACGGTCAGCGGGTGCTGGCGGAACCGAGCCGATAAAAGCAAACAGGCAGAGCTTGCTCCGGACTTGATACATAAATGGCTTTCTTCCGGGAGACTGGAGATGATTGCCGAAAAGTGGGCCGGCGGAGGAACGATGGATTGGAATCTCTTGTACGGTGAAAACAAACCGAATCGGATCAGCCTGCCGACATATCCGTTTGAAAAAATCCGGTATTGGGTGCCGAAGGCGGAGAAAAGAGAATCGCTGCCGCAAAAAAATGCAGGCATGCTGCATCCGCTCCTGCATGAAAATGTATCAAACATGTCAGGCGTCCGTTTTCGGTCCTCGTTTAGCGGCGGAGAATTCTTCCTGAAAGATCACGTCGTCAAAAACGAGCGGACGTTACCGGGCGCGGCTTATCTGGAAATGGTCCGGGCGGCCGTGGAACATGCGGCAGAAACGAAGGAAGAAGGAACAGTCCGGCTGAAACATGTCGTATGGATACGTCCGTTTACAGCGGCGGATGAGTCCGCAGAACTGTATCTCCGTCTTTATGACGAAGAAAATGGGGAGATGGGATTTACGGTTTACAGTGAATCGGCTTCCTCGGAACAAGAGCCCGTTCTCTATGCGCAAGGAAGCGCGGCGTTTGCCCGAACGGGCGAACCGGCCAAAATCGAGATTGACAAATTAAGAGAGTCACGCCGTCTGATCACACCTGACGCTTGCTATCAGGCATACAAACAGATGGGGATTGAATACGGGGATGCTCACAAAGCGGTCACGGAAATCTATGCAAAAGACAGCAAAGTGCTCGCGAAGCTCTCACTCCCGTCATCTATTTCTCATACAAAAGATCAGTTTGTCCTCCATCCGAGCCTTTTGGATGCGGCCTTCCACGCGACAATCGGGTTAATGCTTGACAGAGACGGGACTGACATACGGCCGATGCTGCCGTTTGCTCTCGAACAGATTGATGTGTTGAAAAGCTGTAAAAGCAATATGTGGGTTTCCATTGCGTACAGCGGCGAAAGCAAGCCTGAAGATGCCGTGCAGAAGCTGGATATTGATGTATGTGACGAACAAGGCAATGTATGTGTGAAAATGACTGGTTATTCCGCACGGGAAATTGAAACGGATAAAACAGATACACTATATTTTGAACACGTATGGGAAGAGAAGACCGCTGTACATGAAGAAGCGCCGATCCATTTCAAAGCCCGTCACGTGATGATATCTGACCGGTTTACGGATCAAATGAACAGCATACAGACAGACTTCAGCTGTCATGTGCTCCGTGATCAGCATAAGAGTGAAGACGAACGGTTTGAAGCTTGTGCGCTTCAGGCGTTCGAAGAAGTGAAGAAAATCCTCGCTTCAAATTCCGGCGGGCGCGAACTCATTCAGATTGTCGTGCCTCAAGAAGCGGATACGCAGCTCCTTTGCGGCTTAACGGGGCTTTTGAAAACAGCGGCGCTTGAAAACCCGAACCTGACCGGCCAGCTGATTGAATTGGAGCCGGACGTCAAGGCAGACATTCTGTCCCGATATGTAAGTGAATGCAGCGCTCATCCTGATGACAAGCATATTCGCTATGAAAACGGCAGGCGCTATACGGCACAATGGCAGGAAACGGGTCTTGAACAGTTCGGCGCCGAAAAGCCGTGGAAGGATAAAGGTGTTTATCTGATCACAGGCGGTGCGGGCGGACTCGGATTTTTATTCGCCAGAGAAATCGCCCGGCATGCAAAAGACGCCGTTCTTATTTTAACGGGGCGTTCTCTGTTGGATAACCGTAAAAAAGCCCAGCTTCAAGAACTGTCCGATCTCGGCGCGCAAGCTGTGTACAAACAAACGGACATGACGGAAAAACAAGAAGTTCAATCGCTCACAGCGGACATCTGTCGGCAGTACGGCGGATTAAACGGTATCATACACAGCGCCGGAACGATAAAAGACAACTATATTCTGAAAAAACACAAAGATGAAATCCGTGATGTACTGGCGCCGAAAGTCTCCGGGCTGGTTCATCTTGATGAAGCGGCAAAGGACATTGAGCTTGATTTTCTGATTCTTTTCTCTTCCGGAGCCGGAAGCGCCGGAAGCGCGGGCCAGGCTGATTATGCGATGGCCAATGCGTTTATGAACGCCTTCAGTGAAAAAAGAAACCGTAAAAAAGCCCGAAATGAACGCTATGGACACACCCTTTCAATCTGCTGGCCGCTTTGGAAAGACGGCGGCATGACGGTTGATGCTGAAACGGAAGCCATGCTGACAAAAGAAAGCGGCATGGTCCCTATGCAAACAGAAAACGGCATTCAGGCTTTATACCGCGGGTGGGCGGCAAACACATCCCAAGTCATGGTGACGGAAGGCTACGCCGCAAAAATCCGGGCGTTTCTGAAAAAATCAGCGGATGATCAGCCGGATAAGGGCAGCGAAACCGAAGAACCGGCGGGTCTTACAGCAGGCGGAGAGAACATGCTTGCAGAAAAAACGGAGCATTTCTTGAAACAAGTGCTTTCGGAAGTGACCAAACTTCCTGTCGGCAAAATTGATGCCAAGGCGCCTATGGAAGATTACGGAATTGATTCGATTATGATTATGCATTTGACGGGCCGGCTGGAAAAGAGCTTCGGCTCATTATCAAAAACATTGTTTTTCGAGTACCAGAATATCGAATCGCTGGCGCAGTATTTTATGAAAGCACACCGGGACACGCTGCTGGAAGTGACCGGGATGAAAACAGAAGAAGCCCCTGCAGCCAAACCTGCGCTGTCTGAGAAAGAGAAAGTAAAGCCCGTTTTCAAACGGAATGAAGGCAAAAAAGGCTTTGCGCAAGTCCGTCCGGAAACGCGGGAAAATCAGCAGCTGACAGAGCGTGAAGATATCGCGATTATCGGTATATCAGGACGATATCCGCAGGCCGAAAATCTTCAGGGATTTTGGAAGAATTTGAGTGAAGGCACTGACTGCATAACCGAAATTCCAAACGATCGCTGGGATCACAGTCTTTATTACGACGCTGATAAAGATAAAGAAGGCAAGACGTACGGAAAATGGGGAGGATTTTTGAAAGACGTGGACAAATTTGATCCGCAATTCTTCTCTATTTCGCCCCGGGATGCAAAATTGATGGACCCGCAGGAGCGGTTATTCCTGCAATGTGTCTACGAAACGATGGAAGATGCCGGTTACACGCGCAAAAAGCTCACGGAAAAATCGGGTGATTTGCTTGGCGCCAATGTCGGTGTTTACGTCGGCGTCATGTACGAGGAATATCAGCTTTACGGAGCCGAAGAACAGGCGCGCGGAAAATCGCTTGCGCTGACCGGAAATCCGTCATCAATTGCGAACAGGGCTTCCTATGTATTCGGTTTTAACGGCCCGAGCATGGCTCTGGATACGATGTGCTCTTCTTCTTTAACAGCCATTCATCTGGCATGCCAAAGCTTGCGGAACGGGGAATGCGAAGCAGCATTTGCCGGGGGCGTCAATGTATCCGTTCATCCGAATAAATATTTGATGCTCGGCCAGAACAGATTTTTATCAAGCAAAGGCAGATGTGAAAGTTTCGGAGAAGGCGGAGACGGTTATGTGCCCGGTGAAGGAGTGGGCGCCGTACTCCTTAAGCCGCTTTCTAAAGCGAAAGCGGACGGTGATCATATTTACGGTCTGATCAAAGGAACGGCCGTGAACCATGATGGAAAAACAAACGGGTATTCCGTACCGAATCCGAACGCCCAAGCCGCGGTGATCAAACAGGCGTTAAAAGACGCGGGAACCGATCCGAGGGCGGTCAGCTACATCGAAGCCCACGGCACCGGGACTTCACTCGGCGATCCGATTGAAATCACGGGTCTGACAAAAGCCTTTTCAGAACAAACACAAGATAAACAGTTTTGCGCCATCGGCTCAGCGAAATCCAATATCGGCCACTGTGAAAGCGCGGCGGGCATCGCCGGGCTGACGAAGGTGCTCCTGCAAATGAAACATAAGCAGCTAGCACCGTCACTGCATTCCCGGACGCTTAATCCGAATATTGATTTTCTCGCTACGCCGTTTAAAGTGCAGCAGACGCTTGAAGAGTGGAAAAGACCGGTCATAAATGATAAGGAACTGCCGAGAACCGCGGGGCTTTCCTCATTCGGAGCCGGCGGCGTCAACGCTCATATCGTCATCGAAGAATATTCCGCTGATGAGGATAAGGAGACGGCTTTTGCCGCGCCTCATCCGTCGATGATCGTCCTTTCCGCAAAAAATGAGAAACGGCTTCAAAAACGGGCGAAACGTCTTCTTGATGCACTGCGGAGCGGGCGTTACCGGGAAGCGGATCTGAGCCGGATCGCATATACGCTTCAAATCGGCCGTGAACCGATGGAAGAGCGTCTCGGAATGATTGTCAGCAATTTGCGCGAGCTTGAAGAGAAGCTTGACGAATTTACGGGCGGCAAGGAGTCAATTGACCAGCTCTACCGGGGACAAGTCAAACAGAATAAAGACACGATGGCGCTGTTTGCGGCTGATGAGGACATGGAAAAAACCATTGAGGCGTGGCTTGAAAAAGGCAAAGCCGCAAAGGTATTAGAGCTTTGGGTGAAGGGCCTTCCGCTGAATTGGGATAAGCTGTATCAAATGGGCAGACCGCAAAAAATCAGTCTCCCGGCCTACCCGTTTGCAAAAGACCGTTATTGGATCGACATATCAGCAGATGCAGCTGTCAAAAGACCGGCCGAAACACAGTCTGCGCCGATCGCACCGGCGGCCGCCCCGGAACCGGTCATTGAAGTAACAACTCTTCACGAGGAGACTGTCAAAGAAAAACCGTCAAATATTACACTGCAGCCTTTGAGCGGCGCGAAACCGAAAAGAACCGTACAGTCTGTTTCCCGTCCGGCGGTTTCCGCTGAAAAAGTAAGTGCCGTATTGACCGAAAGTTTGGCAGACGTTTTATATATGGATGCCGACGATATCGACGCAGACGACACATTTATTGATATCGGCATGGATTCAATTACCGGTCTTGAATGGATAAAGTCTGTTAATAAAGCATACGGCACGTCCCTTACGGTGACGAAAGTATATGATTATCCGACAATCCGCCAGTTTGCGGCTTTCTTGCAAAAAGAGCTCGGGACAGAACCGATCCTTGAGGAAGCAACCGAACCGCAGAAATCAGAGGCCGTGAAAAAACCGTCAAACATCATGCTGCAGCCTTTAAACGCTCATAAGCAGCATGTGACACAAGCAGAAGCGGATATTCTGGAGGCGATGTCTGAAACGGCAGCTTCCGCCGAACCGGAAGAACCGATTGAAGCGGTGCATGACGAGTTATCAAAAGCACTGGCTGATGTATTGTACATGGAGCGGCATGAAGTAGATATTGATGAGGCCTTTATTGACTTGGGTATGGATTCGATTACCGGTCTTGAATGGATAAAGGCCGTCAATAAACGGTACGGCACGGACTGTAACGTAACGAAAGTGTATGATTATCCGACAATCCGTCAATTTGCCGATTTTCTGCGTACGCAGCCGTCCGTCCGCGGCAGAAAAAAACAGGCGGTTCCCGTACGTCCAAAGCCGCTTACGCAGCAACATGCCCCGCAGGAGAAAACACCTGCCGAGCCGGAGAGATTAACGATTCAAAAGGAACCTGAACCGGTGCAGGCCAAACGGGAGCATAAAGACGAGATAGCGGACGCGATAGCCATCGTCGGCATGTCGGGAAAGTACCCGGATGCGCCGGACCTAAAGACGTATTGGGACAACTTAGCCCGTGCGAAAAACGCCATTCGCGACATTCCGCTTTCCCGCTGGGATGTAAACAAATACTATGATCCGGCCTTAAACAAGAAGGGCAAAGTATACTGCAGATCAATCGGTATGCTTGACGGCATTGAAGAGTTTGATCCGCTGTTCTTTAATATATCTCCGTCTGAAGCGGAACTTATGGACCCGCAGCACCGGATATTTTTACAGGAAGGTTTTAAAGCCTTTGAAGATGCGGGTTACAGCTCAAAAGAATTAAACGGGAAAAATTGCGGCGTTTATTTGGGGATTATGAACAATGAATACGGCATGATGTTAAACAAACATCAGACAGGAGGAAGCGCGACGGGCAACAGTTTCAGCATCGCGGCGGCACGTCTGCCTTATTATCTCAATTTGAAAGGGCCGGCCATTCCGATTGATACGGCATGCTCTTCATCTCTCGTCGGGACTCATTTGGCGCGTCAGGCGCTGTTGAATCATGAAATTGACATGGCGCTTGTCGGCGGTGTCACCTTGTATTTAACGCCTGAATCATACATCAGCATGTGTGAAGCAGGAATGCTGTCTCCTGACGGCCAATGTAAAGCATTTGATAACAGTGCGAACGGATTTGTGCCTGGCGAAGGCGCGGGGGCGCTCATTTTGAAGAGGCTGAAAGATGCGGAAGCCGATCAAGACCATATTTACGGAGTCATTATCGGATCTGGAATTAACCAGGACGGAAAAACCAACGGCATTACCGCACCAAGCGCGAAAAGCCAAATGGATTTAGAGCGCCAAGTGTATGAAGCGCACAACATCCACCCTGAGAGCATCACCTATGCGGAAATGCACGGCACCGGCACAAAGCAGGGGGATCCGATTGAATTAGAAGCCCTGTCTTCTGTATTTAAGGAAAAAACGGACCGCAAACAATTTTGCGCCATCGGTTCGGTTAAATCGAATATTGGGCATACGTCGGCGGCGGCAGGTGTAGCAAGCGTCCAGAAGGTTCTGCTGTCGATGAAGCATCAGCAGCTTGTGCCGACCCTTCATTTCAGCACGCCGAATGAACATTTTGATTTCGATGACTCGCCTTTATTTGTCAATACCGAACTCAAACCTTGGGAAACAGGCGGAGCACCGCGGCGGGCTTGTGTCAGCTCATTCGGCTACAGCGGCACAAACGCTCATCTCGTTATCGAGGAGTATCAGCCGAAAGACCGGGGAAGCCGTAAGCCTGATGAGACAAACATTTTTGTGCTGTCGGCGAAAAAAGCGCTGCAGGTAAAAACCTATGCCGAGTCTGTGATCGAATTTGCAAAAGCCAATCAGAATATCAACCTTTCAGATATGGCATACACGCTTCAAACCGGGCGTGATGCGATGGATTACCGTCTTGCGGTTACAGCCGGTTCGAGAGAAGAACTGATCAGCCGTTTAACCGATTTTGTAAACGGAAATACGGGTGAAGGGATATATGAAGCCCATATCAAAACGGCTAAAAAAGAAATCAAAGCATTTGAAACGGACGATGACCTGAAGCAGCTTGTGAGGTCATGGTTCGATAAGAAAAAATACGCCAAAATAGCAGAATTGTGGGCCAAAGGGCTTCAGATGGACTGGGACAGACTCTATCAAGGCGAAAAACCCCGCAGAATCAGTCTGCCGGCTTATCCGTTTGCGAAGGAGCCGTACTGGCTGCCTGAGCCGAAAGTCATACCGCAGGAAACAGAAGACCGGCGCGAGGCTGTGCTTTTAGAAAAGCAATGGGTTCCGTGTGAGATCGATTCGGCCGGTAAGAAAAGCGGCAGGACGGTCATGATTCTGGCTGATGGAAGAACAGCGGAGCTAGCCGAAGAGACTGCAAAGCATTTCGCTGACTCATTCATTCTCCCGGTCGATTCGGCTGACACTGCAGCTAGCGATTGGAATCACATAGATGGCGCAATCGATCTGACGGGATGCGGAGACGAAGACCCTTCACTGGAAGGGATCAGCCGGCTCCAGACTCTGATTGATACAAGCCGCCGGCAAGCGCGGCCGCTGACGTTGCTATATGTAACAAAAGGCTTGGAGCCATTTCAGCAGAAAACGATTCATCTTGCAGGAGCGGCAAAAAGCGGCCTGTACAGAATGCTTCAAAATGAGTATCAAAACGTGACGTCCAGACACATGGATGCCGATACAGATACGGATCAGCAGACGCTTGCCAAACAGATTGCAGATGAATTTTCGGCGGACTGCACAGAACCGGAAATCTGCCGCCGAAACGGACAGAGATACCGTGCTTTATTCAGGGAGATTCCAAGCGGGAAGCGAGCAGAACATAAGCCCGCACCGTTTCCTGAAGACCATGTGCTTTTCATTACCGGAGGCACGAGGGGACTGGGTCTCTTATGCGCCCGCCATTTCACAGAAAAACACGGCGTGAAAAAAGTAGTGCTGACAGGCAGGGAGCCGATTCCTCCCCGTCATAAACGTTCAGCCGTTAAGACGAGGCTGAAAGAGAAGATACGGGCGATTGAAGAGCTTGAAGCAAAAGGAGTGCAAGTGGCGGTGATCAGTCTGAAATTGTCTGATCATGATGCGGCGGCAGCGGAAATTGAAACGATCCGGCGCACGATGGGACCGATCGGCGGCGTCATTCATTGTGCGGGATCGGTTAATTCAGTAAATCCGGCGTTTATCAGAAAGACTGCCGACGACATACAAGAAGTGCTGGAACCGAAAGTCGCAGGGCTTCAAACATTAAGCAGCCTTTTCACAAATGATCCTTTGCAATTTTTTGTCTTATTTTCTTCAGTATCTGCAGTCGTTCCGGCGCTCGCGGCGGGACAGTCGGATTATGCGATGGCAAATGCGTACATGGATTATTTCGCGGCGGCTCATCAGCATCAATATCCGTTAGTCAGCATTCAATGGCCGAACTGGAAGGAAACCGGATTGGGTGAAGTCCGCACAGAAAGCCTGAAGCAGACCGGGCTGCTGGGACTGTCCAACGCGGAAGGACTTGACTTGCTGGACCGTATTTTATCTGAAAACATCCGCCCGTCCGTTCTGCCGGCTATCGTTGATCGGAGCGAATGGCATCCTGACAGGCTGCTCTGTCAAGAGAAAACACAAAAAGCCGTAATAACCGGCAAAGCCGCTGAAAAACATTCAGACAGAGAACTGCTTATTGATACGAAGGCGTGGCTTGTGAAACTGTTTTCCGATGAGCTGAAAATCGCTCCGGAAGAACTGGAAACAGACGAACCGTTTCAGGATTACGGGGTTGATTCGATCATTTTAGCGCAGCTTTTACAGCAAATGAATCAAGCGCTCAAAGAGGACTTAGATCCGTCTGTTTTATATGAACATCCGACGATTGACGCGTTTGCCGAATGGCTTGTATCCAATGGACAGCCGCTGCTTGCAGAAAGGGAGGAACCTGATACAGAAATCTTGGTTCCGGCTGCCGTACAAACGGTTCATACTGAACAAAAGCGTGATGCCGTAACTGAAGACATTGCCGTCGTCGGAATGAGCTGCCGTTTTCCGGGAGCGGAATCGTTAGAACAATATTGGGACTTGCTGAGACGCGGCAGGTCCGCAATCGGCTCAGTCCCGGCGGAACGTTTCGGATATGCAAATCAATACGTTGCGGGATTGATTGACAATATGGATCACTTTGATTCCGAATTCTTTTTCATTCCGGAAAACGACGCGAAAGCGATGGATCCTCAGGCATTGGCGGTGTTGGAAGAGAGCTTGAAACTTTGGTGCCATGCCGGCTATACCCGTGAAGAAATCAAGGGCATAGAAGCCGGTGTGTATATCGGAGGCCGCAGCCAGCATCAGCCTGATCCTGAAATTCTTGCGAATACCCGCAACCCGATCGTTGCGGGCGGGCAGAATTATTTAGCGGCAAACGTTTCGCAATTTTTTGATCTGCGCGGGCCGAGCATCGTGCTTGATACGGCTTGTTCATCGGCTTTGACAGGAATGAACATGGCCGTTCAGGCACTGAGAAGCGGCGATATCAAAGCGGCGGTAGTTGGCGGTGTCAGCCTGCTGAACACGGATGCGGCGCACCGGATGTTCCAAGAGCGCGGGCTGTTAAACGAAAAACCGGCATTTCACGTATTTGACAAGCGTTCAGGCGGAGTTGTCCTCGGTGAAGGCGTCGGCATGGTGCTGTTAAAAACAGTAAGCCAGGCGCAAAAAGACGGCGACACGATACACGCGGTCATTAAGGCCGCCGCCATGAACAATGACGGCAGAACGGCAGGCCCGTCAGCTCCTAATATGCAGGCGCAAAAAGACGTCATGCAAAGCGCGCTTTTCAAAAGCGGCAAAAAGCCGGAAGACATCAGTTATATCGAAGCAAACGGATCGGGTTCCGCGGTCACTGATTTGCTTGAGCTGAAGGCGATTCAATCCGTATACCGCTCAGGTCAGCATGTTCCGCTCGGCATCGGGTCAATTAAGCCGAACATCGGGCATCCGCTTTGCGCAGAAGGCATCGCAAGCTTCATTAAAATCGTATTAATGCTGAAGCATAAACAAACGGTTCCGTTCCTCTCAGGAGATGAACCGATGCCGCATTTTGATATAACAAAGACAGATTTTCATTTTCATAAAACAGCCGGTGAATGGGATGCAGCCAGACCGTCAGCAGCCATCAACTGCTTTGCCGACGGCGGAACGAACGCCCACGTCATTCTGGAAGCTTGGGAAGAAAAAGATACCCGAATGAAAAGAAAGCCGCTGCCGGTACCGTCATTAAGACGTAAGGCTCTGGTAAAAGAACCTGACGTACTAGCGGAGAAACAAGAGCTTCCTGCGAAAAAAATGTTCTGGAAAGCATTTAAATGAGAGAGGAGTGGGAAGGAATGATATCGGAAAAAATCAATATCTCACTGGATCATCCCATCATGAAGGGCCATATGGTCTTTGGTGAAGCGGTATTGCCCGGTCTTGCTTATATCGATTTGATTTATCAGGTTTTTCAGGAACACGGTTATGTATACAATGAGCTCGAATTGAAGCACGTTACGATTTATCAGCCTTTAACCGTCAGTGAAACGGCTGCGATCATTCTGACCATTCAATGTTCTGATAGCGGAGATGGAAAGTGGCTCATCTCCCTTTCAGGGCAGAAACAGCAAGGTGACGAGCTGTCAGACAATATACAATATGCGACGGCTGAAATGGTGAAAAGAGACGCTGTGACATTTGACGAAACCATTGATTTCGGCGATGTGAAGCAGTCAGGCAGATCTCTGAATCTTGATGACATGTATAACCGATGCCTGGATCATGACTTGGTTCATTCCGGCATGATGAAATCGAACGGACGATTGTACGAAACAGAAGGCGGAATGCTGGCTGAGCTTTCTTGCGAAGAAGGAAAAGATTTCTTTTTATTCCATCCGGCACTTTTGGATGCGAGCGGAATCGGGGCGAGCGGTTTGCTTTCTGAAACAAACCGGCTTCATCTGCCTTTATATTATGAATCGTTCACGGCCGCCGACAGGCTGCAATCTGAGTGCACGGCGCGTATCGCCGCTTCCGGCGTCCGTCAGGAAAAAGAACTCACAACGATGACGATCGAGTACTTCAGCCGATCCGGACAAAAGGTGGCGGAGCTGAAAAACATTACGGGAAAAGCGGTTCGGCTCGAAGAAGACGCGAATACAGCCGAACAGAATCAACAGGCTGCAACTGAGCCGGAAAGCGCAGATGAAAAAGACATCATTCTGTTTTTAAAGAAGCTTTTGGCTGATAAGCTTGGGCAGCCTTGGGAGACGCTGGACGTTCTTGCAGGATACTACGAGCTTGGGCTGGATTCATCTTCTTTGCTTGAGATTGTACAGGATATCAGTAAAAAGACGGGTGCGGACCTCGCGCCCACTCTTCTCTTTGAATATACAAATATAAAAGAACTCGCAGCCTTTTTGAAAAAGACCGTTTCATTTGAATGTGCGGAACGTGCAGCCGAACCACAACGGTCTGAAGCTGAAGCACCGGACGCGCCAGAACATCATAAAAACACCGGAGACATCGCGATTATCGGAATGGCCGGCCGCTATCCGAAAGCGAAAAGTGTGGCGGAGTTTTGGGAAAACCTGAAGGCAGGCACGGATTGCATCACTGAAGTTCCGAAGTCCCGATGGGATTGGAAAACATATCAAAACGTAACGTCCCCGTCTGGAAAAACAGTATCAAAATGGGGCGGTTTCATTGACGATGCCGACTGCTTCGATCCGCAGTTTTTCAGAATCTCACCGCGTGAGGCGGAAACGATGGACCCGCAGGAGCGCCTGTTTTTAGAAACATGCTGGGAAACGATTGAAGATGCGGGGTATACGCCTGAAACGCTGGGGAATAAAGGGGAAAAACAGCATCCGATCGGCGTATTTGCAGGGGTGATGCATAAAGATTATTCCTTAATCGGCGCAGAACAATTATCTGAAACTGATCCTTTTCCGGTTTCACTGAATTATGCGCAGATCGCCAACAGAGTGTCCTATTATTGTGACTTCCACGGGCCGAGCATCGCGGTGGATACCGTTTGTTCCTCATCATTGACCGCCGTTCATCTGGCCATTGAAAGCATCCGCCGCGGCGAATGTGAGGCCGCGCTTGCGGGAGGGGTGAACTTGTCGCTGCACCCGGCGAAATATCTCAGCTACGGAAGCGTGGGCATGCACTCAAGTGACGGCCGCTGCCGTACATTCGGCGAGGGCGGGGACGGCTACGTTTCCGGAGAAGGAGTCGGTGCGGTCTTGCTCAAGCCGCTGGAAAAAGCCGAACAAGACGGCGACCGCATTTACGCGGTCATTAAAGGAAGCGCCGTTAACCACGTCGGGAAAGTAAGCGGAATTACCGTCCCGAGTCCTGCTGCACAGGCAGAAGTCATTAAGGCCTGTCTGAAAAAAGCAGGTATCAGCCCGCGGACCGTCAGTTATGTGGAAGCCCATGGCACGGGTACTTCGTTAGGAGACCCGATTGAAATTGAAGGTCTGTCAAAAGCGTTCAGTCAAGGGACGCAGGATCAGCAATTTTGTTCCATTGGTTCGGTCAAATCAAATATCGGCCACGCAGAATCAGCGGCGGGGATCAGCGGGTTAACAAAAGCGGCGCTGCAGCTTCATCACAAAACGCTTGTCAAATCACTGCATTCTGCGGAATTAAATCCTTACCTGAAATTTGAGGGATCTCCTTTTTACGTACAGCAGCAGACTGCTCCGTGGAAGCAGCCGGCAGCCGAAGAAAACGGTAAAGTCACACATTATCCGCGCAGGGCCGGGCTCAGTTCCTTCGGTGCATCCGGTTCGAATGCCCATATCATTTTAGAAGAATACATTCAGCCTGAACAAAAAGCGCCTGCACCTGAGAACGATGCAGCAAAACTCATCCCGCTGTCAGCAAGAAATAAAGACAGGCTTCTGGCCTATGCGGAAAAACTAGCCCGATCGCTTTCAGAAAAGACGGTGCTGTCTGAACTGGCTTATACTCTTCAGACAGGACGTGAAGCAATGGAGGAGAGAGCTGTCTTCCTTGTAAATGACACCCGCGACTTGAAAGAAAAGCTGAATGATTTCGTAAAAGGAAACGAAAACATCCCCGGTCTTTGGCGCGGACAAGCCGAGCTGCCGGAACTGAGCGAAGCCGCTCCCGAGACGGATGATCCGATACGGCTTGCCGAGTTATGGGCAGAAGGGAAAACAGTAGATTGGAATAAGCTGTACGCTTCGGGTAAACCGCGTAAAACAAGCGTTCCGACTTATCCGTTTGCAAAAGAACGCTATTGGATTCCGCAGCAGAAAAAACAGGAGAAAAGCCTTTCAGGCACAGTGCTGCATCCGCTTTTACAAGAAAATACGTCAGATTTTTCGCAGCAGCGCTTCACCTCTCTTTTTACGGGAGATGAATTTTTCCTATCTGACCATGTCGTCAACGGACAAAAAATACTGCCGGGCGTCGCCTATTTGGAAATGGCCAGAGAGGCGGTCAAAAAGGCTGCTGCCGTGACGGAAAAAGACCATAGCGTCACACTCAGACAGGTTGTTTGGGTCCGGCCGGTCATGATTGAAGACAAACCGAAGGAAATACATATTGCCCTTTACCCAGAAGACAATGGTGAGATTACCTATGAAATATACAGTGAGGCAGAAAACGGCGAAGATCCGGTTATTCACAGCCAGGGTGAAGCGGTCATTACCGAACCGGGAAGCGCCCAGATTGATATCGAGTCTGTCAAAGCTTCCTGCAATTTAGGAATCGTGACTGCGGAAGAATGTTACGGTGCTTTTGAGAAGATCGGTCTGGATTACGGAGAGGCATACAGGGGCGTACAGCAATTGCTGATCGGAGAAGACCGATTATTGGCTCGTATTTCACTCCCAGCAGCCGTACATGACAAAAAAGAACAGTATACGCTTCACCCGAGTATGATGGACGCCGCTTTTCACGCTTCCGTCGGTCTGCTTGTCCGCTCGATACATGACGATGCAGACAGCCACGAGCTTTCTTTGCCGTTTGCGATGCAGGAGGTGGAAGTGTTTGGGCCGTGTCCTGAACATATCTGGTCATATATCCGGTACACAGAAGGCAGCAAAGCAGATGACAACGTAAGAAAATTTGACATTGATATGTGCGATGATGCCGGTACGGTTTATGTCCGGATGAAAGGCGCGTCCGTCCGGGCGCTTGACACAAGCCAAACAGCGGGCGGAGAAACCTCGGAGGCGCCTGTCGGCCATACGATGCTGATTCCGGCTTGGGAGCCTGTTGCGCTTGAAAAAGCCGGGGAAGCAGCGGCGGATAAGCAGACGGCAGTATTCGGCGGAACGGGTTCGAGACATACGCGCATAAAAGAACATCTGCCGAACGCTTCCTATTATCCGATCAGAAGTACGGATGATATCACATCTCTTACGCACATGCTTGAAGGACAAAAAGAACTGGAGCAAATCATTTGGCTTGCTCCGCAGGCTGAGAGTGCGGACAGCCTCAAAGAACAGGAAAGAAACGTTCTTCATGTGTTCAAGCTGATGAAAGCATTACTTGCCTTAGGGTACGGAGAAAAACGTTTGGACTGGTGCATCGTCACAGCAAATGCCCAGCCGTTTTCGGATCAAGACAGCGCCGACCCGTCACAAGCCGCAGTCAGCGGACTTGCCGGAACAATGGCGAAAGAATATCCGCATTGGCATATCCGCATGATTGACACAGAAACGGACGGCAGCTGGCCGATCGAAGAGGCGCTCAGTCTTTCTGCCGGGAAAAACGGTCAAATTTGGGCGTACCGCAATCAGCAGCTGTTTGAGCGGCAGCTGATACCGCTTGACAATATGCCGAAAAACGGCACGCTGTACCAAACAGGCGGGGTTTATGCCGTGATCGGAGGCGCCGGGTATCTTGGCGAGGCATGGAGTGAATACATGATCCGCCGCTACAAAGCACGCATCATTTGGATCGGAAGAAGCACACTGAATGATTCCATACAGGCGAAACTCGACCGGCTCAGCGCATTCGGCCCGGCGCCTGAATATGTTTCCGCCGATGCCGCCGACAGTGCTTCCTTAGAGAGGGCTTATCAGTTCATAAAAGAGCGCCACACAAAAATGAATGGAATCATCCACTCGGCAATGGATTTGTCTGAGCAAAGCTTAAGTAATATGAAGACAGAAGAGTTCAAATCGGTGCTGCGGGCAAAAGCCGATGTAAGTGTGTCCATGGCGGAGGTATTTGGACGGGAGCCGCTTGACTTTGCGCTCTTCTTCTCCTCGCTTGTGGCATTTATCCATAACGTGAAACAAAGCCATTATGCCGCGGGATGCGCTTTCAGTGACGCATTTGCGAAAGAACTTGATCAGACATGGAATTGTCCGGTCAAAGTGATGAATTGGGGCTATTGGGGCAACAGCGAAGCGGCTGAAGACGGGGATTTTATTCAGCTGATGGATCAGATCGGATTGGGATTGATCGAACCGGACGCTGCAATGGAGGCGCTTGAAACCCTTATGACGCTGCCGGTTGATCAGGCGGCTTTCATTCATACGACAAAACCGGTCGCAGTCGAAGGGATGAATGAAAGAGAAAAGATTTCCGTTTATCCGCCTCAGCCGCTTGTCTTTTCACAACAGCCGAAGGTCGCTCCGCCCGGCGCACGTCTTGTTAGAGAGGCTGAACATCAGGAGCTCGATGATTTTCTGTATCAGCTGTTGATCGCCCAGCTTAAAGAAGCAGACTTGCTGACACCGCAAAGCCTTAAAGCGTATGAGCCCGAACACGAATACTTTAAAAAATGGCTCAATCAAACGATCGCTTTCCTTCTGGAACATGGCTATCTGGAAGGGAATGCGGATTCATATAAACTGTCGGCGCGAGCCGAAAACACAACCGCCGCGCTATGGCAAAAATGGGAGCGGGAAAAAGAGGAATGGCTCAATAACGCCGATACAAAAGCGATGACTGTTTTAGCCGAGACGATGCTTAAAGCACTGCCGGACATTCTGCGCGAAGACGTGCCGGCGACAGATATCATGTTCCCGCACTCTTCAATGGAACTTGTTGAAGGAATTTATAAGCACAATCAAGTCGCGGATTACTTTAACAGCGCCTTGTCAGATACATTAACGGCTTATGTGAAAGAAAACATCAGCAAACATTCAAAAGCCGAGATCCGCATACTGGAAATCGGAGCGGGCACAGGCGGCACAAGCGCAGGCATATTTGAAAAGCTTAGGCCGTATCAAAACCATATAAAAGAATACTGTTACACCGATGTATCGAAAGCTTTTCTCGTGCATGCGGAGACGGAATACGGCAAACGGAATCCTTATCTGACGTATAAGCTTTTTAACGCAGAAGCGCCGCTTGCCGGCCAGGACATAGAGCCGGGCGCATACGACATCGTCGTTGCGGCCAATGTGCTCCACGCGACGAAAGATATCCGCCAGACGCTGAGAAATGCCAAAGCCGTTTTAAAAGACAATGGTTTGCTGCTCTTAAATGAAATGGCGGGAAACAGCCTGTTCCCGCATATTACTTTCGGACTGCTTGAAGGCTGGTGGCTGCATGAAGATTCTGCCCTTCGTATTCCGGGGTGCCCGGGCTTGTATCCGGAAAGCTGGAAGCGCGTGTTAGAAAGTGAAGGCTGGCATTCTGTCTTCTTCCCGGCAGAAGCGGCACATGAATTAAGCCATCAGATTATAGCGGCAAAAAGCAACGGCATTGTTCGCCAAAAAACGTTTAAAGCAGGGGCCGGAAAACGGACCGCTCCGCCAAAAGCAGCACATGCGCCGGAACTTCAGGCGCAAACAACGGTGCAAAAAGGCGACACGTCTTTAACAGAAAAAAGCACCGAGTACTTGAAAACGTTAATCGGAGAAACATTAAAAATTCCGCCGGCTCAAATTGATCCGAAAGCGCCGCTTGAAAAATACGGAATTGATTCTATCGTCGTCGTACAGCTGACAAACGCGTTACGAAATGTATTGGACCAAGTCAGCAGCACTTTATTTTTTGAATATCAGACGATTGAGGCGCTCGTCGCTCACTTAATCAAAACGAAAAAAGACGCGATGATCAAACTGACGGGACAAACGCCTGTTCAGGAAGAACGGAAGGCATCACCAGAACCGCAGGCTGTACAGCCTGCTAAGCCGCTTCGCACTGACTTCCGGCGGAGGGAAAAACGGGCAGCCAAAGAGACCGTCCGGCAAAGTTCGGTTCGCGACGTGGCCATCATTGGTGTTTCAGGACGCTACCCGCAGGCAAAAACAGCGGCTGAGCTTTGGGCTAATATTAAAAAAGGAAAAAACTGCATAGAAGAAATCCCGCGGGAACGCTGGAACTGGCAGGATTACTACGATGAAGAGAAAGGTAAAGAAGGCTCTATTTATACGAAATGGGGCGGCTTCATTGAGGATATGGACAAGTTTGATCCGCTGTTCTTTCAGATTTCTCCTTTGGAAGCGGAGCGAATGGATCCGCAGGAGCGATTATTTTTAGAAACGGCGTATGCGAGTATCGAGGATGCCGGCTATACGCCTGACAACCTGTGCCAAAGCAGAAAAATCGGTGTTTTTGCTGGCGCGATGAACAAAAACTACCCGACAGGCTACGGCTATTGGTCCATTGCCAACAGGGTATCTTACCTTTTTGATTTCCAAGGGCCGAGCATTGCCGTTGATACAGCCTGCTCTTCTTCTTTGACGGCCATTCATCTGGCGCTTGAGAGCATATACAGCGGTTCAAGCGAATGTGCGATTGCCGGGGGCGTAAACATAGTGACCGACCCGATCCATTATATGAATCTGTCAGTCATGAACATGCTTTCCGCAGGCGATACGTGCAAATCGTTCGGAGACCGCGCGGATGGTTTTGTCGACGGAGAAGGGGTAGGAGCGGTCGTATTAAAGCCGTTGGACCGGGCGATTGCCGACAACGATCACATTTACGGTGTGATTAAAGGAAGCACCATTAACAGCGGAGGCAAAACGAACGGATACACCGTTCCGAATCCGAATGCGCAGGCCGCCTTAATAAAAGAAGCTTTCGAAAGGGCAAACGTCCCGGCGCGCACCGTCAGTTATATTGAAGCCCACGGTACGGGGACCGCATTAGGAGATCCGATTGAAATCGCCGGATTAACGAAAGCATTTGAAGAGGATACAACAGATAAACAGTTTTGCGCCATCGGCTCCGCAAAATCAAATATCGGTCATTGTGAAAGCGCCGCGGGCATTGCGGGTCTGACAAAAATACTATTCCAGCTCAAAGACCGACAAATTGCGCCGTCCCTGCACGCGGAACAGCTGAATCCGAATATTGATTTCGCGTATACGCCGTTTGCCGTTCAGCAGGAGCTCGGTGAGTGGAAACGTCCCGTCATCGGCGGCAAAGAGCTTCCGAGAAGGGCGGGGTTAAGCAGCTTCGGCGCGGGAGGAGCAAACGCCCACCTCGTCATAGAAGAATATACGGCAGACAAAGAGCCTGATGAGATGCCGGCAGATCAGCCCGCCATCATCGTCCTGTCCGCGAAAAACAGCGAACGGCTCACTGAAAAAGCAAAACAGCTCAGAGACGCCATCCGTGAAAAAAGATACAGCGGCCGCGACCTTATGAGCATAGCCTTTACTCTTCAGACGGGCCGGGTGCCGATGGAAGAGCGTCTCGGTTTTATCGTCCATTCACTTCATGAACTTGAGGAAAAACTGAATGGATTTACCGCCGGACACAACAGCGCCGGACTGCACCGTGACGGCACGGAAGAAAACAAACGGATGCTTGCCGTATTTTCGGCGGATGATGATATGGAAACAATCATAGACGCTTGGATCAGCAAACGGAAATATTCTAAGCTGCTTGAGCTTTGGGTAAAAGGATTGGACATCGATTGGGCGAAATTATACGGAGACCGTCCTCCGGCCCGCATCAGCCTGCCTGCTTATCCGTTTGCGAAAGAACGCTTCTGGCATCAGCAGCCTGTACAAAGCAAGGCCGCGCCCGTTAAGGCGCCGGCTGATGAAAGTGATCCGGCGGAACAATTTGAAGTGATGGCTTTTAGAGAAGTTCTTAAAGAACAGGCTCTGCCGGCTGCCGGAGAAAAGCAAGTCAAAACGGTGATTTCTTTCTTATCTGATCAGAAGAAGCAGCAGGAAGCCGTCTCTGTGATCAAATCGTATGACAATGACAATGACAATGACATTGACGTTATTTTTATCGCTCAGGGAGACCGGTATGAGGCTCTGTCCGCCGGCCGCTGCCAAGTGGTGCGGGAAGATCCGCAATCATATGTGAACGCTTTTGCGGATATTCAAAAAGAGTACGGTGAAGCTTCTGCCATTTTGTATTTATGGGCGCTTGAAGATAAAAGCTGCATCGAAGATTATTCATGTATCGTCCATATTCTCCAAGCAATGGCTGAGACCGGTCTGCAGCCGGAAAGGCTGTTATTGGCGGGGGAATATGCATCCGGTCTGGAAAGGTGCTACTTGGAATCATGGATCGGCTTTGAGCGTTCGCTCGGCATTGTTCTCCCGAAAACAAGTGTTACCGGCCACTTCAGAAAAGCCGGAGCGGCCATAACGGACTGGATGAGAACCATTTGGGACGAGCTGAAAGCTGAAACAGACCATACCGTTTTCTTGGAAGAGGGAAAACGATATGTCTATCACACCGAACCAACCGGACTAACGAAAGAAAACGGCAGGATCAGAACCGGCGGAACATATCTCATTACAGGCGGATTAGGAGGGCTCGGCTGCTTATTTGCCCGCCATCTCGCCCGGAACTACCAGGCAAATGTCATTCTCACGGGGCGGTCGCCGATCAATGAAGAAAAGAAAGAAAAAATGAAAGACCTGGAAAATCTCGGTGCGGGTGTTCTTTACGCCGAAGCCGATGTTTGTGATCCGATCGGAATGGGCGACTGCATCAAGCGCGCGAAAGAACGATTCGGAGCCATTCACGGCGTCATTCATGCGGCCGGCATCGAAAGCAGAACATCCGTCTTTGAAAATGAAATCGGGAATTTCCGCAGTACGCTTGAACCGAAAATAAACGGAAGCCTGCTTCTTGACGAGTGGCTGAAAAACGAAACGCCGGATTTCATCTGCTACTTTTCATCCACATCGGCTGTTTTAGGAGATTTCGGCTGCTGTGATTACGCGGTCGCGAACAGGTTCCAAATGGCGTATGCCAACTATAAAAACGAACAATCAGAAAGCGGAAACGCTTTTGTCATCAACTGGCCGGTCTGGAAAAACGGCGGAATGGCCGTCGGCGGTGAAGAGACGACGGGCATGTACCTGAAATCAAGCGGCCAGCGCCTGTTAGAAACAGATGAAGGCATTGAGCTGTTTGAGCGCGTTATTTCTCAAGACAACACCCAGTGCCTTATCATTGCCGGCGAAAGAAGCCGTGCCGAACGATTTTTAGGCATACGGCGGGACGATTCATCAAAACCGGATGCTCTTTTGGAAACCGTGAGCCGCCGCATCCCGGAAGAAAGCGCAGAAAAACGGCTCGAAGCGGATTTGAAAGAGCTGATACACAGTCTGCTGAAAATATCCAAAGATAAACTCGTCCTGCATAAAAATTGGGCGGAATTCGGATTTGATTCCATCTATTTAGCCAAATTTGCCGCTCTTTTGACGAGTCATTACGGCATTGAAGTCACTCCGGCGTTATTTTACAGCTATGCCACGCTCGGAGACGTCATCAGCTATTACTTGACAGAACACAAAGAAACGATCGAAACGTTTTACAGAACGGAAGAAACCGAAACAGAAGCCGCCGCTCCGGAAAGCAAGGAGTATACGGATCAGGAGATCATCGCCATGATGAAACAGGTCTCTGAGGGGACATTAGATTTTAAAAGAGTGCAAGACATCATAGAAGGGAGTAAGACCTATGAATCATAAAGAACTTCTCGATGCCTACAGATCAGGAACGCTCACCATCGCTGAAGTAGAACAAAAGCTTCAGGCTTCTAAGCGGACAACTGCAAAACGTCCGCTTTCTGAAGGCCAGAAAGGTTTGTGGATGCTTCAGAAAATGTTTCCGGAGATGAGCGCATATAACATTCCGTTATGCTTTCGTTTTCAAAAGCTGGATATCGAGACATTCAAAAACGCCCTTTTGTCCGTGCAGCGCCAGCACCCTATTTTGACCAGTGTGATAAAAGAGGAAAACGGCCTTCCGTATCAGATAGAAGATACGGATCGGCATTTTCCGATTGAAGAAATGGATCTTTCTGAATTAAGCGGGCGTGACGCTCTTTCGTTTATTAAAGAAAAAGCAAAAGAACCGTTCTCGCTTGAAACCGGGCCGCTCCTGCGTGTTCAAGTATTCCGGCGGGCGAAGCGGGAGCCGATTGTGTTAATCACCATTCACCATATCATTTTTGACGGCGTCTCTCTTATGACGTTTATGTCGGCGCTGCTGGACGCTTATGCAAAAGCAAGTGAAGGCAAAGAATTTGTCATGCTTCAGCAGGCCGCAGATTATCATGACTTTGTGAAATGGGAAAAAGAGCTGCTGGAAAGCGAAGCGGGAAAAACGCATCTCTCTTATTGGAAAAAGCAGCTGGAAGGACCGCTGCCGGTGCTTGAGCTTCCGTCGGATTACCCGAGATCATCGGTTCAAACGTGCAAAGGGCAGGCGTATCAGCGCTTGCTTCCTGATGAACTGAACCGGCAGATTAAAGTTTGCGCCCAAAAAAATAATGTCAATGAATCCGTTGTGTATCTCGCTATTTTCAAAGGACTGCTCTATCAATATACGAATCAGGAAGATATCATCGTCGGCATGCCGACGATGGGGCGTTCTGAGGCTCAATTTGAGTCTGTCATCGGCTACTTTATTAATATGATCGCGGTCAGAAGCAGGGAGACGGGCGCCAAATCTTTTACGTCGTTTTTGAAGGAGCTGCAGCTGACACTGGCAGAAGGGCTGGACCATGCCGCGTATCCGTTTCCCGCGCTTGTCAAAGAATTGAAGACGGAACGCTCGCCTGCGGTGTCGCCTGTTTTTCAAACCGCGTTTTTCTATCAAAACTTCTTCCGGACGGAAGGAGCGGAAAAGCTGGCGGAACTATATCAATCACTCGGCATTGAAATGATAGAAGACATTCATCAGGAAGGCGAATTTGAGCTTGCGCTTGAAGTCTATAAAAAAGAAACGGGAACCGTCCTGCAATTTCTGTACAACCCGGATGTCTACAGCCCTTCTTTCATCGAACGAATGGCGGAGCATTATATGAAACTGGCAGAAAAGGTGCTTTCTGATCCGGAGATCGCTTTTGAAGCCTGTTCCGGCCTGCTCAATCAAAGACGGGATGAAAGCCGTTCATCCCATCAGCCGAAAGAGCGCTGCATTCATGAAGTGTTTGCGGAAAAAGCCGGACGCCACCCTGACAGAGAAGCCGTCACATTCGGTGAAAACAGTCTTACATATCGCGAATTAGATGAACGAAGCACGGCGCTCGCTGTGTACCTGCAAGAAAAGGGCGTCACACCGGAATGCCCGGTCGGCATTTGTACGGAGCGTTCTTTTGAGATGGTCATCGGCATCCTCGCCATTTTAAAAGCGGGAGGCGCGTATGTACCGCTGGACCCGGCTTTTCCAAACGAACGGATGGCCCACGTGTTGACTGACAGCGGCGTGTCAATCGTATTAACGCAGGAAAAGACGCGCGGCATGATTGAACAGTTGGCCATCGGCGGTGTGAGCACGGTGGAAATTGAAAACAGCGGACGTTCTGTCAGCGGGGCAAAACTGACGCCGCGTTCAAAACCGCATCATCTCGCTTATATTCTATATACGTCCGGAAGCACGGGAAAACCGAAAGGCGTCATGGTTGAGCACAGGGCCATCATGAATACGCTGCAGTTTTTGGAAGCTGAGTATCCGGTCGCTCAAGAGGATGCCTATCTGTTAAAAACGAATTACGTATTTGACGTTTCGATTTCTGAATTATTCGGCTGGTTTATCGGAAACGGACGGCTTGTCATTTTGCCGCCTGGTGCAGAAAAAAATCCGCAGCTTTGCATGGAATATATCCAAACCCACCAGGTCACGCATCTGAATTTTGCGCCCGCCGTGTTTAATGTATTTCTGGAAACGGTAAAGCGGCATACGGCATTTACAGAAGACGGCCCTGTGAAATATGTGATGGTGGCCGGTGAGGCGTTTCCGAAAGATTTAGTTAAAAAGTCAGTTTCCATCTTCAAACATGCCAGAATTGAAAACATATACGGCCCGACGGAAACATCCATTTATGCCGCTTACTACAGCTGCGGCCAAAAGGAAATCACAAGCAGGAATACGCCGATCGGGAAACCGATTCACAATACGCGGCTTTATATCGTCGATGAAAAGCTCAGCCCCGTCCCTGACGGTGTGGCCGGGGAGCTTTGCGTGGCCGGCGCCGGTCTGGCCAGAGGCTATTACAATCAGCCTGAGCTGACGGCGGCATCATTTATTGATAATCCGTTTAGTGAAGGAGAAAAACTTTACAAGACAGGTGATTTGGCCAGATGGCTGCCTGACGGAAATATAGAATATGCCGGCCGGATTGACAGTCAGGTGAAAATTCGCGGCTTCCGCATCGAATTGGGAGCGATTGAAACGAAATTGAGCGAACATCCGGACATTCTTGATCAGGCGGTTGTGGTTCAGGAAAAGAACGGACATAAAAAGCTGATTGCTTATTATACGGCCCGCTCCGGTCATACGGCAGATGAAAAAGCGCTCCGCAACCATCTTTTATCGAGTCTGCCGGATTATATGGCGCCTGCCCATTTTATCCGCCTGGATGCACTGCCGTTAACACCGAGCGGAAAAGTGAACCGCAAAGACCTAAAACAGCGCAAGGTAATCGTTCACCGGTCTGAAAAGACGGGCAGACTGCCGTTATCAGAAGCGGAAGCGAAAGTGACCGCAATATGGGAAGACCTGCTGAATACGGGGGGCATCAAAATCGAAGACGGCTTTTTCGATGTGGGAGGCGACTCGCTTCTGGCTGTTGCGGCGGCAGAACGCATTAAACAGGAGCTTGAATGCGATTTTACCGTCACGGATTTATTCGAACACTCTACCATTCAGGCGATCAGCCGATTTATTGTTGAAACAAAACAGGCGGCTGAATCAGAGGCGCCCGGCCAAGATGAGAGAGAAAGAGAACAAACACCGCAAAACGGGGTGCCGTCTTACTTTGATGACAGTGTGGCGATAGTGGGGATTTCCTGCCAGTTCCCCGGCGCGAAAAATCATCATGAGTTTTGGAAGCAGTTAAGAGAAGGAAAGGAAAGCGTCCGGTTCTACTCGGAAGAAGAACTTCGGGAAGCCGGCGTGCCTGAAGATTTGATCGAAAATCCCGACTATGTGCCGGCATTATCGACGATAGAAGGAAAAGATCTCTTTGACCCTGAGTTCTTTCACATTTCTCCGAAAGACGCAGAATTTATGGATCCTCAGCTTCGGCTTCTGCTGCTTCATTCTTGGAAAGCCGTCGAGGACGCGGGATATGTATCGAAAGAGATTCCGAAGACAAGCGTTTATATGTCGGCAAGCAATAATTCGTATCGGTCGCTTTTGCCGGAGAAAACGACAGAAGGCCATGAATCTCCCGACGGCTATGTGTCATGGGTGTTAGCGCAGAGCGGCACTATTCCGACGATGGTTTCCCATAAGCTCGGATTAAAAGGGCCAAGCTATTTCGTTCATTCCAATTGCTCATCATCATTAGTCGGTCTTTATTCAGCCTACAAAAGCATAACGAGCGGAGAATCGGAATACGCACTCGTCGGCGGAGCAACTCTGCATGCAGCGACCGGCATCGGCTATGTGCACCAAAACGGATTGAATTTTTCAAGCGACGGGCATGTCAAAGCATTTGACGCTTCAGCCGACGGTATGGCGGGCGGAGAAGGAGCTGCCGTCATTCTGCTGAAAAAGGCGTCACAAGCCGTTCAGGACGGAGATCACATATACGCCATGCTCAGAGGCATCGGTCTGAACAATGACGGAGCGGATAAAGTCGGTTTTTACGCACCAAGTGTAAAAGGTCAGACTGACGTCATCCAGCATGTTTTAGACAGCACGAATATTCACCCGGAGACGATTTCCTATATCGAAGCGCACGGCACAGGAACGACATTGGGTGATCCGATTGAAATGTCCGCGCTGCAGCAAGTGTATAAACGTTACACGGACCGGGAGCAGTATTGCGGGATCGGTTCCGTAAAAACGAATATCGGACATTTGGATACAGCAGCAGGTCTGGCCGGGTGCATCAAAGTCGCCATGAGTTTATATCATCGGGAGCTGGCGCCTACCATTAATTACACGTCACCGAATCCGAATATCAAATTCAGCGGTTCGCCGTTTTATGTGGCGGATAAGAGAAAACCGCTACCGGAGAGGGAGACGCCGCACCGCGCAGCGTTAAGCTCATTCGGACTCGGAGGAACAAACGCACACGCCATTTTTGAACAGTATGAAAACAAAACGATCAGCGGATCAAATGACGGACAGCCGCCTTATATCGTTCCGCTGTCAGCGAGAAATAAGCAGCGTCTTACTGCCTATGCATCTTGTTTATCCGGCTTTCTGGATGAAGCCGAAAACGATGTTTCCTTGCATGATCTGGCATTTACGTATCAGACCGGACGTGAAGCGATGGAAGAGAGGGCCGTTTTTATCAGTCATGATCGTCACGATTTGAAGCGTCAGCTGCAGGATTTCATCAACGGCAATGACCAAAACATCTTACGGGGCGAAAAAGTGAGAAGCAGAGAAGTGTCAGCTCAGGAGATGGAAGAGCTTGCGGCATGTCAGACACGGGATGAAAAGCTGAAAGCACTCGCGGCGCTCTGGGTTGAAGGAGCGCGTGTCGATTGGGGCTTATTGTATCCGGATTCCGCGCCGCAAAGAATCAGTGCGCCGACCTACCCGTTCGCAGAAGAGCGCTTCTGGCCGGAGGGAACTGTGAAGCAAACGGATACCAAGCTTTTGCATCCGCTGGTACATCAGAATACATCCGTCTTGCAGGAGCAGCGGTTCAGTTCGGAATTCACGGGAAAAGAGTATTTTATTGCCGAGCATATCATTAAAGGAATGGCGATCGTGCCGGCTGCCGTTACCCTTGAGATGGCACGGGCCGCGGCGGAGAAAAGCATCGGCGGGGCAACAGAGGAATCTCTGGGCCTGCGCTTAAAGAATATTGTATGGGTCCGTCCGGTGATAGCCGATCAGGAGGCTGTCCGTGTCCATATCGGATTTTATGAAGAAGAGGACGGACAGATTCAATACAGAATGTACGGGGATAACGATTCTATCGGTGAAGAAGCTCCTCTTTATAATCAGGGCATCGCTGAAATCATCCGGAAGGAACCGGAGGAAGCGGCGGATATTGAGCAGCTGAAGCGCCGGTGCACACAGGGAACAATCGAATCTCAAGCGTTTTACAAAGGAATGATCGGTGCTGATTACGGGCCCGGATACAAAGGGGTGCAGCTTGTATACAAAGGCGATGACCGGCTGCTTGCTAAATTGAAGCTTCCTGAATCCGTCTCTCATACAAAAGCTGATTATATCCTTCATCCGAGTATGATGGACGGTGCGCTTCAGGCCGCCGAATATTTGCAAAACGTGACGAGAGCGCTGCTTGCAGAAAGCGGGGAACCATTCAAAGCCGCATTGCCGTTTGCTTTAGAGGAGCTGGACGTTCTGAATCCGTGCGCTGATGATATGTGGGTGCACGTCACATTCAGTGCGAACAATAAAGCCGGCGATCCTATCCAAAAAGCCGATATTGATTTATATGACAATAACGGCGGGCTTTGTGTGCGGATGAGAGGTTTCTCAACACGGATCATGGAAGAAAACGCGGGTGCCGGCGTTTCGGTCAGCCGTACGGACACATTGCTCGCTGAACCGGTCTGGAAAGAGCATACGGAACCGGCCGATCACAAGCCTTCATATGAAGAGCATATCATTTTCCTTTGTGAGTACGATGAAGCCGTAAAACAAGCTGTCGAAGCAAAGCTTGAACATGCAAGCGTCATTATCTTGGACGAGCGTCCCGCATCTATTGCAGAGCGGTATCATTCTTATGCGGGCCAGCTGTTTGACCATATCAAAACCATAATGAAAGGCAAGCCGAAGGGCCGCGTTCTTTTTCAGGCTGTTACGCGATCAGCAGGCTTACAGCGGGTGTTTTCAGGCATTACCGGCCTCTTCAAAACCGCATGCCTTGAACATTCCAAGCTGATCTGTCAAATGATCGAAGCCGAGGAGAAAGAAAGTGCTGAAGGCATAGCGGAAAAAGCGTCCGAAAACCGTATGCATGCCGAAAGCGTCCATGTGAAATATGAAAACGGCAAGCGCTTTGCCGCTGATTGGGAAGAGATGGAGATTTCTCAAGCGGAGCCGGATATTCCGTGGAAAGACGAAGGTGTTTATCTCATTACAGGAGGTGCGGGAGGTTTAGGTCTGATCTTTGCAAAAGAGATCGCAAACCGTACAAAAGACGCCGTCATCATACTAACCGGCCGGTCCGCTCTCAGAGAAAAGCAGAAAGACATGCTGGAAACAGTACGTGCTGCCGGCGCTTCTGTTTTCTACGAGCAGACCGATGTCACGGACGAAGCAGAAGTATACCGATTGATCCGCAATATCCGCAAACGGCACGGCAAGCTGGACGGGATTGTTCACAGTGCCGGCATTATAAAAGACAACTACATGGTGAAGAAGACGGCAGAGGAATACCAACACGTTCTCGCTCCGAAAGTGAAGGGCCTTGTGTATCTTGATGAAGCGTCACAACATGAGAAATTAGATGTCTTTATTGTCTTTTCATCCTTATCAGGTGTGCTTGGAAGCGTCGGCCAGGCTGATTATGCGTCTGCAAATGTCTTTATGGAGATGTATGCCGAGTACCGCCGTTCTTTACAAGCCGCGGGACAAAGATACGGAAAGACGCTTTCTGTCAGCTGGCCGTTATGGAAAGAAGGCGGAATGCAGGCAGGAAAGCAGACGGAAGATATGCTGATGCAGGAGGCGGGAATCGCACCGCTCGGCACAGATGCCGGCATCAAGGCTTTATATCAAGGCTTGATGAGCGGGACAACCCGGATGACGGTTGTTGAAGGAGATGTGAAACATATGAAAGCAAAACTGTTCCGCAAAGAGAATGATCATCCGGAAGCAGAGACCGGCGTACGTCATGACATTGATGCTGACAGCCTGCTTGAAAAAGTGAAGCATCTGTTAAAACAGCAGACGGCCTCATTGTTAAAAGTAAACATTGACAAAATTGACCCTCATGAAGAAATGACAAAATACGGGCTGGATTCCATCTCGATGACTGAGTTTACGAACCAGTTAAACAAAACGTACCGGCTTACGTTAACGCCGACGATTTTCTTTGATCATCCGACAATCCATGAATTTGCCGTTCATTTAATCAGTGAATACGAAGAGGAATTTGCCGGACGGTTTGCGGTAAATACAAAAACGGTTCAATCGGCAAGACCGGTAAAAGAGACTCAAATCACGCGCCCGGCCGTTAAGCGGCGCCGCACTCTGCCTGAGACACTTCCGCAGACAGTGCAGCGGGGCCAAGGGGCGGAACCGATCGCAATCGTAGGCATCAGCGGGATTTTTCCGATGGCAGAAGACATTGAAGCTTTCTGGCAGAACCTGAAAGAAGGCAAAGACTGCATGACCGAGATTCCGAAAGACCGCTGGGACTGGCGGGACTATTACGGGGATCCCGCAAAAGAAGCCAATAAAACAAACGTCAACCAAGGCGGATTTATTGACGGAATTGCTGAATTTGATCCGTTATTTTTCGGGATTTCACCCCGGGAAGCGGAGCAAATGGACCCTCAGCAGCGCCTCTTGCTGACGTACGCGTGGAAAGCGATCGAAGATGCCGGGTATGCGTCAAAGAGTCTCTCAGGCACAAAAACAGGTGTGTTTATCGGGACCGGAAATACCGGCTACGGTTCTCTTTTAGCCAATGCCGATGCGGCGATTGAAGGGTCATCCGCGGCGAATACAAGTCCGTCTGTCGGACCGAACCGTGTCAGCTATACGCTCAATCTGCACGGGCCGAGCGAGCCGATTGATACCGCCTGCTCAAGCTCACTCGTTGCCATACACCATGCCGTTTCTTCAATTGAAGAAGGAACGTGCGACATGGCTTTGGCGGGAGGAATCAATACGATTGTTCTTCCGGACGTGTATATCAGTTTTGACAAAGCGGGCGCGCTGAGTAAAGAAGGAAGATGCAAAACGTTCTCTGATCAGGCTGACGGTTTTGCCCATGGTGAAGGAGCCGGTCTCTTTTTCCTCAAAAAGCTGAAAGCCGCTGAGGCGGATGGGGACCATATTTATGGCGTCATTAAAGGAAGCGCGGTGAATCACGGCGGCCGTGCGGCATCTTTAACAACGCCTAACCCGAAACAACAGGCGGAAGTCATTAAAGCCGCATACAAAAAAGCGGGCATTGATCCGAAAACAGTCTCTTATATCGAAGCGCACGGCACCGGAACAGAACTGGGAGATCCCGTTGAAGTTAACGGACTGAAACAAGCGTTCAGCGCGTTTGCAGACGGAAAAGAGAAAGCGGCCGGCTATTGCGGCTTAGGGTCGGTCAAAACGAATATCGGCCATTTATCCCTTGCCGCGGGAGCAGCGGGCATTATTAAAATTTTGCTGCAGATGAAGCATCGGACACTAGTAAAAAGTCTCCACTGTGAGACGGTAAATCCGTACATTCAGCTTGAAGACAGCCCGTTTTATCTGGTGCGGGAGACAATGGAATGGAAGACGCAGACGGACGAACGCGGAAACGAACAGCCTCGCCGCGCGGGCATCAGCTCATTCGGCATCGGAGGCGTAAATGCCCACGTCGTCATCGAAGAATACATTCCAGAAGACAGAGAGGAAGCAGATGATTCTCATATCGACCCATGTCTTTTCGTTCTGTCCGCCAAAAATGAAAAACGCCTGAAAGAGCAGGCAAAACAGCTGAAACGTGTGCTTACTGAAAAACGGTACGATCAATCCTCCCTCGTTTCTATGGCATATACCCTCCAAATCGGAAGGGACGCCATGGAAGAACGCCTGGCGGTTATTGCCGGATCTGCAGAAGAACTGCAGGAAAAACTGTCACAGTTTATCACTGGAGATAAGCACGCGGACTTGTACAGAGGAAGAATAGACAAAGGCACGCTGCAAATGCTGACGGAAGATGAAGAAATTCAAGAAGCCGTTGAAAAATGGATGGCACGCGGCAAATACGCGAAGCTGCTTGAATTATGGGTCAAAGGGCTGAACGTCGATTGGGCGAAGCTGTATGGAGACCGGCCGCCTAAACGCAAGAGCCTGCCATCGTATCCTTTTGCAAAAGACCGCTATTGGGCGGCAAAAAGCACCGGAAAACACGAAAAAACAAGCACTGTATCTGCCGGAAAACAAGACGCGCTTCATCCGCTTCTGCACAGAAATACTTCAAACCTTGCAGAACAGCGGTTCAGTTCAATCTATACAGGAAAAGAATTTTACCTTGCGGACCATGTTGTAAAAGGCGTACCGATTTTACCGGGAGTGGCACATCTTGAAATGGCGCGCGCAGCAATGGAACAGGCATCTGAAGTTCCGGCCGGACAAGGAAGCGTCAAGCTTAAGAATACGGTTTGGGTGCGGCCGATCACCATTGAAGACGAGCCGGTTCATGTCAACATCCGTCTCATTCCTGAAACGGCAAATGACGTTCAATTTGACATTTACAGCGGCCGGAAAACAGATCAGCCGTCCGTTTACAGCCAAGGGGCAGTATCAGTCCGCCCTGACGCCGAGGCACCGGTCATTGATCTCCAAAAGCTGAGATCACAATCCTCCGAGACACCGTTTTCTGCAGATGAAGTGTACGATATGTACCGCAAAATCGGTTTTGATTACGGCCCGGCTTTCCGGGGTGTCAAAGCGATTTATACAGGTGATGATTTCGTATTGGGCAGACTGTCACTTGATGCGGCTTGTGCGGACACGGTACAGGAGTATGTCATGCATCCGGGCTTAATGGACTCTGCATTGCAGGCATCAAGCATATTAACCGGAACAAATGATGAAAAACTGATGCTTCCGTTTGCGGTTCAGGAGCTTGAAGTATTCAGCGCATGCGCTGCCGAGATGTGGGTTTACGCCAGACTTTCTGAAGACCACAAAGCCGGCCAGATTGAAAAACGCGATCTTGATATTTGTGATGAAAACGGCAAGGTTTGCGTAAGGCTGAAAGGTTTGTCATTCAGAACGGCTGAAAAAGAATCTGAGAAAAAAGAAAAAGCTCCGGAAACGCTCATGCTTGAGCCGGTATGGACCCGAAGCGATGAAACTGCTACTCAAACGGAACCGGTTTTTGCCCGGCATATCGTGTTGCTTTGTGACACAGACGCCGGATTGAAACAAGCCGTTGAAGCCGCGGGAGCTGAATGTATTGAAATGACCTCCAGGCACGGGAAAGCGGCGCGCTTCCGTGATTATACAGGACGGATATTGGAGACGCTGCAAAAACTGCTGAAGGAAGAGACGGATGGAGACGTCCTCATCCAGACGGTTCTCTCTAAAACAGATAAGCATCAGCTGCTCTCAGGCATTTCAGCTTTGTTAAAAACAGCCGGCCTGGAACATAAAAAACTGAAAACCCAGCTGATTGAAATAGAACCGGCGGAAAACGGCAGAATCACAGACATCATCAGAGAAAATAAAACACGGGCTGATGACAGCCATATCAAATATGAAAACGGCATCCGATACTGCGCAGATGTCAAAGAAACGGACGTGTCCGGCGGCAAAATACGCATTCCGTGGAACGACGGAGGCATATATCTCATTACCGGAGGAGCCGGGGGCTTAGGCTTTATTTTCGCGAAAGAAATCGCCCGCAAAGTCAAAGAGCCGACACTGGTTTTGACAGGCCGTTCGGCATTAAGCGAGAATCAGCGGATGCAGCTGCAATCGCTTGAATCACTCGGAGCAAAAGCGGAATACAAGCAGGCTGACGTAACAAACGCTCAAACTGCGGCAGACCTGGTCAAAACAATTGAGACGGAATATGGCGGCCTTCACGGCATCATTCATAGCGCGGGTGTGATGAAAGATCAGTATATCGCAAAGAAAACAACCGAAGAGTTTTACAGTGTATTGGCTCCTAAAACGGACGGATTTGTCAACCTTGATGAAGCAACCGAGCATTTAGCGCTGGACTTTTTCATCGTTTTCTCATCCATTTCCGGCGTCACCGGGAATGCGGGACAGGCGGATTATGCGGCGGCAAACGCATTTATGGACAGCTATGCGGCATACCGCAACGCACTGGTTACCGCAATGTACCGCCACGGTCACACATTGTCGGTCAATTGGCCGCTGTGGAAAAACGGCGGAATGCAAGTCAATGAAGAAATGGCGAAGCTCACCGAAAAAAGAACCGGCGTAACGCCGATGCGCACTGAGACCGGAATAGAAGCTCTTTACAACGCATGGAGCATGGGGAAAACAAGCGTGCTCGTCATGGAAGGAAACCGCGCCGTAATGCGGGAAAAGCTGCTTCAAAAGACTCCGGCAGCCGCTTTTGCACCGGTTAAGAAAACGGAGGAAACGCCTGCGCCGAAAGACCTGACGGCAAAACTTCAGGAATTGCTGGCAAAAGAGGTTTCCGGGCTTCTGAAAATAAATATTGAAGAAATCGATATCGAATTGGAGTTTAATCAATACGGATTTGATTCCATTACGCTGACGGAATTCGCCAACAAGCTGAATGACACTTATCAGCTTGATCTGACACCGACCGTATTTTTTGAATATGCGACGATTCAAGCCTTAGCGCATCATTTAGCAGAAGACTATCAAACACAATTTGCCGGCAGCACACAGCCGAAAGAAGAAAAACAAAGCAGCGTAACTGATGATGGCGGTATCAGACTGGCAGGGAACAAACGATTTGCAAAAACTGCCGTACAGCCTGTTCAGACGGCGGCTGAACATAAGCCGGAACCGATCGCTATTGTCGGCATGAGCGGAGTGTTTCCGAAGGCCGCAAATATTGATGAGTATTGGCGCAACTTAGAAGAGGGAAAAGATTGTATAACAGAGGTGCCGGCGGATCGCTGGGACTGGCGTGAGTATTACGGTGACCCGCTTAATGAAGCCAATAAAACAAATGTAAAGTGGGGCGGATTTATTGACGGAGTTGCGGATTTTGATCCGCTGTTCTTCGGAATTTCACCGCTGGAAGCCGAACAGATGGATCCCCAGCAGCGCTTGTTAATGATGTATGCGTGGAAGGCGATAGAAGATGCGGGATATTCCGCTAAAAGCCTTTCCGGCACGAAAACAGGCCTGTATATCGGCACGGGGAATACCGGATACGGCTCACTGTTTTCCGACCTGGATATCGGCGGTGCGTCAGCCGCAAATATGAGTCCGTCAGCGGGGCCGAACCGCGTCAGCTATATGCTTAATCTGCACGGGCCGAGTGAACCGATCGACACGGCTTGTTCCAGCTCGCTGGTCGCGATTCATCACGCCGTATGCGCCATTGAAAACGGGAACTGCGATATGGCGATCGCCGGCGGCGTGAATACCGTCGTCACTCCGCAAGGCCACATCGCTTATGACAAAGCGGGTGCGCTGAGCAAAGAAGGGAAATGTAAAACATTCTCCGACAGGGCGGACGGATTTGCTGTCAGTGAAGGTGCCGGAATTCTGTTTTTGAAAAAGCTGTCAGAAGCGGAAAAAGCGGGCGATCATATCTACGGCGTCATTAAAGGCAGCGCGGTCAATCACGGCGGACGTGCGAACTCCTTGACGACACCGAACCCGAAAGCCCAGGCGGAAGTCGTCAGAACGGCTTATGACAAAGCAGGCATTGATCCGAGAACCGTCACTTATATAGAAGCGCATGGAACCGGAACGGAGCTTGGCGATCCGGTCGAAATCAACGGCCTGAAATCCGCCTTTCAAAAGCTGTACGAAAAAACAGGCGATTCCGCCGTTTATGCGAGTCACTGCGGTCTGGGTTCGGCCAAAACCAATATCGGCCACCTGTCACTGGCAGCCGGTGTCGCGGGTGTGATCAAAGTGCTGATGCAGATGAAGCATAAAACACTTGCAAAAAGCCTCCACAGCGAGGTCATCAACCCGTATATCAAGCTGAAAGACAGTCCGTTTTACATCGTACAGGAAAAAAGAGAATGGACGGCATTGAAAGACGAAAACGGCAATCATCTGCCGCGCCGTGCGGGAATCAGTTCTTTCGGCATCGGCGGCGTAAACGCCCATGTCGTCATTGAAGAATATATCCCGAAGGTAGAAAGAAAAACAGCTGTTTTCACACACCCTCAAATCTTTGTGCTGTCGGCCAAAGAAGAAGAGCGTCTGCAGGAACAGGCGCAGCAGCTGGCGCAAGCTTCTTTTACGGATGCGGATCTTGCCGATGTTGCTTACACGCTTCAGCAGGGGCGTGATGCGATGGAAGAAAGAGCGGCCATTATCGCTTCCTCGGCCGAAGAACTGCGGGACAAGCTAAAGAGCTGTGCGAAAGGACGTTATGATATAGCGGGTATTTATAAAGGAAAAGCGGGTAAAACCTCCCTGAAATCCATTCTGGCAGGCGCAAACGGGGAAGCGGATATCGAAGAGCTGATAAGCCGCCGAGAGAATGACAAGCTTGCGGAATTATGGGTGCAGGGCGCGGATATCAAATGGGACGGCCTATATTCTGATATCAAGCCTCAACGGATGAGTCTTCCTGCTTACCCGTTTGCGAAAGAGCGGTACTGGATCACGGACAATCGGCCGAAAGCAGAGAAACCGCAAGCTGTGCCGACGTCGCGGGTGCTGCACCCGCTGCTTCACGAAAATGTATCAGATTTAACAGAGCAGCGGTACCGATCCGAATTTACGGGACAAGAGACGATTTTCACCGATCATCTTATTAAAGGCAAGCCGGTTATGCCGGGCGTTGCCTACTTGGAAATGGCTAGGGCGGCGGTTGCTCAGGCAGTCAAAGGGCAAAAGGAACGTCCTTCTGTCACCCGCCTGAAAAACATCGTTTGGGTTCGGCCGATCGAAGCGGGAACCCGCCCGATTGAAGCGCAAATCAGCTTGAACCCGAGGGAAAACGGTGAAATCGTGTATGACATTTACACGGACTCACAAACAGAAGCAAGCGGCAGGCAGATACACAGTCAGGGGGCTGCCGGCATTCTCAGCGCCGGGGAGGCTCCGCACCGTGATATAGGCGCACTGAAAGCTCAATGCGGCCTCAGTATACTGACTTCTGAACAGTGTTACGGCTCATTCAGCAAAATCGGCATTGACTACGGTCCAGGACAACAAGGAATTCAGCAGATTCATATCGGAAGCAATCAAGCATTGGCTGAGCTCCGGCTGCCTTCCTTCCTCGAAGAAACGGCAGATCAATACGTTCTTCACCCGTGTATGCTTGATTCAGCTTTGCAAGCGACAATCGGTCTGAAGCTGCACGCAGATGATAACCAGCTGTCACTGCCGTTCGCCCTTGAAGAACTGGACATTTTCAGTCCATGCACGACAAGCATGTGGGCGTATGTCAGCTCCCGGGGAACGGATGAAAAAATACAGCGTATGGACATTGACTTATGCGATGAGACCGGCCGGGTCTGTGTCAAAATTAAAGGGATTTCTTCCAGAATGATGGAAGGCCCCGCGCCGGAAACATCATTAAATGGAGCAAACCTTCTGGCTCCGGTGTGGGATCTCGCGGAATTCCGTGATCAAAGCCCGGCATATAAGACGGAAGAGGTTGTCTTTATCGCGGGGGATGAGGAAAGCGCGGCTTTTCAATTGCATCATCCTTCTGCGAAACGGCTTCATATCAACCCGGAAGATAAAATAGAGGCTGTTGCGGCTGAACTGAAAGCAACAGGGTCTTTCGGGCATATCGTATGGATCGCTCCTTTTCACAGCGCTGATGACATGGTAAAAGCTCAGGATGCGGGCGTCATCCAGATGTACAGAGTGATTAAGGCCATGCTTGCTTTAGGATATGGAGACAAGCGAATCAGCTTGACTGCAGTCACAATAAAAACACAGTCCGTACAGCCGGCGGACATTATTGATCCGGCTCATGCAGGCATTCACGGGTTGGTCGGCTCGCTCGCAAAAGAGTATCCGAACTGGCAAACAAGGCTGATTGATGCCGGCTGTCCGGAAGATGTTTCAAAGGCGGAGCTGTTCTCAGCGCCGTTTGATGAGCAAGGCAATACTTGGGCGTACCGGAACAATCACTGGTACAAACAGCGCCTCATTCCTGTACAGCAGCCGGTGTCAAGCCGGCCCGCCTACCAAAAAGGCGGCGTTTATGTCGTCATCGGCGGCGCGGGGGGCATCGGCGAGGCATGGAGCGAATATGCCGTGAAAACATATCAGGCGCGAGTCGTTTGGATCGGCAGACGAAAACATAACAGCGCCATTCAGGAAAAAATCGACAGACTCAGCCAATTCGGCCCGGCGCCGATTTATATTGAAGCTGACGCGGCAAATCCGAATGAGCTCACACGTGCGTATGAAACGATCAAACGCACGCACCCGCAAATTAACGGAATCATCCATTCCGCAATTGTTTTAGAGGATCAGAGCCTGGCAAATATGCCGGAAAGCCGTTTGAAAAGCGTGCTCGCTGCGAAAGTCAATGTCAGCGTGAATATGGCCCGCGTGTTCCAAAATGAGCCGCTGGACTTTGCTTTGTTCTTCTCATCTGTTCAATCATTTGCACGAGCGGCCGGACAAAGCAATTATGCTGCCGGATGCAGTTTCAAAGATGCCTTTGCCGCTCATTTGGCTAAAACGCGGCCGTATTCGGCGGCAGTGATGAATTGGAGCTACTGGGGCAGTGTCGGAATCGTATCATCTGCCGACTATCAAGAACGGATGAAACAGGCGGGAGTCGGATCAATTGAAGCGCCGGAAGCAATGGCGGCGCTTGAACGATTGCTCGGCGGCCCGTTGAATCAGTTCGTCATGATGAAACAGGCGGAAGAGCCGGAGGAAAAACCGGAAGAAATGATAGAAGTATACCCTGAACATCACGGCTCGGCGATGCAAAAACTGCGAAGCTATCAGCCTAAAGTAACAAGACATGTACAACAATTGAGTTAAGGAGGGGACGGCTTTGCAAAACACTGAAGATCTTCTTTACAAACTATTGGCAGGCCAGCTGAAATCTGTCGGATTTTTTACGGAAAACGAAACGCAGCCTGTCATGCAGGGGTTTTACGGCAGGTGGCTGGAAGAAAGCATCTCCATCTTGGTGCAAAAAGGCTTTTTGAAACAGTCAGGCAGTACGTATGTGTTAACAGGTCCGATAGAGCGTGCGGACGTTCTGTGGCAAGAATGGGATGAAAAGAAAGCTCCTTTACTCAAGGACAGCAGCAAACAGGCGATGATCACCTTAGTGGAGACCGCTCTCAGAGCTTTGCCGGATATTTTATCCGGCAGAGTTTCTGCCACTGATGTTCTGTTTCCTGATTCCTCAATGGATTTGGTGGAAGGAATCTATAAAAACAATGAAACGGCAGACTATTTTAATGAGGTGCTCGCTGACACATTGACGGCTTTCATTGAAGAACGCCTGAAAGAAGACCCGGACGCGGAAATCCGGATATTAGAGATCGGAGCGGGGACGGGCGGGACGAGCGCGGCCGTTTTCAAAAGATTAAAAGAGTACAAACATCATGTGAAAGAATATTGCTACACCGATCTGTCAAAGGCCTTTTTCATGCATGCTGAAAAAGAATACGGTCCCGACAATCCGTATTTGACTTATAAGCGGTTTAATGTGGAAGAGCCCCCGGCTTTACAGGGTATAGAGGCGGGCGCATATGACGCGGTAATTGCGGCAAATGTGCTTCACGCGACAAAAAATATTCGGCGGACACTTCGCAATGCCAAAGCGGTGCTGAAAAAGAATGGGATTTTGTTATTAAATGAGATCAGCAGCCATTCGGTTTATTCTCACCTGACATTCGGCCTTTTGGAAGGCTGGTGGCTGTATGAAGACGCCAAACTGCGCATACCCGGATGCCCGGGGCTGTATCCTGAAGCGTGGCAGTCTGCGCTGGAAAGCGAGGGATATCGGTACGTTACATTTATGGCGGAATCGTCACATCACCTCGGCCAGCAGATCGTGGCGGCAGAAAGCGACGGTGTCATCAGGCAAAAGCAGCCGGACGCACAGGCGGTTGAAGAAACTGCGGCTTCCAAAGAGCCGGCTGATGTCACAGAACCGTCTTTCTCAGTCACAGACCGGACTGTGCAATTCATAAAAGAAACGTTAGCCAAGTCCATAAAGCTTGCTCCCGAGCGCATTCAGCCGGAAACCAGCTTTGAAAAATACGGCATCGACTCCATTTTGCAGGTGAATTTTATCCGCGAACTGGAAACATTGACGGGCGAGCTGCCGAAAACGGTCTTATTTGAACACACGAATACGAAAGAACTTGCCGAGTATTTGCTGGAAACTTACCCGGATAAGCTGCAACAGGCATTCGGAGCCGAACAAGCGCCTCCTGAAACAAAGCATCTGGAACCTGCAATGAATGAACCGGTGCCGCTTGTCACGGAAACGCGGCGGTTTATCACTGAACAAAAAGAGCCAAAAGCGCCAAAGCCGGAAATAGAAACCGTCACCGTTAATCGTTCTGATTGTGACGACATTGCCATTATCGGCATCAGCGGCCGCTATCCCGAGTCTGAAACCCTCGATGAGCTGTGGGAGCATTTAAAAGCCGGAGACAGCTGTATTACGGAAGCTCCGGAAAACAGATGGAAATCCGGTCTTCTGAAAACAATGGCAAAAGAAACACGAAAAGAAGAACGCAAAACACGGTACGGCGGATTTCTGCAGCATATTGACGCTTTTGACCATCACTTGTTTGACATCCGGGAAGACCATGTGATGGAGATGACGCCTGAGCTCCGTCTAAGCCTTGAAACCGTATGGGAAACATTTGAAAACGGAGGCTACTCGTTAGAAAGAGTAAACGAATGGCAGGAATCAGACAGCGGCATCGGTGTATTTATGGGCAGTATGTACAATCAATATTTCTGGAATATCCCGTCATTGGAAAAAGCTGCGCTCAGCTCTAACGGAGGGGATTGGCATATCGCCAACCGCATTTCCCATTTTTTCAATTTAACGGGACCGAGCATGGGCGTTACGACCGCATGCTCCAGCTCACTGAGCGCCATTCATCTCGCCTGTGAAAGCCTGAAGCTTAACAGCTGTTCCATGGCGATTGCCGGAGGGGTCAATCTCACGCTTGAACCGTCTAAATATGATGCGCTCGAACGGGCGAATTTGCTTGAACAGGGAAGTGAAAGCAAAAGCTTCGGAACCGGCACGGGCCTGATGCCGGGAGAAGGAGTCGGGGCAGTGCTCTTGAAGCCGCTCTCCAAAGCGCTTGCCGACAAAGACCATATTTACGGGGTCATTAAAAGCAGCGCGTTGTGCCATAGCGGCGGAAGGCAGATGTACACGGCTCCGGATCCGAAACAGCAGGCGAAGCTCATGGCGTCTTCCATTGACAAGGCCGGAATCAATCCGGAAACAATCAGTTATGTTGAATCAGCGGCAAACGGCTCTGTATTGGGAGATCCGATTGAGGTCATTGCCCTGACAAATGCGTTCGCGCAATATACTGATAAAAAACGTTTTTGCGCGCTTGGGTCCGTCAAGTCAAATCTCGGTCATTTAGAGGCGGCTTCCGGCATGTCCCAGCTCGCGAAAGTGCTGCTGCAAATGGAGCGGGAAACATTAGTCCCGACGATTAACGCAAAACCGCAAAATCCGAATATCAACCTTGAACAAACGGCTTTTTACCTGCAGGAAAAAAACGAGTATTGGGAGCGTATGAGGGATGCCGAAACGGGGGACATCATCCCGCGGAGAAGCATGATTAATTCCTTCGGGGCAGGCGGGGCATATGCAAATCTCATCGTAGAAGAATATATCAGCCCGAATTCCGATCAGGCCCGTCACGGCGGTGAGGAATATATTTTCCCTGTGTCAGCGAAAACAAAATGGAGTTTTGAAGCCTATCTTGACAGACTGGCGGCCTTTTTAGAAAAGACGCCATCTCTTCATCCGGCCGCCATCGCATCCGCGCTGCAAAAAAGAACACATCATTCGGAGTATCGGGCGGCATTTACGGCTTCCTCCGTTCAGGAACTGTTGGAAAAGCTGGCCGCTTACCGCATGGATCAGCGGAATCTCAATTTCTCTGAATCTGATATTGGCCGGCGTGCGCGGCAATGGGAAAAAGGAGAGAATATCGCGTTTGATCAGTTGCAGCAAGAGCACGCCGTTCATCTGCCGGCCTACGCTTTTGACCACGGGACTTCTTTTCAATTCGGTGAATCAGAAAACGCTGGCGGCGTTCAGGCGGTATACAGTGATGACGATCCATACGTGAAAGGGCATCAATTCAGCGGAGAACCGGTACTCGTCGGCGCTACATATAACAGTCTGGCAGTCGATCATTTTTGTGATCTTTTTCCTGAAGCGGAAGGAGGACAAATTAAAAAACTGAATTACGCGAGCCCCATTACCGTAAAAAAAGGCGATCGCATCGAGCTGAAAACAGAATCGAAACAAAATGGGGATGGATTTGAACTGAGCATAATGCACCGCAGCCGCACGTCTCCTGATTGGAGCATAGCGGCGTATGCCGAGTGCAGCCCGTATCTGTTTCAAAAGCAGCACGCGGATCTGGCGGCCATTCAGCGCTCTTACCGGGAAGTGGGCCGGATAGATGAGTTATACGGAGACGGAACGGGAACCGTCGTGTGGGGAGAAGAATTTAAAACGATCACCCGCCTGTACAAAGGCTCTGATGCCGTTTTAGCGAAAGTGAACCTGAACAATAGCGACTCACAACGAGCGCATCATTATGTCGTAAATCCATTAATTGCCAACAGTGCTTACTTGGCCTCGCTTTCTTTATTGGATCAAACGGAGGCGGAAAGCTATCTGCCGTTCGGCATTAATTCCGTCACCTTCAGCAGCCCTGAAGATCTTACCGATTGCTGGCTGCACATCAAGCTGACCAAACAAACGGGGGAAATGATTCTGATTAACGCAGATGTCATCAGCAGCCGATCGGAAGTGGTGATGCGTTTTGAAGGCTATGCCTTGAAACGGTTCCGCCCGAAAACCGAACAGATGAATCAGCCGGCCCGAACGGCTGTTAAGAATGCGGGAGCACCGATTTCCGCCGGCAGTCTGACAGATGATATCCGCAGCTACGTCCTTGGCAAGCTCGCCAAGATGATGGATGAACCCGGGCCATCTCTTCGTTCTGACGCGAATATCATGGAATTGGGACTTGATTCAGCGAGCCTGATCGGGCTGACAAAAGAGATCGGCCAAGAGGCGGACATCGATGTGAATCCAACATTGTTTTTCGAGTATCCGACCGCGGAGGAGCTGACCCGCCACTTCGCGTCAGCATATGAGAGCAAGTTTTCTCAACTGCTTGCCGATCATAAGCATTCAGAAGAGGCCAGGGTCACGGAAACAGAAGAGCGCACTTTACCGAAGAAACAGCATACGCCTTGTGATAACGCCGATGTCAAGCAAGGAATCGCGATTATCGGTATGTCAGCTCAGTTTCCGCAATCCCCGGATATCCAGTCTTTTTGGGAGCACATCGTAAACGGGGATCACTGTATTACCGAAATTCCGGCGGACCGCTGGGACTGGCGCCGTTACGCCGGTGATGAGAATGACACGAGTCTCAGATGGGGCGGTTTTATTGATGGTGTCGGCGAATTTGACCCGCTCTTTTTCGGAATTTCTCCTAAAGAGGCATCACAAATGGGGCCGGAGCAGTTTCTGCTTTTGATGCATACATGGAAGGCAATGGAGGATGCGGGCCTGACAAATAAGGCGTTAGCAAGCAGACCGACAGGCGTTTTCGTTGCCGCGGGCAACAGCGATCCGAACAATGGAACAGCCATTCCGTCCATCATTCCGAACAGAATATCATATGCCTTGAATTTACAAGGACCGAGTGAATATTACGAGGCTGCCTGCACGTCAACCCTGGTGGCATTGCACAGGGCGGTTCAATCAATACGTCATAACGAATGTGAGCAGGCTGTCGTGGGTGCCGCCAATATTCTGCAGTCGCCGAAGGGCTTTATCGGTTTTGATTCAATGGGGTATTTAAGCAAAAACGGCCGGGCGAAATCGTTCCAAAAAGATGCCGATGGCTTTGTCAGAAGCGAAGGGGCGGGCGTTATCATCATCAAACCGCTTGAGGCGGCAATTGAAGACGGCGATCATATTCACATGGTCATTAAAGGAACAGGAGTGTCTCACGGCGGTAAAGGCATGTCGCTTCACGCGCCGAATCCGGCGGGAATGAAGGCCGCGATGAAAAAAGCGTACGAAGACACCGATGTTGATCCGCAAACCGTCACTTATATTGAAGCGCACGGCATTGCCTCCGAAATGGCAGATGCGCTGGAGTTTAATGCAATCAAAGCGGGTTACGGCGAGTCTGCAAATCAAGAGGAAAGCGCGCCTTGTTATATCAGCACCGTGAAACCTTGCATCGGGCACGGCGAACTCGCTTCCGGACTGGCCGCCCTTATAAAAGTGGCGATGGCCATGAAGCATCATACCATCCCGGGCATTCCCGGATTTACAGCTGCAAATGAGCAAATGGCCATTCAGAAAAGCCGCTTCCGTTTCACCGAAGACAATCAGGAATGGACACAGCTCACCGACCATACGGGCAGACCGATCCCGCGCCGGGCCGCAATTAACAGCTATGGCTTCGGCGGCATGAATGCGCATGTCGTCTTGGAACAGTACAGCCCGCGCCATAAGGACAAAGAATCTGCGCAAGAACCGCAGCTTATCGTGCTTTCTGCTAAGAGCGAAGGGCGTCTTAAGGCGGCCGCAAGTCAGCTGGCTGATTTTGTGCAAACTGGAGATACTCCGTCATTGCGGGATATTGCTTATACGCTTCAGACCGGCCGTGAGGCGATGAACTGCCGCCTGGCACTCGTTGCCCGCAATCAAGATGAATTGCTGGAAAAACTGAAAGAGTACAGAGCATTTTCCGAAGAAGGCAATGGAATGAAAAGCTTCTTTACAGGCAGTCAGCAGACTGGATCAGGAGATATCGGCGTTTTACTGGAAGGGACTCTCGGTACAGTCGTCACAGAGACGCTGTTGGCTGAAAACAATCTCGAAAAGCTTGCATTTTGCTGGGTGAAAGGTGCGGATATACCGTGGGACAGACTCCACCAAGGCAAATCTGTTCAAAGAGTGCCGCTTCCGACATATCCTTTTGAAAACCATAAGTATTGGAACGGCGGTCAGTCAGAAGACATCAGCCTTGCACCGGTTTCACAGAATCCTCAGATCCGCTGCGGGAGCGCGGCTGACATTGTGGCAGACATTTTGGGGATGAAGGCAGCGGAAATGGATCAAAATAAGCCGCTGACTGAATACGGCTTCGATTCAATCTCCTCTATTCAGCTGTTGAAGAAACTTGAGGACGGAGACAGCCGCATCAGTCTGGAGGCTCTTCAGAAATGCAGCACTCTTCAGGAGATCGGCATGCTGTTAAAAACGAACCAATCGCAGGAGGCGGGCCGAAATTTTCCAGAACTCGTCAAGCTGAATGATAGAGAAAAAGGCCGTCCTGTTTTTTGGTTTCACGGCGGAACGGGAGGCGTGGAAGCATACCAGCCATTCGCCAAAAAGAGTCAGCGACCTTTTTACGGCATCCAGGCAAGAGGTTTGACAGGGAAAGAGCCGCTGCAAGGAATCGAAGAGACGGCCGCTTCTTATAAGAGAATCATCCAAGCGGTACAGCCGAAAGGCCCTTATGACCTCGGCGGATATTCCTTGGGCGGAATGCTTGCATATGAAACCGCGCGCCTCTTGCAGGAGGAAGGTCATACGGTAAAAAGCGCCGTCATGATCGACACTCCGTACAGTGAAAAATGGAAAGAAAGAAAACCATCTGTTAAGTCAGTCATGCTGCAAACGATCAATACGATGCTTACAGCATATCTTAAGCCTGAAAACCTTGAAGAGGCATTAATCAGCAGAGAAGACATTACCGTCCAGGCTGAGGAAGAAGAAGTATTGAAAGAATTGATCGGCCTTGCCAAAAAGCGCGGTCTGCCAAAATCCGAAGAAGCGATCCGGATGCAGCTGGAGCAAATGATGAAGACGCAGCTCGCTTACGGAATGGAAGAGTATGACATGAAGCCGCTGCCTCATCCGGAAGCGCTGCAATGCTACTACTTCCGTAATAAAAGCGGTTTGTTCCTCGGAGATCTTGAACGTTATCTGACAGCAGAGGAAGAACAAATTCCGCTAGACCATGGTGCGTATTGGAAAGAATGGGAACGCCAGATGAAACAGTTTCACCTGCTGGACGTCCACTCTTCCAATCATGTCACAATGCTGTCGGAACCAAAGCCGCAAAACGCCATTAAGGCATTCTGCGAAAAACTGTACGCAAACAAAGGAACGATAAGCGCAAATTTCCTTAAATCTTTCAGAAAAAAGCTGGACGAAACAAATGAGTTGGTAAAACGGTAATAGAGAACGGCCGGAGCAATCCGGCCGCTTTTTTTATCTATATAGAACTAAACTTACTGTGTACTAAATTTTCATTGTTGTATTGATTTCTGTTTATAAGACATTAAAAAAACCCCCGATAAACAGGGGGGCGATATTAAAATCTGACAGGCAATGTTTCAAGCCCTCTCAAAAACACATTTTTTCTCCATGTTACATCCTCGGGCGCGCCTTTCAGCTCTATATTCGGAAATCGTTTTAAAAGCGCAGTAAAGGCAATGGATGCTTCCATCCGGGCGAGCGGAGCCCCGAGACAAAAATGAATGCCGAATCCAAAAGAGATATGACGGTTCGGTGTTCTCGCTATATTTAATGTATCAGGATCATCAAAATATTCCGGGTCCCGATTGGCTGAACCGATGCCGATAAATATCATATCGCCTTTTTTAATGGAAACATCTTTATAGGTGAAATCTTCAATCGCCCATCGATTCGCCATCATGATGACGGGAGAGGTATAACGCAAAAGCTCTTCGACCGCCGTCTGGATATTTTCCGGCTGCCGCTTTATCTTCTCCATCTGGTCTTTGTGCAGAAGAAGCGCCAGGGTGCCGGAGCCGAGAAGGTTAACCGTTGTTTCAAGCCCGGCAACGACTAACAAAAACAGCATGGAATACAGCTCTGATTCACTCAGCTTTTGGCCGTCCTCTTCAGCGTAAATAAGCTTGCTCGTCAAGTCTTCACCCGGATGTTTTCTTTTTCCTTCGATCAGTGTTTTCATATATTGTTTAAATTCTTTGAGAGCCTGGTTGGTCGCATCTTGTCCGCTTTCTGACGTGTCGACCATTGCGTTTGTCCACACTTGAAATTTGGCGCGGTCCTCTTTCGGAATCCCGAGCAGTTCGGAAATGACGATAAACGGAAGCGGTGCGGCGAAATCTCTCATGATATCAGGGTCTGCTTTTGTTTCCATTTCATCCAGCAGCTCTTCTGTGATCTGCTCTATCCCGGTGCGAAGCTGCTCAATCATCCGGGGAGTGAACCCCTGATGCACCAAAGAGCGAAGACGTGAATGATCCGGAGGGTCTTTTGCCAGCATATGATCTGAGACAAAATCGATATCTTCACTGACATTCAGCTTCGCGATCAGCTCCTTCGGCATGACCCGTTTTACATCTCTCGTAATTCTGCCGTCTTTTAAAAACGCCATACAATCATCATAACGCGTGATGAGCCAAGCCGGAAAGGTGCCTCCGAAACGCTGCAGTTCGAATTTATGTATGGGGTCCTGCGCTCTGAATCTGCTTAAAACCGCAAAAGGGTTTTCGTGAAACTCGGGTGAGTGTGGGTGAAACATTGTTTTTTCCATCTGGATTTCCCCGCCTTCATGTTTTTGAAAAGACATAACAAACAGCCGGTGCCTGCCGACCGGACGGCATTCCTCCTTTTATCTGCCGAAGACACTGATCACAACGGCTCATAAGTATGTCTAAAATATATAAGGAAACAGAAGCCGGTTCAATAGACAAATCGTAAAGCCGCCATTTTCGTTGATTATCAACAAAACAGCAAACTTTTTTTGCCATTTCATCATGTGTGTTAAATCCGGCTAATATACATATTTACGCTTCATATCAACTTCTTAAGGAGGATGTGAATGAATGCGTTTATGAAATGGGCGGCAAGTCTGCTTTTGGTGATCTCTCTTCAGTTCGGCTTTACGGGCGCCGGCATCCATTCGGACAGTGCTGCTCGTGCCGCATCCCGATACGATCAGGTGCTGTATTTCCCGCTGTCAAAATATCCGGAGACGGGAAATCATATAAAAGACGCCATTTCGGCAGGTCATTCTGAGATTTGTACAATTGATCGGGGCGGAGCAGAGAATAGAAGGAAAGAATCATTGAAAGGAATTCCGACAAAGCCCGGGTTTGACCGTGATGAATGGCCCATGGCAGTCTGCACAGAAGGCGGGGCGGGGGCTGATATCAGATATGTAACCCCGTCGGATAACCGCGGGGCCGGTTCGTGGGTTGGAAATCAAATGAGCGGATATTCCGACGGCACGAGAGTATTATTTATCGTTCAGTAGCTTCTCCGGTTCGCCGGAGTTTTTTTATGCTCTGAAAAAGCGGCACGCCGGCTGGACATATGAAATGGCAAAGAGTAAACTTATATGTTGGAATCAGCATGAGAAAGGATTGGATCACATTGACAGTGACTACATACCGAAATATTGCACTTTTACTTCTTTGTTTAACAGCGGGAATTGTGGATGTGATCGGTTATTTAAGCCTGGGACATATCTTTACCGCCAATATGACGGGGAACATCGTTCTGTTCGGCCTGGCGATCGGCAACTCGTGGCACCTTGCCGTACTCAAATCGTTAACCTCGTTAATCGGATTTATTGCCGGCGTTATTGCCGCGGCCCTGCTTGTGGGCAATAAAAAGAAATCATTTTGGCCCCCTGCGGTAACTGCCGCTTTAGCTATTGAAGGAGCTGTTTTGCTGCTGTTTGCTTTGTTCTCCTGCTTTTTTGCAGATGCCATTTCTGTTTATGTGCTGATTATGCTGCTCAGCTTCGCAATGGGAATGCAGACGACAGCCGCGAGAAAACTTGGTGTAGCGGGGATTTCCACGACCGTATTAACGGGAACGCTCGCTAATTTTTTTGAAGATCTCACCGCAAGGTTTTACAAAGCGGACAAGCGGAAGCAGTTTACGAGAGATGCTGTATTGCGCGCGCTTGCTTTGGTGCTGTATTGCTTTGGGGCGGTCATCGGTGCATTCGCTGAACCGGATTATAAGTTTGCCGTGATCTGGCTCCCGATTATCATTATTTTAGGCATTATGCTTTGCGCATTCACGATGTTCCATGGATATTCAGAAGAAAAAAACCAATAAAAAAACGCCGCTGATTCAGGGCGTTTTTTCTTTTTATTGCTCTTTCCGGGTCCCGATTGTATAAACGGCCCGATCTGTATGTACCTTTAATCCGTCTTGCTCCTTTTGGATGGTGATGTCGCCGAGCAGAGGGATTTCATACGCATCTTGGGGAAGCGGGACATTTCCTTCCTCCGTATAGGTTGTGCCGTGCCCTTTTAAGACGAGTTCTTCGTCCGCTACATAGTCATCGGGATGGTTTGTCCGGCGGACGAGAACATCATCAAGGTGAAGCATGATCTGGTCCATATCAGAAATCTCGTTTCGGCTGTCTGTCAGCTCTCCTTTTCTGATATCAAGCGTTTGTCCGATCTGTTTTTGCAGCCATTCAGACAATTCGGTGTTTGTAAGTGCCATTGTGATTCCTCCTTTTATCTACACCATACTTATTCCCTATTTTTTTAGAAATACACTGCCTTGCATTAATCTTTTTTCCTGACAGCCGATTTGTGAAGCGTTCCGAGTTTCTTCATTATAAGTGTTTCATCTGTTCACCTGAAAAACGGAGTCATCTGCAGGTGCAGACGACTCCGTTCTCATGATAAAAAGTTACTCTTTCGGCACGGCGTTTTCAGCGTTTACTGCGCCCGCTCCGTAAATGTTCGGATCTTCATTTGTCCACTTATCCGGACTTTGTTTGATCAGTGTTTTCACTTCGTCAGGCGAAAGCTGCGGGTTCTGCTGAAGGATTAAGGCGGCAATGCCCGCACAGATCGGAGTGGCCATGGACGTGCCCGACAGACTGAAATACAAGGAGCCTACACGGTTTGATTTCTGTAATTTGTCAAGGTATGAACGCGGAGAACGGAGAGATACGATATCGACCCCGGGCGCAAGAATGTCAGGCTTCTCTTTTCCGTACACCGTCGTGCCGCGGCTTGAGAAAGAAGCGACCGTATCGTCCTCATTGCCGGCCGTATCATTGTCATCATAGGCGCCTACCGTGATGACCTTCTCGCTGACACCGGGGCTTGAAATCGTTTGAGCTTCCGGACCGGAGTTGCCCGCGGCGACGCAGACGACGATTCCTTCATTCCATGCCTCTTCAACGGCCTTGACGAGCGGGTCGTCCGTTTCTTTATCATATCTGAGCGCATCTCCGCCCAGTGACATGCTGATGATTCTGATCGGATTCTTTGTGTGTTCTTTATTATATTGTATGCACCATTCCACACCTTCAATGATATCAGCCAAGGTTCCTGATCCTGATTTGTTTAATACCTTGACTCCGATCAGATCGGCTTCCGGCGCCGGCCCCTGATATTTACCGGAAGATGAAGCGCCGCTGCTTGCGATATCACCGGCGCAATGGGTGCCGTGTCCGTTGTCATCATACGGTTCTGTCTTTTGGTTGACAAAGTCCGCAAATCCGATAACTCTGCCTTCTAAATCGGGATGCTGATAGATTCCGGTATCAATAACGGCGACGGTTACGCCTTTTCCTGTTAATACGGTGCCGTTACGGGTCACTTCTTTTGCATGAGACGATTCAGCTGCCGTATCAAGGAGCGCTTTTACTTCACGGTTTAAATAGATTTTACGGATATCCCGGCATTGCGAAAGAAGCATGTGAAGGGCGGACGGAGTGACTTCGGCGCTGCAGCAATTGATTGTTTGAAACTGCTTTTTTATGGTGCAGCGTTTTTCTTTTGATAAGACCTGTCCTGTGCTGTGAAAACCGGATTCATGGCAGCCCTCTTCAAATTCAATGATGACTGACATTTTCTTTCTGTTTTTCACCTTTTTTTCGAAAAACTTGTGCAAAAAGCAAGGTGTCCATTTGAAAGGTTTATATAACTGTAATACGTTTTCTCTGAGCGGCCAGTCCAGCTTATGAGCATTTGACCGCACCATTTGTACCATTGAGTAACCAAACATATATACTTTTCCTCCCATTCTGGCGATTCTCTCTATACCATATGAACAGGCCGTATGTTCGGTCAGTTTGTTTGTCCTTCAGGAGCGCTGGTTACTTGCGGCTTTTTCAGGAGAAGAAATCGAGTTGGAACGGAACGTTTGTTCGTTTATAATGAAGCCGGCGGAAGGAGGTATATACATGAACATAATATTGAGACATTCCTTGGAAAAACAGCTTCCGATTGATATTATATATATGAAAAAAGACGGTTCCATTTCAAAACGGACCATTATGATAAAAAAAGGGGATGAGCGGGCTGTAACGGCATTTTGCTGTACAAAAAGGCAGATGAGAACTTTTTTGACGGGCTCCATTCTGTCCTGCGCATTTGCTTCGGGAGGCGGATATTCATTTTTAAAAGCGTATTCTTGATGCCGTCCGTTTCCGGCCGTGAATCTCCCGCCCCTGAAAATTCGGGCGTTCCTCCCTTTTTTTTTGCCCTCTCTCAACCTTTTTTCACTGATGCCCGGCATTTGAGCGCTTGAACCGTGACAATCCATTGATTTTTCGAAACCGGGAAGTTTTTCACTGATGATAATGTTAATAGAATGTTAAGATAAGACCTATTGACAAAAATCCATATAATGAACATGTCATTTTTCAGAAAGGAGCAAAGAAGGAGAGCTGATGAAAAGAATTTTACTTAATGTCATCATTATCGTAGCAATGGTCTTACTAATAAGATGTGCTCATTATGCGTCAGACCCTGATCCCTCGAATTCTTCTGATACATACACAGATTTTAAAGATTTGGCTGAACATGAAGACCCCGATGATTATCATATATCGTACAATAAGCGAAAGGGGAGCCCCGTATTGATCATGTCGCCGCACGGAGGGAGAATTGAGGGCGGGGTGAGCGAGATCGTCCGCTCTTTCAGAGATGATTATTCAACCTATCTGTTTGAGGGATTAAAAACGCATGATAACCAGACTCTTCATATTACGAGCACCAGGTTCGATGAGCCTTCAGCAGTCGAAAGCATTAAGCAGCACCATTATGTTATCGCAGTTCACGGTTATAAAGGCGACGAGAAAAATACTCTTGTCGGAGGAAGCGACCGGAAGCGGGCGAAAAAATTGGTGAGAGCTCTCGAACGAAACGGATTTTCTGCAGAATTGGCAAACTCAAAAACCGGTCTGGCCGGGGTTGACACCGAAAATATCAATAACCAGGCGCAAACCGGGCTGAGCATACAGCTTGAGATCAGCAGAGAACAGCGGGAAGCGTTTTTTGATAATTTTGATTACCGCGAAAGGGAATTCACAAAAACGGAGGAATTTTACCGGTTTGTCCGTACGATAAAAAGAGTGATCAATCAAGAGTATTCGTAAGCTTAAAAAAAGACAAACGAGTGAAAGATGAGTAAACTGAAAAAAAGGAGGTTTGTCCCTTGGCAAAACATCACTTTTATTTAAAAGCAAATTGGCCCGGAAATCGCAATGACGTCGGCGATATTAAAAGCGGCCGGCTGGAAACGGCTGTGTCCATTCCTAAGGAAATGGACGGACCCGGAGAAGGCACAAATCCTGATGAAATGCTGCTCGGAGCGGCCGCGACCTGTTATATTATAACGCTTGCGGCGATGATGGAAAGAAGCGGCTTGGATAAAGAAGATCTACATATGGAATCTGAAGGAATTGTAGACGTCACGAACGGTGTGTTCACGTACCAGAAAATCATTCACCGTCCGTTTATATTATTAAAGCCGGGTGCAGCCGAAACGGACTTTACGCTCGCCAGGAAGTTAGCGCAAAAAGCGGAGTCCTCATGTATGATTTCACGAGCGGTCCAAGGAAACGTGGAGATGGAGCTTGAGGTTGAAGTAAAAGCTGCCCGCGCTTGACGAGTTCAAACGGTCAGCTCCGGGCCGTTTGATTTTTTTTAGCTTTTTGAGACTTGGAACGGTTCAGCAGGATGACGCCCGTGATGACCAAAACAAGCCCGATCATCATTTTGACTGTCATGGCCTCCTTAAAAACAAAAAAGCCGACAATTGCCGTTAAAGCGGTGCCGACACCTGACCATGTCGCGTATGCGGCGGATAAATCAAGGCTTTTCAAAGAGAAGCTCAAAAACATAAAAGAGGCTCCGATTCCGGCAATGACGCCGAGAGCGGGCCACAGGTGCGTAAAACCGTCCGACAGCTTCAGCATCGTGCTCCCGAACACTTCTGATACAATGGCTAATGCCAAGCAAAGTAATCCTTTCATCAGCATGCCTCTCCTTTCTACCAATTCATCAAAATGACACCGGCTAATAAGAAAAAGAGTCCGATGACGGCCTGCTTGTCCAGTTTTTCATGAAACCATTTCGCTCCGATAATGGATGCGAGCACCGTTCCGGCTCCGCTCCATGTTGCATAGGATAAGCTGAGCGGAATGAGATTCAGTGTCAGTGAAAGCATATAAAAGGCCAATGAATAGCCTGCCACTACAAGCGCGCTCGGCAAAAACCGCGTAAATCCGCGGGAGACCTTCAGCATGGCCGCGCCGATTGACTCTGATAAAATAGCAATTGTGAGGAAGATATAACCCAGAATCATATCAAATCCCCCTCTCATCATAATCCTTATGCCTTTTGTTTAAGGCAGTAAAATAAAATAATATCCGAACTTTGCCCGCCAAGTCAAGACATTAGGCCTATATAAAAAGGCCCCCGGGGAGGAGCCTTTTTGATTCGTCAATAGTAATACGGATAACCTCCGTACGGATAGCCGTAGCCGTAACCCCCGTACAGGTACGGATTGAATAAAGCGCTTCCGACAAGCCCCCCGACAAGCCCTCCGACAAACGGTCCGCCGTAAAAACCAAACGGCCGTCCGAATCCATAACCAAACCAAGGCCGGCCAAATCCAAAACCCGGCCGTCCGAATCCAAATCCGAATCCGGGCCGTCCGAATCCGAAGCCCGGCCGTCCGAACCCAAATCCAGGCCGCCCGAACGGTCTCATATCACTATCTGCTGCGTATGTGTATTCTTCATTCATAATTAAGGTACCTCCAAGAATAAATTTGAGATGATAACAGAGTATTCAGCCCACCAATTTTTGATTGGGCGTTTATCAAAAAAATAAAGGAGTGAGCTTTTGTGGGCCTGTATCAGTCCGATTGGTCAAAAAAACCTCCGCACACACACGCATACCGGGCGGTTACGGATGTTGTGCAGGGGCATTACCATTTGATCGAAGGCTTTTCGCAGCCGGAGAACGGCAGCAATACAGATGAGCATACACATTTCTATACGGGCATCACCTCGTTTGAAAACGGCCATTTTCATAGGTATTACGGCATTTCCGGCCCTGCCATCCCGAGGGTTGACGGAACACATTACCATGAGCTTTCAGAGACCACCTTTGCCGCCTACAATGAGCCGATTCAGATCCAGCACGGCGGCGTCGTTTACGATCCGCGGGAGGAAGGACGGAAAACGCACCGCCATACGCTCAAAGGAAAAACGAGAGAGGTTGTCGGAAACGAGCCGATCGGGTGGTAGCGGACGTTTAGCGCTCAGGAAAAAGGGCAAAATGGATAGGTGCCTGAAGAAATGAATGCTATAATTAGGGGGAGATTTATAAAAGAGAGTGATACATATTGAAAAATAAAAAACAGCCTGTCGTCATACTTGTCGGACCGACGGCAGTCGGAAAAACAAAACTAAGCATCGGACTCGCGAAAATGCTGAATGCGGAAATCATCAGCGGAGATTCCATGCAGGTATATAAAGGGATGGACATCGGAACGGCCAAAGTCACCGAAGAAGAGACAGAAGGCGTGCCGCATCACCTGATTGATATTTTGGAGCCGTCCGACACTTTTTCAACGGCGGATTATCAAAAAATGGTGAGGGGAAAAATCACCGAGATTGCCGATAGAGGAAAGCTGCCGATGATTGTCGGAGGGACGGGTCTGTACATTCAGTCCGTGCTGTATGACTATACGTTCACGGAAAACTCCGGCGACCCTGTATTCCGGGAGCGCATGGAGAAATTGGCGGCTGAAGAAGGGGCGGAAGCGCTTCATGCCAAGCTTGCGGCAGCCGACCCGGAAGCGGCGGCAGCCATTCATCAAAACAATACGCGAAGAGTCATCCGCGCGCTCGAAATCTTGCATGTATCGGGAAAAACAATGTCAGAGCATCTTAAAACCCAAAAACGGGAGCTGCTTTACAATGCGGTTCTTATCGGTCTTACAATGGACAGAGAAGTGTTGTACGGCCGGATTAACGAGCGCGTTGACCTGATGCTGGAAACCGGCCTTCTTGACGAAGTAAAGCGGCTGTATGATATGAATATCCGGGACAGCCAATCGATTCAGGCGATCGGCTATAAAGAGCTGTATGAATATCTTGATGGAAAAGTGCCGCTCCCTCAGGCTGTGGAACAATTAAAACAAAATTCTAGGCGATATGCGAAACGCCAGCTGACCTGGTTTCGCAATAAAATGCCCGTTTCATGGACAGATATGACGCCGCCTGTTGATATTGAGCAGAAAAAAAAGGAAATTTTCGAGTGCATAGCAGGAAAACTGGAAATTTAATCGAAACAGTATTGTATTGAGAACCAAGGAGGACGAAACATGAAACCGATTAATATTCAAGATCAGTTTTTGAATCAAATCCGAAAAGACAATACGTTCGTCACGGTGTTTTTACTCAACGGCTTCCAGCTTCGCGGCCAGGTAAAAGGCTTTGACAACTTTACCGTTTTGCTCGAAACGGAGGGGAAGCAGCAGCTTATTTATAAACATGCCATCTCCACGTTCGCCCCGCAAAAAAACGTCCAGCTTGAGCTTGAATAGACTTTTTGAAAAAGACCATGAACAATGGTCTTTTTCTATGCGCATCTGTATATTGCAGGCTGTATATCGGAAACATAAAAGGGGGTTCGGAAAATCGTGTTCGAAAGTGAAAATGAACTGAGAAGAATCAGGATTACGCTCGTTTGGATCGCTGTTTTTTTGCTGTTTGGAGCTTGCAGCAATCATGAGACGGTGGTGACGGATGATGACGGCGGCTTGGCGGATACCGAACCGCAGACAGAAGGCATGGTGCAGCTGGAACATAATCGTTTCGGCATCGTCGAGGACGGTTACTTAAAAATATACCGCTATGATGAAAAAACGAATAAAATCGAACTGAAAAAAGAAACGGCGCTGGATGAGCTTGAATAAATTTCACAAGCGTTCGAATTTACAAAGCGGGCCGCACAAGCTACACTAAGTACTGACATTGATCATGCAGAGGGTGAGACGATTGAAACACAAGGTGATAATCAACCATTGGGAAGAAACTTGTGAAGATGATTCCTGCTATGAATATGGAACCAGCATCATCGTTGACGGCAAAGAACTGATCAGAGAGGCTTCCATCACAAGCGCTCTGAAAGCCGTACTGAAAGAAATCGGTGCTGATGTGGAGATTGAAGAAACCGTTGAAAGCGAAAAAAAATGTGATTCTTACAAAAAATAAGAATAAAAGTCTAGACTACTAAGCAGTTTTTTTTCATGTTATGATAGACATCGGCTTACACATGACACCTTGAGTAGGATGAGAGATGATTCTCGTTCTGCTCTCTTTTTTGGGCGTTAATCGGGCCAGAGCCAAAGTCCGCTCTTTCAAAAATATGAATTTTTTATAAATCGATCTCAATATGTTGTGTTTTTCTGAGAGGTTAGTATACTATATATAGTGTTAAGAGATTCATTATTTTTGATAGGTCGTGATAAGGATGGTTCAAATCATATTTGATTCAAAGACAGGGAATGTTCAGCGTTTTGTGAATAAAACAGACTTTCAGCTGATCCGCAAGGTGGACGAAACGAACCACGTGGACACTCCGTTTGTTTTGGTCACCTACACGACAAACTTCGGTCAGGTACCGGCATCAACACAATCATTTCTCGAAAAATACGCCCATCTCTTATTAGGAGTCGCTGCGAGCGGCAACAAAGTATGGGGCGATAACTTTGCAAAAAGCGCCGATACCATTTCAAGACAATATCAGGTGCCGATCTTGCACAAATTTGAACTCAGCGGCACATCTAAAGACGTTGAATTGTTTACTCAGGAGGTAGAAAGAGTTGTCACAAAATCAAGTGCCAAAATGGATCCAGTTAAATAACGAAATCATGATCCAACAAGATGGAAAATTCCAGTTTGATAAAGATAAAGAGGCTGTACATAGCTATTTTGTTGACTATATCAATCAAAACACAGTTTACTTTCACGATTTAAAAGAGAAGCTGGATTATTTGATTGAAAACCAATACTACGAAGAGGAATTCTTAAGCCTTTACTCTTTTGAAGACATTAAAGAAGTGTTTAAGACAGCTTACGCAAAGAAGTTTCGTTTTCCTTCCTTCATGAGTGCGTTTAAATTTTATAATGACTATGCTTTGAAAACGAATGACAAGAAAAGAATCCTCGAGCGTTATGAGGACCGAATCTCAATCGTCGCGCTGTTCTTCGCAAACGGCGACACTGAGAAAGCAAAAGAATATGTAAACCTGATGATCAACCAGGAATATCAGCCGAGTACACCGACATTTTTGAATGCCGGCAGAAAACGCCGCGGAGAACTGGTGAGCTGCTTCTTGCTCGAAGTCAATGATTCCTTAAACGATATTTCACGGGCGATCGATATTTCCATGCAGCTGTCTAAATTGGGCGGCGGGGTTTCTCTTAATCTGTCCAAGCTTCGCGCGAAAGGCGAAGCGATTAAAGATGTTGAAAACGCCACAAAAGGTGTTGTAGGCGTCATGAAGCTTCTTGATAATGCGTTCCGTTACGCTGACCAAATGGGCCAAAGACAAGGCTCAGGCGCGGCGTATTTAAATATTTTCCACCGCGATATCAATGATTTTCTTGATACGAAAAAGATTTCTGCAGATGAAGATGTGCGCGTCAAAACGCTTTCTATCGGTGTCGTCATTCCGGATAAGTTCGTTGAGCTTGCGCGTGAGGATAAAGCGGCTTATGTATTCTATCCGCATACGATTTATAAAGAATACGGCCAGCATATGGACGAAATGGACATGACGGCGATGTATGAGGAGCTTGTCGACAACCCGCGTGTCAAAAAAGAAAAAGTGAATGCGCGCAAATTGCTTGAAAAGCTTGCCGTTCTCCGTTCCGAGTCAGGTTATCCGTACATTATGTTCCAGGACAACGTAAACAAAGAGCACGCGAATAACCACGTATCAAAAGTGAAATTCTCGAACCTTTGCTCTGAAGTGCTTCAGGCGTCACAGGTTTCGGCTTACACAGATTATGACGAGGAAGACGAAATCGGCTTGGACATTTCCTGCAACCTTGGTTCATTAAATATTTTGAATGTCATGAAACATAAATCGATTGAGCGCACGGTGAAACTCGCGACGGATTCCCTGACTCATGTATCTGAGACGACGGATATCCGCAACGCGCCGGCAGTCAGACGCGCGAACAAAGCGATGAAGTCGATCGGTTTAGGCGCCATGAACCTTCACGGCTACCTGGCCCAAAACGGCATCGCGTATGAAAGCCCGGAAGCAAGAGATTTCGCGAATACGTTCTTTATGATGGTGAACTTTTATTCCATTCAGCGTTCAGCTGAGCTTGCGAAAGAAAAAGGCGAAACGTTTGAGCATTATGAAGGCTCCACTTATGCAACGGGAGAATATTTCAATAAATACATCGAAAAAGAGTTCTCACCGGCATACGAAAAAATCGCTGCGCTCTTTGAAGGCATGCACATTCCGACAATCGAAGACTGGAAAGAGCTGAAGGCGTTTGTCGCTGAAAACGGCATGTACCACAGCTACAGACTGTGCATCGCACCGACAGGTTCCATTTCCTATGTCCAATCCAGCACGGCGTCCGTTATGCCGATCATGGAACGGATCGAAGAAAGAACATACGGAAATTCAAAAACGTATTACCCGATGCCGGGGTTAGCGTCTAATAACTGGTTCTTCTACAAAGAAGCTTATGATATGGACATGTTCAAAGTGGTGGATATGATCGCGACAATCCAGCAGCATATCGATCAGGGAATCAGCTTTACCCTGTTTTTGAAAGATACGATGACAACTCGTGATCTGAACCGTATTGATCTGTATGCCCACCATAGAGGCATCAAAACCATTTACTATGCAAGAACGAAAGATACCGGGCAGGACAGCTGTCTTTCTTGTGTCGTTTGATTAAAGGAGAGTTTACAGTGACAAAAATTTATGACGCAGCAAACTGGTCAAAGCATGAAGATGATTTCACCCAAATGTTTTACAACCAAAACGTAAAGCAGTTTTGGCTTCCGGAAGAGATCGCATTAAACGGCGATCTTCTCACTTGGAAGTATTTGGGTAAAAATGAGCAGGATACGTACATGAAGGTGCTCGCCGGCCTGACACTGCTTGATACAGAGCAGGGGAACACGGGCATGCCGATTGTGGCCGAGCACGTCGAAGGCCATCAGCGAAAAGCGGTTCTTAATTTCATGGCGATGATGGAAAACGCGGTGCACGCAAAATCATATTCAAATATTTTTATGACGCTTGCTCCGACTGAAACGATCAACGAAGTATTTGAATGGGTAAAGCAGAATAAATATTTGCAGAAAAAAGCGCAAATGATTGTCGGGCTTTACAAAGCCATTCAAAAAGATGATGAAATTTCACTGTTCAAAGCGATGGTTGCTTCCGTCTATCTGGAAAGCTTCCTTTTCTACAGCGGTTTCTATTATCCGTTATATTTCTACGGACAAGGAAAACTGATGCAAAGCGGTGAGATCATTAACCTGATCCTTCGTGACGAAGCGATTCACGGCGTGTATGTCGGTCTCCTTGCTCAGGAAATTTATAATAAACAGACAGAAGAGAAAAAAGCAGAGCTTCGTGAATTTGCGATTGACCTTCTGAATCAGTTATATGAAAATGAGCTTGAATATACAGAGGACTTGTACGATCAAGTCGGACTCTCACACGATGTAAAGAAATTCATCCGCTATAACGCCAATAAAGCTTTGATGAACTTAGGGTTCGATCCTTACTTTGAAGAAGAGGATATTAATCCGATCGTATTAAACGGATTAAACACCAAAACAAAATCACATGATTTCTTCTCCATGAAAGGGAACGGCTACAAAAAGGCGACGGTAGAACCGATTAAGGACGAAGATTTTTATTTTGGCCAAGATGAAGAGCAGATATAATATCTGCTCTTTTGGCTTGAATGGAGAGGTAAGACAGGAGGAACGGGCATGAATAAAATGGATGAAATCATCTTGGCTGCACCGCGGAGTGACGTCTTTCAAAACGAAATGCTGACATTTCAGGGAGTCAACAGCGAGGATGAACGTATCGTAAACATTATGGCTCAAATTGAGGCGCATTTTTTTGAAATCAGAAGAGGCGACGCGGAAGAGGACCCGCGATTTAAACAGCCGATTCCGTATGTCGTCATCCGCCGCGATGATGAGGTGTTTGTGTATGAACGGCTCGCCGGCGGAGGGGAATCGCGCCTCCATAATAAGCTTTCTCTCGGCTTCGGCGGACACATGAACCCTATGGAAGGGACGGCTTCATTTACGGAAGTGCTGAAACAGAATACCGACCGGGAGCTGGCGGAAGAACTGTACATCCGCGAGGAGGACAAACAAAACATTGTCACACTCGGCCTGATCAATGATGATGAAAACGATGTAGGGAAGGTGCATATCGGCATCCTTTCTGCGCTCCAGTTAGCGTCTGCGGCACAAGTCGAAGTGAAAGAAAAAGATCAAATCGCCGGGCGCTGGATGAAACTGAGCGAACTGAAAGAGGAAAATGTGTATCAGCGTCTTGAAGCTTGGTCTCAGTTTGTCGCCGATATACTTCAATAACAAAAAACCCCCGTTCGTTCCAAAAAAGGGAGAGCGGGGGTTTTTCATTTAGTTTTGCACAATGAAGGCATCAAATCCGGCTTTTTCGGCCCGCGCGGCCAACGCTTCAGCGTAATCTTTGGAAGAGAATGCGCCGATCTGCACTTTAAATAAGCCGCCTTTTGGAAGCACAATCGCGTCAAAACCTTTAGACACCGCATCGGCGGCAAGCGCATCAGCATTTGCTTTCACTTTGAATGCGCCGATTTGCACTTTATATAAGTCAGCCTTTTTTTTTAGACCGAAAGCTTGCTCCAAGCCCTTGGCATGTCCTCTTGCAAGGCTTTCAATAAAACTGGCTGTTTTCAGTTTGTTTGCATCAGCTGACGTATCAACAAAACCATTCTCCGTCAAAATTGCCGGCATACTTGTCTCCCGCAGCACATGGAAGTTGGCTGTTTTTTTTCCTCGGTCATTAAAACCCGATGCTTGAATCACTTGCGTGTGGACGGCTGATTGGTAAGTCGAGGTCGGCGCTCCAACACCGGGGTAAATATAGCTTTCGAACCCGGTTCCGCCTCCTGAGTTAATATGAATGGATAAATAATAATCTGCGCCCCAGCTGTTGGCGGCATCCGTTCTTTCCGTCAGGCTGACTGTCTTATCGCTTGTCCTGCTCATCGTGACAGAAACTCCTTCATACTCATTCGTCAGAATCGTGCGCAAAGCCAGCGCGATCTCCAGCGTGACCGCTTTTTCCTGAAGTCCGTTTCCGGTTGCACCTGAATCAGTTCCGCCATGACCGGGGTCTATAAAAATTTTAACCATTCTCCATCACCTCATTACAGCATATGATGATATTCAAATGGTGCTTGTACGGCTGTCATTCATGAAAAAAATGAGAAATATACCCAACATTTCCCGGAAAATAAAAATAAATGGTTTGTCCTCCCGTTTCTGCTGAATACAATAAGAAATGAAAAATATTTCTCGGGAAAGCGCAAGATTCAACATCATTCCCGAAGAGATCGGAAAAAGTGACAGATAAAGAGGAAAACGGGTCTCATGATGATAGGCGGATGTCACGGAACCGCTTCATCATGAGTAAGATAAAGAGAGAACAGAGAGGTGAGCATGTTGGAGCGCGCTGTAACCTATAAAAATAACGGACAAATTAACATCATTCTTAATGGCCAAAAGCAAGTGCTGACAAATGCGGAAGCTGAGGCGGAATATCAGGCCGCCCTGCAAAAAAATGAAGCCAAGCACAGCATTCTGAAAGAAATTGAAAAAGAAATGAACACATTAGTGGGTATGGAAGAAATGAAACGCAACATTAAAGAAATTTACGCGTGGATATTCGTCAACCAAAAACGGGCCGAACAAGGGCTGAAAGTCGGAAAACAAGCTCTTCATATGATGTTCAAAGGGAACCCCGGCACCGGGAAAACCACCGTCGCGAGACTGATCGGCAAGCTTTTCTTCGAAATGAACGTGCTTTCCAAAGGACATCTGATCGAAGCGGAACGTGCCGATCTGGTCGGTGAATACATCGGACACACGGCGCAAAAAACGAGAGATCTGATTAAAAAATCGCTCGGGGGCATTTTATTCATTGATGAAGCATACTCACTTGCAAGGGGCGGAGAAAAGGATTTCGGTAAAGAGGCGATTGATACGCTTGTCAAGCATATGGAAGACAAACAGCATGAATTTATTCTGATCCTGGCAGGGTACTCGAGAGAAATGACACATTTCCTGTCATTAAATCCCGGCCTGCAATCGCGTTTCCCTATCAGCATTGATTTTCCGGATTACTCTGTCACTCAGCTGATGGACATCGCAAAGCGCATGATAGCAGAGCGGGAGTATCAATTAAGCCAGGAAGCCGAGTGGAAGTTAAAAGATTACTTAATGACAGTGAAAAGCACGACAAGCCCCATTAAATTCAGCAACGGGCGCTTTGTCAGAAACGTGATTGAAAAATCAATCCGCGCTCAGGCCATGAGACTTTTAATGGGAGACCAATACTTAAAAAACGATTTAATGACGATCAAGAGCCAGGATTTACTTATAAAAGATGAGGCGGCAGCTCACGAATAGACCTCTCAGCCGGTTTGAGGGGTCTCTTTTTTATTTCTCTCTTTAAAACCCGCCGGATGTGTGGTATACGCCCTGCGGGTTTGGTATGATAGTACTACTGCCCAATACGACACAGAAAGGAACATCCATTTGAACGAACAGGAAGGAAAAAAAGAAACGGTCATTTTGGTCGGCTGCCAGCTTCCGCACATGACAGATGAGCACTTTGAACATTCCATGGAAGAGCTTGCTTCATTGACAAAAACGGCTGACGGAACGGTGCTGACCCGGATTACGCAAAAACGGAACAGAGCGGATGCCGCTACATATATAGGCAAGGGGAAAGTAGACGAGCTGAAGGCGCTGTGTGAAGAGCTTGAAGCGGATCTGATCATTTTTAATGATGAACTGTCACCGAGCCAGCTTAAATCACTCGCCACTGCAATTGAAGCGAAGATCATCGACCGCACGCAGCTTATTTTGGATATTTTCGCAAAAAGAGCGAAGACGAGAGAAGGAAAGCTTCAGATCGAATTGGCCCAGCTTCAATACGCGCTGCCCCGTCTAAGCGGACAAGGAATCAATCTCTCAAGACAAGGCGGCGGAATCGGGACGAGAGGGCCCGGTGAGACAAAGCTTGAAACAGACCGGCGCCACATTAGAAACCGCATACACGAAATTAACGTGCAGCTTTCAACGGTTATCCGACACAGAAGCCGTTATCGGGAGAGACGTAAAAAGAACGGCGTGCTTCAGGCTGCACTCGTCGGGTATACCAATGCCGGAAAATCAACATGGTTCAATCAATTAACAAGTTCAGACAGCTATGAAGAAGATCTGCTGTTTGCAACACTTGATCCGATGACGAGAAAGATGGCGCTCCCAAGCGGCTACAGCGTCCTTTTGTCTGATACGGTCGGCTTCATTCAGGATTTGCCGACGACGCTGATTGCCGCTTTCCGCTCAACGCTTGAGGAAGTGAAGGAAGCAGACTTGATCATTCATGTCATTGATTCATCCAATGAAGATTATGCCGGGCATGAACAGACGGTCCTCGGTCTGTTAAAAGAGCTTGAGGCAGATGATATTCCGGTGCTGACCGCCTATAACAAACGTGATGAGACACTTCCTGACTTCATCCCGACAGCGGGCGAAGGCCACATCATGATCAGCGCCAGAATCGCCGGGGATGAAGCAAAACTAAAAGCGGAAATCGAAGCTTATTTGCGCCGGGAGCTGCTGACGCCGTATGAAGTTCATGTGCCTGCCGCCGAAGGCAAATTGATGTCACGCATCAAATCAGAGACCATGATCGACAGCCTTTATTTTAATGAAGAAAATGAACGCTACGAAGTCTCAGGTTATGTACAGGAAGAACAAAGCATACTCGGAGAACTGAAGAAATTCATGTAAGGAAGGTATACACAACATGTTTGACACACTGACCCACGGCGCTCTTTTACAAAAAACCGCCGAAGAAACAGAAGCGGAAATCTCCGCCGTTCATAAAAGAATAGAAGAAATCAGTGAACGGAATGAATGGAGAGTCCTGCAAAGCTACAGAAAACATAAAGTAAGCGATACGCATTTTACGCCTTCAACCGGATACGGTTATGATGATATCGGACGAGATACACTGGAGAAGATCTATGCTGATGTGTTCGGAGGAGAGGCGGGACTCGTGCGGCCGCAAATCATTTCCGGAACGCATGCGATTTCAATCGCGCTCTTTGGTGTGCTGAGACCCGGGGACGAATTGCTTTATATAACAGGCAAGCCTTACGATACACTCGAGGAAATCGTCGGAGTAAGAGGCGGGGAGTATTCAGGCTCGCTTAAGGAATTTCAAATCGGATACAATGCAGTCGATTTAACATCAGAAGGCAGAGTGGACTTTGAAGCGGTCCGAGCTGCAATCCGGCCGAATACAAAAGTGATCGGCATCCAGCGTTCAAAAGGATATGCGAATCGTCCGTCTTTCAGAATAAATGAAATTGAAGAGATGATTCGTTTCGTAAAGGAAATCAAAGAAGATGTCATTGTTTTTGTGGACAATTGCTACGGAGAATTTGCAGAAGAGCGGGAACCCTGCCATGTCGGAGCGGATCTTATGGCCGGTTCCCTGATTAAAAACCCGGGCGGCGGCCTTGCTAAAACGGGCGGCTATCTTGTAGGGAAAGCCAAGTGGATTGAGGCCTGCTCTTACCGGATGACCTCCCCGGGAATCGGAAGTGAAGCCGGCGCTTCGCTTTATTCACTGCAGGAAATGTATCAAGGTTTCTTTCTCGCTCCGCATGTAGTGGCGCAAAGCTTGAAGGGAGCGGTATTTACCGCCCGTTTTCTTGAAAAGCTCGGCTTTACGTCAAACCCTGCATGGAATGCGCCGAGAACGGATCTGATTCAATCAGTTGAGTTTCAGGACCCTGATAAGATGATCGCTTTTTGCCAGGCGATACAATATGCTTCACCGATTAATGCGCATGTGACGCCTTATCCGAGCTATATGCCGGGATATGAAGACGATGTCATTATGGCAGCGGGCACTTTCGTACAGGGAGCAAGCATTGAATTATCAGCAGATGGACCCATCAGACCGCCTTATGTCGCGTATGTCCAAGGAGGATTAACCTACGCGCACGTGAAAAATGCGATTTGCAGCGCCGTAAATGCTTTAATGGAAAAAGAGCTGATTTAGGCCGTTTGCAATTTTCAAAGAATTTGATGTTAAGATTCCTTACATTGTGTTGACACAAAATATAACATCACCTATAATGAGACTAAGATAAGAAAAGGAGGAAATTGAGATGAGTGATAACATTCGCCGCTCAATGCCTTTATTTCCAATTGGGATTGTCATGCAGTTAACAGAACTTTCTGCCCGGCAAATTCGATATTATGAGGAAAATGGATTGATATTTCCAGCGAGAAGCGAAGGAAATAGACGATTATTTTCATTCCATGATGTAGATAAACTGTTAGAAATCAAAAATCTGATTGAACAAGGCGTCAATATGGCGGGGATCAAACAAATTCTGGATAAGGCATCTGCCGAACCGGAAGAAAAATCCGAAAAAACCGCCAAACCGATGAAGCACAATCTGTCTGATGACGAACTCAGAAAGCTTCTGAAAAACGAACTGATGCAGGCAGGCCGTTTCCAGCGGGGAAATACTTTCCGCCAAGGTGACATGTCCCGATTCTTTCATTAATCCGTTAGCAACTGTTTTGCTATATACATTTACCTTTTAGAGGAGGAGTTTTACGAAATGGCAAAGTACACAAGAGAAGACATCGTAAAATTAGTAAACGAGGAAAACGTAAAGTATATCCGCCTTCAATTCACAGACATTCTCGGAACGATTAAAAACGTGGAAATTCCTGTGAGCCAGCTTGAAAAAGCACTTGATAATAAATGCATGTTCGACGGTTCTTCCATCGAAGGTTTCGTCCGTATCGAAGAGTCTGATATGTACTTATACCCTGATCTGAACACATTTGTAATCTTCCCATGGACGGCTGAAAAAGGTAAAGTAGCACGCTTCATCTGTGACATTTACAATCCGGACGGCACGCCGTTCGAAGGTGACCCGCGTAACAACCTCAAACGGATTCTGAAAGAAATGAAAGAACTCGGTTTCAGCGATTTCAATCTTGGACCTGAGCCTGAATTCTTCCTGTTTAAATTAGATGAAAAAGGCGAACCGACGCTTGAATTGAACGATAAAGGCGGATACTTCGACCTGGCTCCGACTGACTTGGGAGAAAACTGCCGCCGCGATATCGTGCTTGAGCTTGAAGAAATGGGCTTTGAAATCGAAGCATCTCACCATGAAGTTGCTCCGGGCCAGCACGAAATCGATTTTAAATATGCCGGTGCCATCCGTTCTTGTGACGACATCCAAACTTTCAAACTGGTTGTCAAAACGATCGCCCGCAAACACGGTCTGCATGCGACATTCATGCCAAAACCGCTGTTCGGCGTAAACGGTTCCGGTATGCACTGCAACCTATCACTCTTTAAAGATAGCGTTAACGCGTTCTTTGATAAAGACGCTGATCTTCAGCTGAGTGAAACAGCAAAACATTTCATTGCCGGTATCGTAAAACACGCGACAAGCTTTACGGCTGTCACAAACCCGACAGTGAACTCTTACAAACGCCTTGTTCCGGGCTATGAAGCACCTTGCTACGTGGCATGGAGCGCGCAAAACAGAAGCCCGCTGATCCGTATCCCGGCTTCCCGCGGCATCAGCACGCGTGTTGAAGTCCGCAGCGTAGACCCGGCGGCAAATCCGTACCTGGCGTTAAGCGTATTGCTTGCAGCAGGCCTTGACGGAATCAAAAACAAACTTGAAGCACCGGCTCCGATTGACCGCAACATCTACGTCATGAGCAAAGAAGAGCGCATGGAAAACGGCATCGTAGATCTTCCGGCGACACTGGCGGAAGCTCTCGACGAATTCAAATCAAACGAAGTCATGGTTGCAGCACTCGGCGAGCACCTGTTCGAACACTTCATCGAAGCAAAAGAAATCGAATGGGATATGTTCCGCACACAGGTTCATCCGTGGGAGCGCGAACAATACATGTCTCAGTATTAATCTCTCAATCCCTTGGCACTATTGGTGTCAGGGGATTTTTTGGTTTTGATCATAAGATTAAAAGAACAATATTTTTGGTCCTTGACCAAAATATGACCAAAAAAATTTGAAGTTATGAATCTAACTCCGCAATTGATGACTCGTATTTCTCGTGATTCTTTATTCGGTTTTGGTTTGAGTAGACGGCTTCTAAAAATGGGGGCAGCTAACAACGGAATTGATGGCTGTTGCGTTCTGAAAACAGTAACTGCGAAACGTATATATGGCTTGTCTGCTGACGGAGTGTCCGACCAAAAACTAAAGCAAAAATGCTGTCTCTTCTGACATAAATGAAACAGACCTTTAATAGGGCTTTCAGGGTACGGTAGAACTGGTGAAATGAAAAAATGAACAAGACTAAAGACTTCCATCCCTCCACCTCCTCTTTGAAACTGAAGACGCCAGGTAAGGCGTTCTTTCGTAATATTTTTTTACAGCTTTCACTAAAACGATTTCACAACATCCTTATCTGAAAATTGTGGGCAATCATTTCCATTTTCCTTAATATGTTATTTTATGCAAACCCTATGTTACAATTTAACTTAGTATATAGACGGAAGGGGAAATGCAATTTTGCTTGGGATTAAAGTTGAAAAATCTGATGGTAAATTAATTATCAATTGGCAACTATCTAAAATTGAAATTCCAATCAAAGAAATCAACGATGTATTACTGGATCCATACTATGGGGGACAGGAGAAAAATGCAGTAAGGATTGGGTTTCCTTATGGCTCTACGGATAGGATAGTAATTAAAACGGCAAAAAACACTTATATTTTGTTTACTTCTAATGCTGCTTCAATTATGAATAAAATTCTTACTGATTAACAAATTCGTATCCTCAGTAATTATTCTGAGGAGTATGGGGGTGTTTTTATTGACTAACTTTGTCCATAAGACTATCAATGGTTTGAAAAGTCTTTTAGATGAAAAAGGGGCCATTAAATTGTTTTGTTCTGAGGGATATATTATAGAGAGTCTTGTGACTTTTTCTCCGAACAAAGCGTCTCTTAGTGAAATCCAAAACTTTCAGTCGAATCATAAATTCACTCTTCCTGATGATTACCTGAAGTTTATTTCTCAGCATAATGGCGCAAAAATTTTCGAAATCCTTTCAAAGGGTGAGAATATTGGCGGAGGGCTTCATTTATTTAGCCTTGAGGAAATAGAGGAAGAACTAAAATATGAGGATTTGTTTGATGGGATCAATGGAATACCTATTGGCTATCTGTTGGAAGAATGTCATTTAATGATCGATAAGGATAGAGTGAATCAAGGTGATCCTAACTATCTATTTATATTTGAAAGTGGTTCAGAATATAATCCATTAAATTTAAACTTTGAAATATTTTTAGACCGATATATTATGTCGAACGGGGATGCTTTTTGGGATTGGAAATACTATACCGCTGAAAATTATTACAGAACGAGATAAAACCGTGTATGACAGTCAGAACAGACTGTGATGAAATCAGCGATATCATTCATCTTGATGTTTTCTCTACAGAAGATGTCGATCAAAATCTGGAATCAGCAGACAAAAAACGGGACGATACCGTAAATAGGCTCGGAAAGCTCGATCACGATCTAACGAAAGAATACGCAGAAACCGAGGCAAACGAACATTTCATTCAGGCCGATTTTCAACAGCTCCAAAACGCTACGGGAAAAGGGAAAAACGCCACTCCGCTTCACTATAATGCCGAGGCGTACAGAGAAAGTGACATACATAAGAAAAAAGGCGAGATTGCAAGACACTCAGACGCTTACCTGACAATTAAGAAGGAAGAAGCGAAAGAGCGGGAAATCAAGGATTTGAAGAAAAAACTCGCTGACGGTGTGACCGATCCGGATGAATATTTGGAAATTGCGAAGAAGATCGGCTATGAAAACCTTGAACCTTCCCAGCAGCAACATGTCATGCAGCTTGAACAAGCAAAACAGCTGGAAGAAGCCGGAGAAGTGACTTGGGATATTTTAAAAGGAGCCGGCGTTGGTTTATATGATGTTGGGAAAGACACGGTAACCGGTTTATGGGACTTCATAACCGATCCGGGAGAAACCTTGTCAGCACTGGGGAATGCAGTACTTCATCCTGTTAAAACATATGATGCTGTTTCAGCAGCAATAGAAGAATCGTATCAAAAGGATATGGTGAACGGAGATGCTTACTCCAGATCTAGATGGGTGACATATGCGGTCGGTTCAGTGGCTGTGGCTGTCGTCGGAACGAAAGGAGCAGGAGCCGTTAACAAAGCTGATGCGGCGGGGAAGGTCATAAACAAGGCAGGACAGGTAGGTCAGAAAATTAAGGATGTTAAACTTCCAGATCTGCTTCCGTATAACTCTAAATATAATCTTGCGATGGCAGGGGACGTGCCATACAATGTGGTTGATAGCCAAAACCTTAAAAATGAACTTTTGACCAATGCAAAGAAATTGGATGAAAGCAGAAAGCCATTTACAGGTCAGCAAGTTGATGTCCCTTGGTTAAATAAAGAAAAATATGAAGCATACGAAATAGACGGTAAGGTAAAAGTTAAAGGAGAGCCTAGAGATGTAAGCCGTAGAGTATATACAATGAAAGATATTGATCTTAATCAAAAAAATCGTAAAGGCCTTACGAATCTACAACTGATGAAAAATGGTAATGCTCCGTTTGCTAAAGATGGCACGCAAATAAATTTACATCACTTAATTCAAGAAGAGCCTGGTACTATACTGGAGATACCTGAAAGCTGGCATAATAAGTACAGTGATGTTTTGCATGGATTAAAAGGGAATGGACAGAGTTTTAGAAATGATCTAGTACTTGATAAACAATATAAAAGTTTCAGAAGAAGGTATTGGAGATGGAGAGCTCAGCAATTTGAGAACCAAGAATAAGAGGTGAAAGTTTAATGGATTATTCAAAAATAAAAACTTTCTTTGATGAAAATAAAGAAAATTCAATTCTCACGGGAGGAGTCACTGAGGAGCAGATTAGAGAAATAGAAGAGGATCTCAATGTAACTCTTCCAGACAGCTATAAGTGGTTTTTAACTGAGTATGGTTCAGGGGGAGCATATGGAACAATGATACTCGGATATGACTCTCACGGCGCTGAAGTTGTCGAACAGACCAATGAATATATAAAATATTATAACCTTTCCGATGGTCTTGTAGTGATCGAATATGTAGATGAATTTTCTTATTGTCTTGACACTAATAAGATGAAAAATGGTGAATGCCCTGTCATTCTTTGGGACAACCAAGAGGGATATGGTAAACAAGTTGGTAGTACATTCCTTGAGTTTTTAATAGAAGAACTGGAAGAAGCGAAAGACGACTGGATTGATGATGAGGACTGGGACGATTAAAACTAAAAAGAAGGTCTATAACTTGTTTTTCCATAGCATATGAAGGAGTATTAAAATGAGCTTTACTAAGATAAGATCGAACAAAAGTTGAAAGAGTTTACGATTGATGCTGGCACAGATCCTAGCATTAATACAAATGAACAACTAAAAGAGCTTGAAATTAACATAGGCAATCAATTACCTTCAGATTATAAGGACTTTTTGAAGATATATGGAGGATGTTATTTAGAAAGTAAAAAAACAACAGATGAAGTTGAGTATGACGTTTGCTATAAACCAATAGAGAAAGACCTTTGGATGGGTAAGGACGATGATACGCAATTGTTAGAGGATTTTTACGGTTTAGCGAACGATCATAGCAGTCTTCAGAAAGTGATCGATACATATTCTGATCGGTTTCCTAGAAATATAATTCCTATTGCAAGCAGCTCTGCAGGCGGGAATGAAATATGTATGGATATCGATAATGAAAAGATATTGTTTTGGGATCATGAATAAAGTCATCCAGATAAAGTCTTTTTCCTGCTGTAAACTACAGACGGGTTACAGTGTTTTTCCCTTAATAAAAAGACCAGGGTGTTGGTATCACCCCGGCTCTGTAATAAAAGCTGCCCATCAAAGGACTTGCTCAGCTGATATTCATGATAGACCTTTTCCTTCAGGTTCTGAGGCTCAAGGGAGGTCTGTTTTTTTCTTATATACGTCAATAGGCCGATTATAAACGGCTCGAATAATCATTTATATTTAAATGAGGATATTATATGATTTCCTTCATTTTTTATTTTCAATAGGAAGGAGCAGGAAATTCATCAATTTTGATACGAAGTAAACTATAAGGTTTCTGTCGTAAGTCTTTTCCATAATGAAATCTAGCCTGCCGATGTAATTGGTTCACGATGACATATAAGTATTCATCCGGACCAATCGAAAAAGTATCCGGCCATAAAATTCTCGAATCATGTGCGATGGTTTCCATTGTGCCATTCGGCAGCATTTTTCGAATACTATTGTTCTCGTAATCTCCGGCATAAATGGCTCCTTTCGCATCTGTAATCATTCCATCAGACGCGCCTTTTTCTCCCCAATACGCCACATGATAAAGTAAATCCATGTCCGGTATATTTCTATCTCTCAGGGCTTCTGTTGAGATCGAGAACAAATGGCGGCTGGTCAGTGGACAAAAAAATAATACCTTTCCGTCAGGAGAAATCGCAATACCGTCGGATGCCAGCCTAAATGGGGAAGTTGAACCATCCCTATTACGATTCATCAAAATTTTGCCTTCTACTTTCGGTATAAAAGAGGAATCCGGTGAAGTTGGATTTGCTCCATTTAACCGTCTAAATGCGTTTCCGGTTTCTAAATCCACGACGATAATAGCTCCTGGTCCTTTGGAAGAAGAATCCGTTATATAGGCATAACCTGCAGTTCCAACACGAAAATCAAATCGGACATCATTCAGGTAAGTTGTTGGAAGGACAACATCTTCTGTAAAGGTATAAACTCTTCTGATTGTATTGGTTTTTAAATCAACAGCGACTAATTTTGCCCCGCCTTTAATTGGTTCAGAAAAATTGGGTGCCGCCGTATCTAATACCCAAAGCGTTCCTCTTCCATCAGTAACTACACTTTGGACACTGATGAAAGTCATTTTGATATTCTCAGGGTTAACCAAATTGGTTTGTAAATCAGGATAAGGCTGTAATTTATCCCCAATTATTTCCGCCACCGTAAATTTAACATTGTCTCCCCATTTCGGAAAACAAATGAAAATACGACCAGTTTCTGAAACAGTAACACCGGTAGGCATAGCTCCATAAAATGTATAAACCAGTTCTAAATCCCCAAAATATTTTTCAAAAGGCAGCATAGGTTTCATAATATCCTCCTCAACCAATTAAACGGGATATCACTTATATATGATTCGCATTTTTTCTAGTGCACGTTTCTTAATAAGTTTTTCTAAACAAAAGATGATGGAAGTTCTTTTCATTTAATAAGTCAGTCAGGTGACACAGGGGGGTTTTTACTTAACGTCTGTCGAAGCAGTCGGCAATTACAACATGGTATGTCCTTTGCCGGTTTTAAATTCTCTGAAAAAAGAGTTGAAAAAGCAGAAAAGATTTTATAATATGAAATCAAGTTAGTTTGTTCGATCAACAAACTAATAAAACCACTTTAATTGTCCATCATGTAAAGGTCTTAAATGGGAGGGGGATAAGAGGCTCGATTTAATTGGAGGTATATAAAAAGCGAAAGCCAAGCTTTTATCCTGTTCACTGCTATCTGATCACCATTTGGATGTTGAAAATGCTCTGTGAAAGTAAACCGCTATCATTCTTTGAAAGCGCTTTTATACACCGCTCACTGGCCGATAATTTTAAATAAAATGTTATACCATTCATCATGTTCCTTATGTAAAGGATCGAAAAGGGGAGAAATCATGCTCAGTGAAAATGTAAAGAAGATCAGCATGGTTGAAAAAGTTGGATATGCGTCTGGAGATTTTGCATGTAATTTAATTTATGCAACAGTGTCTACGTATCTTTTGTTCTTCTATACAGATGTTTTTGGTTTATCGGCAGCAGCAGCCGGTACGATGTTTTTAGTGGTTAGAATCATCGACGCTCTCGCTGATCCTTTTATCGGAACAATAGTTGACAGAACAAATAGCAGGTTTGGCCGCTTCAGACCGTATCTTTTATTCGGAGCTTTTCCCTTTGTCATATTGGCCATACTCTGTTTTACAACCCCGGATTTTTCGGATTTGGGGAAATTAATATATGCCTATATCACCTATGTCGGCTTATCGCTTACATATACCATGATAAACGTGCCATATGGCGCGTTAACATCTGCAATGACCAGAAATAATCAAGAAGTTGTTAGTATAACGTCTGTCCGTATGTTATTTGCAAATCTTGGAGGACTTGTCGTTGCATTTTTTGTTCCCTTACTGGCTGCTTATTTAAGCGATAATTCCGGCAGCGAATCTCTTGGCTGGCAGCTAACCATGGGTATTATGGGAGTTATAGGCGGGTGCCTTTTAATCTTTTGTTTTAAAAGCACAAAAGAGCGTGTCACGCTTCAAAAATCGGAAGAAAAAATTAAATTTTCGGATATATTTGAGCAATTTCGTGTTAATCGGCCTCTAGTTGTATTAAGTATTTTCTTTATTATTATTTTTGGAGTGAATTCAATCAGTAATTCGGTTGGCATCTATTACGTAACGTATAATTTAGAAAGAGCGGATTTAGTGAAGTGGTACGGTTTGTTGGGAAGTTTGCCTGCTTTGGTCATTTTACCGTTTATTCCAAAGCTTCATCAATTATTAGGGAAGAAGAAATTACTAAACTATGCATTATTACTGAATATGATCGGCCTCTTAGCTTTACTTTTCGTTCCGTCAAGTAATGTATTCCTGATACTTTCCTTTCGATTGCTGGCCGCTGCCGGAAGTCTCACTGCCGGGGGATATATGTGGGCGCTTATTCCTGAAACAATAGAATATGGAGAGTATAAGACCGGGAAAAGAATGGGCGGTCTCATATACGCTATTATCGGATTTTTCTTTAAATTCGGCATGGCCTTGGGAGGGGTTGTACCGGGTTTGGTTCTAGATCAGTTTGGATATGTGGCAAATCAGGTGCAAACGCCGGAGGCATTGACGGGAATTTTAATTACAACAACCATTATCCCCGTGTTCTTACTGGTTCTGGCCATGATTGATATTAATTTCTATAACTTAGATGAGAAAAAATATAAAAGCATGGTTCGAGAATTAGAGAATAGAGACAAAGTTTATTTGGATCATATTGACGATTTCAAAGCTTAAAACATGATGAGTCAACAGAAAATAGCTGAGGAGGAGTTCAAAATGAAGATTATCAATCCAGTACTTAAAGGATTTAACCCCGATCCGAGTATTTGCAGGGTTGGAGAGGATTATTATATCGCTGTATCTACATTTGAGTGGTTTCCGGGAGTCCAGATACACCACTCAAAAGATTTAGTCAATTGGCACTTAGTTGCACATCCATTACAGAGAGTATCGCAATTAGACATGAAAGGAAATCCTAATTCAGGCGGGGTCTGGGCGCCATGTTTAAGTTACAGTGACGGAAAGTTTTGGCTGATCTATACGGATGTTAAGGTCGTAGATGGCGCCTGGAAAGATTGTCATAATTATTTAGTGACTTGTGACACGATTAATGGTGATTGGGGGGAGCCGATCACATTAAACAGCTCGGGATTTGATGCTTCTTTGTTCCATGATATGGATGGGAAAAAATATTTATTAAATATGTTATGGGATCAGCGTATTGATCGGCACTCCTTTGGAGGCATTGTCATGCAGGAATATTCTGATAAGGAGCAAAAACTAATCGGTAAACCAAAAGTGATTTTTAAAGGAACTGAAAGAAAGCTGACAGAAGCGCCGCACCTTTACCATATCGGGAACTATTATTATTTATTAACCGCAGAAGGAGGAACGCGGTTCGAACATGCTGCTACAATTGCCCGCTCTGCAAATATTGAGGGTCCATATGAAGTTCATCCTGATAATCCTATCTTAACGTCATGGCATGCGCCGGAAAATCCGCTGCAAAAATGCGGACATGCATCCATTGTACAAACACATACAGGCGAGTGGTATTTAGCTCATTTAACGGGACGTCCCATTCATCCGGACGATGATTCAATTTTTCAGCAGAGAGGATATTGTCCTCTGGGCAGAGAAACAGCTATTCAAAAGCTCTATTGGAAAGATGGCTGGCCTTATGTAGAAGGCGGAAAAGAAGGGAGCTTGGAAGTGGATGCGCCTTCTATACCAGAAACAATGTTTGAAGACACGTATCCGGAAGTTGATGAATTTGAGGATGCAACATTAAATATTAATTTTCAAACGTTAAGAATTCCGTTTACGGAGAAATTAGGATCATTAACTCAAGTGCCAAATCATTTACGATTATACGGCCATGAATCCTTAACTTCGACATTTACTCAGGCATTTGCAGCCAGACGCTGGCAAAGTCTCCATTTTGAAGCGGAAACGGCTGTTGCGTTTTATCCGGAAAATTTTCAGCAAGCTGCTGGTTTGGTGAACTATTACAATACAGAGAATTGGACGGCTCTTCAAGTCACGTATGATGAAGAACTTGGCCGTATTCTTGAATTAACGATATGTGATAACTTTTCTTTTTCGCAGCCGTTAAAAAATAAAATTGTGATTCCTCGTGAAGTCAAGTATGTCTATTTAAAAGTGAATATTGAAAACGAAAAATATTATTATTTCTATTCATTTAACAAAGAAGATTGGCACAAAATCGACATTGCATTAGAATCGAAAAAATTATCAGATGATTACATCCGCGGCGGGGGATTCTTTACAGGAGCTTTTGTAGGGATGCAATGCCAAGATACGAGCGGAAATCATATTCCGGCCGACTTCAGATATTTTCGTTATAAAGAAAAATAATTAGCACATGAAAAAGGAGATTTCTATTTTAGAACTCCTTTTTCATATTAGAAGGTGCCTATGTCAGTATTGATTCAGAAATACGCCTAGAATAAAAAAACCCATCTTTAAAGATGAGCGTAAAACATAGAAGTATGTACATTTCAGTTATGAACCATGTCGAGAAAATGATCAATAACAATAGAGGACATTCCTAGAGCAGGGGCAGTTTTTCCTAAGATAGATGGTAATAATTCATAGCTATTGTCTAGTTGGGAATAAACCCTGGATGACACTTCACTTTTAATTGAATGTAAAACCATAGGATGCGATTCAATGATGCTGTTTCTTAAAATGATGGCTTGCGGATTAAATGTATTTAAAATATTGGTCAGGCCTATTCCTAAATAGAAACCAAAATTCTGTAATGCCTGTAAAGTTCCAACATCATTCAGATGGGCGAGGTCTATGATATCTTGGCTGGACACTTTTTTCTCTTTCGTCTGAAGAGATGTTACTAAAGCTTTCTCTGAAGCATACAATTCCCAGCATCCTCGGTTTCCGCAGCTGCATTTAGGACCCTTAAAGTCTATTGTCATATGTCCCATTTCTCCAGAGAATCCGCCAACCCCTCTATATAAATGATTGTTGATCATAACACCGATCCCTATTCCTGTACCGATACTTGCATAAATAATGTTATCGTGATTTTTTGCCGCACCAAATACTTTTTCTCCATATGCGCCGGCATTTGCCTCATTTTCAATAAAAACGGGCACATTGAACTTCTTTTGGATGAAAGATTTTAAGTCAATATCTCTCCAGTTGGCGTTCGGAGCGAAAACAATTTTCTGATTTTTGTCAATCAGCCCGGGCGCGCATATCCCTATACCAATAAGACCGTATGGAGATTGCGGCATATTTGCAATAAAGTGATGAATCATCTCAATTAAAATATCTTTAGTGATTTCTGGAGAATTGCATTCCAAATGGTGGTGTTGATCAAGGACGATCGTCCCTTCAAGATCTGTTAAAATGCCATTAACATAATCCACGCCAACATCTATTCCTACGGAGTATCCTGCTTTTTTATTAAAAACAAGCATGACAGGTCTTCTGCCGCCGCTTGATTGTCCCTGACCTATTTCAAATACGAGGTTTTCTTTCATTAATGTGTTTACCTGTGACGAAACAGTTGATTTATTTAATCCGGTCATTTCAGATAATTTTGCTCTTGAAATAGGAGAATTTTTAAGTATTTCGTTTAGTAATAACTTTTGGTTAACTTTTTTGACAAAGGCTTGATCAGCGATATCCACTTCATCCACTCCATTTGTATAATCTTTAAATTAAGTTGAACGTTCTGTGTTATCGTGCGAAACGCAGTACATAGCGAATCCAACCTTTATTATATCTAATGTGTTCGTAAAAAACTAAAAAAAATATTGAAAATACTGATGAGGTTATATAAGATGAAAATAAGTTAGTTTGTTTAGGCAACAAACTAATGTGCAACATGACATAAAAGCATTTGTATTTGAATGATCATTTTAGAATTTATTTTTAAGGGGGAAATCACACATGGCTCACTCTCATTCCGGTTCGGTCAACTATTTTGAAAGCGTAAACAAAGTGATTTACGAAGGGAAAGAATCCACGAATCCTTTAGCATTTAAATACTATAATTCTCAAGAAGTAATTGGCGGAAAAACGATGAAAGAGTATTTGCGATTTTCTATTGCCTATTGGCATACATTTACCGCTGACGGCACAGACATGTTTGGAGCAGCTACGATGCAAAGACCGTGGGATCATTATAAAGGCATGGATCTGGCGAGAGCGAGGGTAGATGCAGCGTTTGAGCTGTTTGAAAAACTGGATGCGCCATTTTTTGCTTTTCATGACCGGGATATCGCACCGGAAGGAAGTACGTTAATAGAGACAAATCAAAATCTGGATATAATCGTGGACATGATAAAAGACTACATGAGAACCAGCGGCGTTAAGCTATTATGGAATACTGCAAACATGTTTACGAATCCCCGTTTCGTCCATGGTGCGGCGACTTCTTGTAATGCAGATGTATTTGCGTATGCCGCAGCCCAAGTAAAAAAAGGATTAGAAACAGCAAAGGAGCTTGGCGCCGAGAACTATGTATTTTGGGGCGGACGTGAAGGGTACGAAACTTTGTTAAATACCGATTTAAAATTTGAGCTTGATAATATGGCCAGATTTATGCATATGGCAGTGGATTATGCGAAGGAAATCGGGTATACAGGGCAGTTTTTGATTGAACCAAAACCAAAAGAGCCGACCACCCATCAATATGATACGGACGCAGCAACAACCATTGCCTTTTTAAAGCAATATGGCTTAGACAATCATTTTAAATTAAATCTCGAAGCCAATCATGCCACATTAGCCGGACATACATTCGAACATGAATTACGAATGGCGAGAGTGCATGGCTTGCTTGGCTCTGTTGACGCGAATCAGGGTGATCCGCTTTTAGGCTGGGACACAGATGAATTTCCGACAGATTTATATTCTGCGACATTAGCAATGTACGAAATTCTGCAAAATGGCGGTCTTGGAAGCGGAGGATTAAACTTTGACGCAAAGGTCAGGAGATCTTCTTTTGAGCCTGATGATTTACTATATGCCCATGTTGCAGGGATGGATACATTTGCGAGAGGGTTGAAAGCCGCCCACAAATTAATCGAAGATCGTGTGTTTGAAGATGTGATTCAACACCGTTACCGCAGCTTTACTGAAGGGATTGGTCTTGAAATTGCAGAAGGAAGAGCTGATTTTAAAACACTTGAGCAATATGCGCTGAACAATCAGCCAATTAAAAACGAATCAGGGAGACAGGAGCGGTTAAAAGCGATATTAAACCAATACATTTTACAGGTATAACAAGTGAAAAAAGAAGCTCCAGATCCCGCTGTAAAAAGATGCAGGCAGCCAAGTTCCCGGAATTGCCCGTCATGAAGTTACTGTTATGGCGGGCCAATTCAATGGGGATCTATTTAGAGAGGAAGGAGTGAAAAAATGAAGTATGTCATTGGAATAGACCTTGGAACAAGTGCCGTTAAAACCATTTTAGTCAATCAAAACGGCAAGGTTTGTGCAGAAACGTCCAAAAGTTACCCGCTCATCCAAGAGAAGGCGGGATATAGTGAGCAAAATCCTGAAGACTGGGTGCAGCAAACAATTGCAGCATTGGCTGAATTGATTTCGATATCCAACGTTCAACCCGGGGATATTGACGGGATTAGCTATTCAGGACAAATGCATGGGTTAGTACTGCTTGATCAAGATCGGCAGGTGCTGCGACATGCGATTCTTTGGAATGATACCAGAACGACGCCTCAATGTAGCAGAATTACCGAGACATTTGGCGATCATCTGCTTGATATCACAAAAAACCGTGTCCTTGAAGGGTTTACATTACCTAAAATGTTATGGGTGAAGGAACATGAGCCTGAACTTTTTCACAAAACCGCTGTTTTTTTGCTTCCGAAAGACTATGTGAGATTCCGCATGACTGGCGCCATTCACACCGAATACTCCGACGCGGCGGGAACGTTACTTTTACATATGACCCGCAAAGAGTGGAGCGAGGAGATTTGCAATCAATTTGGTATGTCAGCGGAAATTTGTCCTCCGCTTGTTGAATCCCATGACTGTGTAGGATCGCTGCTTCCGAGCGTTGCGGCGGAGACTGGGCTGTTGGAAAAAACAAAAGTGTACGCCGGGGGAGCAGATAATGCTTGCGGTGCTGTCGGAGCCGGTATTCTTTCTTCCGGAAAAACATTATGCAGTATCGGGACGTCAGGAGTCATACTTTCCTGTGAAGAAGACAAAGAAAGGGACTTTAAAGGGAAAGTGCACTTTTTTAATCATGGAAAAAAGGATTCTTTTTATACGATGGGAGTCACGCTCGCTGCAGGGTACAGCTTGGACTGGTTTAAAAGAACGTTTGCGCCGAACGAATCGTTTGAACAATTATTGCAGGGAGTGGAATCTGTTCCGATAGGAGCAAATGGACTGCTGTACACTCCTTACTTAGTCGGTGAAAGAACGCCGCATGCTGATTCATCTATTCGGGGAAGCTTGATCGGAATGGACGGAGCCCATAAAAGAGAGCACTTTTTGAGGGCGATAATGGAAGGCATCACATTCTCTTTATATGAATCAATTGAGCTATTCCGCGAAGCGGGAAAATCAGTTGATACGGTTGTCTCTATTGGCGGGGGAGCTAAAAATGAAACGTGGCTTCAAATGCAGGCTGATATTTTCAATACGAGGGTTGTTAAGTTAGAGAATGAACAAGGTCCCGCCATGGGGGCTGCGATGTTAGCTGCCTTCGGAAGCGGGTGGTTTGACTCTCTTGAAGAATGTGCAGAGCAGTTCATTCATGAAGCAGCTGCATTTTATCCAAAAAAACAAAATGTTCAAACATATAAAACACTATTCGAGTTGTATAAGAACATTTACGTTCACACAAAAGATCTCAATACAGCTTTAAAGAGCTTTCGACAAAAATGAAGAAAGAACCTCGCCAAATTGGCCAGGTTCTTTTTATATTGCACAAAAACAGACACGGTGATATAATCAGAACACGCGTGCTTTTTGTGTGAAAAGTCATAGTTATCCATCTTATATTATGATTATATCATGCTGAAAAGCTCTTGTCAAATTTTTTTGAAGGGGAGATATAGAATGAGTTCTTTGGTTCTCGGCATTCACGAAATTGAAAAAACACAGCCTTTGCTCGTTGGAGGAAAAGGGTTACATTTAGGGGAATTATCAAAAATTCAAGGAATACAAGTACCGGAAGGATTTTGTGTCACAACCGCAGGATATCAAAAAGCCATTGAACAAAACGAAACGTTACAAGCGCTGTTGGATCAACTGACCATGCTGAAAGTGGAGAATCGGGATCAAATTGGTGAAGTCAGCAAAAAAATCCGGCAAACCATTATGGAAACAGAAATTCCTTCAGATGTAGTCAAAGCAGTTGCTTATCAACTCTCCCGGTTCGGCGAAGAACATGCCTATGCCGTACGTTCCAGTGCGACAGCTGAGGATTTACCGCATGCCTCTTTTGCCGGTCAACAAGACACCTATTTAAATATTACCGGCGTCGATGCGATCTTGCAGCATATCAGTAAATGTTGGGCGTCCCTATTTACTGATCGCGCGGTCATTTACCGTATGCAAAATGGATTTGATCACAGCCAAGTTTATTTATCCGTTATCATCCAAAGGATGGTGTTCCCACAGGCTTCGGGAATTTTATTTACCGCTGATCCGATGACCGGAAACCGAAAGCTGCTATCCATCGATGCCGGTTTTGGACTTGGTGAAGCACTGGTCTCCGGCTTAGTCTCTGCCGATTGTTATAAAGTACAGGACGGACAAATCGTCGATAAGAGAATAGAAACTAAAAAATTGGCTATCTATGGACGAAAAGAAGGCGGAACAGAAACACAGGAGATCGCTCTTGATCAGCAAAAGATTCAAACACTGACTGATGAACAAATTTTACAGCTGGCACGTATCGGGAGACAGATCGAAGCTCATTTCGGCCAGCCGCAAGATATCGAATGGTGTTTGGACCGCGATACTTTTTATATTGTCCAAAGCCGGCCGATCACAACATTATACCCCGTTCCTGAAGCGAACGATCAAGAAAATCACGTCTATATCTCTGTTGGTCATCAGCAAATGATGACGGATCCCATAAAACCCCTTGGATTGTCTTTTTTTCTGTTGACGACTGCTGCACCTATGCGTAAAGCCGGCGGAAGGCTATTCGTTGATGTCACACATCAACTGGCATCTCCTACTGTCAGAGAAGTTTTCTTAAAAGGCATGGGGCAGCACGATCCGCTCTTAAAAGACGCACTTATGACCATAATAGAGCGAGATGATTTCATTAAGCCGATACCTGATAAAACGGCACCGATTCCCGGCAAAGGCAATGCAGATATGCCGGAACAAGCTGAAAACGATCCGGCAATTGTTCCTGATTTGATTAAGAGCAGTCAAGCATCGATAGAAGAGTTAAAACAAAACATCCAGACGAAATCAGGAGATGGTTTATTTCGTTTTATTTTGGAAGATATCAAGGAATTAAAGAAGATTCTATTTAACCCAAAAAGTTCGGTGTTGATTCGAACTGCAATGGATGCTTCATCATGGATTAACGAAAAAATGAACGAGTGGTTAGGTGAAAAAAACGCAGCAGATACACTTTCTCAATCTGTACCCCATAATATTACTTCAGAAATGGGGCTTGCGCTATTGGACGTCGCCGATGTGATCCGCCCTTACCCAGAAGTAATTGCCTATTTAGAGAATGTAAAAGATGATCACTTTTTGGATGGGCTGGTGACGTTTGAAGGTGGGCGGGAAACCCGTGACGCTATCTATGCTTATCTCAACAAGTACGGAATGCGATGTGCCGGAGAAATTGATATGACAAGAACTCGATGGAGCGAAAAACCAACTGCACTTGTCCCTATGATTCTTAATAATCTCAAAAACTTTGAGCCAAATGCCAGCCAGCGGAAATTTGAGCAAGGGCGGCAGGAGGCATTGAAGAAAGAACAAGAGTTATTAGACCGATTGAAGCAATTACCGGATGGTGAACAAAAAGCCAAAGAAACCAAACGAATGATCCGCATCATCCGGAACTTCAGCGGGTTCAGGGAATATCCAAAATACGGCATGATCAGCCGCTACTTCGTTTATAAGCAGGCTTTACTGAAAGAAGCCGAACAACTCGCAGAAGCGGGCGTTATTCATGAAAAAGAAGACATATACTATCTCACTTTTGAAGAACTTCAGGAAGTCGTACGCACACATAAATTGGATTACCAAATCATCAGCACACGAAAAGGCGAGTATAAAATATATGAAAAACTATCTCCGCCGCGTGTTATCACGTCTGACGGTGAAATCGTTACAGGCGAGTACAAACGAGAAAATCTCCCGGCCGGAGCGATTGCAGGGCTGCCCGTTTCCTTGGGAGTCATAGAGGGGCGGGCACGGGTTATTTTAAACATGGAAGATGCCGATTTGGAAGATGGGGATATATTAGTTACCTCCTATACTGATCCCAGCTGGACACCATTGTTTGTATCCATAAAAGGCCTGGTCACTGAAGTTGGCGGACTGATGACCCACGGAGCGGTTATCGCGCGTGAATACGGCTTACCTGCAGTTGTCGGAGTTGAAAATGCAACCCAATTGATAAAAGATGGGCAGCGAATACGCGTTCATGGAACAGAAGGCTCTATTGAAATATTATAATAGCGGGTGTGTGCAGCACGTCACCAGATATTTCCCGCATTTTACTAAGAAAAGCCGGAACCTCTTAGAGGAGGAATTCGGTTTTTTTTATGTGAAAATGACTTAATGTGTGAACACCGCATTTTGTGGACGGACTCTTTTTAAATGAGTGTGGAAGGCCGCTAAGATACCAAACAAAAAAGATTCAGTGACTAAATCTAACAAATGACAATTTTATAAAGGTGAGTAATATCCTTTTTAAGTTCACAACATCTGTAATCCGATGAATTAAAAACGCCTTAGTTTTTTAACAACTATTTAGGAGTTTTGTTCATGAACAAGTTTTTATCCGGATTGGATTGTTCGCCTCATTCTTCATAGCGGCAATATTTGCGCAGGCAGGGGTGGAAACTCTCCCGCTTACCAGATTACCAGAGTGAAAATAAAAAATGTTTATCTCAGATTGGTTTTTTTAAAAAGTAAAAACGCCATAAAACTTCTTATGGCGTCTGTCCGAACTAAGGGATGCAATGTTTGGGAGACGAATATAAATCGTCAATGTGCTAGAAAAGGAATGCAGCACCTACAATGATTAACAAAATGAACAGCACAACGATCAATACGAAAGAGTTTCCGCCATAATTTCCACCGTAGTTCCCCATATTATTGCCACCTCCTGTTGTTAGGATAGTACATAATATGCCGGACGATAAATTTCGACATAGATTTAAGTCTAAATAAGAAAAAATGGATGTTATGTCTAAAATGAAGAGCTTCTAAAACAATAAAATAATGGGAGGTTAACTGAAAGAGAGAAATGGATGGGACGGTTTGCTGTTTAAAGAGGAGGGATATGGCTAAACATGCAATAAAACTGTGTATGAAAGTGGTGAGCATGAAGTTACTTCATCATGCAGAGTCACATACGAAGAGGTACAGGGAAATTATAGTTAACGAAAATATTCATCATTTCCCGGGCAAGCGCAGTATACGACAAATCAAAACAAATCACAAAGGAACGGAAGGTACGATACAAGGAGGCTGCTTGCGGGTTTGTGGTGCAGATAAAGTTTCCGTTTCAAAAAGGTCGTATGTTTATTCGGAACTTTACGTTTATTCCTGCAGAATGCTTGTAAAAGAAAGTCGGCAAAACTGCCGACTTTCCTAACGGAATTTAGATCTCAACAGATCTCTAAAGAAACCATCGACACTATCACCGGTGCCGCTATCATATTTCAGGATGTATTCTCCTTTTTGGTTAACGCTGAATTCCTGAATGAACGTTTTCCCCGCATTTAATGTCGTGGAGGATATAAGGAAGAAGCTTCCTGATTGAGCAAGGGTATAACGATGCCGGGGCGGCTGCGGATCAACTGAAACGAAGTATATTCCCAGGCAAGGAGTATTTCTTTAACCTGAAACTTTTATAAAGCATTAACGTATTACTTTATAAAGGTAAATAAGGAGGCTTATGAATGGGATTAAAAAATTTCTTTAATACTGAGTTAAAATGCTCTATCTGCGGAAAAACATTAAAATCAGGGGATGAGATAACAGCTTATCTTACACTTCCGAGTGAGAAGAAGATGCCTGTGGGGAGAATGGATAAAGTGTTAAGCAAACACTCTGATAAGGTCTGCTGTAAAAAGTGCAGTGAGTAGGTTTTTAGTGTTATGAGGAACCTCTGGCGGGTTTCCTCATAACAAATATCAACCAATTAAATTAGAAAAAAGCGAAATTGTGATGATTAAAGTAGATAAAGAACTGAGGGATACCAAAGGGATCATTTTTCGTTTACTTTGCTTTTTTGAAGGTTTGTTTAGCTCGTGGATCACTGCACCCCATAAAAGCATGGATGCTAAAATGATAAGACTCATATGTAACAACACTCCTTTGTTTCTATAAATTTTACCATAAATATCACAAGGATGTCGATTGAACGAACATCTCTATAAAAAGAAGATGTTTATCTAAAATTGTTGAGAGATTCAGTGAACTATTATGTAGATTAAATTAGAGAAGTTCGAAAAAGGCCTCAAATTACTCAGTGAAGATGAATATGAAGAGGTTCACAGTTCATATCCTACAATTGCTCAAACGTTCAGTCACATCTGCGCGGTGGATGTTATGTGGCTGCAAGTACTTAAAGGAATAGACATGCAGGAAGCATTGGAAGGTTCTATGGCTTATGCTGAAAGGGCTCATTTATATTCTGCAGATGAATTTGCGGCGTCTTATGAAGAACTGGCTTCACAGTTTGAAGAATGGATGAATAGCCAAACCGATGTAGAACAAAAAATGAACTTAAATAACCCTTGGTTAGGTTACAGAGAAACTGCTTACTCAGAAATTTTATTCCATGTTGCCAATCACGGAACTTATCATCAGGGCAGCATAACAACTATGTTAAGACAGCAGGGCTACGCTTCGGCAATGAATGACCTGGCATTATATTGGTATCAGGGTTAGTTCAGGCAGTACTTGCAAAATAAATAACCGCCGAATGGTTTGTAAAGTTTCTTTTCTGAACTAAATGACAAAGTCTCATTCAGTCTGGGTGGGGCGCCGAGCAAGAATCGAGATCAAAGGCTGCCGTATCATTCCCGGCAGCCTTAATGATTAGGAAGTAAAATCGATAACCATGCGGCCGGTCACTTTACCTTGCTCCATTTCTTCAAAAATATCATTCACATCTTCGATCGGGCGTTTTGTCACTTTAGGTACAACTTTACCGTCTGCAGCAAATTGAAAAGCTTCCTTCAGGTCTTCTCTGGTACCTACTAATGAACCTACTACCTGAATGCCATCTAACACGAGACGGGGAATATCTAAATCCATTTTGTCCACCGGTAAACCGACAGCGACTACGCGAGCTCCTGCTTTTACAACATCAATCGCTTGATTGAAAGGGGTTTTAGAGACAGCTGTGATGACCACAGCATCAAGCCCTAAATCGTTAGTCACTTCTTTTGCCTTAGCGACGGGGTCTTCGTTTAAACTGTTTACAACCGCATCAGCGCCTAAGCTCTTAACAAAATTCAATTTTTCGTCGCTAATGTCGAACGCAATCACTTTAGCGTTAAAGACATTTTTTGCATATTGAACAGCCAAGTTTCCTAAACCGCCGACTCCAAATACACCGATCCATTGACCTGGCTTAATTTCACTAACTTTAACGGCTTTATAAGTTGTTACACCTGCACAAGTAATGCTGCTTGCTGCTGCAGGGTCTAAATTTTCCGGCACCTTTATTGCATAATCAACCGCTACGATTGCTTCTTCAGCCATTGCGCCGTCAACTGTATAGCCGGCATTTTTTACATCCCGGCACAAGGTTTCACGGCCAGTTAAGCAATATTCACAGCAGCCGCAGCTTTCAAACATCCAGGCAATAGAGACGCGGTCACCTTTTTTCAGGCTTGTTACGCCTTCACCAATCTCAGTTACAATGCCTATTCCCTCATGACCTAAAGTGACGCCTGTAACATCCCCGAAATCAGCATTTTTAACATGCAAGTCAGTATGACATACACCACAGTATTCCATCTTAACTTTGGCTTCACCATGTCGCAAAGGACGTAATTCTTTTTGTACGATCGCTATACTTTTGTCTTTTGTTGCTACTACTGCTTTCAAATCATGCACCCCTTTCGAATATTAGCAGAAAATTTTTACTTATCTTACAATTTAGCACACTGCTCTCCTTTTGAAAACCCTTACATTTTTTGCGGACAAGTGTCTCTACAAAAGTTGAGGGAGCTATGCAGGGAGGCTTATATGGATATTATGTGTCATCTCCAAATGCACAGAATTTACATATATACATAAATAGATGCGTTTTCAAAGGAGGCTTTTTTTGAGCGATAAAAAGCTGACGGAAGATAAATTTGACAATCACCGGCTCACTAACTTTTTGCCCTTTATCAGCCCTAACCCTGTTACATCATTTAATCGGGTTCAAAGATACCTTAAAATCGATAAAACTTCGTTCATAAGTCCGTTTTCCAGCGTGAAAGGAGACGTGAGTTTAAGTAGCGCCAAATGCTGCTATTCGTGCGATTGGTTCAAATACAAATCTTCAAGAGGGAGTCATTTTACATGATTTGTTAAAACAATTTGTTTCAATCAAAGATAAGGCATATTCCATTTATATCGGAAACAATGTAAGTGTCGGACATGATACTCTCATTTATGGCCCTTGTTATCTTGGAAATCACACGTTCATCGGACGAAAAGCAAAATGCGAATATCCTGAATTAAATTGATGCATGAGAATTGGCGCCCCACGATGCAAGGTCAGATAAGTTTTGAGAGTCAGATTTCGGTCAGGGATTCGCAAAGGGAAGAGTTAAAAGCTGTTCATCGGATATTTGTGGGGAAGCTGCAAGAAGGGTCGAAGGTGAGCAGGGCGGCGGATTAAAACTGACCTTCCCTCAAATTTTATCCCAATAGGATTGACAGGAGGATACAATCATAAAAATAAAATGATGCTTCGCGAATGAGCCTAAAAGCGGCTCTTTTATGATGCTTCTTTGACGCTTTAATGGGAAACGCAGCACTCATGGTTCTGCTGGATAAGACAACTTTTCTTATACAATTAGCATATTGAAGTTACTTATTTTTACATAACTGTTGGAAATCATCTTTCCATCTGAGATAATAAAATTCATCTTGATTGATTCATGGGGGAGTAAGGATGGGCTGTTTTTATCAAACGCAAACCATTTTACAAACAAATTCCTCAAGCGGTTTTTATAACCGAAGAAATTAGTGCTTTGGATAAACGCTGTAAGAAGGACTCTCTGTTTAAATAAACGAGGTGAAAATCAATGAATGGTATAGAATTCTTAGAATCTGTGTCGCGACTTGGACAACTCATTTTGGTGTTTTCCTGCTACGCCGTTTATTGGAAATTGGGTAAAACGAAAAGGGAGCGAAGACTTACAAAATTCGAAGCTTTGCTTAGGTTCTTTGTAATGTTTGGTCTATCCGCATGGGGGCTGTCGTTTCTTGCTTTGAATTTGTGGTCGTAATCTTTCTGTCGATATTTGAGCTTAAACTGCAGAGAATTACACTGGCAGGAGATAATTTTACCCTTAGTGAAAAGAATTTCACGGGTAATCATTTGAACTTGAGCGCGGCTGATAAGGTGAATGGTGATGCAAACAGAAATCATTACTTATTGATCACAAAAGGAGCCGGCTGCGGAGATGTGTGGATTAAAGGCTTTTACGGATTCGAACACGATGAGCCGGATGCAGATTGGTGAGCGATACACAGTCAAGGTATTTCCTTGACCTTTTTTAATGGCAATAAAATTTCTGGATATTAAGATAGTGAATTGATGATCTGCCAAAAAAACATAGATCTTTTAAAGTGATGGATATATACTGATTTTAAACAATAGGAAAAAAATGAGAAATGTATTTTTATAAAAAGCAGGTGAAATATATGGGAGCGGCGTCTTGGAGCAAAAGTCAAAGCTATACTTACACATTGGCTTTTTCAAGTTTGTCGTATGGTTTGATCTTCGGGCTATATATGTTTGTATACTCGGGTTTTGTGCCATTTGCATTGGTTACTGTAGTTATCATTGCTTTTTACGCATTTATTATTTACTTTTTGTTTGCTGTTCCTGTGCAACTATGGTTAAGAAAGAAGCCTAAAAAGTTTAGTTTGGTTCATCTTTTCATTTATACAGCAGTCGCTTTTTTAGCTGTGTTCTTGTTCTGGTACATAGATAATCCGCCAATTGATTTCACAGTTTTCAGAATGCCCATTTATTACATAATGAGCATTGTTGCTGCGTTCATATATTGGTTCTGGGACTCTATATTTCTGAGAAATTACAATGTTCACTGCAAGTAAAGCTGATGTTTCCAAAAGAAAGCGGGTGAGGAAAAATGGAGTACATTGAGTTGACTAGGGACAATATTGATGACAATCATATTTGCTGTGCATTAGGTACGAAACAATATGAGGATGCGGTAAATGAAAAGAAGAGCTGGCTCAAAGATCGGATGATTGATGGCTTGGTGTTCTATCGCCTAAACGAACGGGCAAAAGTTTTTATTGAATATTTACCTGCAGAAGAAGCGTGGGTTCCGGTAAGCGCACCTCATTTTATGTTTATTAATTGTCTTTGGGTCTCAGGTAAATATAAGAATAACGGACATGCGAAACACTTGTTAGAAAAATGTGTGTCAGATGCAAAATCCCGCGGTATGGATGGGATAGTTCATATAGTGGGGAAGAAAAAGCTCCCTTATTTAAGTGATAAGCATTTCTTTGAACATATGGGATTTGCTGTGCAAGATGAAGCAGAACCCTATTTTCAGTTGATGTCACTGACGTGGAATGAACATGCACATCCTCCTGTATTTAAAAAACAGGTGAAAAGTAATTTCGTTAATGATGAGGGAATCACAATATTTTATACAGCCCAATGCTCATTTGCAGTCGGATTGTTAAAGGATTTAAAGGAACTGACTGAAAAGAAAGGACTTCATTTTCAGGCCCGGCGAATAACGTCAAAAGATATGGCGCAAAAATCCCCGGCAGTTTGGACGACTTTCAGCGTGTTTTATAATGGGACATTTCTCACTCATGAGATGATGAGCGTGAATAAGTTTGAAAAAAAACTCAATAAGCTTGTAATGGCTTAACTTTGTTTTATTACTATTCCTCGTTTCTATATTCGATACTGAGGGTTTTTCACGAAAATTGTTCAGTACTTTTCATCGCGGGCGGCAAAAGAATGATTATTGTTTTTGACAAAGATGATAACGTCCATCATTATAGTAAAAATAGATTGAGACAAGTTCTTCAACAAACGAAGAAGTTCTTTTCAAAGATCGATAACAATGAAACAGGAGACTGCAAATGCAAAAAATTGAAACCCTTCGCTTAATTTTAAGAAATTTTACCGAGAGAGATGCGCAAGGTCTGTTGGAATATTCTGCACATCCGAGAGTGAATTGCTTTCTTGATGACAGAATGTCTACGTTAGAAGAAGCTGCCGTAAACGTTCAAAAAAGAAGCCGAGATGACTCTTATATTGCAGTTTGTTTAAAAGACAGTAATGATCAAGTTGGAGAACTATTTTATTTAAAAGAAGAGCCAGATACCTATTCCGTTTGTTGGAATTTCAATGCCCGTTTTGAAGGGAAGGGATACGCAAGTGAAAGTGCGAAGGCTTTCTTTGAGTATCTCTTTATGCATATGTTGAAGATGATAACTGCAGGTCACAGATTAGGAATACGTAAAGAAGGTTATTTTCTTGAATTTATTTCATTTACTGCACACGAGGATGGAACACCTAAATATGAAAACACTTTCCAATACGCATTGCTAAAGAAAGAATGGTTAAAACAAAAACATAGTTAATAGAATTTGTGGGGAGATAACCTCCCCTTTGTCGAAAAAAACTTGCTGAAAGCAGGTTTTTTTGTATTTAAGTTAAATACTTCATTAGGTTACCGATCATACCAATGGATTATGGAATTGAAAAAAGTACTTAGATTAGTAACGATCAAAAAGATTAAGCTGAAGGTTGGGGAAAACATGAAATTCATTATAGCAACGTTGTAAAATTGGAGAGAGGATGAATGGGATGGACATTTTGCAGTTTAGCGACAGAAGGAGCGGGAAGTAATTCGAATCAGCAATGTTCAATTCATTTTGATGAATTATAAGATGCGCTCGAGAATGGAAAAATGGTTGATACTCAAAATGTTAAAAGCTGTTCAGAGTTTAGACCTATTTTACAGTGAGACCGGAAATATTCTCTTAAACTTCTGATGTTGTTCAAAGCGGACACCTCTTGATGCTTATGCATAAGAAAATAATACCATTGAAATATATGTAATATCAATGAATAAGGTTGGAAACGGAGGGGTTCAAAGTTGGGGCGATCTTGTGTAAAAGAAAGAATCAGGATGAATGTGACCAGCATCCACCCTGATCAATGGGGTTCACAGTGTTCTATTTCATTGTATTCCAATCGGAATAATATTACAAGGGTGAAAAAGAAATAAGCGGAATGTTTTCGGCTTCTTCTGCCTCTGGAGCGGGAAAAGGAAAGTGAGATGTTTGAATGAAAATAAATGATTATCTGAAGGAAAGGTTTCCGACTTTAAAATTAGTGCCCGGCATTTATCATCAATGGGACGTGGGAATTCATTTTTCTCTCGGCGGCAATATGTATCAATTTAATGAAAGCGGTGCTTTGAATCTTGAGTATTTTCAGCTTGTTCATCACCAAACCGCCGCGCTTTTCAATGAGCTGTTTGAACATAGCGATGACTTATTTCTTGTTGCCAACGTGTATAAGCACAAATCTCAAGGTAATCACGCGAGAAAATTAAAGGTTTATCAGCCGTTTCTGAAGTGTAAGGATGATTTATATCGGATTCAAGTGAAGACCTGTCCATGCCCGGTCGAAGAAGAATATGAAATACAGCAGTTTTCTTTATTATGTAAACGGAAAAATCTGCGTATCCCCCAATTACTTAAGGCAGCCGTCCACGAAGATTTTCCGCTGAAGCCAAGGTTCGGGGGCTGTTCCGTTGGGTATCCTGATGTTTTCTTTGTGAATATGACAAAAGATATTATTTTCTTTCTGTATGATGACAGAGGGTGTGAAGTCATTGCTCTTGATGCCGGAAGAATACGAAAGCTTTATGATCAATATCACGATTGGATTGAATTGGACTGAAAATGAACACATGAATTCGAATCCGCTTGTGCCGGCTTTGTTCTTGCCTAGTCCGGCTGCATGAGTATAATGGGCAGAATTGAAGGACGCCTGAAACTTTTTTTTCTCTCATACCGACCTTCTGCATGTTAAGCTTCTGTATTTATTTTGAACGAATTCCTATTTGTAAAACGGCTGAATAGAATAACATAAAAGCTTTTTTACACAGTGCAGGAGGAGAGACATGTGAGGGCTGAACACCGTGATTGTATGGAAATTGGAATTTATTCATTTGCAGAATTATATCCCGATCCTCTGACAGGGAAAACAGTCAGCGCAAAGCAGCGGATAGATGAATTGATGAAGCTGGCGAAACTGGCTGACGACGCAGGGCTTGATGTATTCGGTGTAGGCGAGCATCATCGTCTTGATTATGCGGTATCTTCGCCGCCGGCCATCTTATCAGCGATTTCACAGATCACTGAAAATATTAAGCTGACCAGTGCCACGACTGTATTATCCACCGCAGATCCCGTCCGTTTATTTGAGGATTTTGCAACGCTTGATCTGATTTCAGACGGCCGGGCGGAAATCATTGCGGGACGGGGCGCATTTTTAGACTCGTTTCCTCTTTTCGGTTATGACGTAGGCCATTATAAAGAACTTTTTGAAGAACACATTGACCTTTTTTTAAAATTAAATTCCGGGGAAGAATCGGTTACCTGGAAAGGACGTTACCGGCCGCCGCTGCGCGAGGCAGAGATTTCTCCGCGGCCTTTTCGCGGAAGCATTCCGCTATGGTTAGGTGTTTCGGGGACTCCGGAAAGCGCAGAACGGGCCGGGCGTGCAGGTGCGGGGTTGGCATTAGCTGTACTGAGCGGTGATCCGATGTCATCTAAGCCGCTTGTTGACAAATACCGGGAAGCGGCTTCTAAAGCCGGTCATCCTCCGGAAAATGTGAAGGTTGCCGTAACCGGACATATGTTCATTTCAAAAACGAATGAACAGGCAATACAAGAATTTTACCCGTATCATTCAAATTACTGGTCTCACGTTCATTCATATCACGGGATCGATGAGCCTTTAACGAAGGAAGATTTTGAGCGGGCGTCCGGAAAAGAAACAGCTTTATTTGTGGGAAGCTCACAGCAGATCATTGAAAAAATCATGCATCAATACGAGTTATTCAGACATCAGCGATTTCTCGCGCAAATCGATATAGGAGGTATGCCGTTTAAAAAAGCCGCGGAAAACATCGAACGATTAGCAGCGGAAGTAGCACCGGTTATCCGAAAGGAAACCGGCAAATCCAGCGAATGAAGTTCTGAGCAAAAGGGGCGGGCCGGTCAACCGCGGATTCGATAACAGAATCGGCCCGGCTTTTTCTTTATGATTATAAAAAACAAAGGGAAAAGCGCCAATCTCATTGCTTTTTCCTATCAAGGAAAGGAAGGTCATTTCATCCTCCATCGTGAAGTGTATACACTGAAGGGTTTTTATTAACAAAAGAGGGAGGATGATGCAGTAATGAAAGGTTTAGTAAAAGCTGCAGTTTTAACTGTTACTCTTGGTATTGGAGGCGCTTTCTATTCAAGTGATGCATCTGCACACGGGTATATAAAAGAGCCCGTCAGCAGAGCGTACATGGGAGCATTAGAGAAACAAACATTGGGCTGGACGGCCGCTGCGCAGAAATATGGCTCCGTCATTGATAATCCTCAGTCTGTAGAAGGGCCGAAAGGATTTCCGGCTGCAGGTCCGCCGGATGGAAGAATCGCGTCTGCAAATGGGGGATCGGGACAAATTGACTTCGGTTTAGACAAGCAGACTGCAGATTATTGGGTGAAACAAAACATCCGCGGCGGTTTTAACACCTTTACTTGGTACTACACGGCCCCTCATGCGACATCAAAGTGGCACTATTATATCACCAAGAAAAACTGGAATCCGAATAAACCTTTGTCAAGAGATGAATTCGAATTAATCGGAACGGTAAACCACGACGGTTCCAAGGCAGATACGAATCTGACTCATAAGATTTTTGTGCCGACTGATCGAAGCGGGTATCATGTCATTTTAGGGGTATGGGACGTTGCGGATACTTCCAATGCCTTCTATAACGTCATCGATGTAAACCTTACACAATAATCTATGAATTACTGATCGGCTGCATGTTGATACATCGGCCGATCTTTTTAATTTTAATGTGTGAATGAAAAGGGGAAAAACAGCAGAGCGCCATAAACATTTCATTTATGGCGCCGTACGATCATGGAGGTGCTGCTGACATGGATGCGGAGGTAAGAGGATTCTTAATAACCGCCGAGGAAAGAAGCCCCAACGATGATTAATAAAATGAATAGCACCACGATTAACGCAAAGGAGCTACCATAACCACCTGAGAATCCCATATAATCTCACCTCCTAAAGAGGATTAATACATATTATGCCGAAATGAAAAGTTTGATAGGGATGCTAGTTTACTTTTTGAAAAAAAGTTTTTTTAGTCTGCATATATTTTCTTCTCACATTGCTTTTAAAGGGGGACCGTAAATGCTTCCTGTAATAGAAACGGACAGACTTATTCTTAGAGAAGTTGAAAAGAAAGATGCAAAGCAAATATTTGCTTGTTTTTCAAATGCAAATGTAACACGCTATTATGGTTTGGAACCTTTTGATTCAATGGAACAGGCTGAAAAAATGATTGGCTGGTTTAAAGATCAATATCATGATAAAAAGGGAATGCGATGGGGAATCGAGAGAAAAGATGCGAAGGGAATAATCGGAACTATTGGTTTTAATTCTTGGGTGCCCAAGCATAAGCGGGCGGAGGTCGGTTATGAGATTCATCCGAATTATTGGAGGAATGGCTATGCTTTTGAAGCGTTGGAGAATGTTCTTTCTTTTGGGTTTGAAAAGCTTGGGCTGCATCGTATAGGCGCTGTTGTTTTCATTGAGAATGCAGCGTCTCATCAATTACTGATAAAGGCGGGATTTCAATCTGAAGGAATTTTGAGAAGATATATGTATCAAAACGGACTGCCCCATGATACACGTGTATATTCTATACTGAATGAGATCGTTAACGAATAAATTGAAAATTCGTCGTTTTGTCAAGTGTTCTGCGGTAAATAAAAAAAGCCGATGAAGGCTTAACATTGATTAGACGCTGTAAAGCATTCTTTTTGCTATGCTTTCTGCAGACGGAGTTTGATTGTAAGAAACGATTCCGATAATCACTAACAAGATGATCAACACCAATATGCTCCACAACACTATTTTTAAAGACTTTGACATGGTATACCTCACTTTGAAAGACTTTACCGGGGCTGCGATCGGAGCCCGCACTTCAAGTATAGTCGTTATAACGGTGAAAAATGTGCAGTCCAGTTAAAAAAACTTGCGGGCGCTGCCGCAAGTTTTCACCGTATTAAGGTCTGTGGAATTCAATATGCTGATTATCACGATCGAACCACCCTCTGAATGCCCAATTGATCCAGCCCCCGTCTCCTTTGTTATCGAAGGACCCGTCTTCGAAGACCCAGATTCCGTAAGTAATACCGTCATAAACGGCTGATCCGTAAAATTGAACGCCGTTAAACCGGTCTTCATATTCTTGATTTAAATTGAACACCATGACATTGTACTTCTGTCCTGATGCGTAAAATGTTGTTTCCATGACATTTTTTACCCAGCCGGTTCGGTTTTGATCTGACTTAACCGCTTCAGCAATGCGATCTGAGATTCCGAGAACATCTACGTTTACGTTCAGCCCGGCATCAACACCTGCTGCTTTTACGTTTTGGTCTGCTGTTTGGGATAATTTACTTTCTAACGGATTTGCAACGGGTGAAACGTGAGGCGCGTTTGCGTGTTCAGACTGACTGGCTGCTGAGGCACTGGCTGTGAAAGGAATTGTTAGAGATAAAGCTAAGCATGATCCGACTATCGTTCTGGCGATTTTCATGGCAATGACCTCCTGAGGAAATTTTTAAAAATTGTTGCAAATTCATGGTATCGCAGAAAAATTGACCAAGCAAAGAGTAGATTTTCTCAAAAGTCATGTCATTCTATTTGTGTTGTTTTCTGTAAATGAAATACTTTTCATTAGGCGAAAAGGGAAGAAAATAATAGAGTCTTTTTATGTATTGTGATAGGATGACCGGATTTTGGGTGAAAATAGCCCGGAGAAACGCCATAATAAGAAAAACACCCGGAGTTTACCGGGTGTAAAAATGTTGATATGTCAAGTTAGCAGCATTTTTTACATTTTTTGCATTTTCTTTTATAAACAACGATGTAATCATAATCAAGATGCTTTTTATCTTGTTTCTTCTTTTTTTGTTTAGGCTGTTTTGGGTGGTGATCATAATGTCCGTTCATATCCATATCCATTCCCATACCCATATCCATACTCATATTCCTCCTTTTTTCATCTGACGGTAGTATTCTATGACAGAAAGCATGGATGGCTTGGACAAATGAAACGGTATGCTGAAAAAGAGGCATCTCATTCGGTATAAAAAACAGGATCATACCCGCCCGATAGAAAAGAGAGGAGATGATCCTGATATTGAGACCCTATTTGATAACCGCAATTGCAATGCCGTACCCTTTTTCAGCACTGTATAAGGCTGTCAGTTTCAATACCTTCCAGCCTTCCGCGGCTTTAGTCCCGATTCCGTTATGAGCCGTGATATAATCTCCCGGGCTGACCGTACTGTCGACCCGTACGTAATGCCGGCCGTTGAGTCCGACAATGTGCCATTCGTCTCTGGCCGCTCGTGCTTCATAGTCAGCTTCAAGAGCCGGACTGCAGTCCGGGTTTTGTTTCGGCACGCGTACCGTTTCTCCTGTTTCCTCGTCAGTCACATTTTCGTAAATGAAACCGCCGAACTCGTTTGTCAAAAAGCGGCTTTGCCATCCGAAGCTTGCGGCTCCTGAGATAAAAGCGGCTGTTTCTGAAATGACGCCGAGCATGTAATCACCGACGTGAGCCGATTCAATTTTTTCGCCTTTCACTGTGACGATTGTCCCGGCGGGAATTGTCTGGCCGGTTACACTTTCAAAGTATTCTCCGTACCCTGACAGGGAAGAGGTGACAGCTCCGGCGAACGTACCGTGGCCGCCCGCTGAATCGAGTTTCCATTTGATGGACTGATGCCCTCCGGCAACCGTGTATGGTTCTTCCAATGTAATGCTTTCTGATGACAGAATCGTTCTGGAGACTTTGCTGCCCGTAATATGGACATTGTTTGAAGCGGCGATAAATGCCCTTGAACCTTCAGAACTTGAACCTCCGGAAGAGCTGATGATCGCATTTCTGTCACCTCTTGCCGTAATATCGCCTGTTCCCGCAATAACGGCGCTTGTCGGGTTGAATGCAAAACCGGAGCTGGTCGCGAGCTGTGCGCCTCCCTTTAAATTGACGGGGATCTGATCATAAGTCTGTCCTTTTATAGATGCGGCCGCGCTGTAACCTTCCGCTTGCACCCCGAGAATGACGGCCTGACTGTTAGGGGACGTAATTCCGACGGAACCGCCGTCTCCGATCATCGTACCGTTTATAATATTTACGTTATATTGGCCTCCGCCGATTGAGATGCCTTTAGGAGATGACTTGTATATATCAAAATTTAAAATTTTAACATAATCGGTTTTATTTGATCCGCCGGATATATTGATGTCAACACCGGCTTGTGTAAAGCCGCGTATTTTAATGCCGTTGATCGTAATATTTTGACTGCGGTATTGAAGAGCTACGACTGGATTCCCGCCATAGTCGTATGAGGGATCACCAATAGCTGTGAATCCGTTTACATTAACGTTTTTATAGGCAGAGATGACCAGCGCCCTCGGGGTCACACCGTCATAGAGAGCATTGAATACCGGTTCAATCGCGGTGCAATCGGTTAAAGTAACATCATAAGCCGTCGTGCTTTCGGGATCTGAGGCCTGATGATGGCCGATATGACGAATATCAAATGAACGTACATCACGATACGAAACATGACCGATAATATGAACATTTTGAGAAGCCGGCCACAGGCTGTGCGCCTTTACCTCAATCCCGCGGATATTACCGCTCGTATAGTTATTTAAAAGCCAAACATGTTTAGAGCCGTCGTCAATTTCAATGCCGTTCGAGTTTGCGCTGCCCTCAGCATGCTCTGTGCCGCGGGGGTTTCCGGAATGGCAGTTGGAAATGAAAATATACTCGCTGTAATGGGTGGTAATGCCGTCGTCTCCGGCGCCGTATGCCACACAGTTATCAATCCATATATATCGGCAGCCGTCTTTCGTCCATTCTGTTTCAGGCAAATGATCGTAAGTCGGAGATGTAATATCAATACCATGGAGACCCGCGTTAACCGTTTCAACATTCTTAATCCAGCCGTATTGCACATTAGCAAACGTTAAACAGCTGGAAAACTGTCCTCCGGGGTTCCTGACTCCGCATTGACGATCAGGATTCCAGTCTAAAGTCATGTTCTGGACAAAAATATTACGGTTTCCATTTTCGTAATCAGCGTTAGTAATGACCCATTCGTATGCGGGAGTGTCCTCATGAAGCTTAAGCACGGTAATCCCTTGTCCCTCACCGGAAATGGTAGTCCATGAGGGGAGTTTTATCCCTTGAACCAAAAATTCTCCTGCGGGAACATTTACTTTGACCCGGCCGTTCCCGATCGCTCTCCGAAAGGCTTCCGTATTGTCCCGGCCGTCAGGGACCGCTCCGTAGTCCTCCACATTCACTTCCCGGGTGATTTTATTCTTAAGCATTTCGTATTCGGTATCAAGCCGTTCTTTTAAAAGTGAGGTGACCATTCCTTCCGCCGTCACCCGGGCATCTGCGATCTCAAGATTATCATCCGTTGCGGAATGCTTAATAAAATTCTGCATCCTTGCTTTGAGATGCTCCAATTCAGAGGGCTGTGCAGGGTGAGACTGCAATGGGGCGTTTAAAGACGGATCAGGAAAGTTTTTAAATTGAACCATTCTAAAGACACCTCTTTCTTTTGATATAAGCGCCTGAGGCAGGGGGCAGAAAAGAGTCGCGCGCCCTTTAAGCGCTTATTCTTCAAATTCTTTATTCAGAACGAAATTCCTTTTGAAACCAAGATGAAATTTTAAAAACTCTGTTGAAAGAACGGATATAAAGCTTTGCATTATTGTAATTGAAGCTGTCATGTGAAAATGGAGGAAAAAACCGATAGGAGGGGCCCTCATTTTAGGTTTATTCTCATTGGCTTCGCAGTGCTTCCTCTTCGGCTGCATATACACCAAAATCAACATTCTTATCAGTTAAATGGTATAATGGGGCACGGATTGGTCATCAATACGACTGAAATAGGGAAGCAAAAGGAGCAGCGAACATGACTTTACAAATCAAAATTAAATATTCAGATGATACGCAAACGAGAATCAGTAAAATTGAACAGGGCGATTGGATTGATCTGCGGGCAGCTGAAGATATAACAATCAAAAAAGGTGAATTCAAACTTATCCCGCTTGGAGTTGCGATGGAACTGCCGGAAGGATATGAGGCCCATGTCGTTCCGCGTTCAAGTACATATAAGCATTTCGGTATCATTCAGACAAATTCAATGGGAGTCATTGATGAATCTTATAAAGGCGACAATGACTTCTGGTTTTTTCCTGCATTCGCGCTTCGGGATACCGATATTTCCAAGGGGGAGCGGATCTGCCAATTCAGAATCATGAAGAAAATGCCTGAAGTGGAGCTGATCGAAGTAGACAAGCTCGGGAACAATGACCGCGGCGGACTGGGATCAACAGGCACGAAATAAAACGAAAAAAGACTGCTTAACAGCAGTCTTTTTTTTATGGAAACAGCAGTTACATTCAATTTGTGTCGGGGATTCTAGAATTGGGAAATCATACGTCACGTTCGAATTTGACTTCGAAATAAGCGGCCGCTCCGTAACCGTCTATGCCGGAAGCAAATATTTGAGCCGGACGCCAGCCCAGCTCAGCATATTGATAAAATGATTTCCCTGCAGTCCTCACTCTCCTCCAAAACTGGAGAAGGGTTTCATTTTTATCATTTAAGCCTTCCATCTCTTTGAACAGAAAGACTTTTTTAGGTTAAAGGATAGAAGTTGTTTTGATGTTTTTATTCTTCAAGATGAACGGAGGTTTTGTCCAACGTATATAATATTGTGACAAAAGTGTAAACAAAAGAAAGGATGATGTTATGGCAAAAAGGGTTAGAAGAATAGACCATAAAGCAGCTGGCAAAGAGGCAGAGCAGAAGAAACCGTCCAAAGTCACCCTGTTCTGCCGTTCGCTTCAAAGGCTGAAGCATTTGTATTGTAACATAAACATACAAATGCCATCAATAACCAAAAAAGGAATTTTAGTTTTAATTTTACCGTTTTTGCTTCTGCCGTTCTTTCGGGCTAATGCCGCTTCAGATATTTACGGCAGTTTTGAGGAATTAAAGCTGAATGAAGATCCTTCCGTTTTTTCCATTTCAACGCGAGAGCATGACCCTTCTGTCCTCATATTAGCTATACACGGCGGAGGCATAGAGCCGGGGACCAGTGAGTTAGCCAGAGAAATTGCCGAAAACCGGAGTTTATATTTATTTGAAGGGTTAAAATCAGCCGGTAATGCGGCTCTGCATTTGACAAGTTCGCATTTCGATGAACCTAAGGCCGTGCAAATGGTGAAAGAGCACTCTCATGTCATTTCATTGCACGGTTACGGCAGTGACGATAAAAAGATAAAAATCGGCGGTACAGACAGAGAACGGGCCGAACTTTTGACCGATGTGCTGAAACGACACGGGTATCCTGCCGTTCTTCTTGGCATAAATGATAAATATGCCGGCGTCAGTCCGAACAACCTTGCCAATCAATCTTCATCCGGATTGAGTATTCAAATCGAAGTGAGCACCGGCTTCAGAAAATCACTATTTGACACTTTTACGCTGAAAAGCAGAGCATCCACACAAAATGGGACCTTTTATCAATTCACAAAAACGGTTTCTGATTTTATCAGTGACAATTATTAATAAGCACGCCTATTTTGCCGGCGGGGCTTTTTCTTTTGAAATTTATGAAACTTTAAGTTCTTAAGATCGTATACATAATTGACAGGATGAAAGAAAAGAGGTGGGCAAATGAAAGTGATGATCGGGTCTATCATTCTTCTTGTCATCATCGGATTCGGTTTATGGCTGATGCTTAGTCCAATCTTTAAACAAGTGGGAAGCGGAGCCAAAAAATTCAAAAAGTCATGGGAGGAAGAAGATCAGCATGAGCGAAAATAAGCGCGGAAACACAAAAAAAATTATCGGCGGTGTGATTATAGGTGCAGCCCTTTTAATTGCGGGCGTTACAGCGTCACTATTCATTGAAAAAATACCGAACGGTTATGTCGGGGTTGTATACTCACCGAATGGCGGGGTAAAATCCGACACATTGGACCAAGGCTGGCACTTAGTCGGGTTATTTAATAAAGTAACGGAATATCCGGTGCGTATGCAGACAGTGAATAATGAAAATATAAAAGTGGCAACCTCAGACGGTAAAAATATAGAAATGGATATCGCTTACAACTATGTCGTGCAGCCTGATAAAGTAGTCGATCTGTTTAACAAATTCGGCGCGGTAGACGTTGAAACGATTGAAAATACATATTTAAAAACAAGGCTGTGGGATGCGGCGCGAAAATCAATCAGCAAATACTCGGTTATTGACACATACGGGCAAAAATCTGCAGAAGCCGCTGCCGATGTTCAAAAGAGATTTGCTGATGATATGAAGAGTCTTGGATTTTTAATTGATGATCTGACGCTTGGCGTACCGAAGCCGGATAAAGCCACACAGGAAGCCATCGATGCAAGGGTGAAGTCTTCACAGGAACTTGAACGGACACAAACTGAAATTAAAATAGCCGAAGCCGAAGCGAAAAAGAAAAAAATTGAAGCGGAAGGGATCGCTGATTATAACGAAATCATAAAGAAATCAATGTCCGATGAGATGATCAAATATAAATGGATTGAAAAATGGGACGGAAAAACACCGAAAGCGACAGGCACAGACTCACTGCTGCAGCTGCCGCTGGACGATCAGAAGCAAAAATAAAAAGAGAAGGAGGCGATTGCCTCCTTTTTATGTTTTTTCCTGAGGGTCTTTTTCCGGCACTAATTCTTCAGACGCCTCGGTTTGATAGCTCCATAGCGTGCTATCCGTCTCTGTTGTGTCCTGATAATCTTCGGGAAGTACATATTGCTGCAAATACCGGTGAAAAAATGCCTCAAAAACAGAAATGCAAAGTGCAGAGATAACCGATGCCGCGGCAGGCGAGACATTAAATCCGCCAATGTTCATAAGGAATATCCATAATATAATGAATGAAATCCCGAAATCAGCTGCAACGGCTGTGAAATTGCTTGTTCTCGGCAGAATCATGCAATCACCCGCAAAATAAGTGATTAAACTTAAGATCACTGTAATAAACAGAACGTTTAAAAAGGTTACTTGGTACATAAGATCCAGAACAATGTACAGTAAAGCAAGTGTGAGCGCCGTTTTAGAAGCGAAAGCAATTACGTGTTTCATTTGAACCACCTTCGTTATTTCGTTTAGTCTTCATTGTAAGCAATCCGCAAATTTTTAAACTGGTATATAGTGGTTATAAAGTATACGTTTTAATAAAATGTGAATAGACATCACAGGATTCACAAGTTAAAATATGTAAAAAGGGGGATGCAAATGAAAAAATACTGGTTATGTATTGCTGTTTTTTTATTATGTTTTAGCGGAATACACTCAGCTGAAGCGGCTACCACTGAATTCGGATCAAAAACAAGCTTCACTTTGGAGGGAAATGCAAAAGAGTTTCATATTGAAAATCCGGGGGCTGTAGCTGCCGACGATTACTTTTTAGGATATAAGTTCACCATAATGAACAACTCTTCGTGCGGTTTAAGCATGAAACTCCAGCGGATGGCGCTGAACGGGAATTTTTATACATTAAGTTCTAAAAACTACAGCGGCAGCTGGTTAAACCTCAGTGCCCAGGATAAAAAATCAATTGATCCGTATCACAAATACAGAATTCTGGTTGAAAGTTCTTCAAACGTCTGTGGCCCCGTCTATATTAAAGGGTTTTACGGTGTAGAATATTATCATTTTGATTGAAAATAGATACTCGCTAAAGGCAGCGGGTTTTTTTATATTTAAATATAACTTATTACACTATGTACTAAATTTTCATAGATAAATTTTTATGCATCCGCCCAAAGGAAACATAAATAAAAGTAAATTCATCACGCACAAATATACAAAGTTAAAAAATGAATGAAAAGTTTCTCTAAGGAAACATTATTAGTTGACTTCAAAAGTGTGATGTCGGATAATAAGAATGTAAGTTTTTCCTCCTTAGCAGATTCGTTTCTTAAGCCAGGGCGAATCTGCTTTTTTTATGCAAAAAAAACCCCTCTTTAAGGGGTTTTTTACAATAAATGAAGTTTAATAGAATTAATGTACGGCTCTGAATACGCCGATAACTTTCCCCAAAATGCTTACGTTTTGCAGGATAATCGGCTCCATCGTCGGATTTTCCGGCTGCAGCCGCACATAATTGTCTTCTTTATAGAAGCGCTTGACCGTCGCTTCATCATCTTCGGTCATAGCTACGACGATTTCTCCGTTATTGGCCGTGTTCTGCTGTTTGACAATGACGTAATCTTTGTCAAAAATACCGGCGTCGATCATACTTTCTCCCATGATTTCTAACATAAAGACATGTTCGCCCGGAGGAACCATCCGGTCAGGAAGCGGAAAATACTCGTCGATATTTTCAACAGCCGTAATCGGAATACCCGCCGTCACTTTCCCGATGACCGGAACGTTTACGACCTGGCTTTTCGGAATGTGGACTTCTTCTTCATCCAATACCTCAATCGCCCTCGGTTTAGTTGGGTCCCGTCTGATCAGGCCTTTTGTCTCCAGCCGCGCCAAATGGCCGTGCACGGTTGAACTGGAAGCCAGTCCTACTGCTTCTCCTATCTCTCTTACAGAAGGCGGATATCCTTTCGTTTTTACCTCTTCTTTAATAAAACGCAGGATATCAAGCTGCCTTTTTGATAGCTTCGTCATATTTCGCACCTCAAAACGTCGATTTTAAGTAGATTATAGCATGATTTTCCTGACAGTACAAACATAGGTTCGAAAAAAACGATTGACAGAAACGTTTGTTCGTATATACTGAAAGGTATAAAAAGCGAACAAACATTCTTATCGGAGGTTGTTTACATGGCGAAAGAATCTATTATATTTGTAGGGCTGTTTACTGCGATTTTAAGTGCCGCTATTTTACTTGTCTCATGTGCGGGAAATGATCAGTCCCTCAGCCAATATGTTAAAATAAAGGTTCAGGACGGCGATACACTCTGGTCACTTGCGGATCATGTAGCAGAAAAGAAACACATTAATAAAGAAGATTTCATTGAGTGGGTGACGGAGAATAATCATCTCCAAACTGCTGATATAAAGCCCGGAGACGAACTTATTCTTCCGGTTAAGAAAAAGCATCCGGCCGTATATCAGCTGGCCATTGTCAATTAGAGAGGAAAGAGAGAAATGAAGGCACTCATTTATGCCCGCGTAAGCACAAACAAAGAACAGCAGCAAACGTCATTAAAAAGACAGGAAGAGGAGCTCAGTGAGATCGCTGCTGCAAACGGCATGGAAGTCGTGAAAGTCATTTCTGAGAAAGCCAGCGGTTACGAAATGGATCGCGACGGAGTATTTGAAATGCTTGATGAAATTAAAAAATCACATATTGACGCGATATTGGTGCAGGACGAAACGAGATTAGGAAGAGGAAACGCCAAGATTGCGCTTTTGCATTGCATTTACAGGGAGAACGTAAAAATATATACGACGGCTCATAAAGGTGAACTGGAGCTTTCCGAAGCTGATTCGATGGTACTCGAAATCGTCAGTATTGTTGAGGAATATCAAAGGAAAATTCACAATATGAAAATCCGGCGGGGAATGAAAAGAGCCGTGAAAAACGGCTACAAACCTGAACGGAATCTGAAAAACAGACATGAAAACAGCGGAAAAGAAAAAAAAGAGGTTCCGGTTTCGGAAATTATCAGGCTGAGAGCCAACAAGCTTACCTTTGCAGAAATCGCAGCGACCTTAAGGGGATTCGGCTACGATGTGTCCAAAGCCACGGTTCACCGGCGGTTTCAGGAATATACCGCAGACACAGAAGGCAGCTGACGCGCATCAGTTGTAAAAAAGACTGCGTTTTAGTAGTATATAATCAACACGCACCAAAGGAGCTTATTATGATTTCTAAAGAAAAAATCGCAAGAATTAACGAATTGGCTCAAAAAGCTAAATCAAACACGATAACGGATGAGGAAAAAGCTGAACAGCAAAAGCTTCGCCAGGAGTATTTGAAAGGATTCCGCTCCTCAATGAAAAATACGTTAAAGAGCGTAAAAGTGATTGATCCGGAAGGCAACGATGTCACCCCTGAAAAATTAAAAAGAGAACAACAGAAAAATAATCTTCATTAAACAGAAAGAATACGGCAATACGTATTCTTTTTTCGTATATACTAATATCAGGCTGTGCTTTACGACAATTTTCAACAAGTTTATCTCAAATTTAAGCTGAAAGAGTTGAGAAAAAGTCAGCATCGCTTTATGATGAAAAGGTACAACAATAAGGAAGGGGATTATAATGGATACAATTGAAAAGAAATCAGTTGCCACCATTCGTACACTATCTATAGACGCAATTGAAAAAGCGAATTCCGGACATCCGGGCATGCCGATGGGAGCCGCTCCGATGGCATATACGCTGTGGACGAAATTTATGAATGTAAACCCGCAGAATCCGGGCTGGTTTAACCGCGACCGCTTTGTTTTATCAGCAGGCCACGGTTCAATGCTTTTATACAGCATGCTGCATTTAAGCGGATATGACCTCAGCATTGAAGACTTGAAACAGTTCCGTCAATGGGGAAGCAAAACACCGGGACATCCGGAGTTCGGGCACACAGCCGGAGTAGACGCAACGACCGGGCCGCTTGGACAGGGTATTGCAATGGCAGTGGGAATGGCAATTGCAGAACGCCATCTGGCTGAGACATATAACCGTGATTCTTTCAACGTAGTTGATCATTATACATACAGTATTTGCGGAGACGGTGATTTAATGGAAGGCATTTCTTCCGAAGCCGCTTCTCTTGCAGGCCATCTTGAATTAGGCCGCCTGATCGTATTATACGATTCTAATGACATTTCCTTAGACGGCGATTTAGACCGTTCTTTCTCTGAAAATGTAAAGCAGCGTTTTGAAGCAATGAACTGGGAAGTTCTTTATGTTGAGGACGGAAACAACATCGCTGAATTGACGGCTGCAATTGAAAAAGCGCGCCAGAATGATAAAAAACCGACTTTGATTGAAGTGAAAACCACGATCGGTTTCGGCTCTCCAAACCGTGCGGGCACATCCGGCGTTCACGGCGCTCCGTTAGGACTAGAAGAGAGCAAGCTGACAAAAGAAGCGTATGCTTGGACGTTTGAAGAAGATTTTTATGTTCCGGAAGAAGTATACGGGCATTTCAATCAAGCTGTAAAAGAAGCCGGCTCGAAAAAAGAACAGGAATGGAATGAACTGTTCGCGGCTTATAAAGAAAAATATCCTGAGCTTGCTGAACAGCTGTCACTCGGCATGAAAGGCGAGCTTCCTAAAGACTGGGATCAGGAAGTTCCCGTTTATGAAAAAGGCAGCAGCCTTGCTTCCCGCGCATCTTCAGGTGAGGTGCTGAACGGGATCGCCAAGAAAATTCCTTTCTTTGTCGGGGGATCTGCTGACCTTGCGGGTTCAAATAAAACGACAATCAAAAATGGAGGAGACTTCACGGCCAAAGACTACGCCGGGAAAAACTTCTGGTTCGGTGTCCGTGAATTTGCGATGGGCGCTGCATTAAACGGAATGGCGCTTCACGGCGGCCTCCGCGTATTCGGCGGCACATTCTTTGTGTTCTCTGATTATTTAAGACCTGCCATTCGTCTGGCGTCATTGATGGGTCTTCCCGTCACTTATGTATTCACGCATGACAGTATTGCCGTAGGAGAGGACGGGCCGACTCACGAACCGATTGAGCAGCTTGCTTCTTTACGCGCACTTCCTAACCTTTCTGTGATCAGACCTGCTGACGGAAATGAAACCGCAGCTGCATGGAAGGTTGCCGTTCAAAGCCAAGATCATCCGACAGCTCTTGTATTGACACGCCAAAACCTGCCGACGATTGATCAGCAGGCTGAAGAAGCGTATGCGGGCGTGGAAAAAGGGGCTTATATCGTTTCAAAAGCCCAAACGGAATCACCGGCCGCTCTTCTTTTAGCGACAGGTTCTGAAGTCGGACTTGCGATCGAAGCTCAAGCGAAACTGGCTGAAGAAAACATTCACGTATCTGTAGTCAGCATGCCGAGCTGGGACCGCTTTGAAAAACAATCGGCCGAGTACAAAAACAGCGTGCTTCCTCCGAATGTGACGAAACGTCTTGCGATCGAAATGGGTTCAAGCTTCGGATGGGGCAAATTTACCGGTCTTGAAGGAGACGTTCTCGCAATTGACCGTTTCGGTGCTTCAGCTCCGGGAGAAACAATTATGAAAGAATACGGGTTTACTGCAGAAAACGTGGTTGACCGCGTGAAAAAACTTTTAAACAAATAACGAGACAAAAGAGGATGAGTCAAATCATCCTCTTTTTCCTGTTTATGCGACAAAAATAGAAGGGGCGGCGTAACAGTAATAGACAATTCTTTCTTTTCTCCTTTTGTATAATAGAAAGCAATAACGAAGCGCTGTAAAAGGGGATGAGGAAATGGAACGTCATTACTATACGCACCTGATAAAGGATGAGTTTGCGAACCACTACTTCGGGCGGGAAACGGCTATGTTTGAGTTGTTTCGAGACTATCATTGGACAGACCTGACACCCCAGGAATATCAAATGACAGAAAAGCAAGTTCAATATATAACGGAACCGATTCCGGTGATACATATGCATCAGCGTCTCCAGCTGCATTTAAACCGAATGAGTTACAGCCGTTTGGATTCCATTTACCGGCTTACACTGCCCGGAGAAAAGGGCCGCGCCACCTTCATGATGAAAGACAGTTTAATTGAGATTGCGGCTTCGGGAGATTATGAGGCGGAAACGATTTTCTTTGAGATTCTGCGTAAAATCAGCCCCTGTTTTCTTGCAATGGATTTCAAGACACGGCGCTACGGGTGGTTAAATCCGGTCAGAGAAAGAAATTTTGTCTAAAAACGAGGAAAAAGAGATGTAAATGTTGTATAATAGCCTTTGGTTTAGTACACTTTAAACTAGACAACATGAAGGAGGAAATAAAATGACTTTATGGGTTGGCATCCTAGTGGGCGTTGTCGCATTGCTCATAGGTGTTGCACTCGGGTTTTTTATTGCTCGTAAATATATGATGAGCTATTTGAAAAAGAATCCGCCTATTAATGAACAAATGCTACGCATGATGATGATGCAAATGGGAATGAAACCTTCTCAAAAGAAAATTAATCAAATGATGAAAGCCATGAATAATCAAGCGAAATAATACGTACAGATTATGATATAGAGATACATGGTTATAAAAATAAAAAACCCGGAGAGGGTTTTTTATTTTGGCGTCATGTTTCACCCCAACTGCCGGTGTGCAGTTCTTTTTGATATTGTATGAGAAGGTGGTCAAGCTCCTGGCTGAGTTCTATCGTAATGTTTGATGTCATTCCGTTTGTCATGACGATTTTAAGCAGCTCTGCCCGTTTTTTTTCAATTTCATTTAATAGATGCTCTCTAATCACAGGGATATATCCTTTCATACATAAATCTTTCACCTGAGTCGCTATTATTATATCCACATTTATACTGTTTTTCAAATAAGAAGGAGTATAATATCTCGATGTCAAATTAAATTATATAAGCTTTTTCTATAAAAAGTAATCCTTCTCGGGAAAGTGTTAAAAAAATGAAATGATTTTGTCATAACTCGAAGGGAGTGTGTCATCGTGAGTTTTAATTACTTTTTGACGTTTGGGGCCGGATTTCTGTCTTTCATTTCTCCATGCTGTCTGCCGTTGTACCCCGCCTTTTTATCTTACATAACTGGTGTCAGTATGGACGAGGTGAAAACAGAAAAGGTGATGCTGCAAAAGCGTGGCCTCGTGCATACACTTTGTTTTTTGCTTGGTTTCTCCGTGATTTTTATCGCATTGGGATATGGAACTTCTTTTATCGGCAGTTTTTTTACCCAATATCATGAAGCGATCCGCCAGTTTGGCGCTATCATGCTGATCCTTTTCGGGCTGATTACTGCCGGTGTGTTTCAGCCGAAATTCATGATGAAAGAGCGGCGCATTCACTTTAAGCGCCGTCCGGAGGGGTTTATCGGTTCGGTTCTGATCGGTCTTGCATTTGCAGCCGGCTGGTCGCCGTGCAGCGGGCCTATTTTAGGAGCCGTGTTTTCGCTGGCCAATACAAATCCTTCTTCAGCAGTGCCGTATATGTTTTTATATGTTCTCGGGTTTGCGATTCCTTTTCTTGTTCTTTCATTTTTTATTACCAGAATGAATTGGATTCGCAAGCATCAGCTGCTTATCATGAAAATCGGCGGCATTCTTATGATTCTGATCGGAGTTATGCTGTTTTTTAACTGGATGAGCTACATTCTGATCGTTCTGTCAAATCTTTTCGGAGGATTTACCGGTCTGTAACGGATTAATAACTTTTGAACTATTATATACCCTTTTGTTTTTGGTACAATAAGACTAGTTAATGTTAAATATGTGGAGGGGAATATGACACGAGTTTTAGTTGTAGATGACGCCAAGTTCATGAGGGTGAAAATCAGAGAGATTCTGGAATCGGCGAATTACACAGTGGCCGGGGAAGCGGCTGACGGTGAGGAAGCCCTGTCAGTATATCAAAAAATCCGTCCCGACCTGGTGACAATGGATATTACCATGCCGGTCAAAAACGGTATACAGGCTCTGCAGGATATTTTAGCTTTTGACCCGAAAGCCCGGATCATCATGTGCACCGCCATGCGGCAGCAGCGGATCGTTCTGGAAGCGATTGAATTAGGCGCTAAAGACTTTATCGTTAAACCGTTTGAAGCATCTAAAGTGCTGGAGGCCGTTGGCCGGGTAACGGGAACGTAAACGTGTTCTCTTTTCAAATTGGTTTTTTTTATGTTTTTGGAGTATAGTATATAGTATTAAACTCCGTGCAAGCAAAGGAATGATAAAGATGATGATTATAATTTCATCCGTTATTGCAGCGGCCATGGCAATTTCCGTGATGATCGTCAGGATTAAATCCTCCGACAAGCCCGCTTCACCTAAAAAAATAATTCTCCCGCCGATTTTCATGAGTACGGGAGCGCTTATGTTCCTTTTTCCGATTTTCAGAGTGACGGGCGAAGAATTTTTGGAGGCCATTACGCTGGGCGTGATCTTCTCTATTTTTCTGATTAAAACATCTAAATTTGAGATTAAAAATAATGAAATCTATTTAAAACGGTCAAAAGCGTTTGTGTTTATCCTGATTGGTCTCTTGGTTATCAGAATCGCTATGAAATCCATTTTGAGCACGACGATTGATTACGGAGCTTTAAGCGGAATGTTTTGGATTCTGGCTTTCGGAATGATTGTCCCGTGGCGCATCGCGATGTTTTTGTCTTACCGCAAACTTTCGAATGAACTGAAGACCGCTGATATTCAGATGAATTAAAACCTTTCCGTCCGCCGGAAAGGTTTTTTATTTGAGCAGGGCTTGATAAGGAGTAAGATCAATCTGTTTTTCACGGAGATGCTTTTTTAAAAATTGATGATCACGCTTAGGGGTGGCCAGTATGTAACCCCTGATGATTAAATCACGGTTTATTTGTTCAGCTTCCTCCGCTAAGGAAAGTTCACCGATTTTTCCGGCGATTTTCGCTTTGGCTACATCCCGAAAGAGCTCCGGTACGGGGGCGACCAGTTCATCCAAAAACGCCTTGTCACCCTCATTCCATAAGTGCCTGCTTTTTTCAATATAATAGTCCTGCCAATCCAGTTCTGACCGGCCGTCTTCTTTCGGTAAGCGTTTTAAAAATTTTCGAAACATAAAAAACCCGCCGATAGACAGCAATCCGATCATCACGATGACCCAAAATAAAATAAACCACATAAACCAGCCTTCCAGCATTGTTCTATCTCCTCCTTACTTTAACCATATTGTAAACGAAGACAGAATAGAAGAACACATGAAAAAAAGAATAGAAAAAAAGAATAGAAAAAATGATAGATGTCCAGTCATTCCGGTTGGTAGAACATATTCTATCGTATAGTGATTCTGCTATTTGGCCATGGGAGATTCACTTTGAGGGTATATGACTGATATGACCGGACAAAAAAAGCCGCTTCCATTGAGGGATGAAAGCGGCTTTTTTATGTTATAGAGGAAATTGAAAGGAAAAAGAGGCAGGAGTCTCATTTGGCTCCTTGTTCATGGAGACGGTCAGAATATGGTTGGTGAAATCAGTGAAAATATGTTTGTCATTCAGATAAAAAGGAAGCATCATTTGTTTGTTTAACGTCCGTTCAAGCGTTTTAACAGAGAGCATAAACTCATTTCCCGAAAGAGTGACGGTTATCGCTTGCACCTGCTTCAGCGCCGTCAGGTCGGCTTCAATGATATATTGACGGCTTGTTTCATATAGATCGATCGGCAGCGTCTCGTCATACCAAGCATACGGGTCCTCGTAAAACTGCCGCAGCCATTCTTCCGTATCATCAAATTCTTCAGCGTTTTTTGAGTGATTCATGGAAGCATTCCTCCATATTAAAAAGCCTTGCTATAACGTATGCAGAAGCTTTGAATGGGTGAATGGCACAAAAAAACAGACACGGGGTCTGTTTTACATATCGTGGCTTGTATTATGTTTTTGTCTTGTATGGTTGCGGTTTTTCACTTTTTTGCTTCCGCTCAGCGGTTCCGGCTGGCCGGGGTTATGGCCCTTCGGAGCATTTTTATGCATATCTTTACTCGTATTTTTATTTGTCATGTTAAAGCCTCCTTTTTAAGGTGTTCCGGCTATTGGTTTGTTTTTCTTTTTTTATTGTTCTGCCGTTCTTCTTCCGTCAGGACGAGCTGGTCATTTTCTATATAACCCGCGCCTTTGCCTTGGCTTTTCGCATCATTCATGCCGTTAATGACATGATTGGCTTTCCGTTTTACCATGATCATCACCTCAACATTAATATGGCTCTTTACAGCCCGTTGTATGAGGCGGAAAATCGGACAAAATTTACCGAAAATCATGCTGATAAGACGATCTTATTGTATTTAATAAAAACATTGATATTTACTTATGTATGATTTTATACTAAGATGAAATTGTGAGAAAATTGTGATGGAATGTGAACATTCATCTAAAGAACGATCTTGATCATTGAAGGGGGATTTTGGAGAATGACAAATCAGCAAAAAGTCGCAACACAAGACGTTTTCCAAGCAAGAAAAACATTTTCTTCAAATGGGAAAACATACAACTACTATTCATTAAAAGCATTGGAAGACGCAGGGGTCGGCAATGTTTCAAAACTTCCTTATTCTATTAAGGTTCTTTTGGAATCCGTTTTGCGTCAGGTAGACGGACGCGTCATTACAAAAGAACATGTTGAAAATTTAGCAAGATGGGGTACTGCTGAATTAAAAGATATCGATGTGCCGTTTAAACCGTCACGGGTTATTCTACAGGACTTTACAGGCGTTCCGGCCGTAGTTGACCTGGCATCTTTAAGAAAAGCCATGGCCTCTGTCGGCGGAGACCCTGATAAAATCAATCCTGAAATTCCGGTTGACCTGGTCATTGACCACTCCGTACAAGTCGACAAAGCCGGTACGGAAGACGCGTTAGCCATTAATATGGACTTAGAATTCGAAAGAAATGCAGAACGTTATAAATTTTTAAGCTGGGCAAAGAAAGCGTTTAACAATTATCAGGCCGTTCCGCCTGCAACAGGTATCGTTCACCAGGTAAACCTTGAGTTTTTGGCAAGTGTCGTTCATACGAAAGAGGAAGACGGAGAACTTGTGACATATCCTGATACATTGGTGGGAACAGATTCCCATACAACAATGATTAACGGAATCGGCGTCCTCGGCTGGGGTGTCGGCGGTATTGAGGCGGAAGCGGGAATGCTCGGCCAGCCTTCATATTTCCCTGTTCCTGAGGTCATCGGCGCGAAACTTGTCGGAAAATTGCCTAACGGAACGACGGCGACTGACTTGGCGCTGAAAGTCACTCAAGTGCTGCGCGAAAAAGGCGTAGTCAATAAATTTGTTGAATTCTTCGGTCCTGGTGTTGCTGAGCTTCCGCTTGCGGATCGTGCGACTATTGCCAATATGGCGCCGGAATACGGAGCGACTTGCGGATTCTTCCCTGTTGACGAGGAAGCACTTTCTTACCTGCGTCTGACCGGCCGTGAAGAAGAGCAGATCGATATTGTAGAGGCATACTGCCGCAACAACGGTTTATTCTATACGCCTGACGCGGAAGAGCCGATTTTTACAGACGTTGTGGAAATTGATCTGTCAAAAATTGAAGCGAACCTTTCAGGCCCGAAACGTCCGCAGGATTTAATCCCGCTTTCCGTTATGCAGGAAACGTTTAAAAAACATCTTGTCAGCCCGGCCGGCAACCAAGGATTCGGAGCGGATGCTGCTGAAGAGAACAAAGAAATTTCATTTAAACTTAACAGCGGTGAAGATGCGGTTATGAAAACGGGGGCGATTGCAATCGCCGCTATTACAAGCTGTACGAATACATCAAACCCTTATGTATTAATCGGTGCCGGATTGGTAGCCAAAAAAGCGGTAGAATTAGGCTTGAAAGTGCCGAATTATGTTAAAACATCACTTGCACCGGGGTCTAAGGTTGTTACTGGATACTTAGTCAACTCGGGCCTGCTTCCTTACATGAAGGAGCTCGGCTTTAACCTCGTAGGGTATGGCTGTACGACATGTATCGGGAACTCCGGCCCGCTTTCTCCAGAGATTGAAGAAGCGGTTGCTAAAAATGATCTCTTGATCACTTCTGTCTTGTCGGGTAACAGAAACTTTGAAGGCCGGATCCATCCGCTTGTCAAAGGAAACTACCTTGCGTCACCTCCGCTTGTTGTCGCATACGCGTTAGCAGGCACTGTGAATATCAACCTGAAAACGGATCCGATCGGTGTCGGAAATGACGGACAAAATGTTTATTTCGATGACATCTGGCCGTCCATGGATGAAATCAATTCTCTCGTCAAACAGACTGTTACGCCGGAATTATTCCGCAAAGAGTATGAAACGGTATTTGACGACAACCAGCGCTGGAACGAAATCGAAACGACGGATGAAGCGCTGTACAAGTGGGATCAGGATTCCACTTACATTCAAAACCCGCCGTTCTTTGAGGAAATGTCTGTAGAGCCGGGAAAAGTTGAGCCTTTAAGAGGACTTCGCGTTGTCGGCAAATTCGGCGATTCCGTGACGACTGACCACATTTCTCCGGCCGGAGCGATCGGAAAAGACACACCGGCGGGCAAATACCTGCAGGAAAAAGGCGTTTCTCCTCGTGACTTTAACTCTTACGGCTCACGCCGCGGAAACCATGAAGTCATGATGAGAGGAACATTCGCCAATATCCGCATTAAAAACCAAATCGCACCGGGTACAGAAGGCGGATACACAACACATTGGCCTACCGGGGAAGTGACATCTATTTATGATGCCTGCATGCGGTATAAAGATGATAAAACGGGTCTTGTCGTCCTGGCCGGAAAAGATTACGGAATGGGCTCTTCACGTGACTGGGCTGCAAAAGGAACAAACCTGCTCGGCATCAGAACAGTCATTGCCGAAAGCTTTGAAAGAATTCACAGAAGCAACCTCGTCTTCATGGGTGTGCTGCCGCTCCAGTTCAAACAGGGTGAAAACGCGGATACACTCGGCTTAACCGGTAAGGAAGTCATCGAGGTGGATGTTGATGAATCTGTACGTCCGCGCGACTTGCTGACTGTCAGAGCAATCAGTGAAGACGGTACGGTAAAAACATTTGAAGTTGTTGTCCGTTTTGACAGTGAAGTGGAAATTGATTACTATCGCCACGGCGGCATTTTACAAATGGTGCTTCGCGATAAAATGAAACAGTAGCAGAATGAACAAAGGAGAGAAAGCAGTCTGCTTTCTCTCTTTTTATGCGGGAGGCCTTGAGATGCTTGCGAAATGGCTGGGCGGAATGTTACTTATCGGGTTGTTAGTGTATGCGGGCTGGAACATTTATTCTGTACAAAAAAGTCCGAAAGAAGGGACAGAAGAAGGGATGAAAGCCCCTGACTTTACACTTGATACATTGTCAGGAAAAAGTATCTCCCTTTCTGATTATAAAGGAAAAAAAGTGCTCCTCAATTTCTGGGCGACGTGGTGTAAGCCGTGCCGAATGGAAATGCCTGATATGCAGGAGCTGCAGAAAGAATATCCTGATATTGCGGTAGCAGCCGTTAATTTTACGTCCTCTGAAAAAAATATACAGGCTGTGAAATCATTTGCTGATCATTATCAGCTGACCTTTCCTATTCTGATTGACAAAAGCGGAATTAACGGAGATTTCAACGTGCTTTCTTATCCGACAACATACATATTAGACGAAAAAGGAACCATTCAGCACATTCGCGTAGGCACGATGACAAAAAAAGAAATGAAAGAAAAACTGGATCTCAAATAGAGGTTCAGTTTTTTTATTGTGAAGGACTTAGGTTTTGAAAAATTGGAAAAAATGAATGAAAACACGGAGGTGAGAAGATTGAAAAAAATGCGAAAACGTTCTTTTCATGAATTGGTTATGGAAAATAAACGTGAGCTGATGACCAATACGGAATATTTGAATCAGCTTGAAGAAAAGCTGGAGCAGCGGTTCAAACAAAAATAACCTTTAATTTGCAGTCATGTTTGCACCTCCTTTTGCAAAATATACTCTTAAGGAGGGATGAACATGGGCATAAACAAGAAAGACGGCCAGCCGCAATACGCTCCGAGCCACTTAGGGACAAAACCCGTTAAATATAAACGCAACAAAGGGGAAAAGTTTCATGACAAGTCAAACGGACATCCGATTGTCATGCAGACGAAAGGCGAATAACATCAACAAAGGAGAGCAGACATTATGACAAACAATGATCAAAAACCAAATCCGGATGACCGTTCCGATAACGTTGAAAAGCTGCAGGATATGGTCCAGAATACAATTGAAAATATAGAAGAAGCCAAAGAATCAATGGAATTTGCGACAGATGAGGAAAAACAGCGCATTCAAGAGAAGAATGCCAGACGCAATGAAAGCATTGAATCGTTCCGCAGTGAAATCCAGGATGAATCGGCTGCAAGAGAAAACGGCTATCAATCATAATAAAAACCAGGGAAACCTGGTTTTTTTCTCTTTCCGGCTCGTTGTGATAAAATGGGGCTAATCTGATAATAAGGGAGCAGAGAACGTTGTATGTGTCAAAAAAAGAAATAGAAGTGCGTTATGCGGAAACAGATCAAATGGGCATCGTCTATCATGCCAATTACTTAGTCTGGATGGAGGTCGGCAGAACGGCGCTGATTAAGGAACTCGGATTCCTTTACAAGGATATGGAAGACAGAGGAGTGCTGTCCCCTGTATTGGATATCAGCATTTCTTATAAAAAGCCGCTCCGCTACGGAGAAACGGCTGTCGTACATACTTGGATTGAAGAATATAACGGATTTAAAACCGTTTACGGCTACCACATCTATAATCCGGATCAAGAACTTGCCATCAAAGCGACATCCTCTCATATATGCGTTGATAAAGAGAGCTTCAAACCGATTCAGTTTCGCAAGGCTTTTCCTGATTGGCATGCCGCTTACGAAAAGGCAAAAAAATAAGGAGCGGCTGCAGTTATGGCATTTGGAATTACGCGTAAGGAACTGGAAAGATGGAAGCGGGATGTATCGGAAGGGAAAATCGCTTTTTTAACGCATTACTGGCTGGACGACCGCTTTCCGGAGGCTAAGACAGTGACGAAGGCCGGTTCAAGCGATCTCAATAAACTGATCAGATGGGGAGCGGAGTACGGGCTGAAGCCGGAGTGGATTCACCATAAAAATGAATTTCCCCACTTTGACCTGCTCGGTGATACGCAAAGAAGCATATTAGAAAAAGAACGTCTGACTGATCATCTCAAAAGGTTCAGGCTGTAAAAAAAAGAACGCATCCGCTGCGTTCTTTTTTTCTTACACGTAATCAAATACCGGCTCTTCTGCCTGATCTGAATATGTGACTGACAAATCGTGATTATCAAAGTACCATAAGTCGCTTTCTTCAATAAAAAAGGTAATGCCTTCAACTTCCGTGCTGGTGCCGATGTTCATCGGCCGGTCTTTTAAAATGCCGAGAGAAAAGCCTTTCTGAACGTTGCTGCATCCCCCGTAACGGACAAAGAAACGGACATGGTCGCCTGTTTCCAGATCGAGCTCTTCTTTGTACCAATCCAGCGCGCCTTTCGTTACTTTCATGTTCATCCGGAACACTCCCTTTTTGTTTCTCATATAAAGAAATTATCTCTATTATAAACGCATATGGCATTTTGATGTCAAAATTGAAGTTTCATCAAAACCATTTGATCTTCGGTTCTGTTTTGTTTATAATCCGTTTGATGTTTGCCCTGTGTCTGTAGATAACAAACGCGGTCAAGAGCGTCACTACGACTAATAAATAAGGGTCTTTTACAAACAGACAGTAAATAATCGTATAAATCCCTGTTAACATTGAAGACAGAGAAACAAATTTCGTAAGGAATAAAAATACGAAAAATACTGCAACCATCGTAACGAATAACAGCGGAGCATAAAACAGCAGGACGCCCCCTGATGTGGCTACGGCTTTGCCTCCCTTAAACTTTGCGAACACGGGGAATACATGGCCGATTACTGCTGCCACCCCTGCGAGAAGAGGATGAATGGGGACGTGCAGTAAATATGGGAGCGCCGCGGCCAAGGTGCCTTTTAAAATATCGGCTGCGATGACAACAGATCCCGCTTTAACGCCAAGCGTGCGAAAAGCATTTGTAGCGCCCAAATTGCCGCTTCCGTGTTCTCTAATATCGATCCCTTTCGCAAGTTTGCCTACGATTAAACCTGACGGGATGCTGCCTATTACATAGGCCAAAATAATCAATAAAGCAATCAACATCTACATTTCTCCTTTTCAATGTCCCTTCACTCTATTTTAACACGAGTTGTTACCGTCTGATGACAAGTTTTTTGAGAATTAAGCTGACAAATCGCTTTTTTTGATTCCGGCGAAGCGGTCATGTACAATATATCAAAAGGAGATGGTAAAGATGCAAAATCCTTCAAAATCAGAGATTAAAGAAATTCTGGACCGTAGCAAACGGATCGCAGTCGTCGGGCTGTCAGACCGTCCCGACCGGACTTCTTACATGGTTTCCAAAGCGATGCAGGATGAAGGGTATGAAATTATTCCCGTCAATCCAACGATTGATGAGGCGCTTGGCGTTAAAGCCGTCGCTTCATTAAAAGACGTGGAGGGACCGATTGATATCGTGAATGTGTTCAGACGCTCTGAGCAGCTTCCCGGCGTCGCTGAAGAATTTTTACAGACGGACGCTCCCGTTTTTTGGGCGCAGCAGGGCCTTGCAAATGAAGAAGCGTATCGCATGATTACAGACAAAGGACGGACGGCTGTTATGGATTTATGTATAAAAGTCGCCCGCGCTGTTATAAAATAGGAACAAAAAAAGCAAAAATCCTTGGCAAATCAGGGGTTTTTGCTTTTTTATTGATAGAATACTCTTTGCGTATGATGATGAAACAGATACAATAAAGCATGAACAGCTTTTTTAGAAACCCCTTTATACAGGGGTTTACAGTCTGTTTGCGATGGCCGGCATAAAGCTATATAATAGAAAGCGAACTCATGTTCTTATTCGCTGAAAAGGGCACCAGAAAGATGAAAAGCCGTTCGAATGTATGTCTTGCGGCCTAAAAAACGAGCCATTCGCTTAAATATGTTGCGAAATCAAGCATATTGGTTATAATTGTGAGTCCGAGGAGAATTGGACCGAAGCTTGCGCATACTGAAAAACAAAGACATGAAAACATTTAAAAAAGAAAATGATTAAGAGCAGGTTTTTTGAAAGGGGTTTGTACGTTTGGCTAGAAAACAGCAATTTGATTACAACGAAGATGCCATACAGGTGCTTGAAGGCCTGGAAGCCGTCAGAAAACGACCGGGAATGTACATCGGTTCGACGGACGCACGCGGCCTGCACCATCTGGTATATGAGATCGTCGACAATTCCGTCGATGAAGTTCTTGCCGGCTACGGAGATCATATTATCGTAACGATACATAAGGACAACAGCATCTCTGTACAGGACAGAGGACGCGGAATGCCGACCGGGATGCATAAGCTAGGAAAGCCGACGCCGGAAGTTATTTTCACCGTGCTGCATGCCGGGGGGAAATTCGGACAGGGCGGCTATAAAACAAGCGGCGGTCTGCATGGTGTCGGCGCATCTGTCGTAAACGCATTATCGGAGTGGCTGACGGTTACTATTGAGCGTGACGGATATGTGTATAAACAGCGGTTTGAAAACGGCGGCAAGCCCGTGACTTCACTTGAAAAAATCGGTACGACCAAAAAAACGGGAACGCTTACCCATTTTAAACCTGATCCGTCAATGTTCAGCGCAACGGTTTATAATTTTGACACGCTGTCAGAACGTCTGCGCGAATCGGCTTTCTTGTTAAAAGGTTTGAAAATAGAATTAATAGATGAACGGAACGGCGTAAAGGAAGTATTTTATTATGAGAACGGAATTGAAGCATTTGTCGCTTATCTAAACGAGGAAAAAGACGCTTTATGCGAAGTGGTTTCCTTTGAAGGCGAGCATCATGACATTGAAGTCGATTTCGCGTTTCAGTTTAATGACGGGTATTCAGAAAATATGCTGTCATTCGTTAATAACGTCAGAACAAAGGACGGCGGCACCCACGAATCAGGAGCCAAAACGGCAATGACAAGGGCGTTTAACGAGTATGCGCGAAAGGTCGCCCTTTTAAAAGAGAAAGACAAGAACCTTGAAGGCGCCGATATCAGGGAAGGTTTGTCCGCAATTATTTCCGTGCGTATCCCGGAGGAACTGCTGCAATTTGAAGGACAGACGAAAGGGAAGCTTGGCACAAGTGAGGCGAGATCCGCCGCGGATGCCGTCATTTCCGAGAATCTTGCTTATTTCCTGGAAGAAAACCGCGATACAGCAACCCTGCTTGTCAAAAAAGCGATTAAAGCAAGCCAGGCCCGTGAAGCGGCCCGTAAAGCGAGAGAAGAAGCGAGAAGCGGCAAAAAACGCAAAAAATCAGAAGCGACGCTGAGCGGAAAACTCACACCGGCCGGTTCCAGAAATCCGGCGAAGAATGAATTGTATCTTGTGGAGGGAGACTCTGCGGGAGGTTCTGCAAAACAGGGAAGAGACCGGAAGTTCCAAGCCGTGCTGCCCCTTCGCGGAAAGGTCATCAACACAGAGAAAGCAAAGCTTGCAGACATCTTCAAAAATGAAGAAATCAATACGATTATTCATGCGATCGGAGGCGGTGTCGGCGCAGATTTTGAGATAGACGACATCAATTATGACAAGATCATCATCATGACGGACGCGGATACCGACGGCGCGCACATTCAAGTCTTGCTGTTAACATTTTTCTACCGCTATATGAAACCTTTAATCGAGCACGGAAAAGTCTTCATCGCCCTTCCGCCTCTTTACAAAGTGAGCAAAGGAAGCGGTAAGAAAGAGATTATTGAATATGCTTGGTCCGACGAAGAAATGGACGGCGTTTTAAAGAAAGTCGGCAAAGGGTATACCATCCAGCGCTATAAAGGTCTGGGAGAAATGAACGCAGACCAGCTCTGGGAAACGACGATGAATCCCGAATCGCGAACGCTCGTCAGAGTCAAGATCGACGATGCGGCACGGGTAGAGCGCCGTGTAACGACATTAATGGGAGACAAAGTAGAACCGAGAAGAAAATGGATTGAAAAAAATGTTGCCTTCGGATTAGATGAGGAAAGCAATATTTTAGAAAATGAAAACTTGTCGGTCGCTGAGGAGGTTTAATAGTGGCACAGCCAGAATTATTTCATGATTTACCGTTAGAAGAAGTAATCGGCGACCGTTTCGGACGCTATAGTAAATACATTATTCAAGACAGGGCGCTGCCTGATGCTCGTGACGGTTTAAAGCCGGTGCAGCGGAGAATTTTATACGCCATGCACGCAGACGGAAATACTTTCGATAAAAATTTCCGTAAAGCGGCGAAAACGGTCGGAAACGTTATCGGTAATTATCATCCGCACGGTGACAGCTCCGTTTATGAAGCGATGGTGCGGATGAGCCAGGATTGGAAAGTGCGGAATGTCCTGATTGAGATGCACGGCAACAATGGAAGCATTGACGGTGATCCGCCGGCTGCCATGCGTTATACGGAAGCGAGATTATCTTCTATCGCATCAGAGCTTTTGCGTGACATTGATAAAAATACGGTTGAATTCGTTCCGAACTTTGATGACACTAGTAAAGAACCGGTTGTTTTGCCCGCCATGTTCCCTAACTTGCTTGTCAACGGATCAACCGGGATTTCAGCGGGCTATGCGACTGATATTCCCCCTCATCATCTGGGTGAGGTCATTGATGCCGTCATTAAACGGATTGAATCTCCGGATTGCACCGTCGATGACTTGATGCAGGTGATTAAAGGGCCTGACTTTCCGACAGGAGGCATTATTCAAGGAGTCGACGGCATTCGGAAGGCTTATGAAACCGGGAAAGGCAAAATTATTATCCGCGGCAAGGCTGAAGTGGAATCCGTAAGAGGCGGACGGGAGCAGATCGTCATTACAGAAATTCCGTTTGAAGTAAACAAAGCCAATCTCGTAAAGAAAATGGACGAATACCGCATAGACAAAAAAGTCGAAGGCATTTCTGAAGTCCGGGATGAAACTGACCGCACGGGGCTTCGGGTGGTCGTTGAGTTAAAGAAAGAAGCCGATGCAAAAGGCATTTTGAATTTCTTATATAAAAACACTGATCTGCAGACAACTTATAACTTTAATATGGTCGCCATACATAACCGCCGGCCGATGCTGATGAGTCTTACGGCCATCCTGGATGCGTATATTTCCCACCAGAAGGAAGTGGTGACAAACCGCTCCGTCTTTGAATTGCAAAAAGCAAAAGAGCGGCACCACATCGTTGAAGGACTGATGAAGGCACTGTCTGTGTTAGATGAGGTCATAGCCGTCATCCGGGCAAGCAGCGACAAGAAAGATGCGAAACAAAACTTAATGTCTAAATTCACATTTACGGAGCCGCAGGCCGAAGCGATCGTATCCTTGCAGCTGTATCGTCTGACAAACACGGATATTACGGCGCTAAAAGAGGAAGCGGAAGAGCTCAGCAAGAAAATTCAGGAGCTCGAAGCCATTTTAAGTCATGATAAAAAGCTGTTAAAAGTCATTACAAGCAACCTGAAAAAATTGAAAAAGACCTATGCTGACAGCAGACGGTCTGTCATTGAAGAAAAGATTGAGGAAATTAAAATCAATCTTGAAGTCATGGTAGCCTCTGAGGACGTATATGTGACAGTCACAAAAGACGGCTATGTAAAACGAACAAGTCAGCGGTCATTTGCCGCTTCTAACGGCCAGGATTTCGGTATGAAGGATACTGACAGGCTGATTCACCAATTTGAAATGAATACAACGGATGTTCTCCTGCTCTTTACCAATAAGGGAAGCTATGTTTATTGTCCGGTTCACCAGCTTCCCGATATCAGGTGGAAAGACATGGGGCAGCACGTAACGAACATCATCACGATTGACCGTGATGAAACCATCGTGAAAGCTATACCGGTAAAAGAATTTGATCCATCATCATATTTATTGTTTATGACGAAAAACGGCATGGTGAAAAGAACTGAAATGACGCATTACAAAGCGCAGCGTTACTCGAAAGCGCTTGTTGCCCTTAACCTTAAAGGGGACGACGAGCTGATTGATGTTCATGTCACAGACGGCGGCAGCCAGCTGTTTATCGCCACCCGCCTCGGGTACGGTTTATGGTTCGGTGAAGATGAAGTAAATGTAGTCGGTGCCCGTGCGGCCGGCGTAAAGGGCATAAATGTAAAAGACGGTGATACCGTCGTATCAGGACAAATCCTGCATGAGACAGATTCGCTTGTCCTTGTCACACAGCGGGGAGCAATCAAGCGGATGAACCTATCTGAATTCGAAAAAACATCCAGGGCGAAGCGCGGTGTCATCATGCTGCGTGAGCTTAAAAAGAACCCGCATCGCGCAGTCGGCGTATTCGCGTGCGCTTTAGCCGACATGATCGCTGCGGAAACAGAAAAAGGCGAGAGAATCGAAATCGCCGTGAAGTCCTTGCGGGCGAATGACCGATACAGCAACGGTTCCTTCTTTACCGATGAAGATGAGACAGGGCCGGTAACAGATGTATGGCGTATCCCCGCGTCTGATGTTTAAGAGTAAAAATAAAATAAAAAAACCTCCGCTCATTGAGCGGAGGTTTTACTATTTAGCTTTCATGGCTGCCGAATAAGTCAGTGATAGCGTGAATGACTTCGATTCCCTGCCATACAAATAAATTCAGTGCAGTGAATGAAAACAACCCTAAAATCACCATTCGTAAGATAAACAACATGTTTAACAACCTCCTCATTTTATGTTACATAGATAGGCGATGTTGAACATGAAGCTCATCGAAATACGAGGACTGATAAAATTTAGCGATTAAAAAGCTTTTCTTTCGCTGTCTTCTCCGGGAAGCGGGGCGTCTCCTGTCTGATATCACGATCAGTGAGACAGAAGCGGCAAAAAGCGCCGTCAAGATATATGAGCCCGTCAGCGATTTTTTCTCATCATCAGCATTTTGGCCGGCCTTCATTTCGTGCATTTCCTGCTGGTCGGCTACCGCTTTAAAATGATGAGCAGTATCGAACGCATGGGGAATGGAGAGCAAATGAAAGCTTGCAATCGCTAAAAATAAAATAGAAGCTTTTAAAAACAAGATTTTTTTCAAATGTTCTCCCCCCTTCATAAGTCTGAATATTTTTATTATAATACCCTAATTTAAATGTAAAGTAAACATATTTATTAAATTTAAAAAATTATTATCCTGGTTAAGTATATACCATTCCATCCATCTTTTCATCTCTTTTTTCTTAAAGACCTATTTGTTATGATATGCACGCATTCCTTATGACGTGACAACATTTTTCGGGCTGTAAGATAAAAAACGGGGCATGACAGCAAAAGACGTATGAAGAAACCGAAACATTTTCTTAAAAAAACTTCTCAACCACTGTTGTTGTGATATAATAATACTCGTTGTGTTAAAAGATCTAACATATGCAGCAAAAATGACAGTAAAAGATATGTAAAAGGGAGGTTAAACATGGAGGCTTTCATCAGTGAAATCATAAATGTTCCAAATGATTTTATTTGGAAGTATCTTGTTTATATTTTAGTCGGGATCGGATTGTACTTTACGTTCCGTTTTCGCTTTATTCAATTCCAATACTTTATTGAAATGTTCAGAATCGTCGGGGAGAAGCCGCAAGGAAATAAAGGAGTGTCTTCAATGCAGGCATTCTTTATCTCGGCCGCTTCTCGTGTCGGAACCGGAAACTTGACCGGCGTCGCGCTGGCGATTGCAACAGGCGGTCCCGGCGCAGTATTTTGGATGTGGATCGTAGCGATTGTCGGTATGGCTTCCAGCTTTGTGGAAAGCACCTTGGCGCAGCTGTATAAAGTGCGTTCCGGTGACGAATTCCGCGGCGGTCCGGCATATTACATGGCAAAGGGACTGGGCGCCCGCTGGCTCGGTATTTTATTCGCGGTATTGATTACCGTTTCTTTCGGACTTATCTTTAACGCCGTGCAGTCAAATACGATTTCTGTGGCGTTTGACGAAGCATTCCATGTGAATAAAACAGTTATCGCAATCATTTTAGCTGTATTAACGGCTTTCATTATATTCGGCGGTCTGAAACGTGTTGTTTCCGTTTCGCAATTAATCGTTCCGGTCATGGCGGGTATGTATATTCTGATCGCGCTGTATGTCGTGATTGTAAATATTACAGCGGTACCTGAGCTGTTTGCTGCGATTGTGAAAAATGCGTTCGGTCTTGAACAGATCGTCGGCGGAAGCTTAGGAAGCATCATTATTATCGGTGCGCAGCGCGGCCTGTTTTCAAACGAAGCGGGTATGGGAAGCGCGCCGAATGCCGCAGCGGCTGCACATGTGTCGCATCCGGCTAAGCAGGGATTAATTCAGACGCTCGGCGTGTTTTTTGATACATTTATTGTTTGTACATCGACTGCCTTTATCATTTTATTGTACAGCTTTACGCCTAAAGGCGACGGCATCCAAGTGACACAAGCCGCATTGCAGCACCACCTCGGCGGATGGGCGCCGACATTTATTGCGATTGCGATGTTTTTATTCGCATTCAGCTCTGTCGTCGGCAACTATTACTATGGTGAAACGAATATTGAATTTATTAAAACAAGCAAAACATGGCTTAATATTTACCGCGTATTCGTTGTAGTGATGGTGGTGTACGGATGTTTGGCTGACTTCCAGATCGTCTGGGACATGGCAAACTTGTTTATGGGACTCTTGGCTCTCATTAACTTAGTGGCAATCTTACTGCTGAGTAATGTAGCCTACAAGATCTATAAGGATTATGCCGCTCAGCGCAAAAAAGGTCTTGATCCCGTATTCAAAGCCGAGAACACCCCGGAGCTCAAGCATATTGAAACATGGGCGGAAGAAGAAGGTACAAGCCCCGAACGTAAGACTGCTAACTGAGGAAACATGCATACAATTTTCAAAAACCCCTTACATTTTGTTGTGAGGGGTTTTTTATGTGAAAAATCGGGTTATTTTTACTGAAAACAGATTTTTTTGAATTTATTGTATTTTTATCTTGCACGTGTAAGGGTTTTCATATAAAGTTTTACTAAACCGGTTTACCAAACCGAGTTAGTCTTAAAAGAAAGGAGTATTGATGTGGCTTCTGATTATGGCATTTTTACGATCGGTGACGCGATGATCACCTTAAATCCCGCAAGCACAGGACCTTTGCGTTTTGTTACCCATTTTGAACGAAAAGCAGGAGGAGCTGAACTGAATTTTGCGATTGCATGCGCCAGATTGAATCTGCACTCAAAGTGGGTCAGCAGACTGGGGAAGGATGAGTTCGGCAGAGTGATTTATCAGTTTGCCAAAGGAGAAGGAATTGATGTGACTGACGTCTCCTATGTTGAAGGCTTTCCTACATCTTTAAATGTCAAAGAGATCAGAAATGACGGTTCAGGCAAGACGTTTTATTATCGTTTCAATTCACCAATTCTGACTCTTGCACCGGAAGATATAACAGAGAATATGTTTGACGGCATTCACATCGTTCATCTTACCGGTGTGTTCCTCGCGCTTGATAAGAAAAATCTTGAAATTGCTGAAAGGGTGCTTTCCCTCGCCAAAGCAAGGGGGATTCCCGTATCTTTTGATCCGAATATCAGGCTGAAGCTGTGGACAATCGAGGAGGCGCGTGCGGCATTTCATCAAATCTTTCCGCATACTGATATTCTTCTGGCGGGCCGGGACGAAATAAAACAGCTGACAGGTATAGGGGAAAATGAAGCATTAGCCCGGTTTGCAGAGACCTATTCAATCAGTCAGCTTGTCATAAAGAACGGTGAAGCAGGTTCTGCGCTGTATCATGATCATAAGTGGGTTCACAAAGAGGCTTTCCAGGTTGCGCCTGTTGACACGGTAGGAGCGGGTGACGGCTTTAATGCCGGCTACCTGTACAGTTATCTGCATGGTTTTGAACCGGAAAAACGTCTGGAGTTTGCAAATGCAGTCGGTGCGCTCGTCACCACAGTTTCCGGTGATAATGAAGGGCTTCCCTATCTAGAAGAGGTTCTGTCATTTGTAAACAAAGAGACTGTGATTGAACGGTAGCAAGCACAACTTAAAAAGCGGGTGGAAAAATGAAAGCGGTTCAAGTACGGAAAGCATTTGATCTGGTGGTGACGGAATGTGAGAAACCGTCTGTTGTCCACGCGGATGATGTTCTTGTCAAGGTGAAGCGGGTCGGAATTTGCGGATCAGATTTGCATATTTATCATGGGACAAATCCGTTAGCGTCTTTGCCGAGAGTAATCGGACATGAAGTCACAGGGGAAGTCGCAAAGACCGGTTCTCATGTTCGGCGTTTCAAGCCGGGTGACCGGGTAGTGGTTGAACCGATATCTTATTGCGGAACATGCTACGCCTGCCGGAAAGGACGTCCGAACGTCTGCAAAGCGCTTTCGGTGTTCGGCGTTCATGAAGATGGCGGGATGCGGGAATATATCGTGGTTCCGGAAAAGCAGCTGCATGCCGTTTCGCCCGATCTGCCCTGGGAGGAAGCGGTCATGGCAGAACCATATACGATCGGCGCCCAGGCCGTTTGGAGAGGCCGTGTCGAGAAGGAAGATACCGTTTTGATTCAGGGAGCGGGACCGATCGGAATCTGCATATTAAAAATGGCAAAGTTCAAAGGCGCTTCCGTCATGATAACCGACTTGAATGATGAACGCTTGGCATTCGCTGAAAAAAACGGTGCGGACGTTACCGTCAACGCGCAAAAAGAAGATCCCGTTTTGCGGGTGAACGAATGGACAAAAAATGAAGGCGCCAATGTCATCATTGATGCCGTCTGTCTCCCCTCAACGTTTGAAACGTCCATTGACGCGGTGTCTCCGGCCGGTCATGTGGTTGTGCTTGGTTTTGATGAGAGGACTGCCGGCATTTCTCAGCTTCCGATCACAAAAAAGGAAGTCACGATAACCGGTTCAAGATTGCAGACGAATCAGTTTCCGTACATTACAGACTTACTGAATAAAGGCATGTTAACGCACGGCGGTCTTATTACACATACATTTTCAGCAGATGACGTCCATCAAGCATTTCAGTTGATCGAACAGCACCCGGGCAAGGCGGGAAAAGCAATCATTACGTTTGATTAAAGGAGGAGCGAGAATGCTGCCTAAGTACGCCATTTACGAAAAACTTCTGCATGCACAAGTAGTGGCTGTCATAAGGGGACAAAACAGCCAAGAGGCGCTTGAAGTTTCAAGAGCGGCCATTTCAGGAGGTATCAGCGCCATTGAGCTTACATACACAACTCCTGAAGTGGAAGATGTCTTTAAGGAACTCCGGCATCAAGATATTCTTCTTGGAGCCGGCTCTGTAATGGATACAGAAACGGCGAGACACGCCATTTTATCAGGCGCCTCATTTATCGTCAGCTCTCATTTTGTAAAAGAGATAGCATCTCTATGCAACCAGTACAGCGTACCGTATCTTCCGGGATGCATGAGCGTGTCTGATATGGCTTTGGCGCTCGAAGCCGGATGTGATGTGGTAAAGCTGTTCCCCGCTAATTCGTTTGACCCTTCATTTATCAAGTCGGTCAACGGTCCTCTGCCGAATGTCCGCATTATGCCGACCGGGGGTATCTCATTAAACAGCATGAATGACTGGCTCTCTGCCGGAGCGGTCGCGGTCGGTGTGGGAAGCGACTTGACAAAAGCATATCAAAAGGGCGGCTATGAAGCTGCCGTATCCCTCAGCAAAGAATACGTCTGCCGAAAAAACGAATATACGGGGGTGTAACATGAATATCACGTTTCGCTGGTACGGCCAAGGTAATGATACGGTGACTCTTGAACATGTCAGACAAATTCCCGGGGTCAAAGGCATCGTCTGGGCTCTTCACCAGAAGCCCGCGGGCGATGTATGGGAAAAGGAGGACATTGAAGCGGAAGTCAGATTCATTCAATCCTATGGGTTTCATGCAGAGGTCGTGGAAAGCGTGAATGTTCATGAAGCCATTAAACTCGGTCATGAAGAACGCGGACAATATATTGAGCACTATAAACAGACCATTCGCAATCTGTCCGAATTCGGCGTGAAAGTCATCTGTTACAATTTCATGCCGATATTTGACTGGACGCGTACCGATATGTTCCGCGCGCTGGAGGATGGGTCAACCGCTTTGTTTTTTGAAAAAGCGAAAGTGGAAAGTCTCCCTCCGGAGGAACTCATCCGCACGGTTGAAGAATCTTCTGATTTGACGCTTCCCGGGTGGGAGCCGGAGAAAATGACCCGGATCAAGGAACTGTTTGAGGCCTATCAAACGGTTGATGAAAAACAGCTTTGGGCCAATCTAGAATTCTTTTTACATGAAATCCTTCCTGTAGCGGAGGAACACGGCATTCAAATGGCCATTCATCCGGATGATCCGCCCTGGTCAATTTTTGGCCTGCCCCGTATTATCACCGGTGAGAAAAGTTATGAAAAGCTGCGAGAGATTTCAGATTCACCCGCCAACTGTATTACGTTGTGCACGGGTTCGATGGGAGCGGATCCCGCCAATGATATGGTGAAGATCGCCAAACACTATGCGGGAGCTGCGCCGTTTGCCCATATACGAAATGTGAAAATCTGCGATAACGGTGATTTTACGGAAACTTCGCATCTTACCAGTGATGGGTCCATTGATATTACCGGTGTGGTAAAAGAATTGCACGGCCAAGGCTACAAAGGATATGTACGGCCTGATCACGGCCGTCATATCTGGGGCGAACAATGCCGGCCGGGCTATGGTTTATATGATCGTGCCTTAGGAATTATGTACTTGAGCGGACTGTGGGATGCATTCTCGTCTCATGAGAAAGAGGTGAAGGGATGAGACCGATTCATGAACGTTTATCAGGAAGAACCGCTGTCATAACAGGCGGGAGCGGTGTTCTCTGTTCAGCAATGGCAAAGGAGCTTTCACGGCAGGGGATGAAAATTGCGATCGTCAGCCGGAATGCTGATAAAGCAGAGCGTGCGGCGGCCGAGATTGCTGATGCTGGAGGAACCGCGGTTTCTGTACCGGCTGATGTTTCAGCCCGTGATTCGCTCGAAAAGGCAAAAGACGAGATTATCAGCCGGTTCGGTTCTGTCAATCTTTTAATTAACGGAGCCGGGGGAAACCACCCTGATGCGATCACTGCCAGCGAGACGTATGAAGAGGATGAGCAGGGCACATCATTTTTTGATATGGACGAAACGGGGTTTTCCAGCGTATTTTCAACCAACTTTACCGGTGCATTTCTGGCATCGCAAGTGTTTGGAAAAGACCTTTTGAAGGCGGAATGTCCCGCGATTATTAATATTTCTTCTATGAGTGCGTATACACCGATGACAAAGGTGCCCGCCTACAGCGCGGCCAAGGCGGCGATTCAGAATTTTACGATGTGGATGGCTGTTCATTTCGCAAAAAAAGGGCTGCGGGTGAATGCCATCGCTCCGGGTTTCTTTTTGACAGCGCAAAACCGTGGGTTGTTATTACAGGAAGATGGAAGTCTGACAGACCGATCCAATAAGATTATGGCACATACACCGATGAAACGTTTCGGGAAACCGGAAGACCTTCTGGGAACGCTCCTGTGGCTTTCGGATGATTCATGCTCAGGCTTTGTCACCGGGGTCACCGTTCCCGTCGACGGAGGTTTTATGGCTTATTCCGGAGTGTGACAGAATCCATGTCCCTGTCAGATTGTAAACCATTTACTTCTGACTTATACTAGTGAAAAATGAAGACAGACGGGGATGAGTCTATGAAAACCATTACAATTTCTGATGTGGCGAAATATGCAAACGTATCTAAAAGCACCGTATCTCAATTTTTAAATCAGCGCTATGACTATATGAGCGAGAAAACGAAACAAAAAATAGAAGCGGCCATTCAAGAGCTGAACTATCAGCCGAATTTCGTCGCCCGCAGCTTAAAACAGAAATCAACATTTACAGTAGGTGTGGTGGTGGCTAATATTCTTCACACTTTTTCCACTCAGGTCATCAGGGCGGTGGAAGACTATTTTCATGAACAAGGATTTCATATTATTGTCTGCAATGCGGATGATGAACCGGAAAAAGAAAAGAAATATATTGAAATGCTGCGGGCTAAGCAGGTGGACGGAATTATTATTTTTCCGACGGGCGAAAATCTCTCTTTATATGAAAAGATGAAACGTGATACGTTTCCGATCGTGTTTATGGACAGAACCATTGAAGAACTCGGGATTCCGACAGTGATGCTTGATAACCATCATGCAGCCGGTCTTGCCGTTGACCGGTTTATCGAGAGCGGCATTAAGAGAATTGCGATTATTACGACGTCCATTATTCGGGAAATCAGTCCGAGGGTAGAAAGGATTGAAGGGTATAAGAAGGCGCTTGACCGCCACGGAATGATGGTGCGGGACGAATATATCAAAACAGCCGATGCGGCTGATATTTCCAATGTTTTGTCAGAGCTGTTCTCACTTGAGGAGCCTCCGAAAGGGATATTGGCGGCAAACGATATCGTTCTTGTTGAGGTGCTGAAGTATATGAAGGAGCATGATATGGCAATTCCGGATAAGGCAGCCGTCATCGGAATTGATGAAGTTCCTTTTGCTGGTTTTTTTACTCCTCCAATTACGACGATCGTCCAGCCTGCGGCAGAAATGGCGCGAAAAGCGGGAAGCCTTCTTCTTCGTCAGATACAAGAAAAAGATGGCGGTGAAAAACGGATTCACCGCTATAAACCGGCGCTGCTCGCAAGGCAATCCGGATAACCGGTTTCATTGCATAAATCGGTTTACTCCGGCAATTTAAATGTCTGAATATTGCGAAATGAGAGGGGGATTTTTTTATGTTCTCAAAAGATAGATTCCCTATTATTCTTCTTTTATTTTCAGCCGGGGTGATTAACTATTTAGACCGCTCAGCGCTGTCTATTGCAGCGCCGTTCATACAGCAGGATCTCACATTGTCGGCAACCCAAATGGGGCTGATTTTCAGCAGTTTTTCTGTCGGATACGCTGTGTTTAACTTTCTCGGCGGTGTTGCATCTGACCGGTATGGGGCTAAATTGACATTGTGTACGGCGATGATCGTTTGGTCTCTTTTCAGCGGAGCGGTTGCGCTTGCTTTCGGATTTGTAAGTCTATTGATTATCCGTGTTTTATTCGGTATGGGAGAGGGGCCGCTGTCGGCTGCCATAAGCAAAATGGTCAACAATTGGTTTCCTCCGTCTCAGCGCGCCACGGTCATTGGCCTGACAAACAGCGGCACGCCGCTCGGCGGGGCGATCTCCGGCCCGATTGTCGGGATGATTGCTGTGGCGTTCAGCTGGAAAGTTTCCTTTGTCCTGATCATGTTCATCGGTTTAGTCTGGGCGGTCATCTGGTTTAAATTTGTCAAAGAACGGCCGGCGCCGACGGAAGACGCCCCGGCAATGAAAGCGGAGATTCAACCGCATGAGCAGCATATCCCGATGACCTTTTATTTGAAACAAAAAACGGTTCTCTTCACGGCTTTTGCCTTTTTCGCTTACAATTACATCTTATTTTTCTTCTTAACATGGTTTCCGAGCTATCTGGTGAAAGAACGCGGTTTAAGTGTTGAATTTATGAGCGTGGTGACTGTTATTCCCTGGATTCTTGGATTTATCGGTTTGGCGGCAGGCGGAATGATTTCTGATTATGTATTCAAAAAAACCGCCGGAAAAGGAGTTTTGTTCTCACGGAAAGTCATTCTTGTCACTTGTTTGTTCGCTTCCGCTGTACTGATCGGATTTGCCGGACTTGTTACCACTACCGTAAGTGCCGTTATTCTCGTTGCTTTATCAGTCTTCTTTTTATATATAACGGGCTCTATCTATTGGGCGGTGATTCATGATGTGGTTGATCAAAGGAATGTCGGGTCAGTCGGCGGCTTTATGCATTTTCTTGCAAACACGGCCGGTATTATCGGGCCTGCTTTAACCGGCTTTATCGCGGACAAAAGCGGATCATTCTCCGGGTCGTTTTTGCTTGCAGGCGGATTAGCCGTTTTGGCCTCGGCTGCGGTAATCCGTTTCGTGCGCCCGATTATCATTCAAACCGCTTCTGAAGATAATAAAGACACGATACCTTATTCATAAGTCATCAAAGCCACTGAGGCTGTCCTGCCGATAACGGGATGGCCTTTTCGTTCTGCCGCTTGATCTGTTCCTATGATAATATAGGAATTGTTTACAAAAGAAGGGAAGAGGAGGGGGCATGAAACAGAAGCCGATATATGTCGAAATCAATATTGCATCTGATATAGAAACGCTTTGGGAATATACGCAAAACCCGCATCTTCATAAGGAATGGGATCTGCGGTTTTCTGACATTACATATCTTCATAGGCTGCCAGATGAACCGCAGAGATTTCTATATGAAACACGAATCGGTTTTGGGCTGAAGGTATCCGGCACGGGCGAATCAATAGGTGACATAAGGCTTCGCTCGTCAGAAAGAGTGTCTTCGCTCGCTTTTGCCTCTGATCATCCGCTGTCACTTATAAAAGAAGGCAGGGGCTACTGGAAGTATATAGAGCGGGATAACGGACAAACCGCATTTTTGACTCAATATCAATATGAAACGGCCCGCGGTCTGCCGGGAAGTTGGATAGACCGGTTTTTATTTCGTCCTCTGCTAAGCTGGGCTACCGCATGGAGCTTTGATGCGTTGCGGCTTTGGATAGAACAAAACAGACATCCGAAGATATCAGTCCGTTTCGGGTTTGTCTATGTCTTTATGTGTCTCGTATTCAGTCTGTATTGGTTTTTTCAAGGCTTTCATGATGGCTGTGCCGATGCAGAGATCGTGAGGGGAGCGCTGGAGACAGGGTTAGGGGTATTATGGCTGCTTCCCATGCGGAGAAAGTGGCTGATTCACACCGGGCAGTCAGTCTTCTTTTGTGTAACGGCACTGCTATATTCGGGCGGCGGATTCTTGATCTCATTAGGAGTACTTACAATAGCCGGCATGATTCTTAAGCTCAAGCTGCCGAGCGCCTGGCATACAAAACGAAAGAGAGAAGTGAAATGACGGATTCAATGTATGAAAAAGCGATTACTCATTATCAATCACTGCACTGCACCCGATGCTGCAGAAACGGTACAGATTTGACGGATCACGCACGTTTTGCGGAGAAGGAATTATGTCAGAAATAAAGGGAGGTTCTTTTCTTGTCAGAATGCTTTTAAAGACAGGTGTTTTTTTCAGATGTTTTTTCTCAGAGAGGGGAAACGATATCCCTTTCACTATCGAAAACAAAAACAGGCAAAATGGCGTGGAATGGAATCGTACCTTTTTCTTTAAAAGCAAAACGCGTTTTTTTGATGCCGTCATGGAATATGATGAGCGGGAAAACAGAATTCTTGATTACTTCGGCAAACCCCGCATCCTACTGTCTGAACTGCATTTAGAAGCGTCTTCAGACGGAGGGCTTGTTATTACATCCGGAAGGCAGTGGCTCCTGATAGTCGGAAAGAAAATCCCGCTTCCGGCATGGCTGTGCGGCAGTTCAACCGTTTATGAGGCTTATGATGAGGAAATGAATTGCTTCAGCATAAAGGTTCATGTGAAAAACCGGATACTCGGCACGCTTTTCTCTTACCGGGGGACTTTCCGTGAAACAGAGGGGGAAACATGCTGAAGCGTCATCTCATGGTAAGCGTGATTTGCTTTTTGGGATTTGCGGCGGCTGAAGCTCCGCATATATCAGCTGCTGAGACGTTTGTTTTATTTTCCGTACTTTTTTTCGTTCCCGCTGTATTCGATTTTGCTTTTCGGCCGTCAAAGACCTTAGAGAATGTGTTATTACGGAGTTATCCTGTTGCCGCTTTATGTGCGGTGCTTGCGCTTGTCACAGACTTCAGTTTTTTTGCCGTTGTGTGGCTCATTTATACGCTTGGGCTGGCACTGTATGCTGCCCGGCGGCTGATGAAAACAAATATTCACAGAACAGAAGAGATGTCTGTTATGGCGGGTTTCATTTATTTGGCCGGGGGCGGATTCTGGTTCTTCGCATATGTCCTTGAGATTCCCGTTATGAATTTCGGTCCGCTTATCGTTCTGCTGACGGCGGTGCACTTTCACTATTCCGCTTTTCTCATTCCGATCTTTAACGGATTGCTCGGCAGGATCATACGGGAGAAACGGGTTCTTTACAGATGGAGCACGGTCATTATTTTGATTTCGCCGATCCTTATTGCCTTGGGGATTACATTTTCAAAAACACTTGATGTGATTGCTGTCGCTCTGTATCTGGCGGGTCTGTATGTAAATGCATATCTCGTCTTTACGGTGCCGTTTGTTACGAAAACAGGCAGGATCTTGATCAGGAGTTCTTCGGCTGTGTTAATGATCACAATTGCTTTTTCTTTGATATATTCGTACGGTGTCTACCGCGAGGAGGCAATGCTCACGATCAGCCAGATGATTTGGATTCACGGGGCCGTCAATGCATTCGGCGTTATCCTTCCGGCTTTGGCGGGGTGGAGGTTGGAAAATCCGAGACCGTTTGATGAGGGCAGCGAAAGAACGTTCAGCCGTATTTACGGGAAGAGAACGATAGGCAAAGACTTTTTGACTGATATTCATGCAGCAAATGACATCCATTATACCGGCCTTCTGGATCAGATGAGAGAACTGCATTCTGAAGACTTTTCAACTGAAAAACTGGCGCCGGCCGTTAATTCCTTTTATGAAGAGACAATTGATTATGACATCATGGCAAAAGTGACGTGGAGCGGATGGTTTCGTCCGTTCGCGCGCGTGTACGAGCCGTTCAGCAGAAGAGCGGGGCAGATTCACCTGTCCATGAATCCGGATTGGTATATTATGCACAGTGATATTATAGGAGTTGACTCTGACAAAGACAGCAGAAAAAATGTCCGTGCGTGGATCAGAACAAATGAAAAGCAGGAAACCGTTTTTACTGCGCTGTATTCAGCGTACAGGGCAAAAGGGGAAGGATACATGAATATCTCTCTTCCGCTGCCGTACGGCCAAATGACGGGCATTTTAAAGCCTTATGCGCGTAAGCAGAATCTTGTTTTGACAAGCAGACGGCGAAAAAGCGGAGCGGGTGATGAAGGGATTTATCTGCAGACGAAATGGGGGACGTGTCATCTTCCGCTGGCAGAGACATTTCTTATTTCAGCCCAGAGCGAAACAAGCCTGAAGGCCGTTCATCATATGTGGCTGTTCGGACTGAAATTTTTAACTGTGCATTATCGGATCACTCATGCTTCCGCAGGTAACCGAAGCAAATAACTAGCTGCAGCGCCGTCTGTTCATCAGGCGGCTTTTTCTCATCTACATGGGTTATATTCACCATTTTATTTACGAGCTATTTTGCGGCGGATGACACGAAAGGAGCCATGCGCTGGATCTCATTTATTCTCGTGTTAGCTCAGCTGTCAGGGATGAGCCTGAGCGGTTATGTTGTCAGTGAATGGGGATGGCACTCGGCATTTTGGATTGGGAGCGGCCTCGGTCTTTGCCTGTCTTTCATGATTCGCGAAATGAAAACGACCGCTATGATTCCGCACGCACTGGCTCTGCTGGTGATGGAAACGTTTTTTAATAGGTTTTCACTCGGCATTATCTTTCCTGTGCTGCTTGGAATGTCGATTGAGTCTGTTCCGGCGGGCATGAGAGCAACATCGATGGGGCATATCAGGCGCTTTATGCACTCGGTATTTTCGGAACCTTGGTTGCGGGATTTTTTAATGATTGGCTGGGCTCAGAGCCGGATTTTATTTCGCGGCAGTGCTCTGGCTGGCGGCTGTCATACTTGCTCATATGTGGGGAGCCGATGCAAAAACTCGTCGGAAAAGTGCAGGGAAGATGCGGCAAAGTATTACCAGACATGATTTTTTTATATGCTTGCCTAAAGAAATGATCTCATTGCGAATAAATTTCCCTTCCGTCTCAATAACTAAAGTATACTTAGTTATTGAGACGATAATTCATTCCGTCAAATCACATTACCAAGCACATTGATACATAGATTATAAAATTAAAAACAAGCATTTACAGGAGAGAATACCTCTCAAGATAAATAATTAATGGATTAATTGTTGTATTTTGGATAATTATAGGGTAAATTGGTAGTGGAAGAACAAACATAAGGAGGGGTGATTTGATGATAAAGCTTAATTCAAGAAACGCAACATGAGTCCAATGGCATCTTTGACAAAATTCTGACTCTAACAGTTCGTAGCTGGCCCGTAATAGGGCACAGGAAGAAACTCTCCTAAAAATAACTGGCCTCAAACATTTAGACACCACGAAATAGCTATCAAGCTTAAAATCTAACTTCATCAATAAGAACAAACATAAATAACCCGAAAATGGAAGGAGTATGTTTAAATATGAAGGTGCATTTTAAGTTCTGGTCAATTGCGTTTGTTTTAAGTATTGTTCTTTATGGAATTATCGGGACAGGCCAAGCACATGCCGCCCAAAAAGACAATGCAACCACAGATATTACACTCGATGCTAAGAAAGAAGAGGTAGCTTCTCAAATAAAAATCTATAATGAAGAAAATAATCAGATTCATCCTTACACGTTGAAGGAATTAAAAGATATGATCAAGCTACAGGAAGAAATGCCGTTGGATGGCTCATTTCATGTTTTATATTCAACATATACAAGCAAAGCCTTTAGTTTCAAATATAACTTTTCAATTGGTGGAGGAACATACGGGAAAGCATTTAAAAACCCTGGTACTTTGTTGATTACCCCGCAAGGGACTGCGAAAAAGTTCTCGGTAGCAGTAAAGTATGACAATGGGAAAGGTGGAGTAGGGGGCCAAGCAGGGAAAGTATCATTACCCGGCGGATGGACAGGCCAGATTCATATGAACTGGACTCATTTGAAAAGAGGAAAAAGCTATCACTTTAACTTTATTAATGACAGCAGCAGTGATGTAACTGTGAAAATTAAGGAAGTAATTGTGTGGTATAACTGGTAAAGAAGAGCAGGCCCTAAAAGGGCCTGCTTTAATTATAGCAGGCTAATAAGCTTCACAGGAAACCTCTGAATACAAAAAAAGAAACCCTTTTGCCTTGTCGGGTTTCGGAACACACAGTTTTTTATTGCTTTGTATCATTTAAATATTTTTGATGTTCCTTTTCCAAGACTTTTCTATCCTCTTTAATAACTTCGATTTTGTATTTCTCTTTTACGTCTTCAGACAAATTGTCATTTAAATATTCTCGCAGCTTCGTCTCGCTTTTGGTTTTATCCATTCCAATTGAAATAACCGGATCTGTTTCTCCGATTCCGTAGCTGACCAATCCGAATTTCTCCCAAGCATTGTCTAACACTTCATCTGGTGTTTTTTGATTACCGTTTACTGCATATAGAGCAATACTAAACATGAATAAAGAAGAGGCTACAACCAAGATTCCAACTACTGTTTTTTTCATCTGTTCCTCCTTTTTCTTGAAAAGTAAATATATCTCTCTTAATCCAAAGTATATCATAGGTTATTTTGATGGCAAAGTCACACCGTACCTCAAAATGTTAAAGAACTGAAACGGTGGGGCGAAGAAGTTGCTATAATAGAAGAAAGAGTACAAAGTCATACGTTGTTTTTTTATTCAATTCAGATAAAGTGGAGTTAGCAATAGATCGGCTTTTCGTAGTGGCGTTCGGCTCACCTCCATATCTGGAAAGAAGGGAGGTGAGAATATGGCAGTAGAAAGCGCACTTGGATTGATGTTTCAATTCGGAATCCTCATTGTAGGGATTCTAACGCTTGCCTATAGTTTCTCAAACAAAAAAAGTAAGAACGCCCCAGACTCCTACATCTTGGCGTTCCCACTCATAAACTAGACTTTTGGAAAAAAGCCGACTCCCTTACAGGAGCTATTCTATTGCCGATCGGAGATGTTACCAGCATCTTCGATCTTTTTTATTGTATGCTCTTTCTGTGTATTATATTCACAATATCATCAGAAAGGAGAAATATAATCATGTAATGCTTATTGAATCTATACTGATTGTATCTTTTCGTTGACCGAAAATCAACCGCAAAGATGTGAAGAATACGTTTCCATTAATTAGAATTGTGATAAAATATTAGGTAATGACAAATGAATATGACGCACATCTGATTGGGACTTCTGAAAAAGATTATGAAATAGTACGCATAATCCAAAATCAAAATTCTGAATATTTAAAGAAAGGATGAGGAAGGTGGAAACCAAAAAGATAGAGTTTGAAAAGGTTGCCCAAAGTCTTAATGAATGGTATACAGTTATCAAGCAAAACAATATCCCTAAAGCAACAGCAATGAGGGGAAAAATTGTTAAAGCATTACCTGACATGGAAGAAAATCAGAATGTGTTGCTGTACTTCAATCTCATAGATTCACGATTTAAACTCATGACTGAAAACTATAGGGAATCAGGTCATCTACTTGGAAAAGCAGATTATGAAACATGTACAGATGACATGATTCAATATTATTTTTATCTCTTTAATGGCCTGTATAACTTCTATCAGAAGGATTTTATCGAAGCAATTAACTTTTACAAAATCGCTGAAAGCAGACTCAGCAAAGTACCCGACGAAATAGAGAGGGCAGAATTCCATTATCAAACTGCGATTGCCTACTATGAAATTCGCCAGAACTTTTTCTCGCTCAACCATGCTGAAAAAGCGCTAGAAAGTTTCAGAGCAGTCGATAATTACACCAATCGTGTAATCAAATGCACCATGCTCTTTGCCATGAATAAAGTTGACCTACAGCAATGGGAGCAAGCGATCAGTTTGTATAAAAACGCAATACATATCGCTCAAAAAGTTAAAGACGGGCTTTCAGAAGGTTTAGGGCATTTTAATCTAGGTGTATGCTATGAAAGACAGGAACGCCTTGAATTAGCCAAGGAAAGCTTTTTAAGGGCTTTGGATATTCCTGAACATTGCGATTCCGTCTATTCCATTCGCTCAATGTACATGTTGAGTCGTGTTTTTTACAAATTAGGATCAATTGAATCAGCGCGGGTATGGAGAAGTAAAGCACTTGCATATGCTGATAATGTAAACGAAGAAGTATACAGGGCAAAATTGAACCTCATATACTTTGTATACGATGCGACTGATCATGAGTCCTTTGATTTGAATATGAATGTACTGAAGGGGAAAAACTTGTGGTCGGATGTCGCTGACCTGTCTCTAAATGCAGCATTGTATTACAAAAAGCAGGAAAACGCTGATCTGTCATCTAAATACTTTGAGGAAGCTTGTACTGCTAAGGATCAAATAATAAAGTTTACGGAGGCGTTGTCATGAAAAAACGTACTGTTTTAATTACTGCTGCTATTCTCGGACTGCTTCTTGTGTCAGGAAATGATTATGGGACAAAAGAAAACGGATGGCTCGGCATATCAAACGGTTTCCAAACAGCCGAAAATGGAGCACTGGGATAAGAAGAAAAACGGATAAAAAGATCGCTGATAAAAGTATTTTAAGCCGGCCAAAGTGCCGGTTTTTTAATGAGAGAATGTCAGCTGCCAACCTTTATGTTAAAAGCCTTAATTAAGGGCTTATTTTTTGGACACTGATGAGTGAAAACTGCGAACATGAAAGGAGAGCTTATATATGAGTGCATCTAAAGAGCTTTATGCTTCTATGGGATGGAGTGAGCCGAAAAAGAAAGAAGACCCAATTTTTAAAGTCGGCCAACGGTTTACAATAAATTACGGATTTCAAAAAAACCTGAAAGGCACTTGGGAAATCATAAATGTCAGTGACTCTCCACACTATGAATGTGTTAAAATTTTAAAAAACGGCAAGCTTTCAAAAGAAGAAAACTTAAACTGCAAAAGACACTTTTATGTATCATTCATAAAACAAGCACTCGAACATTCAAAACTTTAAACAAGCATAAGAGGAGAGAAAAACAATGATTCAAGAACAAAGGTACATTAAACGAGTTATATGGTGAGGGAAAATACGAGTTTGAATACATCGCACAAGGCAAAGATGCTTGTTTATGCTTGGTATCAGCTCAAAATCGATTTGAGCTAGTTCGGCTGCATAATCAAAAGGCGGAAATACAAGTTAGCATAGATGCCAAATTCAATCCTGAGAAAATCAGGACAGATATCAAGTTAGTTATTGTTTTCACTCCATATGTTTTTGATTGCCTAAAAGGGACGTTGTACTCTTTACAATATTTATTTGCTTGTTGGCTTCCTGCATGTCTTTCAGTGAAAGGCGTAATAACTATAACAGCATCACTTTTCCTTACAGCAGAACTAATCTTCACTCCACTTTCATCACCTCTTAATAACTGATGATTGATGCCAGCTGAACCGAATAATTTTTTTAATTTTTCCTGTGTTTCGGTTGCGCCTTCAAGATCCCGAATTACGGTTTCTGGAATAAACAAAGAGGGGCGTGACTCTGAAAGTGATTGAAGTTCTCCGCCAACTGCTTTTCTTTGAAATTCATAAAGTGATTGGTTAACTATTTCATCTTTTTCATTAGTTGAGCTTTGATCGTTTTCGACAGATAATGTTTCCTCGACAGTCTGACTCTCAGGATCAGGGTCTTTATTTTCTAACGGCTGAATCCTTTGTAATATATCAAGCAACTCTAATCTTTCCTCAATCATTTGTTTTGATTGGGAAGAGTTATGCTTGTCTAACTCTTCAGCTATGCATTTCACTTCACTTTGAACAAAATTAAAGAGTTCCTTATACATAAAAGCACCTCAGTTTATGATTATACTTATATCATATAGGAAGTTGATTTAACCCTCAAATAGCTATAAGACACGGTTTGGGAAGAGGAGGAGGTTTTGGGCTATTACGATTAAACCTCTTGTATTCTATCAGTACATGTTAACAAGAATTATGAGTCTATCAAGCTCTGATTTGTCCATTATCTATATCCATTTTCCGAATAAATGCAAATATATTGTAAGATTATTAAGATTCTCATTGTAAACACTTTCTTAATATGGTAATTTTGATTTGTAATACCAAATAAACCCTAATTGGAAGGAGAGATTTCATTGAAAAAGAAGGTTCTTGCTTCAATTGTATTAGGTATAGGTTTACTAGGAGGACAAGCTGCTTTTGCCAGTCAGTCGAACGATGTCAATCATGGGGAAGTTAATCTGGACGAATCAAGAGATTTAATGAGCGCCATGAAGCTTGATAAATCAACACCGGGCGGCGGTACTTGGTATCATGGCTTCGAAAAAGGCCGAGTTCATTCCAATTACAATCATAAGAAAAAGACTCACAAATCGAGTGCTGCAGCTGGAGCAAGATTCTATGAAACTCAATGGAATACAAAAGATGAAGGGTATACTTACGCTTCTGTATATGAAACCCTTTTCGGAAACAAGGCTTTTTGGGATACAAAATAAAGCAAAGTGATTTTAAATTTTTCTTCCGGTGTGGTCAAACTTGAATACAAGTCAGCACCGGATTTCTTTTTATGGAGGCTGTCCAATGAAGAAAACAATCTACATATTGTTCATTTTGGTTTTGCTCTCAATGAATATGTCAAGCTATCATTACACTCTTAACAAACAAATCTATTACACTTTATTCTCAAATAAAGAAGCATTGATAATCAATTATACTTCAGAATTTAAAAGTGAGGACTTTGTAAAGAGATTGGTCGCCTTCTCCAAAGAAAACAAAGTGAACATTTCTCAATACAATTTCTTGGATGAAAAGAGCTTAAACATTTATTCTACAAACCCTGAAAATGAACCATCAATACATAACGGCAATAAACTTGTGTCAAATTTTCTAAGAGGCCATTCAGAGCAGAAGATGATCGGCAGCATTACTTTTCCACTCTCGACATGGAAAATCAGATATTTTGATTTTAACCAAATAAAGAATATAGGCATAGGAAGCAAATTTTATATTTCATCTAACGATGAAAAGGTATTGGAAAAAGCACAAAACCTTTTTGCTGACTATGGTGAAGTGAGTTTTGAAAACATCACTGAGAATACTGCTTTTATGTTTAACAAAACTTTGCTTATGCTAGTGTTGCTTTCTATGCTGATTTTGTTTATTGGTGTCCTTTATTTTGTAATTAAAAATCGCAAACGGCTTCTGCTGCAAAAGTTATGGGGGTATTCCAAGGTTAAAACACTGCTTTCTTACCCAGCAATGTTTTTGAAACCTCTAATTATAATCATATTTTGCGGTGCAATTATTGTGGCTTTGCTAACCTTTTCTTTCAGTTTAAATGACTGGCTGGCTGCATATCTTAGAATTTACATTAGGAACGCGGTGATTGGTGCGCTTATCATGATGGTATACACCATCATTGTTACCCTAATCTTGTATAACAACAGCGACATTAGTGGTTCGATCAAAGGCAGCACACCGATTAAAAAATTCCAATGGTTATCTGTAGGCTTTAAAATTGTTGTCACGATATTGCTTTTCAATATTGTTGCGTTTTCACTTTCTAACTTATTCGATCTCAAACAGCAGCTTGATAATCAATCGTATTGGAAAAAGACACAAAACACTTATAAGACAAGCTTTGCAAATACCGGGATAGACTATAGTGATTTAAAATTAGACAGGGAGAAAAATGTTAGAGTTCGCGCGTTGTATCATCAATTAGAGAAGCATAAAAATGCGTTCGTCATTGATGCACATAACTATGCTGTACTAAGGAAAGATGGAAAAAAAACTGTTTATTTTTACACCTTAAATACGACAAAGAAAAATGAAGTTTACTCTCCTTCTGGACAAAGCATTACAATCAGCCCTAATTATTTAAAGGTGAATCCCATTATCGGCGCTAATAGGGAAGCCATAAGCCAAAAGCAATTAAGGGTTGATTCAAACACATTGAACCTGCTTGTTCCACAAAAGTATGAAAAATATAAAGAAAAAATAATAGCTGCATACAGGGATCACTTTTTCTTTAAAAAAGTTGAATTAGATAATATGTATAACAAGGAGATTAATCAACCTTTAAACACCCTCAAAAAAGATGAATTGAAAATCAACATCATTTATACTAAAAATAGGCAGAAGTATTTCACCTTTAATAGTGAGTTTGGGGATGCCGGCAATAAAAATAACATTGTTGATCCGATAGCTGCAATTTTCACGGACAACGTTGATCCATCTGTTATAGGGGCTTACTCAACCTCATGTTTATTCTTTTCAGATTCTTCAAAAGGCATGGCGTATGATCGCATAGTTCCTTATTTGGAGAAGACCAATACGAGAGATCTAATTGATTCATCTATTTCGGTTTATCAAGAGTTAAGCGACAATATAGCAAGAATTCAGAATCAATTCTTACAGAATTTAATTGGCCTAACAATAACGGTTATCCTGTCCGCAGCCTTTCTTGTCGCTTATATTTGGTCGTATTACAGCGCAAATGCATATCGGCTTTACCTTAAAGAGCTTTTTGGATATTCATATTGGGCCAGAAATAAAAATTTAATCATCTTTTCCCTTTTAACCAATTGCCTTATAGGTTTAGGATGCAGTATTTATTACAAAATCTTCGAATTAACAATTTTCATCGCGCTGTTTATTGTAATCGAGCTGCTTATTCTTTATTTTCTGAGTGTCTATTTAAACAGGAAAAACATGAATAGGATCTTAAAAGGAGATAGAATATGATTACACTCAACAACATATCAAAGACGTTTGATGAAAAACCTGTTCTTTCGAATTTCTCTCTTCAGATAAAAGAAAATGAATTTGTTTCAATTGTTGGTAAGAGTGGTTCAGGGAAGACAACCCTTCTAAATATAATAGGCCTTCTTGATACTCCACACTCAGGAGATATTGAGATTTTAGGCTTTCGAAACCCTAAACCTAACGACGTGATGAAACTACGGAGAGAGAACTTAGGGTATATCTTTCAAAATTATGTGCTTATGGACAATGAAACAGTATTAACAAATTTACAACTTTCGACGGCTTATGCAAAAGACTTCAAGAAAGAAAAGTTGACAGAAGCTTTAGAAATGGTTGGTCTGGATAAAAGCTTTTTAAAGAAAAAGGTTTATCAACTGAGTGGCGGAGAGCAGCAACGTGTGGCCATCGCAAGAATTATTTTGAAGCCTTGTGATATTATCCTGGCTGATGAACCGACAGGAAACTTAGACGAATATAACAAAAGCATTATTTTGTCTTTATTCCATCAGTTAAAAGACATGGGGAAAACGATTATTTGTGTTACTCATGATCAAGAAATCGCCAATGGTTCGGATAGAGTGATCAATCTTTCATAAGGAGAGGTTCTAAATGAAACATATTACTTTTGCACTGTCTACAAGTGTCCTGATTATTATTACAGGGGTCGTTCATAGAGTAATCTTTAGAATGTTTGGCTTACCTTTTGATCAAGCAATAATTTTCTGGGGCGGATTTGTAGTTGTTTATTTTGTGTTAGCTCTGCTTTCTTCTTTACTCTTTAGAAATTTAGGTTCAAACAGCAGAAATTACGAGGCTTAATAAAGGCTTTAATGCTTCCTCACGAAGTATCAAGAAGGGTACATTTTGTTCTAGAAGAAAGGACCGGCCAACACGCCGGTTTTTTATGTAAGCATATTTGCAAAAAGAATCGCTATCAGAAGCCCTTCGAAAAGTTTCAGAATTCAAGAATGGAAAAGAATCGCCATAATTTTGTATTTTTTCCAAAAATAATACTCTCATCTACAAAATATGACAAATTTCCCTCTTGCAAGGTGATAAAATCAGATTGCCTGCTAAGTGAGTAAGCAGCAGGCAACAAATCAAAAGGGGGCAATAAAAATGTTAAAAAGTAAATTCAAGAAGATAGCAGGAGCTACAGCACTGGTGGGGGCCTTGCTAGTATCTGGAGTACAAGCGGCTGATGCAGCAACTAAACCAGGAAATTTAATCCCAATTCGAAACAAACAATTTGATGATAAGGTTGAAGAATACAGATGGCTTGGTAATGATACTGTTAGAATTTTCTTTAGAGACAGTGAAGGAAAATATTATTGGGAAGATTTTGAGTGTGTAACTACAGAAGGCGGAGTTTGTTACGTATATGAATGAATAAGTCTTATTCATAGTATATAGCGAAGATAAATCGTAATAAGTCCTATTTTTTCTCATTTTGTCTCAATATCTAAGTATACTTAGGATAATGAGACAAAATTTTTTATTTACTATTTAACTTCCTAGAATATATATTATGTAAACTAGGAATTGTGAAGAGAATATAAAAGTGGATCCATATTCTAAGAACATCCCCTTTTTGTAAGGTAATATTAAAAAAACTCTACGTCCTTAATAAATTAAGTTGGTCATAAAGGTTTTTCAGTTTGAGTATTTTAATCGGTTATGTCACTTGTTGCTGGTCTTCTTGATCAAGTCCACGCCATCGTATGCCAGACTTTCCACACTTGCAGCCTTCTGCAGGATGTAATGATCAAAAAAGTTCTTCGTATAGTCTGTAACAAGATTTCGCATCTCCATGGCATCCCGTTCGCTCTAAGTTCCTCATTCACACTGGTAAACACGATGTCGCAGTAATCTAAATGCGCAGCACGATCAACAGAGAAATAATAGGTATCCATGCTATTGTTAGCGCCAATGATCGCATTCATGTTATAGTTCGGTTCAGAAAACAGCAGCAAAAAGGGTTTCTTAATGTCGCTGCCCTGAAGGCCGAACGCTCCGCTATCCAAGCCAATCCCGCAGGCGAACCGGTCGTCGTCCCCGCAAACAATCGCCGTCGTCGGCCCTCCATAAGAATGTCCGACTATGCCCATGCCGATGTCAAGCAACAATCTGCCCTTAAAGATGGAATTCAGCTCTCCAGAATCCAATTTGACAAGATAATCGGCTACATACCTTACACCTTCTGCCTGTAATTCACTATACTCTGTTAACTTGTCAAGTATCGGCAGTGTAAGCACGTTTTGACACATCTCAATGGCAGTTTCATCGTCGGGCCGCATCTCCATCTTACCAGCCAAAGCCAGCATCTCCGGATCTTCAGAAAACGCCATAATGACATCCGATCGCAAACTTCAGGAAACATGTACGCTGATGTAGTCTTACCTTCGCTGCTGTCGGACGGATAGTATACAAACGCCGTCAGTTCTCTTTTTGTATGATCTGATGCCGTGTACTCAAAATCCATCTGGATTCGGCCGACAGTATAGCCGCCAATTGGCTCTGGAAATGCGTCATACCTTTTCATTCTCTTGTTCCCCCTTACGTAAAAAATGTGGCGGATGTGAAATACATACATTGCGCTATAAACGCTTTTCAAAACTGTGAAACGATTACATCATATGTTCAGTGAATCATATCTACTCCTTGGCTTTCTTGAGATTGCTAACAACATTTGTACAGGCCCATATACTGTTTCAGAGTTCATCCGCCACGTAAACCTCCTTGTATTGCTGTTTAAGATGACAAAAGCGGACATCGTTGCTGATGTCCGCCTTAAGCTTACTAATTGGGTTCTGTTCCCCAAATCAGTTTTCCTTGATGATATAATGTGATTTTTTTCGTTGTTTTAAACGTATTTGATTGGAAAAAGGAATAATCGCCGCTTTGTGCATAATTGCTCCAGTCATCATTGTGAAGACGAAGCTGAATATTCCCTGTGCTTGCTCCCGGTGACAGCGTTCCTGTTTTAAACCCCAGTTCCAGATAGGTATCTGCACCTTGCTTAGGTTTATGCAGCGTCACAAACTTGTGGGTCAGATTGCCGCATCCCATCTGCGCGTAGTCACAGTCAACGTTTTGGCCTTTGTTTTTCGCGTTATACCAATAACGGGCAGTGACATCTTTTAAATCAACCGTCGCATTGCCGTTATTTTTTATGTGAAGCTGCGGGCGGATTTGATTGCTGTTCACACGCCCATCCCCTGCTTTGTATTGTACAGAAACGCCTTTTTCCTGTGTGGGGTTATCTTGTGCTGGCGTTTCAGGGCCGTCCTTCGTTAAATCTTTAGTACCGCGAATGTTTTCTCTTACGAATGTTCCTGAAGCAGTTAAATCTGTAAGCGGCCAGCCGCCTGTTTTAGATGCTCCCGGCTTTAAAGCCGAAGATGATTCCTGCTTATCAGAAAGATTCCAGTTCACCCAGCTGATGTTCTTGCTGTCGAGATAATTCAGCCATTCCCGCGACTGGTCTAGGAATACACCGCCATTTCCAGACGCATCGCTTGTTCCCCATTCCGTCACGAAAATAGGCGCTCCTTTGCTGAGTGCGTAGTTTGCTTTATCCCGTAAAAATTGGCCGTGTGTGCCGGCATAAAAATGAAGCGCGTACATGACGTTTGCATCTTTTAACTGGTCATCGGCAGCATCATTCACATCCTGGCTCCATGTACCGGTTCCGACAATGATAATGTTGTCTGGATCATTTTTGCGGATAACGGAAATCACTTCTTCCGCATACGGTTTAATATCACGCTTCCAGTTCACGTCACCGTTTGGTTCGTTTGCAATTTCATAAATGACGTTCGGCGTGTTTCCGTAAAGACTTGACATTTCCTTGAAAAATTCTTTTGCCTTCTCTTTATTTTGGTTTGGGTTGCCGTCATTTAAAATATGCCAGTCAATGATGACATATATCCCAAGTTCTTTTGCCGCTTCAACCGCTTCTTTTACTTTATTTTTCACGGACGGGTTGTCAATATAACCGCCATCTGCCGTATACATCGCCGCGCGGAAAACGGTTATGCCCCAATCGTCTCTCAGCCATTTTAAGCTGTCTTTATTGACGAAATCTCCATACCATTGCAATCCATGTGAACTGATCCCTTTCAGTTGTACCGCTTTACCGTCTCGGTTTACGAGCTGTGTACCTTTTATGCTAAGCTGACCATTCTTGGCTACTGGCGTTTTTGTCTCTGCTGCTGATGCCGGCGAAGGCAGCAAGCCGCCCATTGTCAATACCGCAATCAATAAACACGTAATAAAAATAGAAATTGACCGTTTCATATCTGATCTTTTCCTCCTTCGCATCATTTTGGCTCTTTCTTATGAGCTCGAACTCATTGTAAAAATCTTTCTCATGATTGTCTATCAACCTAATTTCTTGTTTTTGGGAGGTGTTAAAGTCTGTCAATTTGCTCTATCTCTATTGAATAAGACACACCTGACACATATAGAACAAAGAAAACCGGGCTGAATCGGGACTTTACACGTCATTTTTCAATCGAATCGAAAAATTAAATGTATTTCCAACGTAGACACGCTGAATGTGATGAGTCTCAGTATGGCATTGAATCTTATGATTGCTGTAAGAAGACGAGTCCTTGTTAATTTAAGGTTGATGTAAGGTTCGGATTAATACGGGTTAAGGTTGGAGTTGTACAATAAGATTGTACTTCAGTGAGGGATTCAGCCAGAAGAATTCCCCCTTCAATAAATCATAGAGGTGAAAAGGTTTGAGAGAAAATAAAATGTTGTCTTCATTATGTTACTTCAGTATATTTTTTGCGCCGTTTCTGTTTCCGATTATCGTCTATTTCTTAGGCCAGGATGATGTGAAATATCATGCGAAAAAATCTTTGTGGACGCATCTGATTCCTTATTTGATTTTTGGAATTGGCATCATCGCTTCAGGTTTACTTGGTATGAATGATATCAGGCACGCCGGGCCTTTCCTGCTTGCGACGTATGCTGTTACATTCCTTGTGGCGATCTATTTTTTCATTTGGAACATTGTCAAAGGAATCAAAGTGTTTTCGGAACAATAGGAAAAAACGGTTCTGTTTTTAATCAGCAGAACCGTTTTTTTTGTATAGCCATTATGATAATTGTATATCTATCGTTGTCCCTTCTCCCGCGGTGCTGTGAATGGTGATGTCCCCTCCGTGCTTTTGGATAATATCCTTTGCTATGGCCATTCCAAGACCAGAGCCTGCATGCGTCGTTCCTGTATTTGTCCCCCTGTAATAGCGATCAAACACTTTTTCCAGCTCCTCTTCTTCTATCCCTTTGCCATTGTCCTTAATTGTCACATGGGTCCGTTCTTTTTGTTCAAGCTGTACAACGATCTTCACATCAGGATCATTGTGAACGAGGGCATTTAAAATGAGATTCGTGACCGCTCTCCTAATCAATATCGCATCAAGGTTCAGCATCAGCTTTTCCACGTTCGTTTGAAGTTCAATGGACTTATCCGCATATCTAGAATCGTTTAACATATCAATTAACGTTTCCCGCAGCAGCGATACAAGGTTTACCCGTTCTGTATGTAACATCACATCGTTGTTTTTCAGCCTTGTCGTTAAATTTAAATCTTCCATCACATCTTTCATATAGAGGGATTTACTCTCAATGATCTGGGCGTACTCTCTGACCTGTTCGGCTGTGAGATGGTAATTTGGATCTTTGATGATTTCTGCATAGCCTTGAATAGATGCTAATGGTGTTTTAATGTCATGAGAAATATGACTGATCCACTCTTCACGCATTTGCTCTAATTTATCTTTTTCTTTTTTGCTTGAAGATAGTTGTTCCGATAAATGATTGACATTATAGAAGACATCTTTATAAATGCCTTTGGGTTTCATGTTGATCGTATAATCTCCATTAGCTAACCGCTGGATTCCTTGAATGACACGGCCGAGCGGTTTTGTGAGCTGCCGGCTGAATAGATAGCCAATGACTAACGCGATCAATGCATCTATTGATAATAATATGATGGTTCCTGCATTGAACTTCGTCACAAATTCCTTGGTATCATATGAGAGGACAAATTTTCCGAGAGAGGGATTTTTAAACCCTATAAAGTAACTGTACTCCTTGCCGTTTACTTTTTTTCCGCCGGCGTAAATGGTTGATAATAATTGTTCATCCTTATATTTATGTAAATTTACAATTTCAATAGGCGTATATTTTTTCTTCAGTCCTTTAGGTTCTCTATCATGATAAACATCCTGTCCGTTTTCATCTAATATTTGAATCCATGCATTCTGCTCTTTTAAAGCTTTTTGGCCCTCTTTGTTTACCGTGATACCATTGTTCGATAACGTGACATATTGTCGGAATGATCTTGTGAAAGTTTCCGGTGTACTTTCTTCGTCATGTTGGCTGTTCGCCTGGAAAACGAGCCAAAACATAAAAATAAATAAATTAATGAAGACTGTAATGATGGTCACGATAATGACAGAGACCATATATCTGCCTGTTAATCGCCAATTCATCCTTATGCATCCTTTACAACAAATTTGTAGCCTAACCCTTTCACAGTGACGAGAAAGTCTGGTTTTGACGGGGTGTTTTCTATTTTCTCACGGAGCCTGCGTATATGAACCATCACCGTGTTGTCAGAACCGAAGAAATCTTCTCCCCATACAGCTTGATAGAGTGTTTCTTTACTGATCACCCGATTGGGATGCTGCAGAAAATAGGTCATAAGCATAAGTTCTTTAGGTGTTAACTCAATAGCCGCTCCATTTTTGGTGAGCTCGGCTTGTTGTTGGTTTAATTCAAATGGCCCTTTTTTTATTACGGTTCCGGTTTGAGAAGGCTGTAAGTAAGAGACCCGTCTCAGCTGCGCTTTGACCCGGTATGCAACTTCCTTAGGGCTGAAGGGTTTTGTAATGTAGTCGTCCCCGCCGATGGCAAGTCCTACAATTTTATCCGTTTCCTCCCCCTTTGCAGACAAAAAGATAATAGGAACGTGTGAAATGTCTCTTATTTGCTTGCAGATATCATAGCCTTCACCGTCTGGCAGCATGATATCCAATATCACCAGATCGGGATTTTCTTGATGAAATTGAGCCAATCCGTCACGGGCAGTCGAAGCGGTCACTACGCGATCAATGCCTTCTCTTATTAATACGGTTTTGATCAGTTCCAAAATTTCTTTTTCATCGTCTATGATTAATACTTTGCTGTGAAGCCGTGACATATATTGATCACTCCTTGAAGTCATTGTCATTATTATACCCAATGTCCGTGTATCGTTAAAAATCAACACTTCTCTCCCACAGAAAATAAGCCAATTTTCTTTATTGAGTAAGAAAATTGGCTTATTGCGATGCTGATGCCTTTAACGCTTTACAACAAATGTTGTCACGCTTTGAGCCGGAAGATGGGCCCAAAAATGATTGTCCGTTACTTTGAGATCCGTTCCAGGTTGAAGATTGCTGCTGCTGCTCGTGATCCATCTGGATACTTGCGAAGCAGTTCCATTCTGCAACACGAAGTTTTGGTTGACCCCTGTGTTATTTTTATTAATGGCAACAATCACGACTTTATTGTCTCCTTTATAGGCTGACACGTAAACATTCGGTTCAGGATTTTTCGTTGCATCAATCCTTACATAGCCTGGGCGCACAAATTTTGAGAAATGAGCCATGTTGTATCCGCGTTTGCTGATCATCCCATCTTCTTTCATAGGGCCGTATGATCTGCGGATGTACCACCACACATAAGCTTGAAAATCTCCCTCTACCATTGAATGATGAATATGCTCTGAAACACCTAAAGCCTCAGGCCAGCGATCCGCTGAATTGTTGTCACTATTCGGATAGTATACCTCCGTCATCCATAGCTCTTTCCCTCCTCCTTTTTGTTTGAAAAGAGGATAAGGAAACTGACTGACCTGAGTGCCGTACAGGTGGGTTCCGAGGATATCCATATTCCTAAGCGCCTGCGGATCATTCAAAATGGGGTCCGATATATTTTTCAGGTATTGAAATGATTCCGGCGCAATCACGCGGGCATTAATGGAACCGGCATTCTCTCTCATGAAACGCAGGATTTCTTGGGGCGTCCACCATGTCCATTCGTGAGCGTAATCAGGCTCGTTTTGCATAGAAATCGCATACAGATTCACACCATTACTCTTCATGAAATTAACGAAATCGTTAAGATGCTGCGCGTATGCGGCGTACTTATCGTATCTCAGCCGCTTAGCTGTTGTGTCACCATTATGATTGAAAGTCTCAACCATATCGTTTGGCGGATTCCAAGGGGAAGCAAAAACGATTGCTCCATGTTTGATCGCACTCTTTGCAGTCTCCACTTCCTTGTACCAATTATTTCTATTTTCATCTACATGAATTCTTAAGACCGAAAAACCTAACTGATTCTGTCCATTGCCAAAAGCGGTCTCCCGTTGAGCCGCAGTCAAGTCTCCAATCCAAGCCGGGTGGTTCATTCCTCCAAAACCGCGAATCACTTGTCTTTCTGCAGATATATTAACTGTTGCATCACTTGCCGCCAAGACCTCAGCAGCGCCTGGGCCCATTAACATTACTGACAGCGTAGTGAAACATACTAATAATAGACAAATTGTTTTTTTTACGCTCGACATCATTTTTTCCTCTCCTTTATCTGTCTTTTACCGTATTAGAAAAATGTGTTCTGTCCTGCTTTTAAATCACAGTACTGATGCTATTTTTGCGTAAACTGCCAATAATCAAAGTTAAACAAGTTTCCTGAACCTGTTCCGGTAAATACAAAGAATACGTTGTGTACACCGGCTGCGCCGCTTACCGCAGTTTCTATTTCTCTCCAAGATTGCGTTCCGCCTGTGGAAGGGACATTCAGTGTTCCCGCAAGCTTACCTGTTGGACTATCGAGACGCACTTCTATTTTTCCGCCAAGAGCGGATGCTACATTTGCTTTAAACGTCCTGGCACCGTCTGACCCGAAGTCTGCATTTCCTACAGCAATCCAGTCTCCGTTATGAATGTTTGTGACATGTTGATTATTGACCGGCCCGCCGGGTGCTGAGGATGCCTCTGTCAAAATCCGTCCGTTCCAGGCAAACGTTTCCGCTTCTACCCGGTGATATGGATTCAAGTTGGATAGCTGTTTGACACCTGCAAAATTTGCCGCTACCTCTTGCAGGGAGCCATCTGGATTATGCACAACCTTATTTATATGGGGAGAACGGTATCCTTTGCCGGCCCCGAACAGAGCGGAGCTGACAGTTTGAGTATGATACACCGTGTACCACTCGTTTTTAAAATTGAAAACGGCATGATGGTTGTTTCCGCCGCCTCCGAAAAATGCACCCGGATTTTTCAGAAAGTGCCCTCTATATGTAAAGGGACCCATGGGACTTGAGCTGGTCATGTAGCCGATCTCACCCGGGGGTTTATCGGCCGGGTGCGCGCCGCTGAAATTGATGCAATAGGAATAGTAATATGTCCCGTTATATTTGTGCATTCCCGAATCTTCAAACATGAAAGGCGCATCGATCGTAGATGCACTTCCGGCAACACTGGTCATATCAGGCCCTAATTTCATGACTCTTGCTGTTTTAGGATTGGCCCATTGCCCCTGCGTTGGATTTGAACCTCCAGGGATGCCTCCGCCGGCATATAGGTAACCGGTACCGTCATCATCTACGAATACTGCCGGATCAAAAAGCCATACAACGCCGGACATTCCTGGTGTACTTGGCGTCACCAGCGGTTTTCCGATCGGATCTGTCCATGGGCCGGTCGGGCTGTCTGCGGTGAGAACCCCGATACCTCCGCCGCCGTTTGCGAAATAAAGGAAAAATTTATCCTTACCGTTGATCTTTTTCACCGCGGCTGACGGGGCCCATGATGCTCCTGCCCATTTGGCAATCCCCCGGCCGCCATTCACCCCATTGGCACCCGCTGCGGGAATCGCTCCGTGATCTGTCCAGTTCACCATATCCGCTGAAGATATGACGGATATTTTATTCAAATTGGCAAATGAATTATCCTTAATCGTGCCGTCGCTGTTATATTCATAGTCATCGCTTGACATATAGATGTAGACTCTTCCGTTATAGGTCAGCGCAAACGGATCTGCGCCCAGATGATGGTCTATAAGCGGATTTGAATTCCCAACATGTTTTGCAATTGGAATGCTTACCGCATTCGCATATTCCCCAGGTAAACAGCTCAATAATAAAGCAAGGACCCATAGGCATACCCAACATTTTTTACACATAACTTAACGCTCCTCCTTTTTTTAAAAATTTAGGCAACTTTTACCATCTGAGAACAAATTGCAGTACCGGCAGTAAAAAGCAGACTCCGCAGTTAAGCAACTCAATAATAGAGCTAGTACCCATAAACATACGCTACACTTTTTTCTAATAACTTGACATCCTCCTTTTTCCTTAAAATGTATGATGATTTTTTTACCATTTGATGACAACTGGTCATGGAGAACGGCTCTGGAGTAAACCTTGCGAACACAGGAGTATGACTCTCGCCTTTTTAATAAAAACGCCGCTGAGTGCCAGGCCAGCGGCGTTTTACACTTGATCATTTACATTTTGTCAAACTTTGCGTCCCCCGCAAACGATCCCATTGACAGTTGTTCTTCAAGAACAAGTCCGTGATGATGCCGTTCTTCAATCTTTTTAATAATAGATCGAATGGCTTCCGCATTTTCTTCGATGTTGTGAGGTTCAAAGATCGTCACGTGATCTCCTTTTAATTTGTACTCAAGATAATGCTGTGCTGTTGATTGTGTCCAGCCCCTATCATCGGTTACATCGCCGCATAGCAAATGATGGATGTTGGCGTTAACGGCGCCGGAATTGATCACTTCATTGTGGTACGCAAGATAGCCTCTGATTTTATCCTTAATCGAAGGAATGGTTAATATTTCTCTGTAATAGTCCGGAATAATGTCCATATTCAGATGGACGATCTCTTCGATTTCCTCTTCCGATAAATGAGTTACAGAAGTGGTTATTTTAGAATCCAGCATAATCACATCAGATACGGTGCGGCCTCGCTTCTCCAAAGCTTTAGCAGCCTCAAAAGCCAAATTCGATCCCGAAGAGTAACCAAGCAAAACAAAAGGCCCTTGTTCCTGAATGCGTATCATGCTTTCTGCATATCGGTCAACGATTTCTTTCTCATGAGACGGCTCTTCTAAGAAATCAGCAGCATAGACGGTGCTGACGCCGTCAAGTCTTTTCGCCATTTCATTATAAACGAGTCCATATCCGATTAAAGGCGGGAAACAGAACACAGGGATTGAATCTTCCTGGTTCAGCTTGACGAATACGTTATGATCCGTCTCGGATTCGAAAACTGCCGCTTGAATGGCGCGTGCCATTGTTTCGATGGTAGGAAAATCGTATACGGCTTGATAATGCATGTTGAGTCCCATACCGGCGTTAATTTGATGAATGAGCTGCAATACTTTAAGTGAATGGCCGCCAACGTCAAAGAAGTGATCTTTAATCCCGGGGTCAGGCAGAGCTAAAATATCCTTCCATATATCGGCCAGCTGCTTTTCAATTAACGTTCCTGGCGCTGTGTATTCGGTTCCGGTAAGCCTATTTCCCTCAGGAGCCGGCAAAGCTTTTCGATCGATTTTTCCATTAGCAGTTATCGGCATCTTCTCTACTTGTACAAAATAAGCCGGAATCATATACGCAGGCAGTTTGTTCAGCAAATGACGCTTCAGCTGCGCCGTATTTAATGACTCGTCTCCTGACAAGTAAGCGCACAGCTGCTTTGAGCCCTCTTTTTCAATCGCGATGACGACCGCTTCTTTGACAGCATCGAGTTGTAATAAAGATGCTTCAATCTCGCCGAGTTCTATCCGGTAGCCTCGGATTTTCACTTGATGATCGATTCGTCCCAAATACTCGATATTTCCGTCCGGCAGCCATCTTGCCAAGTCGCCTGTCCGGTACATCCGCTTCCCTGCTTCAAATGGGTGAGCTGCAAACTTCTCAGCTGTCAGCTCCGGACGGTTCAAATAGCCCCGAGCGAGCCCGTCTCCGGCGATACACAGCTCTCCTGCCACACCGAGCGGCTGGAAATATTCCGATCCGGGCTGTACGATGTACAATTGAATGTTGGAAATCGGTTTACCTATCGGAACGGAGTTAAGCGTTTCTCCCGCTTCACATTCAAAATACGATACATCGATCGTCGCTTCGGTCGGTCCGTATAAATTAATGATTTGAGCCTCGCCCGCCGGTGTGATCATGCGATGAAACCCGGCAACGTGCGCAGGCGTCAAAGCCTCGCCGCTTGCAAATACATATTTTAATGACGCCAGCTTTCTCTTTAATTCCTCGTCGGATTTCTGCTCCATGGACTCAAGAAAAGCATGCAGCATCGCAGGCACAAAATGCATAATGGTGACATTTTTCTGCGCAATCGTATCTAAAATGACGTCAGGGTTCTTTTCTCCTCCGTTTGACAGCAATACCGCTTTAGAACCAGTCATCGACCACCAGAACAATTCCCACACCGATACATCAAAGGTGATTGGGGTTTTTTGCAAAATGACATCCTGCTTATCCAGCGGGTAATGTTCCTGCATCCAAACGAGACGGTTGATTACGGATCGGTGTTCCACCATAACCCCTTTCGGTCGGCCTGTTGATCCCGAAGTATAGATAACATAAGCTAAGTGATTCGGTCCGGCCGTCTGTTTCAAGTTTGAACCATCTTCCCAAGAGAATCGCGGATCTTCCAGGTCAAGCATTTTTCCCGTAAAAGGCACGCTTTTTCTCAAGTGACTCTGTGCTAACAACAGCTTCGTATCCGAATCCTCCAATATATAGTGAATCCGTTCTACCGGATAGCTCGGGTCGATCGGCACATACGCGCCGCCGGCTTTTAAGATTCCGAAGAGTCCTACGATCATTTCCAAGGAACGTTCGGCCATAATCCCGACCGGCTGATCCGGCTGCACGCCTTCTGATTGCAATGTCCGGGCAAGTTGATTCGCTCTTTCATTCAGTTCCCGGTATGTCAGCTGGCTTTCCCCGTATACGACAGCCGTTTGATCAGGCGTACGCTGTGCTTGTTCCTCAAACAATTGATGAAGCGTCTTTTCCTTTGGATAATCTGCTTCCGTATCATTAAATGCCTCTATAAGGAGCGAACGTTCATCTCCCGTAAGTATATCCAAGTCTTGGACGCGAATCGCCTGACTGTTCACCATCTGCTTAATGATTTGCATAAAATGCTCTTCCATCCGCTTGACACTTGCATGATCATAGACGTTGCTATTGTATACAAAATGAATGTCGATTTCTCCAGCCGGCATGACAATGAAATTGAAATCGTAATGGGTATGCTCTTCCATATGGAAATTGATAATGTCCAGCGCGTCACGATTCGGTTTCATATGCTCCATTTGTTTCTCGACCGGATAATTTTCAAATACCATGATATGACTGATCAGCTGCTGCTTTTGTTCGGTTTGAGCCTGAATTTCATACAACGGAAATGTATCATACGCCTGAGAGGCCAATGCCTGCTCCTGGCTCATTTTCAACACTTGTTCCACAGTCATTCCAGGCTGAGCGGTAATACGTACGGGAATGGTGTTGATAAATAAGCCGACCATGGATTCAATACCCGGAATTTCTGCCGGGCGTCCGGATACAACCGACCCGAAAACGACATCCTGACTGTTGTTGTATCTTTGCAGCAATAGCCCCCACGCACTTTGAATGAATGTATTCACGGTGACGTGATGCTTGCTTGCAGTCTGTCTGATTTCTTCTGACAGCTGCTTTCCGAGCCGGCATGCAAGCCTTTGTTTTTGATATTTCTTGGCTTGGTTTGAGACAGGTTCTTTCAGTAAAACGGTTTGTCCTTCATAACCGTCCAAATATTTTTGCCAATAGGCCAAAGCGTTCTGATGATCCTGGTCTTTTAGCCATTCGATATATCGGCTGTACGGGGTGACGGCTTCCCGCTCCGGTTTTCTTCTCTCAAGAAGCTCATAATAGGTTTCAAACACTTCTTTCGTAATAAGAGGCAGACACCAGCCATCCATTAAAATATGATGGAAGCTCCATATCAATCGGACTTGGTCGTCCTCTGTACGAAGGATTGATACGCGCATTAACGCATCTTGGGTAAGGTCGAATCCTCTTGCCTTATCTTTTTGTACAAAGCCGGCAATGAACTCGTTTCGTTGTTTATTCTTCATGCTTCGAATATCTTCAACAGTTATTTCGATCGGTTTTTTTCGGAATACGATCTGTAAAGGCTGATCTTTCCATTCCGTATAAAAATGAGTCCGGAGAATCTCGTGTCTTTCCGCCAGCTGCGACAAACTCATTGTAAATGCCTCAATATCCAAGTCGCCTTTGAGGTCAAAAGCGGCTTGTTCAAAGTAAGCTCTGGAAGCCGAATCGATTAAACTATGGAACAGCATACCTTTCTGCATGGGAGTTAAAGGATATATATTTTCAATGTCGCCGATATGCTGTGTTTGCTTAACAAATTGATCTAATTCCTCGATTGTTATGTCCTTCAGCGAAATATCGCTTGGCGTCAGGTGAATGTGTTCTTGAGCTGCGCAATGTTCGATGACTTCTTTTAGGCTTTTCTTTAAGAGAGCTGCACATGTTTCCATTGTTTCTCTTCGATATTGTTTACCGCTGTAACTGATGGCCAATGACAGCCGACCGTCTGAGATCATGCCGTTAATGTCAAGCGTATAGGCAATGGGGTGCCTGTCGCTCGCAATTTTCCCTCCGGAGTAAGGAGATACCTCGATTCCTCCATTTTCGAAATCTTGATCAAATTGTCCGAGGTAATTGAAGCTGATTTCCGGATGTCCGGTCCATTCTGATGCCTTCGGATGATCGGACAAATATTTCATCAGGCCATATCCTATTCCTTTTTGGGGAATCTGACGCAGCTGTTCTTTCACCGTCCTAATCCGCTGGGAGATGTCCCGGTCCGCCTGGATTTGAAGAGAAACCGGGTATTGGGTTGTGAACCAGCCCACCGTACGTGAAATATCAACGTCTTGAAAAACAGATTCCCTGCCGTGTCCTTCCAGATGAACATGAATTTCTTCATGCCCTGTCCAGCGATGAACAGCCATTCCGAGTCCGGTCAGCAATAAATCATTAATGTCAGTCGTATAGGCACGGTTCGATTTTTTTAATAAACGCTCGGTTTCTTCCTCTGTCCATTGGACGATGATCGTTTCCCGGTCTTCGGCCAGACCGGTCTCCTGCTCATTATCCTCTGGCAATTTGTGTTGCGAGATATGTTTCTGCTCAAGCCAATATTGATTTTTCGCTTCAAATTCCGGGCTTTCTGCATAACGTTTCAATCGTTCAGCCCATAACAGATAGGAATCCGTCTTCTTAGGGAGCGTGATCGCTTCTCCGTTTTGGAGCTGCTCATAAGCTGACGTTATATCCTCAAGTAAAATCCTCCACGATACGCCATCTACAACCAGATGATGAATCGCAATCAGCAAATGATCGCCATCCTGACATTGAAACAATCCCAGTTTCATGAGCGGACCATCGGCTAAATGGATGGATTGCTGAATGTCATTGGCTATCATTTCTATCGTTTCGGCAGGGTTGTTTTCTTCGAGTAAAGAGAATACGTCGAGGCTGAATAATTCTCCTTCACTGATCCCGCGGGTTCTGGCTTCGTATTCATGATCTCCCTGAACATAGACCATGCGCAAAGCATCGTGATGCTCGGCAATCTTCTTCATGACTTTCTGAAGCTTCGATTCGTCCAACCCCTCTTTAAAATAAAGCATGACAGATTGATTATAATGGTGCGGATCAGGGTATTGCCGGGCGAAAAACCAATGCTGAATCGGCGTCAATAAGGTACGGCCTTTGATTTCCCCTTGTTCTGCGATTCGGGTAACGGGCTTAATAAAAGGAGCAAGCCCGGAGATCGTCGGGTGTTTGAACAAGTGTTTGATGTCAAGCTTATACCCGGCTTGATATAAGCTTGAGGTTACCTGAATCGACTTAATCGAATCTCCTCCCAGCTCAAAGAAATGGTCATCGATTCCGACCTGTTCTGCGCCTAATACCGATTCCCACACCCCGGCCAGTATTTTTTCCAGTTCTGTCCGCGGAGCTGTATAAGGATTGCCGGTGAGATTTCCCGTTGGAGCAGGCAGCGCCTGACGATCTATTTTTCCGTTGGAAGTAAGCGGCATCGCTGCCAGCTGTACAAAATAAGCAGGGATCATATAGGACGGAAGCTGCCGGGACAGGTGCTCCCGAATTTCGCCTGCGGTTAAAGAATGCTGTGCGGTATAATAGGCGCACAAGGATGTTTCCCCGTTGGTTTCTTGTGCCGTAACGAGAGCTTCTTGAATCGGCGGTATTTGGAAAAATGCGGATTCGACTTCCCCGATTTCAATGCGGTAACCGCGGATTTTCACCTGGTGGTCGATCCGGCCTAAATATTCGATATTTCCGTCCGGCAGCCGTCTTGCTAAGTCTCCCGTCCGGTACATTTTCACCTCTGGTACAAAGGGGTGCTGCAAAAATCTTTCCGCCGTTAATTCCGCTCTGTTCAAGTATCCTCTGGCGATGCCGTCCCCGCTGATATATATTTCTCCCGGGACGCCGGCCGGCACCGGCTTCATGTTCTTATCCAGCACGAAAATGTTCATGTTGTCCGCGGCGGTTCCTATCGGCACTGATTCCCGTCTGTCGTATTGCGGATCAAAGGAATAAATCATACAGCCGACGACTGTCTCTGTAGGCCCGTATTCGTTAAAAATTTCGATTTTTCCGCCGAATTTCCCGCTGATGCTTCGGGCGAGCCGCGTGCTTAAATTGTCACCGCCGACAATGAATTTCCGAATGGTGCACTCAGCAGGGATATTTATCTCTTTCAATAACTGCAAGTGCGCCGGGGTCAGCTTGATAATATCCGCCCTTGAATCCTGAATAATGGAATCAAGCAAGGCAGCACTGTTTTCTCCTCCGTAGACAATAATGGCATTTCCTGTAATGAGCGGAGTAAAAACAGACGTTATCGTCAGATCAAAAGCGATGGACGAATATAGGGGAAAGTTGGTTTTTTCCCCTTTGACATAGACCCGGCGGGCCCACCAAATATAATTGGTTAAGCCCTGATGCTCAATTGCCACTCCTTTAGGCTTGCCTGTGGAGCCTGACGTATAAATGACATAGGCCAAATCCTTCGTACTGCTGATCGGTTCCAGGTCAGAGCCGTCTTCGTGGTAAGAGCTTTCCTGATCGAGGAAAACCATTGTGCCCGCAAGTTCCAACTGTTTTTGAAGATGGCTCTGCGTCAGGACGATATCAGCTTGGGAGTCTTCTACTATATACTGTATGCGATGCTTCGGATAATCCGGATCAATTGGCACATAGGCCCCTCCCGCTTTTAAAACGGCCAGTATTCCCACGACCAGTTCGATCTCATGTTCGCAGATAATCGCAGTGAGCCGATCCGTCTTTACCCCCTTTTTCCTTAACGTTCGGGCTAATTGATTGGCACGTTCATTGAGCTGACGATATGTGAATTGCTTTTCTCCGTAAATAACGGCTGCTTGATCCGGTGTTCGTTTCATCTGTTCTTCGAATAACTGATAAACCGTCTTATCCCGCGGATATTCAGTTTTCGCAGTTTGATTGTCAACGAGAAGTGAATGTGTCTCCGATTCTGGCAAAATATTCACTTGACCGAGGGGGAGCTCAGGCTGAAATAATATGACAGAAAATAGCCGGTTTAAATGTCCGAGCACCTGCATCATATACTGACGGTCATAGACTTGTTCATTAAAACATAACTTTATGTCAATCAAGTCTTCACCCATAGCAAACTGGAATAAAGCATCTGCAGCAGCCGTTTCTATGAAACCATCAGGATGAATTTGCTCTAGTGAAACGACTGTATCGATGATTGGCAAATGATTTGCATTGTAGTTCAGCCTCAGCTGTCCGGCCATTTTATCAAAGGGAACGTCCTGATATAAGATCGCTTCGTCCAGCGTATGTTTCAATTCATGGAAAATTGATTTAAACGTACTGCCGGAATTGATATGCTGTTTGATTAACATGAGCTGGTCTGAACGAAGATCTTCATCAGTTTCGTCTTCAAAGGTTGGAACCCCTGTAATCACGCCTTCTTCCCCCGTGTATTTGTATAAAAGGGATTCAATTCCGATCAGGAGAACCAGATAGACGGCCATTGGCGTTTGGTTCGTCATGGTCAGGATGCGCCGTGATACATCCGCACTCAATGAACTGTGAATACAGTCAGATCCACTTGTTATATCACGCTTTACTGTTGAGTCGGACATTTGAAACGAAGGGAATGCACTAGGACGGTCTTCCGTGTGAAACATTCGGCCCCAGAACAACTCCTGTTGTTTGAATTCTGACACTCATATCCCTCCAGTTGGTTTCATTCCTGTTTTCAGGCGACTGGCGGCAGCCGCGGCATTCATGCCGGGACAGCCGCTGCCCCTGTGATTAGAAATCCAATTCGATTGTGCTTGCGAGATGTTTACTTTTGTTTACTTTTTCGCTTAATTGAATGTCTTTTAAAGGAATGGATGGGTTTCTCATAATCGCCGAAAGGATCATGACGTAATCCTTGGCCAATACAGCAATGGTTTTCTTTTTAAACAGTTTCGTACAGTAATCAAAACTGCCCTGAATCTCATCTTGATCTATTAAGAAGTTCAGCTGTAAATCAAACTTGGCTGCCGTCTCTGTTTGTTCATAAGGCCTGACTGCGAGAGAGTCCACTTCAATATCTGTTTGTTCGGTATTTTGCAGGACAAACATCGTATCAAACAATGGATTGCGGCTTAAGTCCCGTTTCACACCCAGTTTTTCAACTAATTCTTCAAAAGGATACTCTTGATGTTCAAAAGCCTTCAGCATGGTTTCTTTCGTTTCCGTTATATAATCCAAAAATGTCTTTTCCGCCATTGGAGCGGTGCGGATGGCTAATGTATTGACAAACATTCCGATAATGGGTTCCAAATCCGCATGCGGTCTCCCTGCAATAGGTGTACCGACAACGATATCATCCTGACCGCTGTATTTTGCCAGCAGTATGGAATAGGCCGAGAATAGAATCATGTAAGCGGTCGTTCCGGTCAATTCTTCCAGCTGCTTTATCCCTTGGGTGACAGTCTTATCGAGCGTAAAATTGTGCCTTTTCCCATCAAAGCTTCTAACCGACGGTCTCGCAAAATCTTTCGGCAGCTCGAATGACGGGAGCTCTTCATGAAATACACCAAGCCAATACTCTTCCTGGCTCTTGATTCGTTCTCTTTGTTCTTTTTGATGTTTCCATTCCGTAAAGTCTTTGTACTGAATACGGAGCGGAGCTAACTCTTTGCCGTCATACAATTGAATCAGTTCTTCGACAAAAATATTCATGGAGGCGCCGTCCGTGATAATGTGGTGCATGTCAAACATGAAAATATGCAGGTCTTGTTCTAACTCGATGAGTCCGGCCCTGAGTAATGGAGCTTGGCTGAGATCGAACGGCCGCACGAAGGCCCGGAAACATTCCTCAACCTCGTCGGCTGTTGCTTTGTATCTTTCCATCGAAAACTCCACTTGCGATTTGATCACCTGCACCGGTTCTCCGCGGACCATTTCAAAACCGGTACGCAGCGATTCATGGCGCTGGATCAGTCTTTGGAAAGCGGTTTGCAAGCGATTCATGTCGAGTTTTCCTTCTAATGTAAGAATTCCCGGCATATTGTAGCTCAGTTCTCCGCCTTCTATTTGTGTTGACAGGTAAACCATCTTCTGCACGGACGATACGGGATAGACATCTTTTGCTTTGGCTTTCGGAATATAGTCCGGTCCGTTGGTTTCAGCTTCTGCAATAGCCTGTGCCATTTCTTCAACTGTCGGACATTGAAAGACTTCTCTTAATGAAATGTTTTTGCTGAATTGCTTATGAATTTTGGCGATGAGCGTCATCCCTCGCAACGAGTGGCCGCCCAAATCGAAAAAGTTATCTTTTACACCTATTTCTTTTACCTTCAAAACGTCTTGCCAGATGCATATCAGCTGCTCTTCCATATTCGTCCGCGGAGCAACGTAGTCAGTCCCCGTTTGCAAACCTGCTTCAGGCATCGGTAATGCTCTTCGATTTACTTTTCCATTGCCGGTTAGCGGCAGTTTCTCCAGCTGGATGAAGTATGAAGGGATCATATATCCCGGTATTTGGCCAGCAAGTTTTTCTTTCAGCTGACTGATCGAGAGTGATTGCTCTGCTGTAAAATAGGCATACAAATCGCTTTGGCCATCGGTATTTTCTTTTGCTAGGACAACTGCTTCCTGTACGTGCTTGAGAAGAGCGGCTTCCACCTCACCGAGTTCAACCCGATAACCGCGGATTTTGACTTGATGGTCCCTCCTTCCCGCATATTCAATGTTTCCCTCAGGAAGGTAACGAGCCAGATCGCCTGTTTTATACATCCGTTGATTCGAGTCATATGGGTGCGGAACAAAAGTTTCGAGCGTCAGAGACTCCCTGTTATGATAGCCTCTGGCCAAGCTCACTCCTGAAATACAAAGTTCACCGACGATTCCGACAGGCTGAAGCGTTCCGGCTTCATTCAAAATGAAAATCTCCGTATTTGAAATCGGTTTTCCGATCGGCTGAAGCTCCTGATCTGTATCAGGATCGACGGTATACATGGTCACAACATGCGTCTCCGACGGACCGTAATGATTATGCAATGTGACTTGGTGTCGTGCCAGCATGTCACGCAGCATCCTTGTTGCGATGAGCTGTTCTCCCGCAGCGATGATGTGATCCACGCACTCGGCAAACGGTTCGAAATAGTGTTTCTCTGAGGCAAGGAGCTTAAGGAACGCTGTCGGGAGAAATGCTGTTTGTATCCCGTGCGTTCTGACAAAATCATTGAGCTGCCGTATGTCACGTTTTGCCTCATTGCCGATGATAAAGAGTGTTCCTCCGCTTGAAAGCGCGGAGAACATTTCTTGATAGCAGACATCAAAGCTCATTGCGGCAAATTGCAGCACTCTGTCAAAGCGAAGCTGCGTATGATCCTGCTCATAAGCGAGCAGATTCGTCATCGTCTTGTGCTCCAGCTGAACGCCTTTCGGCTGCCCTGTTGTGCCTGACGTGTAAATAACATACATTAAATCATTTTCCGAGCAGGAAAGATTAAGATTGTCTGTTCTGCCTTGATATAGTAACGGATCATCAAGCAGAAGCACTTCTCCTTCAAAGAGCGGCGGAATAGCGTGACCTGCACAAGTCAAAAGCACATCGGCACCGCTGTCTTTTAGCATAAAAGCCCGCCGTTTTTCGGGAAGCTCCGGATCGATAGGGAGAAATGCTGCGCCGGCCTTTAATATGGCTAAAATGCCGATGATCATATGTGCTGAGCGATCCGTGAGAACGGCAACAACCTGATCAGTGCAGGCACCCTTATCTTGAAGAACGCGCGCCAGCTGATTGGAACGTTCATTCAGCTGACGATAAGTCAGCGTCTGATTTCCAAACATGACGGCTTCATGATCCGGGTTACGCTCAGCCTGCTGCTCAAAAAGCTGATGAATCGTTGTCGGAATTCGTTTTTCCGCAACTGCAGTATCGTTAAAGAGTTGCTGAATGTCTCTTTCCTCTTCCTTGGTCATCATATTTAAACGAGCCAGCTCGGCCTCAGGCTGTTTAATAATTGAATCAACCAGCTGTTCAAAATGCCCCATCATCCGTTCGATCGTTTCCGGTTTAAACAGAGCCGTCAAGTATTCCATCGTGAACTGAATACCCGCCCCTTCTTCCACAGCAGTTAAAGTTAGATCAAATTTCGCCATCGTATGTCCGTTTGGATATGGTTTGAAAGTGATGTCATTTATCTCTAACTGTTCCTGCTCCGTGTTTTGAAGCACAAACATGGTGTCAAACAATGGATTGCGGCTCAAGTCTCTGGCGATATTCAGTTGATCGATCAGCGCTTCGAACGGATAATCCTGATGTTCATAAGCTTTTAATGCATTCTCCTTCACTTCGGACAGATACTGAGAGAACGTCTTCCCTTTTTCAGGGTAATTTCTCATCGCCAATGTATTGACAAACATTCCGATAATCGGTTCCAAATCGGCGTGCGGTCTTCCCGCTATAGGACTGCCGACAATAATGTCTTCCTGGCCGCTGTATTTTGAAAGCAATAATGTATAAGACGCAAGGAGCACCATATATAAAGTCGATTCAGTTTGGGATGCCAGCTGCTTTAATCCGTCGCTTTTTTGCTTATCAAGCGTAAAATGCATTGTGGCTCCCGCAAAATCCCGTGCCGACGGCCGGATATAATCGGCCGGCAGATGAAGGACAGGAACGTCGCCGCTGTACAGCTCTAACCAATAGGCTTCTTGTTTTTGAATCTGCTGTAATCTCGCTTCGCCGGTCTGCCATACCGCGTAGTCCTTGTACTGGATGCGCAGGGGCGGTAATGTCTCTCCTTCATAAATCCGGATAAATTCTTTGATCAATACGCTCATGGATGTTCCGTCAGAAATAATGTGGTGCATATCAAACATCAGAATTCCCCGGTCAGATTGAAGTTCAATCAGCCCTACGCGAAGCAGCGGCGGCTCATCCAGGTGAAAAGGACGAATAAATTGGCGGATATAAAGGTCCGCATCAACTTCTTCCCCTTGGTACCACTCTGCTTCAAACGCCGCGTGATCCAAGACATACTGAACAGGTTCTCCGTCAGCCATTTTAAAACCGGTGCGCAAAGATTCATGGCGCAAAATCAGCGTGCGGAAGGCTTGCTGCAGCTTGTCACGATCAAGCTTTCCTTCCACAGTCATCAGTCCCAGCATGTTGTAACTGAGTTCTCCGCCTTCCAAGTGATTCAGGATGTACAACCGTTTTTGTGCTGAGGATACCGGATAATAAGGTCTTTTTTCAATTGCAGGAATCGCGGCATACCCGGTCAGCTCCGTCTTCGTGATCGTCCGTGCGAGCTGTTCAATGGTTGGGAAACGGAAGACGTCCCGCAAAGGAATTTGGACATGCATTTGCTTTTGTATTTTTGCAATCAGCGCCGTTGCCCGCAGGGAGTGTCCGCCGATCTCAAAAAAGTGATCTCTGATCCCCACCTGCTCTAGTCCAAGGACATCCTCCCAAATTGCTGTCAGCTGGATTTCTGCCGAAGTTTGCGGCGGGACGTACTCTATGCCGCTGTCACGCTTTTTGACCGGAGCCGGCAATAACTGGCGATTCAACTTCCCGTTTGGCGTCAGCGGCATCTTATCCAGCTGCACAAAATGAGCCGGGATCATATATCCGGGTAAATGCCGGGCCATTCTTTCGCGAAGTTCACTGATCTGTATTGTCTTATCTGCTGCAAAGTATCCGCACAAGTAATATTCATCATCTGCATCTTTAAGGGCAGCTGCGGCGGCTTCTTGAATATCAGGAACGTTCAGCATCACCGATTCGATTTCACCGAGTTCAATCCGAAAACCTTGAATTTTCACCTGATGATCAATCCGGCCGATATATTCAATATTTCCATCCGGCAGAAGGCGGGCCAGATCACCGGTTCTGTACATTCGGTCCTCCGGTACAAACGGATCGGCAACAAATTTTTCGTCCGTCAGTTCCGGCAGGTTCAAGTAACCCCGCCCGACACCGTCCCCTGCAATATACAGCTCGCCTTGGACGCCCTTCGGCTGCAGCCGTTTTTTTGAATCAAGAATGTACATTCGGTTTCTGCCTAACGGCTTGCCTATAGGGACATAGTTTTGGCTGCGTGCCCAAGCATCGGAAGAACATTCAATGTTGAACAGAGACGCGTCTACGCAAGTCTCCGTAGGCCCATATACATTAGTAATCCCAGGCGCAGCGCCATGCTCGCCGAATAATTGCTTGAGCTTATTTACCGTCGTTTTGGAAAGAGCCTCTCCTCCGATTAAAAGATGCTGAAGCGTGACTCCCTGCAAATCACCTGCAGCTATCAAAAGCTTTAAGTGGGCAGGTGTTCCGTCAGTGATGTCAATCGAATGCTGCCGATAGTAACGGCATAAGGCAGCACCGTCTGACACTATCTCTTTCGGAACAATAAACAAGGCATGGCCTGACAGCAAGGAAGCATACATTTGCTGAACAGAAGCATCGAAATAATATGGAGCGAGCATGGCTATATTCAGCTCCGCATCATAGGCAGAGTATACTTGGCGGCTCAGCCCTTCTATCAGGTGGATGACCTGGCGATGTTCAATTAACGTGCCTTTAGGCTTGCCTGTCGTGCCGGAAGTATAAATGGCATAGGCCAGTTGACTGGACTGATAAGAGAGTGCAAGACTGCTGTCTTTTTCGTGATAGAAATGTTCCTCCATGAGATCGATACATGTTCCTGAGAAGCCGATGTCATCCTGCAGCTTCCCGCAGTAAAGCAATACGCTGATGCTTGAATCATTTAAAATATAACGGATGCGTTCAGACGGAGAATCAGGATCTATCGGCAAATATGCACCGCCCGCTTTTAAAACTCCCAAGATGCCTACAACCATCTCAAGCGAGCGTTCAGTCATAATGCCGACAAGCTGATCCGCCTGCACTCCTTTTGCCTGCAAGGTTCGAGCAAGCTGATTGGCACGCCGGTTCAGTTCTTCGTAGGTGAATTGTTTACCCTCGAATACAACCGCTGTATTGTCCGGAGTACGATGCGCCTGTTCCTCGAACAACTCATGAATCGTTTTTTTACGCGGGTAATGCATGTCATTAGACTGAAAGCGGCTGAGCAGATATTCTTTTTCTTGCTGAGAGAGAAGCTCCAAATCTTCTATTTTGACAGACGGCTGCCGCAATACTTGCTGCATGAGTTTTTCAAAATGACCTCGGAGCCGCTCCACTTCTGATTTTTCATATTCGTTTTCATTAAAACCGAAATGAACGGCCAGCTGTTTGCCAGGTATGACAACCACATTCAAATCATAGTGGGAGTGTTCCTGCATATGAAAATTCGTAATGTTCAGCTCCGTACCATAATGTCCCGTCTCTTCAACTTGCTGCCCTATCGGATAATTTTCAAAGATCATGATATGATCAATTAAGTTTTGCTTTTGTTCCGTTTGGGCCTGTATTTCGTATAAAGGATAGGTATCGTACGATTGGGAAGCCAGCGCGTTTTGTTGAACCATTTGCATCGTATCAGCAAAAGTGCTGTCCTCATCGCAACGGATGCGGACCGGAATCGTATTGATGAACAGGCCGATCATCTGTTCCACATCAGGAATTTCCGCCGGCCTTCCCGACACGACACTGCCGAAGACAACGTCTGCGGACCCGCTGTATTTCTGTAATAATACTCCCCATAACGTTTGGATCAACGTATTTAACGTAACCTGATGCTGATTTGCGATCTGCTGTAATTGTTTTGTCTGTTCGTGATCAAATCGGCAGATCACATTGGCATAGGCGTATTCTTTTTGTTCATGCTGCGCTATTTTATGAAGAAGCGTGGTTTCACCTTTATATCCTTCAAGATACCCGCTCCAGTACCGCTTTGCCGCTCCCTGATCTTGGCGGTCAAGCCACTCGATATAGTCGCTGTAAGGAGCTGCCGATGGCGGTTCTGGTTCCCTTCCTTCCTGTAAGGCGCTATAATGATCAAACACTTCCTTCGTGATAAGAGACAGGCACCAGCCATCCATCACAATATGATGGAAGCTCCAAATCAAATGATATTTGCGGTCTTCCATACGGAAAATCGCTATGCGCATCAGCGGATCCCGAGCCAAGTCAAATCCTTTTGCCTTGTCTTCTCTTTGATAGGCTGCGATTGCATCCTCTCTCAGGTGCTCCTCTCTATCACGCAAATCTGCAAAATGAATTTGCGGTGTTTGCGTTTTATAGACAATTTGTAAAGGAGTATCGTTCCAGCCGCTGTAAAAACGGGTTCTGAGCACGGCGTATGTTTCAAATAATCGTTCAAGGCTTGCTTTAAACCAATCAATCTTTAACTCTCCCTGCAAATCGAACGATGCTTGTTCAAAATAAGAACTTGAGGCCTCGTCCAGCAGGCTGTGAAAGAGCATTCCTTTTTGCATCGGAGTGAGCGGATACACGTTTTCAACCTCACCTGCATGCGGCAGTTGAATGAGGAGCTGATCCAATTCGCCAATGGACATGCCTTTTAACAAAATATCGCTTGGCGTCAGTTCCGATTGTTCTTTATGAACGCAATGCGTAATGATGGTCCGCAGGCGGCTTTGAATCGTTTCCGATAACCGCATGATCGTTTCTTTTGCGTACTGTTTGCTGCTGTAGCTGATCGTAAGCTTCAGCCGGCCCTCGGTGATCATTCCGTTTATATTCAATACATACGGTCTTTCTTGATGTCCGCTTGAGTCTGAACCGCAAGAATAAGAAGATAACTGAACCCCATGCTGCTGTAAATCTTGGTCAAACTGTCCCAGGTAGTTAAAGCTGATCTCAGGATTGAGTTTCGATGGCATTCCGCCGCTTAAGTACCTTGCTATTCCATATCCGATCCCTTTATACGGAATTTGGCGCAATCCTTCTTTGGTCGTCTTGATATAATCAGAGATTTCTTTGCCCGGCTGCGCGTGCAGCACAACCGGATACAGACTTGTAAACCACCCGACCGTGCGGGAGATATCTATATCTTGTATAATCTGTTCTCGGCCGTGTCCCTCTAAATGAATCGGAATTTGTTCCAGTCCTGACCAATGCGATATGGAAAGACCCAGAGAAGTTAAAAGCAAATCGTTTATTTCCGTGTGATAAGCGCGATTCGCTTGTTTTAATAAGAGCTCCGTTTCCTCTTTCGTCCATTCCACAGTTGCTGTTTTGCTGTCTTTTGCAGTTGTATGGGTTTCATGAAAATCTTTAGGCAGCGGTTTGACTTCGGTTTGTTCGATTTTTGTCCAATATTCCTGTTCTTGTTTTATGGTTTCACTTTGCGCATATTCTGAGAGTCTCTTAGCCCATAATTGGAAAGAGTCTGTTTTTTGCGGGAACTGGATCGTTTGTCCGCGTTCTGCCTGCTCATATCCGCTTGCAAAATCTTCGAGTAAAATACGCCAGGATACTCCGTCAATCAGCAAATGATGGATGGCAATGAGCAGATGATCTCCATTTGCGCATTGAAACAACCCGGCTTTCATTAACGGCCCATCACTTAAATGCATACTGCTTTGTATCTCATCAGCTTTGGCTTCAATTGTACGTCCCGGATCGGGATCTTCTTTCAGATTCAGGACTTCTAAGCGGTACAGCCCGCTTTGGGCGATTTCTTCATTGTGTGCCTCACAGCCATTTTCCGTAGTCCGGAACGTCATGCGGAGCGCATCGTGATGTTCAGCAAGCTTTTGCAGGGTTTGACGAAGCTGCGTTTCCTGAAGACCTTCCGGCGCATGCAGCATGACGGCTTGATTGTAATAATGCTGATCTGTTGTTATTTGTTCGAAAAACCAATGCTGAATAGGAGTCAGGCTGACTTTTCCTTTGACCTCACCTTGATCGGCTATACGCAGATTCTGCTTGATATGCGGACTCAATTCAGCAATTGTTGCATATTGAAACAAGTCTTTGATTTCCATTTTGTATCCTTGCTGATTTAATCTGGAGGATACTTGAATGGATTTAATGGAATCTCCGCCAAGGTCAAAGAAATTATCAAGAATACTGACGTTTTCAGCGCCTAATACCGATTCCCAGGCAGAAACTAATATTTCTTCAGCTTTTGTTCGGGGAGCTTTATACTCTGCTCTGTCCTGCAGCTCGAAATCCGGAGCCGGCAGCCCTTTTCTGTTTATTTTTCCGTTAGAAGTTAAAGGCATTTCATCAAGCTCGATAAAATAAGCCGGAACCATATAACCCGCCAGGCTGTGTGACAATTGTTTCCGGAGCCGGGCTGCCGTTGTTTGCCCGCCGCTCACGTAATATGCACACAATTGTTTAAACCCGTGGACGTCCTCTCTGGCTGTAACGACAGCTTCCTTGATCGCTTCTTCTTGAAGCAGTGCCGCCTCGATCTCGCCTAATTCGATACGATAGCCTCTGATTTTCACTTGTTCATCTATTCTGCCCGCATATTCAATGTTTCCGTCCGCCAGCCACTTCGCCAAATCCCCGGTCTTATACATCTTCGCTCCGGGTTCAAACGGGTCATCGACAAATTTCTCTGCCGTTAATTCGGGACGGTTCAAATATCCTCTTGCCACACCGGCGCCGCTGATATAGATCTCTCCCGGGACACCGATCGGCGCGGGTTTCATATTCTCATCAAGAACGTAAATGCTCGTGTTTGCCGCAGCGGTTCCGATCGGTACCGATTCCCGTCTGTCCTTTGCGGCATCGTAACGGTAAATCATGCAGCCGACAACGGTTTCCGTCGGTCCATACTCATTGCATATTTCAATCCGGCCTTCGAACTGTTCATGAATGCTGCGGGCTAACCGGGTGCTTAAGTTTTCCCCGCCCACAATCATTCTTCGGACAGCCGTTTGATCGGCAATGTTCATTTCTTTCAAGACCTGCAAATGGGCCGGGGTCAATTTAATGATATCCACCCTCGGGTCCCGCACAATCGATTCAAGCAGAGCTGTTTTATCCTCTCCATCATAGACGATGATTGCATTGCCTGTGACAAGCGGCGTGAAAATAGAAGTCACCGTCAGATCAAAAGAAATTGACGAATACAATGGGAAGTTGGCTTTCTCGCCTTTTACATAAACCTCTTTCGCCCACCAAATATAATTGGTCAAGCCTCCGTGCTCGATTAATACGCCTTTTGGCCGCCCTGTGGAACCTGACGTATAAATGACATATGCCAAATGACTCGCATCATTTGCCGGAGCAAGGTCAGAGTCATCTTGGTGATAAGAACTTTCATCATTCAGTAAAACCGTGGCGCCTTCATAGGCAAGCTGTTTCCTGACGTCCCGCTGCATTAAAACGATTCCGGCTTGGGAGTCATCCAGCATATACCGGATGCGGTCTTGCGGATATTCCGGATCTATAGGGACATAGGCTCCGCCTGATTTTAAAACGGCAAGGATTCCGACCACCGATTCGATGCTGTTTCTTGTGATGATGGCTACAGGCTGATCCGCCTGCACTCCTTTCGCTCTTAACGTTCGCGCCAGTCGGTTGGCCCGCTTATTGAGCTCTCCGTACGTGAGCTGCATGTCCTTATCAATGACGGCTGCTTGATCGGGCGTACGCTGCGATTGCTCTTCAAATAATTGATGAACCGGCGTCTGCGGAAACGGCGCGGCCGTGTCGTTAAGCGTCTGCAGAAGGGTTCTTCTTTCGCCTTCCGTTAACAATTCAACTTGATCCACCCGAATATCCGCATCTGTCACGACTTGATGCAGGATTTGCATGAAATGTTCCCGAACCCGCTCTATGCTTGCCCGCTCATACACATTTGCGTTGTATTCAAAAGAGATGTTCATCTCGTCGCCCGGAATAACAGTCAAATTAAAATCGTAGTTGGTCTGTTCTTCCATTTGTACGTTGGAAATCGTGATGGATGTTCCGTTTTGGCGGCCTATACTTTCCATATACTGATCAACCGGATAATTTTCGAATATCATTAAATGTGTAATTAAATCTTGCTTTTGCGTTGTACGCGCTTGAATATCGTACAGCGGGTGTGTCTCAAATTGTTGAGACGCTACAGCCCTTTCCTGCGCCTCTTTCATAAGCCCGGCAAACGTTGTCCCGGCTTCACATCGGAACCGGACGGGAATGGTGTTAATGAATAAGCCGATCATGGTTTCCACGTTTGGAATTCCAGCAGGTCTTCCGGATACAACACTTCCAAACACAACGTCCCGGCTGCGGTTATATTTCTGCAGCAAAACCGCCCATGCCGTCTGCAGCAGCGTGTTCAGCGTGACATGATGCTTGCCGGCCGTCCGCTTCATTTTCGAAGTGAGATCGGAGCTTATGTCACACGTCACTTTTTCAGGAACGTATCGTCCGTCTTCCGTTGCATGGTGATCCTTAGGAAGGCCGGTTTGCTCCTCATATCCTTCCAAGTACTTATCCCAATAAGCCGCGGCCTCTTTCGCATCTTGCCGGCCGAGCCATTCAATATATTGACTGTACGGAGTAATTGACGATTGTTCAGGCTGCTTTTGCTGAAGCAAAGCAAAGTAATTCTCGAAAATTTCTTTTGTAATCAGCGGCAGACACCAGCCGTCCATCAAAATATGGTGGAAACTCCAGATAAAACGGTATGTCTTTTCATCCGTACGAAGGATAAATAACCGCATTAACGCGCCTTTTTCTAAGTCGAACCCCCGCATCTTATCTTCTCTGGCATACTGCTGAATCATCGCTTCTTTTTGTGATTCCTTCATCTCTCGTAAGTCATTGAATTGAAAACCGATTTTTTTCGTTTTGAATATGATTTGGAGCGGCTGATCCTTCCAGCCTCTGTAAAAATTCGTGCGGAAAATATCATATTTTTGCGATAAGCCGTCCAAGCTTTTTGAAAATGAATCAATTTCCAGATCTCCATGCAGATCAAACATCGTTTGCTGAAAATAAGCACCTGAATTCGGATCAAATAAGCTGTGAAACAGCATGCCTTTCTGCATCGGCGTTAATGGATAAATATTTTCCGCTTCGCCTAATTCACGCGTCTGCTCCAAAAGCTGTTCCAGTTCGTCGATTGAGATGTCTTTTAACAGGATGTCACTTGGTGTGAGAGAAGTCTGCTGCCGGCTTACGCAATGTGCAATGACTTCTTGCAGACTTTCTTTCAACCCCCGGGCAAATTGAGCCATAGTAGATCTTTCGTATTGTTTGCTGCTGTAGCTCAGTGTCAGTGATAATGTCCCTTCGGCAATCATGCCGTTCAAATCAAGCACGGCCGTTCTCTCTTGTTTTTCGTTCATTGACAACCCTGTGGAAAAAGGCGAGATGCGCAAAGCCTGATGCTTCAGGTCTTGGTCAAATTGTCCCAAATAATTAAACGATATCTCCGGATTCAGCTGCAGGCTGTCGGCTTCCGAGTGCCCGGATATATATTTGATGATGCTGTAATTCATTCCTTTGTCAGGGATACGGCGCAGCCCTTCTTTTACGATCTTGATCCGCTGCGACAGGTTTTTTCCGGCTTCCATCCTCAGGACGACAGGGTACTGGCTTGTGAACCATCCTATCGTGCGGGAAATGTCAGCATCCGGAATAATCGGTTCTCTCCCGTGGCCTTCCAAATTCACGACAATGTCTTCCGTGCCTGTCCACTTGTGAACAGCCAGCCCTAACGAAGTCAGCAGCAGATCGTTGATATCCGTGTTGTAGGCGCGGTTCGCTTGTTTTAATAATTGCTCCGTTTCCTCTTTTGTCCATTGAATCGTCACTTCTTCGCTGTCTCTTAATAACGACCCTTCGCTGATAGTGTCCTTAGGCAATGGCTGAGGCTTTATACTTGAAAGCTCGGTCCAATACGCAATCTCCTCTTCCATATCGGTTTCCGCCGCATATTTGAACAATTGATCGGCCCAGGATGGAAACGAGTCTGTTTTTTGCGGGAGCTGGATCGTTTGTCCGCGTTCTGCCTGCTCATATCCGCTTGCAAAATCTTCGAGTAAAATACGCCAGGATACTCCGTCAATCAGCAAATGATGAATTGCAATCAGCAAATGATCTCCGTCCGGACATTGGAACAAACCGAGCTTCATCAATGGCCCTTTGTCTAATACCATGCTGCTTTGAATCTCATTCGCTTTATCGGCAATCGCTTGAGCCGGATCGGTTTCCCCTTTATAATTCATCACTTCCAGATGGTATAGTTCACTTTCATCTGTTCCTGTAATTCGCGGAGCGTATCCATCCGGCGTTTTTTCAAAAATCATCCTCAAGGCATCGTGATGTGACGCGATCCGTCCCATCGTCCGGCGAAGGGGGCCCTCTTTAAAGCCTTCCGCCGAATATAACATGACGGCCTGATTGTAATGGTGTGCATGCGGCATTTTTTGCTCAAAAAACCAATGCTGTATCGGGGTCAGCTTGGTTCCGCCATTCACTTCTCCTTGAGCAGCCACCCTGCTGACCGGTGCTACAAACTGACTGAGTTCAGCAATCGAGGGGTGTTTAAACAAATGCTTCATATCAACCTTGTATCCGGCTTGATACAATCTGGATGACACCTGAATTGATTTAATCGAATCTCCGCCAAAATCAAAGAAATTATCCAAAATTCCTATACGTTCTGCCCCCAATACTTCTTGCCAGATAGACGCCAGCAGTTCTTCTATTGTGTTCCGCGGGGCTATGTATTCGTTTTCCGCCCGCGTATTTTCGTCAGCAGCAGGCAAAGCTTTCAGATCAATCTTCCCATTGGAAGTGAGCGGAATGCGTTCCAATGGGATAAAGCGGGAGGGAATCATATAATTAGGCAGTTCCCGGGATAATTCTTCTCTGAACTGCGCAGCGGTCAAAGAAGGCTCGCCGACATAATAGGCATACAATTGTTTGGCCCCGTCTGCGTCTTCCCGCGCGACGACTGCGGCTTCACGAACGTTTTCCAGATTGAACATGGCTGCCTCTACCTCGCCGATCTCAATCCGGTAGCCGCGAATTTTCACTTGATGATCAATCCGCCCTAAATATTCGATTCTTCCATCCGGCAGCCATCTTGCGAGATCCCCCGTTTTATACATCTTTTGACCAGGGACATGCAGATGCTCCACAAATTTTTCCTCCGTCAATTCAGGCCGATTGAGGTAGCCGCGGGCCACTCCCGCTCCTCCGACATACAGCTCTCCCGGTACGCCGATCGGCTGGATTTGATGGTGCGCTCCTAAAATATAAGCTTGATGGTTGGCCACCGGGCTGCCGATTGTGATCTGTTCATCAGCGGACTGAACAGGGTGAAATGAAGATACCACGCTGTTTTCTGTCGGTCCGTATTCATTATTGATCCGAATGCGAGGCTGCAGAGAATGCAGCTTCTCAACTGTATCTGTTTCCAGCTGCTCACCGCCTACAACAACATGCTGAACATGGATGAAATCCTCTCTGTTCATCTGTTCGATCATCGTTTTCAGAAGACGGGGGGAAGTTGAAAAATGGGTAATTCTTTCTTGTTTTATGGCATTTTGAATGGCGAAAGTTTCTTTATTCTCTTTATTAGGCAAAAGGTGCAAAGTTGCCCCCGAGATGAGCGGGCCGAAGAAATTTAAAATGAACGCATCAAAAACATACGGGTACAAGACAAGCACGCGATCCGCCGGAGAATGCTTGAAAAACGACTTCTTCCACTGAAGCGAGTTCACAATGCCGCCGTGTTCAACCATGACCCCTTTCGGCTTTCCTGTTGTACCCGACGTATAAATGACATAGGCTAAATGGCTGTGTTCCGCTACTGGTGATAACAATGAGCAATCGGCATGGTATGATGCCTCATCATTCAAATCAATCACCGGGCCGTCAAAGGCGAGGCTGTTTTTTAAATGATGCTGAACAAGGAGAACGTCTGCATCCGCATCATGAAGCAAATATTGAAGCCGCTCTTTTGGATATTCAGGATCCAGGGGCACATAAGCGCCCCCTGCCTTCCAAACAGCTATAATGGATACGATCATCTCTAATGAACGATCAGCGAGAATGGCGACTAACGTATCGGGTTGAACCCCGCAATTACGCAATGTTCTTGCCAAACGGCTCGCCTTCTCATTCAGTTCCCTGTACGTCAAATGGTCGTTTTTAAACTTGACGGCCGCATGCTCAGGCGTTCTTTCTGCCTGCTCTTCAAATAATTGATAGACTGTTCTGCTCCCGGAGAAATCTCTGACGGTGTCGTTAAAATCAAACAATAGCTTCTGTTTTTCCGCTTCCGGTAAGATCTCTGCCGTATGGATCGCGGCTTGAGGCTGAAACAGGATCACAGACAGCAGCTGATCCAAATGGGATACAATTTGATTGATATAGCGCTCATCGTACAGATTGCCGTTATAAAAAAGCTTCAAATGAATCCCGTTGTTCTCCAAATTAAAGTGAAACAGCGTATCGGTTGCAGTATCTTCTTTACATTGCAAGGAATGAATTTCGTTAAGCGAAACGACGGTATGAACCAAAGGCATATGCTCGTCATTGTATTGCACGCTCAGATGCCGGGCCATTTTTCTAAACGGCAGGTTTTGATTTTTCAGAGAATCATTAACGGCTTCTTTCAGCTGCCCGAATACGGTTTTAAATGTGCTCTCGTTTGAAAGCGTATTTTTTAAGAGGACAATGTTGTTAACGGCTGACTGGCCGGCTTTTTGCTTCGATACCGTTGGAATGCCAAGAATCAGGCTCGTTCGATCCGTATATTTATATAACAAGCATTCAATACCCGCCAATAAAATCAGATAGGCCGCCATATCGGAATGATTCGCCATTGTCATGATTCTTTGAGATACTTCCGGAGATAAGGAACGGCAGATGCATTTTTCCTGGTAGCCGGTACGGGCCAACGACGCTTTATCCGCTGCTTTAAAGTAAGGGAATGCGCTTAGGCCGTCTTCTTCATCAAACAGGTTTTCCCAGTACGTTTCTTGAGTTTTAAATACCGACATTGGAGCACCTCATTTTATATATTTTAAAGAAATAATGCTTTTCCCTAAAAGTTCAATTGAATAGAATCAAGCGCGTTCTCTTCTTCCTCATTGCTTCCGCTCAATCCGATATGTTCGATTAGAATGCTTGGCTGTTCCAAAATCTCCGATAGGATGTGTAAGTAGTCGTTTGATAAAACCTCGATTCTGCTTTTCTTAAACAGTTTTTTCGAATATTCAAACAGTCCGTGATAGTTGTCGCGGTCCGCCTGAATCGACAAGGTCAAATCGAATTTGGCAACCGGATGATGAAATGGATACGGCTTGAGTTGAAGGGAATCGAAAGTCAATTCAGCATGATCAAGATTTTGCAGCACAAACATCGTATCGAATAAAGGATTGCGGCTTGAATCTTTTGGAAGATGCAGATGCTGAATTAATTCTTCCAATGGATAGTCTTGATTTTTATAGGCGTTCAGCATGTTTTCTTTTACTTCATTTAAGTAGGCATCAAATGTTTTACGGCCCGCCGGGTGATTGCGAATGACTAACGTATTAACGAACATTCCCACGACCGGCTCTACATCTAAATGAGTCCGCCCGGCAGATGGCGTTCCTACGATAATATCTTCTTGTCCGCTGTATTTGGATAAAAGAATCGTATAGGCTGCCAATAAAATCATATACAGTGTTGCTCCTGTGTCTTCTTCCATTTGGCTTAAACGCTGTTTCAAGTGTTCGGGTATAAGAAATTCAAATGATTCGCCTTCGTAATCGCGTATGGCAGGTCGCTCATAATCCGCAGGCATATCCAGTACAGGAATATCACCGTGAAACTGATCCAGCCAATACGCTTCCTGGCTCTTGATGTTCCGTTTCTGAATGTCCGATTGCTGCCAAACTGCAAAGTCTTTATATTGAATAGAGAGCGGGCCCGGTTCGTTCCCCTCGTAGATTCGGCTTAAATCTTTCATCAGAATATTGACGGACACGCCGTCAGAAATGATATGATGCATATCAACCACAAGCACGTGCCGCGCAGGTTCAATTTCAATCAGTCCGGCCCGCATCAGCGGCGGTTTGGCTAAGTCAAACGCTTTGATGAAATCAAGCACACGGTCTTCCGCTTCTTCTTCGCTTGCTTGAATCCGTTCTATCGTAAAGTCGACGTTCTGATGAATACGCTGTGCCGGCTCGCCTTCATATAAATCAAAGCTGGTACGCAACGCTTCATGACGCGCGATTATTTTTCGGAAAGCGGCGTTTAACCGTTCGGGATCGATCGTCCCTTCCACATTCATGGCACCCGTCATATTGTAAGTCAGCTCGCCGCCTTCTGTGTGACTTAATAAATACATTCGCCTTTGAGCTGAAGAAACCGGATAATATGGCATTTCCTTTGCAGCCGGAATCGGTACATATCGATTTTTGTCCATGTGTAACGCCTTGTCAGCCAATTGTTCAATGGTAGGAAACTTGAATATGTCTTTGAGAGACAGATTCACATCCAGCTCTTTGTGAATTCTGGCGGCTAAGGCAGCCGCTCGGATGGAGTTGCCTCCGAGATCAAAGAAATTATGTTTGATCCCCGCATGGCTTATTCCGAGCACTTCCTTCCATAAATCTGTCAGTTTGGACTCCGTCTCATTACCCGGCGGAACATATTCAGCTGTCTGCTGCAGACTCGATTCCGGTGCAGGCAGTGCCTTACGGTTTATTTTCCCGTTGGACGTTAACGGCATATGCTCCAGACGGACAAAATAGGACGGAACCATGTAGTCCGGAAGCTGCGATGATAATTGTTCCCTAAGCTGCGCAGCCGCTATAGGCTTGTCGTTTACGTAATACGCACATAATTGTTTTAAGCCGTCTTCTTCTTCTTTCACTGTAACCGCGGCTTTTTGCACCGCTTCCGCGTTATGCATTGCTGCTTCAATTTCACCAAGCTCGATTCGGTATCCCCTGATTTTGACTTGTTCATCAACGCGCCCGATATATACGAGATTTCCGTCCTTCAATCGCTTAGCCAAATCCCCTGATTTGTACATCTTCGCTCCCGGGACATACGGGTTTTCAACAAATTTCTCTGCCGTTAAATCCGGACGGTTCCAATACCCTCTGGCAACACCCGGTCCGCTGATATATATTTCGCCGATTACCCCGATGGGAACCAGGTTTCTGCTTGCATTGGCCACATAAATATCCGTGTTGGCAGCCGGAGTGCCGATCGGTACAAATTCCCGCTTGTCCCGTTCTGCGTCGAAGTGATAAATCATACATCCGACGACAGCTTCCGTCGGTCCGTATTCATTGAAAATGTCCAGCCGGCCTTTAAACTGCTCGCTGACACTTTTGGCCAGACGGGTGCTTAAATTTTCTCCGCCGACAATCATTTTCCGTATTGCGGTGCCGCCAGCGATATTCATCTCCTTGATGACGTGCAGATGTGCCGGGGTCAATTTGATCATGTCTATTCTTGAGTCCCGCATAATCTCAGAAAGCACAGCGCTTTTGTCTTCGCCGTCAAAGACAATGATGGTATTTCCCGTAACCAGCGGTGTAAATATCGAGGTCACAGTCAGATCGAAAGAGATGGAAGAGTATAATGGAAAGTTGGTTTTCTCACCTCTTACATAAACCTCTTTCGCCCACCAAATATAATCAGCCAGCCCCTGATGCTCAATGAGTACACCTTTTGGGTTTCCCGTGGAACCTGACGTATAGATCATATAGGCCAAATCATGCACATCGCTGTCCGATTCAAGATTCGAGTGATCCTCATGGTATGAGTTTTCCTCATCCAAAAGCACAACGTCACCATCATACGGTAATTGATCCAGCAGGCTGCGCTGTGTCAACACAACCTCCGCCCTTGAATCTCTCAGCATATATTGGATCCGATCTTCCGGATATTCAGGATCAATGGGCACGTATGCGCCGCCGGCTTTCAGAACAGCCAAAATTCCGACAATCAGCTCGATCCGATGCGGGCAGATGATGGCAACGAATTGATCCGCTTGTACGCCTTTTGTCCGTAACGTCCGCGCCAATCGGTTCGCCCGTTCATTGAGCTGTCTGTACGTATACCGCTCATTGCCAAAAATAACGGCTTCATGATCGGGACTCTGTTCAGCCTGCATTTCAAACCACCGATATACCGTTTCCTTATGCGGATACGGCGTCTTTGTGCCATTACACTCCGTCAGCAGTTGATGCCGTTCGGTTTCAGACAGCATAGGAACGGAAGACAATGTTATCTCCGGCTGCTCAGCAAGGCTGTTTAAAATGGCGGTATAGTGTCTGGTGATCTGTTCAATGGTGTCTTTTGTGAATCGTCCCGGTTTATAATCAAAATGCATCTCTATCTGTTGACCGGCATCTTCGATCGTGAGCATCAAATCATATAAAGAGACCCCTGGATTTCGTTCTTTCACTTTAAATGTACATTCATTGTGCCGGATTTCATGAAATTCAATGTTTTGAAACACAAACATCGTGTTAAACAGAGACTTTCCGGTTGTTTCCCGCTGTACATTTAATTTCTCCACAAGCCGGTCGAATGGATAGTCTTGGTTTTCGAAAGCGTCAAGCGTCTGCCGCTTTACTTCTTCCAGATAATCCGTAAACGTTCTATTGGCGTGCGGCTTCGTCCGGATTCCGATGGTTTGTATGAAAATACCGATGATCTTTTCGATATCCGGATGATTTCTTCCTGATGCAGGCGTGCCTACGACAATGTCTTCTTGTCCCGTATATTTATGAAGCAGCACATTATAGGCGGCCAGAAGCACCGTATAGAGAGTCGTTTCCGCCTTTTGCGCCAAGTCTTGAAGCGAACGGATGACATCCGGCTGTAAGGAGCATGTCACACGCTGTCCCTCAGAAGACCGTTCTGCCGCTTTGGAACCGTCTGTCGGAAGGTCAAGGATAGGAATTTCGTCTTGAAATTGTTCCAGCCAATATGTCTCCTGCCGCTTCATGGCATCGTCATTCAGCCGTTGGTTTTGCCATTCTGCGAAATCTTTATATTCAAATTCAATGTCCGGTAATGGTTTCTGATGATATAAAGCCAGCAATTCATTTGTAAGGATGTTGACGGAATAACCGTCCGAAATGATATGATGCATATCGATAAGCAGTTCGGCCTGCTCGTTTTCAATCTTGATCAGCTCCGCACGAACTAACGGAGCTTGATCCAGGCGGAACGGTTTTACAAACCGGTCTGAATAGGCATCAAATTCGTCCCGGCTCATTGTCCGGACATGAACGTTAAAATCAACTTCGTTTTCAAGTTTCTGAACGATATCGCCATCTATAATGTCGAAATACGTGCGAAACGCTTCGTGCCGATGCATCACTTGTTGAAGAGATGAGATCAGGGCTTGCTCATCGTACTTCCCTGTTATTGATATGTGGCCGAACATATTTTGCGCCAGCTGATCCGGTTCCAGTTGGTGCAGGAAATATACTCTTTGCTGTGCCGGCGATGTCGGGTAATACGCTTTTTTCTCGGCAGCCTTCATTGGGAGGTGTACGACTTTCGTTTCGTTCTGAATGAAATGTGCTAATTCCTTAACAGTCTGGTGACTGAAAAATTGTCCGATGGAAACCTTTTGTTGAAATGTCTTCTGAACTTTGGAAAGCATAAGCGTCGCCTGGAGTGAGTTTCCTCCCAGAGCCAGAAAGCGATCTGATCTGCCAACCCGTTCAAGGCCGAAAAGTTCCTCCCAAATCCGCGCCAGCTGCCGCTCCGTTTCATTTACCGGCGCCTCATAGGCTTCAGTAAAATTTGCCGTATTGCTTCCTATTGAAGAGACCCGCTTCTGGTGATCGGCGTAAAGTGCTTGTAAAGCATGCTGTTCTTCATCGGAAAACATTATCATGGCGTTAAGAGGGATTGAATCTCCCTCAACCATTTTTTGCAGCAATTTTGTAAAACCCGCTCCCCACTTTTTCATGATTTCCGGACTGATGACGTTCGTATTAAAGTCGAAATCAAGAACATATTCTTGATGCGCGTCTGTTATGTTCAGAAATAAATCGTACAGGGTGCATTTTACCGGGTATGCAACGGGCTCCGCTTCAGCCTTTCCGAAATGCAGTTTTCGAAAAGGCCTGTCTAAATTAAAGATAATACGCATATCCGGCACTTGATCGTGCGGAAGCTCTCTGGCCACCAGTGTCATCGGGACGGCTTGGTGCCGCATTGCAAGATTCACGCTTTCTTTCATACTGCCAAGATAACCGGATAAAGTGCTTTCTGAAGAAGACGTGTTCTTCACCGGAATCATATTGACGCAATTTCCAATCAGATCATGCTGTTTCATATGCGATTGACCTGCTGCGGGGACCCCGATCACAAGGCCTGACTGTTTGGTAAGCCGGTGCAGAAAAAGATGAAATGCACCCAGCATCGTTACAAATACGCTATTTTTCATCTGAATGCTTAAAGACCTTAAAGCCTCGCTCAATGGCCGTCCAAGCCTGACGGTACACCGGTCTCCCTCATACCCGTTCGGATAACGGACAGAAGCTGTGCTTGGCAGAATTGGCTGCTGTATCGGTTCAGAGAAATGACGCCGCCAATAACGGACCCCTTCTTCATACTGGCCGCTGTCAATCTGTGCCTGCTGCCAGTCTAAGTATTGGCGAAACGAAACATCTGCCTCTTTCGTCGAAATCGGTTTTCCTTGTACGATTGCCGCGTAGTTGCTCTCCAGTTCTTGAACAAAAACGGCGATTGACCATCCATCGGCAATGATGTGATGGAACGTGAGCACAATCAGATGTTCATTGTGAGCCGATGTAAGCACATGGATTCTAAACAAAGGCTTTTGTTCATGGAAATGAAACGGCCGCTTGGCATCTTCTGTCAGCCATTTTTGGATTTCCGGCTCCCGATGTTCATGCGGGAGACCGGTAAAATCAATGACAGGTATATCTATATTCATCCGTTCCTGCACTTGCTGCACCTCGTCATCGGGATGAATCACCGTACGTAAAGCTTCATGACGGTCAACGATATGCCGGACGGCTTGTTTTAATGGTGTATGCTGCAGTTCGCCCTTCACTTTCAGCATAATGGACTGGTTTAAAGCGGCGGAAGCTTCATTCCCGTAATGGGATGCCATAACCAACTGCTTTTGTTCAGGTGAAAGCTCGCGCGTCCCGGACTTTTTACGGCCTCCGCCATCAGGGGAATCCGGGCCTTCCGGAATAAATCCGCCTCGGCGAAGATCCTCCACCGTGTCTTTCACCGCTTGAATAATATTTTCGATATCATCCGCGGTATGCGCCGAAGACAAGAAGCAGTTGCGTCCCTCCCATACATAGACCCCTTTATAGTTGAGATGGTAAAAGAACAAGTCATTATCAAGCGATGAGACAAACCGGAATAAAGAACCGAATCGAACCATGCGGATAGGCACTTGCGCTTGTTCGAAGCAGCGATTCAGCTCATCGACCAGGTAGGCTGTTTTTTGATTAAGCTGCTCATACAGATGTTCTCCTTCGGTTTGTAAATGGCGAAGGACGGCTAATGACATCCTCATGGTAAGCGGGTGAGTATTGAAGGTGCCGGCCACAAACGTGCGTTTCGCCTCGTCTTGCGGGTAGGAATCGTCCCCATACTGCCAGGTACCCCCGTCGATCGCATTCATGAACTCAGCTTTTCCGGCAACTACCCCTAACGGCTGTCCGCCGCCGATGATTTTTCCGTAGGTCACTAAATCAGCCTGAATGCCGAACCATTCCTGTGCGCCGCCGAGACCGATCCGAAATCCGGTAATAATTTCATCCATAATGAGAGCTGTTCCGGATTGCTGCGTGATCGCCCGCAATTCTTTCAAAAATGCCCGCGGCTGCAAATCCGGTCTGCGGCTTTGTACCGGTTCTACCAGTACGGCTGCCAATTCATCACCAAGACTGCGGATCACGTCCAGCGAATCGGGATTGTTGTAATGTAAAATAATCAAATCATCCATAAAGCTCTGCGGTATGCCCGGAGCCAGCGGATTCGCAGACGCAGCCCCGCCTTTTGTGCCGGCTACCCCTAATACGCCGTCAAACGTGCCATGATAAGATCCCGAGAACGCCACGACTTTCTTTCTTCCTGTTGCCGCCCGCGCCAAACGCAGGGCAACCATGACGGCCTCTGTTCCGGAATTATAGAAAGCGACCCTTTCCACTCCGGTACATGTGCGGATCCGGTCGGCAACTTCACCGGCGACATCTGACATCGGGCCGAGCGGAGGCAATGATGAACGGGTTGAATCATCGATAACCTGTGTAATAAAGGAAGGATGATGCCCGAACAGGTTAACCCCGAATCCCATGGTGATATCGATATATTCATTTCCGTCAATATCCCACATTTTAGAACCGTCAGAACGTTCGGCGATAATCGGGTATACGATTTCCTTCCAATACGAACGGAAGCTGGACAAATTGCGGTTGTTTGCATGAGCAAATCGGGTGTTGTCCGTATATTGTTTGGAACCTTTCGTTTTATCTGCGTATTTCTTGATGAAGTCTTCTAAGTATTGTTTTTGCCGTGCGGTATAGTGTCCCTGATCATTCAGGTTCTGAGGCTGGAAAGGAACATAGGGTTTCGCTTCTTGAGCCGCTTTCTGTTCTGCATTGACGGTCGGAGGCCCCTGCTTGACAGAAGGAATTGATTTCTCTCGCGCTTTAGCATATTCTTTCTCATCGGAATGATGTCCGCTGTTTCTCAACAAATTAAAGCTATTTAATTGAGCTTGCAAGGTATCCTGAATTAATTGATTCTGAGAAGCGATGATTTTTTCGAGCGTATGCTCTTGATGACCATCTCTGCGATCCGATTCAGGCTGCGCTTCTGAAATGACCTGTTTTTCCTGCGCCGGAACATTCTCTTGAGGCGGAGCGGATGCAAAGGACGATGGAACGGTATCAGCCAAGTAATCTATGACACTTTGAAGGTTGGTCAACGTATCAAAAAAACGATCCATCGGGATATCTACCCCAAATTCGTCCGCGATGGCTTTTTTGACCTGTGACAGCATGATAGAATCCATTCCGAGCCCGATAAAATGAGCATTCAGATCGAGTTCCTCCGCTCTGATCCCTGAAGCGTTGCTGATTACAGTTTTCAGGAAGGATTCAATGTGCGCTTTCGATTGATTGATATTCAATGCTGCTCCTCCTTTCTTTTCGCCCTCGTTTAAGCGCAATTGGTCAGCTTCAGCCCAGCATCGGCTCCGTTCAAACGGATACAGGGGCAATGGCGTCTTTTGTACAGTTTCACCGGAATAAAGCGCGCGCCAATCGATAACGGCTCCTTGCACAAATAATTCGGCTGCGCGATGCAGCCATGTGATCCGTTCATCTTGCGTACGTAAACGCTGCTTAATCAGAGCGGCTGCTTGTTGATTCAGCTCTTCTTTATGGGCAGGCAGCATTTCCTTCATATTCTTGTAACCGATGTATACACCGGGAAGGTTTCTGTCTCCCTGAATCAGGCGGGTCAGCTTATCCGATAATTCTTGCTTACCGGATACAATCATGGCAATGCCATGATCCAAATGAGCCCTGCCCGTACTGGCTGTATAGCAAATGGACTTTAATGAAGCTTGGCTGTCACCCGATACATATTGCAAGTACTGCTGTGCGAGTTCATAGAGTGATTTTTCAGTATGAGCGGATAAAACAAACAGGTGCGGCCCATGTTCATCCTCGGGTGCATACTCACTTTGAGAAATATATTCTTCCAATACCACATGAGCGTTCGTTCCGCTAAAACCAAATGAGCTGACTCCGCCTCGCAGCGGCTCATCACCGGATGTGAACGCTGCAGCTTCCTGGTTTACGTAAAATGGTGAAGAGTGAAAATGAATGAGCGGATTAGGTTCATTAAAGTGCGCTAACGGCGGATTTTTCTTGTGATTCAGCATGAGGACAGATTTGATCAGCCCGACGATGCCTGCCGCTTCAAACAAATGACCGATGTTCGATTTAACAGAACCAATCGCACAAAATTGTTTTTTTGCCGTATACTTTTCAAACGCTTTACAAAGCCCATTAAATTCAACCGGATCGCCGAGCTTCGTTCCGGTGCCATGCGCTTCAATGAAAGACAGTGTTTCAGGAGCAATGCCCGCGTCTTTCCAAGCCGTTTCAATGACCTCAGTCTGAGCTGCCGGATTCGGTGCTGTAATCCCGGCGGTTGTTCCGTCTTGATTCAGCGCGCTTCCCTTGATTACGCTGTAAATATGGTCTCCGTCGCGAACAGCATCCTGCAAAGGTTTTAGCAGGACTGCGGCCGCGCCTTCACCTGTGCCCGTGCCGTCTGAATCTTTGCTGAAGGTTTTCGTGTATCCGTCCGAAGATTCCATATCAAGCCCGATACAGATCGGCAAGAGCGATGTTCGGATACCTCCGGCAAGGGCCATTTCACAATCGCCGGATATTAAAGATTTGCATGCTATATGAACGGCGGCAAGCGATGAGGAGCATGCCGTATCCACTGTGACCGCCGGCCCTTTTAAATTTAAGAAATAAGCAATTCGGCTGGCTAGCACGGAAGGGAGATTGCCCACGATATATTGATGAAGTTCCTCCGGATAATTCGCAGAAAGGAGACGTTCATAATCGTAGCCCACCTTCGAGTACCCCGCATATACCCCGACACGGCTCCCGTTCATGCTGCCGCCGGCATAGCCCGCATCTTCAATCGCATGCCATGCAGACTGCAAAAACAGTCTTTGGTTAGGGTCCATAAACTGAGCCGTTTTAGGAGCTAAACCGAAGAACGAGTAATCAAAGCGGTCGATTTCATCTAAATAGCCGCCCTTCACAAACTGACTCTCATTGAACTCGCTTTGGATGGACTTTAAATAATCCGCCGCATCTTTCAGCCGGGATTCGGGGTATTCTCGAATGCTGTGCTCACCTTTTTCAAGCAGATTCCAAAAATCACTTTTCGTTGACGCTCCCGGGACATTGAGCGACATCCCGATAATGGCGATATCTTTCGGTGTCACATGGCTTGGTTTCGCGGCCGCGTCCTGCTTGATTTCAGCCCGGCTTTCAGACAGATATGCCGCTAAATCAGTGATAGAAGGATACGTAAAGAGATCTGAAACGGCAAGCTCGCGTCCGAATTTCTGTTCTATGCGCTCGGCAATCTGCGATAACTGTAATGAATTTGCTCCCATATCAAAATAACTGTCAGCGAGGTGAACCTTTTTCCCGTTGAGCACATCGGAAAAGATAGACAGCAATTCCGTTTCTATCTCATGAATGGGTGTCTGTCCGGATGTTTCCGGGCTGCTCTCCAAACATTCATTGATGGCGGCAGACTCTGTTGAAAAATTCCCTGCCTCATACTGTCTGGCAAGTTCGTAGCGTTTAACCTTTCCGCTGGTTGTTTTAGGGAGTTTTCGGATCGGAAGGACTTCTTTTATGCTCCAGCCGCCCCGCTTGTACAAATGCTTTTTTATCTCTTTGACAAGCGGTGCGAATTTTTCAGGTGATTTTTTGTAAACAACAAAGAGCACGATTTCTCCGCTTTGCGTCTTTTGATCATATACACCGCAGGCGGCAACCCTTCCTAAGTCAACCTCTTCCATTTCAATCGCGACCCGTTCAATATCGTGCGGGTAGATATTTTTTCCGTTCACGAAAATAATGTCCTTTTCTCTTCCGGTTACGACTAAGTTACCCCTTTCACTAATGAATCCGAGGTCTCCCGTTTTTACCCAGCCGTCAGAAGTCAGCGCTTTTTCCGTACTCTCTGGGTTGTTATAATACCCTTGCGTCACATTGTCTCCTTTGATGTGGATATGGCCGATGATTCCGTCTTCTACTCTTTCATTTGTTTCATCGGAGATCCGAAGCTGACAATAGTCAATAGGTTGTCCCACCTCGACGAATGAAGCGCAATTTTGGTCCTCTTTGCTGACTTTTACAGCTCTTTCACCAAGATTTAAATAGTCACGATGCAAATAAACGGGAACGAATTCTTCACCTAATTTAGAGAATGCTGCGCCGACCGACGCTTCCGCTAAACCGTAAACATTCAAAATGGCGGATCTTTTCAGATTGAATGCTGCGCATCTTTTCAAAAATTCGTCACAGAGCTCCGGCAATATCGGTTCTGCACCGTTTGCGATGACCTTGATGTGGGATAAATCCCAGTCTGGTTCGTTTTTCAGAAATTTAAGGAAGTAGTTGTATCCGAAATTAGGAGAGGATAGAATACTGGCTTTATGTTCATGAGCTTTTTTCATCCAAAGAATAGGTCTGCGAATAAATAACTCTGTAGGCATCAGATTTTGATTGATTCCGGTTATGAAGGGAACAAGGTGGCAGGCGATGAGCCCCATATCATGCGTTAAGGGCATCCATGATAAGAAAGAGTCTTTCGAATGAACGTGTAGGGCAGTCCCAATGGCACACGTGTTATGTATTAAGTTGTGATGCGTTAACATGACTCCTTTTGGATCTCCTGTCGATCCCGAAGAAAATTGGATAAAGGCGAGTTCATCCGCATCAGGTTCATAAAATGAAGCGGGGTAATCGTAGGTTTGATCTTGAATGACGTCAGATTTTTCGTTTAATTGATGATGGAAATCCTGTAAATCGTGTTCTGCAGCGTATTTCTTTATTTTGTCCAATACTTTTTCAGAGGCAATCAGAAAGGGATGATTTAATATATTCCAAATGCGCCAGACCTTCAGTTTATGGTCATCATCTTCTCCGATACTGACCGGAACCGGGATCATTCCTCCTAATATACAAGCCCAAAAAGCAACGACAAATGATTTGTTTTCTTGGATTTGAAATACAATTTCCTGCTTCGGCTTAATGCCGAGATGCTGTAAATAGCCAAGATACCCTTGCGCCTCTTCAAACAATTGGCGATAAGAGACAACCGTCTCGTTTTTATCGGATTCGATAAAACGGATCCCGCGATCAGAGATATTGCTTCTTTCCCGAATGACATCTACTAAGGTTTGGAATTGACTGGTATACATAGGTCCCCTCCTGGGCGCTTTATTTTAAAATCCGCAATTCTTCCCAATCCGGAAGCTGTTTAGCCTCGCAAATTAATTTGCATAAATGGATCGAATGTTCGAGTTCTTGTTCTGAAAGCACGTCTTCATGCCTTTTCATTCTCTCTTTCAGCTCTTGGATTTGCGTAAATAATGGCGTCGTCATATTGGAATAAGCCGCTGAATCCTTGTTGTAATTTCGCGCAATGACGGATTGAATCATCAATTTATTCAGTTGTTTTTTGCGTAAACGGACAATATGTTTCTTTCTTTCCGCTGAATTGGAAAGCAAGTGAACATCAGATGTCTGTCCTAAGGGATAAGGTACAATGTGATTCGTTGTTTTTCTCAGCAGACCGGCTAAGACATTGTTCGGACCCATTTCGATAACTTCTGTGACTCCATGTAAAAGCAAATAATGCATCGATTCTGTCCATCTAACCGGCATCGTCATGTGCTGCTTGAGATGTTCGCTGATCGAATTTCCGCTGCTGTAAGGGCGCGCGGTGACATTTGAAATGATCGGCCATGCGGCATCCCGGAAAGAATACCGGTGTAAAACAGTCTGGAATTGTTCGGAGGCTGATCGTATCATCGAACTGTGAAAAGGCGCACTGACATTCAAATAAGTGTATGCCGCACCCTTTTCCTCCGCCATCTTGATGACACGTTCCACAGCTTGCCGGTGTCCGGAAATCACATGCTGCTGTTCTGAATTCATGCAGGCTACACCTGCCGGAAAGTCTTCCGTCGATACTTTCGAACATATTTCCTGCAACGTTTGGAGAGAGAGCTGTGTCACGGCGGCCATCGTCCCCTGCTGATGGGGATCCGCATTTTGCATAAGAATTCCCCGCTCCCTTACAAGTGTAACGGCATCCTGAAAAGAAAGGGCGCCGGCACAGACAAGCGCTGAATATTCGCCTAAGCTATGGCCTGCCAGGAAGCGGGGCTCCACCCCTATTTCCTGCATATACACTTGAAAAGCAATCACACTGACCGTTAAAATAGCGGGCTGCGCGTTCATTGTCTTTGTCAATTCATTCATATCTCCGTTAAAACACAGTTTTTTTACATCCAAGGAGATCGCATCGCTCGCTTCTTCAAACAATCTCTTTGCGAGCACAAAATCATTCCAAAATTGTTTGCCCATTCCTACAAATTGAGACCCTTGTCCAGGAAATAAAAAGGCAAGATTGTTCATGAGATTCCTCCGATCATATTGAGCAAAAATACAATATCCTACAAATTATCCCTTTATCTAACATCCTAGCATGATTATAACAAATGTGTATAGAATACTTTCGGAGGAGTTATTGTTCGATTTTACAAACGAATTAGATATATTTATTCATAAAATAAAACATGGGGCTTCACCGAAAATCAGTCTTAAAGAGAGATGATGAAAAGCCGGGGTGGAGCCTGTTACCGGCTCTTCTTCACTTCGGACGCGCTCTTCATGTTTTATAAGTTTTAGGGCTATTGGCATTATTGTGTCAGAAATTACATATTTTCTGTTTGTTGTAAAAATTCATTTGTATATCTGTGAAGGATTGTAAACTGATGGCGCTTGATTATAAATGTGGTGCAAGAGATGGATCTGGATGAGGAAAATCTGCAAGGACAAAACTGCAGAACATGTGAATGACCCTGCCCGGATACCGGTTGGCGCAGTAAATCGGCCTATTGAGTGAACAAGGTTTTCAGGCATAAAAAAACAGCCGTTCAGAGCGGCTGTTTTTTTAAAAAAGTATAAGAACTATTGAGCGGTATACCCGCCATCCATGACTACGGCCTGACCTGTGACCCCTTTTGCTTTGTCGCTGGCCAAAAATACGGCGTAATCAGCGATTTCTTTCACTGACAGCAGCCGTTGTTGGGGAACGAGCGGAAAGATGACGTCCTCAAGCACCCGTTCGTACGGTACATTCCTTGTTGCGGAAATGTCCTTTAACTGATTGCGGACAAGCTGAGTGTCCACATATCCCGGACAAAGCGCATTGACGGTAATGCCGTCAGCCGCGCCTTCAAGTGCGCCGACTTTCGTTAAACCGATGACGCCGTGCTTGGCGCTGTTATATGCCGCTTTCCCGTGAAAACCGATCAGCCCGTTGACAGACGCCATATTAATGATTCGACCGAATTGCTGTTTTTTCATAATGGGGAATGCATGCTTCATTGCGATAAATGGCGCAGTCAGCATGAGACGAATGAGCCGTTCAAACTGTTCGGTGGGAAATTCCTCGATGGGCGCGACATACTGAATGCCCGCATTATTCACAAGGATATCGAGGCGCCCGAATTGTTTCTCGACCGTCTGCAGCATGTCGGCCACTTGCTTTTCATTTGTTACATCGCATGTGATGCTGACTGCTTCACAGCCTTCTTCTTTCAGTCTTGCCGCCGCTTCTTTCCCCGCTTGTTCGTTTATATCAGAGATGATGACGGCTGCTCCTTCACGGGCGAATTCTTTTGCGATTTCAAGCCCGATTCCTCCGGCTGCTCCTGTTACAACGGCTGTTTTTTCAATAAGCAATGAATGCATGACGGCACCTCCTTATTTTGGTCTGACCCCGTTTTTTAACGACTGGCTGACAGTAAAATGACCTTCTGTTTTCTCAAAGACCTCCTCCATTGTTACACCTTCCTGCAGTTCGGTGAGCGTCATACGGCCATCATGAAAATCGAATACAGCCAAATCTGTGATCAGCCGATCGACCACCTGCCTGCCGGTTAAAGGCAGCGTACATTCCGTTCTCACTTTAGATTCCCCATATTTATTCACGTGCTCCATAATGACAATAATCCGTTTTGCTCCGTGGACCAAGTCCATGGCGCCGCCCATTCCTTTGATCATTTTTCCTGGGATCATCCAGTTCGCCAAATCTCCCCGTTCGGACACTTCCATCCCGCCGAGGATCGCTACATCAATGTGGCCGCCGCGAATCATGGCAAAGGATTCGGCACTGTCAAAATACGAGGCTCCCTTTACTTCGGTGATGGTTTCTTTTCCCGCGTTGATCAGATCGGGGTCCTCCGTTCCTTCCGCCGGATAAGGCCCGATCCCGAGCAAGCCGTTTTCAGACTGAAGCAGGACGTTATAATCATTCGGTATCTCATTGGCTACAAGCGTCGGCATCCCTATCCCCAAGTTCACATTCATTCCGTCCTTAATTTCCTTTACAGCCCGTTTGATCATTCGTTTTCTGCTATCTCTCATTCTGTCAGCCTCCTTTATCATGCTTGCCGGACGGTGCGGCGCTCAATCCGTTTTTCATGAATCCCGCCGAGCAGCACGTGCTGCACAAAAATACCCGGCGTATGAATTTGATCCGGATCAAGCTCTCCGGCATCGACGATTTCTTCAGCCTCTGCAATCGTCACTTTGCCTGCCATTGCAGCAAGCGGATTGAAATTTCTCGCCGTCTTTCTGAACATCAGGTTGCCCAGAGGATCGGCTTTCCAGGCCTTTACGATGGCGGCGTTCCCTGTAATCCCCTTCTCCAGAAGATAGGTGCGTCCGTCAAATGTCTTATGTTCTTTTCCCTCGGCTACTGATGTTCCGACGCCCGCAGGTGTGTAAAACGCCGGAATGCCCGCCCCTCCCGCGCGAATTCTTTCTGCGAGCGTTCCTTGGGGCACCAATTCGACTTCCAGCTCTCCGCTTAAAAACTGCCGTTCAAAGGTTTTGTTTTCTCCCACATAGGATGCGACCATTTTTTTGATCTGCCGGTTTGCAAGCAAGAGGCCTAACCCCCAATCATCAACACCGCAGTTATTACTGACAACGGTCAAGTTTTTTACGCCGCTGTCCCTGATCGCGAGAATTAATTGTTCCGGAATGCCGCACAGGCCGAAGCCTCCTGCGATGAGGGTGTCTCCGTCCTTGATCAGTGCAGCAGCATCTTGATAAGAGTCCATCACTTTTCCTTTTCCCATATTCGTTTCCCCTTTCTGTTTTGGCTACACAAGGCCCGTCAGACTGTAAATGGCGATGATGACAAACACAGCGGCTGTTTTAATGACGGTAATGGCAAAGATATCCCTGTAGGATTGGCGGTGGGTCAACCCGGTGACCGCGAGCAGCGTAATGACGGCGCCATTATGCGGAAGAGTGTCCATCCCGCCGGAGGCCATCGAGATCACCCGGTGCATGACCTCCGGCGGGATGTGGAATGTATTGATTGCTTCTGTATACGCTGCTGACATCGTGCTTAAAGCGATGCCCATTCCTCCTGATGCCGATCCTGTAATCCCGGCAAGCGCAGTGGTCGTCACCGCTCCGTTGACGAGCGGATCAGTAAACGTCTGCGATATGCCGCTGCTGACCATTTTAAAGCCGGGAAGCGCCGCAATGATGCCGCCAAATCCGTATTCGGCTCCTGTATTCATTGACGCCAGCAAGGCACCCCCGATGCCCTCATTCAGTCCTTCTTTCAAATTGAAGAGGACTTTTTTCCAATCGAACAAAATCGTGGTCATGATTCCGATGAACAGTGCGAGTTCTACTGACCAGATCGCAGTGACGGAGGAAAGGTCAATCTTCCCGAACGCTTCTAAGCCGAGCGGCGCAAAATCAAATCCGTCAGGGTACCAATGCGGGAGCCACATCGTGAAGCATTTGTTCATGACTCCCACAAGGATAAGCGGAACAAAGGCGAGCACTTGCCGCGCGGGGCTGGGTTGCGGTAAAACAGGCGTATGTGTTTCATTAGCCAGACTTGAGGATTCCTCTGCAGCGGAAACTTCAGATTGAAATCCAGCATAGCCTTCTCCGGCATTGGCCGCTTTTTTGCGCCGGGATTCTAAATAAATCATTCCGGCCGTAAGCACAAATGCTGCACCAATCAGTCCGAGCCAGGGAGCGGCATAAATGTTTGTTTTAAAAAAAGCGGTCGGAATGACATTTTGAATTTGCGGTGTGCCGGGAAGCGCATCCATTGTAAATGTAAAGGCGCCCAATGCAATCGTACCGGGTATCAGACGCTTGGGAATATCAGCTTTAATAAATAGGTTTTTAGCAAACGGATAAATGGCAAACACCGCTACGAAGAGACTGACGCCGCTGTACGTTAAAATCGCACCCATTAAGACGATGGCGAGAATGGCTCTTTTTGCTCCCACAAGCTTGACGATTGTTTTTGCAATCGACTCGGCGAGCCCGGATATTTCAACAACCTTGCCAAAAACGGCCCCTAAAAGAAATACGGGAAAATACAGCTTAATAAATCCTACCATCTTCTCCATAAATATATTCGAGAAGAAAGGAAGTACGAAGCTTGGATCTGTCAGGAGCACGGCAAACAGCGCACAAATCGGGGCGAATAAAATGACTGAAAAGCCCCGGTAAGCCGCAAACATCAGCATGCCTAATGCCAATAATATAATAACAATGTCCACAAATCCCCCTCTTTTCTGCTTAATGTTAGTAAGCGCTTACAAAGAATCGAGAAAATAAAGCGAAAAACATGCCGGTTTTGCACAGTTTCTGAGGCTGGAAAAATGTGCATCATGGTGAATGTTCCGTTTTGGCGAAAAAGGGAGACTCTTGCTGTATTAGATTGATTGGCTGAGCAGTGAGTTTTTTTAGGGATAGTGAGATGGATCAGAGAGGATTTTTGCTTTATAAATATGTATTCTTTTTTCTTTCATTTATTTCCTGCAAGAGGAACCGATAAAATCCGGCCCTCCTGCATGGTCATTCAGCCAATGACAACCGGGAGCTCTTTGAGCGACCTAAAACCAATGAGCTTGCGGTATTCAAGGCGGTGTGCAGCCAGCCGAAGCTTAGGCATCCGCTCAAACAGTGTGAGAATTGCAATTTGTGCTTCGATGCGCGCTAATGAGGAGCCTATGCAAAAATGGGCGTTCTTTCCGAATGCAAGATGCGGGTTCGGTTTTCTTTGGATATCCATTTTGTGAGATTGATCGAATATGCTTGGATCGCGATTGGCTGCACCTAAAAGGATATATACCTGCTCTCCTTTTTTTATGGTCTTCCCATTTATTTCGCAGTCTTCTGAGGCGGTGCGTGCCGTCAGCTGCGTGGGGCTGTCGTAGCGCAGACATTCCTCAACTGCAGTTTCAATAAGCGAGGGGTTTTCTCTCAGTGCGCTAAGCTGTTCAGGGTGTTTCAATAAAGTAAACACACCGTTGCTTATGAGGTTTACCGTCGTCTCGTGTCCGGCTATGACAAGTAAGATACATGTCGCGAGCACTTCCTCTTTTGAAAGCTGCTCCTCCATAATAAACCTGCTGATCAAGTCTTGCTGAGGGTGCGCTTTCCGCTTGTGAATCAAATCTCTGAAATATGACGTCAGCCTGCCTGCGGTGTCGCTTGCTCTGACTAACGTCTTTCTTGATCGGGTAAGATCAATGGCGTGAATGACGTCTGCCGTCCATTGTCTGAATTGATATCTCTCCTCTTTCGGCACTCCGAGTATCTCCGCAATGATAAGGCTTGCCAATGGAAAGGCAAACTCTGAAACAAGGTCCGCGGTTTTTTTGATTTGGACTTGATCCAACAAGTCATGAACCGTTTCTTTTATACAGGGGCGAAGTGATTCCGCCGTCTTTGCGGTAAATTCTTTACCGATAAGCATCCGCATCCGTTTATGGTCTGATTGATTTTTAAATAACAGCATATCGTGCTGGATATGCGATAGATTTTGATATTTCGTTGAAGCTTCCGGAAGAGGAATGCGGTTTTTAAACCGAATGTCTTTCAGAATCGCTGCCGCTTCTTTGTACCCGGTGACATACCAGCCCGGATATTTTAATACGGTTCCTTTATAAACAGGATCACTGGATCGCAGTTTGTCATAAAACGGGTAAGGGTCATTCCAAAAATCCGAATCCGCATGGAGAGACGGATGTGCAATCGATAGGTCCGCCGTCATCTTATACCTCCGTATTGCAGGCGGATTGCAGGCCGGCTTTCATTTCTTCAACGGATTCGACTTCAAAACCTAAATCATGGAGCATTTGATGATCCTCTGTTTCATGCTGCCCTGCTGTCGTTAAGTAATCTCCGACGAAAATCGAATTTGCGGCGTAAAGTCCCAGCGGCTGTAGCGAACGAAGGTTGACTTCCCGGCCTCCTGAGATACGGATTTCTTTTGACGGATTGATAAAACGGAACAAGGCAAGCACTTTCAGGCAATACACCGGATGTAATTCGCTTACCCCTTCTAACGGAGTTCCGTCAATCGCATGCAGAAAATTAACCGGGATGCTGTCGGCGTCAAGCGCTTTTAAGCTGTTCGCCATATCAATGACGTCCTGTTTCGTCTCTTTCATGCCGACGATGACACCAGAACAAGGTGACATCCCCGATTGTTTCGCCGTTTCCACTGTATTGACCCTGTCGTCATACGTGTGGGAGGTCGTAATGTTTGAGTGATTCCTTTGTGATGTATTGATGTTATGATTGTACCGGTCTACTCCTGCCTGTTTCAGCCGCTCTGCCTGTTCCGGCTTCAGCAGACCGAGGCATGCGCAGATTTTTAAACCGTACGTTTCTTTAATTTCTTTGACAGCATCAACAACTTGATCTACTTCTCTGTTTGACGGTCCCCGCCCGCTGGCGACGATACAGTATGTCCCTATATTCAGGTCGTGGGCGCGTTTTGCCCCCTTTAGCAATATATGCTTATCCACCATCCGGTAAGACTCAATCGGCGCTTTTGATATTGAAGATTGTGAACAGTACCCGCAATTTTCCGGACACAGGCCTGATTTGGCATTCATAATCATATTCAGCTTTACTTTTTTTCCGTAAAATCGTTTTCTGATATGAAAAGCGGCATGCATCAGCAATAAAAGATCCTCATCAGGACAATTTAAAATGGCCAGCGCTTCTTGATTCGTTACTTCCGCCCCGTCCAGCACTCTCTCTGCAAGATCCATCCATTGATTCATGTTTATCTCCCCATTTGTGTCAGATTCATGAAAGAGGAAACATCTATATGTTTCTCAATCATGTTTTGAATGTTTTCCGATGAAACGTGATCCAGCTTCGGTGTGATTCCCAAAATCGGAACTTTGCATAATGTTTCAATCATGCTCGGGTTTGTCTTTTCGTCCAGCCCCGGCCTGCTCCTTACGCCGTTGATAATAATGCCGAGAACCTCTATCCCCATGTTTTTCGCATATTCAACGGTTAAATATGTGTGGTTGATGGTTCCGAGATCAGGCCTGGCCACAATCACTGCCGGCAATTCCATGGCTTTTATCAGATCACTGACTAAGTAATTTTCACCAAGCGGGACGGAAATGCCGCCTGCCCCCTCAACGATGAAACACTCATGACGATTTTTAATCTTACTCCAGTGGGCCATGACATCCGCCATGCTCACGGATTTCCCCTCAAGCATGGCGGCCGTGTACGGCGCAAGCGGCTCTTTCCATTCAAATGGCGTGATTTCTTCATGAGACAGTGCGGTTTGTGACATGTCTTTCAACAGCGAGGTGTCACTTTCCGGATGAGTCCGCGGCACACCGCTTAAAAACGGCTTAAACACTCCGATATCCGCCTGTTTCTGCCGGAATGCCGCGGCAAGTCCGCAAGAAACGATGGTTTTTCCGACGCCGGTATCTGTTCCTGTAACAAAAAAACTTCTCATTTGTTTATATTCAGCTCTTTTCTAATGGAATCAAATGCTTCTGTCAGCTCGTCTATATCCTGTAAGCTGCGATCCGCCGTAACGGTCAGCCTGATTCTGCTTTCGCCTTCCGGAACGGCGGGCGGGCGGATGGCCGGGGCGCAGATTCCCTTTTTCTCCAGCAGCGCAGCGGCTGAAACCGCTGTTTTTGCATCACCGATGATAACGGGGATAATCGGTGTATCTCCGCCTCTTACGGTAAAGCCCATATCGGCCAGACGCGTTTTTATCATTTTGACAGACGACTGCAGCTCACGGCGCGTATCGTGCATATCTGATATGATGTCAAATGCCGTATGCGAAGCCGCACAAATTGACGGCGGGAGGGCCGTCTGAAAAATAAACGTCCGCGCCTGATTCAGCAAAAAATCAATGAAAATGTTTGATCCCGCGGCAAAACCGCCTTCCGTTCCTACAGCTTTGCTTAATGTGCCGATGACAACATCAGGACAAACACCGAAATAGTCACTGGTTCCCCCGCCGTTTTCCCCCAGTACACCGGTTGCATGCGCGTCATCTGCTATCACAAATGCCTGGTACTGCTTTGCAAGCGCCATTATGCGGTCAAGAGGCGCAATGGTGCCGTCCATGCTGAAGACGCCGTCTGTGACGATAAAGCGGCGGTTCCGAGCCTGGACGGAGGCAAGTTTTTTCTCAAGATCAGCCATATCAATATGGCGGTACACGATGGTTTCCGCTTTTGATAAACGGCAGCCGTCAACAATGCTCGCATGGTTCAGTTGATCGCTTAAAATGACATCGCCTTTTTGAGGCAGTGAGGCAAGCACGCCGATATTTGCCAAGTAACCGCTTGAAAACAATAAAGCCGCTTCCGTCTGTTTAAAGTCCGCGATTGTGTGTTCCAGTTTTTCGTGCCACACAGTATTTCCTGTCGTTAACCGTGAGCCGCCGCTTCCCGCTCCGAACCGGCTCAGCGCCGTTTGCGCGGCTGTGATCAGCCGCTCATCTTTTGACAGGCCTAAATAGTCATTGGACGCCCAGGTCTGCCGCTTTTGCCCCTTGGTTTTGAGAGCGGTTTCCTGTGTTCGCAGCGTCCGATACAGCCCGTCTCTTTTCACCGCATCGAGCCTTCCGAGGAGCCATCCGTCAAAATCCACGGCCGGTCACCTCGGCTATCGCTTCTTTCATAATGGAGATCATGGCTTGTAACTGATCGGTTGTGCTGGCAAGCGGCGGCAGAAAGGTGATGACGTCTCCGAGCGGCCGTGTCAGCATACCAAGCTCTCTCATTTTCAAGGACACCTTGTATCCCATCCGCTTTTCAGGCGGATAAGGCTGTTTCGTCTCTTTATCCCGCACAAGCTCTATGCCGCACATGAAACCGAGCTGGCGGACATCGCCGACATGAGGAAGCTGCTTCAAATCATGAAGAAATTCCGCTGCCGTTTTTGATTTTTCGGCGACTTGATCAACGATGCGCTCTGATTCGAATAAACGCAGATTTTCAATTGCCGCGGCACAGCCAAGCTGATTTCCTGTATAGGAATGGCCGTGGAAAAATGTTTTCATTTTGTCGTAGTCATCGTAGAAGGCTTCATAAATGGCTTCTGTGGCAAACGTCACAGCGATCGGCAAATAGCCTCCCGTAATGCCTTTCCCTGCCGCCATCAAGTCCGGCTGGACATTTTCATGCTCACAGGCAAACATTTTTCCGGTGCGGCCGAACCCCGTCGCCACTTCGTCAACGATCATTAACACATCATATGCCGTACACAGCTTTCGTACGCCTGCCAGAAAGCCTTCAGGCATGACGATCATGCCGGATGCGCCTTGCACCATCGATTCAATCGTAAGTGCGGCAATCTCTTCGTGATGCTTTGCAAGCAGCTGTTCGAGCGCGTGAAGGCATTCATCCCGGCACTGTACGGGGTCGCCGCTTTCAGATCTGTATACATACGGAATCGGGGCTTTGTAGCTTTCAAACATCAGCGGGCCGTACACATGGTGGAAGAGTTCAATGGAGCCGACGCTGACGGCTCCGATCGTATCGCCGTGATAGCCGTTCTGCATAGAAATAAACGTCTGTTTCTCGGGTCTCCCTATGTTTTTCCAGTATTGAAAGGCCATTTTCAGAGCGATTTCCATTGCTTCCGCTCCGCTGTCGGAGTAAAAAACGCGTGTCAGCTTTTCCGGTGTGATGCCTGTCAGCATCTCGGCAAGTTCTGTTGCGGGAACGTTCGTCATACCCAGCAAGGTCGAATGAGCGATTTTTTCAAGCTGTTTTTGAATCGCTTCATCCATTTCTTTTTTGCGGTGGCCGTGTACATTGAGCCATACTGAAGAAAAGCCGTCATAATATTCTTTGCCGCTGATGTCTTTCAGCATGATCCCGTTTCCGCTTTCAATGATTAACGGATCTTCATCGTAATCTTTCATTTGTGTGAAAGGCAGCCAAAGATGCTGTTTGCTTTTTTCAATCATTGATTGTTTCATATGTTCCCCTCCCGCTGAATGAATACAGGCTGCTTCTCTAAAAAATGGATACAGCTCTCCGTATCTATGGAGCCATCTGTAAAGAAAATCCGGCATCCGCTTTCATCTCCGGCATTCTTCATCTTGGCAATCCGCTGATATCCCAGCTTCTTTGCGGCAACGTAGCCTGTTATGTAATCAGGGTCATCCGACCAGCACAATTCAGCAATAATCCCCGGATGTGCGCAAACTTTTGCCGCGATGGCATGTGCTTCTTTTATTCGTGAATGTTCCGGCATGTTGTGCGTAAAAGCCCATTTTTGAAAATCATGTGACGGCCAATCCACTCGGGATACCCGCACACCTCTATTTCCTCTGCCGTCAATGCGTTTTCCTGCCCGGATATCAAACAGGACCGCTCCTCTTGCTTCTGCATATTCCGCAATGTTTTCGTACGCTTTCTCTATCATGTGCGGGGGAATCCCCGCCTTTTGCAGAAGCTCGCGGGCGATTGCTTGTCCTTTTTCCGGCGTGTCTGTTTGATGGAAAGCAACCGGCAAAGGGCGGATCGTTTCGATCGGTTCATTAATGCTTTCAAGCTGAATCTGCATAAAATCAGGTATCCCTCTTGAGTGCGAGAAGCCTTTATGTAATAAGCCATCTACCGCTTCCTGTAAACCGCTGTAAGTGATGAGCCGTTCTCCGCCGGAAATGTGTTTTCCGCCCTGCTCATGGGGGGCGTTTCGGGAAGCTCTCATTCTGACGCTGTAATAGGTTTCTTCCCGCATATATTCCCCTCCTTTCTCATACTTTGAAAATTAATGTTAACCAAAATGAATTTAAGGTTAACTCTTATACAGAATATTAGTGCCCTCCGCGGAATATGTCAACCTAAACTATCAAAATGTTAACTTAATGAGTTTTGCAAAGTCTCATTACGTTTTCATGTTTTGTTCATATTTTAGTAATTGTTTATTCAACACTGTCCGCTAAAGTAATCCATATCAACAAATATGACAGCCATCTGATTTTTTTATGAAGGGAGGTCAACACCGGATGCCGTTATGCTGAAAGAAAAAGTAAAGACAGCAGGCCGTTTTTGCACTGTAGGCGTCGGCAATACGCTGATCGATTTTGGTGTCTTCTTTCTTCTCGCCGCTTGTCATGTCCCCTATCTTCCGGCGCAGATCTGCTCCTATTCGGCAGGGATCATCAACAGCTATGTATGGAACCGGAAGTGGACGTTTCGTGTAAAACGCAAGGCTGACGGGAAAGAGATCATGCGCTTTCTCATGATTAATCTTGCCGCGTCGGGAATCACCTTTTTGCTGCTTTACGCGTTTCAAAAAGGCGGCTGTTCGCTATTGGTGAGTAAGTTCGCCGCCACTATCGGCGGAATGATGATGAATTTTATCGGAAACCGAATCTGGGTATTTGGAGATTCGCTGAAAAACATACAGGATCAGGAGTGAAGATGAATGAGAAAAAAAGTGAGAAAAGCGGTCATTCCCGCAGCAGGTTTAGGAACGAGATTTCTGCCGGCGACTAAGGCGCAGCCGAAAGAAATGCTGCCGATTGTCGACAAACCGGCCATCCAATATATTGTCGAAGAGGCCGCAGCGTCAGGAATTGAAGATATATTGATTATTACAGGGAGAAACAAACGCTCGATTGAAGATCATTTTGACCGGTCGGCGGAATTGGAATTCGATCTTGAGGAAAAAGGCAAGACGGAGACGCTGAAGGAAATGCAGCGGATTGCCGATTTGGCCAATATTCATTACATCCGTCAGAAAGAACCGCTCGGATTAGGACATGCGGTGCTGTGTGCGGAGCATTTTATCGGAGATGAGCCTTTTGCCGTTCTATTAGGTGATGATATTATGGTATCTGACACTCCCGCTCTTTCACAGCTCATCGACGTCTATAACCAACACGGCACAGAAACGATCGGCGTACAGCCCGTCGATCCTGCTGATGTCAGCAAATATGGTATTATACACACGGGGCGGCAGAGCGGTCATGTGTACCAGGTTGAGGATCTGATTGAGAAACCGGCTGTTGAAAAGGCGCCCTCTCATATTGCCGTGATGGGCCGCTACATATTAACCCCTGCTATTTTTAAAACGCTGAAGACGATCGGAAGAGGCGCGGGCAACGAAATCCAATTGACAGACGCGCTGCGCGAAGTGTGCCGCACCCGAAGCATTTACGCGCGGGAGCTTGAAGGAAGCCGGTTTGATATAGGAGATAAGTTCGGCTGTTTTAAGGCCGGCACGGAGATCGGGCTTCTGCGGGAAGAAATGAGACCGAAACTTTTAGCTTATTTAGAAGAGGTGTTAAAAAGAGAATCTGAAGAAATCGTGCGTTAAAAAATAATTTGTAACCATTTTGCTTGTCAATCAGTCATATAATTGGGTAAAAAGATAAAGAGGTTGTGAACAGTGTGGGCAATTTTATTAGTGAAATATTATCCTGGCTGACAAGTATGGGCTATTTAGGGATTGCGCTCGGATTAATGATCGAAATCATTCCGAGTGAAATCGTTCTGGCTTACGGAGGCTATATGGTGTCAGAAGGCACGATCAGCTTTATCGGCGCCATTGTCGCCGGTGTGATCGGGGGAACGATCGCGCAGTGCTTTATTTACTGGATCGCCCGTTATGGGGGACGGCCGTTTTTGGACAAGTACGGCAAGTACTTACTTCTGAAAAAGCATCATGTTGATGTTGCGGAAAACTGGTTTCGCCGTTACGGCGCCGGCGTTGTGTTCTCGGCGCGGTTTATCCCGGTCGTCAGACATGCGATTTCCATCCCGGCCGGCCTTGCGAAAATGCCTCTTTCCAAGTTTGTCATATTGACGACGCTTGCCATTATTCCGTGGTCTGTCATTTTCGTTTATCTCGGGTATCAGCTCGGGGGACAGTGGAAAGACGTAGACAGCTATGCCGGAATGTATACAACTCCGATCATTATATTGGCTCTCGTATTTATTGTTGTTTATTTTGTTGTGAAGAAAATGAGATCAAGACTGTGAAAAAAGACTGCATAAGAGCGGCTGCGAGCCGGATCTATGCAGTCTTTTTTTATTTATACCGGGTATACGGGGTGTTTCCGGTGTGTGAATGTCAGTTGTTTGGACATGTAAGCAGTGAGGCGTTTATTGAGTTCTTCCCGCAAGGAATCAGCAGGAACAATGCCGTCAATCACCATTTCAGAAGCAAGCCGATAAAGGTTAATGTCTTCCTTATATTCATCACGCTTTTCTTGAATAAAAGCCGGCCTTTCTTCAGGGGCTAGCTCGCTGATTTTGTTTGCGTAGACCGCATTCACCGCTGCTTCAGGACCCATTACGGCAATTTGCGCAGTCGGAAGCGCTAAACAGCAGTCCGGTTCAAAAGCAGGCCCCGCCATCGCGTATAATCCGGCACCGTAGGCTTTTCTGACGATAACGGAAAGCTTCGGAACAGTCGCTTCCGCCATTGCGGAGATCATTTTTGCGCCATGCCTGATGATGCCCGCCTGCTCAACCTTCGTTCCGATCATGAATCCGGGAATGTCTGCTAAAAACAGAAGCGGAATATGGAATGCGTCGCACAAAGCGATAAATTTTGCGGCTTTATCCGCCGAATCGAGAAATAAAACCCCGCCTTTTACACGCGGCTGATTGGCGATAATGCCGACCGGCTGTCCGTGAATCCGCGCAAGCCCCGTTATTAATTCCTGCGCAAATAACGGTTTAATCTCAAAAAATGAGTCTTCATCAATGACACGTTCAATTAAATCCATCATGTTGAACGGTGCGTTTTGATGTGCCGGGATGACATCTGAGAGCGGTTTTTCAAAAGCTTTCGGGTTCTTAGATTTGTTGACGGGCGCTTTTTCAGTATAATTTGCCGGAAAGTAGCTGAGATATGTCTGCGCCATCATGATTGCTTCCTGTTCCGTCCGGGCGAGGAGATCACCGCAGCCTGATACGGAACAATGCATACGGGCGCCGCCCATTTCTTCAAGCGATACTTTCTCGCCGATCACCATTTCTGCCATACGCGGGGAACCTAAGTACATGGATGCATTGCCCTCAACCATAATGACAATGTCGCAAAAGGCCGGAATGTAAGCGCCGCCCGCAGCGGAAGGGCCGAACAATAAACAGATTTGCGGAATGCGGCCCGACAGCTTTACTTGATTATAAAAGATGCGGCCGGCTCCCCTTCTGCCCGGGAACATGTCGACCTGATCCGTAATTCTCGCACCTGCGGAATCGACTAAGTACAAGAGCGGACACTGAAGCTTTTCCGCCGTCTCCTGAATGCGGATGATTTTTTCCACCGTTTTCGCGCCCCACGAGCCCGCCTTTACGGTTGAGTCGTTTGCCATCACACAAACGGTTCTGCCGCCGATGGTTCCGATCCCGGTAACGACCCCGTCAGCCGGCAGTCCGTCTGACATGCACTCGGCGAAAAAAGCGTCTTCAACGGATATGCCGTCATCGAATAAAAGCTTCAGCCTGTCTCTTACAAAAAGTTTTCCCTTCTTTTCGTTGCTTGCGTGATATTTCGCGGCTCCTCCCTTTTCAATCGTTTTGCTGCGTGTCTGCCGTTCTTTTTCGTAATCCATCCGAGTCCCTCCATGTTTTATTTTCCTTTGTATTCAGGGGGTCTTTTTTCTTTAAAAGCGCGCAGGCCCTCTTCTCTGTCAAGTGTGGGGATGACTTGTTCATATGCTTTTCGTTCGATTTCGAGCCCTGTATTGAGATCTGTCTCCAGACCCTTGTTTATCGCGGCTTTTGCTTGTCTGACGGCGATCGGCCCATTAGCGGCGATGCGGCCGGCCAGTGCTTTTGCTTTTTCCATTAGTTCATCGGCTTTACAAACATGCTCGATCAGCTTCATGTCTTTTCCCTCTTCGGCAGAAAGCCTTCGGCCGGTATAGATCAATTCTTTTGCCGCGCCGGGGCCGATAAGCCGGGGCAGTCTCTGCGTTCCGCCCGCTCCGGGAATGATCGCAAGCCCTGTTTCAGGAAGGCCGAGGCCCGCCCGGCTGACGGCTGTTCTGATATCGCAGGCGAGAGCGAGTTCAAGGCCTCCTCCGACAGCGGTTCCGTTCAGCGCTGCAATGACCGGCTGCGGGAGAGCTTCAATGGATGCGGCTGTTTCACCGATACGCCTGACGCTTTGCTTAACTTGTTCATGATTCATCCCCGCTCTTTCTTTTAAATCAGCACCGGCGCAAAATGTGTTCCCGGTGCCGGTGAGAATGACACAACGAATGGATGGCGAGTTTTTGATGTCTTCAATCACACGCTGTAAGTGATCAATCATTTCTGAAGACAGCGAGTTGGCCGCATGCGGGCGGTTCAGCGTGATCAGACCGATTGTTTCTTGACAGACGGAATACAAGACGCAATCTCCCATGGCTTCTCCTTTCTCATTTCGTTCTGAATGCCTGCAGGTTTCTGCTTGGCAGGTCTTTGCCTATTTTATCCGCGATCCAGCCTGCGGCATAAAGAAGTTTATTCATGTCCGTCCCGGTATCAATCCCCATTTGTTCGAGCATATAAATGACGTCTTCTGTGGCAGCGTTGCCTGCTGATCCAGGGGCGTACGGGCAGCCTCCAAGCCCGCCTGAGGAAGTATCAAAGGATGTGATGCCCATATCAAGAGCGGGAATGATATTCGCTAGAGCCGTTCCTCTTGTATCATGGAAATGGAGTGCGATTTTTGAGGCGGGAATTCTCGGCAAAAGGGCTTCAAGCACGGCTATGACCTGCAAGGGGTTTGCCGCGCCGATCGTGTCGCCGAGCGATATTTCATCAACACCCATTTCGAGCAGGGTGTCTGACAGGCGGATGACTTGTTCGACCGGCACGTTCTGTTCGTACGGACAGCCGAACACAGTGGACAGATAAGCTCTCGTCGCCATTTTTTCAGCTTTTGCTTCAGTAATAACCCGCCTGAGCTCTTGAACGGTCCGGTCAATCGGTTTGTTTACGTTTTTTTGATTATGGGTTTCGCTTGCAGATAAAAATACACATGCCTGATCGATTCCGCCTTCTGCCGCATGCTCCAGTCCGATGAGGTTCGGAACGAGAGCCGCGTAGACCGTATGTTCAGATCTGGCAATGCCTTTTGCGACGTCCAGGCTGTCACGAAGAGCCGGAATCCATCTCGGATGCACGAATGATGTCACTTCGATATAGGGAAGGCCTGTTTTTGACAGCATATTGATCCACTCAATCTTATCTTCTGTATCCACCCACGCCGATTCATTCTGCAAGCCGTCACGCGGTCCTACTTCATTGATGCGGACATGTTTCGGACAGTTCATGCTGCACCTCCCGTTTTATTGAAGTTCAATCAGGACCTCTCCTTCATCAGTGAAATCACCTTCTGATTTTTTCACTTCTTTCACCGTACCCGCTGCATCAGCGATAATCGGAATTTCCATTTTCATAGATTCCAAGATGGCCACTTCCTGTCCTTCTTCAATGACATCACCCGGCTTCACATGAATTTTCCACAGGTTTCCCGCCATTTGAATTTTTATGACGCTCATTTGGACGCCCCCTCGTTCATTGTTTGTAAAAAACCGGTTGTTGCCTCGCCCTTTTCAAACACTTCTGAATGAGCAATTTTTGTCAGCAGCGGAATGTTGGTTTTAATCCCTTCTACATGATATTCGCCAAGGGCGGTTTTCAGTTGTTCAATGGCTTGTTTTCTCGTATTCGCCGTGACGACCATTTTGGCAATCATCGGATCGTAAAACGGAGAAATGACGCTTCCCTTTTCGACGGCGCATTCGTGTCGCACTGACGGGTGTCTTAAAACGGAAAAAGACGAGATGGTACCGGGTGACGGGTAAAAGGTGACCGGATCTTCCGCATAGATCCGCACTTCTATCGCATGACCGCGGTGGTTGATATCTTTCTGCGAGAAAGGCAGCGCCTGCCCGGCGGCAATTTTCAGCTGTTCTTCCACAAGATCCAGTCCTGTAATTTCTTCTGTCACCGGATGCTCCACTTGCAGTCTTGTGTTCATCTCTAAAAAATAGATTTGTTTCTTTTGGTCGACGAGAAATTCTATTGTGCCTGCATTTTGGTAGCCGATCGATTTAGCGGCTTTAACGGCGGTTTCACCGAGTCTTTGTCTTAATTCATCGTCAACAAACGGCGACGGCGCTTCTTCTATCACTTTTTGGTGGCGCCTTTGGACTGAACAGTCACGTTCAAACAGATGAACGGTGTTGCCGAAAGAATCTGCGAGTATCTGAATTTCAATATGACGGGCATTTTCAATGACCTTTTCCATATACATTGCGCCGTCTCCAAAAAAGGAGGCGGCCCGCTTTTGATTGCCTTCAAACGCTTTGGCCAGCTCTTCTTCTGAATGTACGATCTGCATGCCGATTCCGCCTCCTCCTGCGGACGCTTTCAGCATGACCGGAAAACCGATGGCACGGGCTTCGGCTAAGGCGGAGTGAACATCGGGCAATGGCTCTGAAACACCGGGAACGATCGGGACCTTTGCTTTTTGCATCGTTTTTCGGGCTTCAATCTTGCTGCCCATCTTGGCGATGATATCACCGGGCGGACCGATAAATGTGATTTGTTCCTTCTGGCAGCGTTCGGCGAACAGGCTGTTTTCTGACAGCAGCCCGTAGCCCGGATGAATGGCGTCCGCTCCGGCGGATTTGGCGGCTTCTATGATTCTGTCGATATGTAAATAGCTTTCATTTACTCTCGATTTACCGATCGGATAGGCCTCATCAGCCGCTTTTACATGCAGCGCGTCCCGGTCGGCTTCTGAATACACAGCTGCCGAGGGGATGCCGAGACGTTTGCAGGTGCGGATAATTCGTAAGGCGATTTCTCCTCTGTTGGCAATCAGGACTTTTTTAAACAAATGTGAAGCACTCCTTTTTCATTAAGTTAACTTGAGCTCTTCAATCGTTTTTTCCCGCAGCTTGAATTTCTGAATTTTTCCTGAGGCTGTCATTGGATATTCATCTGTAAACAAAACGTACCTGGGGACTTTATAGCGGGCGATATGTTCTTTGCAAAAGGTTCTGATGTCTTCTGCGGAAGCGGTTTGTCCGTCTTTGAGCCTGATCCACGCCGCGGCCTCTTCTCCGTATTTCGGATCAGGAACGCCGACGACCTGAACGTCTGCTACCGCGGGATGCCGATATAACATTTCCTCAATCTCGCGCGGATAGATATTTTCGCCGCCCCTGATCAGCATGTCTTTCAGACGGCCCGTGATTTTGCAGTACCCGTCCTCGTCCATGACCGCCAAATCACCTGTATGCAGCCAGCCGTCTTTGTCTATCGCTTCTTCGGTCGCTTCTTGATTTTTATAATAGCCTTTCATGACATGATATCCGCGGGTGCAGAGCTCTCCTTGTTCGCCCCGGGCGGCTTCTTGGGATGTTCCGGGCCGAACGATTCTGACTTCGATATGGGGAAGCGCGCGCCCCGCTGTTTCCACTCTTCTTTCAAATGAATCATCCGTTCTTGTCTGCGTAATAACAGGTGATGCTTCGGTCTGTCCGTAGGCAATTGTAATGTCGGTCATCCCCATTTTGCCGATCACTTCTCTCATGACTTCCGCCGGGCATGGCGAGCCTGCCATAATCCCGGTTCGGACGTGGGAAAGATCATATTCAGAAAAACGGCTGTCATTTAGGAGGGCGATAAACATCGTCGGTACACCGTGCAGAGCGGTGCAGGCTTCTTGCTCCACCGTTTTCAGAACGGCCGGCGGAGAAAACTGTTCGATCGGAATCATCGCCGCACCCGCGGAAACACATGCCAGCACGCCGAGCACGCACCCAAAGCAGTGGAAAAACGGCACGGGAATACATAAACGGTCACATGAAGTAAGCTTCATGCATTCTGCGATATTGGCCGCGTTATTTACGATATTAAAATGTGAGAGCATGACGCCTTTCGGAAATCCGGTCGTACCTGATGTATATTGCATATGAATGCAATCATCCTTTTTCAGGCTGTCCATCCTTCCGTCAAGCGCTGCATCCGTTACAGACTCGGCATTATCCAGCAATGAATCCCAACGGTACATCCCGGGCGGGCTTTTATCACCGATATATAACACCGTCCGTAAAAATGGATAACGTTTCGAACGCAGCCTGCCGCGCTTACAAGTTTTCAGCTCCGGAATCAGCTTATTCACGATTTCAACATAAGATGTCTGCCGGTAGGAATCCATGATTATCAGGGCCGAAACGTCTGAATGTGCCAGCAGGTAATCGAGCTCTGCGATTTGAAAATTGGTATTAATGGTGACCAGAACGGCGCCGATTTTCGCTGTTGCAAATTGCGCCGCGAGCCATTCCGGAATGTTGGATGCCCAAATGGCCACATGATCTCCTTTTTCAACTCCCAGCTTCAACAGCCCTTTTGCGGTTTGCCGGCATAACCGGTCAAACTCGGCATACGTATAACGAAGGCCGCGCTCAGGGTAAACAACCGCTTCACGATCCGGAAAAAGCTTCGCGGTCCGCTCAAGCAGCTTTCCGGCTGTTAAATGGATAAGTTCAGCCATATGACCTGCCCCCCTTCCATCTCTGTCTTAGTAAACGTTTTCATTTCACTTCAAAAGCTGTCTTGCGATGACCATTCTTTGAATTTCTGACGTTCCTTCGCCAATCTCCATCAGCTTTGCGTCACGAAGCATGCGCTCAACACCGCATTCCTTCATATAACCGGAACCGCCATGAATTTGGATGGCCTGAAGACATGTTCTGACGGCCATTTCTGAAGCATAAAGCTTGGCGAATGCAGCTTCTTTCGTAAATAGCAGGTTTTGATCCTTCAGCCATGCCGCTTTAAGCACCATCTGTCTGGCAAGGTCAATTTCCATCGCCATATCGGCCAGCTTAAATTGAATGGCTTGAAATGACGATATCGGACTGCCGAACTGCTTGCGTTCCTTCGCATATGACAGCGACGCCTCCAGTGCGCCTTGAGCGATACCGACAGCCAGTGCCGCAATCGAGATCCGCCCGCCGTCTAATGTATATAAAAATTGTTTAAAACCTTTTTCAGGATCACCGAGCAGGTTATCGGCAGGCACCCTGACATCCTCCAGCACAAGCTCGGCCGTATCCGACCCTCTCACACCCATCTTGTCGTACGGATTTGTGATCGCAAATCCCGGTGTGTCTGTCGGGACGATGAGAGCTGAAATGATCGGTTTTCCGGCGGAGTTCTTTCCCGTAACGGCGGTGACAATGACCGTGCGGGCGTAATTTGCGTTTGTGATCCAGCATTTCTCTCCGTTTATCACATAGTCATCGCCCTTTTTCTCGGCTTTTGTCTGGGTTCCGCCGGCATCGGAACCTGCATTCGGCTCTGTCAGCCCGAATGATCCGAGCGCTTTTCCCGAAGCAAGCGGAATAAGATGTTCTTGCTTTTGCTGTTCAGTACCGAAATAGTATAATGGGCTTGCACCGAGTGACACGGCCGCCGCGTAGCTCAGCCCCGTGCTGCCGCAGGCTTTTCCGATTTCTTCGACCGCTGCTGCATATGAAATGGTGTCACCGCCCGCCCCGCCGTATTCTTCCGGAAACGGAATTCCGAGCAGCCCGAGTTCGCCTATTTTTTTAAATGTGTCTATCGGGAAGACGGCTGATTGATCAACCTCATGGGCTTTCGGGGCAATTTCATTTTTGGCGAAATCTCTGACCATTTCGCGCACCATCTGCTGTTCTTTTGTCAGTTGAAAATTCATTAACCTTCCTCCTTCTGCTGCTTTCTACATTTTATTAATGGGGGTCTTTATTCATTCCATCCAAATAAAGTCTGAACATTCGGACTCATCCGCTACAAAAAAACTGACAGCGCCGCAACTGTCAGTTTTATTAATAATGGCTATTTAATTGTCCGTTTTGCGGAGGGACGGCTCTCATGGTGAAGCCTGTCAACGGAAGTAACGAAATAGGTGCAGGCTTCTTTCGCCCGAATATCAGTATCTGAAAATGTCTGCGTCCGTGACGATGTTTTTCTGACTGTATCCACTAAATAAGGCTGCTTTCCCTTTTCTGCGCGGTAAATGGCGTAATAAGCCGTTTTTTTACCGTTGGATTTCGCATCTTCGATATAGAGTGTATGGCCTGAAGCGTTCTTCTCCGCCCGCTTGACAGCCGGTTTTTTTAAAGCGGAATGTCCGAGCCAAGGCATCTCCGGAATTAATACGGGCCGACTGTACATGTCTTTGATCAAACGGTTTTTTACATCGAGCGGATTACGGTTTAAATCCTTTAAACTGAAATGCATGCTGCCTTTTATCCATGCTGATCCCCTGTTAAGAGCAATCTGTCTTCCGTATTCCCCCGGGTCGGCCCAGGCCGGATCAGCGTTGTTGTTGATTTTATAAGCTGCCTGCCCGATATATAAATGCACCGGCCGATTGTTCACTTCTTTTCCCCACCAATCCGCTAAGACGTCATATGCCGCCGCTTTAAATCCGATGCTCCAGTAAATTTGCGGAGCGATGTAATCAATGTATCCTTTTTGGATCCATTCTCTCGTATCAGCATATAAATCATCGTAGTTCCGCACCCCTGCGGCCGTTTCGGAGCCTGTCGGGTCATCTGCGGCATTTCTCCATACGCCGAACGGGCTGATTCCGAATTTGACATAAGGTTTTTCTCGTTTGATGGTTTGGTTGATTTCTTTTACAAGCCGGTTGACGTTATCCCTGCGCCAGTCATCAACTGATGCAAAGTGAGCTTTTCCGTACCGTTCGTATTCCGCCTGATCGGGGAATTCCTGTCCGGCAATTTTATAAGGATAAAAATAATCATCCATATGAACCGCATCAATGTCATAACGGCTGACCACCTCTTTGATTCCATCCGTTATAAATTGTCTTACTTCCGGAATGCCCGGATTATAGTACAGCTGTTTTCCGTATGCAGCGACCCAGTCCGGATGCGAACGCGCGGGATGATCATCTGAAAGCGCATTCAAATTTGTGTGATTCATCGTGATTCGGTAAGGATTGAACCAAGCGTGAAATTCAAGATTCCGTTTATGTGTCTCTTCAACTAAAAAAGCAAGCGGATCGTAGCCGGGATTTTTGCCTTGTGTTCCTGTCAGATACTCTGACCAAGGCCCGTAATCTGATGGATAAAAAGCATCAGCCGCAGGCTTAATTTGGACGATAACGGCGTTCATTCCCATCTCCTGAACGTCATCCAGCAGCTTGCTGTATTCTCTTTTTTGCTCTTCCGGTGACAGCCCTTTTTTAGAGGGCCAGTCGATATTGGTGACAGACGCGATCCATACGGCTCTCATTTCTCTCTCCGGCTGAGTGCCGCTTGCTTGTGCGGATGCTGAGAATGTAAAGATGCCGGCTGTCAGTACAGCGGCCAAAAACCATATCATGCTAAAACGGCAGCTTTTCATGTTTTTCCCCCCTCTCTGCTTTACGGTATTCCGAAGCATTCCGGGCGGTGAATCAGAAAGCCTGCTTTGCTCCTCTCAGCCTAAAAGGGAAAGAAAAAAGTCCTAAAGCGAATCAAAACGCTTCAGGACTTTTTATGTTTCATGGCGGCGAGCACGTCAATGACCTTCGTTCCGACGCCGACACACGTTTCAAGAATGGCCTGCGCTCCGGCGATGGACAAAATGAAAATAACCGGATGTGCATAGCGGGGCCAGACCAAGTAGCAGATGCCGATCAATATGGCGCACCAGACGCCCGCACACCAATAACATTGCAGCATATAACCGAATGCGGAGGAAGGAACTTTTTTTTGGACGGCGCGCCCGTTTTGATCGACGGTTTTTTCTTGCTTTATAAAGGGTTTTCTTATGAATTCCGTAATCTTATCAAATACGATCAAATGGGTCAGCCGGTAGCTGGCAAGAATAATCATTACATACGTAAGCCAAGATAGGTTCGTCATGTCAAAGCCTCCAAAAAACTGGTTTGATTCCCCTATCTTGCCCTCTGTCATCCTGAACCATTCTGCCGGATGTTACAGATTCCGCGCCAAGCGTCTTCCGCTGTTTGCAATGATGTCGAGTATGACCTCAGCATTTTGCTGTGCAAAGGCGGGTTCAAACATATCTTTATGGGCGCCCCCGCCTTGATATTCCTGATAGAGTCCCGTTGTGGCGCCTTCCCATTTCATCGGCTCGGTCTTATCACTGTGCTCTTCCTTTATGCCGGCCTCGATAAAATGGAGGTTTGCCGCGATTTGGCCGTCATTTATCAGTTCCGCCCAGTACGTTTGATAGCGCTCTGTTTTTCGGATGACCGCTTCCCTGACGGCTTCCGGGACATTTTCGGCTGTCGCGTTTGTTGGCTGCGGCGCCAATGTGTCAAGCTTTCTGTACGCGTCTGCGATAATGACGTCGCTGATTTCTAAGCCGCGCTTTTCCATCGCTTTTGCCGCCTCGAATGCCGTATTGCCGCCTGCCGAATATCCGAAGAGAATATAAGGGCCTTCCGGCTGGATTTCCAGCATTTTATCAATGTATTGTTCCATTCTGCTGTCTTCTTCAATAAAGTTAAAACCGTACACAGCAGCCCGTTCGTTTAATGCCGCCGCAAGATCTTTAAAGAAAATCCCGAAACCTGAGATAGGCGGAAAACAGAAAAGATTTCGGCCTTTCGGCTGGTTCAGCCTGCTGATATGCTGCTCTGCAGCTTCTGTCAGTGTGTTTGAATACAGCTTTTCAGCCAATTGTTCAATTGTCGGATATTCAAATATCATTTCAATCGGCACATCCATCTGCTGCCTGGTCTTCAGCTGATGAATCACTTGCAATGCTTTCAAAGAATGGCCGCCCAGCTCAAAGAAGTCATCCTGTATGCCCAGCTCCCTGCAGCCGAGGATCGGCGTCCAAATGTCGATCAGCTCACGCTCTACCCAGTTTCGTGGCGGAACGGCTTTTGATGACGTTTTTTTCCGTTCCGGCGCAGGCAGCCCGCGGCGGTCCACTTTGCCGTTTGCGGTAAGCGGCATACGGTCAAGCTTCATCACATACTGAGGAATCATATAGTCGGGAAGCGACCTGGCCAACAGGGATCGAATGGCTCTTTCTTCAACATGTGCGCCCGTATAATACGCACAAAGGATTGCTTCTTGTCCTTCATCTGACACGATGACTGCCGCTTCCCTGATTCCATCAATTTCAGTCAAGCGCGCTTCGATTTCGGCCGGCTCAATCCGCTTCCCGCGAATCTTGAATTGGCGGTCGATACGGCTGATGTATCCAATGCTTCCATCAGGCAGCCAGTGTGCCAAGTCGCCTGTTTTGTAGATCTTTTCTTCAGGATGAACCGGGTGGCTGACAAATGCTTCACTTGTTAAGTCAGGCCTGTTTAAATAGCCTTTGGCAACCCCGTCACCGCCGACACAAAGCTCACCGGGCACGCCGATCGGCGCAAGTCCGCCATTTTTATCAATGATATACGCAGTTGAATTGCTGATCGGTTTTCCGATCGGGATCGGCTGAGAAAAATCGTGCCTGATTTCGTAAAAGGTAGAAAATGTCGTATTTTCCGTCGGTCCGTATATGTTATAAAGGCTGAGATTCGGACAGCGGTGTCTGACCTTATTGATGAGCGCCGGGGACAAAGCTTCTCCGCCGACATATAAGGTGTGCAACCCAGAAAACATCTCCGGATCTGCCTGGGCGAACTGGTTAAAGAGCGCCGTCGTCAAAAACAGAATCGTAATCCGGTTGGAAGAAAGATAATTGCCGAACCTCTCAGGGGCAAGCATTGTCGAGCGGTCAACCACATGAAGACATGCTCCGTTCAAAAGTGCTCCGAAGATTTCAAACGTCACTGCGTCAAAACCGATGGACCCTGTCAGAATGAGACGGTCCGACATGCCAGCCGACGTGTAATTGCTGTTTGACACGAGCGATATGACGTTTCGGTTGGAAATCATCACGCCCTTCGGTTTTCCTGTTGAACCGGATGTATACATAATATAGGCAAGGTCATCAGGTGCTGTATCGGTATTCAGTTTTCCCGCATCAGGTGTTTGTTTTTCAGCTGCAGCCGGGATAGAGATGATGTGAGAAAAGTCAATGTCAGTCTCAATTCCTTTTTGTACCGTTAACAGCTGTGCTCCGCTCTCAGTGAGCATATCGGCGATCCTGTCGGATGGCAGTTCTGCATCAAGGGGAAGGTACGTCCCTCCCGCTTTCAATACAGCGAGAACAGCGATGATAAATTCCGGTGAGCGTTCGGCCAGAATCCCGGCAATTCCCTTTGGCGCCAAACCGTTTTCCAGCAGGGTGCGGGCGAATGCAGTTGACCGTTCATCGAGCTCCCGGTACGTCATCGTCAGCCCGCCGGCGTGAAGCGCCTGATGGTCCGGGGTTTTCTTCACCTGTCGGCTGAACAGGCTGATGATGCTTTCATCTCTTTCATAAGTTGTTTTCGTGTCATTAAATTCGCCGATTATTCTTGATTTTTCCTTTTGTCCGAGCATCGGAAGCCGATCAGCGGGAACATCGGGATTGAAGGCGGCGCCGCGCAGAGCTTCTTCCAAGTGTCCTTTTACGCTCTCTATCCATACTTCGTCATAAACGTTCGCATTGTAGCTGAATTTGATGAGCAGCTCATCGCCAGGCGCTATGATGAGGTTAAAATCGTAGCCCGATTGTTCCGAAACGTTGACATTCCCGATCCGGAATGGTGCATCCGATTCCTTTTCCGCGTCTTTCATCTGCTGCTGAATCGGATAATTTTCAAACACGATGATATGGTCGATTAAATCCTGTTTCAGCTCAGTCTGCGATTGGATGTCAGCAAGCGGATGATAGCTGAACGCCTCTGAGTCAAGCATTTCTTTCTGCAAGCGGCCCAGCAGTTCTCTAAAGCTTTCGTCACCCGTTTTAATGCGTACCGGAACGGTATTGATAAACAGCCCGATCATGCTTTCCACGCCGTCAATGACGGAAGGCCGCCCTGATACGACGGCGCCGAATACGGCATCGTCCGTCCGGTTGTAGCGCTGCAGCATCAGACCCCATACAGTCTGCATAAGAACAGCGAGCGTAGCGCCCTCTTCTTTGGCGATGGTTTTCAGCTTGTCCGTCAGGTTTTGATCTAAAGAAAACAGCAGCTCTTCCTTGCGGTAGCCTTTTTCCTGGGGACGGGCCGATATTTTCGGGAGTCCTGAGGGTGTCTCGCAGCCTGCTAAATATCCTTTCCAATATTCAGAAGCCGCGTCTTTGTCCTGATCAGTCAGCCATGTAATATAAGTGCTGTAAGGCTTTGCGGGTGCCAGTGTGACGGGTGAGCCTGATTCAATCGCCCGGTACATATGCATGAATTCCTGAAGGACGATGCCGAGGCACCAGCCGTCCATAAGGATGTGATGGTGGCTCCAGACGCATATATATTTTTCGTCAGCCGTTTTAAACAAAGAAACGCGCATCAGCATATCCTTTTGCAAGTCAAAGCCTTTTAAGCGGTCACGTTCCTTAAATCGCTGTAAGTAGGCGCTCTGTTCCGCTTCGTCCAAATGTGTAAGATCTTCGCGGTGCAGCCGGAATTCCCGCTCACGCAGCACAACTTGGCGGGGGCCGTTCAGCTGAGCGACATGAGGTAAAAAAACCGTTCTGAAAATATCGTGACGGCTGATGACAGACTGTACGCTTTGCTCAAACAATTCCGGACGAAGCCGGCCTTTTATGGTGAAGACGGATTGCTCGATATATGCAGCCCCCTCCTTTTGCAGAAAGGAATGAAAAAGCATTCCTTCCTGCATTCGGCTGAGGGGATAAATATTTTGGATATTTTTTGTTTTGTCCATGTGTTCCTCCCGCTCGGTTTAGTGGAAGCTGAGTAAGTCGGCAATATCCTGCAATGCTTCCTCAGTCAGCTCCCGATCATCAAAGTCACTGACGGTCTTCTCCGTATCGGTTTTGCTGAGGCAGTGTTCCGACAGTTTCAGGAGATAATACCGGCAGCTTTCGGACAGCCGTTCGATCGTATCTTGCCGGAAGCGCTCCGTTTCATAGGAAATGCTGACGGTCATCCGGCCTTTTGCCGCAATCGCGCTGATTTCAAGTGACTGCTCCCGTTTCCATGTATCTGTCACATCATCTCCGCCTCCCAAAGGAGAAAACTGAAACGCGTCAGGCTGTTCCGTTTCTGCCGGGTTCCCGCCGGGCGCATCGAATTGTCCGAGATAATTAAAGCTGATCTCCGGTGCTTTCCCGAAAGTCATCCCGGCAAGCTTCGGCGGTGTTAAATATTTGAGGACGCCGTATCCGTTGCCTTTATCCGGTATGCGCCGCAATGTGTCTTTGACGGTTTTCAATGTGCGAATTTCATATTCTTCAAGAGGTTCATAAACTCCGCTCCGGAGAAGCACCGGGTAAATGGAAGTGAACCACCCCACTGTCCTGCTGATGTCCGCACCTGCCTGCTCCGATTGGCGTCCGTGTCCTTCAAGGGCGATTTTCAAAGCGTGCCGCGGCGACCACTTTTGAATGGCAAGCACGGCGGAAGCCAAAAGCACATCTTGCGTATCCGTATTGTAGGCACTGTGCACATCTTTCAACAGGGCGTCCGTTTCACTTTCTGTCAGAGTGAAGGATACCGTGTTCCGTTTTTTTGCAGGAGTTTGAGATAAATCTGCCTGTTCGTAAGGAAGACTTTCTGTTTCATAGTGTTCAATCTCCCGCCAATACTCCGCCTGCTGAAGAAGCTGTTTACTTTCGGCATAATCGGCCAGCTGCTCCGTATATGTTTTGAATGACATGGTTTTCGAAGGGAGTTTGATTCCCTGTCCAGAGACGGCCTGTTCATAAGCAGAAGCCAAGTCTTCCAATAAAATCCGCCATGATATCCCGTCAACAGCGAGATGATGGACCGTCAGAAACAAGTAATCTTCTGCTCCAGAGCGGAACAGCCCCGCCTGTACAAGCGGCCCGTTCTCTAAATCCATGTTTCTCTGAAGCTCTGCGACGCGGCGTTTTACAAAACGTTCCTTCTCATGCTCATCGCCTTCCATTTCTAATATGGTCAGGCTGTAAAGCTGCTCATCTGCGAGGTCAGCCGGTCTGTTGAAGAGGAGAAGACCTTTCTCTTCGTCTTTTTTGCAGACAATGCGCAAGGCATCATGATGAACGGTAATAGCTTTTAACGTTTTCCTCAGAGCCTCTTCATCTATTGAATTTGCTCTCGTCAGCATGACGGACTGGTTAAAATGATTTGCTTCCTTCATGTCTTGTGTGAAGAACCATTTGTGAATCGGCGACCACTTCACTTCTCCTTCTGCAGGAGCTTGGCTGATCGGCTGCCGCTCTGTACGGACATAAGGCGCCAGCTCCCTAATTGTCGGCCGGCTGAAAATATCTTTTACGGCGATCTGTTTTCCTGCCTGATGTAATCGGGCTGATACTTGCAGGGCTTTGATGGAATCGCCGCCCAGTTCAAAAAATGATTGATCCGCGGCAATGTTTTCAGTTCCGAGCACTTCGCTCCAAATCGCGGACAGTTCTTTTTCCATGTCGCTTTCAGGCTCGGTAAATGCCCGTCCGGTGTGCGCTTTTTTCCGCGGCTCAGGAAGCGCGCGGCGGTCAAGCTTCCCGTTCGGTGTGACAGGCAGGGCTTCAAGTGTTTCAAAGAACGCCGGCACCATATAAGCGGGCATTTCATTTCTGAGTGCTTTCTGCACGGTTTCACTTTCTGTTCCTTCTTCTGTCACGATATAAGCGCATAGTTCCGTTTGGCCTGCTGATGCGGGCAGAGCGGTGACGGCTGCTTCTTTGACTCCTTTTATGCCTGTTAAGGCGGATTCAATTTCTTTCAGTTCCACCCGGTAGCCTCTGATTTTGACTTGCTCGTCCATTCGGCCGATATATTGCAGCGTGCCGTCCGGCAGCCATTTTGCCAGGTCGCCCGTGCGGTACATGCGCCGGTTCTTCTGGAACGGGTCTTGGACAAAGGCTTGGGCCGTTTGCTTAGGAAGATTGCGGTACCCTCTTGCAAGGCCGGAACCCGAAATGCAAAGTTCTCCCGTTACGCCGATCGGCTGCGGATGATCTCCGTTTAAAATATAAACGTGTGAATGCTCAATCGGACGGCCGATCGTGATGTTCTTACTTTGTTCTATATGTCTTGCCGCTGTAGTGGCGACGCTGTTTTCCGTCGGGCCGTACTCATTGGCAAGCTCCGTGTGTGGACAAACTGATAAACTGCGGCTGATAATGTTTTGGTCGACAGCTTCTCCGGCTAATGTGACAATTCTGAGAGACTCTGCATCCCCCGGCTCCAGTACGTCAAGCAGTGTACGGTACAGTACGGGAACAATGATCATGTGAGTGATGCGGTAAGATGCAAGATAGTGTTTAATAGCAAGAATATCTCTTGCTTCGTCTTCGGCTAAAACGGCCGCTTTCGCACCGGAAATCAGCGGTGTGAACATGCTTGTTACAAACCCGTCAAATGAAAATGAAAAGAGCTGAAGAATCGTATCTTTCTCATTCAGATCATAAAATCCGCTCCGCCATTGAAGGGTTTGGCTGACGGATCGATGTTCGACCATAACCCCTTTCGGCCTGCCTGTCGTTCCCGATGTATAAATGATGTAAGCCAAATCTTCCGGTGCTGATAATGACTGGACCGGCGAAGCATCCTGTTCTTGGATATCCTCCAGTGCGAGCACTTCACCGTTAAAACGATCAGGCACTTGTTCTATCGCACCGTGTGCGGTAAGGAGAAGCGCTGTGCCGCTGTCTGAGATGATATATTGCTTGCGTTCCTCCGGATATTCAGGATCTATCGGGACGTAGGCTCCTCCGGCTTTCCATACCCCGAAGACTGCCGCTACTTGTTCCGGCGATCTTGGTATCACAATGCCGACGGCTGCATCAGGTCCGATCTGCCGTTTTTGCAGGGCTCTGGCGATTTTATTCGACCAGTCATCTAATTCTTTGTATGTGATCAATGTTTCCCCGCTGATAAGGGCCGCGGCATCAGGTGTTTTTCGCGCCTGGGTGATGAACAGTTCATGAACTGTTTTTTCAGGCAGCTGTTGATCCGTCATGCCGTTAAAGTCCGAAAGAATCCGGTTCCGTTCCGGAGCAGTCAGCATGCTGATCGCTTGTAAAGAAGTTTCCGGTTCACGGACAATGTGTTCAAGCATCGTCATAAAGTGGGAAGCCCAGCGCTGCATCGTTTCTTTCCGGAATAAAGACGCCGCATATTCAAACAGAAAATGAATCTGTCCCCCGCCTTCAGAAGCCTGCAAAGTGACATCAAATTTGGAAACCGGACGGGACACGTCCGCATTCTGAATATGCAAACCGTCCAACAGCAGTTCCTCATGCTCTATATTCTGGACGACAAGCATGGCGTCAAACAGCGGATTTCGGCTTGTGTCCCGCTGCACGCCGAGCCGCTCCACAAGCTCTTCAAACGGGTAGTCCTGATGCTCATACGCTTCAAGCGCGGCTTGGCGGACTTCCGCCAAGTAATCGGTAAACCGTTTGTCTCCTTTCGGCTCCGTTCTGATGGCCAGCGTGTTGACGAACATGCCGAGAATCGGTTCAAGGTCTTTGTGCGGACGCCCGGCAATCGGCGAGCCGACGATGATGTCTTCCTGCCCGCTCAATCTCGCGAGTAACGTATTGTACGCGGCGAGAAGCACCATATACAAAGTGGAGCCGTGATCCCGGGCGATGCGGTGAAGGCCGGATGCCGTTTCAGCGTCAAGCGTGCACGATACGCTGCCGCCCGCAAAGCTTCTGACAGCCGGACGGGGCTTGTCAGCCGGAAGCTCAAGCACCGGAAGCTCTCCTTCAAGCCGCTTCAGCCAATAGGCTTCCTGCTTCTGATATCCTTCTTTCTCCTGAAACGATCGCTGCCAGACGGAATAGTCTTTATATTGAAGGCGCATCGGCGCAAGCGAACGGCCTGCGTACAGCTCGCCGAATTCTTTAATCAAGGTGTTGACGGACACACCGTCAGAAATAATATGATGCATATCCGTTAATAAAAGATGACGTTCGTCCGATTCTTTCACGAGAGCCGCACGGAAGAGCGGCGCTTCCTCCAGACCAAACGGCCGGACGAATGCGTCAGCTGACTCGGCCTCATCCAGCTGAAACGGTACGCTGTCATGGATGCGCTGCACCGGTTCGCCGTCAGGCCCCGTTTCAAAGGACGTTCTGAGCGACTCGTGCCGCTCCACAAGCTGCCGGAACGTCTCCTCCAGCCGGCCGCGGTCAAGCGGGCCCGTCAGTTCCAGCACAGCCGGCATATTGTAGCCGACACCGCCGTCTTCAAGCTGCTGGAGCACATACATCCGTTTCTGCGCCGAAGACACCGGGTAGGTGTCCTGTGTTTGCGCAGGCTGAATCGCTTCATACGGGCTTTCTTCCAAGTCCTGAATAACCGAAGCGAGCTCTTCCACCGTCGGCCGGGCGAAGATGTCCTGTAACGGCACCTGAACACCGAATTCTTTGGCGATGCGGGAGACGAGAGCCGTCGCTTTTAACGAATGGCCGCCCCGCTCAAAAAAGTGATCCCGGATGCCGACGGGGCCGTTTTTCAGCACCTCTTCCCAAAGGGCGCAAAGCTTCATTTCCGTGACGTTCCGCGGGGCGGTGTACGCCCGTCTGTCTGCCGCTCCGCCGGGAGCCGGCAGCGCGCGGCGGTCAAGCTTTCCGCTCGGCGTGACCGGCCATTCGCTCATCTCTATAAACTGAGCCGGCATCATGTAGGCCGGAAGGCGTGTCGCAAGCTCCGCCCGCACGTCATCGCTTTCCCGTCCTTCGATATAGGCGTAAAGCGCGGTTTCGCCGTGTTCGGTCCGGGCGGTGACGGCCGCCTCACGAATGCCGTCGATGCGCCGGATCGCCGCTTCGATCTCTCCCGGTTCAATCCGGTAGCCGCGGACTTTCACCTGTCCGTCTGAACGTCCGAGCCATTCGACTAGGCCCTCTTCTGTCCAGCGTGCGATATCGCCCGTCTGATACATGCGTTCTCCCGGATAAAACGGATCATTGAGAAAACGCTCCTCCGTCAGCTCAGGCCGGTTCAGATAGCCCCGGGCCACCCCTGTCCCCGCGATGTACAGCTCTCCGATACAGCCCGGCGGCAGAAGCTGTTTCTTTTGATTTAAAATATAAAGCCGCATGTTATGCCCGGAAATGCCGATCGGAACATTATGAAATTCTTTTCCTTGCGGCAAATCAAAGTACGCCGCTTCTACTGTCGCTTCCGTCGGACCGTAGGAATTTGTCAATTCCGTTCCCGCAAGAAGGTCATGAAAACGGGAAACCAGGTGCGGGCCCAGTTGTTCGCCGCCGGCAAAAACCCTTTTTAAGCAGGTTTTTTTGATCGGCTGTTTTCTGGAATTTATATATTCCAAGAAAGCATGAAGCATGGATGGCACAAAATGAGCCGCCGTTATGCGGTTATTCTCCAATGCGTTCAGTATCATTTCAGGGTCTTTCTCGCCGCCTTGCGGAAGGAGGAAAACAGAAGCTCCCGCGATCGGCCACCAAAACAGCTCCCAAATCGAAGCGTCGAAAGAGTATGATGTTTTATGCAAAATGATGTCAGAATCACTTAATCCATAACGCGTTTGCAGTGAGTATAAAAAGTTTACGGCTGACCGATGTTCAACCTGCACGCCTTTTGGGCGTCCCGTAGAACCGGATGTATAGATGATATAAGCCAATGAATCAGGTTTTACCGGAACGTTAGGGTTGGCCGCAGCTTCAGGTTTTCCTGTTTGTCCGCTTTTCAGAGAGATCGTTTCTCCCTCAAAAAGATCTGGTGCGAAAAGTTCTGGTTCTGCCAGTAAGAATTTCACGCCGCTGTCTTTCAGTAAAAAGCGAATCCGCTCTTCCGGGTAATCCGGATCAATCGGCAGATATGCACCGCCTGCTTTTAAGACAGCGTAAATGCCGATCAGCATGTCAGGAGAACGCCGGCCCATAATGGCAGTTTTATCCTCCAGCCTTATCCCGCGCTTGATCAGCTGGTGCGCAAGCTCGTTTGCCCTTTCGTTCAGTTCCTGATACGTAATCGAAATGTCATCAGTTAAAATTGCCGGACGGTCCGGCGTTTTTTCCGCCTGCTGTTCCAGCAGATCATGAAGAGGCTGATGAAGCGGAAACGCTGTTTTCTGCAAGGGGCTGAAATCTTGAAGCAGAGACTCTTCTTCTTTTTCTGTCAAAACAGAAATATCGTCTAATTCCAAGCCCGGATCAGCCGCGGCGTTTTCGGCAAGTGTCGTAAAAAATCCCGCCCATTTTTGAATCGTTTTTCTCTTAAACAAATCGGTGCTGTATTCAAACTGGCAGTACAATTCACCGGCGTTTTCAGAGATGTACAGCGATAAGTCAAATTTAGAAATCGGCAGGCTGACGTCTGCCGGCTGCAGTTCAAGTCCGGCTGCCCTAAGCTTCTGCTGTTCCATATTTTGCAGCGCAAATGTTGTGTCAAACAGCGGATTTCGGGACATGTCACGCGGCACACCGAGCTTATCGACGAGCTCTTCTAACGGGTAATCCTGATGTTCGTAAGCCTCAAGCGCTGTTTGGCGAATTTCCTTTAAATATTCTTTGAATGTCATGCTTCCGTCGGGACGCGTCCTGAAAGCAAGCGTATTGACAAACATGCCCAGAACGGCGTCAAGGTCGGCATGAGGCCTTCCTGCAATCGGAGACCCGACAATCATATCTTCCTGTCCGCTTAAACGGGCTAACAGAACTGTGTACACACCAAGCAGCGTCATATACAGTGTGCATTTGTTTTCTTTCGCCAGCTTTTTCAACTGAGCTGTATGTTTTTCATTGATGACAAATGACACCCTGTCTCCGGAAAAGCTCCGCACCGGGGGACGCGGCTTATCAGCCGGCAATTCAAGCACGGGAATCTCATCGGCAAGCCGGTTCAGCCAGTACTCCTCTTGTTTCCGATATGCGGCGCCCGCCATAAATGATTGCTGCCAGACGGCATAATCTTTGTATTGAATCCGTAACGGCGGCAGACTTCTCTCAGCATACAGCTCACTGAATTCACGTATCAAAAGATTGACGGATACGCCGTCTGAAATAATATGATGCATATCAGCTAAAAGCAGATGCCGGTCTTTTTCTATTTGGACAAATCCCGCCCGGAAAAGGGGCGCTTTGCCGAGATCGAACGGCCGGATAAACGCTTCGGCTGATTGTTCTTTTGTAAATGCAAACGGCACGTCGTCATGAATCCTCTGCACGGGCAGGCCGTTTTGTTCTTCAAAGGATGTTCTGAGCGGTTCATGCCGCCGGATCAGTTCCTTGAACACGGCTTCCATCCTGTCTCGGTCAAACGGCCCCTTCACCTCTAAAACGGCTGGAATGTTATAGCTGACACCGCCATTTTCAAGCTGGTGAAGGACGTACATCCGTTTTTGGGCGGATGAGACAGGATATGTTTCTTTCGTTTCTGTCTTTTCTATGGATGCGAACGGGTTCTCTTCTGCTTCACTGATGATTTTGGCGAGTTCTTCTACAGTCGGATGGCTGAAGACATCGCTCAGCGGGATTTGCACACTGCACTCTTTAGCTATTTTTGCAACGAGTGCCGTCGCCTTTAATGAATGGCCGCCAAGCTCGAAAAAGTGATCGTGAACGCCGATCGGGCCGCTTTGAAGCACTTCTTCCCATATGCGGGTAAGCCTCAGCTCCGTCACATTCCGGGGAGCTGTATATTGACGGCCCGCTGCGTATGCCGAAGCTTCCGGAAGGGCCCGCTGATCGACTTTTCCGTTCGCAGTGAGCGGAATCGAGTCAACAAAAGCCCATTTGACCGGAATCATATAATCAGGCAGCTCTTTCGCCAAATCACTTCGCAGCTGAGAAGGATCAGTCGCTTGTGAGACGCTGCAGTAGGCGCATAATTCATTTTCGCCCGACTCATTCGTTTGAATCAGAACGGCAGCTTCTTTCACGGCATGATGATTTGCCAGGACGGTTTCAATTTCCTTCGGTTCAATCCGGTACCCTCTGATCTTCACTTGATCATCTGTCCGGCCGATGTATTCAATTTGGCCGTCCGCACGCAGTCTTGCCAAATCTCCGGTCCGGTACATGACGGCGTCCGTTCTGAACGGATCCGGCAAAAATTTCTCTTCGGTCAGCGCCGGATTGTTCACATAGCCTCTTCCTGTATTCGCGCCGGAAATATACAATTCTCCCGCAATTCCGAGAGGCTGAAGCTGCCTATTTTTGCTGAGAATATACATCTTGTTATGATGGATCGGTTTCCCGATCGGCGGATGTTCAGGTATGTCATCTCCCGCAGAAATCGTATACGTTGAAACCACATGAGTTTCTGACGGGCCGTAATGATTATGCAGATGCATACCGTGTAAACGGAGCGTCTGCCTGAACAAACGCGAAACGGTCAGCTGCTCCCCGGCCGTAATGACATGCTTCACACAGCGGGGAAAAGACTGTGCATAACCTTCTTCATTGAAAAGCATTTTGACAAACGCAGTCGGGAAAAACACAACTTCCGTGTTGTGCTGATCAATAAACGAAAACAGCTGAGAAACGTCTCGTTTGATTGATTCGGGCACGATACAAAGGGTGCCGCCGCTCAAGAGTACTGAAAATAACTCCTGATAGCAGACGTCAAACGCCACAGATGCGTACTGCAGCACATTTGTGCAAAAATCAATGTCTGTGTTCGTCAATTGGTGAGAAAGCAGGTTGGCCATATTTTTATGTTCGAGCAGCACACCCTTCGGTTTCCCTGTCGTTCCCGATGTATAAATCATATAAAGAAGGTCATCGGCCGTATTAATGGATTGCACATTGCTTCCGTCCGCTTCCGTCCCGGCGTCTTCTATGTATGTAACCTGCAGCGTTTGTTCCGCGGGCACTGACTGATGCCGCTCTGTTACAACATGGACGCAGCCGCTGTTTTCAATGACATATCGAATACGCTCCTTTGGACTGCCCGGATCTATCGGGACAAAGGCGCCGCCCGCTTTTAAAATACCGAGAACGGCCGCCGCTAAAGAAGGGGAACGGCCGAGCATGACGCCTACCGGTTCCTCCCGCTTTAATCCGCGCTTTTGCAGCAGGCGGGCCAGCTTATTAGCCGATTCGTTCAGCTCTTTGTACGTTACTGACTCGCCTTCATACCGAATCGCGATTTGATCCGGCGTTTTTGCGGCCTGCCGATCAAACATCGCATGAACCGTGTCATATTCAGGCTTTTCGGTCTCTTCAGAAATCGGCGCAAGCAGCTGCGCTTTTTCCCCTGGAGTGATGATTGCAAGCTTGTCCGGCGTGATGTCCGGTTTGTCGAGAACTTGGGAGACGATATGTGCCAAATGGCCTTTGATATTTTCAATAAATTGGCGTTCATACACGCTTGAATCGTATCTCATTTTCAAATGAATCTCGTCACCCGGCGCCACCATCAGGTAAAAACTGTAGTTGGTTTCGTCTTCCATGCTGAAATCATGGATGTGAAAAAGGTCTTTCGTGTCCCCCTTGCTGTTCAGCACATCAAGCTCCTGTTCAACCGGATAATTCTCAAAGACAAGAATATGATCAATTAAGCCTTGTTTTACCTGTGAATTCGCCTGTATGTCATAAAGCGGATGATAGCTGTATGCCTGTCCTTTCAAAGCGTCCTTTTGCACGTTTTTGATCAGCTTTTGAAACGGGATGTTTGCCCCGCTGATCCGGACAGGCACGGTATTAATAAACAGGCCGATCATTCGCTCGATGCCTTCGATTTCAGACGGCCTTCCGGAAATGACAGAACCAAAAACCGCATCTTCTGTCTGGTTATACGCCTGGAGCAAAATGCCCCAGAGCGTGTGGAAAATGGTGCTCAGCGTGACCTCTTCTTTTACGGCCAGCTCTTTCAGTTTAGCCGTGTCCTCTTTTGAAAAGGAAAACGTCACTTCCTCTTGTCTGCTTTCGCCGGCTTTTTTCTGCTTCGGCAGTACAGTCTGCTGCTCAAAGCCTTCAAGGTACCGCTCCCAGTACGAAGCGGCTTTTTCTTTATCTTGCTCCATCAGCCACTTGATGTAGGTCCCGTACGGCACAGCGGGCTCAAGCGTTAACGGTGTCCGGCGGAGCCGCGAGGCGTATATCTGGAAGAACTCTTTCAGCACGATTCCGAGACACCAGCCATCCATAATGATGTGATGGAAACTCCATATGCACGTATATTCACATTCACCGGTTTGAAGCAGCGTCACCCGCATCAGCATGTCTTTTTGCAGATGAAACCCTTTCTTACGGTCTCTTCGTTTGGCTTCTTCAATATGCTTGATTTGATCAGCCTTGTTTAAATTGGTGAGATTTTCCTCAATGATGCTGACGTTCCGCTCTTTTAATACGACCTGCTGCGGCACTGACACGTTCTGGCTGATAAAGATCGTTCTGAAAATATCATGTCTTTCGAAAAGGGCATGAACGCTCTCTTCAAACACGCGGGTGTCAACCTTCCCCGTTATTGAAAAGGAGGCCTGCTCGGCGTAAGCCTGTGATTCCTTTTGCAGGAGGGAATGAAAAAGCATTCCTTCCTGCATATAAGACAGCGGATAAATATCCTGAATTGCATTCTTTTTTGTCATGTTATAATCTCCCCGTCGCCTTTTTCTACAGTTCCTCAACAAAACTCGCTATGCTGTCCAAATCATCAGATGTTAACGTTTTGCTGCTAAAATCACTAACGGTTTTTTCTGCTTCCTCTTTGCCGGTGCAGTGCGCCATAATATCACGCAAATATTGCTGTAAAGTTTGCAGCAGCTGTTCCATCGTTTCTTTGCGGAAGCGGCTCGGCGGATAGCTCAAACTGAAGTGAAGTTTGTTTTGTGCGGCCATCGCGCTCATTTCCACCGCTTGTTCCCGCTGCCATGTCGGCGTGATGTCGTGCCCGCTTGCAAGACCGGACAGACTGAACGTGTGCTGATCTTCTGTATCATTGAATTGCCCTAAATAGTTAAAGCTGATTTCAGGCGCTTGTCTGAAGCGGATTGTTTTTTGTTCAGGCGGTGTCATGTATTTTAAAATGCCGTAGCCTATTCCTTTATCCGGTATTCTTCCGAGTGTGTCTTTGACCGTTTTTACCGCCGTTCCAAGCTCAGCGCCTGCTGTGTTCAAGTCAATGAGCACCGGATACATGGAGGTAAACCAGCCTACGGTGCGGCTGATGTCGAGCTCCGGCATGATGTGCTCTCTCCCGTGCCCTTCCATCGCGATGCGCAGTCTGCCGCCCCCTGTCCAGTCCCGTAAAGCCAAAGCTGCGGCAGTCAGAAGAATATCTTGCGTATCGGTATGGTAGGCCCGGTTGACCTGCTGAAGCAAAACGGACGTTTCTTCTTCTGTAAGCGTAAAGCTTACCGTTTGCCGAATGCTGTCGGCTCCCGTCTGATGCTGCGGTTTTTCATAAGGAAGTTCGGCGGCTGTTTCTTCTTCAATAAAACGCCAATATTCCTCTTCACGCATCAGCTTGCTGCTTTTTGCGTATTCTGAAAGCCTTTCAGCGTATTGCTTAAACGAATCGGTCTTTGGCGGAAGCTGGACCGGCTGACCTTTTACGGCTTGAGTGTAAGCGGCAGATAAATCCTCCAGCAAAATACGCCATGACACTCCGTCAACCGCCAGGTGATGTACGGTGATGAATAAATAATCTCCGGACCGGGTTTTGAACCAGCCGGCTTTTAATAACGGGCCTTTTTCAATATCCATCCGCTGTTGGAGCGCAGCCACTTCAGTTTCTATTTCTCTTTCCCAAGTATCTGTCCCAGACATATCCCAAATGTCCAAGGTGTACAGTTCGTCTTTTTGAATACCGTGATTGATTTGTCTGAAACTTTCGTTTTCTGCACTAACGGTGATCCGGAGTGCATCATGATGAATGACAAGATGCTCCAAGGCTTCTTTGAGCGGCTGTTTATGCAATGCGTCAGAGCTGAACATCATGACGGACTGATTGAAATGATTTCTGTTTTCCATCCGCTGTGATAAAAACCAGTGCTGAACGGGTGTCCAAGGTATGTCTCCTTCCACCGGCCGCTGATCGATGACTCTTTCCGCTTTACGAATAAGCGGCGCGAGTTCCTTAATGGACGGGTGCCGGAATAAGTCGCTTGCCGTCATTTTCCACCCATAGCGTCCGAGCCGTGCGGAAACTTGCAGCGCTTTGATTGAATCGCCGCCCAACTCAAAAAATGAGTCCTCAATCCCGACTTGTTTTGTGCCGAGCACTTCCTGCCAGATCACGGAAAGCTGTTCTTCAAGCTCATTGCGGGGAGCTGTGTACGCGGTTTGAAGCGCGAGCTCCGGTTCGGGCAGATTTTTCCGATCCAATTTACCGTTCGGCGTAAGCGGCAGCTTCTCAAGTTCCATTATATAGGCCGGAACCATGTAATTCGGCAGTTGCTTAGACAGTGAAGAACGCACTTTTTCTGTATCCATGTCCGCCTGCAGACTCATATATGCGATCAGTTCTTTATTGCCGGACTGCCCGGTTCTGACTGACACGGCGGCTTCTTTCACGCCGTCCAGGCTCCTCAGTGCGGCTTCAATCTCTCCCAGCTCGACCCGATAACCGCGGATCTTCACTTGATCATCCATCCGCCCGGCATATTCGATCGTTCCGTCCGGCAGCCAGCGGGCTAAATCTCCGGTGCGGTACATCCGTTCTCCGGGAACAAAAGGATTAGGGACAAATTTTTCTTCCGTCAGCTCAGGGCGGCCGAAATATCCTCTTGCCACACCATCTCCGCCCGTGCATAATTCGCCGATGACGCCGATCGGCTGCGGTGTTCCCCTGCTGTTTATGATATAAGCAGTTGAATTTCCGACAGGGCGGCCGATCGGGATTGAATGATCGTATGATTGTTCAATCAAAAAGCAAGTCGAGAACGTCGTGTTTTCAGTCGGTCCGTATCCATTCCATATTGAAAGATGCGGCAGCGTTTTCCGAACCCGGTTTACATGACTTGGGGACAGTGCTTCCCCGCCAATAATCAATCGGGATAATCCGGAAAACACGTGTTCATTTTGTTCTGATAGATGATTGAACAAAGACGATGTCAGCCACAGTGTCGTAATGCCGTTTTGCTGTATAAATGTTTCCAGAACATCAGAGTCGAGATAGGTTTCCTGGTCACTTACATATAAAGAAGCGCCGTTTAAAAGCGGACCGAATATTTCAAATGTCGTAACGTCAAATCCTAATGATGAAGTAAACAACAGTCTGTCTTCCGGCGTAAAATCGATATAATTGCTGTTTTTCACAAGGCGGATCACGCTTCGCTGTTCAATCATGACGCCTTTTGGCGCACCTGTTGACCCGGACGTATAAATCATGTAGGCCAATGATTCAGGTCCGCCGAGCGGTTCGGGATTTTCCGAACTCAAGCCGGCCTTTGTTTGAATATCCTCTATGAATAAACGTTTTCCTGAAAGCGGCAGACCGTCAAGTTTATCAGATTGGAGAAGAATATCAGCTTTACAGTCTTTAAGCATCCATTCAGCCCGTTCCCGCGGCACATCGTCACCAATAGGCAAGTAGGCGCCTCCCGCTTTTAATATTCCGAGGATTCCGGAAGCAAGCTCTGTTGTGCGGCCGGTTAATAATGCGACAACGCTTTCCGGACCGACGCCATTTGATCGGAGAGCCGCCGCTATTCTGTTAGCCCGTTTGTTCAGCTCACGGTATGTCAAGATTTGTCCATCATATACAACTGCCCGGGCATCGGGGGTTTCTTTTGCCTGACGCTCAAATAAACGGCTGATGGTTTCGTGTCTTGGGTAATCGCTTTTCGTCTGATTAAACTGATAAATGACGCGATTTGTTTCAGCATCATCCAGTACGTGAATGTCACCAAGCGATATCGCTTGGTTTTCAATTACTTTTGTAAGAATACGGGTAAAATAAGAAAGCCATTTTTCAATTGTCTGTTTTTGATAGATATCTGTATTGAATTCAAAATCAAAGCTGATGGAACCGTCAGACCCTTCTGACGCGTAAAGCGTGGCATCAAACTTTGCGGTTTTATGACTTGTATCCGCAGCTTGAGCCAAATGCAGTTTATTTAACACCAGGGATTCACGCTCCATATTTTGGAGCACAAACATCACATCAAACAGCGGATTTCGGCTTGTGTCCCGCTGCACGCCGAGCCGCTCCACAAGCTCTTCAAACGGGTAGTCCTGATGCTCATACGCTTCAAGCGCGGCTTGGCGGACTTCCGCCAAGTAATCGGTAAACCGTTTGTCTCCTTTCGGCTCCGTTCTGATGGCCAGCGTGTTGACGAACATGCCGAGAATCGGTTCAAGGTCTTTGTGCGGACGCCCGGCAATCGGCGAGCCGACGATGATGTCTTCCTGCCCGCTCAATCTCGCGAGTAACGTATTGTACGCGGCGAGAAGCACCATATACAAAGTGGAGCCGTGATCCCGGGCGATGCGGTGAAGGCCGGATGCCGTTTCAGCGTCAAGCGTGCACGATACGCTGCCGCCCGCAAAGCTTCTGACAGCCGGACGGGGCTTGTCAGCCGGAAGCTCAAGCACCGGAAGCTCTCCTTCAAGCCGCTTCAGCCAATAGGCTTCCTGCTTCTGATATCCTTCTTTCTCCTGAAACGATCGCTGCCAGACGGAATAGTCTTTATATTGAAGGCGCATCGGCGCAAGCGAACGGCCTGCGTACAGCTCGCCGAATTCTTTAATCAAGGTGTTGACGGACACACCGTCAGAAATAATATGATGCATATCCGTTAATAAAAGATGGCGTTCGTCCGATTCTTTCACGAGGGCCGCACGGAAGAGCGGCGCTTCCTCCAGACAAAACGGCCGGACGAATGCGTCAGCTGACTCGGCCTCATCGAGCTGAAACGGTACGCTGTCATGGATGCGCTGCACCGGTTCGCCGTCAGGCCCCGTTTCAAAGGACGTTCTGAGCGACTCGTGCCGCTCCACAAGCTGCCGGAACGTCTCCTCCAGCCGGCCGCGGTCAAGCGGGCCCGTCAGTTCCAGCACAGCCGGCATATTGTAGCCGACACCGCCGTCTTCAAGCTGCTGGAGCACATACATCCGTTTCTGCGCCGAAGACACCGGGTAGGTGTCCTGTGTTTGCGCAGGCTGAATCGCTTCATACGGGCTTTCTTCCAAGTCCTGAATAACCGAAGCGAGCTCTTCCACCGTCGGCCGGGCGAAGATGTCCTGTAACGGCACCTGAACACCGAACTCTTTGGCGATGCGGGAGACGAGAGCCGTCGCTTTTAACGAATGGCCGCCCCGCTCAAAAAAGTGATCCCGGATGCCGACGGGGCCGTTTTTCAGCACCTCTTCCCAAAGGGCGCAAAGCTTCATTTCCGTGACGTTCCGCGGGGCGGTGTACGCCCGTCTGTCTGCCGCTCCGCCGGGAGCCGGCAGCGCGCGGCGGTCAAGCTTTCCGCTCGGCGTGACCGGCCATTCGCTCATCTCTATAAACTGAGCCGGCATCATGTAGGCCGGAAGGCGTGTCGCAAGCTCCGCCCGCACGTCATCGCTTTCCCGTCCTTCGATATAGGCGTAAAGCGCGGTTTCGCCGTGTTCGGTCCGGGCGGTGACCGCCGCCTCACGAATGCCGTCGATGCGCCGGATCGCCGCTTCGATTTCCCCCGGTTCAATCCGGTAGCCGCGGACTTTCACCTGTCCGTCTGAACGTCCGAGCCATTCGACTAGGCCCTCTTCTGTCCAGCGTGCGATATCGCCCGTCTGATACATGCGTTCTCCCGGATAAAACGGATCATCGAGAAAACGCTCCTCCGTCAGCTCAGGGCGGTTCAGATAGCCCCGGGCCACGCCGGTCCCTGCGATGTACAGCTCTCCTGCCACGCCCGCAGGCTGGATGGTTCCTCCGCTATCTAATACATACAGACGGGCACCCGGAACGGGTTTTCCGATCGGAAGCCTTTTCCGTCCGCTGTCCCGTTTTCGGTCACAGACGTAAAACGCCGCATCAACCGTCGCTTCCGTCGGTCCATAGCCGTGAATAAGCATGGTCTCCGGCAGAAGATCGGCAAACCGGGCAGCCGTAAGCGGTGAAAGAGCTTCGCCTCCGGCAAACACGCGTGTCAAGGTTCTGCCGAGGCGTGTTCTTGTTTCCGCAGGCACTGTTTCCAGCGCGTCTAAAAAGCTGTTGACCATCGCCGGAATAAAATGCGCGGTCGTCACCTTTTCTGAGGCAAACGCTTCAATCATCCGCACAGGATCTTTCTCCCAGCCGGCCGGAAGCAGATACACGGAGGCGCCGGACATCGTCCACCAAAACAATTGCCAGATGGAAGCGTCGAAAGAAAAGGATGATTTCAGCACGATAATATCCTCTTCCGTCAACGGGAACTGCCCTTGCATGCCGGATAAAAAGGCGGCGGCCTGACGGTGTTCAACAGCCACTCCCTTCGGTGTTCCCGTCGAACCGGACGTATAAATGATATAAGCGAGCGAATCGCTATCCGCTTCTTCAGAGACAGCCCCTGTCTCCGTCTCGCCTGTCAGAGCAGAAAGAGACACTTCAAGCGTCTCGCCGGAAAAACCGGAAACGGATAACCCCGGCTGTGCAAGCAGGAGACAAGCGCCGCAGTCATCGAGCATATAACGCAGCCTGTCCTCAGGATACTCCGGGTCAAGCGGCACGTAGGCGCCGCCCGCTTTTAACACGGCAAGCACTGAAACCACCATCTCCGGCGAGCGTTCAGCGAGCACGCCGACCATGCTTTCTATGCGGACGCCTTTTTGTCGGAGCCGAACGGCGAGCCTGTCTGTGTACTGATCGAGCTCGGCGTACGTCAGCATGCCGCCCGGAAAACGGAGCGCCGGACGATGCGGCGAAAGCGCGGCACGGCGGGCAAACAGCCCGTGAAGCGTCGGAGCCGGCGGTTCAACCGTTTCTGTACGGTTAAACGCATCAAGCATATTTCTGGCTTCACACGCATCCAGCAATGCGATCTCGGAGGCGCTCATTTCAGGGTCGGAAATGACTGACTTCATCATATGCCGTAAAAATGTTTCAATATTCTTCATAAAAACACGATCGTATATACCGGTATCAAAGTTTAAGCGGATATAAAGAGAATTTCCCGGAATCACCTTTATGCTGCATCCGTAGTTTGTGACTTCCTCCATCGAGAAATCTTCTACCGCAAAATCAAATGAACCGGCCTGACTCACATTTTCAATTTCACGCTGGGCCGGCACATTTTCAAACACGATAATGTGGTCAAACAGCGCTTGCTTCAGAGGGCTTTGCGCCTGAATGTCATACAGCGGATAATAGCTGTACGCTTCTGCTTGCAGCGTCTCCTGCTGCAAATGCCTGACGAGTTCCAGAAAAGAAAATGAACCGCTTTTCACCCGCACGGGAATCGTATTAATAAACAGCCCCACCATTTTTTCCACGCCTGCGAGATCCGACGGCCGGCCGGAAACGACAGAACCGAAAACGGCGTCATCACAGCGGCTGACACGCTGCAGCAAAATGCCCCACAGTGCCTGGAACACTGTATTCAGCGTTGCTCCCGCCCTTGCCGCAATGTTCTTCAGCTCATTTGTCTGCTCTTCAGAAATAGTGAAAACCGCCTGCTCAAGTTCGCCATTTGGTTCCGCGGATTTTTTCGGAAGAGACGCCGGTTGCTCAAGATCGGCAAGTCTCGTTTTCCAAAAAATCTCGGCTTCTTTACGATCCTGCTTCATGAGCCATTTAATATACTTACCATATGGCTGAACAGGCTCGAGAGACGGGAGCCGCCCGTCTCCGAGAGATTGATAGATCATCAGAAATTCCTTCATGACAATCCCGAAGCACCAGCCGTCCATGACGATATGATGATGGCTCCAGATACAAACATAGCGTTCAGGCGCTTTTTTCAAAATGGAGACTCTCATGAGAGGGTCTGATTGCAAATCAAAGCCTTTATCTTTATCTTCTTTTCTGAACCGGTCGGCATATTTGTCTTGCGCCTTCTCGTCCAAATGAGAAATATCATGAAACTGAACGCGGCTCGGCCTGTTTTTCAATACGACTTGGCGGGGCTTCGCCACATTCTTATGAATAAATGTCGTACGGAAAATATCGTATCGTTCAAAAACAGCATCTATACTTTTTTGGAATCGTTCCCGGTCAAGCTGTCCGTTGATCGTAAACACCGCTTGTTCGAAGTAGGCTCTTGAGTCATGATCCAACAGAGAATGAAAAAGCATGCCCTCCTGCATAAAAGATAAAGGATATATATCTTGTATTTCCGGTTGCTGCCCCATTGCGCCACTCCTTTTCTATAGTTTGTTGACGGCCCCCATAATGTCACTCAGATCTTCCAGCGTTAACTCCTCGTCACTGAAATCAGCGGCGCTCCATTCACGCTCCTCTTTGCCTGTGCAATGCGAGATGATCTGCTTGAGAAAGGCATGAAAATATCCCGTCAAAACTTCAATCGTTTCTTTTTGATACTGAAAACGGTTGTACACGACATACATGCTGAGACATTCCGACGATACGGAGCCGCTGATATCAAGTGTGTACGGACGTTCCCAGTCTGGGCTGACTTCATTTCCCGCTTTTACGGGAGAAACACCAAAGCCGCTTGAACGGATTTCACGGTCAAACTGTCCCAGATAGTTAAAACTGATTTCAGGAGAATCGGATTCCGTCTCTTCCCAGAGTTTGCTTATATATTTCAGCACTCCGTATCCCGCTCCTTTATGCGGAATGCGGCGCATCATGTCTTTTGTCCGCTTAATGTGATAGCCGAGCCGCTCGCCGTCATCAGCCTGATCTTGAAAACTTGCGTCAACCAATACCGGATAAATTGACGTAAACCAACCGATGGTTCTGCTGATATCAAGATGCTCCAAGTGCTCTTCCCTTCCGTGGCCTTCCATGCTGATTTTGAATGTCTCGTTTCCGGTCCATCTGTTCAGCGCAAGGCTTAACGCGGCAAGCAATAATTCACCCGTCTCTGTTGTGTATGCTCTGTTCGCTTCCGTTAACAGCTGCTCAGTCTCCTGTTTTGTCAATGTAACGGTCATCACATCTGTATCTTTCAGAAGATTGGAAGAGATGCGGGCATCTTTCGGAAGCGGTTCGACCGCCGCTTTTTCTCTTTCGGACCAGTAGTCTGCTTCCTGTAACAGCCGGCGGCTTTTTGCATAATCAGAAATTTGCTTCGCGTAAGTCTGATAGGAATCGGTTTTTGCCGGAAGCGCGGTTTCTTTTCCTTCGAGCGCCTGCCTGTAGCACGCGGTGAGATCTTCAAATAAAATCCGCCATGATACACCGTCAATGACAAGGTGATGAATGGAAAGCAGCAGATGATCGCCATCATTAGCGTGAAATAATCCGACAGCTACGAGCGGCCCCGTCTCCAGCCGAATGGAAGTTTGAATACGGGCGGCCGCCTGTTCAATTGCGGCGTGCTCCTCTTGTAATGACCCTTTCCCTCTCACGTCAAGCGTTTCAAACGTAAAGAGTTCTTCTTCAAAAAGGTTTTCCGCTCTGTTATATTGAATCACCGATCCGTTTTGCGTGCCGCATACCATCCGTAATGCGTCATGATGAACCGCAAGCTGTGCCAACGCTTTTCTCATAGCAGATTCATTGATTCTGTCCGCACTGCGGAGCATAACCGACTGATTAAAATGATCATGCGGCAATGATTGCGACAAGAACCAGTGCTGGATCGGCGTCAGCGGCACGTCTCCCGTGACGGGAGCCTGATCAATCACGCGGCGGACTTTCCGGAGCCGCATCGATACTTCTCCCAGTGTCTGATGCTCGAACAGCTCGCGGACGGTCGTTTCATAGCCCTGCTGTTTCAGCCTCGCACATACTTGCAGCGCTTTAATCGAATCCCCGCCGAGATGGAAGAAATGAGCATTGGGGCCGAGACCTTCAACACCTAAGAGTTCTTCCCAAATGTCAGCCATCATTTCTTCATTTTCATTTCTCAGGCTGATATCATCTCCAAGGCTATCATTTAATTCAGGCTGCGGGAGCGCCTTCTCGTCCAGCTTCCCATTCGCCGTCAAAGGCAGTTCATCAAGCTCTATCAAGCGGGCGGGAATCATATATTCCGGCAGAAAAGCTCTGAGAGAGGCCTGAATCTCTGCTTCTTTTATCTTTTCGTTCCCGTGTAAGACCGCGTATGCGTAAATGGAGTGCTGACCGTGCTGATCAGCACGTGTGATCACGGCGGCCTCTTTCACGGAGGAAAGCTCTTGCAGCGCTGATTTAATTTCTCCCAGCTCAATTCTGTGGCCTCTGACTTTTACTTGCGCATCTTTCCGCCCGACATATTCCAGCTCGCCATTTGAGAGCCTTTTGGCGATATCACCCGTCCGGTAGAGCCGCATGCCGGAAACGTGCGGATTCGTGATGAAACGGGAGGCGGTTAAATCATCCCTGTTTACATATCCCCTCGCGACGCCTTCCCCGCCGATATAAAGCTCACCGGGAATTCCGATCGGCTGCGGATTCATATAGGCGTCCATAACAAAAGCACGAAGGGTTTCCAGCGGTCTGCCGATATTGCTTTTGTTTCTCTCAATATCATCCATATTCAGTTTTTTGCATGTGACGTGAACCGTGGTTTCCGTAATACCGTACATATTAACAAGCTCCGTCTCCGGGTACTTCTCTTTCCAGCTTTTCAGCATGCCGGGCTGAAGCGCTTCTCCGCCGAAAATGACATATCGAAGCTTCAGCTTGTCCGTATGCCCGGCCTCTTCATGAATGAGTCCGGAAAAAGCCGTCGGCGTTTGGTTCAGCACCGTTACGCCTTCACTTTGCAGCAGCTGCCGGTACAAATGCGGATCACGGGCTGTGTCTTTCGGCACGATAACTACCTTTCCGCCGTATAAGAGCGCGCCGAATATTTCCCAGACAGAAAAATCAAAGCAATAGGAATGGAACAGCGTCCAGACGTCTTCAGAGCCGAAATCAAACGGCAGTCCTTTATGTGTGATAAGGCTGATGACATTGCAGTGTTCCGTCATAACGCCTTTCGGTTTTCCGGTTGTGCCCGATGTATAAATCACGTAAGCCGGCTGTTCAGGCGTTATCATTTCTTTCGTTCTGTCTGCTGAAACGGATTCAGGCTTATCGATGTATAAAACCGGCAGCCCGTCCATTCCGGATATCCCAAGACCCGATTGCGTCAACAGAACACGCGCGCCGCTGTCAGTCAGCATAAATGAAATCCGCTCGTCCGGATAGTCAGGATCAATCGGCAGATAAGCTCCTCCCGCTTTTAAAATACCGAGAATCCCAATCAGCATATCCGGAGATCGTTCGGTCATAATTCCGACAATCTGTCCGGAGCGGATGCCGTTTTCCGACAGCATATCGGCGATTCGATCCGCCTTTTCATTGAGCTCGCGGTAGGTGAGACGCTCATCAGACATGACGGCTGCAATTTGATCCGGCATTTTTTCCGCCTGTGCTTCAAATAAACTGACAATCGTTTCATGCCTCGGATACTCCGCCGTTTGATTTTCCGCTTGAAGAAGCATCTGCCGCTCGTTTATGCCCAGCAAATGAATGTCAGACAGCTTCCGCTCATCATCCGATGCGATTTGTCCTAAAAGCTCTTTAAAATGACCAGCCCACCGTTCAATCGTATCTTTTTCAAACAACGCGGTACTGTATTCAAAATGAAAATCCAGTGAGCCATCCGGCCGTTCCTCGGCATGAAGCGTCAAGTCGAATTTTGAAATGTCATGCTTCACTGCATGTGAAGAAACGGATAAGCCCGGAAGGTTCACTTCGAAATCATCACTGTTTTGCAAAACGAGCATGGCATCAAACAGCGGATTGCGATTGACTTCCCGGTGTGTATCAAGCTTTTGGGCAAGTTCTTCAAACGGGAAGTCCTGATGTTCGGCCGCGCCGAGGGCGAGCATTTTCACCTCTTCTAAATAAGCGCGGAATGTCTTATCCCCTTTCGGCCTGCTTCTCATTGCCACGGTATTTACAAACATGCCGATGACCCCGTCAAGCTCAGCGCGGCTTCTGCCGGCCGCAGGTGAACCGACGACAATGTCTTCCTGCCCGCCCAATTTAGAAAGGAACAAGGAGTAGCTTGCCAAAAGAATCATATACAGTGTCGAACCCGTCTCATCCATGAGCCGGCGCAAGTTCTCCGCCGTTTCCTTTTGAAGGCGCGTTCGAACAACGGACCCGCTGAAATCAGGAAGCTGCGGGCGCTTTTTATCGAGCGGCAGATCAAGAACGGGAATGTTTTCCCCGATCGCATCCAGCCAATAACGCTCATGTCTTTTGAATTCTTCAGCGGCAAACCGCTCATGCTGCCAGACGGAAAAATCTTTGTACTGGAGTTTTAACGGCCGCAACTCTTTTCCTCTGTACAAATCCGTCAATTCTTGAATCAGAACACTCATTGACACACCGTCTGCGATAAGATGATGCATATCAAGCAGCAGAAAATGACGTTCTTCAGTAACTTTGGCTAAAGTCACTCTCAAAAGCGGCGCTTTTTCCACGTCAAACGGTTTGACGAAAGTTTCCATCACCTCTTGAAGAAGGTTCCCGGATGGCATGTGAATCTCTGTGAGGTCAAGATCGACATGTGAATGTATGTGCTGCATCGGCTCCCCGTTTCGTAAAACAAATGAAGTGCGTAACGCTTCATGCCTTTGTAACAGCGCTGAAAAGGCTTCGTGCAGCCGATCCCGGTTGAGTCTGCCGCTCAGTTCCAGACAAGCGGGCATATGATAGCCCGTACTGTCCGCTGCAAGCTGATGAAGGGCATAGAGCCTTTTTTGCGCAAAAGATAGCGGGTACAAGTCCTTTGCCACAGCAGGCGTGATTTCTGCATATTCTCCTCTTTTCCTCTGTTCAAGGAAGCGGGCCATGCTCTCGATGGTCGGATGTTCAAAAACATGGCGGACGGCAAGTTCAATTTGGAGCCGTTTATGTATGTTTGAAACAAGCGACGCGGCTTTCAGCGACTGTCCGCCGATTTGGAAGAAATCATCTCTCATACTGATATGTTCCCGTTTCAGCACTTCTTGCCAAATAGAAAGCAGCTCGGTCTCAAGCATTGTGCGCGGAGCTTGATAATCTCCGGTTCTCTCAGCTTCTTTCGGCTCAGGAAGTGCGGCCCGATCAAGTTTTCCGCTCACAGACAGCGGCATCTCCGTTAATTTGGTAAAGCTTCCCGGTATCATATAAGCAGGTAATCTCCCGGCCAATTCGGCATGAGGGTCAAATGTCACACCTGCGTTTTCCAGTACGACATAAGCTGCAAGCTCCTGTTCCCCGTCCGCCGTTTTGCGCACGGTGACTGCCGCCTCTTTTACCCCGGACAGACTTCTGAGTGCCGTTTCGATTTCTCCTAATTCAATTCTGTAACCTCTTACCTTGACCTGATCGTCAAAGCGTCCCATATATTCAATCGTTCCGTCCGGTAAAAATCGGGCTGCATCTCCCGTTCTGTACAGCCGTTCACCTTCACGAAACGGATGAGGGGTAAAGACTTTGTCCGTCAGCTCTTTTTGCTGAAAATATCCGTCCGCCAGACCTTTTCCGGAAATACACAGTTCACCGACGGCTCCGACCGGCTGCAGCCGATCTCCGTGCATCATATAGACAGAAGTGTTGGCAATCGGGCGCCCGATCGTAATCCGGCTGCTTTTTTGCAGGTTGCGCAGAATCGTCGTGGCCACACTGTTTTCCGTCGGGCCGTATTCATTCAGCAGCTCGGCATTCGGGCATATGCCGCGGCTCGCTTCCACGATATCAGGAGTGGCCGCTTCCCCGGCAAATGTCACCGCCCGAAGTGTCTCTGCATCTTTTTTCGTCAGCGAATCAAGCAGAACGCGATACAGAGACGGAACGATCAGAAGATGGCTCACTCCGTGGCGGGTGATTTTCTGTTTTATTGAAAGGACGTCTTTCGCATCATCTTCATCAGTTAACAATACACAGGCGCCCGACAGAAGCGGAGTGAAAAGACTCGTTAATGACCCGTCAAATACGTATGAAAAAAGATGAAGCGCTATGTCCCCTTCTGTCATCCCGTATTCTTCACGCCGCCATTGCAATGTATTGCTGATCGCTTTGTGTTGTACAAGCACCCCTTTCGGCCGGCCTGTCGTTCCGGAGGTGTAAATGACATACGCCCAATTTCTGCTGTCAGATACCGGCAGAAGCGGTGCGGTCTGCTGGGAAACCGTTTCCTCCATGATGACGACGCTGCCCTTGAAATGCGGCGGAATGAGGGGGAGCAGGTCCTTTTCGGTCACGAGCAGTGAGGCTTCACTGTCTCTCAGTAAAAATGAAATCCGTTCAGGCGGGAATTCCGCATCAATCGGCATATAGGCGCTGCCCGACTTCCAAATTCCGAGCAGAGCGGCAACCGTACTCATTGATCGGCGCAGCATAACAGCGGTGATCTGGTCGGGGCGTGCGCCTTTTTCCCTTAACGCATGCGCAATCTGATTCGCCCGCTGATTTAATTTCTTGTAGCTCCAGCTTACCCCGTTATATCTCAACGCCTCTTGGTCAGGCGTTTTTGCCGCCTGTTCTTCAAACAGCCCATGAACGGTTGTCTCAGGGTACGGACGGTTCGTTTCGTTAAACGAATGAATCAAGGCTTCTTCCTCCGGAGGCACGAGACTGATGCTTGATAAAAGCCTGTCCGGATCTTCCGTTACACAGGAGATGACCTCCAGAATATGCCCTTTGATCCGTTTCATGTCTTCCCGATCGTAGATGCCCGCATTGTAGCTGAATTTCACATAAAACTCTTCTCCCGGAACGATGACGACGTTAAGATCGTAATTGGTTTCTTCCGCCATCGAAAAGTTTTCAAGTGAGAGCGCACTGCTTTCCGTTTGCTTCCAGCCGTTTACCGCAGTCTGCATCTGAACCGGATAATTCTCAAAAACCAGGATGTGGTTCAATAGATCTTTTTGCAGGCCGCTTTCGTTTTGGATGTCATAAAGCGGATAATAGCTGTGCTCTTCCGCAGCGAGTGACTCTTTTTGCACCTTTTTGAGAAGAGAAGAAAAAGTCATATCCCCAGCCGCGCGCACCCTTACCGGCACGGTATTGATAAACAGTCCGGCCATTGATTCGATGCCGGCGATAGCTGACGGCCTGCCGGAAACAACTGAACCGAATACCGCATCTTCAGTGCCGTTGTAACGATGGAGAAGCAGTCCCCAAATGCTCGTAAATAAAGTATTCAGCGTGACCCCGGTGCTTCGGGCAATGTCTGTCAGCTTTTGCACGGTTTCAGACTCAAGGGAAAATTGAAAATGCTCAGATGCATAACCGTTTTGCGCCGGCTTATTCTTCGTTTGCGGAACGGAAACGACTTCTCCGTAATCTTCCAAGCAGCGCGACCAGAACGCTGACGTTTCTTCTTTATTCCGGCTTCGGAGCCATTTGATATAAGAGCTGTACGGAGCCGGACTGCCGAGGTTTACAGGCCGCCCGTTCCGGTTCGCATAATACATGCTGAAGAAATCTTTCAGCACAATGCCCAAGCTCCAGCCGTCCATCATAATGTGATGGTGAGTCCAAACGCATGTATGGCGGTTTTCTCCCGTTTGAAAAAGAGTCAGGCGCATTAAGGGGCCTTTTTGCAGATCAAAGCCCTTATTCCGGTCGGTTTCCTTGAATTCCTTAATGATGCTTTGCTGCCGTTCTTCCGAATAGTCTGAAATGTTCTCAGTCTGTACGGCTGTGTCACGGCGTGAAAGAACAACCTGCTGCGGTCCTTCAAGGTCAGGCACTTCTTTTATGAAAATCGTTCTGAAAATATCATAACGGCTGATAAGCATATCCAGACTTTTTTGGAATGTATCAATGCATAAATCCCCGCTGACTGTAAACGAAATCTGCTCGACATATGCGTTTGATCCGGAATCCAGAAGCGAATGAAACAGCATGCCTTCCTGCATATATGATAAAGGGTAAATATCTTGAATTTCTGTCGCTTGTGTCACGAATGCCACACACCTTTTTATGAAATTAAAGTCCTTTTACGAGATCTTCAATGCTTGATAGTGCTTGAGCGGTCAATTCTGTATGGCTGTAATCCGTTAATGTTTTTTCCCGCTCTTTCTTGCCGGAACAGTGGGCGATGATGTCCTCGAGGTGAGTATGGAAACGATTCATGAAGAACTCGATTGCCCCCGGTGCAAATACATCGGTATAAACGGCTTTTACCTCCAGTTGCCCGGCCGCCACCATCGCGTTAATATCCAAATCAAACTCGCGGATGCGCCCGGCCGCTATATCATGCTGCGGCTTGAACGGTGACATCTTCAGCGCTCCCTCAAGACCGTCAAACGCACCGAGATAGTTAAAGCTTATTTCTGGGTCTTTATAAAGAATGTTTCGCGAATATCTCAGCAGCCCGTAGCCGGTTCCGTGATGAGGAACCCGTCTCATCATGTCTTTTACCGTCTTTATGCGGTGAGCGGTTTTTTCGCCTGAGCCTCCCGGCACTCTCATATCCAAAAGCACCGGGTAAACAGATGTAAACCATCCTGCCGTTCTTGACATATCAATGTCAGGCATATGCCCCTGGCGCCCGTGCCCCTCAGTGCTGATAAGGATCTGTTCAGAACCCGTCCACTCATGAAGCGCCATTCCAAGCGCCGTTAAAAGCAATTCATGAACATCCGTTCCGTATGCCTGCTGTGTTTCCAACAGCAGCTGTTTCGTGACTTCGCTGCTTAATATCCACGATGCAGTGCGCGCGTTTTCCTGCAATCGTCCGGCGTTTTCATCAGTTATTTTCGGCAACGGCGCTGTTTCACTAGACATCACGCTGTCCCAGTATGCGGCTTCCTCCAGCAATGCTTTGCTTTTGGAAATGTCAAAAAGTTCTTCGGCATACTTTATATAAGAATCGCTTTTCGGCGGCAGTTCGATTTGTTTGCCGTCCAATGCCTGCTGATAAGCTGTCTGCAGATCTTCAAGCAATATCCTCCATGACACGCCGTCCACGATAAGATGATGAATCGTTATAAGAAGATGGTCGGCTTCCTTCTGACGGAACACTCCGAGATGAAGCAGAGGCCCCTGATCAAGACGCATAGCCTGCTGTATTTCTTTTTCCTCAGCGGCTATCCGTTTTTCGGGCTGCGTTTCTTCTGAAATATCTATGACGTTAAGCGTAAATATTTCTTCATACTGCTTTGTGATTCCGCGATTATATTGAACCGTTTCCCCATGCTCATTTTCAGTGAAAGTCATTCGCAGCGCATCATGATGTTCGGTCAGCGCGCAAACCGCCTGATACAGCGCATCTATTTCGAGGCTGTCTTCACTGCACAGCATGACCGCTTGGTTATAATGAAGCTCAAACGCACCCGGCTCCTCAAAAAATCTCTGCTGGATCGGTGTCAGCGGAGCGCTTCCTTCTATCGGCCCCTGATCAGCAGTTGCAACAGCCGGCGTGAGGTGCTTCGCGAGTTCTGCAATCGTCGGGAACTGAAACAAATCGCGGATCGACATGTTCCAGCCTTCTCCGGCGAGTCGGGCTGACACTTGAAGCGCCTTAATGGAATCTCCCCCAAGCTCAAAGAAAGAGTGATGGATTCCCGCTTTCTGAATATGAAGCACATCTTCCCAAATCCGGCATAACATCGCCTGTTTTTCATCGCCGGGCGCGACAAATGCCTGGGATGAATGTATCTCTTCTGCCGGCAATGCCGATTTATCAAGTTTGCCGTTCAGTGTCAGGGGCATGCTGTCTAAACCGATAATATGGGACGGCATCATATAAGCCGGAAGCTCCTGCATTAGAGACTGGCGAAGTGATGAGATATCGGCCTCTTTAGGAACGATGTATGCCGCTAATCGGGCTTGTCCTTCGGCATCTTTCATCACGGTAACAGCCGCTTCTTTGACTTGATCGTGTTTCAAAAGCACACTTTCTATTTCTCCCGTCTCAATTCTGTAGCCTCTGATTTTTACCTGCTTATCAATCCGCCCTTGAAAACGAAGAGTACCATCCGGCAGCCAGCAAGCCTGATCTCCGGTTCTGTAAAGCGTTTCTCCCGTTTGTAACGGGTCACTGAATGCGCCCTCTGTCAGCTCAGGCTGTCCCCAATATCCTTTGGCGACGCCGGCCCCTCCGATATACAGCTCTCCGAAAACGCCGATCGGCTGGACCTGTTTGTCTTTGTTTAAGACGTACATTTGTACATTCGGAAGCGGAACACCGATCGGCACATCATCTTCCCGCGGCTTTTCGCTCATTTCGGCTTCATAATACGAAGAATCAATTGTCGCTTCTGTTACACCGTAGCTGTTAATGATCCGCATTTCTTTTCCGAAGCGTTCATGAAGCGTATAAAAATCCTGCGACTTGATCATATCTGAACCCAGTACCAGTATTTTTACACTTTGCAGCGCGAGCTTCCGGCGATATATATATTCCATAAACGGAACAATCAGCGCGGGTGTCGACTCCATAAACGTGATACGGTGCTGATCAATGAGCCGATAAAGCTGTTGCGGCTCAAGCCGGACGTCATCCGGACAAATGACAAGCGTTCCCCCGTTTAGCAGGGCGCGTGCAAGATCCCCTGAAAATACATCAAATGAGAAACTCGCCATCTGCAGCACTCTGACCGGTATAAGATCAAGCTCATAAATCCTGCGCCATGCAAGTGCTGCATGCGTAAAGCTGCGATTTCTGACTTCGACTCCCTTCGGCGTTCCCGTTGTTCCCGAAGTATATATGATATATGCAGTATCATCCGGTGACGCTGACGGCTGAATATTCTTTGCACAAATATCGTATTGATCTTCATGATCGAGCTGAATGAGAAATAAATTGTGATCCGTCAGCTGTGAAGCAAGTTCTTTGTATTCTGACTGCACCATCAAGACGGATGCCGCGCTGTCTTTTAATAAATAGCGAATCCGTTCCTCAGGATAATGGGAGTCAACCGGTATATACGCCCCTCCCGATTTCATGACGGCAAGAACACTGACGATTGCTTCAATCGAACGGTTTGCCAATATAGCTGCTCTTTTTCCCGGACCTAATCCATTTTTGTGTAATGTTCGCGCAAGCCGATTTGCCCGCTCATTAAGCTGCGAATAGCTGATCTGTTGTGTTCCTTCAATAACAGCGGTCTGATGAGGCGTTTCTTCTGCTTTCTCTTCAAACAGCTGGTGAAACAGTTTGTGTTTTTCCATGAATTCAGTTTGTGTGTTATTAAACTCAATCAGTAACTTTTGTTTTTCTTCTTCATCCAAAATGTCAGCTTTCGATAGTGTGACTTCCGGTTCGGCGGCAACATGGCGCAAGAGATTCAGTAAGTGGCCCATCCAGCGTTCAATCGTTTCTTTCATAAAAAGCTCGGTGCTGAATTCCATTTCAAAGCGGATGTTTCCATCGGATTCAGCCGCTGATAAGGTCAGGTCAAAACTTGATACATCATGTTCGGTATGTTCTGATCGTGACGCCTTCAGACCGGCCAGATTTATTTCCTCTCGCTCCATATTCTGAAGAATAAACATCGCATCAAACAGCGGATTGCGGCTCATGTCCCGCTGCACGCCGAGCCGTTCCACAAGCTCTTCAAACGGATAGTCCTGATGCTCATACGCTTCAAGCGCGGCTTGGCGGACTTCCGCCAAATAATCAGTAAACCGTTTGTCTCCTTTCGGCTCCGTTCTGATGGCCAGCGTGTTGACGAACATGCCGAGAATCGGTTCAAGGTCTTTGTGCGGGCGCCCGGCAATCGGCGAGCCGACGATGATGTCTTCCTGCCCGCTCAATCTCGCGAGTAACGTATTGTACGCGGCGAGAAGCACCATATACAAAGTGGAGCCGTGATCCCGGGCGATGCGGTGAAGGCCGGATGCCGTTTCAGCGTCAAGCGTGCACGATACGCTGCCGCCCGCAAAGCTTCTGACAGCCGGACGGGGCTTGTCAGCCGGAAGCTCCAGCACCGGAAGCTCTCCTTCTAGCCGCTTCAGCCAATACGCTTCCTGATTCTGATATCCTTCTTTCTGCTGAAACGACCGCTGCCAGACGGCATAGTCTTTATATTGGAGGCGCATCGGCGCAAGCGAACGGCCTGCGTACAGCTCGCCGAATTCTTTAATCAAGGTGTTGACGGACACACCGTCAGAAAAAATATGATGCATATCCGTTAATAAAAGATGGCGTTCGTCCGATTCTTTCACGAGGGCCGCACGGAAGAGCGGCGCTTCCTCCAGACAAAACGGCCGGACGAATGCGTCAGCTGACTCGGCCTCATCGAGCTGAAACGGTACGCTGTCATGGATGCGCTGCACCGGTTCGCCGTCAGGCCCCGTTTCAAAGGACGTTCTGAGCGACTCGTGCCGCTCCACAAGCTGCCGGAACGTCTCCTCCAGCCGGACACGGTCAAGCGGGCCCGTCAGTTCCAGCACAGCCGGCATGTTGTAGCCGACACCGCCGTCTTCAAGCTGCTGGAGCACATACATCCGTTTCTGCGCCGAAGACACCGGATAGGTGTCCTGTGTTTGCGCAGGCTGAATCGCTTCATACGGGCTTTCTTCCAAGTCCTGAATAACCGAAGCGAGCTCTTCCACCGTCGGCCGGGCGAAGATGTCCTGTAACGGCACCTGAACACCGAATTCTTTGGCGATGCGGGAGACGAGAGCCGTCGCTTTTAACGAATGGCCGCCCCGCTCAAAAAAGTGATCCCGGATGCCGACGGGGCCGTTTTTCAGCACCTCTTCCCAAAGGGCGCAAAGCTTCATTTCCGTGACGTTCCGCGGGGCGGTGTACGCTTGTCTGTCTGCCGCTCCGTCGGGAGCCGGAAGCGCGCGGCGGTCAAGTTTTCCGCTCGGCGTGACCGGCCATTCGCTCATCTCTATAAACTGAGCCGGCATCATGTAAGCCGGAAGGCGTGTCGCAAGCTCCGCCCGCACGTCATCGCTTTCCCGTCCTTCGATATAGGCGTAAAGCGCGGTTTCGCCGTGTTCGGTCCGGGCGGTGACGGCCGCCTCACGAATGCCGTCGATGCGCCGGATCGCCGCTTCGATCTCTCCCGGTTCAATCCGGTAGCCGCGGACTTTCACCTGTCCGTCTGAACGTCCGAGCCATTCGACTAGGCCCTCTTCTGTCCAGCGTGCGATATCGCCCGTCTGATACATGCGTTCTCCCGGATAAAACGGATCATTGAGAAAGCGCTCCTCCGTCAGCTCGGGCCGGTTCAGATAGCCCCGGGCCACCCCTGTCCCCGCGATGTACAGCTCTCCTGCCACGCCCGCAGGCTGGATGGTTCCTCCGCTATCTAATACATACAGACGGGCACCCGGAACGGGTTTACCAATCGGAAGCCGCGTCCGTCCGCTGTCCCGTTTTCGGTCACAGACGTAAAACGCCGCATCAACCGTCGCTTCCGTCGGCCCGTAGCCGTGAATGAGCACGGTCTCCGGCAGAAGATCGGCAAACCGGGCAGCCGTAAGCGGTGAAAGAGCTTCGCCTCCGGCAAACACGCGTGTCAAGGTTCTGCCGAGGCGTGTTCTTGTTTCCGCAGGCTCTGTTTCCAGCGCGTCTAAAAAGCTGTTGACCATCGCCGGAATAAAATGCGCGGTCGTCACCTTTTCTGAGACAAACGCTTCAATCATCCGCACAGGATCTTTCTCCCAGCCGGCCGGAAGCAGATACACGGAGGCGTCTGACATCGTCCACCAAAACAATTGCCAGATGGAAGCGTCGAAAGAAAAGGATGATTTCAGCACGATAATATCCTCTTCCGTCAACGGGAACTGCCCTTGCATCCCTGATAAAAAGGCGGCGGCCTGACGGTGTTCAACAGCCACTCCCTTCGGTGTTCCCGTCGAACCGGACGTATAAATGATATAAGCGAGCGAATCGCTATCCGCTTCTTCAGAGACAGCCCCTGTCTCCGTCTCGCCTGTCAGAGCAGAAAGAGACACTTCTAGCGTCTCGCCGGAAAAACCGGAAACGGATAATCCCGGCTGTGCAAGCAGGAGACAAGCGCCGCAGTCATCGAGCATATAGCGCAGCCTGTCCTCAGGATACTCCGGGTCAAGCGGCACGTAGGCGCCGCCCGCTTTTAACACGGCAAGCACTGAAACCACCATCTCCGGCGAGCGTTCAGCGAGCACGCCGATCATGCTTTCTTTGCGGACGCCTTTTTGTCGGAGCCGAGCGGCGAGCCTGTCCGTGTACTGATCAAGCTCGGCGTACGTCAGCATACCGCCCGGAAAACGGAGCGCCGGACGATGCGGCGAAAGCGCGGCGCGACGGGCAAACAGCCCGTGAAGCGTCGGAGCCGGCGGTTCAACCGCTTCTGTACGGTTAAACGAAGATAACACCCGTTTCTTTTCTTTTTCATCCGCCATATCAATATGCCGAATCAGCCGGTCTGGATTTCTAACGGCATTTTCAACGATCGTCAGCAAATGAGTTTGAATACGTTTAATCGATTTTTCAGTAAATAAAGCGGATTGGTAATCAAAATTCAGCTCAATCAATCCCGTATCTGTCCGCTCCTTAATTAAAATGGAGAGCTCGTTTGCGGTATGTCCGCTGAAAAACATGGCCGTTTCATAATCGAAACCGTCTGCCTTACGCCACTCAAGCGGCTGATACTGCATCGAAATACCGATGATATTTTGCAGGTCATGATGAGTCTGCCTTAATTCATTCACAAAAAGATTGTAAGGATATTTCTGGTGCCGCATAACAGACAGCTGCTCTTTTCCTACGCTGCGGACAAAGGACAGGAACTCCGCATCAGGATCTGCCGTCATTCTGATCGGCAGTGTGCTGACGAACATGCCGAGCATATCCTTTTCGAGCCTGGAGCCCCGGTTTCCGTAATAAGTGCCGATGGCGATATCCTTTTTAGCCGTCAGACGGCTGATGCATATGTATAACGAAGCCATAAACAGAGAGATGATGCTGATATTATTTTCTTTGCAAAAAAGCCGGATTGATTGTTCTAAGGAGTGAGAAAGAGTGATTGTATCTCTGGAAGCCGCAGTGCTTTGTCTAAGATGAGAGGTTCGTTCCGCCAGTGAAAGGTGTTCCGGAACGGTTCGGTATGTTTCAGTCCAAAATGAACGGTCTTTTTGAAAACGGGAAGACTGTAAGTATTGCTGTTCTTTTTCCATGTAGCTGAGATAGGAAGGTCTGTGGTGTTCAGCTAAATCCTCGCTCCGCATGATCTTTTGGTAGATATCAATGAGCTGGTTGCCGAGCAGGTTGAGCGAGATGCCGTCCATGATAATATGGTGAAATTTTGAATAAAGCCAAACTTCTTCGTCTGACATGACAAGCAGAGTAAATTGATACAGAGGTGAATGAAACAGCTTGAACGGAACACGGGTCTGCGTGTCAATCCATGCGTCCCGCTCTGCCTGATCAGTATGAGTAAAATCAACAGTCTCTAGAGAAATCGGCCGATGCCCCGCCAGATACAGCTGGGGTTCTGATCCGTCCCCTTCTGTCAGTTGAAACCTGAGCGAATCATTTTGCGAGATAGAAAAATCTAAAGCATGGCGCAGTACGTCAAAATCGATGTCCCCCCTGAATTTGACGCATGCCGCGAGATTGCAGATACTTGTGCCCGGTTCGAGCAGCTCCGTAAACCACACTCTTCTTTGTGCGTGAGTTAAAGAATAAACAGTGTTCTCCAATGGAATCCCTCCGCTTCAATTTAAGAGGATAAGAAAGTGAAATAATTACAATTAAATTTCGACAGCATATGACTTAATCATCCATATAAGCATTATTTTAAAACATATTTTAGAAATCACAATAAAAAATTAAATTTTCTCTAACATTTTTTAGAATATAGTATATATTCCTCACTTCACTTCTTCATTTCTATAATCTTTATACCATGTAAAACGGTATGTATGCATACTATAAACTGGTTCTTAAACACTATAATAAGGAATAAAATGTATAATTAATTGCGCTTTTAAAAAGGTTTTCCTCCCGAAAAGAAGTTTTATGTTAAAAAATGAATAATCGGTGAACATGTAAGAAAGCGGTATGTAAAAAAAAGGAAGGGTATTGACGATATTACTTTTTGAAAAGATTGATTCATAATCGCAATATAATGTTTTACAGACATCAAAAAAAGCCGAATCCTCTAAGGATTCGGCCCTTCTTATTGATTTGCCAGCACGACTGCGATTTTGTCTTCAATGTCTTTTCCGTCATCTTCGTCAAGCAGCCCGTTTTGAAGCACGGAAAAAATAAGCGTATCTCCTGTTTTTGTGTCTGCATAGCCGGCAATCGAACTGACTGATGTTAGTGACCCGGTTTTCGCTTTAATTTTGCCTTCTGCCGGAGTATTCTTCAGCCGGTTCCGAAGGGTTCCTCCCGTCATTCTGTCGCTTGCACCGGCGACAGGGAGCGAACGAAGGAAAGCCGGGTACCACTTTTCTTTCTGAACCGCATACAAAAGCTCTCCGATTTGCCCGGCGGTTACGCCGTTAATATGAGAAACGCCGGATCCGTCTCTTGCAATCAATTCATCCGGATTCAGCCCGAACGATTTGAGCTCCGATTTCATCACGTCCAAGCCCTTTTCCCAGCTGCCCTCCCCTTTTTTCACTTTTCCCATTTCCTTGATCAGAATTTCGGCGTGCCCGTTGTTGCTCAGTTTCATAAACGGGATCAATAATTCTGAAAGAGGCATGGATGTCCGTGATGTGACGAGCTGGGTGCGGTGCGGCATTCGCCCTGTTCTGATTTTCCCTTTTACAGTTATACCCTGTTTAGTAAGCGCTTGTTTCCATAAATCTAAAGCATAGGACGACGGATCCCACACTGCCGCCCATTCTCTTGCCTGTGCCGAGCCGGCAGGTATGGTTCCCTTTATCGTAATCACATTGCCGCCGTGCTCCCGTTCAACCGTCAAATCTTTCTTTTCATCAGAAGCGACGGTTTTCACTTCATTTTTCACACGAACGATGTCCGTATGGGGAGAAATCGAAATGCGCGGCTTTTTACCGGGCTGTTTCGCCGGGCTGATTTCCGCAATCACCGTTCCGGTATCATAATCCTCATTTGGGGAAGCGGTAAGAGCTGATACTTGCGCGCCATAATATTGGCCTTCATCGCTCCACGGAAGATCAACCGAATACCTGGTATCGTCATACCACGAATCATCCCCGACCAGATCTCCTTTAATGACATGGATGCCTCTGGCTTTGACCTGTTTAGCCATCTTCTCAAAATCAGAAGCCAATAGGGTCGGATCACCTTTTCCCCTGAGATAAAGGTTTCCGCGCAGCTGTTTTCCTTTTACGGCGCCGTCTGCCCGTACTTCTGTCTTAAAGGTGTAATCTTCTCCGAGAACGGAAAGCGCCGCAGATGCCGTCAGCAGCTTCATCAGTGATGCAGGCCTCAGCCGCATATCTTCCCGGCTGCCGAACAGCACCTCCCCTGTTTTTGCTGACCGGACACTGACGCCCGCTGAAGCCCCCTTTAAAGCAGGTTCTTCATCCAGAATGTGTTCCAGCTCTTTTTGCAAAGTATTTTTTTGTTCAGCCGCCTTAACCGCATCATCAATATAAGGAACTGCGGCAATGATCAAAAGCAGAATCACCGCGCTCAAGCGTTTCACATATGTTTTCAATGTTATCCCGCCTCTTTCCTATTCTTCGTCATGCAAAATGGTGATCCTGGATGACGAAGCCGCTTCTTCGCCCGGTTTCAGAATCTGAAGCCCTGTCAGTGATGCAGGCTGATTCAGATTAAATGCATCTGTAACGGAAGTATAAGGCTCAAGACTGACAAACCCTTGCTTTCCGTCACCGTTATATACCACCCAATGCTTGAAAGACGTGTCTGCTTGATACAAAACGGATAATTGCTCATCCGGATGATAAATAACAGCTTCGTTATTGCCGCCATTCCGTCCGGAAGAAAGAAAAACATCGTCAAACTGTTTATTTTTCAAAGACATCCCCTGACGGAACGCTTCTTTATCAGGCACATCCAATAAACGGCCCGTCGGCACGAAACGTTCATTTAATTCCCACATGCGGTCAGCCGTCAAAAATAGACGGGATCGCTCTTCATTGAAAACAAAAGTTGAATGATAGCCGAGCCCCCAAGGAAAAGCCTCCGTTCCCTTATTCATAATCAGCGCCCGCTGCGTAAACACATTGTCTTTTAAAGTATAGGTCATCCGGACAATGACATCGTGCGGAAATTGTTTATGAACACGGGGAATCTTTGAAAGATCAATTTCTGTTTCGACTGTCATTCCATCCCCCTCTTCTTTCGCTGCCGCCGCTTTCCAATGCTGATTGTGAAGAAAGCCGTGAATATGATTATGTTTATCCTCTTCGTTTATCTCAAATTGATACGCACGGCCGTCAAAACGAAACGTCCCATCCGTAATCCGGTTCGGCGGGAATAAAACGGGAATGCCGTACAGCATCGGTTTTGCGCGGAATTGCTCCGCAGTTTCCGGTTCTCTCAGAAGCCGCATACCGGTTCTTTTATCCCGAAGCGATATGACATTTGATCCCCACTCCGGCACAATGATGCATTCAGCCTGATCAGTCTCCGCTTTTATGGCTGAAGCCCCTAAATAAGTCGTATGTTCAATCGTCATAAGCACCTGCCCTTTCCTTGTTTTCTAGCATGTATAGGAATTCCATTTTCTAAACTCATTTTCCTTCTCTAAAAAAAACATCGCCCGTATGAACTGAGCGATGTGCGGTAAAACCTTATTGAATCAGCCGGGTAATCTGTTTTTTCTTCCATACAAACCGGTAATATCCGTATTGCAGCAGCAGGCTGACGACAAAAGCCGCCGGATAACCGACCCAAATGCCGAGAATGCCGAGATTCGTATAATGAGAAAGAATAAAGGCCACAGGCACTTCAATTCCCCAAATCGCAAAAATGCTGATAATCGTCGGCCATAACACCGTACCGCTCGCCCGCATCGTCGCTGAAACGATCTGAGCGTGACCGAAAATCAAATAGCTCCAAAGGGTAATCATAATCAGATTGCGGGCAATGTGGAGTGTATCCTGATCTGTTAAAAACAAAGCAAGTATCTGCCGGGAGAAGGTGTAAATCAGCACAATCAACACCCCGCCGATCAAATAATTCAGGCCGATGCCGACTTTGATGACCTGTTTCAGCCGGCCGAATTGATTGGCGCCAATGGATTGGGCGGCAAAAATGGAAACGGCGATACCGAGGCTTACCGCCGGCATCTGCACATAACTCGCCACTTGGTTGACGACCCCGTAAGCAGCCGTCGCGTTTGATCCGTAATGATTGACAAATGAAATGACCGCAATTTCAGAAAGTGACACGAGAATCATATTGATGCTCGACGGAATACCGAGACGGAGTAAAAGCGCGAGCAGCTTTTTGTCCATTTTAAGAGAACGGAGCGCAGTCCGGTCAAATGCCAATGGATGTTTCCTTTTCCGCAAATAAACCATGAGTACGATAAATGTCACGATGTTTGAAATCACGGTTGCATACGCCGAACCGTAAATGCCGAACTTCGGAAGTCCGAAAAGCCCGAGAATCAATAAGGGCAAGAGCCCGATGTTAATGACTGTACTGACGATTAACGTATAAAACGGAGTCTTTGAATCTCCCGTTCCGCGTAAAAATGTCGTATACGCAAAATATAAAAACATCAGCGGCATTGCGCAAAACAAAATGCGCGCATATCGGACACTGACATCTATTACGTTTTCCGGCGTTCCCATCAGCCGCAGAATATCAAGCGTAAACACACTGCCGACAACTGCCAGGACAACACCGAGCATAAAGGTAAAAGTCAGTGTAGTGCCGACAATCGCCTTCATCCTCTCTTCGTTTTTCGCGCCGTAAGCCTGCCCGATCAGAATGGAACTTCCCGAACCGATTCCGATCGTAAAGGAGATCAGCAGAAAAAACAGCGGAAAAAAAGACGATACGGCGGCAAGCGCATCGACTCCGAGCCACCTTCCGACAAATACCATTCCGACCAATTGGCCGACAGATTGCAATACATTGCTTAAAAGCAGCGGCACTAAAAACAGTGACATCGATCGCCAGACTGACTGGCCGCGGCCTTCCGCTGTTTCTAAATGATCTTGTACTTCCATATGTAGGACTCCTTTTTTGATTTTCTTCCATTTTATTATTCAGCAGACAGCTTGTAAAAACCTTTTGTTCAATGAAACTCTTTATCTTTTTCTCGCGTCTTACATGGAAATAAACCATAAAAATAAAAAGTCCGGAAAATATTTCTGAAAAGGTATTGTAATCTTACCGTAATTATTGTAACATTTGTAACATAAGAGAAAGAGATTGATAAGGAGAGATTATATCATGAAAAAATGGCTATTATTCCTCACTACTATTACATTGATTCTGTCATTGGGCACTGCGGCGACCGCAAAAAATGCACCTAATGACCTTACACAAAAACAAGCACTTCAGCTGGCCCTTTCAGCGAGAGAACATTTCTGGAACACAATGAGCGGCGGTGCGCTTAAATCAAACGCAAATTGCACATCTGAACCGTTTGAATATCAAAATCTGCAATATGTATTTATGTGCAAAGACCTCGGAACAAAAGCGAAAGCCGTAAAATATCTGACACCCGCTTTTACAAAGCAAGCGATTGACAAAGGGCTCAAAGATTACCACTTCACTGTAAAAGACGGCAAATTGGCTGTTCCGGTCGGCGACGGAGATAACCTCCTGAATTGGAAAAAAGCAAAAATGACCCTTCTTTCTAAAAAAGGAAGCGTCCAAACATACCGCTTCACTGTACCGACTCTTGACGGTTCTCCGTCAGCAAAACGCGATGTAACATTCGTAAAAGAAAACAACGTTTGGAAAGTCAATCAATTTGATGCTGTCATATAAGGAAAAAGCCCGCTTACAGCGGGCTTTTTTCAATGATATGCTGGCATATTATAACGGAAGGCTGTTTTTCAGAAGCAGTTGACGGTTAAGAAGAAACAGCTTATGGGAGGAACTCTGTGAAGAAGATAATCGAATATCCTTGATTTTTTTAAAAAACAACACGGCCGCAAAAACACTTGCATAGCAATGTGCAAAATTTGTGCAAAACATAAATTTCCACCAGGTTTTCACAAAATATTCAACTCAAAACCCCCTTGTATAACAAGGGGGTTTCTGTTTTACCGACATTATTAAGCTGCGCCTATCTTATGCCAAAAACGCTCTAGGAGAACGTACAATATACCTCTATATTCGTTGATATATAAGCTTTTTAAACAATACTTGTGCTAAATTTGTGAAAAATATTTTAAGTGTTTTTATCTGTGTAAATTTCGAATTCTTAAAGATATTCATTTTACTCCGAGTTTCAACGTGGTAAAATTTTGAATAACATTTTATCGCGAAAGGATATGAGCATGAAAATCTTTGAAGCAACCACCCTGCTTTCTGCCGCTAAACAACGCGCAAACGAATATAAAGAACTCCGCGGCCAGATGGTTAACCTGAAAAAAGCATTTCAAGGCATGGCTGATCTCGGTGACGGCGATTTCTCTGGCCGGGGCGCAGATAACATCAAAGCCTTTTTCCAGGACCACGCCGGCGTCACAGACAGCTGGCTTGATCTGATCGATATGAAAATCGCATTTCTCACAAGCCTTCCCGGCAAAGTCGAAGACGCAGGCCTTTCCGAATCTCATGTAGAAGAATCTTTTCTCGAGCACGAGCTCACCCATGCCCTCAGTAAATCAAAGGCGATTATGGAAGAGCAGAAAAAGGACATGCGCTCCATCCTCGGAGAGATCGAAGACATCATCTCGCTTGATCTGTTTTCAACCGAAAACATGGATCAGAAGCTCTCTTCAGCTGACAAAAAAAGAAGCGAAACCATACATAAGCTCGGCAAGCTTGATCACGATCTAACGAAAGAATACGCAGAAACCGAAGCGAACGAACAGTTCATCCAAGCTGACTTCCAGCAGCTTCAAAACGCCACGGGCAAAGGAAAAAGCGCAACTCCGCTTCATTACAATGCCAAGGCGTACCGTGAAAGCGACATCCATAAGAAAAAAGGCGAGATTGCTAGGCATTCGGATGCTTACCTTACGATTAAGAAAGAAGAAGCAAGAGAACGTGAGGTTGAAAAACTAAAAGAAAGGCTAAACAATTTCGACTATGCGAATGCCGATGAGTTCTACTCAATGGCTAAAACAATCGGCTATGAAAACCTGACAAAAGAACAGCAGCGTTATTTCACTCAAATTGAAAACACGCAAGAACTCACAGACGGTTTCAAAGGGGTTGCAGTCGGCCTTTATGATGTTGGGAAAGATACTGTGTTAGGTCTGAAAGACCTCGCTGTCGGCGCCTGGGACTTTTATCAGCTCTCTGATGAACAAAAGGTTGTTAAAACGATTTCTACCGTATTGAATACTCCGTCTTACGCAAAAATCATATGGACAAACCTAGCCGATTCGTGGAATGATCAAATGGTGAATGGTGATACGTACTCTAGAGCGCACTATGTCTCCTATGCGGTGGGCAGCCTTGTCGGCCTGAAAGGTGTGGGCTCGACGGTTAAAGTATCAAACAAACTCGCAAAAACAGGCTTCTCCAAGGTGGGAAAATTATTGGAGCCTGGCGCTGCAAGCCATGTACACACAGGAATAAAGAACGGAACAGACTATATCAACTCTTTATTGAAAAATAAAAACGAACCTGCCCTTGTTGGAATAGCAAAAGATATTGAAAACACCCATAATGTAAAAAACACCCCGCTTTTAAAGAAAGAAATTCAAAAAAAGCAAGATATGCTGACACAGGCCGCGCCGTTCACACATAAAGATGCCTTTGGAAATACAGTAACAACTAACTTAAAAAATGGTCATTTAAAAAATGATGTGCATCCTATAACAGGTATACCCTATGATAAAAATGGTTTTCCAATATTTGAGCCCGTTGCAGAAGTGAAAATTGATAAGTCATTATATCTTGAAAAAGATACTGTACAGTTTAAAAAAGCAACCGAACTCCTGTTGCAAGAAATCAACAAAAATCCCGAGTTGAAAAATCACTTTACAGAAATGCAGTTGAAGCAAATTTTAAAAGGGAAAAAACCAAAAGGGTTTACGTGGCATCATCATCAAAATGAAGGTATAATGCAGCTAGTTGATTCAGATATACATGGTAAAACAGGTCACACTGGTGGAAGAAACATCTGGGGCGGAGGTTCCGAATACAGATAAAAGGAGAGTAATAACATGGTTGAATGGGATTTCGGAGAACATCCTATCAGTAACGAAGAAATTCAAGAAGTAGAAAATACGCTACAAGTAAAGTTCCCAAAAGATTACTTAGAATATGTCAAAAGTTATTCTGGCGCAACACCAACTCCTGAGACTTTTGATTTTGAAGGAAGAAAAGGGATTGCTTTCGGATACTTACATAGTTTTCATGAGGATAGTGAGTCATACATAATTAACGTTTCTAATCGTTATCGAGACGGCAGAATGCCTGATAAAGTAATTCCTATTGCGGATGATGTGTTTGGTAATGAGATCTGTTTCGATTTTAGAAAGAATCATAGTAATCCCCCTCTTGTTTTTTGGGATCATGAAATTGCATTTGAAAATCCAGAGGGTGCTCTGAGTCATATATGTAATTCGTTTACGGAATTGGTAGATAAGCTCTACGAAGAATAGAAACAAAAAGTCCATATAAACAAAGCCCTTCCCTTTTGAGAAGGGTTTTTTGTTATTTCGATAATATTTCCAGTATTGCTTTTGTCTTCGGTTCGCAATTCCAATCATTATCAAATCCTTTACAAAGCATAGAAATGAATCCTCCTTTGCTTTAAAATGTAAACGTTCGTTTTAAAATAAGAGGGGGATCATATGATTATTCTTGGTATTGTTGCAACATTAGCAACCTTTGTCTTTATTACAGCATTGATTTTTATCTTCTTTGAAAAAACTAAGAAAATAGGTAAACAAATAGCTCCAATAAGCCTTGTTTTGGCTTTATCTCTTTTTTTCATTATGGGTGCGTTGAATCGAGAGTCTCACGAAACCAAAACTGAGGATGTCACTGCTGCCACAGAAAGTACAGAAGAGGAGCCAATGTATTCTGAAGACGAGGAAGACTCTGACGTCCGGAGTGTTGAAGATAACCAAAAAGAATTTAACTTCAGTCCTGAAGAATTTGTACAGTCTTTCAATGAAGCGACTCGAGATATTGAAAGTGATGAAGATATTGAATCCTCTGGTCTCAATCGTATTAATAAAGATAATATCGGAGACTTTGAACTTACCGAAGCCAAAGATGGTACAATTTACACCAGAGAACTGAAAACAGAAACTGATAACTCCGGTGGAACTTTCACTTTGGAAGCATGGTATGACAAGAATCATAAATTCTACCGTTTACATTTATCCACTTCTGGTTCAGATAATATGGCTTCTCAAATAGGCCTGGTTAATACACTTACGGTTTTTCATGCTTTAGGAATTGATATTAAGCATGTAAACGACCTTCTAAAAAGCGAGCAAAATACACTTGAGGTATTTGATGGTGACTATCTTGTTACACTAGCTAAAATTCCTCAAATGTCGTTAATTATAAATATTGAACCAAAATAAAAGCCCCTTTTGGGGGCTTTTTCATTATTTCAAAAGCGTTTTACTTAAACCATTTCCCCATATTGTCCAGACACATACCGCCGTTTGCCGTCGTGGATGACTTCCCAATAGCCTTTAGAGTTGTTTGAACCTTTAACAGAACCTGAGATGTTAATTGTCTTGCCGAGACCAATCGTATCCACATTCTTGGCATTTTTACGGTCTGGTTTGTCCATAATAATGGCTGCACTTTTAACACCAACAATTTTAATTTTGCCTACAGACTTAATACCCCCGCTAGTCTTGTTTGAAGGTTTAGCAGGAGCAGATTTTGAAGAGGTTTTCCCTAACTCTGCATCACTCTTGATATATCTTACGTTAACGTAACCGCTGTATGTGGCTCCTTTAGAATTGGTATATTTAATGTAACCCCAACCATTTTGAGTCGATCCTTTTTTATATTGGACAGTCGAACCTTTAGGAAGAGCAAGCACAATAGACGAGTTGGCATTGCGTTGAGTTCTCACATTAAGGCTGTCAGCAACAACTGTATTTTTAATATAAGATTCTTTTGTTTTATCAACAGGAGAATTTACCGTTTTAGACGGGGCGCCGCTGATACATGCTTTAAAGGAGTCCCATCGATCAAGCAGCTTGCGTGGACAATACTTGCCGGACCAGTGCTGGTGAGGGACCACGTTTGCAAAGGAAATGCCCTGCTCCTTCATGAGCTTTTTGATCAGCCATTGAGCATTTGCCACGGCTTTCTCAAAATCCCCATCGCTATTCTCGCAAATTTCAATGCCGATAGATTTCCGGTTGCCAGTTCCGCGGTTTCCGTCTCCCGCGTGCCATCCGTTTTCATTCAATGGCAGATGCTGATAAATCTCTTTGTCGTCTACCGTAAAGTGCCAGCTGGTGGGTGTTTCCGGATTTTTCTCATAACGGGCGTGCATGGCTGCGCTTGCCCCTTGTGCCGTGTTTGCCGTGTTATGAACTGTGATGTATGCCGGGTTCATTGCGTATCCCGGTCTGTTATTGTGCCCCGTTGGAATAAAGTCTTTAGTGATTTTCACCATGTTTCATCGTCTCCTTTTGAGTAATAAAATAAGCCGCTGAATTTACTCAGCAGCTTTTTCCTCTTTTTCTGTTTTCTGATCGTTGTCGCTTTCAATCACGTGAAGCCGGTCAGTGATGACGGCCGGAATTTTAACACCGATCTGCGCCAAATTCTCCGTGATGGATAGGCCCTCATTTGCAATATAAAAAAGAACGGTTCCAAAGGTCAGAACACCGTTCAAATTTGTTATCGTATCAATAATGTTGGCGACAATGACCACCATAAAACTCAGCATCTTTCGAACATACCCAAACCACGCGCTGCGGCTCCGGAGCTGCTTCATTTTCCACGCTTTAATAATGCCGGTGATAACATCCAAGATGCTGAGGATCAAAAGTAAATCAAGGTATTTCACCTCCCCGAAAAGATATGTTCTTGCGATCTGTAAGCTCTCAAAATTCATCCACACGTATATTCCCTCCAATTATTAATCACCTCCTTCGAGGCAAAATAAAAACACCTCTGGGGTGTCGATCAGTTTGCGGCGCCGCCTAAATCCACACTGACAGGCTGTTTTGTCATCGGATAGGTCAAGCCGGTTATTTTATTGTATTCATCTTCTGTAATTCTCCCCCACTCAACAAAACGGGCCACGTCTTCATTACTGTAATACTGCGGCCCCCATCCATAGATTGTTTTAACGCTTGTAAACCAATCCATCATTCTCCTTTCCCTCCCTCCGCTAGTATCAGATAAAGATTGGCTATCATTTGCGCTTGTGACTCGGCCAGACTTTGAGCTTCTGCAAGCTGCGTTGTAATGGCCGCGTTCTGAGCTTTCAACTCATCAACGGGAGAAGGTACCCGCCCGCTTTCAATTTGCTTTTCCAAGGCTTTTTTCTCTTCCTGGGTGGCCGCCTCCGTCCATGTCTTCTCAGCCGGATGATACATCGCCTTTATGAAAGACGGAGGCTGGACGGTTGTACAATTCTCAGGGATTGTATAGTTACCTTCTTCATCAGGCTCAATCTGAACGGGTTTGGTCAAAATGAAATTTTCATCGTATTCATAAACCTGAATCATGCTGTCCCTCCTTCCTGAAAGCCCACGACCACATCCAGATAATAGCCTCCGCCCATCTTACTTGAGTCCGCCGGGTCCGGGTATTTTATTTTTAAATCCCCATTATCATAAATGATTAAATTGGCCGTGCCACCTGTACCACTTAACGGAAGTGTATAAACGCCACCGCCAGCTGGTGCGTATTCCTCGGGGATGGAGCCGAATATGATTTCTGGTTCAGTTCTAACATGCCCCCTTAATAAGATAAGAGGCCCCCATTTTGCGTATATAGGCGTTCGTGTCCCTGCGGCGGCTCCGTTCTTCAGCATGATGTTAGCATAGGTGGCGGCTCCGTTCCATGTCTTCCGTTCAGCTGCAGAGATGTGCCGAATTTGATTATAACTATGGGCAGTGAACTGTTGTAATAACTCTTCCAGTTTTTCTTTAAAATCTGCTGTGAACAGCTTTGATAACTCTTCCAATGTATCTTTAAAAGGTTTGTTAACGTGAATGTCTTCATTATTTGCATGCTTGTTTACTTTATCTTGAGCGCCGGAAGGGGTTTCCTTGGCGTCCCAAGACTTCCGATCTGTTGCAGAAACATGCATATCTGCATCGTTCGCATGGGCGTTTATTTTATCCTGCGCGCCGGAAGGGGTTTCCTTGGCATTCCACTCTTTTCTCTCGGCAGCCGTGATGTGTTTCACGTTATCTTTTGCATGTTCGTTTGTGTAAGACTTGGCGTTTTCCTCTGCAGCATCCGCCTTTTGCTGCGCGCCCTCTTTCGTTTCAATGGATTCCAGGTCAGCAAATTTCTTTCTCAATTCCTCGACAGTCTGGCTGATTTCTTCGACGATGTGTTTTATCCCGTCTTTCAGCGTTTCAAAATCGTCAATGTAATAGTCAGCTGTTGGGATGATGTTCTGATCCTCTAACGTTTTGGCGATAGAGAAAGTAAAAAAAGAAGTCGCCAGCGCTTGCCCGTTCGTGTAATATAGTTTGATTTCAGCCTTAACCGTCCCGTAATGCTTGAGTTCTGCATTCGACAACACATATTCCGCCGTGCCATTTATCTTGTCAGTGATGGTAAGGCTCTTTTTATAAAACGATCCATCATCATACAGGAGAACGATTTTTGCGTCTACGGCTGACAGAGGCAACGGTACACCATCCTTTATAAAAGAAAAAAACAGCTTTGCGCTGCCAGTGTCCTGCGTCATAAATTGTATATTTGTACTCCGGCCATTGATTGGATTTGTATTAATGTTGATCGGCACGCTGCCCGTTTTATACATCGTCGTTTATCCCCCCCTTAGTGCTGCGGCGTAACCATCATTTGAGCCACGCCGTAGCCTTTCTTCGCATCATAAGGTGTATCTAATTTCATAACGGTTCCGTAGCCGCCGCTTTCCGCCTTTGTGGCGATGCCGTCAACTGCTGAAACGCTGTCACCGACGTTAACAGTATCATCAACCCGCACAAAGACTTGACCAATCAAACCGATAATATGCCATTCGTCTCTTTCCTCTCGTGGCTTGTACTCAGCTTCCGGATCATAGTTCGGGTTCTCAGCTGGAATCGTAATGATGTCGTCACCGTCAAATACTTCCCGGTAGATAATGCCCCCAAATTCATCACGAAGAAAACGATCATTCCAATAGAAGGCAGCTCCGCCGAGCACAACGCCGGCAGTCTTGGAAACGACCCCTAGTATCTTGTCGCCTTCTTGAGCTTTTCGGATTTTGTCGCCCTCTAACGCTACAAGATAAGATGCCTCTATCTTTGTTCCGTCAGCTGATTCAAAATACTCCGCCAAGTCTTTTAAATTCGATACGCTTTCTATTGCGCCGGTGGACCGCACTGTTCCGCCCTTTGCGTTTAATTCAATTTTTTTGTTGGCTTCCGAGGCTTTGCCGTTTCCATGGCCTAAAACCATTGTGTAAGATTTGCTGTTCTTAGTGGCCTTGGAGAACATGACACCCGCGGACGCCCCATCTCCTGTTGTGTGAGAGTCATATGAAAACATGACGCCGTTGCGTGAACCCTCAGAAGAAGAGCCGCCAGCATTACCCGCAAGCAAATTGCGCTCACCCTTCGCATACGTCGCCCCCGTACACGCAATAATCGCACTGTACTTCGTAAGTGCATGGCCCGAGCTGGAAGCTGCTCGAAATCCTCCCTTGACGTTATTCGGAACTACTGAATGCTTTTCTCCGGCAAGGACAGCTGCATCCTTATAACCGTAAGCTCTGACAAGAAAAATATTGGTCTGGGTGTTCGGAGAGGTGATGCCGGCCGTTCCGCTTGCTACATGCAGAAGGCCATTTAACAAGTTGACATTACGCACGCCGCCCCCTATCGCGATGCCGGTTCTTGCGGAATCATGGATAACAAAATCAGAAATAAATACATCGTCGGTCATCTGATCGCCGCCGGTGATATAAATGTCACAATCAGCCTTTTTAAATCCGGTAATGTGCAAGTTGTTTACTGTTATCTTCCTGCTTTTATACTGGAAGGCAATGATCGAGCCGTCTTTGTAGTCATATGTCGGATCGCCAATCGCTTTAAAACCGATTATCTGAACACGCTGGTACGCCGAAACGACAAGGGCTTTCGGAGCTAATCCTTCATAAAGCGAATTATAGACGGGTTCACGGGATGTGCAGTCTACTAACGTCACATCACGAGCCGTCTCGCTCCAAGGGTCTTTTACAAGATGGTGATCAATATGCCGTAAATCAAATGAGCGAACGTCACGAAATGATTCATGACCGCGAATGTGAACGTCACTCGGTGCCGGCCATTCCTTATGAGCTTTTACCTCTACGCCCCGCACATTCCCCTCCGTATAATTATCTATAACCCAGACATGCTTAGAGCCGTCGTCCACTTCAATTCCGTTTGAATTGGCTCCGCCTTTACGGTGTGCAGTACCGCGCGGATTCGTCATCACATTGTTTGTGATGAAAACATACTCGCTGTAATGGGTCGTAATGCCGTCGTCACCATACCCAGAGCCAACACACTTGTCGATCCAAATATATTTGCTCCCTGTTGCCGTGTAATCTTTTGCTGTGATGTTATAAGAAGGCGCTGATACATCAAAACAATGCAAACCTGGGTTAATGCCTTCAACACCACGTGCAATGCCAAACTTTACTTGCGCAAAAAGCAGACAGCTTGAATGTACACCACCGGTTGCGCCTACGCCGCCCTGGCGATCAGGATTCCAGTCAAGCGACATACCTTCCACAACGATATTCCGGTTGCCTTTCGCATGATCAGCATTTGTGACAACCCACTCACTGGCCGGCGTGTCCTCGTGCAGCTTCAGAGTGGTGACGCCCATGCCCTGGCCGATCAAATACGTCCATGACGGCAGTTTGACGCCTCTTATCACGTATTCGCCGGCTGATAGATTGAGCCGCACCTTTCCGTTTCCGATCGCTCTTTTGAATGCTTCTGTGCTGTCTGTCTCCCCGGTAGGGTCGGCCCCGTAGTCGTCTACGTTAACGTTTCTGGTGATTTTACGCAGAAGTTTGTTATATTCCTTATCAAGACGCTCTTTCAACAGTGGAGCAATTTCTCCATCAGCATTAACACGGGCGTCCACTACTTCTTTTACATTTGTCCCGTCGGCATTAAGAATGAGATTACGCACCCGATTATACAGGCCGTCAATATAAGTTCGTAAAGAAAAGCCCCCGTGATCAATTTGCTCAGATGTATGCGCCGTAGCAGCTTTCTTATGACGGGTAATTTCACTTTCAAGTCCGTTTACGCTTCTCTCGATCGCTTCCATATCACCAGATAGCTCATCCTCATAGCGAGAGTTTCTAGTGGTATCGTAATTTTTTTTCAACCTCAACACTGTATTCACTCTCCTTTTCGACAAAATAAAAAACGCCTATCAAAGCGCTGTCAGTATTTGATCAATATATCGTTTTTGTTCTCTCAGCTTCTTCGCCTGATTCACCGCAATATCTTGTATGTCTTTTCTGAAATTAGCAAAAGTCAGCTTCGGGCTGCTGTATGGATTTAGCGGATTGTATTGAATCGTTAAGAGCCGCACATCATCCTCATAAGTCGTTCCGTCTGCTGTGTCGGCTAAAATGTGGACTGTATCGCCTTTCCAGAACGGCTTTTCAATTTTGATCAATTTCGGTTCGTATACATATTGATAATCTACACTGACGACTGTTTCCGGATATGGATTCACATGTTTTTTCAGCGCAGAAACCATGCTGCCCGACTTTTTTATAGTTTCGTCTCTGATCGGGTCGGCCCACTTCGGCTTACCTTCCCGCAGAAATTTCTTTTCCTCTGGATGGATGTACAAGATCGGCTCAAATACGTATTTCGGTTTTTTGTCTGTGCTCTTACTGTCTTTAGACATCGCACCATATCCCCATGCACGGGTAGAGCAGTTTTGCGAGTTGGTTTTGATACTGATGCCCGGCATATTATAACGGGAGTCAAATGTGAAAGGAATCTCTTTCCCCATTTTCTTATAGACATGAATTTTATAATTATCCACGTCAAGCTCTAACTCATAATCATTTATGAGCTGATCTATTAATTCGGTGGAGTTTTTATCACCGAAATTCTCTTCTTCGGCGGTGGCGAATTTGCTTTCAGGCTCTTCCAGCACATATGAAAAATCAGTACCTTTTAACGCAATGTCAAAGGCCTCTTTTACGGTCAGTTTCTTTGTTACAGTGTCATTTACTTGGTTCTCAGCAAGAAAAACGGTAAAAATATGATTGGCCGTGATTGTTTTTGTCAGGACGTTTTTAGCCTGCTTCAAGTCTACATCTGTAATATAGTATTTTTGTTGTTTGAATCTTCTTTCGTCAATGTAAAGAATATTGTCATTGACCAGTAAATCGAATTCAGTCGCATTGCTCTCTGTTTTGGTAATTGTAAAGGTAAAGCTCTTTTTCCCGGTAGTATCGTCTGTAAGATCAACGATCACGCCTGTTACTTCCACAACGTCATTTCCGTCTTTCGTGGAAACATGCAGCTGAGGAAAGTCCACATCTGACGGCAGTTTTTTATTAAGAGGGATGTCGTTACCCGCGTATTCTTTACTTGGAAAACTCGGTTCCTCTTCTGGGGTCTCCGGGGATTCTGGATCATCAGGCTCGTTCGGCAATTCTGACGTATCATCATATTGCATCAACTTATACTGTTCGATCATGGTAATTAATTTATTAGCATAGTTGATGTCTGTTGCGTAGCCAGCTTTTTGAACGGCTCGGCATGCTTTTTTATAATCCGTTTCCCCTACCACTGCTTTATACCGATCAAGACGAGTGTACAAGCTTCCCAGATCTGCCAAACTCTCAGCATATGAAGGGTACTTTCTGAATTTAGCTTGTACCCTCTCAACATTTCCGTATTTGTCCTGCTCGCTGGTCCACATCAACACGTATTTTCCGTTATAGGTTCCCTTTATCCCAAACAAATTGTAAGCTTGTTTGGAAAGGCCGCTCGTGCCGAACCCGCTTTCCAGACAGCCTTGAGCAATGACAAGGCTGGCAAGGACATTATATTTTTTGCATACCTTTTTCGCCCCGGGTACCAGGCTTTTAATAAAGTCAGCCACAGCCATGTCATCCCTCCTTACTTATAATAAAAACGAGTATCAAATAAAATTTCAAAGTCATTTGAGTTTATAATTTCAAAATCGTTCCATCCTACATCCAGTGTCGGCAGACGGCCGGATGTTTTCAGACGCTTATCCCCGATTACAGTGTACTGCCTGATGAATGTGACTTTTTGCGAGCGTTTTAGCTCCTGCTCAATTTTCAATTTTTCCCCGTTCGTTCGGTTCGCAATGGTTACGTTTGTCCCTTTGGCCCACAGAAAGACGTTATAATCATGCTGCAGAGTGTTGACCGCGGCGCCGCCGGGATTGTAAACGCTGAATCGTTTTTGGTTCTTGAAATGATATTCAAGATCATCTCTCCGAAGGATTCCCATACCGGGACTCCAGTGCTCTCCATTGAAATTCTGGATGGTAGAAGAGGTATATTTCGACTCGGCAAGCCCCAGAATATCCGTGAACCCCACTGTGAATGTGGCATGGTTTTTCTGTTTGTCCTTAGCGATAGTAAAATTCCCGTCACACGTAACAAGGAACCGACGGTTAGGCAGAAGGTCCGTTGAAATATAATAAGGAAACGGCTGCACTAACAATGAATAAAGTTCATGCCTGTTCTGATAAAAGGTTTCGGGAATGATGGAATCTAATAAAAAATCAACCTTGATGTCTCTCTCTTTGTAGACAACGTCCCGGGGGTGCTGCGGCAGCACTAAACCGTTTATCCTTGGGAGGGTTGTTGTTTCTCGTTCAATATTCGGTGAGTCAGGCGTGAAGCTGCGCACCTTAAAACGGGGGAGAATTCGTGATAAGCTTTGTTCTCCCATACTGTTATTAAAATCAATATATAAATCTAGCATTATGATCTGACACCGCCTTTATAGGCATTCTGGTTGTATCGGTCTGCAGCTTTCTGGTCAAGTATCCTGCCATCTCCTTTTTCAAAAGCGATCGTCGCAATTTGTTGGCCGTCCATATGCACCGCAGCCGGATGGATGATAATAGGCTGCTGAGGTATCGCGGCCTGGCCTGCCCCGCCAGACTGTTGCTGTGACAGGAGTGTGATTAGAGCATCTAGCTTTTGATTTAAAGCAGGCGTGTCAACTTCATTCCGGATGGTAAGCTCTGACTTCATTGAAATGAGCTGATCAGCAGCCCCCTTTATGTTGAAAGCCATCTGATTTAATTCCTGCTTAAACGAGGTCATTGCGTTCTGCGCCATAAAAGCAGCACTTTGTTTTACGTTTTTGGCTTTGTCCTCTATCCCTAACGCAAACCCATCAGAAAAGTTGTTTCCTTCCGCTTTTGTTAGTTTGGAGGGAGAATGGGAGTCAATAGATTTCTTTAAAGACCTCAAGGCGGATTTCCCCAAGTTCCACGCCGCACTGAAGAGAGAGCCGTTTTGCGATCCCATTCCATTTATAAAGCCGGTTACAAAGTCAGAACCAACACTATGTGTCTTAACGCTTTTCAGCCCCGTTTTTGCGCTGTTTGCAACACTTTTTCCGGCGCTGTTTGCTGTGCCCTTTTTACTGAGAACGCCGCTGGCCAATTCAGTTCCGGCCTTTTTACCGCCTCCGCCGTCTGAGGTTTTGGCTAAATTGCTCGTTACCGATGAGCTGAGAGAGCCGGCCGCAGATGTATTGGCGCCTTTGGTAGACGTTAAACCAGCTTTATGCTTATTTCCTTTGTTTTGTCCTGCTGCATTTGCTTGCCCGCCGCCTTTCTTCATCTCATTTAAAGCAGATTGAAGTATAGACGATCCTGCTTGTGCATTACCGGGCTTTGTAGAATTGATACCGGTACGAAAGGCATTTCCTTTATTTTGTCCGGCCTGTGCGGGCGTGGTGTTATCTGCGGAAAGCGAATTGTTAAGGGCCTGCTGTAAGACCGTCCCCCCGCCAATAACTGCTGGTGTGGACTGCTTCAAGCCAGCGGAAAAGTCCTCGGCAACCTTCTTCCCTGATTGTTCGGCGCTTGTCGGCTTATCTAATTCCCCTTCAACATTGGCAACCATCTGACTTGCTTCTTCACGGGCTTGTTCTTGGGTCATCCCCATGCCTTGGTAAAACTCTTCTAAAGCCTGTTGGGTAGTCTCAATTGCTTCTTCTTTGGATTGTCCTAATTTTTGAAGAAAATCTATTTGCCGGGCTGCCCATCGTTCTTGATATTGAGCTTCTGACTCTTCAGTTTTGACCATAATCCCCATTGAATTAGATATAAACTCATCTTGTTTATCCAATGCCTTTCCGGTCTCTAAATCAAGCAGCTTGCCGTCTCGTGACATTTTGGAAAATAAGGCTCTTGAATTTTTTTCATAGGCATCCGTGTTTTTTGCTAATGCGGTATTATAGTCAGCCGTGCTTTTGCTCAGTAATGATCTTCTTTGTTCCGCCTCTATATATCCCTGCGCAAACAACTTCTCAATAACATCATTTCTGTATTCCATATCTTTCTTGGCGGCTTGTTTACCATCGTCATAGACTTTTTTAATGTCGTTGTTGTACTTCTGAGCTTGTTTAAATGAAAGCTGTCCTTGCTGATCCGTTACTACTTTTTGCATTGCTAATGCTTCTTTTTGATTGGCCGCAAATTTACTTGTAGACAATTCAAAATAGGAAACAATGTCATTGAATTGCTTCTTTTGTGAGGCATTCATATTGGAAGTGACGAGGCCTGTCTCTTTTTGCAGTGCGTTTAACTGCTTTAGTTTATTCCTAGCCTCTTGCATATCTTTATCAATTGCGCCGACCATCTTGTCAGTCATCTTTTCGCCGGCTTTTTTTGTTTTCTCATCGGTGTCCGCATATAGCCCTTTTAAGACAACCAGAGCATCCTTTTTAAGCCCTTCAAGTTCTTGTATTAGCTGGTCGCGCATACTGGCATAAGTTTCAACTAATTTAGCTGACATCTTCTGAGCTTCTGAACCAGATACCCGGGTCAATTCAAACAGCTGCAGTTCTGCCTTTTCTCTTAAGTCCACATAGGTGGAAGCAGATTTTTGTGTTGCTTTAGAAACACCCTCACCGTAAAGCAAGGCAGATTCTCGCGCCTCTTCTTGCTGCTTTTTCTGGTTCTTCAATTGTTCAGTGTAAGCGTAAGTAGCAACCGAAATACCGCCTAGCAGTGCTGTACCTCCGACAATTGCAAGGCCAACAGGACCGGTAAACGCTAAAAGCGCCCCTATTCCAGCTGTAAGCGTGGCGACGGCTGTCGTAACCCCTAATACACCTGTCGCCAGAACGGCTGTTTTCGCTATGGTTTGCACGGTGCCGGAATCCAGATTATTAAACATCATAATCAAGTCGCTGCCCTTGTTTGCTAAATCGCCCAGGGCAGGCAAAAGGCTTTCCGTCAGTTTGATTTTTGCCCCTTCAAGTGCTGACTGAAAAGCTACTATGCTTCCGTGTGCATTATCCAGCATTGTATCCGCCATCTTTTTAGCGGCTCCATCTGATTTTTCAAGCGCCTTAGTATTATCCCCAAGAGCCTTTGAACCTTTTTGAAGAAGGACAGCCCAATGTTTATATGCTTCAGCGCCCACGATCGTTTTTAATGCGGCCGCCTGTTGCTCTTTGGTCATGCCTTTCAGACCTTTTTCCATTTCCTCAACGACTTCCGGCATGCTTTTCATGTTTCCGGCTGCATCGAAGAAATCAAAACCTAATTTTTTGACAAGCTTCGACGCCTTACCCGTTGGCGAAGCGAGACGGATCAAGGATGTACCAAAAGCCTGCCCGGCAATTGAGCCTTGAAGACCTGCGTCACCAAAAGCCATAATGGCGGCCGCTGATTCTTCCATTCCCCAACCAAGGGAATTAGCGTTCGGCGCCAAAAACTTCATGGCTTCGCCCATCTGTTCAACGTTGGTGTTTGCGTTGGCTGCGGCGTAAGCAATGACATCCGAGGCGTGCCCTGACTCTTTTGCTTTTAGAGCAAAGGCAGACATGATATTTGATGTAATATCTGCTGCTGCACCTAATTCCAGTTGGCCGGCTGCCGCCAGACTGAGCATCCCGGGCATTGCGTCATAAATGTCATTAACCTTAAATCCGGCCATTGCCAAAAAACCCTGTGCATCCGCTGCCTGACTTGCTGTAAAGACAGTGGTTGCACCGAGTTCTTTTGCTTGCTCTCTCAATTTTGCGATCTCTGCCGCCGATCCGCCGGAAATGGCCTGGACTTTACTCATTTGCTTTTCAAAGTCCATGCCGACCTGAACAGCATCACGTAGGGACAGAGCCAGCGCACCAAAAGCGATGCCCGATGTCATAGCTACTGACGAACCAACGGAACGCATTTTTCCACCAATTGAATCCATTCGTTCGCCCATGATCCGAACACGGGAGGAAGCTCTTTTCGCTGCCTCCTCTAACGTTTTTATTCTCTGAGTCGTACTATTTAGCGCGTTTTGCGTCTTATTCATTGCGGCAGTAGCATTATTTAAACGGCGGGCGAGCGTTTGCGTTTCTTTTATGTCTTTCCCTTTTTTTATAGCCGCGTCTGCGTAAGCTCTCTCAAGCGCCTTTACTCTGCGTTTATGCGTTTCCAATTGTTGTGTTAATGTTTTTTCGGTTACTTGAGCAGTTTTTAATTCGTTTCCCCACACACCCACTGCCGTACGGTTTTTTTCAAATTCCGACTTCAAATTTTTCATTTGAACAGCACAGGCGCTCATTTCTTTTTTAAACTCAGATGAATTCGAATACAGCCTGACCTTTATGTCTTTGCTCAATCGGGCACCTCCTTATCCGAGAAATTGATCAATATACATAGGTTCATCATTGTTTTTTGCCTTCGTTTGGGTCTTCTCTTGTGATTTTCTCCGAGCCAGTCTTTTCAGATGATAGACAATGTCCATTTCGTCAATTTGATTCTGCGTATATCCTATTTCCTCAAGGGCGTTATACATATCAAGGACTGACTCAGGCAGACTCACTCCCCCGGCTCTTCACCGCTGGAAATTCCCTCGCTATTTAAAAGAGCCGTTGCTTCCGCAATATTCCCCAACACATACTGTGCAGCAGCATAGATTGTTCTTCCTACCAGCCGGGCATCAATTCCTTTTTCAAACTCATCAGGTGTAAATTTCTGGCCAAAGGTATTACAGACAAATTCAACCTGTTCATTAGTAAAAAGACGCTCTGAATCTTGTGATTCAAAATCGTCTGCAATCTTTGCAGCCTTTCGAAACAATAAACCTGTAATGTGGTCAGGTGTAACAAATTTTTTATCTTTGCCATCAAGCCGAAGTGTAATAGACAATGCTTCCATGTAAGTTCCTCCTTTTTCATATAAAAAGAGCGCTCTTAGGCGCTCAATGAATTATTTACCGACATCAACGACAGGCGTTCCCTCTTTCGTGATGTCCTTATAGACAACTTGTTTGAACCATGTTTCAGCATTAATCCCATTGGCCTTATCTTCTTCTGCTTTTGCATCCCATCTGCGCTTACCCTCTTTTACATTAGTAAGAGGCATGAATTTAATTTTGACCTGCGCTGTTTGGGGTGTAGCTTTCCCTTCGTCCGTTTTGTGTTCAATCGGTACTAATTCTGGGGTCCCTTTAAGCACCCAATAGTATCTGTACCCGCCGGTAGAGAGCTTGGCCCGGAAACCAAGAGCAATCTCTAGTGTCTTATCATCAGCACTAGAAAAATGAATGCCATTCTCCACTTGCTTACCGAAAATCCTTGACTGCATGTCAAGAGGAAGGTCGGCAACTTCCATTTCACCATCAATATCACTTAAACTATTAACAGTGGCATATGCCACGTTGTCGGCATAAAAAACCTCCTGTTCTGATTTAGGATCAATTTTTAAGTTAACGGCGCCCGGTATTTCTTCGGGAACAGAAAATTTTAATTCATCTTTTGTGTCTTTTAATACTTCTGCGATATGAAACATATCCAAACCAGATAATACTTTCCCCATCTATTTCCCCTCCTGATAATAGGTTTTTTTATAACGTCTGGCCTTATGAAAGACCTTTGTGTCTGTTTCGTATAAATCTTGCGAATCATACCGGCTGTAGCCGATTTCTCGCATAAGCTTATCTATTTCCGCAGCAATCGCTGTTTCCTTGCCGCGGGTGCTCGCTTGAGTGAAAATACTGATCTGATAACGCACCTCAAATGAATAGACCTGGTTGTCTGCAAAATCCGCATCAGCATCTTGAATCTCCGAAAAAACTACTCTCGGAAATGCGCTGACATCATTCGCAACGAGGTTATGAATTCCGCCAGATGTCAGGCCTTTTAATAAGGCACTGGAATTAAGTGTGCTCACCAATTCAATTTTAGGAGAGTAGGTCATTTGATCGGCGCTGTAAGTATTCGCTCCATTAGTTCCACAGCGGGGCCCTCCCCTTCTTTTCCGCCTTTTTCTATGAACGGTTGCGGCGGCATTTTTGAGGTTCCCCACTCCAAGAACCTCCCGCGATACGCTACCTTTTTATTCGGACCAACGGCCACAAACCTCACTCCGTCCTTGGATTCTCTGACATTGGAGACTGTGATGTTGTCCTGCATATGAGGTTGTTTTTTATCACTCCGGTTAACGTGGGAGCGTTGCCGTTCAGCGATAATTTCACCGCCGGCCTTTAGCGCTACGGGTTCCACCTTTTCGACGTCTCCGCCGATTTTTTTAAAATACTGCGTTAGATCCTCTATGCCGTCAAAGCTCATATCAGCCATTGATTCCCACCTCCTGACAAAGAATCTCAAGCTCTTCCCCCTGATCATCCGGATCGTTAGTGTCCAAAATATCAAAAACGCGTTCCGTCTTTTCTTTAGGAACGCGCTTAACAATCCGCATATTCGGTTTTATATCCTTCCGGTAACGCACCGTGATTTTTTTTGGAGTCTTGACTCCCAATGCTCCGGCAATCATAGTTTCGCTATTTCCGAGAGAGCCAGCCCCCTCTACAGCTCCCCAGACCGTGAATAAGTCCACATAGGTTGCATTCCAATTACCTTCTTCATCCTGTGTCTCGGTTTTCTTTTGAAAGGTCAGACGGTGCCGGAGTTGGCTGATCTTTTTTCTCATTTTCTTGTTCCTCCACAGATACATAACGCAGCTGCGTCAATATATTTTCAGCAGTAAAAGGGATAGATAAGCCGGTTCCCCCGGTCTCATATATCCCTTTGTTTTCATACCAATGTTGGACAAGCATTTGAAGCACCAGCTCAAATTGCGGGTGCCCTTCAATATACCTGCCTATCCCGTTGATAATATAGCTTTTGGCCGCCGCCATTTGATTCAAAAGCTGACGATCATCTTCTTCATGCTCGACCTTTAAATAGTTTTTAATAGCCTCTAAATCCATTCAGGACACACCGCCTATTCTGTCGGTTCTTCTTCTGTTCCTTTCAAAGCAGCCAGGTCACTTTCAAGGTTATTCATTTTTTGTTTCAATTCATCAAGCAATTTTGTAATTTCGCTGTTTAGATGCTCCGGCATCACGCTGCCAGTTCCGATGTTTTTACTCCGGACTGATTTTTCTGCAAGCATTTCATACGTAATGCTGCTTTCTTCAATAACAGCCGGATCACCCTTGTCTCCTTTCTCACCTTGCGGGCCTTGCTCGCCAGTATCTCCCTTTGGTCCGGCCGGTCCCGGTTCACCCTGTGGTCCCTGTTCCCCGGGTTCCCCCTTATCGCCTTTTGGTCCTTGCGGGCCGGGTTCCCCCGGTTCTCCTTGAGGACCTTGTTTACCGATATCGCCTTTGTCTCCTTTCTCACCTTTTTCACCCTGCAGTCCTTTTACAAAAAGAGGATTTTCTTCGCTGTTTTCTTTGAGATAGACCGGCGTTATCGCCTTGCCGTCTTTTCCTTTTTCAGATGAAGTTTTGACTCCATTACTTTCATATAAATAATCTTCAGCCATCTGTAATCATCCTTTTCCTTTTATTTTTTATTCCGTTTTTCCGTCAGACTCAGAACTGGCAAGCTCTTTCAATTTATCCTCAATAGCCTTGAGACGATCTAAAACAGATGAATTTAAGTGTTCTTCCATTACACTGCCGGTGCCGATATTCCTGCTGCGGACCGACTTATCCGCCAGCATTTCATGGGTTACGCTTCCGGGTCCTGGTTCAGATTGGTTGCCGCCAAAACTGACCTCTTGTCCATCTTTAATGACCTTGCCCCCGGCAATTTCTAAAACACCGCCGATGACGGTACGATTTCCCCCGTCGGCGGTGTAGTTTTTTGTTGAATAGCTCATACTTATCTCTCCTTATTCAACCGTGATTTGTCCGAATACTACAGCATCCTCATCCCATTTACGGACATCTTCTCGTTCAATCCCTCTGACTTTTGTTGAATTTGTTTCAAATGCTCCTGCCCCTGTGTCTGTGGATGCAATTGACTGTTGTTCACGATCAAACAGAACAATCGCTTCTTTTAAATTCCCGATGATGAGTGGAGCTTTACCTTTTTGAGTTTTTAATACTCTGTTAGTAAAAGGCACGACAGGTCGTCCATCAAGCAACTTCTTTGTAGGATTGGTTGGGTCTGGCTGTAATAGGTATCTGCCTGTTCCATCTTTAAGCGTGTCTAACCAGTCATATCCGTCTTGGTTTGTCAGCACGATAGAACCCGGCGCCACCATCGGATCAAGCGTGACATTTAATGCTTTTTTAATACCATCCAAACCATCAATATCTACTTTTTTCAATGATGCAATTGCAGCCAAAATCAAATTGTTACGGGTAACAACTGATTTCTTTGCGAACCATTTTGCTACATATTTCATGATCGCTTGGTCAGAGTCATTCAACATTGAATTAGATAGAGTCATGATGCCACCATAATCTATGATTGAGTAGGATACTTTTGTGAATCTAGGCTGATCAATCTCAGGTAAATTCCCCAATTCCTCTACGGGTGAAAACGGCACCATATCAGCATTTTTCTCAAGTAAACGAGTTCCAGATCGAGTTGTGACAGGTTCAACGGTTACATATTGTTCCAACGGCTCAAACTGACGTTTAAATTCATGGATTTGCCTTCCAATATCCTCTGGGATCAAAATTCCGCCATCTTCATCATTTATACCGGACATCGCTCTAAATTCTGGACTATCCAGAAGGTCACGCTCTTCGTCGGTAAGTCTTTTGCCTCTCAATCCTTTAAGGAAAGCTTTGCTGTATTGCTGTTGCCTTTCCTCATTTCCTTGACCTTGTGAACGCTGCCCCTCTGGGTTGCGCTCTTGCTCGGGCACAAAGTTTACACCGCCCGGTAAATCCGGGACATCAAGTGAACGTCCTTCGGTCATCAATTCGATTTGATTTTTAAGCTGTTTCACTTCATCAAGCAATGCACGCGCTTCATCGGTATTGCCCTCCTGCAGCGCCTTGTCTGCTTGCTGCTTCTTTTCAGTAAACTGTTGTCTTAATGCGATTTCTTTTTTGCTCATTTGCATTGGCATAAAATCATTTCCTCCTTGTTTTCTGCACTAAAAAAGACCTTACTCCGGGAGTACAAGGCCTAATAGTTCCAATTCCATTTTTAACGCTTCATCTGATGAATTACGTCTTTCTTTCAGCTGCTCAACCTTTTCTAAACTGCGGGCACCTACAACCGCCTCAGTATCGCTGTAAGCAGGCGTAGTGACGAGTGAAATATCGAAAATGCGATTGATTTTATTGATTCGTCGCTCGTAAATGTCCTCATCTTCATTGATACGCCATTCATCTGCCTCAGCATCCCCATAATCCAATGAAAAAGCAAAGGAGCACTGATTGATCACGCCGCTCCGGACATTCTCCATTAAATCACGCGCATATGACGTGTCTGAGGGCTTGAATCGGAATTTGAGGCCTATCCCGTCTGTATCTAATTCAAGGCGGCCAGTATCCCCGGAAACGGTATTTCTCGCCAAGGGAAAATCTTGCTGATGGTTGAAAAGGGCGATGACGTTAGACATGTCAGCTGAGTCAAGAGCTGTTCTGCTGATTATCTCTTTAAACCAGCCCAAGCGTTCAGACCATTTTTCGAATTTGAGAGCGTACCCTTCGATATATTCACTTTGCCCCTCACCTTCGGAACGCAGCTCGATCGGCGTCGTCAAATGCCGAACCTCTTTATCCTTCATTCTTGTTGTCACCCCCCTTCATGGCGCCGCCAGCTTTAAGCCGCTGATATTCTTCCACAAAATCGAGGAACACATAGTTTAAGCTGGAGATATATTTGTCGCCGTTTTCAATAGGGTTGCGCTCAAGTAATTCTCTGATTTCGTCTTTATTCAGCACTCCTGTTTCATGAAGTGTTTTCAAATACTCCGCTTGCGTCTTACTGTCGCCGCGCAGCTCGCTGTCTATATTGAATTTCACGTAATGGCCGCTTTTCTGATCGTGATCTAAGAACAATTTAACGTTTAGTTCTTGTTCAAAATTTACAATCCATGGCTGCAGCGTGTTTCTGACATATTCAATGGACTGATGCTCAATATTTGAAAATGTCGCTTTATCCAATTCGTTCAGCTTATGCAACGGTACTTTATAAATCATGGAAATCTGTGCTTTGTTAAACTTCATAGACTCAACGAATTGAGCTTCTTGCAGAGGCATGGAAATAGATTGATATTCCAGTCCGTTATCTATAATGGCGATATTTTCACCTTGATTCACCCGTTTCCACTCTTTGCGCACGTTCTCTTTTGGTTTTTCATCCAGGAACGCCGGAACTTTCAATATCCCCCGAGGAGTTGCCTCATTCTTGTACAGTTTGGCGTTATATTTTGTGGCAGCCGCTTGCGCCCCGATATGCTCCCGCACAACACCAATAGGTGATTTACCATGTATTCCGTCAGTCGAAAGCCCTTTAAAATGCAGTACCTCGTAGTCATATAATTCAATGGCTTTCCCGTTTAACACAGTTTGATACCACAGCATCCCTGTTGTCGGATGAACGTAAGCATTCGTGTAATCAGGGCGTAAGGGGAAGAGCGCTTCCGGGTAACCATGTGGTCCGAATTGAATATAGGAATATGCATTCCCCCAAGTCAGAACATGAGTCATCATGAGCTTTTTCCACGTGAAGGCTGTCATGTAAGGATTCGGCCGAGCATAAACAGCATGCGCGGACATGTGCTCGGGTTTCCGTTCTATGCCGCCTTCCGTTCTTTTATATGTGTGAATCGGCAGTTTCGCAATGTCATCCGACAATACATTGACACATGCAAATATGTCCGGCTGCACAAGTGAGTTGCTTTCACTCACTCTTTCGCCGCTTGCTGTTTTCCGGCCGCCGAACATGTTTAATAAAATGTTGTTAAAACCATCTTCATGATCTGACGAGCCAGAACGTTTCTCAAACATTCGTTCGAGTAGCATTTATATCACCTCGCTTTCTTTGATATGAGGTACGCATAAAACATTAAAAAGACACCCGTCAGAATAAGACCGATGTTTGTGCTCCATCTATAGACAGCTGTCAGAATAAAGGCGGCTCCCGCCATAAACAGCAGATCATTTAATATCAATAAGAAAAAAGAAAACCCTTTTTTAAAAACTCTAGGGTTAAACAAGGCAGCAAAAAAGACACTAATCTTTTTCATACTTCTCACATCCTAAAAACTGAAATTGCCGGAGCCAAAATGTTCATTCAAATCAACTCTTCCACTATTGCCGAAATACATCGCACGGGCAAATGCATTTATAACAGCCGCAATAGGGTCAATTCTCTGCGGTGATTTTGCTTTATCCAGCATGATATTCTCTTGCGGGTCCATTTTCGTAATTGCGTTATTAATTGCCCATGTTAAAACCGGATCATCGCCATGCACGACTTTCCTTTCAAATACCTTTTCTCGAAAGCTTTTTGTTGGTAATGAAAGATGATTAATTCTCTGCGGCAGTTCCACCATTGTATGCCCTTTTGATTCAAGCCGCTGCGCTAAATGAAGAGCATTCCACTTGTCATATGCTGTCTCTTGTAGCCGAAAACGGTTTTTATGAATAAATTCAATGATCCATTGTTCAACTAATTGATAGTCAACTGCTTCGCCAGATGTATAAGTGATAAATCCCATCTCTCTCCACAAATCATATGGCACTTTATCCGTCGCCATTTTTTCTTTGGCTCGGGCTTCAGGCATAAAGGAATGTTGACCGACATAGAAAAAGCCGTCTTGCACGGCCACATATCCAACGGAGGTTAAGTCTGTTGTCATTGATAAATCAAGGCCCAAATAAACGGGCAGTCCTTGCAGATCAGGAATTTCCCCGCTGCAAGCGCGCCATTTTGTCATCTTCATATAACCATTGTCCTTCTGGTCAACCCATCGGTTCATATTTTTGGTGAGGAAACTGCGCATCTTTTCAGGCACTTCAAGAGCCACTTTTAAAGCAGAACGTAATGACTCCATCCCCTCGGGGTACGTTGCCACAATTGGGTTGGCCTTAATCCAGTTTGATTCATCTTTTATATCGTCCTCTGGATCAAGCTCACAGATCATAACAAAATAATCATCATTCTCCGTGTCAATGTCTGGATCAAGAATTTTACTCGTATATTGATATTCCTTAAAGCATGGCCGCTCCATGTTGAAACCCGCTGTCGTAATAACAGCCATTAACGGACTGCGCCGGGCGACCATCCCGCTGTCCAGGACGTCGTAAATCTCACTTGTTTCATGTGCGTGGTATTCATCCACAATGCCCAATGATGGGTTTTTACCATCCCCGAGCTTCCGAGCCTCACGGGAAAGAGGCTGGATAATAGAGTTTGTTTTATATTTTTTCACGCGGCCATTAGCAGAGGTGTATTTCCCCTTTAGTATTGGTGCATGATGCAGCTGCTCAAGGATGGCTTGATATACCTCATCTGATTGTTCACGGGACCAGCCTGCGATAAATACCCGGTGTTTTTCTTGTGTCGGGAAAATCTCATACGACGCGATTAAAGCTAAAAATTGCGATTTCGCATTTTTACGGGCCAGTTGGATATAAGCTTTCCGGAACCGGCGGGCGCCATTTTCTTTTTTATAGAATCCGTATATATTGGCCGCAATAAAAAGCTGAAAGTCTGTTAATTCAATCGGCTGCCCTGCAAGTATACCTTCGACATGATTAAATTGCCGCGACCATTCATAAAAATCCACAACAGCTTCAGCATCAAAGTAATAAGGACAGTCATCTTCTGCGAGCCGGTCAACATCTTTAAAAAAACGCTCTACAGCCCATTTTTGCTTTTTGCCTGCCTTAATTTCCCCGGAGCGAATTTTCCCAGCATATGACCAAACCCGCTCAATGAGAATTTCGGCTGTAATCTCTTGCATTACATGCGGCCCCCAAACCGTTCTTCCTCTTTTGACTTCGGTTTCCCATCATCTTTTTTCGGGATAATAAGTTTACAGCGAGAGGAAATGGTCAGCCCTAAATCACTGGAAGCTTGCCTGCATTGTTTGAACAGCTTGTCTTGATTGATAAGCAAATCACTGTATGTCTTGTTCGCTACTTCAAATTTATTTCCGTCATCATCCTCAACTAATGCAGTAATGGGCGTTTCGAGTAAGACTTTGGTCATTTCCAAGTATTGTTTTCGAGCAAACAAAAAACGGGCAAGCGCGTCCACATCTAAATTAGTCATAATTCCGATGTTTTTTAGCTCATCCGCTATCTTTTTAAACTCTCTTTTTAAGTCTTTTGGCAAATACGATGGAGCTTTTACTTTGTCGTTTGGTGCCTTTATTTCTTGTTCCCGACGTTCCTCAATCTCTTGCTTTGTCAAGTTTTTCTTGCCTTTATAAAGTAACAAATCTAAAGGTTCCCGCGGTCTGGCCATTCCCTCACCTCCTTCCGAATTTTCATTTAGGGAATTTTTCAAAATGGGGAGGGGAGCGCGGTCTCCGGCAAAAGTCCTCTAGGGATTTAAGGGTGGGGGGTCTCCATCTCCTTCTTCAGCTGGCTCATGGCTGCTTGTATTTCCGTTTGTGCTGCTTCTATTTTCTTTGAATATAGATCAACAGCTGATTCCTTTTTCATGTTACGACGAAGAGTAAACATCTTTCGTATTCTGTGCTGCATTCGTCTGATGTCCTCGTTCGTATAGAAGGATGTGTACTCAGCCTTGCAGCGTGGACACTTGATATAATGCTGCTTGATTCCGTTGTCGTGCTTCCTGATCTTTGAACAGCCTTTGACAAGAAGTCTGGTCATGCATTGATCACACACGCACGTTTGATGTTCTGTTTCCAAATCCTCCATCCTCCTTTGCCGTCTTCCGGCTATGGCATGGCCCACAGAGAGGCTGCCAGTTACCCGAGTCCCAGAATAGTTTTTTGTCGCCTTTATGTGGAACGATATGATCGACAACTGTCGCCGGGGTTCTTCTGCCTTGCATTAAGCAGGCGGCACATAACGGATGCTTAGACAGGTAGCCAGCGCGCGACTGCCTCCATTTGCTGTTATACCCCCGTTTGGCCGCAGACTCCCGGTATTGATCATAAGCCGGCTTGGTTCGCTTATGTTGTTCACAGTAGCCCTCTCGTGTGAGGTTTGGACAGCCGGGTTCATTGCAAGGCGTCAAAGCTTTCTTCATTCCAATCCCTCCAATCATATTCTTTCTAAACTGCGCCCGCACTCAAGCCGTTAACCGCCAATTGTCTATCCTGAGATCTACCGGCCGCAGTTTACAGAGAATATAAAAAACACCCCGTAGGATGTTTTTCTTCTTTCTTCAAACTCATTATATTTGGTTAAAATATTTTTATAATTTCAATCTCCAGCTTCCGAATCACCAAAAATGATCTTATGAATCTTAGTAAATTCCTTTTGATTTACCTGTTCTAATCTTGAATTGAATTCATCCAGGTCAATTAATTCTTTTTCCACAAGCAATTGAACTAACGTAACAATATCTAATTTGTTGGTAATTGATAAGAACACAGAATTAGCTTGCCAGTTTTCATTAGAATTAGCTTCAGCTTCTTTAAGTACAATTGAAAAGGAGACGGCCGTATTTCTATCTAGTTCTCCTTGGTAATTTGTTGTTGAGCTCTCTAGTTTTGCTACGAACGATCCTCTCGGTGTTACCACGTCTAATTTATTATTCGAGAATAAACTTGAATACAGATGATATTCATTTGCACCATGGGTTAAAAATTGTATTGACAAGTGATTATCTCTTCCATCAATATACTCAGCCTTACAGTTGATTTCAACACCATTAATAGTAATTTTTGTATTTTTCATGCGATTCTCCTCCCTATCTAATTATGAGGTAATGGTAGGGATAATGGAACCAATTGCGAAATTTGTCGAACGATTTACTAGAAATAGTTTTTGCAAAGAATAAATCCTTAATCAGAAACCAAGTTTACTCAAAGTCCACTCTTTCGCTATTTCCACTGCTACACTCGATACTACTGTTAAAGGAGCCGTCTTTAACTGATTCCCCATTTTTTCTTTAATCTTAGAATAAGTTGTCTCATTTTTAATTGTGTCTAAAAAGTCATGGCCTTGATTTGTTAATGACCTTGCATACCACCAAAATCCAGGATTTAAATTAGTATCTTTTCCTTCTATTAATCCTGCTTCTGTTAACAATTTTACATGATAACTTATAACCTTTTGGTCTCTCTCTTCGAGTTGAATAACTTTCCAAGATTCTGGATTATTATCATTTTCTAAAGTAATAAGTATTTCTCGTATTAAATCAAAATCTCTTTTCATCTTAATCCCTCCCACCTTATTATCGGTAAAAGGAAGCGACAAGGGAATCATTTGCGAAATTTGTCGAACGATTAGTAATTAAACTGGATCATAACCTCTTATGCTGTAACAAATGTCGCCGTGCTTGTTGTATTCATTCTTTAAAGAGGGTTCTTCTTTTGTTGACTTGACTTCTAATATTTGACCAGCGTCAAGAATCTGTGTAATTTTGTCCAAAGCCGCTCCCTTGCAATGTGTAACCCGCATTACTAAATTCTTCAATGAAATCCCTCCAATAGAAAAAGCGCCCTCCCGATTGGGAAAGCGCCTGTTTTTTTGCATAGAGAGTTACAGCGAAACAAAAATTTCTCATAAAGCGACTATCAAACTCGCTTAATTTTTAGATGCTTTTTCGTATTTTTCTAGTGCTTTTGCCAACATCTCAGCATTTAGTTTGATCATAGCTTCATAGATATGATACGTTGTCTGCCCTTTAATTTTCTCAATTGTTGGCATGTACTCTTCTATTAACTCAGATGCAATTTTTGCGAACTTAGGATCCAAGATTCCCCCCTCCTTTCTATGTGAATCCTACCATAAATTATATCTAACGACTAAGATTTTCAATAAATCATCTTTACTTATATTCTTTCTAAACCAATCATACTCAAAAGGCTTCTTAAACATCCAATAGTCTATCCTGAGATTTACCGGACGCAGTTTACAGAGAACATAAAAAAGCGCCCCCGCTCATCAGCAGTGCCGCTCCCTTATTTTATTACCTATTACCATAATACCTTATCTAAAACAAAATGGTGTGCCGTTATCGTGCCAAGTTTGTGCCAAAATTATTTTCTTGCCATTCTACCAGGCATTTCATACTTTATTCTTAATAAAAATTCTAAAAACGTTACAATATCTTCTGCTAATTCTTGATTTATTGATGGAATTTTATGAGTTGCAATGTTACCCGCTTGTCTAATAGCATCAACCCAATCCTTACCGTCTTTAGGAATAATGCCTTCACTCTCAAGAAAATTTACATAGGTTACAAAACTTTCTCCCTCTTTTGCACCTGAATCAACAGCTATATTCATTAACAGCTTCCTAGCTAACAATACACCTGCCGTATATAATTGATGAGACATACAATCTCTTATTTCTGTGTAGACTTTTTCGATTTCTTCTGGAAGATGCTCTATTTTATTCCCATATCGCGGTGAAGGAATTTGAGTCCTATCATTACTCATTTCAAAATAAGTGGGTCTGTTGCAGTTAGGACATATATAGACTTTCCCCAATGCACCCCCATGTCGATCACATAAATAACCTGAATCCGGGCCAACTAATGCATCACAGTGGGCGCATTGATATTTACACGGATCCATTCTATCAACATCAACCCATTCTCCCCATAATACCATTATTCCACTTCCTCTTTTTTGTATAGTATAACATATCCACATTATCCACCAATTACTCATATCTTATATACTGTGCAACTGCCCGAAGTGCCGTCAGCCCTTGCCATCCGTGTTTTCAAACAATATCCCTAAAATGAATTCCACGTTTTCTTTTTGAAGGGAATCAATAAAAATATGCAGAAAAAAAGACTCATCTTGTTTATGAGATGAGCCTGCTTATATCTTGAATTTCTTCATGGCGTTGTTCATGGCATCCTGATTGATTCCAATGTATCGAAGGGTTGTCCGCTGATCTGAGTGATTAAAAATCTCCTGCAGCATGGCAACGTCTTTTGTTTGCTTGTAAAAATGGTATCCGAATGTTTTCCTCAACGTGTGCGTGCCTATATCATCCAAATTGACATACTCAGCAGCAGCCCTCAAAATCTTATAAGCCATCGACCGGGAAATGGGCTTGTTGATCCCTTCGCGGCTTTTGAAAAGATATTCGTGATCTTCTTTCCCCTCAATATATGCCTTTAATTCTCTTTGAAGTTCCGGCGTCATTTCAATTCTCTTTTTCTTTTTGGTTTTCTTCTCTATAAGGTTGAAATACGGCCGTCTGGCGTCCCTTACTCTCAGTTCCAATATATCTGATATGCGGAGACCTGAATTTATCCCGGTGACAAATAGCATGTAATTCCGCTCGCTCTGTTCTTTTAAAAACCGTTTGATATAGAAAATGCATTCCGGGTCCCTTATCGGCTGAACAAAATTCATTCCGGCGCGCCCCCGTCCTTATAGACTTCCACGCGAAGAGCAAAGGCCAGCCGGTAAAATGCTTTTGCTTTCGTCCGGTAGTAGCTCCGCTGACTGAGTCTCATTTCTGCATAGACTTCATAATCATACATTTCTTCATTCTGCATGTAGAGCATGACAAGTATTTGCCGCTCCTTTTGGGAAAGCCGGTTAACCGCTCTTTGCATTCTCTTTAAAAACCGTTCCCTCTCAATCTCCCAATCCATACGTTTTAATGCTGCGTCTTCTGTGGAGGAATGAAATTCATTCGAAAAGCTGGGCGGAACAAGGCTGTATGTTGCGGTCACTTTCGGCAAAAAATCCTCCGGCACTTGTAACAAGTACATGCGATATTGTTCGAGCAGCTTTTCTGCTTTCATTCTCGTTGCTTCTTCGTCAATTTGAGGAATATTTAATGTCAATTGATTCATTTCTTTCCCCCCTATGCACCTTTAATATTTGAATTAATGTATCTTGCAATCTTCATTCGTGAACGGTTAATTGTTGTTTGAACAGTTCCTTTTGCAATACCGAGCAGTGCACTAATACGTTCATAAGAAAAACCTTCTACAATATGCAAAAGAAAAATTTCCTTTTCGCGATTCGTAAGTTTGCCGAGACAATCATTAATTATTTTCTGCTCTTCCTCCGTAACTGATCCGGTTTGCTCTGGCTGAATAGAAAAATCATTTGAGAAGACTTCCATTATCTTAGGATCAATGAACATAGTCCTTTGATATGAGGCTCTGCGATCTATTGAGCGACGTGACACGGGTTGCCTCCCACTTTCAAGCCAGTCGATTGTCCATTGGAGATCAGAAATCATATTTCTGAGATTCTTTTTATCTCTCATACCAGCAGCAGAAAGGTCGCTTTCATTTGCTTCCGCAAGTGGCTTATACATTGCTCTTGTTTGTTTTAGTGTACTTTTATAGCTGAAAAGTAAATCTCTCACAATGATCCCCCTCTTATTTACGCTTTAACGCCCCGCCTTTGCCTCTTTTAAGTGTTTGCCTGTCTTGTCCCATCATTTGCCGCCAAAAGCGCTCTGATCGCTCCTGAGCGTTTTTATTGGGCTTTTCCTTCCTCTTCTTCATGCCGTCCCTCCGTTCAAATAAAAAACGGACACCAATCAGAGCACAGTGATTCTGTGCAATGATCAGTGTCCGCAGGCTCTCCGTCTTGGACATATTGATTTTTGATTACTTCACGTAAAAATTTGATGGTCGGTGTGGCTCATTCCGCGCCCTCCTTTTTAAGATTAAAACCTAATAAAAATGCAGTGGAATAAATCGCTTGAGCTGAATTAAGGTTCATATAGTAATCGCCCATATCTTCTATTGATTCGGAAGCAGGTGGATTATTTTTCAAATTGTTATATGTCGCTTGTAGTGTCTCTTCTTTTCTGTCTAAAGTCTGAATAGCCGCCTCCAGATAGACTGCAAGATCAAGAGTTTCCTCAAGTGCATGCTGCAACCAGCCGCGCAGATCATAGGCATTAACTTGGACGGGCTGGCCGTACTTGGCAAGCCCCTTGTCCTGTTGTGCGTTTAGTTTGCTGATGACGGCTGAAATGATCGGGTTGTCAGCGTGGTTCATCAATACCCCTCCTGCTGCCGCTGATGATTGACGGCGTTTTTGTCCATGTAAGCTGCTTCGATCTGTTCAGGCGCGAACCCAAGCAATTTGCCTAAATTCAAAAAGCGCTCAAAAGACATTACATAAGTCCACTCGTCTTCAATCGAAAAATAGAAACCATATACAAGTGACATTAAATGTGAAAATGCTTTTCCAATACCGATATTTGTTTCTAATTCCCTTTCTTCTGCCCGTCTCATGATCTGCTGAATCGTAGCGCCATTATCAAATCCAATTCTATTGCCAATGCTCAAGATAAAATGCAGGCAGTCCACGTATTCCTCAAGCAGTGGGTTTGTATCACGAAAAGCCGTTACATCACCCACTTTGCAAATTGGACACTCCTCATAATCAGGATCGAATAAGTTTTCAAAATCTTTTTTGCTTAAATGCTCTCCGCAATTATCATTTTCACACCGGAAAAAGGATGCATTTTCAGGAGTCGCACCAACATTTGTTGATACTTTTGTTCTTGGCTTTTGGTTATTACTCCAATGCTTAAAGCCGCGCCATTCATTCGCACACTCGGCCAGCTCCACTTGTAAAGCGAGAATGAGGTTCGGCAGCAAGTCCTGTCCCTCAAGCCCCTTTTCTTTGATGATCCGATCGTCAAGCACCTTTTGCATTTCAAACATTTTTTGTAGATTCATTGTTTCCGCTCCCTTATTTCCGCCCGCCGACGGTATTTTGAAGAAATTCATGTACATGACACATCAGCAGCATGCCGCCTGTTTCTGGTCCGTACTTTTCACGGAAGACAGCCAATGCTTGTTCAAAAGCCTGCCTGTAATCCTGTTTCACTATCTCACCCCATCAATCCCGGCAGCACGGAGATAGTGAAGAAGATGAGCCCCACGCAAGCCCCGACCAGCCAGATATTTGTTTTATCCCGTTTAGCGATAATGGTATGATCGCCAATCATTTTCAGATCGTCAGACCGAGCGACAAGCGTCGGGATGTAGTCCGGGTGAACCTTTAAAAGCTCGGCCGCTTGCTCGACGGTCATTGCTTCGTCCTTCGTGGCCTTCACGTTCCGTTGCAGTTCTACTTGTAGTGGCATCATTTTTCTTCCCCCTCGCAATGGCATTCACTTTCTTCATGACCGCATTCTTCGCATATTTTTTCAACCTGCCAACCCTCAAAGCGATATTGGGGCATTGAATAATATTCTTTGTAGCAACTCGTGCATGTTACGATCCCGTCGCTGTCTGAATCCCAGTTAGAAAAGGATGCTTCTTCTGTGCAATCGCAATACGGACAAGTTTGTTCTTGGGATAATTCGCTCATTCCGCGTCACCTACAATCTGAAGATTTTTATAATGAGCTACATGTCCGCAGGGATTTTTCCAAATATGAACCTGTCCAAAGAATCCGTCTTCAGCGTGCTGCGTGAGCTGAGGATTTCCCATTTCCCCGCCACAAGTAGGGCATTCCCAAAGTGCATTGATTGTTTTGAATCCGGTCAGGAAACCATTGGTATCGCGGGCGGGAATCGTTACTTTTTTTGTCTTCATTCCGCAGCCCCCTCCAATGCTTCAACTTTATCTTCCAATTCCTCTATCTCGTCCTCTAAATTGCTGTTTTCAAATTCTAAATCTCTTATTTCTTCTTCCTGTCCCTCGACCTTTAATTTTAGTTCTTCGTTCTCTTTTGTAAGCCGCTGAATCTCTTCCTGAGCCTGCCGAAACTGAATGACCGTGACATCCTGCTGGCGCTGATGCTCCCGATTCATAGCCTGTTGCATGATTAACTCTTCCGCGAGCTTTTCGGCTGCTGCTTCTAAAGATATTTGCTCCGGTGTACTGGCCGCCGTTTTCGAAATGGTGCAAATGTAAGAGCCGGTATATAAAACTTCACCTTTTGATAAGTTGATTTTGAATTCTTTCATGCCCGGGCCTCCCGGTCTAAAAGACATGTTTTGCATACAACCCAATGAGCTGAATAATATATTTTTCCGCAGCGTTCACACTTGCGGGCGATTTCGTTTTGATACATTTTCCGTTCCTCCCCCGCAGGGGAAAACCCCTGCTAATTGAATTTATGGCCGATCTCGTAATCACAACGAGCCAGACCGCCTTTTACTGTTTGAATGATTGTTTTACCGTGTTCCGGTGCCTCAACGACATATGCGGCGTTTTGGTTGCCGTCTAACACGATGACAGACACCTTCCCCGGCTCAATAAATTGAGAAACACTTGTATTTTGATTGAGTGATATATGTTTTGGCTGCATGTTCAAAGCCTCCGTATGGTATAATAAAAGTGTCTAGGTTTTATTTACCATACGGTGGCGGTTGCTTTAGCGGCCGTCCTTACATCCAATAGTTTGACGGGAATAGCTGTATGCCAACCTTTGGTTTTTCCGTCGGAATGATTGGGTGTTTTTTTATATACTCAACGCGTTCCTCTTCGCTCATCACCCGTGTTGTAACTTCTCCGTGCCGACGCAAGTTTTTGTTTTCTGTCATGGTGCTGTCCTCCTATTCTTTATTCATGCCTTTGATTTGAAGATTATATAAGCGCTCAAGCTCTTCATCTGTCTGGCGGTTTAAAAAATCTCTGCCATAAGAACCGATAAGCAAAAGCCATTCCATTAAATGCTTTCGTTCTGCCTGTCCCAACGTCTGCCACTCCCTTCATAATCAGCATTTGTAAAGCCGCGTTCCGCACCTCCGGGGTACAGTCTTCATAACGCACGATGACCATAAGTTGCTGGACCGTTGCTTTTTCAAAACGGAAGCTTTTGCTTGTTGCGTTCATCTTCTGACGCTTCCTTTCCGAGCAAGCCGGATTCCCGAGGCTCAATGAGGTCTCTTTTTGCTTGGTCGATGATAAGGAATAACGTTTCATCTTCATTCCGTTTCAGCTCTTTTGCTATGTTGAGGTAAGACTCATCTGCCGCCCACAGCTCCCGGAAACGCCTGATTTCACTGTCATAAAACATGAAGTTTAGGTCCTGAAAAGGGATATACACCGGGCTTTCTTCAAACAAATAGCGTAGTCGGAACATTTTATCTTTCATGGTTTTCTCGGATATTCTAATTCTTTTGTTAGCGCGTAAACCGTTCTTACGGGCGGGCAGGATGTTTTTTCTTGCAAAGTCCATGACCAGCAAAATGATTTCATCCGAATCCCTGTTTAATAATTCCGACATATCAAGAATTGATTTCCCATCATGCCAGTATTGAACTACCTTTTTCAGCTGGACCATTGACCATTCATAATTCATATCCTCCAAAGCCAGTTCGAACCGTTCGGCATTGACCGCCTGACTCATGCTAAACACTCCTTTTTGTAATTCATATAGCGGTGAACAAGTATGAGGCGGTGTTCATGCTGCAGATTCTTCGTTACAAGCCAGTTGTTTGGATTTAAGCCGTTTGCCTTAATAACATTTTTCTGTGCGCGCGTCGGGCGCTTCCCGTGTTTCACACTGCATTCCCCCTAAAGTTCTGATAGTCTGCTATTTTTTGATCAAGAAGAGCAATAAGATTATCAAGCTCTTGTTTGCGTTCAGCGTCGGTAAGCTTTCGTTCCGCCTTGAATTCCCAAACGCCGGGCATGATCATATCAGCCTTGGTTCCAAGCACTATTCCCACCTCCTTTAATGCGTCTGTCCTCTCCGGTAAACTTGACAACCCTCGTCCCTTGCATCATTCGAGATATGATCCGGCCGCCATGTGTACCGTATTTGCTTTGGAGGCTTTCAACGTTGTAGTTGGTCGTTATGATATTGGGCTTGTCCTCTCGAGACTCAATAATTGTCAGAATCAAGTCAGCAGCCCATGATTCCTCCCCGTCTTTATCCTTCCTGACGTATTCAGCTCCAAGGTCATCCAGCACCAGTAACTCGCATGATTCAATGTTTTTCAAAATATGTGCTTCTGTCTCTTTTGAATCGCCATAAGAGTTTCGAATTTTTCTAAGCAGCATTTTTGTATTGGCGAAGATGACATTTTTTCGTAGGCTCTTCACATGCTGTGCGACACTGTGAGACAGGTGGCTCTTTCCGATTCCATAATTCCCTTGCAATAATAAAGAATCAAAATCACCCCAGTTTCCAAAGTTCTCCGCATACCATTTCAGCTTGCGAAAAGCGTCCTGTTGCGAATCGGATAAACCCTTCAAATTAAAATTTCCGAATCTGGCTTTCTGTGTATCTGGTGGGACAAGACTGTTATTCCAGAAAAAAGCGTCCGCTGCTGTTTCTTCTTGAAATTGAATCATTTCTTTTTCAAGCGCTAAGTTATCGCATGATAAACACCGGCTATGCCTAGCCCCGTTTTGCATGTAGATAGGAACCGTATTGCCGCATGATTCGCATTCTCTTTCTCCGATCTTGTCAGGAAACAAATGCTTGAGCCTGTCGGGGAGCACTTTAGAAAAGGCCTGAGTATTGGTCTTTCTCGGGCTTTCCGCTCTGAGCAATTGAACCCCCTCCTTTTTGGTTTAGGTATGATTCAAATTTTGTCCCGAACAATGTTTGAGGGCGTAGAAACTTATTCATAGTAGGATCATTGAGCCATTCCTCTGTTTTTACAAGAATGACATGTTTAAAATCTTCAAAACGAAAACCTTCGTTCCAGCGTGCTTTGATGTCCTTTTTTGTTTTTTCTGTGGTATATCGGTATCGTGTACCCGCTACTTTGTTCAGCAGATCAATGATCAGCTTGTATGGAATCTCGTCCTTTTCGTTTTCGGAAGAAGATGCGTCGTCGGGTTTACCCGACAATATATCTTTTAATTCTTCTTCTTCTTCTTCTTTCTTCTTTCTTCTTTCTTCTTCTTGTTCGTTACCTTGCGTTACTGTAACGTTACCTGTAACGTTACTAGGTTGAGAAAGCTGTAAAGCCTTTTGTTTTTCCCGATATTTAGCAACTCTTTTGCGTGTATCTTCCCTGATTTTATCCATCGCATCGACGTTCTGATGCTTTTCCCAATTGCAAATACTGATATAGTTCTGATCGTTAATCTCGATCATTCCGAACCGTCTAAATGTATCCAAGGCCATTCTTACAACCCCCAACGGCCGCGAGAAAATAGCTGCAAGCATTTCGTCAGTATACGGAACATTTTCACTAAGAAAGATGTAACCGGAGGCGTTGGTTTTACCAGCTTGAGCGAGTAATTTCACCCAAATAATTAACAAAGTGTCAGCTTCGGGCATCTGTTCAATAAGCTTAATTTTTTCGTCATCAAACATATGGGTGCTGAGCTTTACGAATTTAATTTCGCCCATTCAACTCCCCCCTTTCTGACTTGGTCAAAGACCATACAGACCGCTTGCCGTTGACAATTACAGAGCCGAGGGTGTTTTGCTGACATTGATCAGACAGGCAGGTGCCGCCTTGAGCTTCTAGTTCGGCAATTGCCCTTTCGTGAGTATTAACAGACTCGCTTATAATTACGTGAATTTGATTATGCAGCCAGACGTGGCTTTCTAAAAACACATGTATTCTCCTTTCGGCTATTTGTTGAAAATCTCAGCAAAGTGCTTATCTAAAAAGGCAGCCATTTTAGAAGCTTGAAAGCTCCAGTTTTGCCCTTTGGCTTGCGGGTAAAATACAAAACCCCCGTTTACCGAATCTAAAACTTTGCGGAACCGACTTGGGTATAAAATGTTTTCTTTGATCCACTCGCTTTTACGTGCTGTCTTTTTCTCAAGGTCTTTCATGTTCCAATAGACCCCGGATAACGATTGTTCTCTTAGTTCCTGGAGTTCCACCTTGCTGATGAGAATTTTGTCAGCAGGGATCGGAATTGACAGGCTAACATCAAGAAGTTGTTCCATAAGTTTCTCCTCTCATGTCTTTTAAAAATTTTACTCACTTTTATTTTGTTCCTGTCAGTACCATTATTGTTCAAAAAAAAATCGGATCTTAATATTAAGTTTCTTCGTGACCTTTTCAATCGCCTGCATAGAAAGATTCGCTTTCCCTCTCTCAACTCTTGAGATGTATGAAGCTGTGTACCCTAAGAATTGAGCGAATTCGATTTGAGACATTTTCCGCTTTTTTCGGATTTTTTGGAGCAGACGTCCAAACTCTTTCAGATCGAACATTTGTTTTAACACATCCTTTTTGTACCTGAAAGGAACAATTCGATCTTAACATAGCGATTTTTTTTACACAAGTGCTTTTTAAAAGAATTTTCTCGTGAGGTACACGATATGGTATAATTACCTATGAGGAATAAGGTTAATTTTTCAAAAGAGCAGGTGTTATTATGGGAAATATGAAAATGGGAGAAGCGATTCGGCGTATTCGTAAGGAAAAGAAAAAAACATTAGATGAAGTTGCCGAAGCTGTGGGAATTACACACAGCTACCTTTCAAGAATAGAAAGAAATTTACAACAGCCATCAATACAAGTAATAGAAAAAATCGCTGACTATTTAGGCGTCCACAAATCATACTTGTTTTTTGATGAAGAGAGCCTAGAAAAGTATTCAGAACCAGAGAAGCAGCTTCTTTCACAGAAGAGTATAACAATAGATGATCTCAAGAAGCTAAACATTGTCCACGATAACGGAAGTAAGATAACAGAAGAAGAATTGCAAATGGTTATAAATTATTTAAAGGAATTAAGGGAATTAAAAGAACGACATTTGAAAGATTTAAATTAACCAACTTTAAGTTTTTTTGTGTCCACATTTTTCTCCTTTTCAATTTCCTTTTTTAGATTCCCGATGATGTTCTCGAATGTAATATGCATGATGTGTTTCCCCTCCCAAAACAGAACGTTTGTTCCTATTATATTTAATAACAATTTTAAAATAAATACTTTTTCAGGAATTTCCTATTTTCGTTTTTCCGGAAAACAGGAAATATCCCCGAAAAGTACGAAAGACGTTGCCAGTCATGGCAGCGTCTTTTTGTTTTTTTATGTACTTTTCGGGAGTCAGATATACTACATGCCTACTCTTATCTCAGTCGTTTGAAAACTTCCGCCTGCTTCAGAATGGTTTAACGAAACACCCACAAAAGCAGTAGTCAGTATACCGAACGCTAAAACTAAGGTCAATGACATTTTTCTCATCTGCAACACCTCCCACTTCTAAATATTAAAATTAAATCCTAATTTTATCAAGTCAATTTTAGGAAGAGTTGCTCTAAATTGATCTTGCTGTTGAGAAAAATAATAAAGGGATAGCAATAATTTTTCAGCGTTTTCTTCTCTTTTCCCATCAAAAAGAAGAGCATATTTTTTATAAAAGGAATCCGAATAGAAAGAGTTTAATGGGTCGGATCTTCCTAAAGCCTTTGCGAATTCAGTCACTTGAAACTCCTTTGAAATTTCTTTGTTCCAATAATATTGTAATATGGCTATTTCCTCTTTATTCTGGACCATTTCCTCACTGCGATCAGGGAAATTTGCAAGTAAGTTCAAACACCTCAAATAGTACCTATAAGAATGGCAATATGATTCATTCATATAAGACAATGCCAATATGTACAAAGCTGTCATATTCAAATTGATACTGAGGTCTTTTTCAAGGAGAGAGAAGGCCGCCTCTCTCGCCTTATTAACGTCGTTGTTTTGTTTTAAATATATATTCACTAAGACTTCTTCTATACGAGCAGTAAATGCGATTTTCAAAAATGGATCTGATAAATTTTTAATAAGACTTCGAATGGATCGAATATGGTATAGAGTGATCTCATACCTGCCATTATAAAAGTACCCATACATTTCTAGTATACTCAACAACGTTCTCATTTCGTCACAAGAAGGACTAAACTTCTTTAATCCTTCGGTATACTCAATATTCCCAAAAGAGAATCTTGAATTAAGAATAAATCTATAAATATTAGACCATTGATCGTATTTGCCATCCCTTTCAATCTGGGCGCTTATCAATGCCTCTATAACAGAATATAATTGCTTAGTGTAGCAATATTCCAAAGCAGAAGCATAATTTTTCTTTTTCACTCCAGTTAAGCAGTGCTGTTCCATCAATGCAGTTTCATTTTCTGGATCAACATACCTTATGATCTCTCGAACCATCCAAAAATTAATTTCTTTTCCGCTAAGAAACTTACTTAAATAGCCTTCGCTAATCCCGATTTTAGCAGCTATAACATTCTGCTTTTCATCAGAGGATTTTATTAATTCTTTTAGATGGATCCTTATATCTCTAGCTGCTACTGTTTCCATATGATCACCTTTTCACCTCAAATTTAACATAATCACAAAGAAAATTTTGTCGAACGATGGCGATAAGATTTAGAATTTTTTGATTTTTTACGTTATAATTTATTCCTCTCAATACTTATTATAACTTATTTTACAATGGTTAACTAATCGAAAAGCCTTATTTGGGACAATCTTTTAAATAAATTAAGATAGTGCTATCTTATTATTGAGAACTAAAGTTCCCCTATAGGAGTGAAGAAATGGCTAGTTTCCTAAAACGCGGTAAAACGTGGCAGTATTGCGTTAGCGCTAAACCCAAGCCCATCAGGAAAGGCGGTTTTAAAACTAAGAAGGAAGCTCAAGTAGCTGCCACAGAGGTTGAAGAAAGATTGAGGAAATATAAAACGCCGGGCACTACAAAAGTCCTCTTTGATGAATACTTTAAAAGTTGGGTAAATGTTTATAGAGCTGATATTAGCGCTATCACTCGTGAAGGTTACTATATTACACTTGGAGAAATTTCAGAGAATTTTGCAGGCAGATATATCAATGACATTACTAAACGAGAATATCAAGAGTTTTTAAATAAGTTTGGAGCTGAACACGCAAAAGAAACTGTTAGAAAAATAAATACGCACATTAGAGCTTGTGTGCTAGAGGCAATTGAAGAAGGAATTATTCAGTTTGATTTTACCAGGAAAGCAAAATTGACTGGAAGTGTGGAATCAAAACGCCCCGAAGAAAAACACTTGAATTATGTTGAAAGTCAAAAGCTTTTAAATGAATTATATGTGCGCAAGGATCAGTCTATCGGATATTATTTATTAATACTGGCCCTAACTTCAGGAATGCGATTTGCAGAAATTGTAGGGTTAACACCTGAGGATTTCAACTTTAAATTAAATGAGATTACAATCAACAAAACCTGGGATTATAAAAAAGGAACGGGTTTTGCTACGACAAAAAATGCGTCTTCGAATAGGACCATTAAAATGGATTCTAATACAATGGGTTTATTCAAAAAGCTGTTTGCAGAATCTGAAATACCTGATAACATACATAATCTTGTATTTTATAGTCCTCGCAGCTCTAAGAAAGTCATCACTAACGAATTTGTCAACAAAATATTGAAAAAGACATTAACAGACTTGAAAATAGAATCAATTTCGATACATGGATTGAGACATACACATGCCAGCGTGTTGCTCTATAAAAAGATTTCAATTTATTATGTCTCAGAGCGTTTAGGTCATGCCAAGATAGATACCACGCTTAATTATTATTCACATATAATTAAAGAACTCCGTGAAGAAGATACACGAAACACCCTTGATCTGTTTGAAAAAATGCCAGACGTGAAAAAATCTGTTTAGAAATGTGCAAAATTTGTGCAAAAAAAAATAAAATCATATCGTTTTTCAGCGGGTTCATACACAAATAAAAAACTTACAAAAACGAGAAAAACCCTTGTGTAACAAGGGTTTTTCTGTTTTGCCGACATTATTAATCTGCACCTATCTTATGCTGGAAACGCTCTAGGAGAGATTCGAACTCCCGACCTGCAGTTTAGGAAACTGCTGCACTATCCGCTGTGCTACTAGAGCCTGCTTCTATTATAGTAACGCTGGCGGCCGTTTTTTTCAAGCCTACAGCCCTCCGAACACTTTATAGGCGGCTCTCGTCGTATCTTCATCTATTCCGATATAACGCATTGTAATAGACGGAGAAGAATGATTCAAAATCCTCTGCAGTTCAGCAATGTCTTTTGTCCTCTGATAAAAATGATACCCGAACGTCTTTCTAAGCGTGTGCGTTCCGATTTCTTCCAACCCGCAAGCGGCAGCCGCTTCCTTTAATATTCTGTATGCCTGAATCCGGGATATGGGCTTATTCGTCCGTTTCGATTTAAACAAATAGTCATCCTCTTTCATGTCTTTTGTATAAGCGTATATGTCGGCCTTTAAAGACTCCAGTATCAGAATTTTTCTTTTCTTTCTCGTTTTGCTTTCGGTTGCCCACACATGGTCTTTGTTCCTGACATCCCTCACGCGAAGCGGCAGAACATCAGAAATCCGCAGTGCGCTGTTCATGCCGAAAATAAATAAAAAATAATCACGATCACTTTTCTTCATTAAATACTGTTTGACTTCCTGGATCTTCTCCAAACTTCGGATCGGCTGTACGATATGCATCAAAAAACCCCTTATAATAGTAAAGTAACATATTGAGATTTATGTTACTATTATAGACGAAACCCGTTGAATGATAAAGGATAAAGGGTCTTATGTAACATAATATACATAGTGTTACATAAGGTGAATCAGATACACAGTTTCAATAAATTCTTCAAAAACATCATTTCCAGCCCGGTGACAAGCTTTTAAACAAATAGAGACCCAAGGCATTAAAAAACGAAAACAACGTCCTTAAAATGAAATCTGAGCATCCGTTTTTTTGTGAGCAACCGAAAAAAACGGAAAAAAAAGACACAATATGAAATTGTGTCCTAGTCTTCATCTTTTACATCAATGTCTTCAGGAAGCGGCTCATTTAAAAACTCTTGAATCATTTCCTTATATTTTTCCAGCTGTTCGAGATGGGTTTGAAATTGTTCCTTGTTGATTAAATATTGCTGCCCGTCATGGACGGCCCTTATTTTATTCGTCAAAACAAGATTGTGCACATATTCTTCAGGAAGACTGGTAAACTCAGCTGTCTCTTTGATCGTTAAATACATGGCTCACGTTCCTTTCATATGTCATGTGAGTGAATTCTGTTTTGTTTATTGTAGCTTATTTTTTGTCTTTATGCTTGTTTCACAGCTTTTTCAGTCCGGTTTCCCATTTAGCCTATTTGCGACTGATTACATTCACACAGAAACTCCGGCTTTTTGCGCACCGGACTATTCCGTTTGTCACTTGTGAAAACAGCACATTTTACTTACTCTATAATTGTAAGCGGAAAACAAAGGAGGCAGACTATGAAAAAGAAAAAGTTTATGAATCTCTGTTTTATCGTTCTGCTCAGTACGTTGCTCGCGGCCGGAAGCATCCCTTATCACGCTCAGGCTAAGAAACACCCGTTTTCCTATGACGACTACAAACAGGTAGATGTCGGCAAAGACGGCATGGTTGCCACCGCCCACCCTCTCGCTTCACAAATCGGTGCCGACGTGCTGAAAAAAGGCGGCAATGCAATTGACGCCGCGGTTGCCATTCAATTCGCATTAAACGTAACTGAACCGATGATGTCGGGAATCGGCGGCGGCGGATTTATGATGGTTTATGATGCGAAGACGAAAGACACCACCATTATCGACAGCCGGGAACGCGCACCGGCAGGCGCAACACCGGATATGTTCCTTGACGAAAACGGCAAAGCCATCCCTTTCTCCGAACGCGTTACGAAAGGGACTGCAGTCGGTGTTCCAGGAACATTAAAAGGACTAGAAAAAGCGCTCGACAAATGGGGCACACGCTCCATGAAACAACTCATCACCCCTTCCATTAAACTTGCCTCAAAAGGCTTTCCGATCGATTCGGTTTTAGCTGATGCCATCTCAGATTATAAAGACAAATTATCACACACTGCTGCAAAAGACGTGTTTCTTCCGGACGGAGAACCTCTGAAAGAAGGAGACACACTCATCCAAAAAGACTTAGCCAAAACATTTACAGCTATTAAGTACAAAGGCACAAAAGCATTCTATGACGGAGCATTCTCCAAAAAGCTTGCGGAAACAGTGCAGGAATTCGGCGGCTCAATGACAGAAAAAGATATTAAAAACTTCAATGTGACGATTGACGAACCGATCTGGGGAGATTACCAGGGCTATCATATCGCAACTGCTCCTCCTCCAAGCTCGGGCGGTGTTTTCCTGTTGCAAATGTTGAACCTCCTGGATGATTTTAAGCTTTCTCAATATGATATCCGTTCTTGGCAAAAATATCAGCTTCTCGCAGAAACGATGCATTTGGCTTATGCTGACCGCGCCGCATTTGCCGGGGACCCAGAATTCGTCAACGTCCCTCTCAAAGGCCTCTTGAATCCAGATTATATCAATGCCCGCAGACAGCTGATAGATATTGATAAAGTCAATAAAAAACCGAAAGCCGGCGACCCTTGGGCCTATCAGGAAGGTTCTGCAAACTATAAACAAGTGGAGCAGCCGACTGACAAACAAGAAGGCCAAACGACTCACTTCACGGTAACTGATCGCTTCGGCAATGTCGTATCTTATACGACAACGATTGAACAGCTGTTCGGTTCCGGCATTATGGTTCCCGGATACGGCGTTGTGTTGAATAATGAGTTAACAGACTTCGATGCGGTGCCTGGCGGCGCAAATGAAGTGCAGCCGAATAAACGTCCGCTCAGCAGCATGACTCCGACTATTTTATTCAAAAATAACGAACCTGTCCTGACTGTCGGCTCCCCCGGCGGAGCAACGATTATTTCTTCCGTCCTGCAAACGATTCTGAACAAAGTTGAGTACGGCATGGATCTGAAAGCGGCGGTCGAAGAGCCGAGAATTTACACAAACAGCATGACATCCTATCGATATGAAAAAGGAGTGCCGGAAGAAGCCCGCACAAAACTGAACGAAATGGGGCATAAATTCGGCAGCAGCCCGGTTGATATCGGGAATGTGCAAAGCATCCTGATTGACCGTGAAAACGGCACCTTCACCGGAGTTGCCGACTCAAGCCGAAACGGAGCCGCAATCGGCGTAAACTTGAAAAAATGTGAAAAATGACAAGACAAAGCCTCGTTTCTCAAGCTGAGAAACGAGGCTTTTGTTTATTCTGCACTGTATTCAGATGAGGTTTTTTCAGACGTTAATGACGCAAGCGAAAGCACGCCGCACATCGCGATGACAACACCCGCTGATCCGATCCATGTCACTGACGCAAGAGACAGATGGGTGACAACAATGCCCCCGATGCCCGCTCCGGCTGCCATAGCCAGCTGCATGACAGACTGGTTGAGGCCAAGTAATACACCCGATGATTCAGGCTCCATCGTTGCCAAATGATACTGCTGAGCAGGCCCAGATGACCAGGCGGCGAAGGACCAAAAAATAAGCACTGCCGCCGCTCCGAAAGCAGAATGTGTGACAAACGGCAATAACATGAGCATGATAGCATGAAGCGCCATTCCGCTGGTTAATGTCATACGCGCCCCCCATTTGTCTGCGCTGAAACCGCCTGCTTTAGAACCGGCAAGACTTGCAATACCGAAAATAAGCAGCAATGTACTCAGTATTCCGCTTCCGATATAAGTGACGTTCAGTAAATACGGAGAAAGGTACGTATACGCAACCGAATAGCCTCCGAGCCAAAAAAACGTAATGGCCAGCCCGACAGCCACCTTTCGTTTCTTCAAAAGAGAAAATTGCTGAATGAGCGGCACCGGTTTATCTCCTTTTATCTCAGGCAACGCGAAACGTATAATAAGCATGGCAATGATTCCGATTGCCGCAATTCCGGCGAAAACCACCTTCCAGCCAAAAGCTTCAGACACGGTTCTTCCGATCGGAACACCGATGATGAGCGCCGCCGTAAACCCCATAATGACGGTTGCGAGAGAACTTGCCTGTTTTCCCGGGGGAGCGATTGTTGCTGCGATCGTAAGCGCGGTGACCACCACAGTTCCTGCTCCAAGCGCCATGATCACCCGCGCTCCCGCAAATAAGCCGAATCCCTGCACAAGGAAAGAAATGATATTCCCGATAACAAACAGCCCCAGAGCATAAATCATGAGCTTCCTTCTGTCCAGTTTTGCTGTAAGGGCCATCATGACAGGCGTTCCGATTGCATAAACAAGTGAAAAAATCGTAATCAGCTGCCCTGCCGCTGCCACAGTAACTCCCAAGGAACCTGCAATTTTATCAAGCATCCCTGATATCACATATTCAGACGTCCCCACTAAAAAACTGATAATTGCCAAAATGTAAATCTTCCAGGTATTTTGCACCTGACACACTCCTTCATTGATGATTTATATAAAGATATATTGTGATATATCGATATAAAGAGTTGAACAAAAAGAAACAAATCGCAATATGTCGATGTGTACTCGGAAAAAGAAACTGAATCCCTCTTCTAAAGGATTCAGCCCTACATTTCGCGCTGAAAATAATCGGCCATCGCCTTTATCGCGTCTTCATCTCTTTTATAATAGGTGTATTTGCCAATCCGTTTTGTTTGGATAAGGCCCGCCCGCTGAAGGATGGAAAGATATTGAGACGCCGTTGACTGTGTCATCTGAAGCTTATCGGTGATCTGGCTGACACATACTCCGATCTCATTCATATCAATGCCATCATGCGGGGCGAAGTGACGGTCCGGCTCTTTCAGCCATTGTAAAATCTCAAGCCGTGACTCATTAGACAACGCTTTAAAAACATCAATAGGTTTCATACGCTTTATTATATCGTGATTTTACGATATGTCAATGTTGTTTTTGTTAAATCTCTATTTTTTCTTTTGCCTCTCTTATGATCCGGGAAATAAAATCACTCACATTCTCTTCAAATGTGTCTTCCCGCCCGTATTGCCGTACATGTACAGATTGATGGCGGCACTCTCGATCTCCCACAACAGCAATATACGGGATTTTTTTCATTTGTGCTTCTCTGATTTTATAGCCGAGTTTTTCATCGCGCTGATCAAGCTCAGCCCGGATACCCGCTTTCTTTTGAGAAAAACCAGAACGAAAAAAATTGGCGTACACAGCTGTCCTGTTTTCTCATCTTCCGTTCGGTAATGCTTTTAATCTATTCAGCAGTTCTTCAAACGCCGATGTCAAAAATAAATCACTCCGGTAGATAAATGATATATTCATATCCCGAAACTGTTCAGGAAGCTCATGAAGAAAAAGATTTTTCCTGTTTTGAAAATAACGGACGGCTGATGCAGGCAGAAAAGAAACCCCCATCCCCGCCTGCACCGCCCCAATAATGGCTTCCAACGTACCGAATTCAATGATTTTATGTGCGGGCACTGCCTCTTCTTTCAGTATGTTCTTTATTTTGCGGCGGTGCGAACAGCCCGCGGAAAAATAAAGAACCGGATCTCGCAACAAGTCTTGCAAACTGCCTTCCCGCTTATTTGAAACCAAGACCAATTCTTCTTGAAATACAGCGACTTGCTCAAGATCTTCGTATTCGACCGGACCATAAACAAAAGCGCCGTCCAGCTCATAATGTAAGACGTGCTGCACTAAGGTATGTGTATCACCGGTTGACAGAGACAGCTGTACTTTCGGGCAGCGGCTGCAATACTCCGTTAAAAATTGAGGGAGATGGACGGCTGCCGCCGTTTCAAGAGAACCGATTCGAAGCGGGCCGTTCGGATCGCCTGCCTCTTGCGCCGTTTTTTGCGCCTCATGCAGCAATTGAAGGATTCTGTCAGCGTCTTTCAATAAGTTTTCACCTGCGGGCGTCAGCGTCATCCCCCGATTTGTGCGGTAAAAAAGCTGTGTTTGCAATTGCCGTTCCAGCTGCTGAATCCGGTTTGTCACATTTGATTGAACATAATGCAGGCTTTCTGCCGCCTTTGAAATACTTCCTTTGCGGGCGACAGCCTGAAAAATCTTTAAGTCTCCGCTTTCCATGTAAGGGCACCTTCTTGCTATGATTTTTATTGATAGCCGGCTATCAATTTTCATTTATTTACTGCAGCTGATACAGCCTGTAAAATCTTTCTCATCAATCATAAAGGAGAGAAGAATGATGAATGCCCTTATCATACACGAAAATGGCTTTGATTTCAGGCAGGCACCTGACAAAAGGCCGGGAAACGGCGAAGTAAAAATAAAGCTGAAAACAGCCGGATTAAACCATCGTGATTTGTTTTTAATGAAAAACCACGAAACCGGAAACCATGAATTTACTCTCGGTTCAGACGGCGCGGGAATCGTAACCGAAATAGGACACGGCGTCCGGTCTCATTTACTGCATGCAGAAGTCATCATCAACCCGGTGCTGAATTGGAAGACCGTTGAGGACGTACCGGCCGTCCCTGATATTTTAGGAGGTCCGAGCGACGGAACCTTTTCACCTTATGTCATCGTTCCTGCGGAAAATGCCGTTTTAAAACCCGAACACCTGACATGGGAGGAAGCGGGCGTGCTGCCGTTATCAGCATTAACCGCTTATCGCGCCTTATTTACAAAAGGACAATTAAAAAAAGGCGAACACCTTATCCTTCCGGGCATCGGAAGCGGCGTGGCAACATACGCCTTATTAATGGCAAAAGCTATCGGAGCGACAGTCAGCGTCACCTCCCGCAGCGAAAACAAAAAACAAACCGCACTGTCATACGGTGCAGACCGGGCGATTGACAGCTACGGTGACTGGAATGAGGCGCTGAATGGCGAAAAAGCAGATATCATACTTGACGGTGTAGGCCCGGCCTTGTTTCAACACTATCTTGACATTATGAAACCGAATGGCCGGATCGTAACATTTGGCGCCAGTTCAGGCGATCAGCTCGGATTTCCTATTCGCTCGCTGTTTTTTCCGCAGATTCATATTCTCGGTACATCAATGGGAAGCAATGAGGAATTCGCGGATATGCTGGAATTGGTAAACCGCTGCGGCATCCGCCCCATTATCGACCGCATGTACCCTCTCAGTGAAGCAGCTGCCGCTTTTAACAGAATGCGGGAAGGACGGCAGTTCGGCAATATCGGCTTTCGTTTGGATGTCTAAAAAAGAGGAGCGGACCCGTCCGTTTCCTTATTTGTTTATAAGCGTTTCCGCTTGAAATTCAATATGTTTTTCTTCATCAATTAAAATCTGCCCGCAAATTGACTGCAGACACACAGAGCCCGTCAGCAGCACCGTGATCAACTGCTCAAGGCTTGCAAATCGTCTCAGTCTGCGGAAGAAAACAATCTCTCCACTCTGTAAAACAAAATTCCATATGTTATCTTCCGCGTTACCCTTATATGACCAATAAAGGAAGAAGGAGGTTTCATTCCAATACGAAAAACCGGCTGATCCCAGCCGGTTTTATAAATAAACCCCTTTATTTACGGTAAAACAGTGCTCCCCATTAAATAACTGTCGACTTCGCGCGCTGCTTCCCGGCCTTCATTAATCGCCCATACAATCAGGCTTTGGCCCCTTCTCGCATCCCCTGCGGCGAAAACACCGTCAACATTCGTTTTATAATCCCCATATGCCGCCTGAATTTTATGATTTGCCGAATCGACACCGAACTGTTTCAATAATGGCTGTTCCGTCCCTTCAAAACCGATGGCGATGAACACCAGCTGAGCAGGCCAGACTTTTTCTGTTCCGGGCAGTTCATGAAATTCATACTTTCCGAATTCGTTTTTGACTTTTTCCATTTGAATGGTGTGAATCTCTTGTAAGCGGCCCTGCTTATCGGCCACCATTTTTGTCGTCTGAATTGAATATTCTCTCGGGTCTTTGCCGAACTTTGCCTGCGCTTCTTCATAGGCGTATTCAAGGGTAAAGACGTGCGGCTGTTCAGGCCACATATTGTCGTTCGTGCGCGTTTGAGGAAGTTTAGGATGTTTCCCGAACTGGTGCACGCTGCGCGCTTTTTGGCGCAGCGCGGTTGCCACGCAGTCAGCTCCTGTGTCTCCTCCGCCGATTACGATGACGTCTTTCCCTTTAGCGTCTATATATTGTTTGTCTTTGAAGTTGGAATCTAAATAGCTTTTCGTCGCCAGTGTTAAATAGTCCATCGCATAATGGACGCCTTTTGCTTCCCGGCCTTCAATCAGCAGATTGCGCTGCTTTTGGGCGCCTGTGCACAAAATGACGGCATCAAATTGATCTTTCAGCTCATCTGCCGTTATGTCAACGCCGATTTCGGTATTTGTTACAAAATCTATACCTTCCTGCGTCAAAAGTTTAATACGGCGTTCGACGACACTTTTCTCAAGCTTCATGCTCGGAATGCCGTACATCAGCAGACCGCCGGCTCTGTCAGCACGCTCATAGACCGTTACGGAATGACCGGCTTGGTTCAGCTGATCAGCGCTTGCCAGACCTGCCGGGCCTGAACCGACGACAGCGACTTTTTTACCTGTGCGTTTCGCTGGAATTCTCGGTTGAATCCATCCATTTTCAAAACCTTTGTCAATGATCGTCCGCTCGATGTTTTTAATTGAAACAGCCGGATCTGAAATAGCCAGCGTACAAGATCCTTCACAAGGAGCGGGACAGACCCGCCCTGTGAATTCAGGAAAGTTATTCGTTTTCAGAAGGCGCTCCAAGGCTTCTTTCCAGCGCCCCCGATAGACGAGGTCATTCCACTCCGGTATCAGATTATAAATCGGGCAGCCGGACGTAAAACCGTTGATATCAGCGCCGATTTGGCAAAACGGTGTGCCGCAATCCATACACCGCGCCCCCTGCCGCTTTGACGCTTCATCTGAAAATGGAGCCGAATACTCTTTCCAATCCTTTAAGCGAGTGAGAGGGTCCCGCTCAGCCGGTTTTTCTCGTTTTTCTTCCATGAATCCAGTTGGTTTCCCCATGTTCCTCTCCCCTTTCTTACTGTACTACCGCTTGTTTATGGTCTTTGGCAGGCGTTTGGTGAACCTTTGTATTGGCTTCAAAAGCATACATAATTGCGTCTTCTTCTGATAAACCCGCCGCTTTTTGTTCTTCGATGCTGAGGAGCATTTGTTTATAGTTTTTCGGAATGACTTTGATAAAGGTTTCTGCGGCTTTTTCCCAATTGTCCAGGAGATCTGCGGCTTTTTTGCTGTTTGTCAGCGCCGCATGCCGTTTGACCATTTCTTGCACTTCTTTGATCTCCGCCTCATCCGTCAGCTTTTCAAATGAAATCATTTCAATGTTGCATTTGCGTTTAAATGCTTTGGCATCATCACTCAGGACGTATGCGATACCGCCTGACATTCCCGCCCCGAAGTTTTTGCCGACTTCGCCGAGGACGACAACCCGGCCGCCTGTCATGTATTCACAGCCGTGGTCTCCGATACCTTCTACAACGACATTGACTCCGCTGTTACGGACTGCAAAACGTTCACCTGCGCGCCCGTTAATGTACGCTTCCCCGCTTGTTGCTCCGTAAAATGCGACGTTCCCGATAATAACGTTATCGTGTGTTTCACAATTGAAGGCATCAGGCGCTTTCACGATGATTTTTCCGCCTGAAAGCCCTTTGCCTACGTAGTCATTTGAATCCCCGTTCAAATGAAGCGTCATCCCCTTAGGGACAAATGCTCCGAAACTCTGTCCGGCTGATCCGGTAAAATGAAGTCTGATCGTATCATCCGGCAGGCCTTCCGCTCCGTAGCGTTTAGAAATTTCACTTCCCGTCACGGTTCCGGCTACGCGATTTGTATTATTGATCTTGATTTCAGCTTCCGCTTCCTGTCCGGCTTCAATTGCAGCCTGCACCGCCGGAAGAATAACCGTCATATCAAGCGACTCGTCGATTTTATGGTTTTGCGCCGTACGGAAAGTGCGTACGCCTTCAGGCTGGTACAGCAGTGTGGATAAATCAAGCTGGCCCGCTTTCCAATGCGCTTTCGCACGTTCACTGACATGAAGAACGTCTGTCCGTCCGATCATTTCATCAAGCGTCTTAAAGCCTAACTGCGCCATATATTCACGCACTTCTTCTGCGACAAACAGCATGTAGTTTACGATATGATCGGGATCGCCCATAAATTTTTTGCGAAGCTCCGGATTTTGCGTCGCGACACCTACAGGACATGTATCTAAATGGCAGGCTCGCATCATGACGCAGCCGAGAACGACGAGCGGCGCTGTAGCAAAGCCGAATTCCTCCGCACCGAGCAAGGCGGCCATTACGACATCCCGGCCTGTCATCAGCTTACCGTCCGTTTCCAATACCACGCGATCCCGTAAACCGTTCAGCATCAGCGTTTGGTGAGCTTCTGCAAGACCAAGCTCCCACGGAAGACCCGTATGTTTAATACTTGTTTTCGGCGACGCGCCCGTTCCGCCGTCGTAGCCGCTGATGACGATGACATCCGCAGTGCCTTTTGCCACACCGGCCGCAATTGTGCCGACACCGGCTTTTGACACGAGCTTGACGCTGATTCGCGCGCTTCGATTCGCATTTTTCAAATCATGAATCAGCTGCGCCAAATCTTCAATTGAATAAATATCATGGTGAGGAGGCGGTGAGATCAGCCCTACACCTGGTGTAGAACCGCGGACATCCGCCACCCAAGGATATACTTTGTTGCCCGGAAGCTGACCGCCTTCTCCCGGCTTCGCCCCTTGCGCCATTTTGATCTGCAATTCATCCGCATTGACGAGATAATGGCTCTTTACGCCGAAACGGCCGGAAGCAATCTGTTTAATCGCACTTCTTCTGTCGTCGCCATTTTCATCCGGAACGAAACGTTTCGGGTCCTCGCCGCCTTCTCCGCTGTTGCTTTTTCCGCCAAGCCTGTTCATCGCTATCGCTAAAGCCTCATGGGCTTCCTTGCTTAATGAACCGAATGACATCGCTCCTGTTTTAAAACGTTTCACGATGGACGCAGCTGATTCAACTTCCTCTAATTTTAAAGGCTTGCGGTCTTCTTTGAAGGCGAACAGATTGCGTAAAAATCCGATTCGTTCTTCATCCGCTGCATGAGAATACTGCTTAAACAGGCTGTAATCATTTTTGCGGCAGGCCCATTGCAGCGTATGGATGGTTTTCGGGTTGAAAGCGTGGTGCTCTCCCCCGTTCCGCCATTGGAATTCACTTCCCGGATCAAGGGTTTGGCTGTAATCATCCTTGTACGCCGCTTGATGGCGCTGTTTCGCTTCTTGCGCAATCGTCTCGATATCGATTCCGCCAAGCTGAGATGCAGTACCGGTAAAGTATTTGGCGATAACGTCTTCACCGATGCCGACCGCTTCAAAAATTTGAGCGCCTCTGTAACTTTGCACAGTTGAAATCCCCATTTTTGACATCACTTTCACGACGCCTTCTGTTACGCTCTTTCCGTATTTGCTGACAGCTTCTTCATACGGAATATCAAGCCGGCCTTCATCGATTTCCTGCTTATACGTAGCGTAAGTCAAATACGGATTGACAGCATCGGCACCATATCCGATAAGAGCCGCAAAGTGATGAACTTCACGCGCTTCTCCGGATTCAACGATAATGCTTGCTTTTGTTCGCAGACCTTGGCGGATCAAATGCTGATGCAGCGCACTGACGGCCAAAAGCGGCGGAATCGGCGTCAACTCTTTACTCATTGCCCTGTCAGATAAAATTAACAGAGATACGCCTTCCTTGATCGCTTTTTCCGCCTGCTGAAACAAATCCTTCAGGCCTTTTTCTAGGTCATCTGAAAACAGCGCGCGGATGTTCTGGCTCTTAATGTCAGGATGCACAAGTGTTTTCAGCGCATAAAACTGTTCGTTTGATAATACAGGAGTATACAATTTTATGCGGCGTGCATTTCTTTCACTCGGATGCAGCAGATCGCCTTCAGCTCCGAGCCATGTCACCGTGGAGGTCACAAGCTGCTCGCGGATCGCGTCAATCGGCGGGTTTGTGACTTGCGCAAACAGCTGTTTAAAGTAATGAAACAGTGATTGGGCGCGGTCGGATAAAACGGCGAGCGGCGAATCATTTCCCATAGAGCCGAGCGGGTCCTTGCCTTCTTTAATAACAGGGATTAAATATTTCTGAATATCTTCATACGTATAGCCAAACGCTTTTTGACGGACGAGAAGATCATCGAATTGTTCCTCTTCCCGGATTTCCGGGTCAGGATTCACTTGAACCAATTCTTCTTCAAGCCATTTTTGATAAGGGAATTCATTGGCAATTTCTGTTTTCATTTCTTCATCTGAAATAATCCGGCCTTCTTCTAAGTCAATGAGCAGCATTTTTCCGGGCTCCAGACGTTTTTTATGAAGAATGTTCTCCTGCTCTACTTCAATAACGCCGACCTCAGATGAGAAAATAATATGGTCATCTTTTGTCACATAGTAACGTGCCGGACGCAGGCCGTTACGGTCAAGGATGGCGCCGATCTGTTTTCCGTCCGTAAACGAAATGGCGGTCGGCCCGTCCCACGGCTCCATTAAAGAGCTGTGATATTCATAAAAAGCCCGTTTCGCTTTAGACATGTGAGTGTTTTCCGTCCATGGTTCCGGAATCAGCATCATTGCCGTATGTGCCGGTTTCCGCCCCGCCATCACGAAAAATTCAAACGCATTATCAAGAATGGATGAGTCACTGCCCTCAGCATTTAAAATCGGCAGCACTTTGTGAAGATCGTCTCCGAAGCTTTCTGAAACGAACTGCTGCTCCCTTGCTCTCATCCAATTGATATTGCCCCGGAGCGTATTGATTTCTCCGTTATGAATCAGATAGCGGTTCGGATGGGCACGTTCCCAAGTAGGAAAGGTATTTGTGCTGAACCTTGAATGCACGAGTGAAAATGCAGATACGAAGGTTTCATCCTGCAAATCCAAATAAAAAGCGTCAACCTGCTCAGGCGTTAACAACCCTTTATAAACAATAGTCTGGCTTGACAGGCTTGCGAAGTAAAAATCAAGCTGTTCTTGAACGCCCCAATTTTCCGCCTGCTTCCGGATGACATACAGTTTGCGTTCAAAAGCAAGGCTGTCTTTCAAATCGTTTGCGGCGCCGATGAATACTTGACGCACATACGGGCAAGTACTTTGTGCCACTGTTCCGATTTTTCCGACATTTACAGGAACGGTTCTCCAGCCGAGAACGATCTGTCCTTCCTGCTCAATGAATGCATTCACCTGTTTTTCGATCTTTTTTCTTTCCTCTTCATTTTGCGAAAAAAAGACCATTCCTACCCCGTAACGGCCTTTTTCCGGCAGTCTCATTTCTCCGCACTCTTTCTTAAAAAAAGCATCAGGGATCTGAACCATCAGGCCGGCGCCGTCACCCGTATTCGGATCACTGCCCTGTCCTCCTCTGTGATCCAGCTGGCAAAGCATCTTCAGTCCTTTTTTGACAATGTCATGTGAAGGTTTCCCTTTTAAATGGGCATACAAGCCGATTCCGCATGCATCGTGCTCAAATTCCGGACGGTAGAGACCTTGTGCTTTCGGCATTTGATTGTAAGTCATAATTCCTCTCCCCCGATCAGTTTCCGTTAATTATCGGTCATAAAATCTGACAACTTTAAATTAATTGTAAGTTTTCAAAACAATATAAACAATATATAATTTAGATCAAATACATCTCAAAATGAGATAGATAGGTGTGAACGCAATGGAATTACGCCAGCTTCGGTATTTTATGGAGGTAGCAGAACGGGAACATGTGTCAGAAGCGGCTGATCATCTGCATGTCGCACAATCCGCCATCAGCAGGCAGATTGCAAATCTTGAAGAAGAGCTGCAAGTCACTTTATTTGAACGGGAAGGCAGAAATATTAAATTAACGCCGATCGGCAAACAATTTTTAGAACATGTTAAAACGGCGATGAAAGCAATTGATTACGCGAAGGAACAAATTGATGAATATCTTGATCCGAATCGCGGAACCGTCAAAATAGGATTTCCGACGAGCCTTGCAAGCCAGCTTTTGCCGACGGTGATTTCGGCGTTTAAAGAGGAATACCCGAACGTTGAGTTTTTGCTCCGCCAGGGGTCTTATAAGTTTTTAATCGAAGCGGTAAGAAACAGGGATATAGATGCGGCGCTGCTCGGCCCCGTTCCGACGGAATTCCCAGACATAACAGGCAATATCTTATTCACGGAAAAGATTTACGCGCTTGTTCCGCTGCACCATCCGCTTGCCAAACAGAAAAATATTCATTTAATTGATCTGCGCGGCGACCAATTTGTTTTATTTCCTGAAGGGTTTATTCTCCGTAACATGGCGATTGACGCTTGCAGACAGGCCGGCTTTGCGCCGCTTGTATCGACGGAGGGCGAAGATTTAGATGCCATTAAAGGATTAGTCTCCGCGGGGATGGGAGTTACTTTATTACCTGAAAGCACCTTTGCAGAAACCACCCCTCGGTTCACGGTCAAAATTCCGATTGAATTTCCTCAAGTGAAGCGCACTGTAGGCATTATTAAACCAAAAGGAAGGGAACTGGCTCCGTCTGCAAATGATTTCTATCATTTTGTCATTCAATTTTTCTCCAAACTTGAACAATATCAATAAAAAACAAACCCGAGCTTCAAAACGAAGCCTCGGGCTTTTTCATATTTTTATAGATCTTTCTCAGCCGATCGGAATGGATAGTTCAACGTGGCAGACAAACGCTTCCGGATCAATGACTGATTGATCGGTCTGTTTGGGCGGCGTTTCTTTAAAAGTCTTCAGCTGGGCTGAGGAATAGTTGACGATGCCGAGTCCGAGCTCTTCTCCCTGCTGATCAAGCAGCCTGACAACCGCTCCGCTGCTGAATCTGCCCTTAATCTGCTCGATGTCATGCGGTGACAGCTCCATATTTCCGTTCGCGACATCGCGGCTGCTTTCCTTTTCCATCACAATTTCGCCTTCGGGGCCGGAATTAAATGCAAGCCATTGTTCTTTGTGGTTTAACGGCAGGGTTCCTTCCGCTTCAAAATAAGTTCCTTCAGCCGCCTCATCTACCGCTTGAAGCAGAATGTCCGGAATGTTAGCCTGCCCGAGAAAGCCTTTAATACCGGAGGCCATCACAATTTTAAAAGCATCCAGTTTCGAACGCATTCCGCCGGTTCCCATTTCACTCCCGGCATCTCCCGCGCTTGCTTCTATTTCCGGAGTGATGTCACTTACATGACTGATTCTTTTCGCTTTCGGGTTGCTGCGCGGATTATCATCATATAAACCGTCAATGTCTGATAAAATCACAAGCATGTCGGCATCAATTAAACCTGCCACCTTCGCTGCGAGTGTATCGTTATCTCCGAATTTCAGCCGGTTGACTGTGACCGTGTCATTTTCATTAATAATCGGAATAATGCCCCGTTCCAAAAGGACGTTCATCGTATTGCGGACATTATGGTAGCGGCATTCATCGGAAAAGTCGCTTCTTGTAATTAAAATTTGTGATGCGACATAACCGTGCGCTAAAAACAGCTTTGAATAAGCCTCCATTAATAATCCCTGCCCGATGGAAGCAGAAGCCTGTTTTTCAGGGAGGCTTTCCGGTTTCTGAATAAATCCGAGCTTCCGATAACCTGCCGCCACTGCGCCGGAAGATACTAAAATCACTTCATAGCCGCTGTCTTTCAGCTGTGCGATTTGATCCACCAATGCTTCCAGCTTTCTTCTGCTGATTTCCCCGTGCAGGCTCGTCAGTGAGCTGCTGCCGATTTTCACCGCGACTCTTTTGATCTTCGTCCGAGACGTCACTGTATCACTCCTGTTTTTTAACGATTATAGTGCTGCCGTTTTTTCAATTGTTTTGCTGATCTCAATAGAACGTTCGGTCGCGTGTTTGATGGCTTTGGCAATGGCTTCTCCGCCGCCTTCTGACCTGAGCGCATCGAGGCCGGCTTCCGTCGTGCCGTTTGGAGAGGTGATGTTTTCCCGAAGCACATCCGGTTTTTCACCCGTTTCCATCAGCATTTTAGCGGCGCCCAATAACGTTTGCGCGCCGATTTTGCGGGACAGCCGTTTGTCTAAGCCGGCTTCTTCACCTGCTTTTTCAATAAACTCCATTAAATAATAAAAGTACGCCGGTCCGCTGCCTGCGATACCGGTGAAAATGTCCATCTGATCTTCCTTGATCACGTACACTTCCCCGAGGCATTCCAAAAGGGATACCGCGGTTTTTGCTGAACCGTAAGAGACATGGTCTCCGAAAGCCGCAGCTGTTGCCGATTCGCCGATCATGCTGGATGTGTTCGGCATCACTCTTACAACCGGCTGATTATCATGTAATGATTGTTGTATAAATGAGGTTGTTATGCCTGCCAGAACAGACAGGATGATTTGATGAGGTTGAATACGCTGTTTCAGCGCAGCCAGAGCGATTTCAGCATCCTTCGGCTTCATGGCTAAAATAAAGACATCAATATCTTCGGTTTTCATGCTGTCAAAAGCAATGCCCTGAATTCCGTATTGATGTTCCAATTCAGCGAGTCGCTCTGTATTGCGGCGGTTTGTCACGCAGATGTTTTGGTTGGGAATTTTTTTTGCGCGGACCATGCCTGATATCATTCCTTCAGCCATTGATCCTGCTCCGATAAAAGCAACTTTCTTTTGATCTAAGATCGGTAACATCTCCCTTGTTCGTATTTTGTTCGTATTTTTCACACGTTTTTTATGTTACCACTTCAGGAGTTGATGTCAAGTTTGAGGGTATTATTGATATGTATTGTTCCGAGCCTGCTATTATGTATAATGAATCACAGAATCACCTTTTGAGCCCGGGAGGCCGGGTGCGTTCCGGCCGGATTTAAAAATTATCTGAAATGGCTTTTTCTATCAGCTTTTTGCAGCGGTCAAGCTCTGTCTTCAGCTGTTTTTTGTAAAGCTTCGCAGCTTCATAGTCTTTAAATTGATAGAGAACGACTTCCTGGAGTTTGGCTCCCTCTTTTTTCACTTTTACTTGCTTTAAAATCCCGTCATCCAATAGTTCGTGAAGTGAACGGTACACCTCGGTATGATTCGGCTTAAAACCGATGGGTTTAAATTCCGAACGCAGCACCTCGAGAAGCTTCAGTCCGTAAAGCCGTTCCTGCTCTGTCATTGTAATCATGTAAAGCTTTAAAAAAGCTCTTTGTTTCACTAAAAAACCGGTTGAACTTCTTTTTTCTTCTTTCAATATGTGCACACCCTTCCTTCTAACAAATTATTCCATGTACTGAATATTCTCTTTCTATCCCGTTTTCCCTTTTATTGTTCGGACAGTTTGGTTTGTATTGATTTGTTTTTTAGAGGCGGGGAAAAACGATTTTAATGAACATTTGGTACATAGTTTATTTAGTTTAATTATAGCTGATATCGGTTTCTTTTTCACTCTTTTTTCTGCAAAAACGGATCTTTATGCCCATTTATTCGGGTTGCGGAAACAAAAAAAGACCCGTCACGAAGACAGGTCCCCTTTTGTTTAAGGATTAGTTGACCACAAACCGGCAGTTTTGATGAAAATGCGCGGATGTAATTTCAATTGAGCAACCATATATTCTGCAAGATCCTCAGGCTGCATGACTTTTTCCGGATTGCCGTCTGTCAGATTTAATTCAATAGACATGTCGCTGGCAACCGTGCTCGGAGTCATTGCGCTGACACGGATATTGTGTTTTCTGACTTCCTGCATGAGAGATTCAGTAAGACCGAGAACGGCAAATTTAGAAGCGCTGTACGCACTTGTCGCCGCGGCGCCTCTTTGGCCCGCCGTAGAAGAAATATTAATGATATCTCCTGATTTTCTCTCAATCATTTCAGGTAGAACGGCGCGTGTCACGTGGTATACACCCATTACATTCACTTGAATGATGTCTTCCCACTCTTCAGGCGTAAGATCCAAAAATCCGCCGAATTTGCTGATTCCGGCATTGTTAATCAAGATGTCAATCTCACCGAGTTCTTCTTTAATAGAGGAGACGGCTTGCTCTACCTCTTTTTGGTTTTTTACATCGGCAGCAGCGAATGATGCCTTTACACCAAGGGCTTTCACTTCTTCCGCAACCTTTTCGACATTTGCTTCTGTGCGGCCGATTAAACCGATATTGACTCCTTCTTTGGCTAAAGCGATAGCGGCGGCGCGGCCGATTCCTCTGCCCGCACCCGTGATAAGAGCCGTTTTGTTCTGTATGCTTTCCACGTCTTTCACCCTTTCTGAATGTCCTTATGTACGATTTCACATTATAAGCAGAAAAAAAACAATTAGCAAATAAAATGATTCAACACGATCCGTAAAGGGTATCAACTGAAAAAAAGGAGTGAAAAGCAGATGATCATCATTTTGTATATCAGTGCTGCCGTTGCGGCTGCCGCATTCATTTATGCAGCCGTATCCGCCGTGCGTTTTAAAAGAAACACAGCGCCTGATATAAAGAAGATTAACGCCGCGACAGCGTCCATGCAGACGGCCGTTGATGAAATCAAAACAGAAACCGATCTGTTATCGCAAAAGCAGAAAGAGCTGAAAGAAGATTTTCTCACTAAAAAAACAGCCGTGCAAACGACGGCGGCCGAAGTTAAAGGAACGCCTCACGTCCTGAAGATGCTCTGGAACGCCGGTAAAAGTGATGTATGAGCCTGCATGTCATCCGACGTTTTTGATGACACTAAGAGAAACCGGCGGATTCAAGGAGGCATAACATGATTTGCGATCGTGAGCGGCTTGCGCATTTTTTGCAGCATCTTAAAGCACTATCATCTTCGGGAGGGTTTACAAAATCGGATTTACTGACTCCGGCTTTCCATTTAGCCAAGGACGGAGATCTGGATTTGTATTATTCGCCTCATAATGAATATATTAACCCTCATGCAGTCGTTGCCATTTCCGGAATCACACCCGGTTTTTTTCAAATGCAGCTGGCTTACAAAAAAGCGGCACAGCTTTTAAAAGATGGCGAAACACTTGAAATGATAGCCTATGAAACAAAAAAAGCGGCCGGACTTTCCGGTTCAATGAGACAGAACCTCATCGAAATGCTTAATGAATGCGGTCTGCCGGCCGCGCTTCACGTTGAGGATTCATCCCGGTTATTTGATTCAAAACGGGGGCTTCTTCATACGACGTCCGTTATCAAACACCCTGTTTTTTATAAACAGAAAAACTATACGGGACATCGGCCGGCAATCAGCAGGTCAGCTCTTCTCAGCCGTTACGCGCTGACATGTTTTCCGGATGAAATAGAAATGATGAAAAAGGACATTCTGCTTATCCCTCTCGGCAAAGCAGCAGAATCAGCCTGCCGCATGCTGAAGAAGAACGGCAGAATGGGTCATGCGGTCATTCTGGAAGGCTTCCCGCATCCGTCCGGAGCAAACGGACATCGTTTCAAACAATTTCACGAAAACAAACAATCGTTACGTGAACAAATTCAACGCTTTGCCGGGTTTCTTCAGCAGCTGTAAAAAAACGCCCCGAATTTTCGGGGCGGTGCTGTTAAGAAGCGTATTCAGGCAATGCTTTATTGTGTTTTGCCGTTTTCTCTTCAGGTATTTTGATTTGATTTGTCAAGATTGCACTTACGAAATAGAGCGCTGCGAAAATCCATACAACGCCTTGTGCGCCGACAAGCCCGATGAACGCCCAGGCAAGCGCGGGGCCGACAAATGCCGACAGGCCCGCAGCCAGATTTAACACAGACATGGCAGCACCTTTATCGCTGCCGGCCGCCGTCGGCACGATAGCCCCGATCGGAACGAACCCGGCGAGGAGCCCTCCCCATATAAAACCGACAATGCTGACGAAAAGCAAGTTCCCATGTGATACAACAGGAGCATAATATAATAAAAGAGTAAAAATGCCGCAGCCCACTCCCCCGAACCACATGACAGTCTTTTTCCAGCCGAATGCATCGCCGACTGCGCCGAATATTAAGTTAAAGACGATATTTCCGAGAAAGATCGTTCCCCAAATTTGAAGCCATACATTTGTAGAAATGCCGTGCTGCGCCATATGCATCGGAAGAAATACCGGAAATCCGTATGTACCAATGCTGTTAATGATCCGAATGATCCCCCCAGAGAGCACGCGCGGATTTTCAGCAAGGATGGTGATTCCCTTCATTAATTCCTGCGCCTTTTCCCGCTTATCTGCCTTTTTCTTTTCAAAGCGGTCCCTATTTAAAATCAAAGCAAAAAACGCGCCGAGGCATACCCAGAAAATTGAACTCCACAGTGTATTCAAATAGCCGAAGGATTTGATGGCCCAGCTTGAATACCAGGCACCGAATACAAACATCCCGCAGCAATATGCAATCCAGAACCAGCCGACCGCCGTACTGAGCCTGTTTTTCGGCGACCGGTAAATCACCCATGTCAAAAAAGAATAGGCAAACAGCGGATAACCCAGCCCTTTAATAAAATACGTGACATACATCACCGGCAAATTAAGATTTTCAAATCCGTATGCGATAAACGCGGCTGTTCCGATAACATAAAACAACAGCCCCATAAACATCGTCCGCTTTGCGCCGAAGGCTTCGAGGCAGACCCCTGAAAACCAAGACGCCACAGCGAGAGAAATACCGTAAACTGTAAACAGGGATGCTGATTGCTGTACCGTCAAGCCGTTTTCAACTAAAAACGGGCTGAGCCAGCCTTGTTCAAGGCCGTCCCCCATCATAAACAGCACGACTCCCAAAAATCCCCATGCGAGCTGTTTCGGAATTCCTATTTTATTAAGCATTTTTGTTCCTCCTCAGCAATCTTTCATGTTGTCATCTCATCCCCAAGTCAGGCTTTCACCGCCGGCTGAAAATGAGTAAATAATTTTTGCGTATGTTTCCATTCTTCATATAGGAAGAGATCCGTCTGATCCGCTTCCGGCTCAATTACCTTTGTGCGGCTCGAAAGCTTTGCTTTCACACCGAGAGCTTCGTTGCAAATCATCGCCGCTCCCATTGCGGATGCCTGGCTGAACCCCTCTCTCTTATAGATTTTCTTTTGGAGAAGGTTAGCAAGAAACTGCGTCAAAGCATCACTTTGGAAACCGCCGCCGCACACCTTCACATCATCTTGTGAAAAGGAAGCCACCTCTGTTAACGCCTCATAGTTCCATTTGATTGAAAAAGCGATTTCCAGCAGTGCGGCTTTGACAAAATGGCCTCTGCTTAAGTTTTGGGACAGCGGAGCGTCAAAAATAAATCCGCCTTTTGCCAGTGCGTTTTTCTCAGGCGATAAATAGGAGCCTAACGCAGAAATACAAGCATGATCATGTTTCGGCAGACTTGCGATTTCCCGTTCCATAACGCCGTAGGATTCATTCGGATAAAAAATGGATTTTAATTTTTGATAATTGAGTCCTGTTACACCCGGATTTGTTTCAAGAAGCCATTGACCTTCTTCTGTATGGCAATTCAGCCATGCATTCTCTAAACTTTCGGTTCCGGCCTCCGCTGTTATCTTTGTAATCGGCGTCGTCGTACCGGATACGATGACGATATCTCCCGGCTTTGCATCTGCACTTTTGATGGCAAGCTGTGTGTCTCCCCCGCCTGCAATCACAGGCACTCTTTCAGAAAGACCGAGAACCGACGCTTTCTTGAACGTTAACACTCCGACAACCGTCCCAGATCGGACGAGTGAAGGAAGAATGGCAGAAGGCACACCGAAGATGTTGCATAATTTCTCTGACCACGCCTTTTTCCTTACGTCAAACAGCAGTGTTTCAGCAGCCTGTGACGGTTCATAGCTTAAAATACCGCTCAGCTCAAATGTCACCCAGTCACTGATGCTTGTGATGTACTTCACTTCTTTCCATAAAGACGGGTGTCTGGCTTTTAATCCGACAAGTTTCATGGCGGAAAATAAAGCGCTCGGAAGACGTCCGGTTTGCTGATGCACTTCTTCTTTTGTCTCAATCCCGTCTTCCCATTCACGGCCTCTGTTATCAATGTTGGGCAAACCGAGAAATGCCTTTTTACCTTTATTGATCAGAACAATTCCCTGCCTCTGGCTTGTAGAGGTGATTCCGATTAATGTAATATGTGGGCTTTTGGCAATAACCTTCCTTGCCATAGCGCTGATTTGCTTCCATAACCCTTCCGGTGAGAAATATCGTCCGTCCGGATAAAGCGGATCCGTCACATATTCAATGTCTTCCCTTTCAAGCGCGGTCACTTCGCCGCCGGCAGTCACGACCGCGACTCGCGCATTCCCCGTCCCGATGTCAAATACAAGGTAGCCTTTTTGTTCAGCCATTACAGCCTCCTCCTTCCGTTTCAAGTTCTCTTTTGTTATAAAGTTCACGTATTGAGCAGGTTTGATCTTGTTTCCATTTGAAAAGCGCTTCATTTAAAATCTTCACATGATGATCTTCCACTTCAAATGTTGCGCCCGCTAAATGGGGAGTCGCTAACACATTCGGCAAAGAGATCAATTCATAATCAGAAGATTCAGGCGGTTCGTGATAAAACACGTCAAGGATCGCTCCCTTAATCCGCCGTTCTTTCAGCACCCGCAGCAGCTCTTCCCTGTCTGTAACCGCCGCTCTTGACGTATTGACAAAAACAGCTTCCTGTTTCATCAATTGAAAGTGCCGGGCGCCGATAAGGCCGATGGTTTCTTCTGTACGCGGCAAGTGAACGGAAACAATATCACTTTCAGAAAATACCCGTTCAATCGTCGTTTTTTCATACTCCCGGTTTTCATGACGGACAAATGGATCATAGTAAAGCACCTTGCAGTCAAAAGCGGCCAATAGCCGGGCGATTCTCTGTCCGACAGCTCCGAAACCGATAAGGCCGACTGTTTTCCCCGTCAGCTCATTTCCTCTGAATTTGACGTAAGCCTGCAAATAATCACCATTCCACTTCCCGTCCTTCAGCCATTGATGGGAAGAATACGTATGACGCAAAAATGAAATCACATTTCCGATAAACATTTCAGCAACAGCCTGGGCATTGCGGGCCGGTGTAAAGAAAACGGGGATTTTTCTTTTAGTCGCCGCCGCAATATTCACATTAGACGGCATTCCTCTGCAGACACCGATAAAAGCGGAATCAGGCAATATGTCAATAACACGCTCAGACACCTCATCAAGTTCAGTGATAAGCCCCGACGCGTTTGTCTCTTGAATCATTCGGATCAATTCATCTTCCCGATAGGCCCGGCCGTGCTTCTTCCACGGCCGGTGCACAGTCCGGCCGAACAGCTCAGTCAGCTCCTTCAGCCCCTCGTCGTGATATGGCGCGGTAATTAAAACCGTCATGGTGCAAAACATCCTTTTCACATAAATTTTTTCATAAAAAAATCTCTTTCCCCAAAGAAGGAAAGAGATTCATATACCGTCTTTATGCACTTGAAGCGCACAAATATGTATAGATCATTCTTTCCTATCTTTCAAGCATACGCTTGCTGGAATTGGCACAATAAATGTTGCCGAGGTTTCGTAGGGCCAGTCCCTCCACCTCTCTGGATAGAAAATAAAATGATGAAATTGTCAGGCTGTTTAAAAGAATAAACTCATCATAGAAAAGTCTTTCCGTGATGTCAACACTTTTTTTCTGAATTGACGTTCGATTTTGAAATGTTATAATGCTTACAATATAAACAAAGAGGAGAAATGGGCTATGAATTCTGCTGCAAAACAGCCGAACGGGGTCTTTAAGTCGGTATGCTCACTAGACTGTCCCGATCAATGCGGCTTGCTTGTGACAAAAAAAGACGGAAAAATCGTTAACATTCAGGGAGACCCCGATCACCCGGTCACATCAGGGAATATTTGCAACAAAGTCAGACACATGGCTGAGCGTATTTATGATGAAAAGCGCGTAACCGTTCCGTTAAAACGGATCGGTAAAAAAGGTGAAGCCGCATTTGCGCCTATTTCCTGGGAGGAAGCGATCAATACGATCAGTGCGCGCTGGAAAGAGCTTATTGCCGAAGAAGGAGCGGAAAGCATTCTTCCGTACAGCTTTTACGGCAATATGGGAAAACTGGCGGCAGAGGGAATGGACCGCCGTTTTTTCCATCGTCTCGGAGCGAGTCATCTCGAACGGACGATTTGCAGCAAAGCCGGATCTGAAGGCTATAACTATACAATGGGAGAAGGAGCGGGTACTGATCCGGAGGAGACCATACATGCAAAGCTCTTTATTTTTTGGGGGATCAATGCCGTCAGCACGAATATGCACCAAGTCATGATTGCCCAAAAAGCCCGGAAAAAAGGGGCTAAAATTGTCGTTATCGATGTACATAAGAACCAAACCGGCCGGCTTGCCGATTGGTTTATTCCCATTCGCCCCGGCACAGATGCCGCACTCGCCCTCGGTATCATGCATGTCTTATTCGACGAAAACCTTCACGATGAAGCATTTCTCACGGAATACACCGAAGGCAGTGAAGAATTAAAAGCGCATGTCACACACTATGATCCGGAAACGGTTTCTGCTATTACAGGCGTTAAAGCCGACGATATCAGACGCCTTGCGAGAATGTACGGGGACACCTCCCCTTCCCTTATCAGGATCGGAAACGGCATTCAGCACCATGACAATGGCGGAATGATCGTCCGCACCGTTGCCTGCCTTCCGGCTGTTACAGGACAGTGGCTCAACACCGGAGGAGGCGCAATCAAGCACAACAGCGCGGTATTAAACTATAACAGACAAGCGCTCCAGCGGCCTGATCTGCTTTACGGCAGGAAACCACGATCATTTAATATGAACAGGCTCGGAAGCATTCTTTTAGAAACAAAACCGCCCGTGCGCTCCCTGTTTATTTACGGTACGAATCCCGCAGTGGTTGCGCCGGAAGCGAATAAAGTCAGAAAAGGCCTGCTGCGGGAGGATTTATTTACAGTCGTTCACGATCTGTTTTTAACGGAAACCGCCAAATACGCGGATATCGTGCTCCCTGCTGCATCCGCTTTGGAAAACACGGATTTTTACACGTCTTACTGGCATCATTTTATTCAGCTGCAAAAACCGGTGATCGAACCCTACGGGGACAGCAAATCGAATACGGAAGTGTTCCGTTTGCTTGCCGGAGCAATGGGATTTACCGAGCAGGAGCTTCAGGATACCGATGAAGAATTAATCAGACAGGCGCTGGACTTTCCCGACAATCCGTATATCGAGGATATTGATTACGAATCGCTCTCACGCCATTCCTTCATGAGAGCCAAACGGAAAAAACCGCTTTTTCCGGGCAAGCTCAAAACACCGAGCGGAAAAATTGAATTATATTCTGAAAAGATGAAACAGGACGGTTATCCGGCGTTGCCGACGCCCATCCCTCTTGAGAGCGATGGCGATTTTCCGCTTTTATTTGTCCCGGGACCGAATCATAATTTTTTAAATTCGACATTTTCGAATAATGAAAAACACGTAAAACTGGAAAAAGCGCCAAAGCTTTTTATTCATACAGAAGATGCTGTACGCCGGAACATAGAAGACGGGGAAACCGTTAGAGTTTGGAATCACCGCGGAGAGTGTGAATTGACAGTTTCGGTCGGCGAACAGGTGCTTCCCGGCGTTGCAGTCAGCCAAGGTCTTTGGGCCGATATGGATGATAAAAAACAGCTCGTCAATTCGCTCACGCCCGATCGGCTGGCGGATATGGGCGGAGGCGCTGTTTTCTTCTCCGGAAAGGTGCAGGTGGAAAAGCTCAGCAATCAAAACCGTCCGCAATAAACGCCGGGCGGTTTTGATGAAGGCTGAATCCTTTCAGCCGGCTTCACCGTATAAAAAGTGATAACGTTTATTGGAGGTTTGCTGTATGGATATCATACCGGCATCGGAATCACTTTAGCCGGATATTTCATCGGAGACGGATTGAAAAACTTTAAATCACCTGATCCTCATGAACACACTGACCACATTCTCATTAAAGAAAAAGATTTACACTTCTATATTGGTATTATTTCGGAGTTACCAAGGAAGAAGCGAAACAAATCGTGCCCGACACCTCCGACATTCCGCATATCACGAGAAACGGAAAGCGGTATGTACAGAAAACTGCATTAAGAGAATGGCTGACTTCCATGCTGGAAAAAGAATAACAGCTGCCATGAAAAGCGGGAAGAGTTTTTCTCTTCCCGTTTATTAAGATTCGCCGCCCTGCCTCTCTTCAACCCCAAACATACGACAGATATCGTTCTTACGTAACGAAACATCCCCTTCTTTAGATTTCAAATAAAACCCTTTCTTATATAACCGTATGACTTCCTCATATGTAAGCTCATGACGAAGGAGCGCCATTAAACGCCCGTCTTTTTCATCTTGTTTATTGAACCATTCATACTGTTCTGACCAGTTCACTTTCTGCATGTCAAACACCTTCTCACTTTGGATTAATGCCCTTTTCGCATTTATTATACTTATTTCCCCTTTTGTAAACACTCCGACTGCCTGTGACATTTTTGAAAACAGCCGTAACCCCTCCAATTAGTCACCATGTTGACATGTTCCTCATTTCGTTGTATATTATAATTGTCAACATGGTGACAATTAAGATAGGAGATACCTTATGGATATTAATTTATTAATGAAGGAACTGCATGTTATGCAACAAAGTTACGCATCATTATTTTCGGTTGTCAATAAAGTGCAGGCTCGGGGGGACGAATACTTAGAAATGTTGACTTCCCGACAGCACATGACTCTTATTGCTATTGCCCATTTACCGACGGAAGATACCACACTTATGAATATCGCTAAAAAGCTGGGCACAACAAAACAAACCGCTAACAAATTAATTTCAAGCCTCGCGAAAAAAGGATATGTTCACACTGTGCCAAGCAAACTGGATAAACGTGCAATCAATATTGAGATTACCGCTGAAGGAAAAAAAGCGTTAATTTCCTGTTCAGAAAAATCCACCTATTTTTTAGCGGATATGTTTCATGACTTCACAACTGATGAAATTGAAACATTCTGGAGGCTATTGCAAAAACTTTATCGTTTTGATGGTGAAGAACAGGATGGTTTTGAAGAAAAAGCACATTTGAAAGTTGAAGATCAGGCACAATTCATCTCAGATGACTATGAAGAAAAAATCATGGCTGAATTTTCAAAACGGCGATATGGGAGTGCAGACGATGAATAATATGCTTTATCGAAAAGTAAAAGAAACAGAGGATAAGATGAAGGAAAAATGCTATGAGCTGAAAGATAAAATTGATCAATTTATTTCTCATGCCAAATATAAAATTCATCGCAAACGCAAACTGGACCGAGCCGGCAATTATATATCAATTGCCATTGGACTCTTTATCCTAACTGCCTCATGGCTGACCGCAACACAATGGCTGCTTTGGATAGGCGCGGCGAGTATTTTGAGTAATGCCTGTTTGCTCATTATAAAGCCTGTTAAAAATTGAAAATCTGAAAAAAGCTCTCTAAAAGAGAGCTTTCTTTTATTAATCGTCCCAGTCTTCATCTTCTTCCCAGTTTTCTTTCATCTCATGAAGTCTTTCATAAAAGAACTTTATAAAATGGGCAGAATTAAGTTCTTTATAGCCACCGAATTCACTCCAAATAACAACTGGACATTCTCCTTCACTGTTGATTTTATTGGTATCTAAACAATACCCAAAAAAATCAACATGTTCTATGACTACTAAGCCACTTGGCAATCCCCTATATTCATGATATTCCCTGGTTGTTTCTACAACTGAAGCACCGCCAAAATCATAGCCTAATAAATCGATTCCATAAACCCCGCCAGAACCATAGTTTCTAAGAAACCATTTGTAGCTATCCGGCAGCGTGACTTGAAGATCTTGCTCAATTTTTAAAATTTTATCTTCTCCAATCCCACCTGTAAAATCCTTTTCTTTTGCATTATCAGCTATGAATTCTTTTACTTTCAAATAAAAATCCATGGTTTATAACCCCTTATTCTTTCTCATATTGTTTTGCTCTCCACTTCCAATACCTTGTCTTAAAGTTATTGTACTGTTTCTCCAGGTAAACATCATTCCGGAAGCTTTCTCCATTACCTTTAAGGCCATGTATTACGTCGCTATACTTTGTATGTAAACTATTAGGTATCTCAAGCAACGGTCCACTTTCTTCTTGTATGAGGTGATGTAAGTTAATCTGTGTTCCGTCTTTAGCATAAGGAGACTTACCATCTTTCATTAATTCCAGGTTGGTTTTTCCTTTTGGAGTTTTTTGATTAATATCAATGTCCTTTAAGGTATAGACTCTACGGCTTACATCTCTAATTTGTCCTTTAACTTTTACTTTGCCGTCTATTTCAACAGCACCATACTTTTCTTTATTTAACCAAGGAAGGTTTATTTCTTGACCAGTAAACGGCTTTCTCGTTCCATCCGGGATTTTCTTTGCATTGGTCAAAAGTTCATTTTTAAGGTTTTGGCTGTCAACCACATTGTATGGTACGTCACCCGACAGAGCAAGATCATATTTAGAGTTATAAGGAAGCAGTTCTGGAAGTTTAACGTCTTTAATTTTCTTCCCTGCCTGTCCTGCCTTGTTTATGACCTTCCCCGCCGCATCAGCTTTGTTAACGGCTCCTGCGCCTTTCGTTCCGACGACAGCCACAGCTGCTGAACCAATTGCATATGTCACCCATCTTGATCTGGAGTAAGCATCTCCATTTACCATATCCTTTTGATACGATTCCTCGATTGCTGCTGAAACAGCATCATATGTTTTAACAGGATGAAGTACTGCATTCTCCAGTGCTGACAAGGTTTCCCCCGGATCGGTTATGAAGTCCCATAAACCGGTTACCGTGTCTTTCCCGACATCATATAAACCAACGCCGGCGCCTTTTAATATATCCCAAGTCACTTCTCCGGCTTCTTCCAGCTGTTTTGCTTGTTCAAGCTGAATGACATATTGCTGCTGGGAAGGTTCAAGGTTTTCATAGCCGATCTTCTTCGCAATTTCCAAATATTCATCCGGATCGGTCACACCGTCAGCGAGCTTTTTCTTCAGATCCTTGATTTCCCGCTCTTTTGCTTCTTCCTTCTTAAACGTTAAATATGTGTCTGAATGTCTTGCAATCTCGCCTTTTTTCTTATGTATGTCACTTTCCCTGTATGCCTTGGCGTTATAGTGAAGCGGAGTGGCGTTTTTCCCTTTTCCCGTAGCGTTTTGGAGCTGTTGAAAATCGGCCTGAATGAAATGTTCGTTCGCTTCTGTTTCTGCGTATTCTTTCGTTAGATCGTGATCAAGCTTTCCGAGCTTATGTATGGTCTCATCCCGTTTTTTATCTGCTGAATTCAGCTTTTGATCGACATCTTCTGTCGAGAAAACTTCTAGATGAATGATATCGCTGATTTCATCAAGGAGACCTTTCATTTCATTGCGCTGCTCCTGCATGATGGCTTGTGATTGATTCTTCGCATGGATCAGCTCGTGTTCTAAAAAGGACTCTTCCACAAACGAATCGCCCAATCCGGCATCAACTACTTTTCCTGAAATACTGTTAAGAAACGCAATCTTCATATCGATTAGATCAAGCCAGCTGTCTGTGACACCGGCGTGATCTTGAAAGAATGCTTTGATGTTGTCTGCGCCTTTGCCTGAAAACTCACTGTCGTCTAAGTCAGCCATTCCCTGAAACGCTTTTCTGAGATTGATAAATTG